>NZ_JBHTKB010000001.1:441067-1997746 GCF_042676265.1 Methylophilus luteus
GCATTGACAGGCAAGATTACTGTGCCTGCCGGTGTGAGCAGCTTTGCTGTGACTGTCCCGACCGTGGACGACACGATCGTTGAGCCAAACGAAACACTGACATTGACTGTGAGTGACAAGAGCGGTGTGGGTACGATTATCGACAACGATCGTGGCTTGACGCTGGTTACTGGTAGCAAAACGGCTGTGTCTGAAGAAGGTCTTGCTGGTGGTCTGAAAGACACTGGCGGTAACACTGATACAACAAACGCAGTGGAAGCGACAGGCACATTCAGCTTGAATACCTCTAATGGTGGCAGTGCTACTAATAGCGGTGCAGTATGGTCTTTAGAAGCCCCAACAGGCCCTGCAATCACCTCTGGTGGTGTAGCTGTGACTTGGGCCTTGTCTGCTGATGGCAAGACATTGACTGGTTCGGCAGGAAACACAAAAGTGCTGACTGTGACTATTGATAACAATGGTAGTTACAAAATCGCACTGAGTGCTCCAGTAGATCATCCGGATAAAACGACTGAAGATACTGTGATTACCAATGTCGGTGTAAAAGCTGTGGTGAATGGTGTGACACAAACCACCACCTTGCCAGTGACGGTTGAAGATGACTCACCAATTGCCACCAACCAGACTGTCTATGCAACAAACTCGGCCAATACCAATGTAATGATCACATTGGACGTTTCTGGCAGTATGCGTGGCACTGATGGTGTAGATGGCAGCACTCGCCTGGCAAGCGCTATCCAGTCAATTAAAACCTTGCTGGCCAGCTATGATAATTTGGGTGATGTGAAAGTTGCGCTGGTTGTGTTTGCCGGTCTTGATCAGACCAAACAATTGGGCACTACATGGTTGACTGTTAAGCAAGCCAATGATTATTTGGATACTTTGTCTCCTGATGGCAACACAAACTATGACTCAGCGCTGAATACTGCGATGAAGGCTTATGAGTCAGGTGGTAAATTGGATAATGCACAGACTGTGTCTTACTTCTTTACCGATGGTGAACCAAACCGCGGTCTGGGTGGTGATTCTGACTTATCTGGCCGTGAAAATGGAAATGGTACGGACGCTGGTATTCAGCC
The DNA here is from genome assembly GCF_042676265.1 of Methylophilus luteus. Lineage (NCBI taxonomy): Bacteria > Pseudomonadati > Pseudomonadota > Betaproteobacteria > Nitrosomonadales > Methylophilaceae > Methylophilus > Methylophilus luteus. The sequence goes on from NZ_JBHTKB010000001.1 coordinate 442,147, forward strand.
TAATGAAGAGAAAATATGGACTGACTTCCTGAATAAATACGATATCAAGTCCTATGCGCTTGGATTAGGTAAGAATACAACAGTTACCCAATTGGATCCTATTGCTTATGATGGTCACACTGGTACTAATACAGGCGGCATCAAAGTCACAGACTTCAACCAGCTGAATGATGTATTGAGCGAGACAGTCTCAGCTTCAATCACTGGTAGCCTGGTGACAAATGGTGGTTTTGGTGCAGATGGTGGTTACGTGAAATCGGTGTCAATTGATGGCACGACTTACACCTTCAATGCAAAAACTTTTGCCATCTCTGTGAGTGGTACTGACAGAAGTAGTTATGACTCAGCAAACCACAAGTTGACAATCACTACTGCAAAAGGCACCCTGGTTTTAGATATGGATGACGGTGTTTTCGTCTTCACGCCTAAAAACACCTCTGTTTCTGGTGTGGCCGATTTCCAATACACCTTGAGTGACAGAGATGGCGATACAAGTTCTGCAACATTGAGCGTGAATGTCACTAAGATCAATGCGATCCCACAAGTGGCGCCTGATGTAAGCGCTGGTGTCAATGCAGCAGGGTTGTTGACCATTCCTGGCCTGTTGAATGTTGATTTGCTGAACTTCTCCAGCCGTCAGGCATTCACTGCGAGAGATGTGAACAACAACATCACTAATGTGACGGTGACTGCCGGAGCATTGCTGAGTGTGGCGCTGGGTGGTAATTTGCTGACTTACTCTCAAGAAGTGGCTGCTGAATTGGGCCTGAAAGTGTCCTACAACGAAAGTGGTTTGCTGGGCGTGATCGGTGTCAAAGGTGAGTTGTCTATCAGCGCGCTGGATAATGGTACGATCGATAACCTCAAGTTAAACGAGTTCTTGTCTACCATCAGAACAGACAACGCTGTGAGTGTGAATGCACTGGAGCGTTTCACTATCACTGCGACAGATAGTACTAATCTGAGTGACACTGCGGCCACGGCTAATCTGGTCAGCCTTGATCTGTTGAGCAACAGCAACAATGCACATATCATTACTGGTACTAGTGGAAATGATAACTCAGCTAATGGCACTGCGCTGAACGGTACTTCTGGTAACGATATCATCTACGGTTTAGCTGGTAACGATACCTTGAACGGTGGTGCCGGTAATGACATTCTGCGCGGCGGTGCCGGTAACGATACCTTGAACGGTGGTGAAGGCAATGACATCCTCATCGGCGGTAAAGGTAACGATACTTTAACCGGTGGTGCAGGTGTGGATGTGTTCAAATGGGATAGAGGTGATGATGGCGTGGCTGGTAACCCTGCGCGCGACACTATCACTGATTTCAACAAGGCATCAGTGTCTCAAGGTGGCGATATCCTGGATGTGCGTGATTTGCTGCAAGGTGAAAATAGCACTAACCTGGTGAACTACCTGCACTTCGAAAAATCAGGTAGCGACACTGTTATCCACATCAGCTCTAATGGTGGGTTTGCAGGCAGCTTTAGCAGTGGCCAGACAACGCAGCAAATTGTCTTGACAGGTGTAGACCTGGTAAGTGGTCAATCTAACGATGCAGCTATCATTACTAACTTGCTGTCACAGCAAAAACTCATCACAGATTAATCCCTGTTGATGTTAAAAAAGCGACCTCCGGGTCGCTTTTTTTTGCTCTCTATTTGCTACAGCTAAAATTTGGGCACCCGCAGGTGCCCAGAACATTCTGCTTTAAAAGTTGATGGATTAAAGCGCCAGCATATCCACAAACTGGTGCACAGGTGTATTCTCCAGCTGCTGTTGGTCCTGGCACAAATTGAGGATCTCGGCCTGCTTTTCGGCGTTAAAACGGCGTGCCAGGTTCACTTTGAATTTCTTCACCAGTTCCGGGATCCCTTGTTCACGGCGGCGTCTGTGGCCGATAGGATATTCCACCGCGATATTGCTCGATTGGCTGCCATCTTTAAAGAAGATCTGGATCGCATTGGCGATTGAGCGTTTTTCCGGATCCAGGTAATCGCGCGTATATTCCGCTTTCTCTACACAATGCATTTTGTCGCGCAGGGCGTCGATACGCGGGTCAGCCGCGGCGGCATCTTCATAATCCAGTGCGGTCAGGCTGCCTTTCAGCAAACCTACTGCCGCCATGTATTGCAAGCAATGGTCGCGGTCAGCCGGGTTGTTCATGGGGCCGCTTTTATCAATGATGCGTATCGCCGATTCATGAGTGGTGATGACGATCTTGTCTATATTGGCGATGTCATTCAGCGATTGCAGTCTGTGCCCGACTTCGTGGTTGAGCTGGAAAGCACTTTCCACGGCTGTTTGCGCATGAAACTCTGCCGGGAAAGAGATCTTGAACAATACCTGTTCCATGACATAGCTACCGTAAGGACGCTGAAATTTGAACGCATTGCCTTTGAACAACACATCATAAAAACCCCAGGTCTTGGCGGTGAGTGCACTCGGGTAGCCCATCTCGCCTTGCAGCGTCATCCACGCCAGGCGCACCGCGCGTGAAGTGGCATCGCCAGCCGCCCACGACTTGCGCGAGCCTGTATTCGGGCTGTGGCGGTATGTGCGCAGGCTCTGGCCATCGACAAAAGCATTGGAAACCGCGTTGATGATGTCCTGTTTGTTACCGCCCAGCAGCCTGGTGACCACAGCAGTCGAGGCGATCTTCACCAGGATCACATGGTCCAGGCCGACGCGGTTGAAACTGTTTTCCAGCGCCAGCACGCCCTGGATCTCGTGTGCCTTGATCATCGCGGTCAACACATCTTTCATGGTCAGCGCTGCTTTGCCTTCGGCGACGTTTTTACGTGAAATATAATCGGCGCTGGCCAGGATCCCGCCCAGGTTGTCTGAAGGGTGGCCCCATTCGGCGGCCAGCCAGGTGTCGTTGAAATCCAGCCAGCGTATCATGGCGCCGATATTGAATGCCGCAAGGATAGGGTCCAGCTGATAAGCGGTGCCTGGTACCTTGGCGCCATTCGGCACCACGGTACCTGCGATCACTGGCCCCAGTAATTTGGTACAGGCCGGATAATCCAGCGCTTCAAAACCGCAGCCCAGGGTATCCATCAGGCAGTTGCGGGCAGTGTCATAGGCCTCGGCCGAGTCGATCTCAAAATCTGCCACGTAGTTGGCGATATCGACGATGACCTGGTCGGGGTCCGGCCGGACGTTAGAAATATGTGCTGACATGTAAGTTTTCTTTCAAATAAAAGTTAAGCCACAGAGGACACAGAGTTCACAGAGAAAGGCAAAAGAATCAGTTTTTTCTCTGAGTCCTCTGTGCTCTCTGTGGCTAAAATTAACGTTGGTTTAATGGCACAAACGGTCTGTTATCCGGGCCGTTATATTCAGCGTTCGGACGTATGATCTTGTTATCTATACGCTGCTCAATGGCATGTGCGACCCAGCCGGTAGTGCGTGAGATGACAAAGATAGGTGTGAACATGCCGGTGGGGATACCCATCAGGTGGTAGCTCGAGGCGCTGTACCAATCCAGGTTGGGGAACATCTTTTTCTCGCGCCACATGGTGGCTTCAATGCGGGCCGAAATATCAAACAGTTGCATGTTGCCGGCGTCTTGCCCCAGTGAGCGGCTGACTTCCTTAATCGCTTCGTTCCGCGGGTCGGCAATGGTGTACACCGGGTGGCCAAAGCCTATGATGATCTCCTTGCGTGCCATGCGCGCCATGATGTCAGCTTCGGCTTCATCCGCATTGCGGTAGCGCTCTATGATCTCCATGGCGGCTTCATTGGCGCCGCCGTGTTTGGGGCCGCGCAAGGCACCGATCGCGCCTGTGATACACGAATACAGGTCAGACAAGGTTCCGGCGATCACGCGGGCGGTAAAGGTAGAGGCGTTGAACTCATGTTCCGCATACAGCACCAGTGAGGTGTTCATGGCTTTGATATGCAGCTCCGTAGGTTTTTTGCCATGCAGTATATGCAGAAAGTGCGCAGCGATTGAGTCATCGTCAGTTTCTACCTCTATGCGTACGCCGCGCTGGCTATAGTGATACCAGTAGACCAGCATGGAACCGAAGCAGGCGATCAGGCGGTCGCCCAGGGCCTGGGCACCGGCAGTGTCTCTGTCGCTGGCTTCCGGTTCCAGCGTGCCCAGCATGGAGCAGCCGGTGCGCATCACATCCATAGGGTGTGCACCGGCAGGAATCTGTTCCAGTACGGCTTTGAGTGCACTGGGCAGGCCGCGCAGCTTTTTGAGCTTTTGATGATATTGCGTGAGTTGTGCCTGGTTGGGCAGCTCGCCGTAGATCAGCAAATAGGCGACTTCTTCAAAGCTGGCGTGTTTAGCCAGCTCGATAATATCGTAACCGCGGTAATGCAAGTCATTGCCGCTGTGGCCCACGGTGCAAATGGCCGTGGTGCCAGCCGCCACGCCGGCCAGGGCGACGCCTTTCTTGCGTTTGGGCGCTTCAGTGGCGGTAGTTGTATCAGTAGGGGTATTCATCATGATCTCCTGCAGGCCCTTATTGCTTGAACAGGGCGTCGAGTTTTTCTTCAAAGGCGTGATAGCCGAGATGGGTATACAGGTCGGCCCGTGTCTGCATCAGGTCCAGTACGTTTTTCTGCGTGCCATCCTGGCGCACGCCCTGATAGACTTTGAGCGCAGCCTGGTTCATGGCACGGAAAGCGGAGAGGGGATACAACACCATGCCCACCCCAGCCGTGGCCAGTTCATCTACAGTAAAGAGTGGGGTAGAGCCGAATTCTGTGATATTTGCCAGTACCGGCACTTTTACGGCTGCAACAAATTGCTGGTACATGTCCAGGTCTGTCATCGCTTCCGGGAATATCATGTCGGCACCGGCTTCTACACAAGCGCAGGCGCGGTCTATGGCAGATTGCAGGCCTTCCACGGCCAGGGCGTCAGTGCGTGCCATCACCACAAAATTGTCATAAGGCTTGGCATCCACCGCTGCTTTCACGCGGTCTACCATTTCATCCAGGCTGACGATGGCTTTGTTCGGCCGGTGGCCGCAGCGTTTGGCGCTGACCTGGTCTTCAATGTGTACCGCGGCAGCGCCGGCTTTAGCCACGCTTTTAATGGTGCGTGCGATATTGAAAGCACCGCCAAAGCCGGTATCTACATCCACCAATAAAGGTGTGTCTACGGCGTCAGTGATACGGCGCACATCGATCAGCACATCTTCCAGGGTAGAGATCCCCAGGTCAGGCAAACCCAGTGAGCCCGCCGCCACACCGCCACCTGAGAGGTAAATAGCCTTAAAGCCGCTTTGGGTCGCCAGCATGGCATGATAGGCATTGATGGCACCTATGATTTGTAATGGTTGTTCTGCCGCCAGCGCAGCACGAAAGCGTGCGCCTGCTGAAGTTGTTTGTTGCATACTAAATCCTTTTTTTTGCCACAGAGAACACAGAGGACACAGAGAAAAAAGCGAACACTGATTAAAATTGCCTGCACTTTCACTTGGAGCTCACTAGGATTGAATTGCTTGCTGATCAAGCAGAACAGGAATCTTTCATCTTTTCTGTGAGCACTCTGTTTTCTCTGTGTTCTCTGTGTCCTCTGTGGCTAAAATATTAAAAAAATGCTTTTTCGGCTTCTGCCGGCATCGCAACACCGGTTTGCTTGGCTTTTTGCAGCACTTCCCAGAAATAGCGATAGGTCGCGCGGTCATGTAACTCGCCGGCATACTGGATAGGCCCCCAGTCAGCCGCTTGTGCGGTGAGCAGGATATTGGCGGCATCACTGACTTCGTCAAAATTAGGTTTCATGGCATCGACGATCGCCTGTATCTGCGTCGGGTAAATACTCCACATGCGCATAAAGCCGAACTCATTGCGGGCGCGGTAGGCATCGCTGTAAGTCACCTCGGCATTTTTCAGGTCCAGGGTGACGTTATGTGCAGGCACTACGCCATTCGCCAGCGCGGCAGACACCACTTCGCTTTTGGCGCGCGCTAGCAAATGGTGGTCGAACTGGCCGGGGCTGCGCATGGCGCTGGCTGGGATAGCGCCGTGATGCGCACTGACAAAGTCCATCAGGCCGAAATCCAGCACCTGCAACCAGGGCAGCTGCGCGATCTCGTGCACCTGGCGCAGCGCGCCGTGTGTCTCTATCAGCAGGTGCACCGGAATCTCGCGCTGTATACCATGCTGGCTGGCTACCTGCTGGATATAGGCGATCATTTCACGTGCCTGCTCTATATCCGTGCATTTGGGGATAGTCAGGTAGCTCAATACCTGGCCGGCACCGCCGACCAGGATATCAATGTCTTTTTTCCAGTGCGGGTGGGTGTAATCATGAATGCGCGCACCGGCCATCCTGTGCTGGTTGGCTGCAGAATTCAGCACGCGTACTATCATTTCGGCATGTGCCTGCTCCTGCCCGCTGGCAGCGCCATCTTCGCAATCGCAGGTGATATCGAATACCGGGCCTGCACCATTCGGGTGAGCCGGGTCTTGCAGCGACAATGCCTTTAAAATCAGTTTTTCACTGCCAGCAAAATGTTCACAGGCCGGGATCACTGGAAACGGTTTCTCACCGCCAAACAATGCCTGATTCGGATGTACAGCCATAATCAATTTCCTTTTCGTGGAATAAGTACTGTGTAATCTAGGTCCAGCACCACATGCGGGTGGTAGCCATGCGTGGTTTTGATGTTCTCCAGCGTGGTGGGTGGCATGTTTTTCACGCCCACCATGCGCAGGCGCAATGCGCCCAGTTCAGGGTGTGGCAGCGACCATTTGTCCAGCACCTTGGTCAGGCAGTAAATGGTGTCACCGGCATAACTCGGGTTGGCATGGGTGCCGCCATTGATCGCTACTATAGAAATAGCGTTTTCCAGGCCTTCATAACTCAATGCCCGGCAAGCCGAGATCACCACGCCACCATAGACCAGGCGCTTGCCTTGTGGCGTGCTTTTCATCAGGTGCGCGTCAAAGTGCAGGCGTGCATTGTTCTGGTACAGATGGGTGGCCAGCGTATGGTCACTTTCGTTGATGGTAAGGCCAGCCGGATGGCGCATGCATTCGCCCACCTCATAGTCATCCCACCAGTATTTGCCAGCGGTGGCGGTGGCCAGGTCAGGGTGTAATTTGAAGTTGGCCGGCACTGCCAGTGATTCGGGCGCGACAAACTCCGGCAGCTCCGGGATCACAGTTTCCGGTGCCGGCGCTGCGTGGTTCCTTTTTTGTACCATCACCCAGCGCACCCAGCTGAGTACCGGTTGCTGCTGCTGGTTGAGGGTGGTAGAGCGCACCCACACCACACCGTTTTTGCCGCTGGAATTCTGTTTCAGGCCTATCACCTCACTCGAGGTGGTGAGTGTGTCGCCCACATAAACCGGCTGCAGAAAACGCACATCGGCATAGCCCAGGTTGGCCACGGCATTGACAGACACATCCGGCACGGTTTTGCCAAACGCGATATGAAATGCCAGCAGGTCGTCTACCGGTGTTGCCGGGTAGCCCAGCGCTTGGGCCAGCGGCGCGCTGCAGTGCAGTGGGTTACGTGCGCCGGTTAAAGCGATGTAAAGCGCGCTATCGCCGGCAGTGATGGTGCGTGGCGTTGCATGCTGGATGACTTCGTGCAGCTTGAAGTCTTCGAAGAAACGGCCTGCATGGATTTTACTTTGCATGGTGTCCTCCTTTAATAGCGATCAATAGGGGCGGGGTCATTAGATAAACTCCTCTTCCAGCTCGCTGATGGCTTCTGCCAGCTGGATCAGGCGTTGGGCGGCTTTGATATGGTGGTGCTCCACCAGTTTGTCGTTGACCACCACCGTGCCGCGGCCTGCTTCATTGGCTTCTTTCAAAGCCTTGATGATCAGGCGTGCATGTTCAACTTCGCTGCGCTGCGGCGTATAGGCGTCATTGCAGTAAGCGATCTGTGCCGGATGCACCAGTGACTTGCCATCCATGCCGATATCGCGGCCTATGCGGCAGGCATATTCAAACGAATGCATGTTCTTGAAATCGCTGGTGATGCCATCGATCACGCCTTTACCATAGGCACGCGCTGCCAGTATCACCAGCGATAATGAAGTCAGGATAGCCGAGCGCTCATGCGTAACACGCGCATGCAGCTGCGAGATCAGGTCAGAAGTCGCCATCACCATACAGATCACGCGCTCGGAAGCGGCCGCGATCTCCTTGGCGTTCAGTACCGCCAGTGGGCTTTCTATCATCACCATCATGGGCACGTGGCTGCCACCTGCGTCATCGAGCAACTGTTGTGCGCGCAACACATCTTCACGCGACTCTATATTGGGAAACAGGATGGCGTCAGCGCCCACATTGGCGACTGCCTGTATATCGTCATGGCCCCAGAGTGAATCAAGGTCGTTGACGCGTATCACCACCTCGCGTTTGCCATAGCCGCCTTGCCTGGCCGCCTGCACGACATTGTCGCGCGACTGCAATTTGGCATCTATCAAGATAGGGTCACCCAGATCCAGAATGACTGAATCTGCTGCCAGCGTGCGTGCACGTTCCAGATAATGTGTATTACACCCTGGCACATACAGCATGGAGCGTCTGGGTCTGAGTGGGTAGGACATTGTTTATTCCCTTGCTTAAGGAGCTTTCACTGAATTATTGATGATAAAATTTTGTCTGTCAACGAATATCTTATGTCTTATATAAGATATAAAACAGTGGACATCTGAGTTTTGTCTGTGGTATAAATTAATTAAGCATGGCGGAGGCGTTTTTTCCGCCTATTGAAATAAATAAAGCGTTTATCTGGAGCGTTCATCTCATGGACAAGCAGTTTGCATCGGCGAGTTACAGACCTTTATATGACCAGATCAAGGTGTTGATCACGCAAAGCCTGATAGGTGGCGAATGGCGGCCTGGCGACATGATCCCCAGCGAGATAGACTTGGCGCAGCGTTATAAAGTGAGCCAGGGCACCGTGCGCAAAGCCATAGATAGCCTGGCCACTGAAAACATCCTGATCCGCCGCCAGGGCAAGGGCACCTTTGTCGCCACCCATAACCAGGATGATGTGAAATTACGTTTTTTGCGGCTGACCGCAGAAAACGGCCAGAAAGAATTACTGCAGAACGAATTTCTATCCTGTATCAAAAGCAAGGCTAACGCGCACATAGGCAAAGTACTGGAAATCAAAGCCGGCGCGACCACCATAGAGGTAAAACGCCTGCTGACCTTTTCCGGTCGCCCGCTGATCTACGACCATATAGTAGTGCCCGCCGCGCCATTCAAAGGCCTGAACCGCGCCAAGGTCGAAGAGAGCAATGGTTCCATGTACAGCATGTACGAGTCACAGTTTGGCATACGCATGATACGCGCCGAAGAACGCATCAAGGCAGTGGCTGCCGATGCCGAAGTGGCCAAGGCGCTGGGCTTGAAAGAAGGGTATCCGCTGCTGAGTATAGAGCGCGTGTCATTCACCTATGGTGACAAGCCTATGGAGTGGCGGTTCGGGTTGTGTCTGACAGACGACCATCACTACATGAGCGAACTTGAATGATTAAAAAATCTTCATCAGCGGCGTTGAATTTCGCTTGCCGTGCTACTCGCACTGTCTGCGCTCGTTCGCCTTGCTGCTGAAGTTTTTAAATCATTCGGTATGAATGGAATTGTAATGGTTAAAAAAATCTTCATCAGCGGCGTTGAATCTCGCTTGGCGTGCTATTCGCACTGTCTGCGCTCATTCGCCTTGCTGCTGAAGTTTTTAAATCATTCGATATGAATGGAATTGTAATGGTTAAAAAATCTTCATCAGCGGCGTTGAGTCTCGCTTGCCGAGCTATTCGCACTGTGTGCGCTCATTCGCCTTGCTGCTGAAGTTTTTTAAATGATTCTATACAGATAGCCAAGGCAATATTAAGGAAAAACAATGGACGATTTAAAGAAACGCGCACTGGATTACCACCAGTTTCCCAAACCGGGAAAGCTGAGCGTTGAGTCGTCCAAACCCTGTACGACACAACTGGATCTCTCACTGGCTTATACCCCGGGTGTGGCTGAGCCGGTACGTGAGATAGAAGCAGATTCGGCCAATGCTTATAAATATACCAATAAGGGTAACCTGATCGCAGTGATCACCGATGGTACTGCGGTGCTGGGTCTGGGCAATGTCGGGGCGCTGGCAGGCAAGCCGGTGATGGAAGGCAAAGCGGTATTGTTCAAGCGCTTTGCCGGCATTGATGTGTTTGATATCGAGGTGAATGCCGCAACGCCGGATGAGTTTATCCAGACGGTGGTGAATATTTCGCCTACCTTCGGGGGTATCAATCTTGAGGATATCGCAGCGCCGCACTGTTTTTATATAGAGAATGAGTTGAAAAAACGTCTGGATATCCCGGTTTTTCACGATGACCAGCACGGCACGGCGGTGATCGTCGCCGCTGCATTGCTGAATGCGCTCGAGCTGCAGGGCAAAACCTTGCCGGCTGCCAAAATAGTGTTTCTGGGCGCGGGTGCAGCAGGCTGCTCGTGTGCAAAGTTGCTCAAACTGATGGGGGCGACCAATATCACCATGGTAGACCGCAAAGGCGTGCTGGATACGGCGCGTGACGATCTGCATGATAACAACCGCGCATTGGCCATCACCTCAGGCCAGGTAAAAACCCTGGCTGACGCGATGTCGGGTGCCGATGTGTTTATAGGGGTGTCTGCCAAGAATGGCCTGCCACCTGAGTTGGTGGCGGATATGGCGGCCAGGCCTGTCATTTTTGCACTGGCAAACCCTGACCCTGAGATCCTGCCTGACCAGGTCTATGCCATACGCGATGACGCGATCATGGCGACCGGGCGCAGTGATTTCCCCAACCAGGTGAATAATGCTTTGTGTTTCCCCTATCTGTTCCGTGGCGCACTCGATGCACAGGCGACCCAGATCAGCGAAGAAATGAAGGTGGCTGCCGCGCGTGCTTTGAGTGCCCTGGCGCGTGAGCCGGTGCCGCAACAGGTGTTAGACGCCTATCAGCTGCAGTCACTGAGTTTTGGCAAGGATTACATCATCCCCAAACCGTTCGATCCGCGCCTGATGGCTTATGTGTCCGGCGCGGTCGCGCGTGCGGCAAAACAGGTTTAAAGGCAGCTTGGTAGCGATACATGATAGTTAAGAAGCAAAAAAAACAGCGGCCGAAAAACCTGAATCTGTTCACCATCCGCCTGCCGGTCAATGCCGTGGTGTCTATCATGCACCGCGCCAGTGGTGTGGTGTTATTCCTGGTGCAGCCCTTATTGCTATGGGCGCTGTACCTGTCGCTGCGTAATGAGCAGGGTTACCTGGCAGTGGCAACCCAGTTGCAGCAATGGCCGGTAAAACTGCTGTTGACCGGGCTGGCCTGGGCTTTTTTTCATCACTTTTATGCCGGGATCCGGCACCTGGCCATGGATGTGCACTGGATGACCAGCCTGCAAAAGGCGCGTTTCTCCAGCCGGGTGGTGCTGGGCATGGTGGCTTTTACCATGCTGTTTGTGATTTATGCCATTTGGTAGATGCGCCCAAAATGAATACGCCAGCAAAATGAGTTGCAGCCATGCTTTTTGAATTACTGACCGCAAAGTACCCGGGCATGCGCTTATGGCTGACACAGCGGCTGTGCGCGCTGTCTATGGCCCTGGGTCTGCTGCTGTTCTGGCTGCGGGTGTGTTGGCTGGCGCCGGCAGACTATGCCGGTTGGGTCGCGGTATTTTCACCCTGGTGGTGGCGTCTGCTCAGTCTGTGGTTTTTTATCTGCATGCTGATGCATGCCTGGCTGGGCGTACGCGATGTGTTGCGTGATTACGTGCCCAACTTGCGTTGCCGCTATGTGCTGCAATGGCTGGTGAATCTCGCCGTGCTCGGTAATGCGCTGGCGATTTTGTGGATCCTGTTTGGAATGAAGTGAAGGTGAGCGGCATGGCCGGTTTAAACATATGACAGTAGCAAGCGAATTACAGTATCACCAGGTAGATGCCGTCATCATCGGTGGTGGCGGTGCCGGCTTGCGCGCTGCCTTGCAGCTGGCCGAGTCAGGGGCGGATGTGGCCGTGCTGTCCAAAGTGTTTCCTACCCGCTCACACACGGTGGCGGCACAAGGCGGCATTGCCGCGGCACTGGGCAATGTCTCTGACGACAACTGGCTGTGGCATATGTATGACACCATCAAAGGCTCGGATTACCTGGGCGACCAGGATGCCATTGAGTTTATGTGCCGTAATGCTGCCAAAGCCATTATCGAGCTGGAACATTTTGGCATGCCGTTCGACCGGCTGGAAAACGGCCGTATCTTCCAGCGCCCGTTTGGCGGCATGACACGCAACTTTGGCGAGCAGCCGATCTCGCGCACCTGTGCCGTGGCTGACCGTACCGGACATGCCATGCTGCATACCTTGTACCAGCGCAATGTCAAAGCCAATACCCAGTTTTTCATCGAATGGTTCGCGCTGGACCTGATCCGCGACAGCGACGGCGATGTGCTGGGCGTGATCGCGCTGGAAATCGAAACCGGTGATATCCACGTCATCCATGCCAAGGCAACCATGCTTGCCACCGGCGGCGGTGGCCGAATCTTCCAGGCCAGCACCAATGCCTTTATCAATACCGGCGATGGTCTGGGCATGGCGGCGCGTGCCGGTTTACCGTTGCAGGATATGGAGTTCTGGCAGTTTCACCCGACCGGGGTGCTCAATGCCGGCGTGCTGATCACTGAAGGCGTGCGTGGCGAAGGTGGCTACCTGGTCAACAGCGAAGGCGAGCGCTTTATGGAGCGTTATGCACCCACAGCCAAAGACCTGGCCAGCCGTGACGTGGTGTCGCGCGCGATGGCGACCGAAATCAAGCAGGGCCGCGGCATAGGCAAACATAAGGATGCGGTTTACCTCAAGCTCGATCATCTGGGTGAAGACATCATCAGTAAACGCCTGCCGGGTATACGCGAAATAGCCAAAACCTTTGCCGGGGTTGACCCTATCAGCCATCCTATCCCGGTGGTACCGACTGCGCATTACATGATGGGCGGTATCCCCACCAATCTGGATGGCCAGGTGGTGGTGCATGACGGGCAGTCTGAACGTGTGGTGCAGGGCCTGTATGCGGTAGGTGAATGTGCCTGTGTCTCGGTACACGGTGCCAATCGCTTAGGCTCCAACTCTTTGCTGGACCTGGTGGTGTTTGGCAAAGCCGCCGGTGACAAAATGGCGGCCGATATAGGCAGTGCCAAAGCGCACAAGCCCTTGCCGGCTGATGCGGCAGAAGCGACCCTGGCGCGCGTCAACCGCCTGGAAAGCGCCAGCGCCGGTGAGAATGTGGCGCTGACCGGCGATGCCATGCGCCAGGCCATGCAAAAACACAGTGGCGTGTTCCGCTTTCCTGACCTGCTGCAAGCTGGTGTCAACGCCATCGCCGAGGTGGCCGGGCGGGCGCAACACCTGCGTATCAACGATAAAAGCAAGGTTTTCAACACCGCACGCGTAGAAGCGCTGGAGCTGGATAACCTGATGCAGGTGGCAGTGGCGACCATGCATGCCGCGCATGCGCGCCAGGAAAGCCGCGGCGCACATGCACGTGAAGATCATCCCGAGCGTGATGATGCCAAATGGCTGAGTCACTCACTGTATTTTGCCGGTGAACAAAAGCTGGTTTACAAGCCGGTCCGTTTAAAACCACTCAGCGTTGAGTCCTTTGAGTTGAAGAAAAGGGTGTATTGATATGCGTTTTTCCATCTACCGCTTTAATCCGGACGTAGACAAAAAGCCCTATATGCAGGATTACGACATCGCACTTGAAGACAGTGACCAGATGCTGCTAGACGCGCTGATGCGCCTGAAGCAGGTCGACGACACCCTAAGCATGCGTAAATCCTGCCGCGAGGGTGTGTGTGGCTCTGACGCCATGAACATCAATGGCAAGAATGGCCTGGCCTGTATCACCAAGCTGGAAACGCTGCAAGAACCGGTGGTGTTGCGCCCAATGCCTGGCCTGCCGGTGATACGCGACCTGGTGGTCGATATGACGCAGTTTTTTGACCACTATCATTCGGTGATGCCCTATCTGCAGAACCATGACACGCCGCCAGAGACCGAGCGCCTGCAAAGCCCGCAGGACCGCGCCAAACTGGATGGCCTGTATGAATGTATCTTGTGCGGCGCCTGTACCACCTCTTGCCCCAGCTTCTGGTGGAACCCGGACAAATTCGTCGGCCCGGCCGGCCTGATGCAAGCCTACCGCTTTATTGCCGATAGCCGCGACCAGGAGCAACAGGCACGCCTGGAAAACCTGGAAGACCCTTACCGTTTATACCGTTGCCACAACATCATGAACTGTACCGATGTCTGCCCGAAAAAACTCAACCCGAATGCGGCCATCGCGGCGATCAAAGACCTGAAGATAGAAAGCGTCAAAGCGCAAAAACCGCCTGCAGCGGGTAAAAAGATCTTTGGCATTAAAGTGCTATAGGGGGCAGACCATGTTAAATGCAGAAATCTTACGTGAAGCAGAACAACGGCGACTGGCCTGGCGCTGCCGGCGTGGCATGCTGGAGCTGGATATCGTCTTGCAGCGCTTTGTCAGCGAGCATTTCAACGGCCTGACCCTGGCAGAAATGGCGCAGCTGGATCTGTTGCTGGAGTTGCCGGATAACGTGTTTTGGGACTTGATACAAGAAACAGGCACGCAGGCCGCAATGATCACAGCACTGGCGGCAGAGCACGCCGCCGTGTTGCAAAAACTAAGACTAAGCCGACCATCGGCAGAACAGGAGGCGGCATGAGTCAGCATATGGGCGAAGAGCCGATCACGCTGGACGCCAGTGCCCTCGGCGATTACTGGCCGGGCATACAGCTCTATTACCCACCGGTGAAATACGCACCCAGCCTGGGCATTTATGAGGATATGGAGCAGGCGGCCAACCGCATGGTCAAGCACGCGCATTTCACCAATGCGCATACCCTGATCTTTGACCTTGAAGATGGCTGCCGGCAAAAGGAGATGAGCCGCACCCTGTTGCGCCAGGAGCTGCCCAAACTGCGCAAGGTCAACGAGCGCGTGACTATCGCCATCCGTGCCAACTCTTTCCGTACTGATGAGTACGAAGAGGACATGAAGCTGGTACGCGACATGAGCGAATATATCGATGTGGTGATGCTGGCTAAAGCCGGTGAATCGTATGGCGCGGCAGAAGTGCGCGATCTATCCAGTTTTCTGATCAGCGTGAATCCGCACATCACCATACAGCCCATCATAGAGCACCCTAAGTCACTCAAGATCGCGCCTGACCTGATGCAGTACGACACCGTCAGGCATGTGGTTTTCGGTATCCATGACTTCTCCAAGGCGCTGGGCATACACATCACGCCCGAACACTGGATAGAAGAACTGTTTTACTTTATCAACCAGCTGATCTTTGAAGCCAGGATAGCCGGTAAAGGCGTAATAGGCGGCGTAGAAACGTTGATAGGCAGCAATATCATGCCGGACAAGTTTGTAGAGCCACATGATGTGCGCCGCTGGCTGGATCTGCATGGCGATAACGAGTCACGCGTGGTGTACAAGCATGCCTGCCAGGAAGCCGCCATGGGCCTGACCGGCAAGCAGGTGATACATCCCGGCCATATCCACTTGTGTAAAACCGCCTATACCCCGTCACCGACCGAGATCAACCAGAAAGTGGCGATCTTGCAGGCGGCGATAGAAGCGGATGCCTTGCTTGGTGGTGCGATCAAGTTTGATGGTGAGATGCTGGACCCGCCCATGTTTGGCAAAGCTTTGCAGACTTTGTTGCGCGCGCATGCCTTAAGGGCATTGAAGACCAGTGACATGGAATTTGCGCTGCATGTGCTGCAGTTGATGCCGGCGCAAGTAGTACGCCAAAACTGGCCCTACGGCATCCTGTTATAAAAATTCATTTTTAGCGCGAATTGCGTTGTTGCGCAGTGCTCGAAATGCTCATGTACTTATGTACATTCCGCTTTCTGCGCGCTGTGCGCCTAGCACTTCATCGCTAAATTCTGAATTTTGAAGTCAGTTGCTAGTAGTGCGATATATAGACAGATTTTAAGAGTATTTTCAAAAGAAATGCTTGCGACGCGTGACAGCAACCCTGCATGCTTAAAGATCGAGGAAAGGTTTTGAGATGACACAGTTAGCGCCTTACCCCAGGTGGCAGTGGGATATCCCCGAGCGATTCAATATCGGTGTCGCTTGCAGCGACCGCCATCTGGGCACTGCTACGGCAGGCGAGATCGCCATGATAGTGGAGGATGACACTTTCGGAACTAGCAGCATCAGTTTTGCGCAACTGGCCACGCAAACAGATCGCTTTGCACAGGTGTTACGTGATTTGGGCGTGCAACCTGGCGACCGTGTACTGATACGCTTACCTAACAGCCTGGATTATCCGATTGCCTTCTTAGGCACCATGAAAACAGGAGCTATTTCTGTTCCTACTTCTACTTTGCTGACTGCTGAAGAAGTGGCTTATCTGGCCAAAGATTCCGGTGCAGTGGTGTTGGTGACTGATGCTGCGGCATGGACTGGCATGTCTGCCAGGATGCAAAGCAATATTGCGCAGACGCCTAACTTGAAACATATTCTTTTGACCCAGCTGACTGGTGAAATCACACCCGTTGAAGGTTTCAATGTGTTGTCACTGGATGCCGCACTCACAGCGGTGAAAAATATAGAGCCTGCGTATGAAACACATGCTGAAGACGCTGCTTATTTAGTTTATACCTCAGGTACGACTGGCTATCCAAAAGGCGTATTGCACACGCATCGGGCTTTGTTAGGCCGCCAGCCGGCAGCGGAGTACTGGTTTAACTACAGCGACCAGTTGCAAGACCGCATCATGCATTCAGGCAAGTTTAACTGGACCTATGTATTAGGTACCGGGCTGATGGATCCGCTTTATCTGGGTAAAACCGTGATCGTGCATGAGGGGAAAAATGATGCACAAAAATGGCTGGACTTGATAGCTAAGCATAAAGCCACCATTTTTATTGGTGTACCGACCATTTATCGCCAGTTGCTGCAAAAAACCAGTTCAACACAGGCTGATGTGCCTAGTGTGCGCCACTTTATGAGTGCTGGCGAACACTTGTCTGATGAAGTCCTGACGCAATGGCGTGATCGTTTCGGCCTGGATATTTATGAAGCGGTAGGCATGAGTGAATTTTCTTACTACTTGTCACAAAGCATTTACCGGCCGATCCGGGCTGGCTCGGCAGGTTTTCCGCAGCCTGGCCACGAGATCGCGCTACTGAATCCGGAAACGCTTGAGCCGGTGGCTGAAGGCGAGGAGGGCATGATTTGCGTGCCGGATCATGATCCTGGTTTATTCCTGAGCTACTGGAATTTACCGGAAGAGACCGCCAAATATAAGCATAATGGTTATTTCTTTACCGGGGATTATGCCAAGTACGATGCTGATGGCTATATCTGGTTTCTGGGTCGCAAGGATGACATTATCAAGAGCTTCGGCTATCGCGTGTCACCTTATGAAATCGAGCGCGTGTATAAAGGCCATCCGGCTGTGGCAGATTGCGCTGCAGTAGGTGAAGAATTGGAGAAGGATAAATTACTGGTTGTGATTTATGTGATCCCTAAACCAGAGAGCGAAGTGCAGGCGGATGAGCTGATCGCTTTTGGTAAAAAACATCTGGCTGCCTATAAGGCACCAAAAACAGTTTACCTGGCAAAGGAATTTCCACGCACCAAAAATGGTAAAATCCTACGAAAAGATGTTGGCCCGGCGATTGCCTATACCAAAAGCAGCGCCCGCTAACGATAAAAATATTTTCAAGAGCACCTATAGACCATGGCCCTGATCAAGACCCAGGATTTTATAGAGAGTGTTGCAGATGCCCTGCAATATATCTCTTACTACCACCCGGAAGACTATATCCGGGCGCTGGCTGCGGCTTATGAAAAAGAGGCGTCAGCACCTGCCAGGGATGCGATCGCGCAGATACTGACCAACTCGCGCATGTGTGCCGAAGGCAAGCGCCCCTTGTGCCAGGACACCGGCATCGTGGTGGCGTTTGTCAAAGTCGGCATGCAGGCGCGTTTTGAAGGCGATATGACGCTGGAAGAAATGGTGAACGAAGGCGTGCGCCGTGCTTACCTGCACCCTGAGAATACCTTGCGTGCTTCTATCGTCAATGACCCGGCAGGCAGCCGCAAGAACACCAAAGACAATACGCCTGCCATCACCCATGTAGAAATGGTCGCCGGTGATAGTGTGGATATCCAGATCGCGGCTAAAGGCGGCGGTTCTGAGAATAAATCCAAACTGGCCATGCTCAACCCTAATGACAGCATAGTCGACTGGGTGCTGAAAGTGGTGCCGGAAATGGGCGCCGGCTGGTGCCCGCCCGGCATGCTGGGCATAGGCATAGGCGGCAGCGCAGAAAAAGCCGTGTTGCTGGCCAAAGAGTCATTGATGCAGCCTATCGATATCCAGGAGTTACAGGCCAGGGGCGCGCAGACCCGCATTGAAGAGTTACGGCTGGAACTCTATGAAAAGGTCAATCAACTGGGCATAGGTGCGCAAGGCCTGGGTGGCCTGACCACGGTGCTGGATGTGAAGATACTCGATTATCCTACCCATGCCGCCAGTCTGCCGGTCGCCATCATCCCTAACTGCGCAGCCACGCGGCATGTGCATTTTACGCTCGATGGTTCTGGTGTGGCCGAATTGACGCCGCCTGCGGCCGATGCCTACCCCGATGTGCACTGGGCACCCAGCCCGCAGGCCAAACGCGTAAACCTGGAAACGGTGACCCGTTCAGACACACAAAGCTGGAAAAACGGCGATACCCTGCTGTTGACCGGCAAGATATTGACCGGCAGGGATGCGGCACACAAACGCATCAAAACCATGCTGGATAAGGGCGAGCCCTTGCCGGTAGATTTCAATAACCGCTTTATCTACTACGTAGGCCCGGTCGACGCCGTGCGTGATGAAGCGGTCGGCCCGGCCGGCCCGACCACGGCGACGCGTATGGATAGCTATACCGACATAATGCTGAATACTGGCTTGCTAGGCTCTATCGGTAAAGCTGAACGTGGTGAACAGGCGTTAGCAGAAATTGCCAGGCACAAGTCTGTGTATTTAATGGCTGTCGGTGGCGCTGCTTACCTGGTCAGCAAAGCGATTAAAAAATCCCGCGTGCTGGCGTTTGCAGACCTGGGCATGGAAGCCATCTATGAATTTGACGTGGTCGATATGCCGGTAACGGTGGCGGTCAGTGCCGATGGTACATCGGTGCATAACACCGGCCCGGCAGAGTGGAAGAAGAAAATTGCCTTGGTGGCGGTATGAATCTTGCTGCAGACATCTAAAACGAATGTGAGATAAATCACAGAGTCTGTGCACGAATTCATGAATTATTCGTCATACTACTAAGCGGATAGGTGGAGTGAGTATGATAAAAATGAAACATGGGGTGGTCTGGCTGGCACTGCTATATGGCAGCTTTTTATGCGTTGTCGGTGTAGCCGCACATGCCGAGTCAGCCCTGGAGTATTTTACCGACAGTAATGGCCAATATATCGGGCCAACGCTGGAGGATCAGGTGGCCTTGATGGACACCGATCACAATGGCTTTGCTGATGTGTTTGAGGTACGTGTCTATCTGGAAAAACAGCACGGTAAAGGCTACCAGAAAGAATTACTGGATAAGTGGGAATCGGCTGCTTACGGCAAAAGCTGTAGCACCCCATTTGCCAAACAGTTATATAGCGACAGTGCACGCTGATGGTGCATCATGGTGTTATTTTGATGCGGTCGGCGGCTGTCATTTTGACCAATTAATGGAATGTTACAAGCAATTAACATTCTGACGGATGGACTGGATTATAATCAAACGAGAAGAAATCTCTCGGTTAGACGATAGCACTCTTGCTGCAAGAGATCGCCAGCCCATCCCCTCCGACTTTGTTTTATTGATAGAGCCTAGATCACATGTTACAAGCATACGATACCCACGTTAAAGAACGCGCCGCGCAAAACCTGCCTCCCTTACCACTCAATGCCGAGCAAGTCGCTGCATTGGTCGAGCTATTGAAAAGCCCGCCCGCAGGCCAGGAGGCTTTGCTGGTTGATCTGCTTGAAAACCGTATTCCTGCCGGCGTGGATCAGGCGGCTTATGTGAAAGCAGCTTTTCTGGCTGATGTGGCGAATGGCACTGCCAGTTCGCCTCTGGTCAGCGCTGAAAAGGCCGTGGAATTGCTGGGCACCATGCTGGGTGGTTATAACGTGCAGGCTTTGGTCGCATTGCTGGACACAGCGTTGGCGCCACATGCTGTGAAAGCACTTTCTACCACCATCCTGATGTTTGATGCGTTTCACGACGTTGACGAAAAAATGAAGGCAGGTAACCCGCATGCCAAGGCCCTGATCACCTCCTGGGCCAATGCGGAGTGGTTCACCAGCAAGCCGGCACTGGCAGAAGAGATCAAGCTGGTGGTGTTCAAGCTCGAAGGTGAAACCAATACCGATGACTTAAGCCCGGCACAAGACGCCTGGAGCCGCCCGGATATCCCCCTGCATGCCAAAGCCATGCTGGTGAATCGCATGAGCGATGGCCTGGCCACTATTGCCAGCCTCAAGCAAAAAGGCTTGCCACTGGCTTATGTGGGTGATGTGGTCGGCACCGGTTCTTCGCGTAAATCGGCGATCAACTCGGTACAGTGGTGGATGGGTGACGATATCCCGTTCATCCCCAACAAGCGTACCGGTGGCGTAGTCATAGGCAGCAAGATCGCGCCTATCTTCTTTAACACCGCTGAAGACTCCGGTGCATTGCCTATCCAGTGTGATGTCTCCGGCCTGAATACCGGTGATGTGATCGTCATCCAGCCATATGCAGGCAAAGTATTGTCCGAATCCGGGGCGCTGCTGGCCACATTTGAAATGAACCCTATCACCTTGCCCGACGAAGTGCGTGCCGGTGGCCGTATCCCGCTGATCATAGGCCGCGGCCTGACTGCGAATGCGCGCAAAGCTCTCAACCTGCCGGAAACAGAAGTGTTCATCAAAGCTATCCCGGCCAAGGATACCGGCAAAGGCTATACGCTGGCGCAAAAAATGGTGGGCCGTGCCTGTGGTTTGCCTGAAGGCTTAGGCGTGCGCCCTGGCACCTATTGCGAGCCTAAAGCGACCACGGTGGGTTCACAGGACACCACTGGCGGTATGACGCGTGACGAACTGAAAGAACTGGCTTGCCTGGGCTTTAGTGCCGACCTGGTCATGCAGAGTTTCTGCCACACTGCGGCTTACCCCAAACCGGTGGATATCAAGCTGCAGCACGAATTGCCTGAATTCATGTCCAGCCGTGGTGGCGTCAGCCTGCGCGCCGGCGATGGCGTGATCCACTCCTGGCTCAACCGTTTGATTTTGCCGGATACTGTGGGTACTGGCGGTGACTCGCATACGCGTTTCCCTATAGGCATCAGCTTTCCGGCCGGTTCTGGCCTGGTTGCGTTTGCCGCTGCCACTGGTGCCATGCCACTGGATATGCCGGAATCGGTACTGGTGCGTTTCAAAGGCGAGATGCAGCCTGGTATCACCTTGCGTGACCTGGTCAATGCCATCCCTTACGCGGCGATCAAGGAAGGTACTTTGACCGTAGGCAAGCAAGGCAAGAAAAATGTATTCAATGGCCGCGTGCTGGAGATAGAAGGCTTGCCGGACCTGAAAGTGGAACAGGCGTTTGAACTGGCTGATGCGTCGGCTGAGCGTTCGGCCAACGGTTGTACCGTATTGCTGAACAAAGAGCCGGTGATCGAATTCCTGAACTCCAATATCGTGTTGATGCAGAACATGATAGAAAACGGTTATGCCGATGCGCGCACGCTGGAGCGTCGCATCGCCAGCATGAAAGCCTGGCTGGCGAAACCGGAGTTATTACAGCCGGATAGCGATGCCGAATATGCGCATATCATAGAGATAGACCTCAAGGATATCACCGAGCCACTGGTGGCTTGCCCGAATGACCCGGACGATATCAAACCTTTATCTGCCGTGGTGGGTGACAAGATCGATGAAGTGTTTATCGGCAGCTGCATGACCAATATCGGCCATTACCGTGCCGCAGGCAAGGTGCTGGAAGGGGCGGGCGGTATTCCTACCCGCTTGTGGATCGCACCGCCTACGCGTATGGATGAAGCGCAATTACGCGCCGAGGGCGTGTATTCCACCTTTGGCGTTGCCGGTGCGCGTACCGAGATCCCTGGTTGTTCCTTGTGTATGGGTAATCAGGCGCGTGTCGCCGACAAGGCCACGGTGTTCTCTACCTCTACCCGTAACTTTGATAACCGTATGGGTAAGGACGCCCGCGTCTACCTGGGCTCGGCTGAGCTGGCGGCAGTGTGCGCCAAGCTGGGCAGGATGCCATCGGTGCAGGAGTATCTGGACACCCTGGGCACCCGGCTGACCAATACGGCAGAGATCTATAAATACCTCAATTTTGACCAAATGACACAGTATGCGGATTCGCTACAGAATGTGAAAAAAATCATTCCTATCCAAGAGACTGCATAAGCGGTTTTAGGTGGCAGATAAAAGGGAGCTCAGGCTCCCTTTTTTGTTTGCAATCAGAACGTATCCTTGCAACTGTAAAACTCGTAGTACTGTTCCTAGTTTTGATTATGATGTGTTCATTGGCGTAAATATTTTGCTGGATATGCAGCACATTATGCTGATTTCATTGACTATTTTTTTCACTGCTAAGGAGAAACACATGACACCGTTTGACCAAGGATTAGTTAATTATCAACATCGTTTACTGGCACATGATTATGGTCAGGTATTCTGCCGTTTTGATGCCAAGCAACAGGCTTTATGGAGCTATCTGCATCAACCGCAGCGCATTCCTTGCATCAACCACGAGTTGTTGCTCAACCTGCATAGCCATCACGAAGACATACAGCGTAGCGGCGGCTATGTACAAACAGCCGACCAGGAAGTGCTGCCTATCAAGTATTCCATTTTTGCATCGGCTACCGCAGGCTATTTCAATATGGGTGGCGATCTGCAAAAGATGGCGCTGGCGATACGCAACCAGGACAGGGCGCAGTTACAGGCTTATGCCAAGCTGAGCATAGATGTGGTGGCGCAGCGCGCATTCCGTTTCAATCTTGAGCATGTCACCAAAATATCCTTATTGCAGGGCGAAGTGCTGGGCGCGGGTATAGAAGCGGCATTGACCAGTGATGTGCTGATCGCAGAGCGGCAGGCTGTATTTTGCTTCCCGGAATTATTTTTTAACATGATCCCCGGCATGGGCGCTTATAGCTTTATCGCGCGCAAAGCCGGCATGGCCGTGGCCGATAAAATGATACTGGGTTGCGAGCGCTTTACTGCCGAGCAGTGCCTGGAAATGGGCCTGATAGATGTGGTGGTCGATGAAGGAGAGGGCGAACAGGCAGTGCAGGCCTTTATCCAGAAAAACAGCCGCCAGTCAGAAGGCTTTTTATCCGCGCAGAAAGCCAAGGCCAGGATCAACCCGCTCACCTATAGTGAGCTGGAAGATATCGTCAATGTATGGGTGGAAAATGCTTTGCGCCTGACTGAGCGCGATCTGAAAGTGATGGACCGTTTTTATCGTGCCCAGTCGCGTTTGTTCCCTGAACAGGAAGTGGCAGGCCAGGATGCACAAGCCAGGCACGACATCACACCGGCGAACGCACAAGTGAGCGACATGCAAATGGTGCAGCACCATGCAGTGAATCAATAGTGCCAGCGTACGCTATTGATGCTTAAGACCGCAGATGCCCTGTCATTTGTTTGAACGTTTGGAAGAAAGCTTGCTGCGATAATGCTGCAGTTGCGTACGCGTTTCTTCATAGACATCAACAACGGCTTGATAAAGGCCGGAAATGGTTTGGGCATCTTCCATACTTAAGCCTAGCAGGCGACGGCTGTGCTTGCTGAGCGGGATCAGCCCCATATTGGCAGACTCCCCGGCCAGGGTGTGCGCCAGTTTATGCACGTGCTCGAATTTAAGGTCCAGGCATTCGGTGCCCAGGGCGCGTATCATGTCATCGGTCGTTTCAATAAACTCGGTGATCAGTCGGTACAAGAAGGCTTCACTGCCACCCAGTTTCAATAAATGCTCCATACGGTCATTGTCCAGCAGCGGTTCGCTGTGCGGGGTCATGCTGGCTATTTTTTCAGTGGTAAGCTCAGTGCGCGGGCTGCTGGTGTTGAGCAGGCTTTGCGCTGCGGCTGCGCGCGCGACACGCGTCGCCGGTTTGCTGGCCGGTTTGTCGCCGGTGCCCGTTTCTATGGTCTGCGCAATGGCTTCTATCAGGCTTTGGATCTGCCGCGAGATCACCGGCTTGGTCAGCACTTGGTAAACACCGGCGCTCAGGCAGCGGTCCTGGGTGGTCTTGGTGGCATCCGCGGTGAGTATCACTGTGCGTAGCGGTTTGCTACCTGGCAGGGCGTGATAGATATTGAACACTTCCAGGCCATTCATTTCCGGCATGTTGTAATCGAGTATCATCAGGTCAAACTGGTTGTGTTCCAGTGCATCCAGCGCCTCGTCGCCATTGTCAGCGGCCTTCACCACGCAATGCATGCGCTGCAATGTTTCATTGAGTATCATGCGGTTGACCACATTGTCGTCGGCGATCAGCACGCGTATCTTTTTGCGGAAACGAGTATGGCTGCTCAGCGGCACAACATTAGAAGTCATTTCAAGATTGACCTCATTTGAAACATGTTGTGCAGAAGGTTCGCCGTGCGCCAGCGGCAACAGCACTTCAAATGTGGTGCCATTGCTCTCATCGCTGGTGACCTGGATCTTGCCGGCCATTAATTCGACCAGTTGCTTGGCGATAGAAGTGCCCAGGCCAGTGCCGCCATAACGCCTGGTGATGCTGCTGTCTGCCTGGGTGAAGCTGTCAAAAATATGTGGCAGTGCTTCTGGCTTGATGCCTATGCCGGTGTCGCGGATATGGAATTTGAGCACACTCATATTGGCATAGTGCTGTGACACACTGACCACGACATCGACGCCGCCGTGCTGGGTGAATTTGATGGCATTGGCCACCAGGTTCATCAGTACCTGCTCGATATGGTGCATGCTGCCTACATAATGGCGTTCAACCGTAGGGTCCAGATTAAAGCGTAACCATAGTTGTTTGCGCTCGACCTCGATCTGGAACATCAGTTGCAAACGCTGGATCAGGTCGGGCAGATAGAATGGAATATCTTCCAGGTCTATCTTGCCCTTCTCGATCTTGCTGATATCCAGCACATCATTGATCAGTTTTTTCAGGCTGCTGGCAGAGGCACCAACCATTTTCAACAGTTCGGACTGTTTTTTATCCAGCTTGGATTGCGCCAGTAACTCACTGGCACCAATAATGCCGTTGAGCGGGGTACGCATTTCATGGCTTATATTGGACAGGAAGTTGGTTTTGGCCTCATTGGCCTCGCCGGCTTGTTTGGTGGCTTTTTCCAGGCTGATCTGCAAGCGCAGGGTATGCGGTGGGATCAGCAGCAAAGTCAGCAGAAAACCATAAGCCAGGTGCTGATGCTGGTTCCAGTAGGGGTTAAGGTATAAGGTGATGCTGAAACCGATCAGGCTGAGTACATAACAGCCTTTGAAGAACTTGGTGCCATAACGCAGGCCGTAGCCTATGATCAGCCATAAATAGATGCCTATGAATACGCCGGCCATGGCACCGGAGATCATTTGTTCCACCGAGGTGGCGGTGATATCCATCACCATGGCTATCCATTGCCGTCTTTCATTTTTCTGCGGATTGCGCAGAATATTAAACAGCATGAGAAAGCCGCAACACAGATAGATCAGACAGACGCCTACCGGCTGAAAACTGCTGCCATTGAATAGCAGATATAGCGTGATAAAACTGACAAAGGTAACGCGTATCAATGCCTGTTCAGTTTCATTGCTGACAGATTTGATTTCGTTTAACTTATAAATTATTTGTCTGAGTAGATCACGCATGCTTCATGGCGGCCGCAGTTATGTCATATCGGGTTAGATGCCTGTCATTAGGCATCTTTCTATAGATATATAACGGACGCATCTTAAGATAACTTAAAGTTTAACAGGCTGGATTTGATAATCAAAGAAAGTTTACCTTTTAAACGCTATGCAGTGACAGTAACTGCAGGATATGGTAAAAAAGCCTATGCTTTGCTGATTTTTAGCCCTCAAAATGACTGATCCCACACTCCCCACACCTGATCCTGTCCCTGCCTCTTTTCTCTCCCGTTGCCTGAACCGCACCCGGGCGGTGCTGCCAATTTCGTTTTTCATAGGCGGGTTTGTCTGGGATGCCATCACCATAGGCAAAAAAGTCGCCATGCTGGATATGGTGATCTTTGCTTTATATCTGCTGATGGCGGCGATACTGATGTATCAGCTGGCTGAACCTTCTACTGGTGCACGGCGCGTGGGTGAGCGGTTGTTGGGCTGGCAGTGGGTGCAGAACAATGTGTCGCGCTGGGCAGTGCATGACTGGCCTTACTGGATACTGCAGTTTCTGTTTGGCAGCGTGTTGAGTGCGCTGTTCATCCTCTATTTTAAAAGCTCCAGTTACGGCCTGGCCTGGGTGCTGACATTGCTGTTAGGCGCCTTGCTGGTGGCAAACGAATTTATGGAAAGTGAATACCGGCGCCTGAGTTTATGCTGGAGCATGTTCGGCTTGTGTTCCATCCTGTGGTGCAACTTTGCTTTCCCTTTTCTGTTTGGCAGTGTGCATGCGGCCTGGTTTTATCTGAGCACGGTGCTGGGTGCCACCATCACCTATGTGCTGTACCAGCGCGCACCGCGCCATGCCGGGCGTATCTGGCCGGTGTGGGCGATTGCAGGCCTGCTGATGCTGGCCTACCGCGCCGATATGATCCCGCCGGTGCCGTTGGTAAAACAGGCGGTGGTGGTCGCTTATGATCTGGAAAAGTCAGAGCAGGGCTACTGGATGACGGTAGAAAAATCGCCGTGGTGGAATTTCTGGCGCGTGGATAATGATCATTTTTACCTGGCACCGGGGCAAAAACTGGTCTGTTTTTCGTCGGTGTTCGCGCCGCAAGGCTTGCGTACCAAGCTGGTGCATGACTGGCAGAGAAAAGTGGGCGGGCAATGGGTCAGCGTGTCTACACCGGGGTTCTCACTGGCGGGCGGCAGGGATAATGGCTACCGTGGCTATACCTATAAAAGCAATGTCACTGCCGGCGAGTGGCGGGTCAGGATACAGACCGCCACCCGGCAGACCATCGCGGTCAGCGGTTTCAGCGTCAGTATAGGGGAGCCGTCAGCGCTTAATCATCGCGTACGCATACGCTATTAAGGCTTAGCGTTGCTGGCCTTCACACCAGGCGCGCGCATGCGCGTCCTGTGCCAGGGTCTGCGCCAGCCAGTCCAGCTGCGGTTCAACTGATTGCCGCAGGGTCCAGGGCGGGTTGATCACCCACATGCCGCTGCCATGCATGCCAAAACCGTCGCTGCTGGCTTGTTGTACATCGAGGCAGATATGCAGATAATCGGTATTCAGGCTGCGCAGTTTATCCAGCATCAGTTGCGGTTCTGGCCGCTGTAAACGCGGGTACCAGATTAGGTAAGTGCCAGTAGCAAAGCGCTTCAGGCTGTCTTTGATGCAATCCACCACCCGCATATAATCGTCCTTGACCTCATAAGGTGGGTCTATCAGTACCATTGCGCGTTTGCTGGGTGGCGGCAAACAGGCTTTAATGCCCTCGAATCCGTCTTTGGCCTGTATCACCACCTGCCGTTTTCTCGCGCTGAATTGCTGTTCCAGCAACGCTGCATCGGCAGGGTGCAGTTCAAACAGACGCAGTTTATCGTCAGCCCTTAAAAAATGGTCGGCAATACAGGGCGAGCCGGGGTAGGTATCTTGGCCGCTGCTGGCATGCGTAGCTGCAATGGCTTGCAGGTAGCTGGCAAAAGCCTCAGGCGCAGCGGCCTGCTGCAGTTTGGCGATGCCGGCCAGATACTCGGCCGTTTTATTGGCCACAGCGCTATCCAGGCGGTAAATGCCGGCGCCGGCATGAGTATCTATCACCCAGTAAGGTTTATCTTTCTGGTTAAAGTAATCCAGCACCAGGCTATAAACCCAATGCTTGAGGACATCGGCATGATTGCCGGCGTGAAAGGCGTGGCGGTAACTTAACATGGCAGGGCTCTTGAACAGCCGCTATTATAAGCCACAATACGGTGCTGGCCGCGGGCATTTTTCTGCCGGCCTATTGTAGTCGCCACCCAAATTGCATTAGCATGCAGGCATGGATAAAGCACACACCGAACACTCTGAACACCATGATTGCGGTTGTTCAGAACATCATGGACACAGTGAAAAACATGGCCATTCGCATGATGAGCATGGCGAGCATGCACATGACAACCCTTTCCTGATCCCATTTCTGGCCATCACCGCGTTTGCAGTGGTTGAATTTGCCGGCGGCATCTGGACCCAGTCGCTGGCGCTGTTAAGCGATGCCTGGCACATGCTGTTTGATGTGCTGGCACTGGGCCTGGCCATGTGGGCGGCGCAGCACGCGCGTAACAGCCAGTCAGCCAGCCGGCTGGAACTGCGGGTTTCCATGGTCAATGCCGTGTCCATGCTGGTGGTGGCGGTGTGGATCATCATAGAAGCCATAGAGCGGTTCAGAAATCCGCTACCGGTGGCGGGTGGCTACGTCAGTATCATTGCCGTTCTGGGCCTGCTGGTGAATATCTATGTGGCCAGACATATGCATCATCAGCACCAGCACCATGGTGGTGACGCCAGTCTGAATCACCGGGCGGCTTTTTTGCATGTGCTGGGTGATTTGCTGGGCTCAGTCACTGCCATAGTGGCAGGCGTGGTGATTTATTTCACCGGCTGGGTGACTATAGACCCACTATTGTCTATCGTGATCTCGCTATTGCTGCTGGCCGTCACCCTTAATCTGATCCGGGACATACGCCGCGGCAGCATAAGTCACACGCACTAGACATCCCCCACATTAATCAGCAACCACATTAACCTGAAGGAGAATCAGCATGCCTTATGTGAATATCAAACTGGCAGGTTCCGTGACTAAAGAGCAGAAGAAGCAGATCGCCAAGGAAATCACCGAAACCCTGACCAGACATGCGCAAAAACCTGCCAACTACACCTACATTGTATTTGAAGAGGTGGCTTATGAAGATTGGGCGATAGGCGGCGAGTTGCTGGGCTGACGCCGTTCACAGCTACACCTTCAAACCCGGGCACATGCGTGTAAAATACGCGCATGTTTGATAGCAAACCCATACTGAAGAACCTGCCCAATCTGCCCGGTGTTTACCGCATGCTCAATGCGGAAAGCACGGTGATTTATGTTGGCAAAGCCAAAGACCTGAAAAAACGGGTTTCCAGTTACTTTAATAAAAACCTCAACAGCCCGCGAACCAGAATGATGGTGTCGCAGATCGCGGGCATAGAAACCACAGTGACGCGCTCAGAGGCGGAAGCTTTGCTGCTGGAAAACAATATGATCAAAGGCTTGATGCCGCGTTACAACGTGGTGTTCCGCGATGACAAGTCTTACCCGTATATCAGCCTCACCGGCGACGCTTTTCCCCGGCTGGCATTTCATAGAGGCACGCAGCGTAAAGGCCATCAGTATTTTGGGCCTTTCCCTAATACGCTGGCGGTGCGCGAAAGCATACAGTTATTGCAAAAGGTGTTTAAACTGCGCACCTGTGAGAATACGGTTTTTGCCAATCGCTCCCGCCCCTGCCTGCAATACCAAATCGCACGTTGTACCGCGCCTTGTGTAGACCTGATCTCGCAGGAGAATTACGCGCATGACGTGCGGCATGCCGCCATGTTCCTGCTCGGCAAAACCAATGAAGTGATCGATGCCATAGGCGATGAAATGAACCAGGCCGCCGCCGAGATGGAGTATGAACATGCCGCCATCCTGCGCGACCGCATGCAGGCCTTGCGCCAGGTACAGGCCAAGCAGTTTGTCAGTGATTTCAGTGTCAGCGACGCTGATGTGATCGCCTGTGTCGAAGCCCAGGGCCAGCACTGCATCAACCTGGTCATGATACGTGGCGGACGCCATCTGGGCGATAAGAGCTTTTTCCCCAAGAACAGCCAGGACGCCGAGCTGACGGAAACCGTAGAAGCCTTTCTCACGCAATATTACATCTCGCAGAACACGCCACCATTGCTGGTATGCGGGGCCGAAGTCGATAAAGACGAATTCGAGGAAGTGCTCAGCGAGCAGGCCGGGCGCAAGATCCGCGTGCTGACCAATGCCATAGGCGACAAAAAAGTCTGGCTGAAAATGGCGCAGACCAATGCCGAACTGGCCTTGCAGCAACGTATGGCCACCTCTGCCAACCAGCACGCACGCCTGCTGGCATTGCGCGAAGCGCTGCACCTGACCGAAGCCACAGAGCGTATCGAATGCTTTGATATCAGCCACACCATGGGCGAGGCCACCGTAGGCAGCTGCGTGGTGTTTGACCGCGGCGATATGCAAAACAGCGAATACCGGCGCTATAACATCACTGGCATCACGCCAGGCGATGATTATGCCGCCATGCGCGATGTCTTGACCAGGCGCTACCGCAAAGTGGCGGCAGGCGAGGGCAAACGCCCCGACCTGATATTTATCGATGGCGGTAAAGGCCAGTTAGGTGTGGCGATAGAAGTCATGCAGGAAGTCGGCCTGGACGATATCCTGCTGGTAGGCATCGCCAAAGGCGAAGAACGCCGGCCGGGGCTGGAAACCATGATCTTTTCCGATACCGGCGAAATGCTCAATCTGCCCACCGATAACATAGGCCTGCACCTGTTGCAGCAGATCCGTGACGAAGCACACCGGTTTGCCATCACCGGCCATAGAGCCAAACGTGCCAAGGCGCGTATCACCTCCAGTCTGGAGGAGATAGAAGGTGTAGGCGCCAAGCGGCGCAAGGCACTGCTCATGCGTTTTGGTGGCCTGGATGGGATAAAAAGTGCTAGCATAGATGAAATTGCCCAGGTGGAAGGCATTAGCCAGGCGCTGGCGCAAAGCATATACGAGCGCCTGCATTAAACCTTCTCCAGCGACGTACTTACCAGCGACCTCAATCAGAAACAGAACTCTATGTGGACTATCCCCAACCTGCTCACCTTACTGCGTATCGCCATGATCCCGGTGTTTGTCGGCGTATTCTACCTGCCTGCCAACGCCGTTTCAGCCCAGGGCCTGCCTGCGCACTGGGTGAACCTGGCCGCTGCCTCCGTCTTTATCCTGGCCGCCTTTACTGACTGGCTGGATGGTTACTGGGCGCGTAAATACCAGCAAATGTCCAAATTCGGCGCCTTTCTTGACCCGGTGGCCGATAAATTAATGGTGGCTGCAGCGCTGATCGTACTGGTGGAACTCAACCGGGTAGGGGCAGTGGTCGCCCTGATCATCATAGGCCGCGAGATCGCCATCAGCGCTTTGCGTGAATGGATGGCCAGCATAGGTAAAAGTGCCAATGTCGCCGTTGCCGTGGTGGGTAAAGTAAAAACTGCCGCACAAATGCTGGCCATTACTTTATTACTCTGGTACGACCCGCTGTTCGGATTAAACATCCAATGGTTAGGAGAATGGCTGATCGTCATCGCTGCATTATTGACCCTGATTTCCATGGGGTATTACCTGCGCGCAGCCTGGCCTGCCATCCGCGAAACCATCTAAAAAAGCAATCCTGCTAAAAGTCAGGTTTTTTCATAAATCTTCCTTGACACAGGGTCAAAAATCATTAAAATGCCAGCTTCCTTACGACGCATGGCGCAAGGAAATACGCGGGAATAGCTCAGTTGGTAGAGCGCAACCTTGCCAAGGTTGAGGTCGCGAGTTCGAGACTCGTTTCCCGCTCCAAATTCAGGGGAAAGCACAGCTTTCCCTTTTTAACATAAGATGTTTTTATGTTGTTGGTTCTGGCGCGATAGCAAAGCGGTTATGCCGCGGCCTGCAAAGCCGTTTAGGCCGGTTCGACTCCGGCTCGCGCCTCCAGATATGCGGGAATAGCTCAGTTGGTAGAGCGCAACCTTGCCAAGGTTGAGGTCGCGAGTTCGAGACTCGTTTCCCGCTCCAAATTTCTCACAAGCACGACGCCTGTCAGGCTATGCAAAGCTTTTCAAGGTGGTAAAATATCCAGCTTGTCAGACCTACCGCCCGGATGGTGAAACTGGTAGACACAAGGGACTTAAAATCCCTCGCCGCAAGGTGTGCCGGTTCGATTCCGGCTCCGGGCACCAGTACAATTACTTGAAAACCAGCTCATGAGCTGGTTTTTTTGTTTTTAACGTTCAGAAGCCCTCAGCTTTTCCCTCCCCCTGTTTTCGTGCATTCTTGCAGTAAACACTGTGCATGTTCAATCTTATATCCGTGCTGAGGGTGCGCTTTTAGCGCGTGGTCTGAAAATCATAGGCTGAAGAAAGAGTGAAGATATGCTATTTGTTGCATTCAAACGCGCAGGGAACTGCAGCTGCATCAAAATGTCTGTCTGGCTGCGGGCACAC
The DNA here is from genome assembly GCF_042676265.1 of Methylophilus luteus. Lineage (NCBI taxonomy): Bacteria > Pseudomonadati > Pseudomonadota > Betaproteobacteria > Nitrosomonadales > Methylophilaceae > Methylophilus > Methylophilus luteus. The sequence continues at coordinate 474,618 of NZ_JBHTKB010000001.1, forward strand.
AGCCTGCTATACAAGCAGGCGCTGGCGTTTTAGTATGCTGATTATCTATGCATGCAAGTCTGGATATAAAAACCATGAAGTCTCTGATTCTGGCACTCACCTTACTCACCTACGCCTGCAGTGCGGGCGCAGAAAAAAGCACGTGGTTCGCTAAGTCATCCAGACTGCTGTTATCCAAGGAGATGAATACCTGCCATGATTACCGCAATGCTGGCAATATCCCTGCTTTTAAAGACTGTGTCACCTCTAAACTGAATGCCTATGACCTGATCAAACAAAAGATGGATGACCCGGCAACCAGCCCGCTGATAGGTGAGTCGGTATGTGTGGACAAGATCAGGTCCAGTTTTGAATATGGTGCGCGCTGCATGACTGCCGCAGTGGATATCTGCAAGCAGGATAGCGCCGGCAATATTGCCAACCCACTGGCTTGTTTACGCACTTTCTCCAGCCCCGCCTGGCAGAGCAACCCGTCAGCCATGAAACTGGATTTCACCGCGCCTGTCAGGAAAGAAGACGAAATAGGCAAATATATACAGTAGCGCTCACATGGCTGCGCTTGCAATCTGGCCTGATATTTAAAAAATCTCTATTCAAGGGATATATATCTCCGGATAAAACTCAGAAGCTATGTCCTGTTCTACATTGTTTGCCGCGGGAAATATGATGTCCGGATTGTAAGCATCCTGATTGCCGGTGTCGGCATCTTGCCCGGCTTTGTCAGTATGCCTGCGATTGAAGCACGTCGTTTCAGGGTCGCTGGCTTCTACATCGTGATGCTTAGAATGCGCAGTGCAATTGTGTGCATCATGATTCAAAGTCATGCAGAGCCCCTTTCACATTGAATGGCAGTCCGTGCTTCCTTAAACCCTTAAAATAGAGTGCTATGCATGCAATTTCTAGACAGAAATATCTGATAAACATGTAGGAGTCTGCCTAAATTTTGAAGTTTTTTTTCAGCAAGATAGTGCAAGCTTGCGCCTGCGGTTTTTTTTGCTATGATGGGGTCATAAACAGGAGTCTTTATGAAAACCCTTTTACTTCTGCTGCTAACGATTTCAGTGTCTGCCTGTATCAGTACGCCTGAGGTCAAGAACCGCGAAGTCGCGCCCACCCAGAGTTATCAATTTGAGGGCGACGATGCGCCGACCAAGATTACCGGCCTGCTGGAAAAATATGGCAATGACTGGGCATATCACGGCGCTTTTCTAACAGTGCAGATAGGCAACGAGAAGGTGATCGTCAGAAGGCCAGTAGATAGCTACAATTTTTCCGGTGTGATAGGCGGCGGTACTTACAAGGATAAAAAGGTCAATGCATCGTGCATAGGCTACCCGGTGACAGATCGCTGGACCGATGTGCGTTGTACCGTGTTCGTTGATAATCAGCAGACAGTGACACTGAGTTTTTAAGGGGATGGGGCTGTTTAGCGCATTGCCACTTCGCATCTGCGTAATAAATAAGCAGTTTTTCTCTGTTTAATCAACGCTTTAATCGCTGCAAAAATAGTTACCCTGTAAAAAAATATAACGGGGGTGACCATGAACTTCAATAATATCAATGCGGCCGGTATGGCCGGGCCTGGCAATATCGAACTCAGGTTCGCTAAAAAAGATACAGACGGTTCAGACCTGGCAGCCACAGAGCCAGGCACGCCGGCCAGTAAGACTTTCCTGACAGAATCCGCTTCCAAAAAAGTGAGTATCAAGGACCCGTACCAGGAACTCAGTGATTTTATGAAAATGACAGATGCACAGAAGATGCAATATCTGTGGCTGAAAAAGCATGGAATCTCGCCCGAAGAGTTCGAGTCCATGAGCGGTGAAGATAAGCAGAAGCTGGTTGAAAAAATGCAGCAAGAGCTGGAAGCGCAAATGAAAAAGGCTATCGAGTCGCCTGATCAGTCATCCGCAACTTTGGTCTAGTTTCACCATGCCTGATATTTGCTGCGTCAGTCATTTCTGACAGCAGAATACGTCTGTGACTTATGCCTTAGCGCTAGCGTAAACGCTATCCTGAAACCGTTGCTTGTGATGGGCCACACTCATCACCGCATAAAACGGTGCCTTTTATGGCCCCGTTTACGTTTCAAGCATAGGAGTAGCATATGGCAGACTCAGCCACCCCCTTATTTGAGAGCCAGGGCTATGCCCTCAGTGAGTTGTTCATCAAAACCTCAGCGCAAGCCTATACGCAGTGGGGCTACCTGCTGACCCACCCGGATCGCTCATTTTCCGTATTCAACGATAAAGTCACTGCCCTGCAGCATTTAGAACATTGTCTGCATGGCGAACCGCCAGACAAGCTGCAAACCTCGCCGGATGAATTGATCTTGTAGGAAGACATGACGTCATCCCCCAGCACCTCGTCGTTGATCACCACAGATTAGTGCTCACCCCTCACTCACAAAATCAAAGCGAACACGATGACCATGAAAGAAGTTTGGGTACTCATTAAAAGTGCATTCACCGCCTGGAGTGATGATTACGCGCAAAGCATGGGCGCGGCGCTGGCTTATTACACCATGTTTTCCATCGCGCCCTTATTGCTCATAGTCATTTCCATCACCGGCATTATTTTTGGCCAGGAGGCCGCCCGTGGCGAAATCTTCGGCCAGTTGAATAACCTGATGGGCGAGCAGGGTGCCATGGCAGTGCAGACCCTGCTGGAAAGCACCAGCCAGCCAGCAGAGGGTGTGACGGCGACCGTGATCGGCATCGTCTTGTTACTGGTTGGGGCGACTAGCGTATTCGGTGAGTTACAGAACTCATTGGACCGCATCTGGAAAGCGCCGGTGGTGACGACTAGCGGGATCTGGAACCTAGTGCGGGCGCGGCTGCTCTCGTTTGGCATGATCCTGGGCATAGGCTTTCTGCTCATGGTGTCGCTGGTGTTCAGCGCCGGTTTATCCGCCATGAGTAAATGGTGGTCGCCGGTACTGGGTGGCTGGATAGTGGTGGCAGGTATTTTTAACTTTATCTTCAGCTTTTTATTGACCACCGGCATGTTCGCCATGATTTACAAGATCATGCCGCGCGTGAATATACGCTGGAGCGAAGTGTGGATAGGCGCTACGCTGACCGCCGCCTTATTCACGGTCGGCAAATGGCTGATCGGTATCTATATCGGTAAAAGCGCGATCTCCAGTGGCTATGGCGCTGCCGGTTCATTGCTGGCATTGTTGATCTGGATCTATTACTCGGCGCAGATCTTCCTGGTGGGTGCTGAGTTCACATGGGCCTATTCACATATATTCGGCTCACGCAAAAATAAGGAGATGCCGCCAGAACTGAGCGATGCCCTGGCTGAAAACGGCGCGAAGGAGCTGGACGCTGACAGTGAAGTGGCTAAGACTGCACGCGCCAAAAGCACTAAACCCGCACGTAAACCACCCGCCAAAAGGAAATAATGCCAGTAAAGCTTATTTTGTCATTTTAATATTATATAAACTTGTATAATGTAGGAGTGTTATCCCGCCTGAGTGTATTTCTGCAGTGCTTGACCTGTATCAATCTGATCAGGCTGCAACAGATCTATGCTGAGACTATTCTATGTTAAGACTATCGGGAACGTTCCAGGTATTAAAGTGAGTGGAAAGTAGTTGTGATTTACGTTGAATTAAAATCAGTCATCCTTAAAAAACAATTGGCGTGGGGTAGAACCATCACCATCACCGAAATCGCCGATGCCAGCGGTATCAGCCGCATGACCTTGCACCGTATGCTCAAAGATCAGACCTATAACGCGAGCACGGATCACCTGAATAAATTATGCGCTTACCTGCAATGCGCCTTATATGACCTGGTGCGCTGGGAGCCTGATAGTCCTGCGCTACAGGAGTATGTGGCTTAAGCAGCCTTAGTCTCACTCTCTCCGCAACAGTCGGTCAGGTTTTTGCAAACGCTTGTTTACGGCGGATCGCAGGCAAACTTTAATCACTTCGTAGTGACAGCAAAAATCCCGCAAACCCGCAGTTTTGCCTGGTTTTAAGGCCAGGCAAGGGCTGGCAGGGCATATCGGCCATTAACGCCAGTTTGAAACAGCTAAGTTGACTGGTTTTTCCCGCTTTTTTTCTGCAATCCATCACGCCACAAATTCACAATAATAAGAGAAATTTTTTGGAATTTCTTTTATGCGTCAGTCGTCCGATGTCTTGCCGTCCGCTCCTTTCCCGCAAAGGGATTGTAGCTATTGGATGCAACAGCTGGTTGAAGCCTGGAAACAGGCTGACTGGACCAAGTGCCTGACACTGGCGCAGAAGATCACCACCGACTTTCCCGATGAAGGCCTGGCCTGGAAATTATTAGGCAGCCTTTACCAGCAACAGGATCAGCTCACAGCAGCGGTAGACGCTTTTAGCCAGGCGGCCAGGCTGCTGAAAAAAGACGCCGAGGTGTTTTATAACCTGGCCAATGTGCATGCGCAATTGCAGCAGCATGCCCCAGCGATCAGGCATTACCGCCACACCCTCAAACTCAGCCCGGCGTTCAGCCGTGCCTATGCCAACTGGGCCAGTGTGTTGAAAAAAACCGGCCAGCTCAAAGAGGCGGAAAAATTATTGCGTCGTGGCCTTAATCTCCACCAGCAAGATGGCCGCGTCAATTTTGAACTGGCGACCTTGCTGCATGAAGCAGACAAGCCGCTGGAAGCGATACAGTATTATCGCGAAGCAGCGGCTATAGAGCCTGGTAATGCCATCATCTTTTTTAATATGGCAGTCGCGCTCGAGCTGTTGGGTAATGAAAGTGAGGCGATACAGGCCTATGAAACGGCGATCGCCCACCAGCCCGACTACGTAGAAGCCTATAGCCACCTGGGCGCGCTGTACCTGAAAAAAGCCAATTTTGAAGAAGCCGAACAATGGTTACTGGCCGGCTACGCCGTTAAGCCGCAAGAGCTCTCCATACTCAAGCACCTGGCCAAGTTGTACCGGGTGACGCAACGCACACGCGAGTATCAGCACTACGTGGACCAGGTCATGCAGTTGCAGGACTTTAACGCCGAGCAGCTGAATAATGTGGCCGCCGAGTTGCTGGACCAGAACCTGTATGCCGAGGCCGAGCGCTATTGCAAGAAAGCCCTCGAGCAGGACCCCGGCAACCCCTATATCTATGGCAATCTCGGACTGATTGATAATGCGCGCTCTGCGTTTGACAAAGCCTGCCTCAACTTTGAAAAAGCCCTGGAGTTACTGCCTGACTCAGAAGTGATCCTCAGCAATTACAGCATCAGTCTACGTCTGCTGGGCCGCTATCCTGAAGCGATCGCCAGCCTGGAAAAAGCCATCTCGCTCAAGCCTGACCACCTGTCAGCCTATATCAACCTGAGCAGTATCTACCTCGATCTGGGGCAGGCTGAACTGGCGATAGAATTGCTGGAAAAAGTGCTGGCACAAGACCCCGGCCATGTGATGGCCTTGCGTAACCTGTTGTTTTCGGACAGCTATGTCAATCATCTGACAGAAGCACAACATAGCAGCTATGTGGCCAGACTGGGCCAGTTGATGATGCAAGATGTGACACCGTTTCAGTCATGGAACCTGCATCAGGACGACCAGCGTCTGCGCGTAGGCATAGTCTCGGCAGACCTGAGACGCCACCCGGTGGGATATTTTATTGAAAACTGGGTAAAGCATTTCAACCCCGGCCAACTGGAGGTGTATGGCTATTCCACCGATGGCCGCGAAGATGTACTCACACACGAATTAAAAGGCCACTGCAACGAATGGCGCTCGCTGGCCGGCCTGACCGATGAGCAGGCTGCGCGCCTGATACACAACGACGGCATTCATGTGCTGCTGGATCTGTCTGGCCTGACCGGTGGCACACGCCTGCCGGTGTTCGCCTGGAAACCGGCACCTGTGCAGGCAGCCTGGCTAGGCTACTGGAGCACCACTGGCCTGCCGGTCATGGATCATGTGATCGCTGACCCGGTCAGCGTCAATGCGCAGGTGGCACAACGCTTTACCGAGCAGATCGCCTATCTGCCGCACACCAGGTTATGTTTCACACCACCGCCATTCGAGATCGCCGTCAATGCCTTGCCGGCTGCAGAATCCGGACTGGTCACTTTTGGCTGCTACCAGAATTACACCAAGGTGACCGACCAGGTGTTAACGCTGTGGGGACGTATTTTTGCCGCGCAGCCGGCAGCCAGGTTACGCTGGCAGTGCAAGGCATTCAACGACGAAGCCGCCAGGGCAGAAACCGTGGCCAGACTGGCCAGGGTAGGTATCAGCGCCGAGCGTTGTGACTTGCTCGGCATGGTGACACGTGAGGCTTACCTGAACAGCCATCATCAGGTGGATATGATACTGGATAGCTTTCCTTTCAGTGGCGGCACCACCACCTGCGAAGCATTATGGATGGGCGTGCCTACGCTGACATTGCTGGGCGATACCCTGATAGGCCGCCAGGGCGCGAGCATGATGACTTGCGCCGGCCTGGCTGATTGGGTGGCAGACAGTGCTGACCAGTATGTGGAAAAAGCCATAGACTTCGCCAGTGACTTGCCAGCTTTGGCTGCCACACGCGCAGGCTTGCGCGCGCAAGTCTTGCAGTCACCGTTGATGGATGCTGCACGCTTCGCCCAGGATTTTGAGGCCCTGTTATTCAGCCTGTGGCAACAGGCCAGCTCCAGCCTGGCTCAGCATCAGCTGCTGGCGCAAGCACCGGTGCAGGCGCAATTCAGCGGTGAGCAACCGGTCTGGATAGTCAGCGCCACCCGCATGACAGAATCAGCCTTCTGGCGCGATGCCGCCCTGGGCAGATCCTTAAAACGCCATATGCGTCAGGACGCACGTCTGGTAGCACGCATCGCTTATGAAAACACGCGTGGCCTGTCCGAGATCTTTAATGACGCCATCGCTGCTGCCCCCGATGATGCCTTGCTGGTATTTATCCATGATGATGTGTGGATAGACGAAAACGCCTTTGTGCAAACCATGGCTGACGGCTTGCAGCAGTATGACGTGATCGGTGTCGCCGGTAACGCGCGTATCCAGCCCGGCCAGACCGGCTGGTGCTTTGTCGATACGCAATTCACCTGGGATGACACTGCTTACCTGCGTGGCGCAGTCAGCCACGGGCAGCATGCCTTCGGCCCGGCCTCAGCCTATGGCGCAGCGTCAGGCGCTACGCAATTGATGGACGGCGTGTTTCTGGCGGCTTACAAAAAACGCCTGCTGCAAACACAGGTGCGTTTCGACCCCCAGTTTGACTTCCATTTTTATGACCTGGATTTTTGCCGTACTGCCACGGCTGCCGGATTGCAACTCGGCGTGTGGCCGCTGCGTATGACACACCAGAGCGGCGGGGCGTTTGGCACCCAGCGCTGGCGTGATAAATACCTGCAATACGCGCAAAAGTGGGAAACCGCACCAGCTGTCCCTTCTGCAGCGCTGCAAGACTCTATCGCAGAGGTATTTGACCTGGCGGCAGAGCAGCAACAGCAAGGGCAGTATCAGTCAGCCCGCGAGTTGTACCAGGAGATCCTGCGCATACACCCGCAGCATGCCTTGTCACTACATAACCTGGGCCTGATCGCCTGGGAAGAACAACAATACGCGCCAGCGATCGCATTATTTGAGCAGGCTTATGCGCTGGCACCTGAGCAATGGCAATTGCTGCGCAATTACCTGCACGCCTTGCACACCAGCGCTGACCCTGCTTTCGAGCGCGTGTTGGCGCAGGCATTGCAAACTGGCCTGCACACCGCAGCCGTGAACACTTTGCTGGCGTCATGGGGTGTGGCCGAACAAACCAGCGCCGTATCACCGCTGCAAGCAGAAGAGACCGCCTTGCTGGCGCTGTTCGAGCAGGCACAATACGCCGAAATGCAGCAACGCCTGGATGCGTTGTTGCAACAGCACCCGGACTGGTTGACTGGTTGGAAGATGCTGAGTGACGTGCGCATGCTGCTGAAACAGGACGCCCGCGAGCCGGCCAGCCGTGCGCTGGCACTCAATGCGCAAGACCCGGTCGAGCATTGCTATTACGGCCTGGTGCTGAAAGCCCAGGGTGAGTTGAGTGCTGCCGCGCTGGCTTTTGAGCAGGCGATTGCACTGAAACCGGATTATGCCGCCGCCTACAACAACCTGGGCATAGTGCTCAAGGACCTGGGCGCAGTGGATAAAGCCATCAGCCACTTTAAGCAGGCACTGGCATTGCAACCTGGCGATGCCGGTTGTTTCAGCAACCTGCTGTTTTGCATGAGCCACGCGCAAAACATTGCAGCAGCGGACTTGTTGCAAGCGCACCAGGCCTATGCCGCATTATATGAGGCACCGTTAACCGCGCACTGGCAGCCACATGGCAATGACCGTGACCTGGAGCGGCCGCTCAAGATAGGCTTTGTGTCTGCGGATCTGCGCGCGCACTCTGTCCCGCACTTTCTCAAGCCATTGCTGCTGGGCCTGGCGAGCGATCAGCAACTTGAATTGCATGCCTATTACAACCATGCGCTCAGCGACGAAGTCAGCACCCAACTGCGCCAGTACTTTGCCAGCTGGAAAGACGTGGCGGCACTGACAGATGAGGCGCTGGCTGAAAGCATACGCCACGATGCGATCGATATCCTGATCGATCTCTCCGGCCATACCGCAGGTAACCGCCTGCTGACATTCGCCAGAAAACCTGCGCCAGTACAGATCAGCTGGCTGGGCTATATGAACACTACCGGCCTCAGCGCCATGGATTATTACCTGAGCGATGACGCTTTGACGCCAGCCGGTGAGTTTGATGCCCAGTTCACCGAAAAACTGGTGCAACTGCCGCTGAATGCGCCATTTATGCCAGACGCCAGCATGCCTGATGTGGCAGAACTGCCCGCATTGCGCAATGGATATATCACTTTTGGCTGCTTTAACCGGCCGAACAAGATCACGCAGCAGACAGTGGCATTATGGGCGCAACTCATGCAGGCAGTACCCGATAGCCGCATGCTACTGGGTGGCATGGCCGCCGCGGATGATCACAGCCATCTGTACAGCTGGTTCGCGCAGGCAGGCATTACTGCTGAAAGGCTGACATTTGTTGCGCGTAGCAGCCTGCCTGACTATTTGCAGCAATACCAGCAGGTGGATATCTGCCTGGATACTTTTCCTTCCAGCGGCGTGACGACTACCGCGCATGCCTTGTGGATGGGGGTACCTACACTTTGCCTGAGCGGTGACCGTCTGAGCAGCCGGGGTGCCATGGCCCTGATGCAACATGCAGGCCTCCATGACTGGGTCGCTGGTGATGCGCAAGCCTGGGTAGAGCAGGGGGCGGCCTTGTGTGCTGACCTTGCCACACTGGCACAAGTTCGTACCGGCATGCGTGACCGCTTGCAACAGTCATTATTGTCACAGCCTGCCAAATTGTCAGCCACGCTGGCTGATGCATTACGTGTGATGTGGCGACGCTGGTGCCAGAACCAGCCGGCACACTCTTTTAACATGCAATTGCTGGCAGAAGACAGCGACGCACTGGCGTCACCTGCCGCGCAACTCACCGGAAACAAACCTATGACCGGCAGCAAAAAAATCACCTCAAAAGGACCCACCATGGAAACTTTAGCGACAAAACCCGCACCTGCAGAAACAGCTAGCGCCGCACAAGCTGTAAGCCAGCAGACACTGGAGCAATCAGTTGAAGAAGTGTTGCAACTGGCGATACAACACCAGGAAAAAGGCGAGTTGAACGCAGCTGCTGCCTTATACCAGGAGATACTCGCTATAGAGCCCAAACATGATGTGGCTTATTACGGCCTGGGGCTGATCGCCTTGCAGGAATCGGCAAAGACCGCGCTGCCATTGCTGGAGCAGGCTGTGATCCTGGCCCCGCAGACGCAGGATTACTGGACCGCTTATGTGCATGCCCTGATGCAGACCACAGACCAGAAAGAAGTGACTGAAGTCATCGCTTTCGCCAGACAGCATGGCTTGTCCGAAACGGCGATAGAGCAATTGAGCCAGGCCTGCCAGGAATTTTATGCCCAGGCGGCCCCAGTGGTCGCCGCCCCGGCCGTCGCTGCCAGCCAGAAACCAGCCAGGGTAGGTGGTTATATCTACCGCGCGCAGGATAATTTCTACCAGCGCGCGCAGGTAGAAGCGTTCGGCTACCAGGATGCCGGCAATGCCGAGCAGCGCCTGTATGACATCATCCGCCAGGCACGCGACAAAAGCGTGTTTTCCGATGAGCTGGCTGCCAAAGCCACAGACTGGCCCAGCTACTACCACCTGACTTCGCAACGTGCCAACCTGTTGCGTCCTTTCGCCGACAAGATCGCCGGCGGCAAGGTACTCGAACTGGGCGCCGGTTGCGGTGCCATCACGCGTTTTCTCGGTGAGCTGGGCGGCGAGGTGGTTGTCGTTGAAGGCAGCCCTAACCGTGCCCGCATCATAGGCCAGCGCTGCGCCGAATTACCGAATGTCAACGTCTTCTGCGACCTGATCCAGTCGTATGAGACAGATGAGAAATTCGATGTCGTCACTTTGATAGGCGTGCTCGAATACGCGCAAGTGTATGTCAAGGAAGCCGATCCATTGCGCACCCTGCTGCAAAAAGCCAAGGCTTTCCTGAAAGAGGACGGCATGCTGATCGTGGCGATAGAGAACCAGCTGGGCCTGAAATATTTCAACGGCGCACCTGAAGACCATATGGGCCAGGCCATGTATGGCATCAACGATTCCTACAGCACTACCAGCCCTATCACTTTCGGCCGCGTAGAGCTGGATGCGCTGATCCGCAGCGTCGGTTTTGAAACCACCGAGCTATATGTGCCATTACCGGATTACAAAACACCGGTCACCGTCATCTACCCGGAAGGCTTTAACACCGCGCACAAGGCCGCCGGCTGGGATATCGGTGCCCTGGCCGCGGGTTCAGTCGTGCATGACAGACAATCACCCAGACATCCTACCTTCTCGCTGGAAAATGCCTGGAAAGTGCTGGCGCGTAACAACCTGGTAGAAGATATGGCCAACTCCTTCATGTTTGTGGCTTATCCAGAAAAACAGGCTGCGAAACAGCACCCCGACGTACTGGCCGCGCATTATGGCTGCCAGCGCCAGGCAGTGTTCAGCAAAGAAACCCAATTCGTGCACGCTGACCAGGCGGTGACTACACGCACCCGCAGCACCGCAGAGACCGCAAAATTGTTGCAGGCAGATTGGGAGCTAGCGCCTTATCACGACGGCACGTTGTGGATGGACAAGCTGACCCAGCTGGTCAACCGTCCTAACTGGCGTGTGGAAGACCTTTCGGCATGGGCAAAAGTCTGGGTCAGCGCGCTGGCAGCCAACACCACTCAGGGTGTGCATACCCTACCAGAGTTTGCCGGCAAGACAGATCTGCTGCCTTCACAATACTTTGACGCCACACCGACCAACTTCGTCGTTGATGCGCAAGGGCAGGGTCATTTCTTTGACCTGGAGTGGGATTTCGCCATCCCATTGCCGGTGTCTTTCGTCGCCCTACGTGGCCTGTTCCTGACCCTGCACCGTATCCGGGGGTGCGCCAAACCGCATGCAAGTACGCCTTCCAATATCGGTGGCTTGTCACTGGCAGTGCTGGAAACCCTGGGTTATACCTACCAGGATCATGAGTTGCAGGCGTTTATCAGCGTCTTCAACCGCTTGCAGAACCTGATCCAGGGCCTGCCGGAACAGCATGTGAATGGCTTGACAGCGGAGTTTTCGCGCGCGGCATTGCCGGTGAGGCAGTTGTTTACTTAATGGATTAAGAGTGTGTGTGAGCTGGGCCTGCTGTTGAAAATGGCAGGCCATTTTTTTATGGGTGCTGGATATGAAGATCAGCAGGTTAAAGAGTGCGCGCTTAGTTTGGCTGAAATAACGAACAGGTATCGTACTAGTAGGTATTTCTGTGGATGATTGGGAGGTTGTTTTTCGTCACTTGGCGAGTTACTTTCCGTTACTTGCCCAAACTGGCGGACTCGCGCAGAACGAGTTATGCATTATCTTTGATAGTGCTAGTTGATATTTCTTTGTATAGCTCTGCGCTCTATTTCACCATTTTATTTCGCCCCTCGGCGAGTGTCTTTTCTTTGCGTGCCCAAAGAAAAGGCACCAAAAGAAAGGGCACCAAAAGAAAGGGCACCCTAGCATCCGCTTGTTTCCTGCGTTGCTCGTCAAAATAAGCGGTCGCGAAACTCGCCCTGACAAGCCACACAATACGTGGCTTGTTGCGGAGCTCAGACAGTCGCTCCCTTTTTCTTATTTTGCCTGCGCTACTCGGCGCGTCAGATAGGGGACCCGGAAAGACACTACGCGGTTAGTGAGGTGAGGCTCTTCATATGGCATCCCGCTCGACTAGCGCAATTAAGACAAATACTTAGTTGCTAAGCGCCCATTGCACATGGCGTTTCACAAATAGCCCATCGTGGTGGTGTTGACCTTGGGCCCCTATCTGACGCGCCGAGTAGCGCAGTCAGCGTGGGAGGGGTCGGCCAGCGTCTGTTCGAGTTCCGCGGTGGCTTGCGCAGTGTGCAAGCCGCTAGGGCGAGTTTCGTTGGACGCCCACGTTGACGAGCAACGCAGGGAAAAAGCGGAAGCTAGGGTGCATTTCTTTTGGTTACGTTTTCTTTGGGCAAGCAAAGAAAAGTAACTCGCCTAGAGGCGAAATAAAATGCTGAAATGAAGTGCAGAACTATCCAAAGAAATACCGATTAGAACTTCACAGATAGTGCGTCACTGACTCTGCGAAGACCGCACAGTTTGTGTAGACAAAGAAAAGTAACTCGCCCGAGGAGTAGCGAGGGACTATTTATCCTTACCAAGCTAAGCATTAGCGTTGCCTGGATTCTCCCTTGCAGGGCGCGTTGGGGCATCTGCATAAGCCAACCGTTTCGCAGGCTCAGAGCACCCTTGCCACCCAAAACACTAAAACATCGTTTCCATACACTTGCGTATATGCGGAATAGAAGCCGCCGAATTAGGCACATGCTGGCTCAGCTTCACCAGCGTCTGCAACGCTTTATCCGCCTTCTCCTGCAAGCAATACACCTCAGTCAGGTTACTCAGCGGGATGGCCGGGTTTTCCTGCGCGAAATGCACTGCTTTTTCCAGCAGCATTTCAGCATCTTCCAATTGCCCCTGGCCTACCAGCAAAGTGCCCAGGTCGTTGTACGGCTCCCAGCAGGTGCTGCCTTTTTTGATCAGGTCCAGCATGATCTGGGTGGATAATTTCATATCACCTTGCGCGGCCAGTTGTTCTGCCTGTTGATAGGTGTTGCGGTCTATCTCGACCTGAGGTTTCAGGGCAGGGGTAGGCAAAGGCTGGCCTTGCAAAGCGGCCAGCAGGTTGTCGACTATCAGTCTGGCACTTTCACCCAGGTGGGCGAACTGCTGCTGTTTGTTGATGCTGATCTCTGCCTGGTAGTGCTGCGGGCGCTCAAGTACATCGAGCACGGTGTCGCGCAGGCCGGCGCGGGTGGTTTTAGTGACGTAATCATAAGGCACGCAAGCGGGTCTGGGCGGGTTGGTGTCGGGGATGACCCAGTCTATGACTGCCACGCCGGGCACATCCAGCAGCAGGGCTTCTGTCAGCACGCTGGATTCGTCAGACACCATGACATCGGCCAGGCCCAGGCAATACATGATGCTGATTTCTCTATCTATCACGTAGACATTGTCGGCGCAGCCGCGGTGCAGGGCGTCCATCTCGTCTATATTATTCAGCACCCAGCGGTATTTTTCAGACCATGGCGCTTGTTTCAGCAGCAGGTTGACTGGCAGGTCTTTGAGCGCCTGTACAAAGTCATCCTGCTTGCCATGGTTTTCCCAGGAGGGTGCGTAGAGGATAGAGCGGTCGTATTTGAGGCCCAGCTGTTCGCGCAAGCTCTGGGCTTGCTGCTTGAATTCATCCTGGTTGCGGTAGACCAGGTCGGCCTTGGGCCAGCCCAGGTCGAATACACCTAGTTTGGGGCGCGCCTTGGCGAACACAGCCTGGGTCTGCCAGCGGTCTACCCAATCGGCACCTGGCACTATGCCCATATCAAACGCGCTCCATGGCTCGTGGTGCCAGAAGTGCGGCCAGATGTCGTGGCGCTGCGCCAGGTCGTGCAGCAATATGATGGAAAAGCCGGCATTCGGCTTGCACGCGTGCTCGCAATAAACGCCTATCTCGGCATATTGCCTGGAATCGGTGCTCCATTGTATGGGGAAGCCTCTGCTGGCCGCTTCATCGGCAACCGGCGCCAGCGCCTGGCGTTCGCAGTTATCGGTATAAAAGAAGGTGATGGCGGGCAGGTGATTGAGTGCAGGTGTCGTCATGATCTGTCGTTATCCATGCAAATGTTTGGAAAAAATCACACTGAAACGGAATTGACTTTGTGCATAGTTGGGCACGCAGCTCTCGAACGCCTGCTGTGGCCACTGCGGCAACTGCTGGGCAAACCATTCAGGGGTGAAATAAGTGTGGTGCAGGCCTTTGTACTTTTCTTCATACTCGGCCTGGCTCAGGGCATCGCGGCGCGCGCGTTCGCAGGCGTCGCGCGTAGCGGCATGCGGGATATCCAGGATGGCGATGCCATGCCTGGCTTTTTTCCACATGGCTTGCAATACTTGTGCAGCCGTCGCTTCATCAAAATAATGGAATACGCTGTTGGCGATGACAAAGTCATAAGCGGGTTCTGTCGCCAGGCTTTGCGCGCCTTGCACCAGGAACTCGCCATCCGGCATGGCCTGCTGTGCAGCGTCTATCAGGCCGGCCGCATAGTCCAGGCCGCCCACTTGCAGCGCCATTTGCTCGCGCAGCGCAAACAGGAAAGCGCCAGCGCCGCAACCGACTTCAAACACCGAGTCTCCGGCTTTCAGCCCCAGTTTTTCACTGATACGGCGCGTGTATTCCTGCCAGTCAGCCAGGTTGATCTTGCCGGCGCCGCTATCAAAGCCATCCAGCGAGATCAGGGTCTCCAGCGTGATTGCGTGTTGCGGTTGCAGGCTACGTTTTTCCCAGATTTGTTGCCATAAATTGCTCATGAGTTCGCTTCCATTTTTTGACTGACGGCCTGCAGCACGCGCGCACGTAGCTGGGTGCTGCTGATGCCTTCGGTGCGTGGCAGTATATGTAATTTTTCGGCTGGTATCGGGTTGCTGTTGTCGTGGCCGTGGACCAGCAGGTCTATATTGTGTTGCTGCAAAAAAGCTTCATCCAGCAACCAGGGGCTGGGTACCACTTCATCGACGTCGCGCATGGCCAGTAACACTTCGGCACGCGCGGCATAATCGAGCTCGGGCTGGTAGCCTTTCTTGCTGCGTATCTCTTCATCGGTGGTCAGGGCGACCACTACGTGCCCCAGCTGTTTCGCCTGTTTTAACAGGCGCACATGGCCATGGTGGATCAGGGTGGCAGACATATCGACCATGATGCGTTTTTGTGTACTCATGCCAGCACCTCCAGCATGTTCAAAATCTCGCCACGCGCGGCTGAGCCGAGGTGGGCTTCGCCCAGGTGGCAGACCACGCTGCCACGGCTGATGCCGCGTGGTGCATAGAGCACGGCACGCGGGTCTGGTGAACTTATGCGGGCATCTACCCAGGTACAAAGCGCAGGCTGGTGGCTATCGGGGTGGGTGGCGTAGCTAGAAAATCTTTGCAGCATGGCGGCTTTGTTGATAAACACCGCCTGGCGTAAGTCCTGATGTTTGGGCAACACTTCGTATAACGACGCGATCGCGTGGTAGGGGCCAGTCATGCGCCGCTCCAGATGTGTATGCAGGTTGAGGTAAAAGCCATCCACGCTATTGGCCGGTAGCTGGTTGAATGCGATAAATGCCGCACCAGTGAGTCCGAACAGGCCTTTGCACGAGCTATAGGCGATGACATCGGCCTGGTCGTGGTCAGCTTCCAGACCTATAGAAGCGGTGGCATCGAGTAACAGCTGCGCGTCGGCACGGTTGGCCAGCGCGCGTAATTCATTCATGGGTAGTTTCAGGCCTATGCTGGTCTCGGTATAGCAGGCCACGACCCAGTCATACTGGTCGGCGATATCGGCCAGTTCCAGCCAGTTGACCACAGTCACTGACCTGACATGGCCCAGGCGTTGTGCCGCTTCGGCAAAACTCACCAGCCGTTGGGCGTAATAACCGCTATCTATAACCAGTACTTTGCCAAACAGAAAATTCAGGCTGGCGATTTCCAGCGCCAGGCTGGCAGAACCTTGCAGGCGTGCGATCTGGGCATGGCCGCTCATGCTTTTTAAGGCATCCAGCACTGTCAGTTCCACTTGCTGATAGTCGTTGTCACCACGGCCAAAACACGGACGCAGGCCGAGCAGGTTTTCTTGCAGCAAGCTGGCCGGGCCAGCAGTGAATAAGGCTTTGGCGCTATTCTGCTGCGTGATATGCGCCAGTATGGTCGGCGACTGCTCAGGCATAGGCGACCTCTTCGAGAAACTGCATAAAGTCCTGTTTGTTTTGTGCCGGTGTGCGGGTAGGGCGGCCGAGGTCGGCACGCGCGCCACGGCGGCACAGCACTTCAATAAAGCAGCTCTGGCCCAGGCTGAGGGCGTATTGCAGGGATTCATTGAGCTGGCTGCCCGAGCTCACGCGTATCACCCACTGATAACCGGCCGCCTTGGCAATGCCGGATAGATTGAGTTGTGCGGCAACCGTAGGTTGGCCACCCACGGAGTCATGCGCGCCGTTGTTAAACACGATATGCACCAGGTTGCGTTGTTGTGCGCTAAGGGTGAGGCTGCCCATATGCATGAGCATGGCGCCGTCACCATCCAGGCAGACCACTTGCCGGTCAGGTTGTGCCAGTGCGATACCACACGCGATCTGTGAGGCATGGCCCATGCCACCCACGGTTAAAAAGTCGCGGGCGTGACCGCTGTTCTGCGCATGGCGGAACTCAAACAGTTCCCGCGAAGCCATGCCGGTGGTGGCGACTACCGCCACATCATCGGCCAGCAGGCGCACGATATTGCTCAGCATGTCTTCACGGCCAGGCAGGCTGGCTTCATTGTCATGGCCAGATTTGATCACTGATTTTGCTTTATACGGCGCAAAGCTTTGTTTGCGCACCACCAGCGCCACCGGGCCGGAACGGCGTTTTGCCAGTGCCAGCAGTCTGCGGGTCTGGGTCAGCGCGCAGCTGATGTCAGTCTGGAAGATCTCGAACGGGATGCCCATCATTTCAAGTTGCTGCAGTGTGATCTGGCCTTGCTTGACGTGCTGCGGCTCATCATGGATCTGCGTGCCATCCGGCTGCATCTCACCGCGCCAGCCTATGACCAGCAACATGGGGATACCATAGATCTGCGGGTCAGCCAGCGAAGCGATAGGGTTGACCACGTTGCCGAGGCCGGAATTCTGCATATACACCAGCGCCGGGCTGCCGGTCGCCAGGTAATGGCCCATGGCCAGGCCGGTGGCGCCACCCTCATTGGCAGCGATCACATGTTTGTGCGCGGGCAAGCGGTCAGAAAGGCAGGCACACAATTCCTTTAGTAAGGAATCGGGCACGCCGGTAAAAAACTGCACACCTGCGTGTTGCAGCGCTTCCAGAAATGCACCAGCTTCTATCATCAGGCTTGCTCCTTGTTATTTAGTGCCGGGAATCAGCGACAGTACATCGTTGATGGACATCAGTTCAGATTCGACTTCTGCGGTCCTGCCATTCTTGAGGATCTCGATGGCAGTACGCTGCATGGCCGGGTAAGCCGCACGCATCATATGGTTGGCGTAGATCACCAGGTTAAAGCCACGCGCGGCCAGTTCTTCTTCGGTCACCGTGCAATAGCTGGTAGGTACGCATACCAATGGCGTGGTCGGGAACTCGGATTTGAATATCTTGGCAAACTCGAACACTTCATCCGGCGATTTCTGGCGGCTGTGTATCATGATGCCGTCCACGCCGGCCCCTACATAAGCCTGGGCACGGGTGACGGCATCTTCCATGCCTTTGTCGAGGATCAGGCTTTCTATCCTGGCGATCACCATAAAGTCATCGCTGACACGGGCGGCACGGCCGGCGGCGATCTTGTCGCAGAACGGTTGTATGTCATCCTGCAACTGCGCTACTTCATTACCAAACAGCGAGTTCTTTTTTAACCCTATCTTGTCTTCAATAATGGTGGCGGAGATACCCAGGCGCTCCATGCTGCGCACATTCAGTTCAAAGTGCTCCAGTTTGCCGCCGGTATCTGCGTCCATCACCAGTGGCTTGGTGGTCACATCAAAAATATCGTTGATATTGGAAAGGCGGCTGTTGATCTCTACCGCTTCAATATCCGGCTTGCCGCGCGCGGTGGAATCGGTCAGCGAGCTGGACCAGAAACCATCGAACTGGCAGTTCTTGCCATTGCGCTGGGCGATCGCATGTTCGGCGATCAGGGCAGAGATAGGGTTGTGCGCTTCAATAAATCTGGAGATAGGTTTGGCGGCCAGCAATCTTTTCAGGGTGCGGCGGCGTATATCCGGGGTGGTGCCCAGGGTCTGTATCTGGCCCAGCATCTCATTGGAAGAAATGCCGCGCGTGTAAGGGATCTCTATCAGGTGGCCGCCGTATTCAGCCAGGGCGGCACGCGCGCGTTCGCGGTAAGGCAACAGCGGGCCATCCAGCCAGTCATCGCCATGCACCATGATGTCAGGTTTGTATTTGAGCAGGTTGGGCGCGTAATCCCATTCTTCCTGCGGCACCACATTGACCACGCCGCGGATGTTCTCAACAATGGATCTACGCTGGTCGTATGTCAGGTAGGGCAGACGTTTGTGATCTGCCACTGCCGCATCGGACAATAAACCTATGGTCACATCGCCATACTTTCTCGCCTGCTCGATGATATTGATATGCCCGTGGTGCAGAATATCTACCGTCATACCTACATAAACTGATGCCATGCAACACTCCTATATATATGCCTTGTTCACCTCAGCCGGAAAGGCCGGTTGAACATCTATAGGAATTATGAAATGCAGGGCAGCAAATCGATTGTGTGAAAAACGCCTTAAAGTACCTTTAAATCCTTATCTATATATAAGGTTGTTTTTACCGGTAGATATTGAAGCCGCTAGTTAAATAAATTAAGAGGTGATTCACGGCTAACTCCGCAAATGGATTTGCGCGGGCTGTATTTAGAATAGGGCAGGTTGGATTCATAAGTGGTGGATTCTAAAACTGCAGAAATTTTTAAAAGGGCTAAAGAACTCCTGAGAGCCGTCGTTAACAGAAACAAGTGCTCGACCGATGTAAAGATGTAAAAAAGAAATTTTAAATGCAACATTAAAGAAATTTCCGAAGCGGTCGATAACATATTCAACAACGATGAATTAGCAAGATTTAGTAAGTAGTAAGCGAATCAGCGTTGAAGTAATAGTAATACGACGATTTGACACTTAACTGGATATACGACTCTCAAGGAGAAATAACATGGCTGCTGTAATTAACACAAACATTGCATCTTTAAACGCTCAACGTAACCTGAGCACTTCACAATCAAGCATGAATCAATCGATTCAACGTTTGTCTTCAGGTCTGCGTATCAACAGCTCTAAAGATGACGCCGCTGGCTTGGCAATTGCAACACGTATGGACGCACAAGTGCGCGGTATGGATGTTGCGATCCGTAACTCTAACGACGCGATCTCTTTCCTGCAAACTGCTGAAGGTGGTTTGGCTAAAGGTACAGATGCTCTGCAACGTATGCGTGAATTGGCTGTACAGGCAGCTAACGGTTCATACAGCTCTGGTGACCGTGCAAACCTGAACGCTGAATATTCACAACTGAAAGAAGAATTGACACGTTTGAGCACCGCCACCAAGTTTAACGGCGAAGCTGCATTAGGTAAGGGTTATCAGTTCCAGGTTGGTGCTGACGCTTCTGACACTATCAGCGTAAGCTCAGTAGCTGCTGTAAGTATGGCTGGTTCACTGTCTACAGCTTCTGCGGCTTCTGCAGCACTGACAGCGATCGACGCGGCACTGGATACAGTAAACACCAACCGTGCGACATTGGGTGCTTACCAGAACCGTTTTGAATCTGTGATCAGCAACCTGCAAATCTCTTCTGAGAACATGTCTGCTGCCAAGTCTCGTATCATGGATGCTGACTTTGCTTCAGAAACAGCGAAGATGACACGTGCACAGATTCTGCAACAAGCAGGTACAGCGATGTTGGCTCAAGCTAACCAGCTGCCTAACCAAGTGATGACACTGTTAAGAGGTTAATTCCCTAAACCAGTCGAATCCTGATCCACAGAGAGCACTCTCTGTGGATTTAGGTTAAGCAGAAGGAGCACAATCATGAGTCAATCTATAGATGGAATAGGCGGGCGTCCGGTAAGCGGACTGGCTGCTGTAAACAGTCTTAAGTTGGTGAAGTATGCTGGAAGTGGTGAGCAAAAAGCTGCTGATGTGTTGGATAAGGCAACTTTGACAGGCGCGGTGAACAAGTTGAACGAGTATGTTGCGCCCGCATTGCAAACCATAGAGTTTTCGATTGATGATGAGTCTGATCGCATCGTGGTAAAGGTAGTGGATACTGAAACACAAAAAGTATTGCGCCAGATCCCGAATGAAGAAGTACTAGCGATCAGTAAAACCCTGGATAAGTTGCGTGGTCTGGTGATCAGGCAGGCAGTCTAGGGCAACTGTTTAAACGTGTCTGGAGATTAAAAGATGGCTTCAATTACATCAACAACCGGTGCATCCGGTCTGGCAATTGACTCGATAGTCACCGGGTTGATGACGCTTGAGCAACAGCCCATCACACAGATCAAGACACAAGTCAGCTCATACAATACCAAACTCACCGCTTATGGCACTTTGAAAAGCGGTTTAAGTACTTTTCAGGCCGCGGTTGATAAACTGGCAACAGCTGCCAAATTCACCGCACAATCTGCCAAGTTGACTGACAGTAGCAGCCTTGCGGCCACTGCTGACGGCACCGCGGCAAACGGCAGCTACAGCATCGCTGTCACCCAGCTGGCCACCTCACAAAAACTTGCGACTTCAGCTTATGCCAGTGCGACCGATATCATAGGCACCGGCACGCTGAATATTTCTTTTGGTACCTATACTGCCAGCCCTGCCAGCTTTACTGCCAACGCAGACAAGCAGGCGCTGAGTATCACCATAGACAGCACCAACAATACCTTGTCCGGCATACGCGATGCCATCAATGCCAAGAATGCTTCAGTCTCGGCTTCTATCGTCAATGATGGCAGCGGTAACCGCCTGGTGATCACTTCAAAAGACACCGGCGCCGTCAACAGCCTGAAAATCGATGTCACTGACACCGATGGCAATAGCACTGATGGCACTGGTTTATCCGCACTGGCGTATGACCCTTTGAGTACAGTAGGTGCAGGCAAGAACATGACCCAGCTGGTGGGTGCACAGAATGCACTGCTGACGGTGGATGGCCTGAGTATCAGCAAGCCTAGCAATACCTTGAATGATGTGATCCAGGGCGTGACTTTAAACCTGAAATCCATCACCAGTGTCAATGCCACCCTCGAGATCTCTACCGATACTGACACCATACAGGCGTCGGTGCAGAATTTTGTCGATGCCTATAACAAGCTGAATTCCAGCTTGCGTGACCTGACCAAGTTCGTAGAAGGTGGTTCTACCTCCAACGGCCCATTGCTGGGGGATTCTGCGACACGCGACATCATGGTCAAGCTGAAATCCATGCTGGCACGCCCTTCAACCACGGCTACCACCTTCCGCACTTTGAGTGATATCGGTGTCAAGTCGGGCGAGAATGGCGTACTGACGCTGGATACGGCCAAATTAACCACCG
Source organism: Methylophilus luteus (assembly GCF_042676265.1). Lineage (NCBI taxonomy): Bacteria > Pseudomonadati > Pseudomonadota > Betaproteobacteria > Nitrosomonadales > Methylophilaceae > Methylophilus > Methylophilus luteus. The sequence goes on from NZ_JBHTKB010000001.1 coordinate 496,370, forward strand.
CGTTGAACACCAATCTGAGCGATGTGGCCAAGTTGTTCGCGCCATCTGCGACCACTTCCGACCCGCAAGTCACTTATGTGGCGAGCTCGAGCAAGACCCAGACCGGTACTTACGCCATTAACGTCAGCCAGCTGGGCAGCAGTTCGCAGGATGCGGCCGGCAGTATCAACGGCGTAACCGCTTATGGTAGTGGCGCCAGCCTGATAGGCGCGGCTGATAATGCGGCCCAGGGCCTCAAGGTGTCTATCAATGGCTCTGCCACCGGCAGCCGCGGCACCGTGACTTTTAACAAAGGTCTGGCCGGCGAACTCAGCAGCATGATAGGCGGCTGGCTGGATACCACCGGGTCTCTGACCGTTAAAACTGAAGGTATACAGACTTCGATCAAGGCATTGAACAAGAAATCATCTGACCTGAGCGCCAAACTGCCGGCCATAGAAGCACGCTACAGGGCGCAATACGCAAGGCTGGATGCTCTGCTGACCGGCATGCAAAGTACCAGCTCTTACCTCAGTCAACAAATTGCTGCATTGAATAAAGGCTAACAGCATCAAGAATTAGGAATCAGGAGAATTTTATGTTTGGAATGAAACAATCAGGCATTAATGCTTATGCAAATGTTGGCTTGGAAACCGGTGTGGTAGATGCCAGCCCGCTGAAGTTGACCGTGATGTTGTATGAGGGTGCGATCACCGCTTGTATCCATGCGCAGCAGGCGATAGGCCAGGGCGATATCATCAAAAAAGGTGAGTGCCTGACCAAGGCCGTTTCTATCATAGATAATGGCTTGCGCTCCAGCCTGGACAAACGTGCCGGTGGCCAGATCGCCAGCAACCTGGATGAGCTGTACCAATATATGACACGCACCCTGATGCAGGCCAGCTTGCGTCTGGATGTGAAAAAAGTGAATGAGATCCAGCAGTTATTGATGGAACTGAAAAGTGCCTGGGAAGCCCTGGAAAAAGCTGGTGCCAGCAAAGCCGCCCCGGCCAGTGCCCCGTTTAATACACTGGTGGCGCAAAAGGCGCAGTCCATTCCTGCAGTAAATACTAATCGCTTGGCTGTTGCCGGAGTTTAATATCATGTCAAAAGCACTTATTGATACCTATGAATCTTCTGCCAAAATCATGGAGCAGATGCTGATCGCTGCCCGCCAAAGTGCCTGGGAAAAAGTCACCGAACTCGAGCAGTCTTATATGCTCAAGATAGAGGTGATCAAGACCCTGGAACAAAACCTGCGCCTGCAATCGCAAACCTTGAATGCAGAAGACCACACGCGCAAGCAAAAGCTGGTGCAGAAGATACTGGCCGATGACGGCGAGATCCGTAATCTGCTGTACCCGGTCATGCACCGCATCACCGATATGATTTTTGACGCCCAGTTACATGCGCGCATACCGCCGGATGCCATATAGATGATCCCTATCCCGCAAGTTCTCGCTAATCGTTTCGTGGCAAACGAAACAGAGAGCTTGCGTGCTGTCTCTTCCATCATGCCGGTCGAAGGCGCACAGTCAGAAGCGCCGTTATGGAGCCGATTGCGCCCGGGGATACAATTCACCGGCATGATATTGCAAAAAGAATCCAATGTCAGCGGCTCAGAGCTGGCCAACTTCAAAGTCCAGGTCCAGTTACCCAACCAGCAAGCCGCCGTGGTGCAGATGCAGCTACCGGCTCACCTGGCCCAGCAACAAGCCTTGCAGATGCAATACCTGGGCCAGTCCGCCACTGGTAAAGACGCCCTAAGCGTACTCCCGCAGGTACGCTGGGGCATACAGGCCCAGGCTAAAGGCGCCGAGCAGCCAGCCACCAGCCTGGTGACTGCCGGATCGCTGACCACCTCAGAATCAGACCTGGCGGATAATCTGCCGCAGTTATTGGGTGCCATGGCAGGCCAGACCGCCAGCCAGGTAGACCTGAGCAACCCGGCGCAGCAATTGCAGCGCTGGCTGAATTCACCCATGTTTCAGCAGCAAGCCAACGCCCTGCAGGCGCAAAGCGTGGTCAGCCACAGCCCGCAAAAGCCACAGGTGCTGGCGCAGGACCTGAAACATGCGCTGGACAGTTCCGGCCTGTTTTATGAATCGCACCTCAAGGATGCAGCGCTGGGCAGCCGGCCCTGGCACCAGCTGTTGCAGGAACCGCAGAACAAACCCAATTTTATGCCACCAGAAATGGTGGCGCAGCAGTTACAGGTACTGGAACAGCAGCGGCTGGCCTGGCATGGTGAAGTGTGGCCCGGGCAATCCATGCAGTGGGAGATCAATGAACGTGAGTCATCCGCCAAGTCAGCAGACGACCCTGCATTGAATGCAATACAAAGTAATTTGAAACTGCAACTCCCGCAGCTGGGCGAAGTCTCAGTTCGTATCACCATGGTGAATGGCCGCTTTTCCATACGCGTGCAACCTGAGCAGTTGGCGGCATTCAACAGCATGCAGGCCAAGCGCAGTGAGCTGGCCGTGAATCTGCAGTCGGTAGGGCTGAACCTGGAATCACTGCAGATCACCAGCGAGACGCATGAAGCAGACAGGCAACACTATGCAGCCGGATAAGCCTTTGACCCAGTCGGCCATCGCGCTGGCATACGAAGCAGGTGACCTGGCACCGCGCGTGGTGGCTAAAGGCAACGGCTTGCTGGCCGAGCGTATCATCGCCATCGCCAAAGAACACAATGTCTATGTACATGAATCGCAAGCCTTGCTGGGATTGTTGATGCAGGTGGAACTGGATGCGCATATACCGCCACAGCTCTACCAGGCCATCGCCGAGATCTTGGCCTGGCTGTATCAGCTGGAGCAGGGCGTAGTGCGCGAAGCGCCCGCAGTCTAACTAAAAGGTGCGCGAAGCGCCGCTAGTATGATTTTATGATTTAAGGTGCGCGAAGCGCCTTTGGTGTAGAGGCTAGACCCTAGTTGCGGCTAAGCTGACGCAGGTTTTACACCTGCATATTCATCATATCCTGGTAGGCACTGACCAGTTTATTACGTACTTGCACTGTGGCCTGAAAGGCGATGTTGGCTTTCTGGCCCGAGATCATGACATCAGACAGGCTGACGTTATCGTTGCCCATGGCAAAGTCCTGGCCCAGCTTTTCTGATTGCAGTTGCATATTGTTGACTGAATCCAGCGAGGATTTGAGGGCGTCGCTAAAGCTGACCTGGCTGGTGGGGCTGGCAGCGGTGGGTTTATTGACCGCGTTGAGTGCCTGGGTCGCACCACTGCCCAGACCTTCAGGCTTTTGTGCTGCTGCACGTAATTGTGCCAGCATGGACGAAATGCGTTGTGCATCTATACCGCCTACGCTCATGTTGGTCTCCTTTCCTTAAATCGGGTGTAAGCACCCTTTAATGACAATGGAGCCACTTTAACATTGCGATCTCTGACTCGCTCTCAAAAATAGGCGAGATTAAGCCGTCTTATTTGCCAATTTGAATTTGGCAGTCAGGCGCATAATGTGTTCCATGGGTGAATGCTGTATTTCCGGCATTCAGTTTCAAGACATACGACATGCTGCTGTGCAGGTCGTAAACATGGAGAGTTAGATGGCTGCTGCTGATGCCGCACTGGCGACAAATATAGAACCTGGGAGCGTTGCGCCGAATATGTTCGGTCAACTGGGCCAGAAGTTGATGCTTGTTGCCGGTATAGCCGCTGTGGTTGCGGTCATGGTGGTGTTCTGGCTATGGAGCCAGAAACCGGACTACCGTGTGCTGTTTTCCAACTTTGCCGACAAAGATGGCGGTGCCATCGTTGCCGAACTCGACAAACTGAATATCCCTTATAAATTCTCCGAAGGTGGCAGTGCCATCATGATCCCGGCCGACCAGGTGCATCAGGTACGCCTGAAACTGGCGGCACAAGGTTTGCCTAAAGGTGGCAATATAGGCTTTGAATTGCTGGAGAACCAGAAATTCGGCGTCTCGCAATTTGTAGAACAGGTGAATTTCCAGCGTGGCCTGGAAGGTGAGCTGGAGCGCAGCATACAGTCTATCTCGGCAGTGCAGGCAGCCCGTATCCACCTGGCTATCCCTAAACCCAGCGTGTTTGTACGCGAACAGCAATACCCGACTGCTTCTGTATTATTGAATCTGCATAATGGCCGCCGCCTGGATGGCCAGCAGGTCGCTGCCGTGGTCCACCTGGTGGCCAGCAGCGTGCCTAACCTTTCGGCAGACCATGTCACCGTGGTCGACCAGAACGGCAACCTGCTGTCTGATAATGCCAACAAGGCGAAACAGAACGGGCTGGACCCCGAGCAGATGGCCTATGTGGAAAACATGCAAAGCAGCATCGCCAGACGTGTGGAATCTATCATCACACCTATCGTAGGTGCCAAGAATGTACACGCTGAAGCCAGTGCCGAAATCGATTTTTCAAACACCGAGCAGGCCAACGAAAGTTACAAACCTAACAGCAAGCCTGAAGACATGGCTGTGCGTAGCGCGCAGAATCATGAGTCACAAAGCAGCAGTGGTGCCAACGGTGCTGTGCCTGGTGCTGTGTCTAACCAGCCACCGGGTGAAGCGACCGCGCCTATCAATGCGCCAGGTGCCCAGGTGGATGGTGAGAATGCGCCGCCTGCTGCTGCGCCGGCACCGCCACAAAACACACAAAAAGACACTACCACTAACTACGAGCTGGATAAGACCATCAGCTATGTGCAGCAAGCCAAAGGTGGCGTGAAACGCTTGCATGTCGCTGTCGTGGTCAACCATATCCCGGTCGTCGACAGCACTGGCAAAACCACTTTCCGTGCCCTGAATGCGGCCGAAAAACAACAGGTGAGTGACCTGGCCATGCAGGCCATGGGTTTCAACCGCGAGCGTGGTGACACTATCTCTGTGGTGAACACGCCATTTGTCAGCGAAGCGCAGGAAAAACTGGTCGAACCGCCATTATGGAAAGACCCGATAGCGATAGAGTATGGCAAGGACGCCTTGCGCTTTATCGCTGGCATCATCGTCTTGCTGATGATCTACAAAAAATTGCTCAAGCCTTTGTCCAATAAACTGACAGGCAAAGATAAAAAACAACTTGAACTGGTGGCAGGTGCGCCTGCGCTGCCAGGTGCAGAAGGTGCTAGCGAAGAAGATGCACTGGTGACGCTGAGCGGCGAATCGCCAGCATTACCTGGTGCCAGTACTTTGAACCAGACACTGGAGGCGGCAAAACAGGTGGCGAAAGATAATCCGCGCATGGTAGCCAATGTTGTTTCTAACTGGACTTCGGCGGAGAAATAGTCATGGCGACTGATGGTTTAACAAAAAGCGCTATTCTGATGCTGGCACTCGGCGAGGATGAAGCGGCCGAAGTGATGAAGCACCTGTCGCCCAAAGAAGTACAACGGCTGGGCATAGTCATGGCTTCCATGAAGCCGGTGCCTAAAGAAGAAGTGGAAGAAGTGCTGGAGAAATTCATGCTCGACTTTGCCGGCAGCAGCGACTTTGGCCTGGATTCAGACAGCTATATCCGCTCGGTGCTGGTGAAAGCCTTTGGCGATGACAAAGCTTCCAACCTGCTCAACCGTATCCCGCAGTCACAGGACGCGGCCGGTATTGAGAGCCTGAAGTGGATGGATGCATTCAGCGTGGCTGATTTCATCAAGAACGAGCATCCACAGATCATTGCTACTATCCTGTCACACCTGGAAGCAGAGCAGTCTGCCGAGATCCTCGGCCATTTCACCGAACGACTGCGCCAGGATGTGATCTTGCGTATCGCCACCCTGGATAGCGTCAAGCCTACCGCATTGCGCGAGCTCAACGAAGGCATGCTGAAAATGCTGGCCGGTAACGATAACCTCAAACGCCAGACCATAGGCGGCGTGAAAACGGCGGCCGAGATCATGAACTTCCTCAGCGGCGAGAACGAAGCCAAACTGATGGATGGCCTGAAAAGTTATGACGATGCCATGGCGCAGCAGATCATGGATCAGATGTTTGTGTTTGACAATATCATTGATATTGATGACAGGGGCATACAGGTATTGCTGCGCGAAGTGCAGTCCGATGTATTGATCGTCGCCCTCAAAGGCACCTCTGAAGAGATGCGCGAAAAATTCTTCCGCAATATGTCTTCACGCGCTGCCGATATGATGCGTGAAGACCTGGAAAGCCGCGGCCCGGTCAAACTGTCTGAAGTAGAGACACAGCAAAAAGTCATTCTGCAAACGGTTAGACGCTTGTCCGATGAAGGCCAGATCATGCTGGCCGGCAAAGGTGACAGCGAGCAGTATGTGTAAAGCATTCTTGAAGGAAACTCAACCATGGTAGCCTCTGCAACCCCCAAAGAACAATTGACCGCTTATCAACGCTGGGAAATGGCCAGTTTTGACGATGTGTCTTCCAGCGAGCGTGTCAGGCGTGACCGGGTGCAGGCAGAGGAGAACGCACGCACGGTCAGCCATATCCTCAAGCAGGTCAGGCAGGAAGCCTACGAAGCAGGTTTCAAGACCGGCTATACCGACGGCCTGGGCAAAGCGCAGACTGAGATTGAAACTGAGCGCGCGCAATTGCTGCAATTGTCAGCCAATTTCCAGCAGGCGCTGTCCATGCAGGATGTAGCGATCGCCGAATCGGTGCTGACCCTGGCGCTGGAACTGTCCAAAGCCATGCTCAAAAGCAAGCTGCAAGCCGATGCTAACAGCATATTGCCGGTGGTGCTGGATGCCATGCAATACCTGCCACAGGTCAAACAGCCAGCGCGCGTGATCGTGCATCATGAAGATGCCAAGATCCTGCGTGCCAGCATCGCCGAACAGTTGAAAGACCAGGGCTGGCAGCTGGTGGAAGATAGCCAGATCGAACGTGGCGGCTGTCTGGTAGAAACCGCCGAGAACCAGATAGACGCGACCAACGAGATGCGCTGGAAACGGCTGGTGCAAGGTTTGTCACGCTATGATGACTGGCACAAACCAGTAGCAGGCAATGAGTAACAAACGCATACTAGCCACCCCTGATGTTGTCCCGCACTAAGAGTGATATAAAACATGACCACTGCACCCGATGCTGACCTGCAATCTGAAGTTCCCGCTGCAGTGGACCCTGCCGCCCAGCCTGCCGCTGCTGAAGCCCAGCCTGCCACGCCTGAGGCACCGAACAAAACACCGCAAAGCAACACCGCCAACATAGACCCGGATAATATACACAGCCAGCGCTGGCAAAGTTATCTCAAAGATTGCCGCGAGATCATCAATCTGGTCGAACCGCTGGAAGTCGCCGGACGTATCATCAAAGTCACCGGCCTGGTCATGGTCGCTACCGGCATCAAGATGCCTATAGGCGGCGCCTGTTATATCCCCTTGCAAGATGGTGGCCGCGTTGAAGCCGAAGTGGTCGGCTTTGATGGCGAAAACCTGCTGCTGATGCCACAAACGGCAGTGGAAGGCGTGGTGCCTGGCGCCAAAGTATTCAGTATGGATGTGACCGATACGCTGCCTAAACCGCAGTTCGGCCGTCCGCCGCGTCGCCGTGCGCAAGACCGCGCACGCCACTTTCCGGTCGGGGATGGCCTGCTGGGCCGTGTCGTCGATGCCGCCGGCATTCCGCTGGATGGCTTGGGGCCTATAGTGACTGATATCACCGCACCTTTGAGTGGCCGTGTGATCAACCCGCTGATGCGTGCACCTATAGAAGAAACCATGGACGTAGGCGTGCGCGCCATTAACGCCATGCTGACAGTAGGGCGCGGACAGCGCCTGGGCCTGTTTGCCGGTTCCGGCGTCGGTAAGAGCGTGCTGCTGGGCATGATGGCGCGTTACACTACAGCTGATGTGATCGTGGTCGGCCTGATCGGTGAGCGCGGCCGTGAAGTACAGGAGTTTATCGAACAGATATTAGGCCCTGAAGGCCTGGCCCGCTCAGTGGTGGTGGCTGCCCCGGCCGACGTCTCGGCATTGATGCGCTTGCAGGGTGCGAGCTATGCGACCACCATTGCCGAACGTTTCCGCCAGCAGGGCAAGAATGTTTTGCTGATCATGGATTCACTGACCCGTTATGCCATGGCCCAGCGCGAGATCGCCTTGGCCATCGGTGAGCCACCGGCCACCAAAGGCTATCCGCCTTCTGTCTTTGCCAAATTGCCGGCGCTGGTCGAACGCACCGGTAACGGCGCACGCGGCGAAGGTTCTATCACCGCTTTTTACACGGTGCTGACCGAAGGTGATGACCAGCAGGACCCAATCGCCGATTCTGCGCGCGCCATTCTCGATGGCCACATCGTGCTCAACCGCACGCTGGCCGAGAGCGGGCATTATCCGGCCATTGATATCGAACAGTCTATCAGCCGCGCCATGCACAACATCACCAGCAGCGAGCACCAGCAGCAGGCACGCTTGCTCAAGCAGCTGTACTCACGTTATCTGCGTAACCAGGACCTGATCGCCGTGGGTGCCTACCAGGCCGGTGCCGATCCCATGCTGGATATCGCGATCAAAAAACGTGACCAGATCAATGACTTTCTGCAGCAGGATATACACGAATGTGCAGATATGCAGTTCAGCCTGCAGCATCTGGCGCAAGTGGTGTCTTAAGTAAGCAGCAGCCATGGCCAGACAATCGACACAGACATTGACCCTGCTCAGCCAGCTGGCTGGCGATGAGGTAGAAGCAGCCATGCAGGCCCTGGCCCAGGCCATGAAGCAGCTGGAACAAGGCCAGCAGCAGAAAACATTGCTGGGGCAATATCAGCAGGAATACGAGCAGCAGTGGCAGCACGTCGTGCAAAAAGGACTCAAAGCCGATTTGTACCGCAATTTTCAGGGCTTTTTCTCGCAATTGGAAACGGCGGTGCAGAGTCAAAATGCTCAAATCGAACAATTACAGTCTGTGGTACTGCACCGGCAACAGCTGTTGCAGGAAAAACAGCGTAAACAAAAGTCGTATGAAGTGCTGATATCGCGTGCAAACACCCTGCATGAGAAAGTCGAGCGCAAGCGTGATCAGAAAATGATGGATGAGTTTGCCAGCCGTGCCAAGCGCACGACTTTATAACCTTGCATCGTAGCGGAGAAAACTATGGCATTTTTAAATTCTGCAAGCTTATTGAACCTGGCCGCGGCGGATGCAGCGAAAAAGGCATCCGGCAATACGCCAGTGCAGGAGAATCAGGCAAACCAGTCTGATGAGTTCGCCCAGGCTTTACGCAAGCAATTGCAGCAGGCCAACAAGCCTGCCAGCAACCCGGCGACGCCTGCAGTTGCCAAGAACAACCCGCCGGTAAAAGAGACCATGCATGCGCAATCGGCACAGGAATCTGCCAAGCTGGCCAAAAAAGATGCCTCTAAAGAACCAACTGTCGCTAAAGAGCCAGCCAAAGCCGGCGCTGCCAAAGCAGAAGATAAAAATGCCAAGGACCAGGCTGCGGTTGCCAACGACCCGGTAGACGAGGCGGCTGTCAGCACCGAGACCGTGGCTGCCCTCAATGAACCCCCTATAGATAAAAAACGCCTGATTACCGACCTGCAAGCGACCGACCCGGCTGCGGTAGGCCTGACACCGTGGATGCAGACCATGCTGGCGATGCGCCAGCCTGCAGGCCAGACTGCCGTCAGCGAGCAGAGCGCGTTAACCAGTGTGGCAGATGAAGCCACTTTGCAACCCGCCGAACTGCAACTGGATACAACCGCCAGCGCGGTGACGGTGCCGGCTGATACCAGCGTGGCCACCGGTGTGGCTGCACAGATCAGCCCGGAAACTAAAACAGCAGGCGTAGGCACCGAGCTGCCTGCGGCTGACAGACAATCACAATTCTCTGAAACTCTGGACATCGCCAAATCGGTGGCCGAAGCGGTGCAGGAAACTGTGGCTGCTGATAAAGCGGTCGATAGGGCAGGTAATATAGATACGCAGTCAGCAAGCACGAATAGTATTACCCAGCCAGCGGCACAGGCTTTGCCTAATAGCCCATGGTTGAGTGCAGCTGGCGTGACGCAGACTTCAAATGTGCTGATGTCGCAAGTGGCGACCCCGTTTGGCAACGAGCGCTGGCAGACCGCGATGAATCAGCATGTGCTGAATATGGTCGGTAGCGGCGACGATGTGGCCAGCCTGACCTTGTCACCACCTGACCTCGGGCCTATTCAGGTCGTACTGAAAGTGGATAACCAGTCAGTGAACACCAGTTTTATAACCGATAACCCATTGGTACGCCAGGCGCTGGAAGATGGTATGCAGGATCTGCGTGACCGTATGCAGTCACAAGGCCTGGAACTGGGCAACACCTTTGTTGGCAACGGCCAGCAGGCAGAACAGCATTTTGAACAGCAATCCGCCAGAGGCAACGGCAGGGTGGCCGAGGCTGGTACTGACACTGAAGCCGCAGCCGTTGCGCAGACAGCAGTGAAAACCAGGGTCGCACGCGGCCTGGTCGATACTTTCGCCTGATAGTCATCCAGCAAGTGCGCCAGTCTGCGGGCTGGCGCTGCACAAAGTCTGATTAAGCACCGAATTCTGCCTTTTATTCAGCGATCCCTCCCGCCCGGCCATGGGCATAATGTCACAAACTCTCACGCTATTTTGAAGTTCACATGAAAGGTTTTGTGCAATGGCTCAAGAACCCGCTAAGGCGGAAGCTGCAGCAGCAGCCCCCAAGTCGAAGAAGAAATTAATCGTCATTCTGGCGGTGGTACTGGCATTGGCCGCTGCCGGCGGCGGTGCTGCATTCTTTTTGATGCAGAAAAAGGAAGATCCCCATCACGCCAAAGCTAAACCTGCCCATGAGGGTGAAGAGGCTGAAGCAGAAGCTGGCGAGCATGAAGAGGAAGCCGAGGCTGAAGGCCATGCGGACCCTAAAACCGCTTTGACTTATGTGCAATTTGAAACATTTACCGTGAATCTGTTGCCTGACCCGGATGACAAGTTTTTACAGCTGGACCTGACCGTGGAAGTCAAAGGTGCCGAGCTGGCCGAGAAATTCAAGACGCAGATGCCGGTGTTACGCAACCGCGTACTGTTGTTGCTGACCAGCAAGAAAGCCACCGATATTTCAACACCGGAAGGCAAGACGCAGTTAAGCGCGGAGTTGCTGGCAGAGTTGAAAAAACCGTTGACCGCCAGTGGCAAGCCACTCAAGGTGACGCAGGTGCTGTTCACTTCTTTTGTGATCCAGTAACTAAGCCATTGTTTTTAATGATCAGTTTAAGCCCAGTTTTATAGCGAGTAACCATGTCAGCTGACAAGTTTCTATCACAGGATGAAATCGACGCGCTCCTCAAAGGTGTTGAGGGTGATGACGATAGTGACACGTCGGATAAAGACGAGGCCAGTGTACGTGACTACAACCTGGCGACGCAGGAACGTATCGTGCGTGGCCGCATGGCGACGCTGGAGATCATCAATGAACGCTTTGCCCGCCTGTTGCGTGTGGAGCTGTTCAACTTTTTGCGCCGCACTGTAGAAGTGTCGGTAGGGCCGGTCAGGATCATCAAGTACACCGACTTTATCCGCAACCTGGTGGTGCCCACCAATTTAAACCTGATCCACATGAGCCCGTTGCGTGGCACCGGCGTCATGGTGCTGGACCCTACACTGGTGTTTCTGGTGGTGGACAATATGTTTGGTGGCGATGGCCGCTTTCATACTCGGGTAGAAGGCCGCGATTTTACGCAGACCGAGCAGCGCATCATACAGCGCATCCTGAGCCTGATGTTTGATTCTTATGCCAAGGCCTGGGCACCAGTCTACCCGGTGCAGTTTGAATACCTGCGCTCGGAAATGAATACCCAGTTTGCCAATATCGCCACGCCTAACGAAGTGGTGGTGGCGATCACTTTCAATATCGAGCTGGGGCCGAATAGCGGCGAAATGCATTTCTGCGTGCCGTATTCCATGGTCGAGCCGATCAAGGATCTGCTGACTTCACCGTTGCAGGGCGAAAACCTCGGTGGTGACAAGCGTTGGGTCAAAATGATGACCCAACAGATACAGGCAGCAGAAGTAGAGATAGTCGCCAACCTGGCGACACGCCGCATGACGGTGGCAGATTTACTGGAACTGAAAGCAGGCGATGTGATTCCTATCAATATCAGTGACACCATTGAAGGACAGATAGACAATATCCCGGTGATGGAATGTCGCTATGGGGTATTTAACGGGCAGTACGCCCTCAAAGTTGAAAAATTAATTCGAGCTGACGGTAGTCAAGAGCAATTGCAAGGAGAGTCATAATGGCTATGGATCCCGCCACTGGTAACAGTGCTGATGATGATATGGAAGCAGCGATGGCTGCAATGGGTGTGTCTGATAGCGGTGATGTGCAAACCATCGCCGAAGATGACTGGGGTGCGGCACTGGCTGAGCAGACTCAGGCCGAGTCTTCAGCCCTGCAGGAACAGACCAGCAAGACTGCCGTATTTAACGAATTCAGTGCCAACAATAAACTGGAAGGCACGCAGAATGATATTGATTTCATCCTTGATATCCCGGTACAACTGACGGTAGAACTGGGCCGTACCAAGATCTCGATCAAGAACCTGCTGCAACTGGCGCAGGGCTCGGTGGTTGAGCTCGATGGCATGGCCGGTGAACCTATGGATGTACTGGTCAATGGTTGCCTGATCGCACAGGGTGAGGTGGTGGTGGTGAATGACAAGTTTGGTATCCGTCTGACCGATATCATCACGCCGGCCGAACGTATCCGTAAACTCAACCGTTGATCCTGCAAAATATGAAGCATTACCAGTCATTCGCATACGCCACACTCAGCCTGTTGTGGCCTGCCGCCGTGTTTTCGGCTGAGGCGGTGCAAGCTGCGGCAGCACCTTCTGCCAGCGATAGCCTGGGCCGTATGGTGTTTGGCACCGTGGTCGTGTTGCTGGTGATCGCCGCGATCGCCTGGGTGTTACGGCGCGTGTTGCCGGGGCAGGGTCTTTCTAATTCTGGCGTGATCAAACAGGTCGGCGGCGTACAGCTGGGGCCACGCGAGCGGGTAGTGGTGCTGGAAGTGGCCGGGCGCTGGCTGGTAGTCGGCGTAGGCCAGGGGCAAATGACCGCACTCGGCGAAGTCACGCCATTGTCCAGCGAGCCTGTGGCAGAGAATCAAAGCCATGCGGCAAGCAGCTCACCTGTCGATATGCAAGCCTCATTCGCGGTGCGCCTGCAACAAGCCATGCAGCACACCGTCAAATCCTTCAAAAACAAGCCTTAGAGTCGCTTAGTTCCAGCCTTTGAAACAGCGCAGGCTGGCGTACACTGTCTCCATCTTTTGAATCATGCCAGGCCATGGGCGGCATGACTTAACTCCGGGTGTGCTGATCATGCGTGTAATCTCTGTATTGAAATTCATATTATTCCCCTTGCTGCTGGGCCTGATCTGGCTGTGGCCAGCACATGCCTGGGCGGCAGAAGGCTTGTCCATAGGCTCAGTCACGCCAGCGGCAGGCGGCGGCCAGGATTACACCCTCAGCCTGCAAACCCTGATCCTGCTCACTTCGCTGACCTTTATTCCGGCTGCGATCCTGATGATGACAGGATTCACCCGCATTGTGATCGTACTTTCTTTACTGCGCCAGGCTTTGGGCACGCAGTCGGCACCTTCTAACCAGGTGCTGATCGGGCTGGCGCTATTTATTACCTTTTTCGTCATGGGCCCGGTGTTCGATAAGATTTATGTCGATGCTTACCAGCCTTTATCCGAGAGCAAGATCACCATGCAAGAGGCGCTGGACAGAGGTGCCTTGCCGCTCAAAGGCTTTATGCTCAAGCAGACCCGCGAGAATGACCTGGCCATGTTTGCCAATATGGCGCATACCCAGGCCATCAATAACCCGGAAGAAGTGCCGTTGCGCATCCTGGTGCCTGCATTTATGACCAGTGAATTGAAAACCGCTTTCCAGATCGGCTTTGCCATTTACATCCCTTTTCTCATTATAGACATGGTGGTGGCCAGTATCCTGATGGCCATGGGCATGATGATGGTCTCGCCGGCGATCGTGTCCTTGCCTTTCAAGCTGATGCTGTTTGTGCTGGTTGATGGCTGGCAGCTGATCCTGGGGTCATTGGCGCAAAGTTTTGTCATGTAATGGCGCGTGCTGGCGCGTTCATCGATAGCGATTTAAGGAGTAACCATGAGTCCTGAACAAGTATTAACCATAGGCAGTGAAGCCATGCAGACCACACTGATGGTGGCAGCGCCTATCCTGGGTACCGCACTGGCGATAGGCCTGGTGGTCAGCATTTTCCAGGCGGCGACGCAGATCAACGAACAGACCCTGTCGTTTATTCCCAAGCTGGTGGGGGTGATGGCCATGCTATTGCTGGCTGGTCACTGGATGCTGATGACATTGGTGGATTATATGCACCATGTGTTCACCATGATCCCGCAGCTGGTCAATTAAGCCTGACATTGCTTTAAGCAGCATTCTTACCCGCCCGCAAATCACATCATGCTGACCATCCATGCTTCTGACCTGCAACAATGGATAGTGCAGCTGCTATGGCCTTTGACCCGCATCCTGGCCTGTATCGCAGTGGTGCCGCTGTTCAGCCATCCTTCTATCCCCAATCGCATGAAACTGGGCATAGGTTTCGTCATCACGCTGGCTATCCTGCCTTCTATCAAGGTGCCAGCCATCGATGTCATGTCCTGGCAGGGCCTGCTCTCATTACTGGCGCAAATGCTGATAGGTATCAGCATGGGCTTTGTCATGCGGCTGATGTTCACCGCTGTTGAGATGGCAGGTTTTATGATGGGTATGAGCATGGGGCTGGGTTTTGCCAGCTTTTATGATCCGCAATCCGAAGGCCAGACCATGGCGGTGGCGCAGTTTCTGACCATGTTGACGCTGATGGTATTTATGAGCCTGGACGGGCATCTGATGGTAGTCGCGGTGATGTTGCAGAGTTTTGAAACCATGCCCATCCTGCTCGAACACTGGCAACTGAACAGTCAGGTGATCGCCGAACTCGGCGGCCATATCTTTTCGCAGGGCCTGTTATTGTCATTGCCGGTGGTGGCCAGCTTGCTGATCACCAACATGGCGCTGGGCATACTGACCAAAGCCGCCCCGCAGTTCAATATCTTTGGTATCGGTTTCCCGATCACCATCTCGGTCGGCCTGGTGATGACTTTGCTCAGCCTGCCGTCACTGGTCAGCCCAGTCAACCGCTGGCTCATAGATGCACAGCAACTGATGCTGCAAGTGATACGCTGACGCGGCTGCCGCCGCTGTCACAAACACGCTTTCTCAGCATTCCCCAAGTCATTGTTTCAGCAGGGTTTTATCTGCCATGATAGTGACGTCGCTGCTAGTCAATACGGGTACTAGCTAATCCATATAATGTGTGTCAATATACTCGTCTGCCAGGCATTAGTCCGTTTCGGCAATCGCTCAGTTAATAATGGGGCACCTGTCAGAGTTGCCAGCGATGCACTTTCAATATCAACACGCTGGTACTTCACTATGAAGCACTTTTTCGGGGAGATGTGATGAAAGTTCTTTCAAGCATGATATTGGCTGCCTCTATCAATGCCATAGGCATTGGTTCTGCGTCAGCTGCAGTGGTTTTTTCCGATGATTTTGAGTCTTACAGTGCAGCAATACCTTCCGCAAGTAGTTTTGGTGGTTGGAATGTCACAGGTGGTACAGTGGATATCATAGGGGATACTCCTTATGATTTTTTTCCTAGCAACGGTAAATACATCGATCTGGACGGCTCTAACTCTAGTCCTGGTCTTTTGTCTACCAATGCTATTTTTGCAGCGGGCACCTATGTCATCAAGTTTGATCTCGCCGGCAGTCAAAGAGGCGATTCAAATACTGTGACCGTGAACTTTGGTGGCCAGTCATGGCAATATACCTTGGCAAGTACTGCCGTGTTCCAGCAGTTTTCTCAAACAGTTTCCTTTTTATCACCGACTAATACAGCGCTATCGTTTCAAAATGGTGGCGGTGATAACATAGGGGCTTTGCTGGATAACGTGCTTGTGACCTCAGTACCAGAACCAAGTACTTATGGCATGATATTTGGCGGCCTGATCATGGTTGCCGGCATGGTAGCCAGGAAATCCAGAAACGCTTGAGTCGTATGACTAGCAGCAAACAAAAAAGACCCGCAAGGGTCTTTTTTGTTTTGGGCTACTCGTTTATTTGAGGCTGGGCATAAATTGCTGTTAAATAAAGGCGAACAGCGAAAGCTGCGAGGTCTGCACATATGACTTTTGTGCCGCTTCCAGTATGGTACTGCGCTTGGACAGATCTGACAGTGCTTCGGTGTAATCCAGGTCTTGCAGTTTGGAGATGGAAGCAGTGTATTGCAGGTCCATGTCGCTGCCGGTCACATCGAGGGTGTCTATCTCATTCAGTTTGCTGCCCAGGTCTGCACGTACATTCAATACCTGGTCAAGCACGCCCTGCACCTTGGTGATGGTGTCTGCCAGCCCGTCACTAAAGGTTTTCTGGGTGGTGGCGTCGGTGATAGGGGTCTTTAACAGGGTGATCATGTCTTTCAGGTTGGCAAACAGGTCGTTGCCGTTGGCCTGGAACAGCTCACTGCCGCTATAAGTGATAGGCATCTGGCGTTGTACATCGACTTGCAGCGCGCGTTTTGCGGTGTCACCCTGAAAATCCATGTCACCGGTCCCGGTATTCAACACGAATGGCACGGTGTCGGTCTTGTGACCGGAATACATATAATTGCCCTGTGCGTCTTTGGTATTCGCCAGGCCGATCAGGCTATCCAGGCGGCCTTGCAGCTCACTGGCGATATTCTGGCGTTGCTGGTCGCTATAGGCACCATTACCGGCAGCGACTAAAGAAGCCTGCGCGTCCAGGATCACGTTGGTGATGCTGGTCATATTGGTTTCGTAGGTTTCCAGCGTTGTTTTAGCCACATTGCGCGTGGCAGCATAGGTGTTATTCAGGTTCTGCGAGTTGGTCAGTTCGAGAATACGCGCGGCGGCGACCGGGTCATCTGCCGGAGTGCGCACTTTTTTGCCCGAAGAGATCTGCTCGTTGAGTTTGCTGAGGTCGTTCTGCAGATCCATCAGGCGGTTAGTGCCGGTCTGGTAAATGGTATTGGTGCTGATTCTCATGATTCACTATCCTTCACAATGTTACTGGCCAAGCTGCAACAGCACATCAAACAACTGGCTGGCGATCTGCATCATTTTGCCAGCGGCCTGGTAGGCTTGCTGGTAGCGCAACAGGTTGGCGGCTTCTTCATCAATGTTGACGCCGGATTCAGACTGCATGGCGCTGGTAGCGCCTTCAAGCGCAGACGCATCTGCCTTGCTGGTGACCATCATCTCGTTGGTTTTGGTACCGACTGCGCTGACCATCAGCGCAAACGCCTGCGCATAAGAGCGGTTGGCATTGCTGCCTAGCAGACGCACGCTGGCGGCATCCTGCAATTTGGCCAGGCGCAGACCATTAGTATTGTCACCGGCACCTTTAAAGGCGACCACGTTGCCATTGCTATCTACGCGTTCGGCCAGTGCCAGTTTTTCAACATCATCAAAAGCCAGAGTGATCTTGCTCGCCGCACCCTGGGTAGGGCGTATCATGTACTCGTCACCTTCAGCCGGGGTAGTGGTGTTGACATTGAATTCAATGCCATCGACAGTCACCGGCAAGGTCGCGCTGCTGGTCACCACTTTATCGCTATTGCGGATGATATTGTACTGACCACCGGTATATTTCAGCGTGTAGTCGCTACTGGTCAATTGCTGCGATTGCCCCGGCACAAAAGTCGCGGTGGCCAGCTTGGATTTATCCACGTTATTGGTGCTGCTGGTGGTTTGCGGTTGCGGGATGTTGAACATCGCCACCCCGGCAGTGCCGTTCAGGTCGTAACCATTTTGCTGCATCTCGTTAAACTGTGTCGCCAGCGTGATCGCCAGCTGGCCGATCTGGTTCTGTACCGTATCCAGCGTTTCGTTCCTGAAAGCCAGGATACCGCCCAGTGCACCACCAGCCAGCGTGGAGCTGTCTATGATCTTGGGTGTGCTTTTATCGCCATAAGCGATCTCAAGACGGTTGGGCGAGGTGTAGCTCGATTGCGCATACAGCGGATAGGTATCATCACCCACCACCAGCGGCATGCCGTTGCCTATGAATACATCGTAATTGCCATTGCTCTGCTTGACCACGGTAGTTTTGACCTGCTCGCTGAGCTTGGTCAGCAACAGGTCGCGCTGGTCCATGAGGTCGTTAGGCGGGTTGCCGGTGGTACTCATGGCCTTGTCTATCACCAGGTTCAGTTGCGAGATCTGAGTCGCATAGCTGTTGATGGTGTTCACACTGGCTGAAACCTGTGTATTCAGGCTTTGGCGGATATCATCGAGCCGGTTGTTGACCGCTGAAAAACGGTTCAGCAGCGAGTTAGCTGAGGACAGCACCGTTTGCCGCGTAGCGACATCAGTCGGGTTGGCGGCTGCCGCACTGACCGCACTGAAGAACTTGGTCATGACCGGGCTTAAACCGGCATTCGAGTCGGACAGCAAGCCGTTGATCTCGTTGATGCTGTTGTAATAAGCGCTACTGGCACTGCTGGTAGAAGTAGTATTCAGTAATTGTTTGGCCAGCGTGTCGTTATAGACGCGGTTGATACCGGTGATGTCGGTGCCCTGGCCGACAAAACCGTAGCCAAAGTTCTGCGCTTGTGACGCCGCCTGCACGATCACCTGCCGCGTATAACCCGGGGTGGACGCGTTAGCAATGTTGTGCCCGGTGGTGGAGATGCCGATCTGGGCTGCATTTAAAGCACTTTTGCCGATATTTAATATGTTGGACATACTTGAAAGCCCTCATGTGCCTACGTCCTGCAGAACGGTAGACACCAATGTAAAGTTACAATTAATAAGCCTAACGGCAGTTTTTTCTAATTCTTTAGGAAGCACGGAATAAATGTCTGCGCGAGCGAATTGCTGCGTTACACGCTACTCGTAGCCTCGCCGTATACTCATACTGTGGTTACGGCCGCTACGCTTAACATCGCTACGCGAGTTAGCCTGCACCGCAACACTTCGTTAGTTGTCTCGGCTCCTGCGTTGCGTGCGCCTTGCACTTCATCTCGCTCGCTCAATTATTCCGTGCTTCCTTCATACTAACTTTGCAGATTCTTGAGCACCTGGGTCAGTTTCTTGCCGTATTGCGGGTCAGTGGCGTAGCCTGCACGTTGCAGTGCATGGGCATACGCACTGGCATCGTGGGTATTGTTCATGGCTTGTTCATAGCGCGGATTCTGCGAGATCAGTTTGGCATAATCTTTAAAGGCGTCGCTGTAACTGTCATAGGCACGGAATTTCTCCACCCGTGTCTCCTTGACGCCATTGACATATTCGGTGGTGACGCTATTGGCGACTTTACCTTTCCAGCTGGCATCGGCCTTGATACCGAACAGGTTATGGCTGTTTTGGCCGGTGCTGGTCTTGATCTCGTGTTTACCCCAGCCGCTTTCCAGTGCTGCCTGGCCTACCATGAATTTAGCCGGGATACCTGAACCGCTGCTGGCCGCTTGCGCATGCGGCAACATGCGTTGTATGAATTGCTGGGTCTTGTTGGCGACTTCACGCATGGCGGTGGTCAGCGGTGCTTGCGGTACCACCAGGTTCTGCACGTTCTGTTGTGCTTCTTCTATCAGGGGTGGTAATTCCTGTATGCCACGCGCCCAGGCGGTATCGTCATCTGTCTTGCTGGTGTCCGGCGTGGTGGCGTCCCATTGCTGGTAGGCTTCGCGTATCTTCTGTGCCGCCTGCATCAGTACCGCTTTGCCTGAAGAAGGGTTGCTCGAAGACAGGCCATTCACCAGGTTGTTTTTAGAGTCATGCAGTTGTGTCTTGCTCTTGTCAGCCTCTTCAGCCGGTTTGGGGCTGAACTTGCTCAATTGCCTGACCAGTACTTCGGTCAGGCCCATGCCTTTCTGGCTGAGTTGGGTGGTCAGCTGCTGGTCCAGCATGCCCATGAACATCTTGCTTTGTTCGTTATCGGTGATGCCATCCTGCGGTACGGTGTCGCGCATGCTTTTCAGCATCATGTTCATCAGCACGCCTTCAAACTGGCGCGCGACGGCGCGTATGGCTTCAGGTGAATCGCTCTTCGCGTTCTTCAGGCCGTTTAGCGCGCTGCCATCTATGGCCAGGCTGTTAGGGTCGACACGTGGTTGCATGGCGGACTCGTTTAGATGACCTCTAGCTCGGCGTTCAGCGCACCTGCGGCTTTCATCGCCTGCAATATCGCCAGCAAGTCTTGCGGCGTAGTGCCTATCGAATTCAACGCTTTCACCACGTCTGCCAGGTTGGCACCATTGTTCAACTTGAGTACTTTGCCTGGTTCCTTGTTGATATTGATCTCGGAAATAGCCGTGGAGACGGTCTGGCCATTGGAGAATGGGCCAGGCTGTGAAATCACCGGTGAAGTATTCACCACCACAGACAGGTTGCCATGCGAAACAGCGCAGCTATCCAGCGTCACTGCCTTGTTCATCACCACCGAACCGGTACGTGCATTCATGATGATCTTGGCCGGTGTTGCCGCCAGTGACACGTTGATGGTTTCGAGGTTGGCCAGAAAAGAGACACGGCTCATGGTTTCCGGTGGACGCACCTGGATCACGCGGCCGCTTTCAGCCTGCGCAGTCATAGGGCCGAATTTCTTGTTGATGGCTTCTACCACATTATTGGCAGTGGAGAAGTCACTATCTTTCAGTTCGAGTTTGACCAGGTCCTGATTCAGCAAGGTATTAGGCAGGGCACGTTCAACCGTGGCACCATCTGAAATACGGCCTACACTCAGGTGATTGATCTGTGCCGAGCTGCCATTGGCTGCAGCACCGACGCCGCCTACCACCAGGTTGCCCTGGCCCATGGCATAAATCTGTCCATCAGCACCTTTGAGCGGTGTCATCAGCAAAGTGCCGCCACGCAGGCTCTTGGCGTTACCCATGGATGAAACCGTCACATCCAGCGTCTGCCCAGGCTGGGCGAAGGCGGGCAGGGAGCTGGTCACCATCACGGCAGCCACGTTTTTCAATTGCAGGTTGGTGCCAGGCGGCAAGGTGATACCCATCTGGTTCATCATGCTGATGATACTTTGCACGGTGAAGGGTGTTTGCGTGGTCATGTCACCGGTGCCATCCAGGCCAACGACCAGACCGTAACCGATCAGCTGGTTGGCGCGTACGCCCTGGATATTGCTGATGTCCTTGATGCGTTCTGCGTGCGCCACAGGCGTGGCCAATACCAGGCTGCTAGCCAGCAGCAGGCTGAGCAGGCGCTTGGCAGTACGGGTGTATGTGTTAAACAGGCTAGGCATGTTCAACTCTCCTATAACGGGATCATGCTAAGAAAAAAGCGGGCAAAGATGGAGAAAGCCTCGGCAGCATCCAGTTTGCTGGCGGACCTATACTCGACACGCGTATCTGCCACTTTGGTAGAAAGCACTTCGTTGCCGAGAGTGATGGTGTCCGGGTTAACTACACCGGAGAACCTGACATACTCGGTGGCTTTATCAAAGCCGATCTGTTTTTCGCCGCTGATGACCAGGTAACCGTTAGGTAATACGTCGACCACGGTGGCGGTGACAGAACCACTGAAGTTGTTGCTGGCATCGGCACTGGCTTTGTCTTTGAACGACAGGCCAGAGGTGGCGTTAAAGGCTGATTTTGGTACGTTATGACCAAACAGGCCGGTGATAGAAGCGCCGACTGAACCATCCTTGCTCTGACCGTTGTCAGAAGCCTTGTTAGCGGTGGTGTTCTCGGTGATGCGTACTGTCACGATATCACCGACATAACGTGGTCTGCGGTCTTCAAACAAAGGGCGATAACCGGCAGTATTGAAAATGGCGCCTTCGGTGCGTGCATCGGGTCGTGCCAGCGTGGTGCGTGGGGTTTCCGGTTTTTGCACGATGGTGGAAGGCGTGACTGCGCACCCACCC
The DNA here is from genome assembly GCF_042676265.1 of Methylophilus luteus. NCBI lineage: Bacteria > Pseudomonadati > Pseudomonadota > Betaproteobacteria > Nitrosomonadales > Methylophilaceae > Methylophilus > Methylophilus luteus. The sequence continues at coordinate 518,244 of NZ_JBHTKB010000001.1, forward strand.
AGCAGGGAGAGTGCCAGTAAAAACAATACGCTGATAATCGATCTGGGTATCATGGTGCTCGTCTTTAAAAGAGTAATAGCCTTCAAACAAAGATTACATTTGTGACAGTTTTTGCAGCATCTGGTCCGAGGTGGTGATGGCCTTGCTGTTGATCTCGTAAGCACGCTGGGTCTGTATCATGCTCACCAGTTCTTCGACCACATTCACGTTGGATGTTTCCAGGTAGTTCTGTTGCAGCAAGCCTGCGCCGTTAGAGCCAGGGGTGTTGGTGTTAGGGTTGCCCGAAGCGGTGGTCTCTACATAGAGGTTCTCACCTTTAGACTGCAAGCCGGTCGGGTTGATAAAAGTCGCCAGCTGGATCTGACCGATCTGGGTCGAAGCAGTGGAGTCCGCTGTGGTGATAGAAACCACGCCATCACGGCCTATGGACAATGTTTGCGCATTGGCAGGGATAGTGATGGAAGGTTGCACCGGAAAGCCGCTGGAAGTCACCAGCTGGCCCTGGCTATCCATCTGGAAAGAGCCATCGCGCGTATAGGCAGTGCTGCCATCCGGCATCAGAATCTGGAAGAAACCATTACCCTGGATAGCCACATCTTTGCTGTTATCCGTCTGTTGCAGGTTACCCTGGGTAAAGATACGCTCTGTTGCCACCGGTTTTACGCCGGTACCCAGTTGCAGGCCGCTGGGTAACTGGGTCTGCTGTGAGGACTGCGCACCCGGCTGGCGGATGTTCTGGTAGAGCAGGTCTTCAAATACAGCGCGTGATTTCTTGAAGCCACTGGTGCTGACGTTGGCCAGGTTATGTGAGATCACGTCCATTTGCGTTTGTTGCGCATCCAGACCGGTTTTTGAAATCCATAATGAACGTATCATTGTTTGCTCCTTGAGGGGTCACCCATTTTCATACCTGAATAGTAATACAGGCATTAGCCATTCAAACTGAAGAGTTGATCGGCTTTTCCGGCGTTGTTTTGCGCGTTTTCCAGCATCTTCATTTGCATTTCAAAACCACGTGCCAGGCTGATCATATTGACCATGGTTTCCACTACGTTGACATTGCTGCTTTCCAGCGCGCCACCGGCAACTGTGACATTGGCGTCAGCCGGTGCTGCCTGACCAGTGCTGGTCACGAACACGCCATCGTCAGCGCGTTTCATGGTGTTAGGCGGCGGGTTGGTCAGCTTGATCCTGGCGATGATGGTGCTTGGGCTGGGAGTGGTTAAATTGCTGACCGTGGAAATAGTGCCGTCTTTGCCTATGGCAATGGCTGAATCCGGCGGAATGCTGATAGGGCCGCCATCGCCCATCACATTGAGGCCGGTAGAGGTCTGCAGCTGGCCGTTTTCATTGATCTTCAACGCACCGTTGCGGGTATAACCTTCGGAACCGTCGGCACGCTGCACCGCGATCCAGCCTTCGCCGGTGACGGCGACGTCCAGTTCGCGGCCGGTCTGCTGGATGGCACCGGATTTGTAGTCGGTGCCTACCGTGGCATCCACCACAAAAGCGCGGGTAGGCAGGCCGTCGCCGAGTACCGGCACCGCCCTGAAACTATCTACCTGTGCCTTAAAGCCGGTGGTGGTCGCGTTTGCCAGGTTATGGGCAGTCGTGGCCTGTTGCTCAAGAATATGTTTGGCCCCTGTCATTGCAGTGTAAATCAGGCGATCCATACCAGCTCCTCAGTCATTCAATATTAAGATTCAGGGTTAAGTCAGTGTCTAGTTAACGAGTTATCTCAGGTTGACCAGGGTCTGTAATACCTGATCCTGGGTCTTGATCGTTTGCGCGTTGGCCTGGTAGATACGTTGCGCGGTGATCATGTTCACCAGCTCGCCAGTCAGGTCCACGTTAGAGTCTTCCAGGGCAGACGATTGCAGCACACCCATGGTGCTGGTGCCAGGTGCGCCTATCAACTCAGCGCCAGATTCGTTAGTCGCCTGCCATTGGTTGCCACCCAGGGATTTCAAGCCATTTGGGTTGGCAAAGTTGGCCAGCACCACACGACCCAGTTGCTTGGTTTCATTGTTGGTATAACGGCCGAGGATGACACCGTCATCGCCCACGCTAAAGCTGGCGATACGGCCAGAAGTGTAGCCATCCTGGCTTTGTTTGTTGACGCTGAATGTTGCACCGTATTGTGAGCTGTTGGAATAATCCATAGCCACAGTGACCGGGCCTGAACCTGTAGTCGGCGTGAAAGTGATGTTGCCAACCGTGGAGGTGGCAGTGTCATAGACACCGGTGCCGGAGAAGTTCATGACCGGCACAGGGGCAGGGGTGATGTTGGTGCCATCAGCCGTGGTGTATAAACGCCAGCTATTCGATGCAGTTTTCACGAAATAGCTCTGGATATTATGCGCATTGCCGAGGTCATCATAGACTTTAATGGCGGTGGCGTTGGTATAGCTTTGTGGGTCTTGCGGATCAAAAGGGCGCACGGTTTGATCGATGACCGGGCTTTCGGAGTTCAGGTTGAATTGGCCGGTGATCTCGGTGGTGGTCACTGGTTTCAGGTCGCTGGTATCGATCTGCAGTTCGACCGGGGATGAACCGTTCATGCTGCCGGCAGGGTTACCCATCAGGCGGTTGCCATCACTGGTCTGGATAAAACCGTTTTTATCGAGCTGGAACTGGCCGTTACGGGTATAAGACACCGCACCGTTGTTGCTCAGACGGAAGAAACCGCCGCCGTTGATGGCGATATCCAGGGTGTTGTTGGTCGCAGTGATGTTACCTTGGGTAAATTGCTGCGCCACATTGGCCAGCTTGGTACCGATACCGATCTGTGCCGCACCACTGCCTATCAGCGAAGCGGCGAACATATCTGAAAACTCGGCGCGTGACTGTTTAAAACCGACGGTGTTAGCGTTGGATACGTTGTTACCTATGACTTCCAGCTGTTTGGAAGCTGCGTTCAAACCACTTAGACCTTGTTGAAAACTCATGATGTGATCTCCTGGAGAAAGACTAAATTCTGCAAATAAAAATTAAAATATCGATTAGAAGATTTCGACGACGTCAGACACCGCGACTGCCGAGTTGTTACTCAGGTTCAGTTTGATGCCGCTGCTGCTGTTAGACACACTTTGTACCTGCGCCAGGCTCAGAGCGGTGGCGGTGGTGGTAGCGTCGCCTATCTTGGCGGTGATCTCATAGGTGTAGTCGCCACTTGGTGCAACAGTGCCATCGGTGGCCTTGCCATCCCAGCTCAGCGCGTTCACGCCTACATCCTGTTTGCCAAAGCTCAGGGTACGCACGACCTGGCCTGCGCCATCTTTAATATTCACTGATACCGTATCTGCACCGTTAGGCACGTTCACACCAAAGTAGCCGCCTTTGTCGGTATGGCTCAGGCTATTGCCGGAAACCAGTACGCTGTGGCCTATCATGCTGGTCGCCTGGTAAGACTGGCCGAGTTGCACACTGCTGATCAGGCTGCTCATGGTGTCATTCAGTTTGTTGATGCCGGTCACCGTGTTCAGTTGCGCCATCTGGCTGGTCACCTGCGCGTTATCCATAGGGTTGAGCGGGTCCTGGTTCTTCATCTGGGTCACCAGCAGTGTCATGAAGCGGTCTTGCGCTTCATCGACAGTGGTACCCTTGCTGCTGCTTTTTTTGTTGACCGCATCGAGAATGTCCTGCGATACCTGGTTGTTGGTGTTGACGGTTGTCATGTTAAAGAATCCTTATATAAGGTTATTGACCGATATTGAGTGTTTTGAGCAGCATGGACTTGGCAGCATTCATGGTTTCCACGTTGTTCTGGTAGGCACGCGATGCTGAAATCATATTCACCATTTCTTCGGTGACATTCACATTAGGCATGGTGAGGTAACCATCACTGTTAGCCATAGGGTTCTTGGGGTCGTAGACCATCTTGCCGGGCTTGGTATCTTCGATCACGCGGTCTACCCGCACCGTGCTGGTGTTGCTGGCTGCGTCCTGCACCGCTTTAAACACCACTTGCTTGGCCTGATAAGGTTTGCCATCCGAGCTGACCACGCTATCGGCGTTGGCCAGGTTGCTGGCTACGGTGTTGAGGCGCAGCGATTGCGCACTCATGGCCGAGCCGGAAATCTTGAATACATTGAATAAAGACATATGCTTGCTCCTTTAACTTACTGGCCGGTGATCGCCGACAGCATCTTCTTGATCTGGCCAGACATCATGGTCAGGCTGGCTTCATAACGGATGCCGTTATCTACATAGGCATTACGTTCTACGTCCATATCTACCGTGTTGCCATCTACCGAGCCCTGCAGCACAGAGCGGAACAGCACGTCGCTGGAAGACAGGTTGCCATTGCCGCCAGCCGCACCCATATGGCCGTTGCTGGTCTGTTGTAACAGGCCGGCCGGCTGCTGCGCAGGCTGGCCGCCTGTGCTCTGCTGCAATGCCGCCTGCATGGTAGATTTAAAGTCTATGTCGCGTGCCTTGTATTGCGGTGTATCGGCGTTGGCGATGTTAGAAGCAAGCAGTTCCTGACGCTGATTGCGCACGCGCAGGGCCGTCTGGTGAAAACTCAGCGCAGCATCCAGTTTGTTGATCATCGTCTTTTCCTTTCCCCGGGTGTTCCCGAAAAAAACTCTTAAAGTTTTGCCATCTGCCGTCGTTAACCCTGATAAGCGGGCCTGCTTTCACGCACACATGACTTTTACTAGCTGTGCTAAGTGTACGCGGCGAAGACAATAATGATTGTTGGATTAAGAGGGGGAAATAGCCTCTATTTCATGAATGACTTACGCCCGTGATGCGTAGAATGTGTCTCCATGAAACCTCGTCTGCCTAACATTCTTGCTGCAGTGGTCCCTGGCCTGATCTGGCTGTTTGTCAGTGATGCCCAGGCTGCTGAGCGTCTGCCCAACAATGCAGTTGCGACTAACCAGCGCGTGGTGGCTACGGCTGCCAGCGATATGCAGTCGCGTGTCTACCAGACGGTGATGCAGTATGTGCAAGGCCAGACCCAGGGTTATCCGGGTAAAGTGAATATTGAGATCCAGCCGCTGGATAACCGCATCCGCATTGCGGAATGTGAGTTGATGGAAGCGTTTACCGTGCAGGGTGCACGCCTGTGGGGCAAGACCCATATCGGTGTGCGCTGTCTGCAGTCTGCCAGCAAGCCATGGACTTTATATGTGCAGGCTGATGTGCAGGTATGGGGCGAATTCGCCGTCACCGGCTTACCGGTCAGCCAGGGTTCACCCGTGCAGGCTTCAGATGTGGTGATGCAGACCGGTGACCTGACCAAACTACCGTCAGGGATCATTACCGACCTGTCTATGCTGGAAGGTAAAAAAGCTTCATTGAATATGCCATTGGGCACTGTATTAAGACCTGAGCTGCTGAAAGCGATGCCGGTGATCATGCAGGGGCAGATGGTGCAGTTAAACAGCCGTGGTGAAGGATTCGTCATCTCGGCAGATGGCACCGCCATGCAAACAGCCAATGTCGGCCAGGTGGTAGATGTGAAAGTCAGCAGTGGCCAGGTGATCAAAGGTGTGGCGCAGGCTTCCGGAAAAGTCGATGTGCGTTTTTAGATCGTTTGAGAGCCAAAAAATGCTTAGTGATCATAAACTTGAGATAAAAAGTATATTAAGCACTAAAGTTCGCTTAAACTATGTCGTTAGTACTGTTAACAATTGAGGGTTTAGACACCCTTACATCCAGACAAACAGAGACAGAGGTTCGGCATGAATATTTCAGACTCCATTAAGAAACTTGGTACCGTGGATAAACCGGTACTGGATAAAAGCAGCAACAGCAAAAGCAGTGAAAAAACAACGGGCACAGCGGGCAGCGCATCGTCAGATAATGTGACTTTGTCAGCGGCTTCGGTACAGTTGCAATCACTGGAAGCCGGTCTGGCTAACGGTGAAGTCTTTGACACCAATAAGGTGGAAGAGATCAAAGCGGCCATCGCACGTGGTGATTTTTCTGTAGACACTGCCAAAGTGGCGGATGGTTTGCTGCAAACCGTCAAAGATTTGATACAACCGAATAAAGGATGACCTTATGAGTAATGCAAATCGCAGTTCAGTTCCGGCCATTAGTTTTGAAGCCGATGCCACGCTGGTGGCCGAGTTGATACAGGATTTGCATAACGAGCAGACGGCACTGGTCTCTGCTGACCTGGATACCATAGAACAGATGGTAGACAAGCGGGTAGAGCTGCTGCAAGCCTTGGGTGAGGCCGCAAATGTGCGCTATGCCGCGCTGGCAGCTGCAGGCTTTGAGGCGAATGAAAACGGTATGTCCAAATGGCTGGAGCTACGTTCCAGCCCTGTCATGGATGATGCTTGGATCAAATTTCAGAAACAATTGGCACAAGCCAAAGAGCTTAACCGCCTGAACGGCGTGCTGATCAACAAGCATTTTCAGCGCAACCAGGAAAAACTGGATGTATTGCAGGGTAATACCAGCAACAGCACACAAATGTATGGCAAAAATGGCCAGTCACGCGGTGGCAATAGCTCACGCGCCAGTTTTTCTGTCTAAGCCGCTCTGCGCAGCTACTTATCTATTTAATAAAAAAGCCGAATCTATCTGATTCGGCTTTTTTCATGTGGCTCGCTAAATAAGCTGGGCTACAAATATTCCATGTTGTTGCTGGCTTATTGCTGCTTTTCCAGTGCTTCCCAGCGTTCCAGTTTCTGCAAGATCAATGTTTCAATTTCGCTGAGTCTGTCCTGCAAGGTCTTTGCCTGGGCTGGTGCCTGTTTGTAAATATCGCCTTGCGCCAATTGTGTCTGGATAGACGCTTGTTCCTGTTCCAGCAGTTCTATCTCAGCCGGTAACGACTCCAGTTCACGCTGCTCCTTATAGCTCAGCGTTTTGCGCGCGGCGCTTGCAGCAGGCTGTGATGCTGGTTGTGATGCTGGCGCGGCAGCTGCCTTGGGCGTGGCTGCGGCTTTGCTGCTTTTGTCCTGGCTGAATCTCAGCCAGTCATCGTAGCCACCACCGAATTCGGTTAATTTGCCTTGCCCTTCAAACGCGATCACCTGGGTGACGGTGTTTTCAAGAAACGCGCGGTCATGGCTGACCAGGAACAGGGTGCCAGTGTAATCCTGTAGCAGGTTTTCCAGTAACTCCAGCGTATCAATATCCAGGTCATTGGTCGGTTCATCGAGCACCAGCACGTTGGCCGGGCGGGCAAACAGGCGCGCCAGCAGCAAGCGGTTGCGTTCGCCACCAGAGAGCGATTTGACCGGTGAGCGTGAGCGTTGCGGCGGGAAAAGGAAGTCTTCCAGATAGCTGATCACATGTTTGCGTTCATTTCCGATCTCGACAAAATCTGAACCCGGGCTGATGGTGTCGGCCAGCGTAGCCTCTTCATCTAGCTGCTCACGCATCTGGTCAAAGTAAGCGACATTGACTTTGGTGCCGCGCTGGATATCGCCGCTGTCTGCTTCGATATCGCCCAGGATAAGCTTGAGCAAGGTGGATTTGCCTATGCCGTTGGGCCCCAGCAGGCCTATCTTGTCGCCACGCAAGATACGGGTGCTGAAACCTTTGATCAATGCCTTGTCGCCATATGACTTATAGACTTTATCCAGTTCTGCCACCAGCTTGCCACTACGTTCGCCAGCATCCAGGTTGAGCTTGACATCGCCCTGACGCTCGCGCCTGGCGGCACGGTCCAGGCGTAACGCCTCCAGCCTTCTCACGCGCCCCTCATTACGGGTACGGCGGGCCTTGATGCCCTGGCGTATCCAGACTTCTTCCTGGGCCAGAAATTTATCGAATTTGGCGGCATGGGTCTCTTCAACGGCGAGCAGCTCTTCTTTTTTAACCTGATATTGAGAAAAGTTACCGACAAAGTCGGTCAGATTGCCGCGGTCCAGTTCGGTGATGCGTGTGGCCAGCTTGTCCAGAAAGCGGCGGTCATGGGTAATGAACAACACGCTGCCATTAAACCCGAGTAACAGATCTTCCAGCCACTCTATGGCTTCCAGGTCCAGGTGGTTGGTCGGCTCATCCAGTAGTAATACTTCCGGCTCTGCAACCAGCGCACGCCCCAGCGCTACGCGCTTGCGCCAGCCACCGGAGAGTGTGGAGACGAGGACATCTGCATCCAGCTTGAGGCGGCTGAGCACGGTTTCCACGCGTGATTGCGCCACCCAGCCATTCTGCGCATCCATTTCATGCTGCAGTGCCTGCATCTGTTCCATCAGCACTTCGATATTCGCATCCGGCATGCCCATCTCATGGGTGACCTGATGGTAGTCTATGATGGTTTGCTGCAGGCTGCCCAGGCCTTCTGCCACCGCTTCAAATACGGTGTGCGTATCATCCAGCTCAGGCTCTTGTGGCACATAGACCACGCGCACGCTAGGTGCCCGCCACACGGTGCCCTCATCGAGTTTGATGGTGCCGGCGATGGCTTTCAGCAAGCTGGATTTACCAGCGCCATTGCGCCCGATCAAGCCGACCCGTTCGCCCGGGTCTAACTGAAATGAAGCCTGGGCAAGCAAGGCATGATGACCGAATGCTAGGCTAGCATTATCAAGCGTGATATGAGGCATAAAGGCTGTTGGCGCGGTGGTTGTTGATCGGGGGCTACATTGTAAACGACATCAAACCATAGACTACGTTTAATGCGTAAATAAAAGAATATGACAAGGTCTATACATGACTGCTTATGGATGGCTAGTGTGCTGATCATGCAATCGATAGCGCAACAGCGAAAGGCACGAGTCATGTTTCCAACTGGTGTGCCCTGTGCTCTGGGTGCTTGCAAGCCGTTGAGCGTTGGTCTGCGCTAAGCAGGGTGCCGCCGCAAAGCCGGGCAGGGCGGTTTCAGTGATTAAACGAAATCAGTGTATCTGCTGCGAAGGCGAGGGCAGGCTGTCCAGCGACAAGCTATCGCCACGCAATGAAATGCTGGGTGCCGGGCGGGTATCAGGCTGGTATTCTTCAACCCAGCGTTGCAGATCTTGCTTGAGTTGCGCTTCGGTCTGGTGCGGGCTATTGATCAACCATTCCATCAGATTGGCTAACCAGGTACTGTCAGCGCTACGCGCCTGTGCGATGCGCAGCTTTTCATGGCTGGTCGGCAGTGTATTTTCATCGTCTGCCAGTAGCTCTTCATAAAGCTTTTCGCCGGGACGCAGGCCGGTGAATTCTATTCTGATGTCCTGTTCCTGCAACCCTGATAACTTGATCATGTCGCGGGCCAGATCTATGATTTTGACCGGCGTGCCCATGTCCAGCACGAATACTTCGCCGCCTTTGCCCATAGTCGCGGCTTGCAATACCAGCTGTGCCGCCTCGGGGATGGACATGAAGTAACGCGTGATCTCAGGGTGGGTGATGGTGATGGGGCCGCCATGCGCGATCTGCTCGCGGAATTTGGGGATGACGCTGCCGCTACTGCCCAGCACATTGCCAAAGCGCACCGTAATAAAGCGGGTGATGGATTTTTCCCTGTGCTGCAATCCCTGGCAGATCAGCTCGGCCAGGCGTTTGCTGGCGCCCATGACATTGGTCGGGTTGACGGCTTTGTCGGTAGAAACCAGCACAAAGGTAGGTACCCGCGCTGCCTGGCAGGCGGCAGCGATCTGATAAGTGCCATAAGCATTATTCTGTAACGCTTCCACCACATTAAAATGTTCCATCATGGGCACGTGTTTATAGGCCCCGGCATGCAGTACCACGTCTGGCTGATGGTTCTGCAACACACGCTGGATACGCACACGGTTCTTCACATCGGCAACCACGTATACCAGCTCGGTATCCGTGCACAATTGGCTGAATTCCTGTTGCAGCGTATACAGCGAGTACTCGGAAATATCCAGGCAGATCAGCTGAGAAGGATGAAAACTTAAAATCTGGCGACACAACTCTGAGCCTATGGAACCGGCAGCACCGGATACCAGCACCACTTTGTTCGCCAGCATGCTGCTCAGGCCATGTGTATCCAGTTGCACCACATCGCGCCCCAGCAGGTCTTCGACATCGATCTTGCGGATCTGCGACAAACTGACACGGCCGCTGATCAGGTCTGACATGGCCGGCAAGGTCAGGACTTCCATGCCCTCCACCTGGCGCGCCGCTTCAACCGCCAGCCGGCGTACCTCATGGCGGCTGCCCGGCATGGCGATCATGCAATGCAGGGAAGCATGCCGCGCGGCGATCTGCGGAATGTCCTGCAGGTTGCCTTCAACCTTGGTGTGCATGATCTCACGCCCCACCAGCTTGCCATTCGGGTCTATCATCGCCACCACCCGCCATTCCGGGCTCTTGCTTAACTCCTTGATCAAGTTAAGCGAGCTGTCTTCCACCCCAATCACGATGACAGGCTTGCCTTGCGCAGCAACGTTGTTAAATAAACGTCTTTCTTTCCACGAGCGATAAAGAAAACGACTACCGCCCATCATGATCACCAGCAACATCGGGTGTATGAACAACACTGATCGTGGAATGATGACAGCAGGGTGCGCGATCAAAGCAAAGCTGGCGGTGAGCAGCGCACCAAAGGCGATCGCACGTACGATACGCTTCAGATCCGGCAGGCTGGCAAAGCGCCAAAGGCCGCGGTAGAGACCAAACGTTTTAAAACAGATGCTGTAAGCAATAAAGATGGCTGGCAGGCTTGCTAGAAAAAAACCTATGTACACCGGAGGCACAGCAAAGTTAAAGCGCAATAGAAATGCCACCCACCAGGCCAATGCCAGTGCCAGACCATCATGCAGATAGGCGAGTACAGATAAAAAGCGAGCAGGCAGTTTGAGCATTTAAACGTTTGTTAAGGTCGATCAATGCGTGATGTTATCACGTCTTAACACTTTGAGTATGGTCAGCAGGATGATTTTAAAATCCAGCCACAGTGACTGATGCGCAAGATAATAAGCATCCAGTGTCACTTTGGCCGGGATAGGGATCTCGTCCCTGCCATTTATCTGTGCCCAACCGGTAATACCCGGTTTCAGGGTATGTACATTGTTCTCAGTGCGCAGGCTGATCAGGTCATCCTGATTAAACAGGGCCGGGCGGGGCCCGACTATGGACATATCACCTTTCAGCACACTCCATAACTGCGGCAGTTCATCCAGGCTGGTCTTGCGGATAAAGCTACCGACTGGAGTCAAATATGCATCCGGGTCAGCCTGCTGATTCATCAGGTGGGTGGCGATCTGTGGCGTGCCTATGCGCATGGAACGGAATTTCGGCATCAGGAACAGCTGGTTTTCCCTACCTACACGCTGGCTCCAGTACAAAGCTGGCCCGGCAGAGCTCAGTTTCACCAACAGATAAGTGATGGTAATTAACGGCAGTAACACGACTATTCCGCACAGTGTCAGAAATATATCTAGTAGTCTTTTCAACATGGTTATTCTTTTAATGTCCGTACAATACCTTCATGAAAGCTGATTTTTGGTTGCCACCCTAATAATGTTTTCGCTTTAGTGATATCCACCTGCAGCGAACCCATTAATCGCAACGCCAGGCTGGATTTACCGATCAATTTGAATAGCAGCGTCAGCATTCCAACAGGCAAAGGGATAAGCAGTGAATGTTTTTTGCTGACCTGCCGTATGGTTTTAATCAATGTCGCGGTAGAGACATCTTCGCCATCTGAGATCAGAAAAGTCTGGCCCGCAGCGTGGGGATGCCAACTCGATAAAACAATAAAATCGGCAAGGTTATCCACGCTGATAAAACTTCTTTTGTTGTCCACAGCGGCAAAAGGCATAGGAATAGGCAATAAACACAGTTGGATCAATTGCCTGAAGTTAGCTTTAACCCCAGGGCCGTAAATCAGCGGAGGACGAATGATCACTAGCTCCATCTGGTGTGCTGCACAAAATTCTTTCAGCTTGATTTCTGCTTCTAGCTTGGTCTGGCCGTACTCGTCTAAAGGTGCTGGTAAATCTGTTTCGGTGTAAGGCCGGGCAGATGACTCGCCGTTGACTTTTACAGAACTGATAAATACAAAACGCTTTATCTTGAGGCGGCTTGCCAACTCAGCGACTTTGAGCGTGTAGTCAATATTGACCTCGGCATATGCATGATAAATATCCGCTGCCGTCTCGTGCATCACATGGGCACGTCCCGCTAAATGAATGATACATTCATATGTACCCGGATATGATTCCGGATCAAGTGCTTCGCGTTGTATGGCCTTGAAAACACTGCCATTAGCGGATAAATGCTTAGCTAATGTTTGTCCGACAAAACCACTGGCACCTGTGATCAGCAGTTGCATTATCTGAAAACCGCTCTACGAAAAAACTGTGGGATGCGCGAAAGGATTTTTCTGGCTATAAAAAAAGGGCCTACTTCAAGACGGTGCAGTTTGCATGCACGATAGGCTTCTATATTGCCTTTGATAATTCCCCTGATACTATTGTTGGATGCTCCACCAGCGCGCATTCTTACCCAGATTCTCGGGATATAGACTGATTTTAATTGATTGACCTCCAAAAAACGCATGGTCAATTCAAAGTCTGCCTGACGAGGGAAGTCCAGGTTGAAATTACCCCATTGCTCATACACTTCTCGCCGCACAAAGAAAGTGGGGTGCGCTGGCATCCATCCTTTTTTAAATAGTCCTTGCTCAAACGGCCGTGATTGCCAGTAACGGAGAATCCTATTGGTGTTTTTGGCATAGACATACACCAGGTCGGCATAACAAATATCTACTGATGGGTCAGAAAATACATTCGCTACCTGGCTTAATACGGTGTTATCAATATAAAAATCATCTGCATTGAGTGTGCCGACAATATCACCGGTTGCCATTGCAATGCCTTTATTCATGGCATCGTAAATTCCATTATCCGGTTCGGAGATGAATCTTGTCACACGGGATGCAGCTTTCACCATTGCTACCGTGTCGTCTTTTGACCCGCCGTCCACCACGATGTGCTCTACATCTGGATAGTCCTGACTTGCGATGGAGGTGAGGGTGTCCTGAATGGTCTCGGCACTGTTATAGCAAACCGTTATCACTGAAATTTTCATCTGATTTAAATTCCGGGAATACGGTAAAAGCTGAGGAATGACAGGCTATTATTGAACAGGTAGATCGCATGAGTAAGTTTTTTACCTAAACTATCCATAGTCTCAAGTTTCGCGATCAGTCGGGCGAGTGCTTTCAAATAGCGTGACCTGAAAGAACCGTTTCCAAATTTCAGCTCTTCAAAAGCCGCCAGCTCAAATATCCTTTTTGATTTTACTGACATAGACTTGTTTTCTCCATGCAAGCGATAGCCCGCCACCGGCGTTGAGGATTCCAGCCATTGATATTTAAGATAGGCTTGATAAAAAAACACAACATCAAAGACAAAGTGGTAATTGGATGGCCACTCTTCAGGTTTGTAAACATGTTTCAGCCAGAATGTTGCTGGCTGGATGATGGCGGTTCTATAGCGCATCCAGTGAAAGCCATCCATAGGGTGGTAGCGGTAATTGATCCGTTTTATTTTGCTGCCTTCGGCATCCAGATAGTCGCCGCCATAAGTGAGGACGCTGACTTGCGTATGCTTTTTAAAATCATCCACCACTGTGCTGAAAACATCACTATGCAGGAAACAGTCATCTGCATTAAGAAAGCAAAAAATATCGCCGCTGGCATGTGCAAATGCCCGTTTGATCGCATCCGCCTGGCCAGTATCGGAGCGGCTGACGAATTTGAATCTAGGGTCTGCCTGACAGTAGGCCTCTATGATCTCTACCGAGCCATCGCTAGAGCCACCATCTGCAATGAGGACTTCGATGTCTTGATGTGATTGTGTAGCTAAGCTGTCCAGGCATTGCCTGAGAAAACGCGCATAATTGAAAGAGGGCACTGCAATGCTTATCTTCATTGAGGGTTGTCCAAACGCTTATTTACAAACAGCATGTCTGCTTCAAGGATATGACCGGTCTGTTTATCGCGCAGAAGATCCAGCATTTGTATGCATTCGAACCCATGTTCTCGCAAAGCCAGCATCACTTCGTCAGCATGCGCACCGTTGGTATAAGACGAAGAAAAAGACACTTCTGCGAGCACATAGCGGCAATGGCGCAGAAACTCCGCTGAACCTTTTATCACGGCAAGTTCAAAGCCTTGCACATCCAGTTTTAGAAAGGCAGCCTTTGTTTTTGGCAAGCCTGTATGAAGGGTATCTAAGGTGCTACAGTCTACAATGACCTTATCATAAGATTCATTTTCGTTCTGCTCCTGCCTGTTCAAGAATGAGTTGTTCACAGGGTTGGCATAACGACGTAGCTCCAGGCTGGCCTGTTCTGCCCCTAATGCGACATTGTGCGGCTGGCCAGGAATGGCATATTTGGCAAAATTCTTCTGCAAATGCTCAAAGCTGTCTGGGTCAGGTTCAAAACTGTAAATAGGTAGTTGCGGCCAGACACAATGGGCCATAAAGGCAAATTGACCCTGATTGGCCCCGATATCCCAAATTGAATCAATGCCAGAGATTAATTGCCTGCGTTTCATCACATGCAAATTAGCCAGCAACCCGAATGACACCATTTCCCTATGGCAAAAACGCTTCAGCAGCTTGGAGGGGGCAGCTAACATACCCATGTAGCCAGGTAAGAGATTATCTAAGAACATTTAATTTACCAACTCATTAAGGTAATGCCCACGCAGTTTCTCACTCGAATGCGCCTGCCTGAATTTCTCTACTCCCAACAGCAGTTTTGAATATTCTGCGCTAGCCGGCGAAGGCAGGGACTGAAGCAGCGATTCTATATCGGCGTGATTTGCGGGGGCAATTAATCCGTTACCATATTCATTTATCTGCCTGCCACACCAGCCGTTTCCGAAGGCAATCACGGGCCTACCCGCACGTGCCGCCAGGTAAAGCACTGCACTTTCCATCCGGGCATCCCAGTGATCGTAAAGCATGAGCAAGTAGTGTTGTTGTTGTGCAATTGCCAGCATTGTATCATCCGCCAGATACTCATTACGGAAGCCACTGAAGTCCTGTAAAAAAGCCATAGCTTCAGCCTCGCTGGCATTGTTAAATGCGCCTGCGACTAAAAGCTCGCCTAGTTCAGGCCTGCGTGTAAACATGGGCACTAGCCATTCCAGTCCTTTACCCCGACGGATCTGGCCAAGGACGCCGAACTTGATCTGGTCACAAGTAGTGGGTGGCGTGATAGGCAGCAACGGACCAGGCAATTCCAGCGATGACAGATAACGTATGCCATCGGGTGCTACGCGGGTAAATGCCTTTTGCCAGGCAGCCATAAGCTCTTCAGTACGCAGATAGAGCGATACTTCTTTACGCTGCAGAAAACGAGTCACAAACCCTGTAACTATCCGTGAGCGCAATATACGTTCTGGGCCCATAAGGTAGATAAGGCTTAGCCTTTGAGGTTTTAAAACAGCATGAAAAAAAGGCCAAACAAGGGAGAGTAATACCAGATGCGCATCAAAAAAAAACACATGCTGAAAGTGTCTTTTCTGTCTGTTCAGTTTTAAAAGCTTAACCAATGCTTTCAGCGTCCCCTCACGTAGGGAAGGAGTAGCCACCTTAAAGCTTTCTACCTTTGCCAGTTCACGCAACTTATTCAATGGTTCTTCAGAGGTGCCATCTTGCGCAGAAACTAAATAGCTAATGCTTGTAGAACCACACAAGGCTTTAGCTGTATTTAAAATAGATTGAGCGGGGTGACCAACTGCTGTAAACCAGGGCTGTACGATAACAACCTTAGCCATATTATTTGCCTTAAAGGTCTTAGTATTTTAAAACACTGTATTTTACTGTTTTTTTAAGTAAATCGCGGCATCTTCTTAACAACATGAAGAGAGAGATTTTTTCAGGGAAAGAAGGGATATCCATTTGTTGCATATTCAGCAGCTTTAGTTTTTCTTGTAGTGTGCTGATATAAGCCTGATATAAAAGCATACCTGGTTTGCTGATCTGATAGCCTTCATAAAGCCTGACAATTCTTTTACCAGCCAGCCGTAATGAGTGGAAATGATAAAACACAGGCGCTTGAGGTTGATTAGCCATATAAAAGCTGACATTCCATGGTGCCAAAGTTCTATGCACTTGCCCAAGGATATGCACATGCTCTCCGAATAGTCCTGGCCACTGGTTCAGGTACTTTTGATCACCAAAACGATCTTTCTCTATGCGCGCATAACACCAGTCTATGCATGCATCTTGCCACCAGTGCATCACCTTAAATGCCTCGGGGGTGTTGTTGAAGGTGAGAAACTGTACGCAAAACCTGCCACTGGCTTCCTCCCAGTGCGCATATTCCGGGGCAAATCCATGCTCCGTGATCAATACACCTTTATGGCTTTTCTCAAACTCTTCAAAAAAACAGGCTGGATTGTCATAAAAAAACAGGTCAGCATCCAGATAAGTCACGCGTTTAGCTTCAGGTGCCAGCTTGAAGACTATTTCTGGTGTGAATGGGGTCATGGTCCAGCAGTATTCACCTTTGCTTCTGTCTTTTTTAACGGAAAGCAGGCGATCATTCTCAGCCACTTCTAAAGGAATCAGTTTGACCTGTGATAGGTTCAGCTCAGCAAGCTGCTGCTCTACCTTTTTATCCATGCATACTATCCATAAAGTGAAACTGGATGAATGCTGCAAGAGAGAGCTGTGTAAACATAAGCCAGAGGGCAGAAACCCGCTGTCAAAAAGGGTGACGTAATGCTCCATGTATAAATTCTTTCAGCTGGGTTAAATGCTCTGGATTTACTTAGCTAATTCTCCATTGCAAATGTCCATCAGGTGCAATGGTAACCGAAGAAAACAGAGAGGATTTGGGGTTAAAGGTTATCAGGAGATTCTTTCGAACAAGAAACCTTTAACTTCTCCTAGTTCAAAATCATCATCACAACTAAACTCATAGATGCATTTGTATCCTAACTCTTGCATGAGTTTATCAAACTGACTTTCTGAAAAGAACCAAGCAGGATAACTAGCTTTATAAATGGATTCTGGAACGCTCTGTACAGTTAATCTATCTTTTTCTGATTGAATAAAGGGGGTTCTATCAATCAAAATATATTGAAATTCAAACTTGGCAATTTCACTTAATAATTGCCGCGGATTTTCAATGTATGGAAGCACACTGGATAAAAGGATTGCATCTCCTTTGTCACCCCTGACGCCTTCGGCTAAGGTCGAGTGGAATGTTAAATGTTTATTCTGTAATTGTTTTTTTCCGTATTCTACATAGTGAGACTGCTCAACAATAGACCAGTTTACTTCTTGAATCGTACTCAGGAAATCCCTATGCTGATAATACAGGCTGCCTAATGCACCCCCAAAATCAATAATGTTAAGTTTGTTATTTTGTTTATTTGCAATAAATAATAAGCAGGCTAATAAAGGCCAGCGATATGCTGGCTCATAAAAACAAACAGAATCTCTTTCATAAGCCGCTTGTCCAGAAATTACTTTTTGCGTGGACTCTTTAACCTTCTCGAAGATATTGTCGCTGTCATACCCTATGGCTTGATTCTGAGCATCGCTCCAGTGGGCATAATCACCAATAAATCGAATTCTGTTCCCTCGAAAAAATGCAAATACCTTAAGCAGAATTGGAGGGCAGAATGGTTTCAATATTTTTCTTAGAGTCAAAGTCCCAGCTTTCTTTTTATTCTACGTAAAATATTCATTGACTTGTTTTGTTGCGCTTTAAAATATTTTTCAATCAACTTCACTGCTAGCAAATCATCCTCAACTGTCTCGGGGAAATGACTAATCTTGGAATCAGATAAGTTCGATGTGAAAATTTCAGTATTGCTGCAATGCGTACCACTACCATCATTACCAATATTTTCAACAAGGGATTTACCTGGATATAGGGTATACAGGTTGTTCAAGAAAGCGCTAGCATGCCAACGGATAGCCCAGGAATCATTTTTTCCATCTATTTGATCTTTTAACATTTGAGAATACGGGTAGGTATCATTGAAGTTAAAGCGTTTTAAAAGTTTCTGCCTTTTAAGGCCGTCTAAGAGCTGAACTCCGTCGGAGTTGAATAAGCCCCACTTTTCTTTCCAGGTGGCCCAACCCCAGCAATCAGCGCCTCTCAAGAAAAACGTTTCAGGTAAACCTTGAGTCGGATATATATAACCATGAATACTGGCTACCTTTTCGTTATTCTTATAATGATTAAGCGCATCGTTCATATATGTTAAAAAATAGGTGGAAGTGGCAATGTCGTCTTCCAGAACAATCGCTTTCCCAAACTCATTACATACCTTCGTTACTCCATCAATGATGGAGTTCGCTAGACCATAATTGCAATCCCGCTCGATAATCCTGATCGACTTGAAACCATCGATAGACTTTATAAAGCTTCTTACGCTGTCTACTTTTTTACTCTGTTCTGAAGATCGGGGCCCATCAGAGAAAATAATAAGGTCAGTTTCAGAGGATAGATGATTTGCTTTTAGTGCTTGTATTGTATTTTGAGTATGAAGTAGTCTGTTGTATACAAATAGAGCGATAGGCGCGTATTCCAATTAAGCACTCCTAGAGTCTTCATAAACTATAGTATTGTATGTCCGGAATTTTGCCTGATAATCGACAGACTTCATGTAATGATGAATCGGGAAGTTCAAGTTTTCTATGCTCTCCAGCCCCAGCTGTTCTGTAAGCAGGTATTTAGGTCTGAATCTATTCCAGTCATTCGACATTAAAACATTTAGGTCTAATCCCTCAACATCAACTGACATGAAGTCTATTTTCTTATCTTCAGGTACGAACTTTTCAAGCAATTCACTTAAAGGATAAACTTTGATCTGTATCGTTTTTTTGACAAAAAAATCTGTTTTCGCAAGGCGATCATCCACGAGTTCCTTGTCAAAAGTGTTTAATGCAGGCTCATTAAACATGTAATAGTCCAGGGTTTCACTAAAGTTATTTACACCGCAATTTAAATTTATATCTCTTGAGCGGTTTTTTTGAAAAGATACATACATTTCTGGATTGGGTTCTATGTTGATACCTGACCAGCCTTTCTTGTAGAAAGAAAATGTATTGGAAAAGCGGATAGGGTGGTGAGCTCCAATATCTACATAAAAGCCTTCTTTTAATCCGGAAAACAACCTCTGTAATAAGATATCTTCACCTTCCTGACCATAAGAGTTATTAAGGTATTTTATTGAGTCAGGTAGGAACTTTATAAGTTTATGGAGTATTCGCATCAATTTTAAATGTATGAACTTGGAATTGAACAATCGGTCATCTTAGCAGTGCTGAAACTATCGAGAGTTTTAACTTGTTAATTGTGTATGGTACATCGTCTTATAAAGGTTGCATGATACTAGCAATGACTCATGCACCCCAGAATCTAT
Source organism: Methylophilus luteus (assembly GCF_042676265.1). Classification (NCBI taxonomy): domain Bacteria; kingdom Pseudomonadati; phylum Pseudomonadota; class Betaproteobacteria; order Nitrosomonadales; family Methylophilaceae; genus Methylophilus; species Methylophilus luteus. Next base: position 537,523 of record NZ_JBHTKB010000001.1, read on the forward strand.
GATTGTGCCTTTATCCATTACGTAAATATTGTCACAATCAGTGACGTTAGACAGCTTGTGAGACACAATGATAGTCGTTACCACCCCATGAAGCTTTGCAATGTCAGCGATAAAAGCTTTTTCGGTAATGGAATCTAATGCACTGGTCGGCTCATCAAAAACCAGAATTTTAGGCGCTTTGTAAATTGCTCTGGCAATTGCCAGCCGTTGCTTTTGCCCGCCAGACAAATTAATTCCGCCTTCACCGATTTTAGTCGCCTCTTTATCTTGTAAGGACTCAATAAAGTGATCCAACTTTGATATCTCGATTGCCTGTTTTAAACGGGTTTTATCTGGATGAGCTTCAAATGTGATGTTGTAAGAAATACTTTCATCAAACAATGTGATGGATTGTGGAACATAACCTAGGATTGAGGAAAATGATTTACTGCTAAAAGGCTCAATCACCTGGTTATCGAGAGAAAAAACGCCTTGTTTAGTTTCCAAGAGACCAGTGATGATATCAAGCAGCGTTGATTTTCCGGAGCCTGACGGGCCTACGATGCCTACTGACGAGCCTTTCTGGATCGTCATGGAAATGCTTTTCAGCGTTGGTTTGTCACCATAGCTAAAGTATAGATTGTCAATGCAGAGTTGCTGATCAAAACTCAAAGAATCATCTCGTTTTAATTGTTGATTACTATCTAGTTGTATCGATGTATCAAGTAGGTGCTGAACGAAACGGCATGAGTATTTATAAGCGTTAATTGATGATATAAGTTTAGCTAGGGAGGGTAATGCCTTTAACGCAGCCAATGTGGCTAATGCGATTAGCGGGGTGGCTTTCTGTATATCAGAACCATGAGAAAGAAATAATATGATTGATATCACAATCCCGATTAACATTAATGTTTCAAGATAAATTCTTGTTAATCCTTGAGTCGTTGCAAACATCCAGTTTGATTCAGCGAATTTGCTTGAAATGTCACGACTGTATGACTCTATCGTCGGGCCAAGGCTCATAATTTTTATGTCACGAATCGATGCGGCCAAAGAGTGTAGCACCCTGTGCCTGAGGTTTTCGATGTTATTCTGTAACACGCCTAAATAAGTAACTTTTTTACTAATCGGTTTGTATAGAAAAACAAAATATAGAAGTGAAATGAAAATGATGCCTAATGCCACAAATGGCATAGACACAATAAAAGTTATCAGCAGAAGTAATAAGAAAAATAACTCTGTCAAAATGCTAAGCATCATCTGCAGGGTAATGGATGCATGAATAGTATTGGAGAATGCTATTCCAGCCAGTCTGGAAGTTGAAAGTTTGCTAAAAAACTCATATTTGGCATTAATCGTTTTATGCAGGAAATCATCAGTTAAGTCCTTTGTAAATCCTGCAATAATTTCATTTTGACTTCTAAGCACCTTTTGGTGGAGTCGAGCTTTAACTAAATAAGCTACGATTAATGAAATGCCTGAATATATGATCAATTCACCGTGAGTTAAATCTGTAAAAAAAAATGTCAGAAATTGATGGCTTTGAATATAGTCTGGATTCATTGCCAGCGATACAAATGGAAAGATAAGCAATATGCCAGCCAGGTCTGATATAGCCAGGAACACACTCATGAGCACTAAGCGAGTGAAAACAACCTGTTGAAGAGCGTCAATGATGTACGCCGGAATCGGTAAACGTTTTTTAAAACTAGCAATCATTTTATTTGCCTGAAATCTGGATCAATTGTTAAGTCGGCTAGTAACAGATCATCTGTCAGTGGTGCGTTTCCGATCAACCCTGAGTCATAAAGTGAATCCGCATCAGTTTCAAAGAGTTTTAAAAAGCGTTTTTCTTCTTCAGCATTCTTGAATCCTTTACTCAAGTCCATTTTCATCCATAAACGCCTAAATATTTTGTTTAGCAGGCGTTTCGAAATCTTATTAATTAAGGAAGGCTGCCAGTTTTTTCCTACCTCTGTCATTTGGGCTAGCTGCACAGTCCCCATAGAAAAACTCACAGCTAACCATCTAAATGCATGCAGCACCCGTTGAATTTTATTTTCATCATTAAGCGCATTTTCAATATTTGCAAAATAGCTTTGCAAATTATCTCCAGTGAAATGAATATCCGCCGGATACGATGGCAGATTAAAGTCATAGGTCACTACAGGCACACCATGCAACAATGCTTCGACTCCTGTTGCCGACCAACCGGTGATTACAAGGTTGACTTGATCCAGGATGTCATAGATTGATAGGCCTTCATTTGGCATGTTGGCAGCGACATTGGATGGTAGATTCGAGAGTATAGACTCCCATTTCTTTGATTGTTCCGACTGTATCAACTCTCGCTTATTTGGATAGTCTCTTGGGTGAACGCGGATGATCAAAAATAGATTTTCATGTTTTGAGATATATTCAATCGTATTTTGAATCCATATGAACTGGTCCCTAAACACAGAACTATTCACTTTTTTTTCTGGAAAAGCACCAATGACAAAGGCTGAATAAGCTTCATCATAACTACTTAAACTCGCCAGTATGATTTTAGAGTCCTTGGGGATCTTGTAGTGGTCCCTAAGATCTAAATTTCCTTTTTTTGCATTTGAAAATACTGCAAAAGAACTGGCCTTATACAGTTCAGATAAATGACCATGAATTCTGTTGATATCTTGTTTTGTAACAAACTGCTTAACTTGATCCCAGTGTGCAAGTGCCGGGTTAACTAGTTTATGTTTACCCCAACTCCAAACTCGCAGAGCACTGTAGCGTTCCGAGTTGCTAGAACTACCTTCAATAAAATAAACTTTACTGCCGTGTCGAATTGCGTATTCTGCGCAAACCCCATTTGTTCCATATTGGGGGCTGTAGATAAAGATTTTACTGGGATTCTCTTGAGCATAAATTCTTGAAAAGCCCAGCAGGGATATTAGGCAGCTTTCAATATGTTGGAGATAAGCTTTCCATTGTGCATCATCTAGCACGGTAGTCATTTTTTTGAATTTTAGGTAGGGTTCATATGTTGCGATCCTGCCAACGGGAACGCCCAGGTATTCAAAATCAAGATAATTATCCTGAGTTAATTGCGAGACAAGTTTTTTTACTTCACTCACATGCTCATTGGTTACATATGAGGATAGGTTCAAATGTTTATTACTAGCAACCTTGGCTATTTGAGCTGCATTTTTATTGCATTGTTTACAAATGTTTCGCTTTAAGGAGTCATCAGAAGATGGCTCCAAGCCAAAAGCACTCATGCTTGTACAATAGTCTGGAAACGCCTGATTGCATGAAACATAAGTGATTTCATGGCCTCTTTTCTTTAGGGTCTTCGCTAATATACTTTCTGGTAACGCATGTAACCAAATTGCAGCATTCAAGGAAAAAAACATTGTTTTCATAATGGTTGGATTTTTCTCTTGAAAATACTATAGAACACCTTCTTGAAGGTTTTTGTGTCTTCAAGATGGCTTGCGACTGATCTGCTGAATTGCATAATCAGGAAGAATAAGGTTGTTGAGAAAATTAACCGCATGTAAATGTCATGGTTATCAATAAGTAACAAATACAAAGAATATACAAATAACGTAATTGGAAAATGGATGATGTAAAGGCTATAAGAGTAGTTCGCGATTTTTTTCATGAAGCTACCGAGCAGCCAGCGTGTATTCATTGCTATTGCAAAAACTGTAAAAATAAAAAAGAATGCAAGAATGGTGTCGCTTACTTTTTCTTGAGTAGAAAAAATTATTGTTCCAAATAAAATGGCTATTGAAATAGCGGAAATTAATTTTACACGGGGTGTGGAAGATTCGTAGCCAATAAAAAAGGCTGAACCAACCAGCCACCATGATGCATAGTGGATAGTGACGGGATTTTGGATAAAGGATCTAGCTAAAACCAAAAATAAAAGAGTACTTGAAATCTGTTTAAAAGACCCGCGGCCGGAATTAATGATTAAAACTAGAAGGCCAGCAAAAATATACATCCTGACTTCAATGTACAGACTCCACAAAGGTCCGTTCATTTGTTCTAAACCATTCAGCAAGGCGAATGCAGTGAGGATTTCCCTAAAATTTAGAGTGAAATATTCGCGCGCCTGATATACATCCATAGCGGTAGAAAGAGGACTTGTTGTACCAGGTAATTTCAGCACATTCACAATAATGTATATGAAAACTACTAGAAGAATTGAAAAGATAAATGGTGGGTAAATCCTGATAATACGGCTTACGAAATATTCGGTTTCGTGAAATTTGCCATTATTGATCCCAAGATTCCTATTCAGACTCATGGCAATGACATATCCGCTAAGTACGAAGAAAGTCAGCACTGCAACAACGCTTGCATGGTGCATTAAGTGGCTTAATGGATGGTCACTCCCGACAACAGGCATCCAAAAAATCTGAAATAGATGGCTGATGAAAACAACTACAGCAGAAATAGCTCTTAAATAATCAAAGTTGCTGTAATTCTTGATTGTTGCTTGGTTCACGACTTAAAGTTATCTGGATTTTGGATTTGTATGTGATTAGTTTGTAGCCAAACACTAATCTCTGAAATCGCCTGATCTAATGATTTTTCTATGTTTAGTTTTACATTTGAAATTTCAGATGCAAGCTGATCGGATTCGGTCATTTCGGTTATTAAATCCATGATTTTTTTAGAAAATGTGTGTTCTTTAACATTGACTAAGTATTTTGACATATTGATTTCATCATACAAACCTTGAATCTGTTTGTAACTATTTAAACCTATTGTAGGAATGTTATTTCCCAAGGCGACAACGTTAGAATGAAATCTACTTGCTAAAAATATGTCGCATTTTTCATATTCCATGAATGAGGATGCTTCAAATGGGCAATTTGAATCATATGTAGCTAAAATTAAATCATTCCTGCGGATATGGTCTGGCAACATGAACATAAGGTCGGAAAAGACTTTAATGTCACTGAATATATGTGGAAACAGGATGAATTTTGTATTTGACCATTTTTCGGATATATCCCGTAGCAGGTTGCTGAACTCGTTCAAAAAGCTATTGTAATCATGGTGTTCCTTACCTGGAAATCGCACATCAAGCATATCGCCTGCAAGATTGATCCCAACCGTCAAACCATTTTCCTTATTCTTGGACGATGTCTGAGGTAGCTTAGTAAAAAAGCCGCCATCTGGTAATTTTACGACTTTTGCTAAGTTGTTTTTATTCTTTACATGTTTCGACAGGGTTGAGAATGCGCCGTCATTCCTTACACTAACGAGATAGCGCATAGGTTCGTGAGTAAGCTTCTCAAAAAAAGCATTGAATTTATCAATGGTAGAAGCGCTGTAGCCCATGCCATCATCAACACCTAAGGCATTGAAGAAAACGGGAGTTTTTATTTTATTGAAAATCTCATCTTCTATTGAGATAGAAGTTCCAGTCGGCGAGTTTTCTACCCAAAGCTCGAAAAAATTTCCTCCACCGAAAATAACCAGATCCGAAGCGTTGGCCAAAGCAACGAATTGTTCGTCAAACCTTTCTGTTCTGCGGTAAACGTTTCTGATCTCAAATTCATTCCACTCAATCTCATCTGAGATCAACTTTTCGAACCATGCTCTAAAACCATAATGATTGGCGATATCGCCTATATTTCCACTAAAACTTGCTACATGTAGAATTTTCATAAATCAATACACAGTATGTTTTAAAGTCCAGGCACCATCGCGCCGTTCCCACAGATGAGGTGACCTGAATTTATCAACTGTCTGGTGAAACTCTTCCTCAGTAATACTTAGATAGCTTAAAAACTCTTTAAAGTATTTTTTGGGGAATTCGTGGTCATATTTTTGAACTAGAGCAACTCCCTCCTCACGAGTGATTTTGCCATTTCTAATCTCTTGCGCAGCGTCATAAGTTGCACGACCAATCCCAAATTTAGCTAAAGTCGTATAGTAATGAAACATATCGATCTTATCGTCAATGCTGCTGTATTTTGAGTAAGTTCCTTCTGTTCTCTCCGTGTTCGCCTGGAAACCAGTATGTTCGGTTGCATAGTAATAACATTCTTGAGGGTCCCATTTCAAGTAATACCCAAGATAGTGAACTTCTACACCTTTACTATCCAAATATTCGGCACTCGGCGGGATATATGGAGCGAAGTCATTGAGCGTGAATTCAGTTTCTTCTAATATTTCTTTTACTTTTTTCCCACCAAGAATCATTTCCTCTGGATTGCTGGAAGAAAAGAACTTGTTGTCCATGGTGGGCTTGTAATTTTCCTTGGGATTGTTCCCGTATTCGGCCTGATTCTCACCATACATAACCAGTTTTATACCAAACTTTGCTGCCATTAAAGGACCAATGATTCTTTGGCCTACGATAAATGGTTGAAAGGGGTGAAGCAGGTTCAGGAATGCCTGTCTAGTGAGATATCTGTGTAATTTACCGTTAGGCGTGAAGAGAATATTATCCAAGCCACCCATGTGTACCCAGTTTTCAAAATTCTTCCAACCGATGTCGGTATAGAGATGTGGAGCCCACGTCACAGTTAAAGGGTTCATCCCATACTTGTATTTCAGGATATGCGAAGTATAGGCACTGTCTTTGCCGCCACTACCAGGTACAACGATGTCATAACCACCGTCGGTTCTTTTATGCTGATTAAGCAATTCTACAAGCTGATCTTCACGCTCTTGCCAATCAATATTTTCATTTTTAACCTCATTGTAGAGGCAAGCATCGCAGATACCATCTTCATTAAATCCAATGGTAGATTTTTTTTCATTGCGTTCATGCTTGAATTCAACAGTGGAACTAGGTCGCTGGTTGGAGATGACACATTTTTTACAAAATCTGACTTGTTCAGGCAAACCAAATAGGGTCTTGCTCATAAATTTCCTTATAACTTGTTAGCACTTGCTAATGAAATTGCTTATCAACTGTAATCCACTAATGCCACTTTTTTCAGGGTGGAACTGCACTCCCCAGATATTGCCGCTCTGTACCGAAGCAACAAAATTCAAATCGTGGTAACCCGCATAGGAGGTGATTGAACTTGCTGAAACATTCGTCGCAGCATAGCTATGAATAAAATAAAATCTTCTTTCGGGAGCAGGAATATGATTAAACATATCCTGCTCTCCGAGTGAGGTGCATGACACATTAGCCCAACGTATATGCGGTAGTCTCGCACTCTCTAAATGAGACAGATCTATTTTTTTTACATCACCATTGATCAGACCCAGGCCATCGACTTCCTCGTGTTCGTATCCTTTATCAAACAGCAATTGCATTCCTAAACAAATGCCTAGAATAGGCTTTTGCGATGCCGAAAAATCTTTGATCGTTTGAATTAAGTTTTTCTTTTCAAGATTATTCATGGCATTGGGGAAAGCACCGACACCCGGAATAATAAGACCATCACTTTCGAGGATGCTATCTCTTGTATCAGTCAATAATGCATTTGCGCCAGAAGCATGAAGCGCATTACTGATACTTCTGATATTGCCAAGCCCGTAATTGAGGATAGCTATATTTTTAATGTTGCTCATACTTGTTTTTTATGTGCTCTTTGATATTTATTATTTCAATATTTTTGTAATGTAACGCAGATGCAAAACAGAGTCCGCTTAAATTTGTTTTTTCACACAGTGCGTCTATATGTTCAAGCTTTCCAAATCCACCACTTGCTAAAACTGGAATTGTCACAGAGTTGTTAACCATCTCCATGAGTTCTACATCGAATCCTAACTTAGTGCCATCTTTATCAATCGAAGTAATAAGCAATTCTCCGGCACCTAAATCTTGAAGCTGTTTGCACCAGGTTTCTACTAAGATATCAGTCTTCTCCCGGCCTGACTCTGTATAAGCTTCCCAACCATTCTGAGTGTGTTTTGCTTGTATCGAAGCAACCACACACTGGCTACCGTATTTAGTAGCGATCTCTTCAATAAATGCAGGGTTCTGAATTGCTGAGGTGTTGATTGCAACTTTGTCTGCACCTGAGTCTAAAGCTTCTTCAACATCTGATAGTTTCCTCAATCCGCCACCGATTGTGATTGGAACAAAAACTTTCTCAGAGGCGGCTCTGATCACTGAAAATATATTATTCCGATTGTATAAACTCGCAACGCTATCCAGGAAAAGCAATTCATCTATCCCCTGCATGTAGTAATCCATTGCCATATCAAGGGGATTGCCTACTTTTCTGAGCCCTTCAAGATGAATTCCTTTGATAACATGTTCATTCTTTATATCCAATCTGGCAATTACTCTCAATTCACTTCCAATCCACAAAATGCTTTTGTTTATCTATGTTCCAAAATTTTGAAGAATCAAGAATTTCACAAAATTGATTTGCGCTGTTTCCATTACCAAATAATGCTTGAGGCGTGCGTACGAGTTGATCGCTCCAGGCTATGGCTTCTTTAATTTGAATACTATCGAATGCAGTATCAATAACCAATGAACATTTAACTCTGTTCTGCTGCCTGGTTCCCAAGTTGATGGCGGGAACTCCAAAGTGTGGAGCTTCACGGACACCGGCGCTGGAGTTGCCAATGATGTAGTCAGCATTTTTTAGGAGTGTAAGGAAGTACTCAAACCTCATCGATGGGAATATTTTGATATTCTCTAACTTTTCCAAGCGCGCATATTCACGCAAAATGATATTTGAGCCATGATCATTATTAGGGTAAATAACAATATAGTTTTTTTCTGATGCAATGACTTCATCAACAACGGTCTTTATCTGGTTATGTAGTTCTTTGACCTCTGTTGTCACTGGGTGAAACATTAAAATGGAATATTTATCATAACAAAGCCCATATCTTGATCTGACTTCGGCAATAGAAGGCAACGAATCCGAGTTCATCACATCAACATCGGGCGAGCCAATGATATGAATGCTATCGGGTATTTCACCAAGCTGTATGATTCTTTTCTTGGCCAGATCATTGGCAACAAAATGAACATGGGATAATTTAGAAACTGAATGTCTGATCAGTTCATCAACCGTTCCAGATACTTCCCCACCCTCAATGTGACCGACTAAGATATTATTCAATGCCCCCACAGCTGCGCCAGCCAATGCTTCAACTCTATCACCGTGCACAATAATCAAATCAGGGGAGATTTCTTTTACATAGTCTGATAGCCCTGTAATTGTTTTCGCCAGTACACACTCCATGGTGTCATTGGCACTTTGGTTAATATATTTATAAATATTTTTGATGCCGATTCTCTCTACCTCAGTGCAAGTGTATCCATATTTGGAAAGCATATGCATGCCAGTGATAAAGACATGTATTTCAAATTTCTCTTTAGAGTCAAGTTTGAGCATCAGGGCTTTTAATTTGCCAAAGTCTGCTCTAGTCCCCGTAAGAAATATTATTTTTTTTATTGCTGAATCAAGCGCCATGTTCAATGCTGCCTAAAAGATCAGTTTTCTTGATCTGTTGTCCCTTTTTGATTGCGCGAACGGTGCTCCTTCCGAGCAGACTCTCATAATCGTCGGCGCTGAAGTCGCCACCACTTGGTCTTTTTACCCAGATATTTTTATCGGATAAGGTTTCTCCGGCATTAATGTCGGCAATGGAGACGACAGAAGCGAATGCAAAAGAAATCGTTGCTGCTTCCTCTTTGATCGGCTCTCTTTTGCCGCCTCTTGCCTGGAATATGATCTTGGATCCATCAATTAATTGGCTCAGTGCATTTTTATCCATTGAGCAAACAATATCAGGACCTGGTCTTGACATGCTGTCGGTAAAGTGTCGCTCCAGAATGGATGCACCAAGTGCTACGGCCCCTAAACAGGTGTAGTTAGATGTCGTGTGGTCGGATAAGCCGACTACGGCATCCGGAAACTCTTCTTTTAGCTGAGTTATCCCACCTAGCCTGACTAGTTCAGGCGGAGTAGGGTAAATATTGGTGCAATGCAAAAGCGCAAATGGGATATTTTTTTCTTTTAAGATATTCACTGATTTACGAATGGACTCGATGGTGTTCATTCCAGTGCTTAAAATAACCGGCTTTTTGAATTGCGATATATATCTGATCAACGGGTAGTTATTGCATTCACCAGAGCCAATCTTGAAAGCGGGAATATCAAAGCTGACCAATCTATCTACCGCAGCGCGAGAAAAAGGGGTGCTGATGAAGATTGCATTGCGACTTTTTACATAGTCCATGAGCTTTCTTTCATCGGCTTCATTCAGTGCACAACGATTCATGATCTCATAGATTGAAACGTCCGCATTCCCTGGAACGACCTCTTTTGCTTCATTGGACATTTCGTCTTCAATAATATGCGTTTGATGCTTGATGATTTCAGCGCCTGAGTTGATCGCAGCATCAGCCATTTCTATCGCGACATCAATTGAGCCTTCATGATTTATGCCTATTTCAGCTATCACTAATGGAGGATGGTTATCTCCAATTAGGCGACCGGCAATACTAAATTCTGCCATTCATTACCTCCAATAATCTTTCTGCTTCAAAAAAGTCATCCTGAGTGTCAATATCTACACTATCTTCTTTGCTCATAATAAACGGTAAGCCCCCGTTAGAAGGAAAACCACCTAATCTTTCAAAATCCTGGACTCTAAATATATAGATTGCGCCATTTGCCAGGTATGTTTTCGGCAGCGTTTGGCGAGAGGCATTGGTCAGATGCTCCGAAAAGAGTGATTCTAAAGTGCCCTGGTTATTAATTTTAAAGGATTTATAAGGCGACGATTCTAATTCAACAATACTTGTTAGGCTATGTAAGCCACTTTTGAACATTGAGGAAATTGCATTATCCAGAATGACAGAGTTCCTCAATGGTGATGTAGGTTGCAAGTAGGCAATGTAAGTGTTGGAATCCAAGGATTGATGTTTAATGAAATGCGATACAACTTCAACAGCAGTTGATGTATCTAGTGCAAGTTCATGCGGCCTTTCTATTAAGCAGATTTCTCTTTTTTTTCCATAGTTTAAAATTTCAATATTTTCAGACGACAAGAAAACATTATCGACATAAACTGAATCTAATGCAGCCTGGATGGTGTAATCAATTAAAGGCTTACCATTCAATATTTTTAAGTTCTTCTTTTCTAAACCCTTGGACCCTCCGCGTGCAGGGATAAGAGCTAGCAGTTGATTATTTTCAATCATATCGTTTCGTATATTGAAATTTAAAAAATGCCTGAAAGCAGTGATAGACCTGGCTTAAAACTTTTTTATGATTGAGCTTATCTGCTCAATATCATTGAGTGTATGACCAAACGATATTGGAAGACTTAATTCTGTTTCATGTAGCATGTCTGCAATAGGGTGATCTCCTTGCAGTATTCCTTGCATAGCTTGTTGTCGATGTGGTGGGATAGGGTAGTGAATTTCAGTCTTCACACCTTGTTCCAGCAACCAAGATTTCAATCTATCTCTTTCTTCATAACGGACACCAAAAATATGGAATACATCATATTCATCCTCTTTTTGGCGAGGCAGAGTCAGCCAGGGAGGCAAATTTTCAAAGTAAGTTTGAGCCAGAGTTCGTTTATGCTCTGTCATCTTATCAAGATGGCGCAACTTGACTCTAAGTAGTGCTGCTTGTATTTCGTCCAGCCTGGAATTCACACCTGCGTATTTATTGACGTATTTTTGTTTAGAGCCATAGTTACGTAAATGACGAAGGCGGTCAGCGATTTCGTCATCGTCTGTGACTACTGCGCCGGCATCACCAAGTGCGCCCAGGTTCTTGGTCGGGTAGAAGCTGAAACAGCCTGCATCACCAAATGTGCCAGTCATACGCCCCGCCAGTTTTGCACCGTGGGATTGAGCACAATCCTCAATCAGCTTTAAGCCGTGTTCATTGGCAATCGCGCATATAGCATCCATACGGCAGGTCTTGCCAAACAAATGTGTGACACAGATAGCACGAGTGGAAGCTGTAATAGCCGATTTAATTTTGAGCGGATCAATGTTGAACGTTGCCGGGTCGGGTTCTACAAGTACGGGGTTGTGACCCGCACGAATAATAGCCAGTATGGTTGCAATGTAGGTATTTGAAGCCACTATTATTTCGCTGCCTTTAGCCAGCATGAGTGCTTCTATCGACAGGATTAATGCATCCAAACCGTTGGCGACACCGATGCAGTGGCGCGAGCCTACCCAGGTTGCGAATTCTTTTTCAAACTCGGCAACTTCGTGACCTAAAACATACCAGCCTGAGCGAATGACATTGGTAGCGGCGGCTTCCAATTCCTGCATGAATTGCTTATTCGAGTCAGCAAGACTTTCGTATTCAATCATTTATTTGGCAGCTCGTAAGGCGTGTCAATGTATTCACTTCTGTCATAGATATGCGATGCCATGACAAACAGCACGCTACCTGTGCCAAAAGTCATTGTGTGCCAATCTTTAGGCTCAACAAGCAGGCATTGAGAAGGGGAATCCAGAGTGATGGTTTCTTCGGAAATGCCATCATTCATATATATTGCAATGCTTCCATGTAGCGCAATCAAGGCCTGTCTGGTGCTGACATGCCTGTGACCACCGCGCGTCTGTCCATCTGCCCCATAAATCCAGTACGTACGGACAGCTGAAAATGGTAAGGCCTTTTCAAGTACTGTCAGCGAACCACGCGTGTCTGAGAATGTAGGTAGATTTAGGATTGTGAAGTGTGACATAACGTAATCTTAATGAGCGATCTTTTAAATGGTCACTATCAGGCCATTATATTTGTTTTAAAAAGTCGTGATATGCGACTTCTAAACCCGTTTCAATCGATACCTTAGGTTGCCAGCCAGCCTGATGCAGGATAGTAGAGTCCATCAGCTTGCGCGGACTACCATCCGGCTTAGAGGTGTCAAATCGAATCTTACCCTCATATCCAATCACTTTCTGGACAGTTTCTGCAAGCGTTTTGATGGTGATGTCACTGCCGTACCCAAGATTGACCAGGGGAGGCTGGAATTTTCCTGATGCAGACTCATCACTGCCGAGTAATTGATTGAACTGACCCTCGTTTAGCTGCATTAAAAACACGCATGCATCTGCCATGTCCTGATTGTACAAAAATTCGCGTTTAGGTGTGCCCGTACCCCAAACAGTGACTTCAGCCTGTTTGCTAACTTTGGCTTCATGGAATTTTCGTATCAATGCCGGAATCACATGGCTATTTTCAGGGTGATAGTTATCACCAGGCCCATAAAGGTTGGTAGGCATAGCAGCCAAATATTTAGTGCCATATTGGCGGTTATAACTCCAGCACATTTCTATACCAGCTATCTTAGCCAAGGCATAGGGTCTGTTTGTAGGTTCAAGTGCACCCGTTAGCAAATGCTCTTCCTTCATTGGCTGCGGTGCAAATTTAGGATAAATGCAGCTGGAGCCTAAAAACAGTAAGCGCTTTACACCATTTACATACGACTGATGAATCACATTTGTCTGAATGGCTAAATTTTCGTGAATAAATTGGGCTGGGTAGGTGTTATTGGCATGAATGCCACCCACTTTGGCCGCAGCCAAAAAAACATATTCAGGTTTTTCTGCAGCGAAGAAATCCGTCACTGCTGTTTGAGAGGTCAAGTCTAATTCAGCATGGGTTCTGGTCAGCAAGTTTGTGTAGCCTTGCGCTAGCAATGCTTTCACAATGGCAGAGCCTACTAAGCCTCTATGGCCAGCAACATAGATTTTTGCGTTCTTATCCATGGATTTACTCGTGATAGTCCATGGCCTGGTAGCCATGCTGTTTGATCAATTCGTCGCGCTGGGCAGATTTATAATCTTCGCGCACCATTTCTGATACCAGCTCCTCAAAGCTGGTTTTAGGTACCCAGCCCAGTTTTTCTTTGGCTTTTGTTGGGTCGCCCAGCAATGTGTCGACCTCAGTAGGGCGGAAGTAGCGTGGGTCAACTTGCACGATACATTTATCGTTCCAGTAGCCTTTTTCTTCTACCCCGTTACCACGCCAGGTAACGGTGATATCTAACTCCTGGGCGGCGGCATTGACGAAGTCACGCACGCTGTATTGTTTGCCGGTGGCGATCACAAAATCTTCTGCCTGATCTTGTTGCAACATCAGCCATTGCATTTCGACATAATCTTTGGCATGTCCCCAGTCGCGTAACGAGTCCAGGTTGCCGAGGTAGAGGCATTCTTGCAAGCCTAGTTTGATACGCGCAAGAGCCCGCGTGATCTTGCGGGTGACGAATGTCTCGCCGCGGATCGGACTTTCGTGATTAAACAGGATGCCATTGCAGGCGTATATGCCATAAGCCTCACGGTAATTGACTGTGATCCAGTAAGCGTACATTTTGGCTACTGCATAGGGGCTGCGGGGGTAAAACGGGGTGGTTTCTTTTTGCGGTGTTTCTTGCACCAGGCCATAGAGTTCAGAAGTGGATGCCTGGTAAAAACGTGTTTTCTTCTCCAGGCCCAGTATACGTATCGCCTCAAGGATACGCAAAGTACCTATGCCATCGGCGTTCGCGGTATATTCAGGGGTTTCAAAGCTGACGGCTACGTGGCTCATCGCTGCCAGGTTATAGATCTCGTCTGGCTGAACTTGCTGGATGATCCTGATCAGGTTGGTCGAGTCAGTTAGATCACCGTAGTGCAGAATGAAATTTTGATTATCAATATGCGGGTCTTGATATAGATGATCAATCCTGTCGGTATTAAATAGAGAAGCTCTGCGCTTTATGCCATGCACGATATAGCCTTTATTAAGCAGAAGCTCGGCTAGATAAGCACCATCCTGACCAGTGATGCCGGTGATTAAAGCGACTTTTTGTGACATGTCTTAGAATTGTTGAGTTAAAAAGTGTTCGGATTATAACATGGGCTATATTGGCCTTAAACGAGGCGGGCGAAGTTATTTGCTTGCCAGCATCGCCTTAATATTCGCCATCTTGCTCTTGCCATAATCTTTGCTGGCCGGTTCACCGTTGCTGTTGAACGGGTTGCCGAAGTGTTTGACGTCGTCTTTTGGCAGTTCTGCGATAAAGCGGCTGGGTTCGCAGGCTTGCATTTCGCCGGCGCGTTTGCGTTTTTTGCACCAGGTGATATTGAGGGATTTTTGCGCGCGGGTGATGCCTACGTACATCAGGCGGCGTTCTTCTTCTATCTGGTCGTTATCTATAGATTCACGGTGTGGCAGTATGCCGTCTTCGCAGCCGATCAGGAACACGTGGCCGTATTCCAGGCCTTTGGAGGCGTGCAGGGTGGAGAGTTTTACGGCGTCCTGTTCTTCGCCATCTTTGCCTTCCAGCATGGTGATGAGGGCGACCAGTTGCGTGAGTTCCAGCAGGTTTTTGCCGGGTGACTCGTTGCCGTATTCAGTCGAGGCTTCGCCTTTTTTACTGAGCCAGGAAACGAACTCGAGGACGTTGCTCCAGCGTGATTCTGCCGCGCGCGCTTCTTCGCCGTCGTATAGATAGGTTTCGTACTGGATGGCGGTCAGCAGGTCGTTCAGTACCTCGTTGGCCGGGTCTTTGGTGGCGCGGCCTTGCAGGTTCTGGATATAGCGGCAAAAGGTCAGCAGGTCGTCCAGTTGTTTGGCGCCGACGTCGTGCTGGAAACCGCCTTCAAAAGCGGCGGCGAACAATGACAGCTTGTGCGCGCTGGCGTATTCGCCCAGCCTTTCCAGCGTGGTGTTGCCTATGCCTTTTTTCGGTGTGGTGGCGGCGCGGATAAACGCCGGGTCGTCGTCTTCATTGGCGATCAGGCGCAGGTAGCTGGTGATGTCCTTGATCTCGGTTTTATCAAAAAACGATTGTCCGCCAGAAATGGTGTAGGGGATCTTCTGGTTGCGCAGGAATTTTTCCATCACGCGTGCCTGGTGGTTGCTGCGGTAGAGCACGGCGTAATCTTTATAGGTGGTCCTATGCTCGAATTTGTGCGCTTGCAGTTTCATCAGCACGGTTTCGGCTTCGTGCTCTTCGCTTTGCGTAGCAGTGACGTGTATCAGCTCGCCGGTGCCTAAGTCGCTCCACAGTTTTTTCTCGAACAATTTGGGGTTGTTGGCGATCACGCTGTTGGCGGCGCGCAGAATGCGCACGGTAGAGCGGTAGTTCTGCTCCAGCTTGATGACTTTGAGTTTGGAGAAGTCTTTGGTCAGCTGACGCAGATTCTCGACGTCGGCACCGCGCCAGCCGTAAATGGCCTGGTCATCGTCGCCCACGGCAGTGAACTGGCCGCGTACACCGGTCAGTTGCTTGATCAGGCGGTATTGGCAGGCGTTGGTATCCTGATACTCATCGATCAGCAGATATTGCAGCTTGCGTTGCCATTTATCCAGCGTGTCGCGGTGCTGGTCAAACAGCTCTACCGGTACTTTGATCAGGTCATCAAAATCCACCGCCTGGTAAGCGCGCAAGGTTTGCTGATACAGCTGGTACACGCGCGCCGCGGCATGGGTCAGCTCTTCATCGGCCTGCGATTTTGCCTGGTCCGGGTTGATGAAGGCGTTTTTCCAGCCGGAGATCTGCCATTGGGTCTTGCGTAACAATTGCTTGTCTGTGGTGGCCAGGATGTCGCTGAGTATCTTGAAACTGTCAGAGGCATCGAGGATGGAGAATTGCGGTTTATAGCCGAGCAGGGCCGATTCCTGGCGCAGCATCTGCAGGCCCAGCGAGTGAAAAGTGGTCACGGTCAGGCCTTTACCACTTTTGCCTTCGAGCAGGGGGGCGACACGCTCCTGCATCTCACGTGCAGCTTTATTGGTAAAGGTGATGGCGGCGATCTGCGAGGCCTTGTAATTGGCCTCGTTGACCAGGTAGGCGATCTTCTGCGTGATCACACGGGTTTTGCCACTGCCGGCACCCGCGAGTACCAATAATGGTCCGTCGAGGTAGTGTATGGCTTCGCGCTGGGGAGGGTTTAAGAGATGTTGCATGGGAACTTCTACTGTTTGCTGGAGACAATCAAAGGAGAGGAATTAGCCTGTATGGACTATTTAACCCCTTAATTTATATGGGTATAGTCGCGATACCATAGTATTATGCCCTATAGGTAAACTAAAACTTTGACCTTTCCTGTGCTAGATCTCAATAGTGTCATTCTATCATCAATCGGCCTTACCTTTACTCTGGTTCTGGTTCTGTTGATTTTTGGCGTTTATCAGCAAAAGGCGCTGATCATGCATTGGGTGCGCGGGCTGGCCATGATGGGGCTGGGCCTGTGCATCTATTTCATCCCGCTGATCACGCCAGATGACAACCAGCGTAGCGTCTATGTCGCGACTTCTATGACGATGTTCGCGCTGGGCGTCAGTATCTATGTCAATGGCATACGTATGCTGCGTGGCTACCGTATCTACCGCTACCGCACCCTGCTGGTGATGACGACTTTGCTGGCGTGTAATGCGGTCATGCTCAATATGCACGCGGCAGACAAATGGATCATTCTTTCTAACCTGCTGGTGCTGGTCTGGGTGTTCTCTTATGGCAGCCGCAGCCTGACCGGGCATGGCCGTGATTTTGTCGCGCAGGTGTTCTGGCTGTGTTGCAGCCTGTTTGGCGGCATCAGCCTGATGCTGGGGCTGTTCGCCATTGAGGTCGGGCTGTCCGATGAAACCACCCTGGTCACCTTTATCCATTGGCCGGTGCATGCTTACCTGACCACCGCCATCATGCTGGTCCTCACCATTGTCACCAGCCTGCTATTGCTGGTGATGAATGTGCGCACCCAGGCCGGATTGCAAGCAATTGCGACTCTGGATGGCCTGACCGGTGTCTTGAACCGGCGTGGCTTGCAGGAAGCAGCCAACCGCATGCAGGCGGTTTCACAGCGTATCAGTTTGCCTATGGGCATGCTGATCATAGACCTGGATTACTTCAAGAAGGTCAATGATGTTTACGGCCATCTGGTGGGTGACGTGGTGCTGAAATCGTGTGCCGGCAATATACGCGGGGCTTTGCGTGGTGGCGATGTGATAGGCCGTTACGGCGGTGAGGAGTTTTGTATCTTGCTGCCTAATACCGGCGAGCAGGAAGCCATGGTGCTGGCTGAACGTATCCGCAGGACCATAGAGGTGACGCCGGTGAGCATTGCTGGTGTAGAAAGCATGAGTGATGATACACATGCCATCAAATGTACCGTCAGTGTCGGTGCGGTGAGTTCTGAAACGGTGGGTTATGCCTTAGACGGCATGTTTGCCGCGGCTGACCAAAACCTCTATAAAGCCAAGCAGAATGGCCGTAACCGGGTAGCGAGCAATATAGAGTTGTTGATGACGCAACCGCCAGCCACAGGCAAACCGGTCAAACGCAATGCCAGCGTAATCGCCTGACCGGCGGCATTTCAGTGCGGCCAGGTTTCAATAGAGCTTAAGGATTTCAATACAGCTTAAGGCGCATCCGCTGCTGTGGTCGTTTCTGGCTGTTCATCGGCGGTCTTGGGTTTGGCCGCTGCCAGCGCTATCATCTCGGCACGGCTTTTGGGCGATTCCAGGCTGACCCTGCCTATGGCTCCCCCGCGATAATCAGTCAAGAAAGCCATCGCTGTCCGCTCCATATCCCATTGCCCGTCATTACGTTTGTAGGCGCGGCGTTTGGCGATGGCCTGCAACAGGTCTATGCCATCTATCTGTTGTACATCCAGCTTCATGGCATCCAGTTTGTAACGGCTGTTGATCAATGCCGGATATTGTTTTAACAGCAGGTTGCCGAGAAATTCCGCCACGTCTTCATCTATTACCGCATTGCGGCCTATGGCGTGGCTGGCAGCCAGCATATAGCCATCTGATTCATGTTCTATCTTGGGCCACATCATGCCTGGTGTGTCGGTGATGCTCTGGTTATCGCCAAGGTCAAAGCGTTGCTGGCTTTTGGTCACTGCCGGCTCATCACCGACTTTGGCAGCGCGGCGGTTGAGCAGGGCGTTCATCAAGGTCGATTTACCGACGTTGGGGATGCCCATGATCATCATGCGTAAAGGCTTGAGCGGGGTGCCGCGATGCGGAGCCAGCTGGCGGCACAAGCCGGGGATCTTTTTCGCGTCGCCGGCTTTTTTACACGAAAGCGCTACGGCCTTGGTATTCGGCTGGCTGTTAAAGTAGTTGAGCCAGGCCTGGGTGATCTGCGGGTCGGCCAGGTCAGCCTTGTTGAGTATCTTCAGGTTGGGGCGCTGGCGAAAATTGCGCATATCCTCGATCATGGGGTTATGGCTGGCGGCAGGCACGCGCGCATCGAGTACTTCGATCACAATATCGATATGTTCCAGGGTCTCCTCTGCCTTTTTTCGGGCTGAGGTCATGTGTCCCGGGTACCATTGTATCGCCATATTTTTGCTCCATGTTCAATCAAAAAAATACGGTTTTACGTGCAGTGCCGTACTCCAACTCTCGCTGCGGCACATTTTTCTGATCGTGAATGTTGCAATGGCCAACGCTAGGTCTGGCCATTTTAACATTCAAGCGCCCAAGTCGCTAAATTTCGCAAACGGCTTAAAACTGACTTCCGATTAAAATTTACTTCCAGGTATAGCCCAGTGTGAACAGGGCGCGCGTATCGCCTTTTCTTCTGTCATCTGCCGGGCGGCTATCCAGGTTGTAATCCAGCTGGGTGGTCGCGCTCAGGCCGAGGATAAACGGGAAACGCAAGCCGGTGGAACTATAGAGCAGGATCTGCGAAGGTGCGCGCGGTGTATATAACACCTCGTGCCTGTGGAAAGCCTGCACAAATGAATCAAACAGGTACTGGTTGTAGTTGACCGCCCAGCGCAATGCGCCGTGGCTCTCGTCATCCTCCTGATAATAATCCTGCTTGATCCAGGACAGACCGCCTTCCAGCGACAGGTTGAGTTTTTCACCTTCAAATATCTGGTAACCGGTACCCACACCGTAAGTGCTACGCAACCTGATATCACGGAAGCGGTCTTTCTCCTGGATGGTGTTCAGGTAAGTAAACCATTTTTTTGTGAAGAAATGGTCATACTGGCCGCGCACACGCATATTGTTCTGCGTCTGCTCATCGTTATCTTCGGCCCAGTAGGCATAGCCTTGCACCGTATACCTGTCTTCCAGGCCGCGGGTGATGGATTCACCGTTGAACTGCATGTTGCGGTTCTTGCTATTGCCGTTGTTGAAAGTGCCGCCCAGGTTCAGGTTGCCGGTCCAGACATAGCCTTCGCCTATCAGGTCTTTGGAAGGGTTTATATACTGGATCTCTGCCAGTTCGGTATCCACCAGCTCGGTTTTGCCGTCCTCATCGAGTATGGCTTGCCCGTTCTCGCCGTGTTTGAGAAAACCAGTCACTACCGTCTGGTCAGACAGCATCATGGTGTAGGGTTTTTCGGCGTCTATGCTGAGGATATCCGACCAGTTGAGTTTGATTTCGCCAGCGTATGAGGTGCTGATAACGACTTTATCTGTGACTTTGACCACCAGGGTGCCGGTGATCTTGTCGCCGTTCTTCATCCACACACTGTCTGCGGCAGCGCTGCCTGAAAACCAGGTGAGCATTGCAATCAAGCCATACAAAAGCTGTTTTAACCGGTTTTTATTAAGGGCCTTGCAGGCTACATTAAAAAACATTGATACTCCCTTATTAAATTTGAATAAGTGCGAAATCCGCCGCATTGAATACAGGCCCGCCAGCCGGTCAACGTTGCCAGGTGGTTTAGTAAAGCCTGAAAGCGCATAGCGCTTAAGATTTGAGCAACTGATAGGGTAGTCAGCAAAAAAACGCATGAGTTCCCAAAAGCTGAGAGCGCTAAACGGCTGCTGCCAGCCATACGCCTATGCTGCTACACGCATCTATGCTGTTAAACTAGCATATCGCTATTTTAAAGCAGCAGGACGCATGGTCAAAACAATATTGCCGCCCGAAGTAAAGCCGGGCCAATCCATCCCATTATTACAAGCGCTGCATATCCTGACGCGGGATGGCAAACTCAACCAGGATAGTCGCCGTAAACTCAAACAGGTGTATCACCTGGTGAATTTCATAGAGCCGTTGCTGCAGACGGTGATGGCCGCGCAGTCTGACCCGGTACTGGTCGATCACGGCGCCGGCAAGTCATACCTGGGCTTTATCCTGTACGACTTGTTGCTCAAGCAGCATGCCGGCGGCCAGGTCATAGGCATAGAAAACCGCGCTGAGCTGATAGAAAAATCGCGGCAACTCGCCAGCGAATGCGGTTTTGACCGCATGCAGTTCGAGCCTTTAAGCGTGGCTGACGCCATGCAATCACAGCAGCTACCAGCCAAGGTGGATATCGTCACTGCATTGCATGCCTGTAATACTGCCACTGATGACGCTATCCAGTTCGGCCTGCAAAAGCAGGCGCAATATATGGTGCTGGTGCCTTGCTGCCAGGCCGAAGTCGCCGAGACCATGCGTGCGCATAAAGCGGAATCACTGGCCAAAACACTGCTGGGCGAACTGTGGCGCCATCCTATCCATACCCGTGAATTTGGCAGCCATGTGACCAATGTATTGCGTTGCCTGGAACTGGAAGCGCACGGCTACCAGGTCACGGTGACCGAGCTGGTGGGCTGGGAGCATTCGATGAAAAACGAACTGATCATCGCCAAATATACTGGTCAGAAAAAGCGCAGTGCGCTGGAGCGCGGGCAGCAACTGCTGGAGCAGCTCAATCTGGGCAGCCTGGGCGCAAGATTCAACTTGAATGGCTGAACAGAATTAAAAGTTGATACAGGATCAAAAGTTGAAAACACACTGAAAAAAACCTCTGCTACCGCAAAGTAGCAGAGGCCGAATGGAGCGTTAAAACTCCAGGGAAGAGACTTTAATCAGCAGTTAAAAGCGTTTGCCTACGCCTATGCTCAATACCCACGGATTCACATCCAGTGAATCTATCTTGCTCCAGCCACCCGCTGTTTTCAGTTTTACGTCAGTATCTATCCACAGATACTTGACGTCTGCATTGAGCAGCCAGCCATCTTGCAGGTTGACGTCAAAGCCAGCCTGCAATGCCGGGCCAAAGCTGCTCCTGTCGATTTTGATATCGGTACCGGCCAGCGGGCCCTGGCTCAGTTCCAGTTTGCGGTCCAGCATAAAAGTCGCATTGATGCCGGCACCGACATAAGGGTCAAACGTCTGGTCAGGGTTAAAGTGCCATTGCACTGTCAGCGTCGGCGGCAATGCATCTATGCTGCCCAGTTTCTGGTTAGGTACGACTGCACCTGGCTCTTTGGAAACGCTCACATCGTGCTTGGAACCAAGTGCCAGTATCAATTCTGTCGCTATATTCTTGGTCCAGTAGTAGCTGATATCCAGTTCGGGTATGGTGTTGCTGTCGACTTTAAGCTCGGCGCCGTTGGACATGGCACCGGCAGCCACGTTTTTATTCACGTATTTGCCGAGGTCGCTGCTTTCATTCGGGCTGATATTGGTGGCACGCAGGCGTACTACCAAGTCACCTTTTTCGGCGTGGCTATGCATGGCTGGCAACAGGGCTGCCAGCATTAAACTGATTGCGGTTTTTTTCATTATCATCACTCCATCTAGTGCATTGAACTTGATGGCATTGTAGGAGTGGCTGGGCCAGGCCGTATTGACCCAGGTCAACTGACTTGCATCAGTGTTCCGGGTCTACGGTGTGGTGTACGGGCAATGGTGTACGGGTGGTTGATCAGTGCTGGTGTTGAAGGCTGGGTAGGGGAAACCCAGCTGGCAGCTTTAGTAGTTGTTACGGCTCTTCCAGGCTTCGTCCAGCGCTTTGGATTTTTGCTCAAATACTGCTTTGCGCGATTCCAGGTCTTGTTCGGTCTGCGCTTTTTCATTCTGGTATTGCTTTAGTCTTTCCTGCTCTTTGGCGATCAGCTCTTCCTGCGATTTGATACGCTTGTCCAGGTCTTGCAGTTTGCTCATGGAATCGCCGACCGCATCACGGGCAGAAGCAGCTTCACTCTGCTCCGGCAATATGCTGCGCGCAGATGCTGACTGGCTGTGGCTGGCGATTGCCAGCGTGATCAAAAGAAGTGCAACCATCAAAGGAGTAGCGATGGCTGGTTTGACCGAGAGTTTTCGTACTTGCATGTATGACTCCGTGAGTATGAACAGATGATGGAATGCCTTGTGCTGAATTGTACTAGTGTATAGCGCCTTGGCAAGCCATTGTTTTTTAGTAAACCGCATTGGCATAAGGTTCCGGGCTGCAGGTCTCAGCAGAGCAATAAAAAACCCGCCAGTGGCGGGTTCTTGTTTCAGCCTAAGGTACAAACTGATTATTTGTTCATGACGTACATGGTCACTTCAAAGCCAAAACGCATTTCAGTAGCAGCTGGTTTAGTCCACATGATAATCTCCTTTTGGTTGTTAAGTGCATCTCAGTGATGTACTTGTATGACTCTCACTATACGCAGGTGTTTCAATCTGAGCCTGCGGTGATCACGTAAATCCACCTCATGATTTTACTTAGTTTGCATCTGCGTTTTTCAGCTGTTCAGGCACAGTTTCAAAGGCTGGCAGCCTGGCAAACGCTTCCGCAGTAAACGGTTTTTCTTCAAACAGGTAGGGGTAGGCCGCATGCCGCAGCTGCGTGTGCAGGGCGGTGATGCGTTGCCTGTGCGCCAGCAGGTCGGCGACATTGCTGTGTGCGATGCCTTCCAGGCTGCGCTGCACCCATACGGCCGGTAAAACATAGCCTAACAGGCTGGTGGCGTGGTCGCGTTGCAGCAAGGCCTGCTCGCGCGCCCGGACTTGTGGCGCCAGCTTGACGTCTGCCATATGTTGAAACGCGTAATACCATTTCCAGTGAAAGCGGTCGACCACCGGTGCTGAGTCCTGCCATTGCGGATAGAGCGCATAAAACGGTGTCAGCGTGGCGCTTTTGGGCAAGTCCCAGGCGCTGTGCACGGCCTGGCGGTGTTGCAGGGCGATCTGGCTGCCGTCCTGCACCGGGTAGTGCTGATGCAGCCACAGTTGCCCCAGGTTAGGCAGCACTATGCAAGACACCAGCCACAGGCTGGTTAAAGCCAGGGCATTCAAATTGGCATTCAGTGCGCGTGCCCGCAGGCTGAAGGCGGCGCATAGCGCTGTCCACAGCAGGGTATATAACAGCGTGATCAGCAGCACCTGTAGCAGCGGGCCGCTGCTCAGGCCGTGCATGACGCTGAATGTCAGCACCGGCAGCGAGAAGGTCAGTGCGATCAGCAGCCAGCGGCTGAGCACGCGTTGCCACCAGAAACGGCCAGGACTGGCCGTCAGGCTTTGTAAAAACAGAAGCCGTTGCGCCTGGTGCTCACTGGCTTTGAGATCATGTAACAGCGCGATGCAGAGCAGCGGCGCAAAAAACACCAGCCAGAACGCATAATCGAACCCGCCCAGCATCACATATTCTGGGTGGTGCGATTCGCCATCATAAAGCTGCCCCTGCAAGCCCAGCAGGCGTATGCGTTGCACATAAGGCGTCACCAGCCGGTTGCCCAGTGCGATAAAACTCCATTCGTCTGGGGTGTGGTAAACATTGTGGAACACATAGTAGCCGACCTCGCCTACATCCAGCGTGGCTTGCTGGCTGTGTTGGCTGAGGTAGTCCTGCTTGCGCAGAGTTTCTTCCTGTTTGGCGTGGCCTATCTGCGCCTGGATATGGCTGATATTCTGCCAGCCATTAAACAGGCTGAATCCGGTCAACAACAGGTTGAGCAACAGCAATAGCAGTATGCTGCGCTGTTTGAGTAATAAGATGAGTTCTTGTTTCATGTGCGTTTTGCAATCTTAGTCAGCAGTGCGCCTGGCACCAGTATCCAGCCCAGCAACACCAGCAGCGCTGCCACTATACTTTGCTGGCTCACAGCAACCGGGGCCAGGCTGATGACAGGGCGCGGGGCGTTCTTCCAGAAATCGGCAGACACGCGGGTGTCGTGATCGTGGTGCTGGTCGACTTTCATGGTGTGGATCTGGTTCAGGTATTTGATCAATTGATAGCGGCGGTCTTCGGCCTGGCGTATAAAGGCCTGGTGATGTGCCAGGTCATTGCCGCTGCTGGCCATCTGCACATATTGCAAGGCCAGTGCCGGTGTCAGCCACAGCCAGTGCCGTATGCTGGCATTCTGCCGGTTGAGCTGCGCATCATGCAGGGCTTGCTGTTCACGGTAAACGGCGGTGGTCAGGCGTTCACCTTCCTGCATCAGCAGGCCGTGATAATTGACTGGCAGCTCCTCAACGCTGCTGACCTGGTATTTTTTCAGGACATCTGCTTTAAAAGCGGCAAAGTGGGCATCGTCCGGGTTGTGGCTGTCACCCAGCGCCTTTAGTTTGACCTCTGCATGATGCTCGGCCTCGGTGCGTGGCTGGGTCGGGTAGCTGGTCTGCGCCAGATTGGCCAAACCACGCGGGAAAATAATGCACACGCATACCCAGCACAACAGCAAGGTCAGCAACGCGCCATGCAGTTGCCGGCTGAACCATGAAACCGTGAGCACCAGCAGGCACCAGCCGGCGATATACATGGCTTGCGCCAGCAGCATCAGTGAAAGCCGAAACCCGGCCTGGTCACTGCCCCAGCTCCAGGCCAGCGTCAGCACGCCTTGCAGGCACAGCAGCATAAATAGTGGCAGGAATAGCGCCAGCCATTTGCCGCTGACTATCACCCATAGCGGCGTGCCGTTGCCGCGCATGAATGCCAGCACGCCGGTGATCTTTTCAGCAGTGATGGTGGCATAGGCGATCATGATCAGAAACAGCGGCATCCACCATTGCACTATCATGGCCGGCGTGATCAGCGGGAACCGCCCCAGGCTGGTGGCCTCGGTGGCCGGATTGAAGTTGGCACTGTTCAGGCGGTGCGCCTCCAGGTAAACCAGATGGCCTGACTGATCGAGTATGCCCGGTTCTATCACGCTGAGAGGGTGCAGCGGTTTAGGCACAAAGTCACCAAAATGCGAGACCCGGTGCGGGTGACGGTCAGGTTGCGATTGCCAGTCCTGCTGGCTGCGCTGCGTGACTTCTGCCACCGTACTGGCGTGGTCTTGCCAGTGGTGATGGGCGGCGAGGGCGGCAATCGCCCACAGCACGACTAATATCAGCAGCAGCAAGGCAGGGATACGCGCATGCCACAAGCGGCGCCATTCGTTGCTGGCGACTTTCCACACCAGTGTCGTCATGCCTGCCCCTGATACAGTTTTTTCAGGCTATCCAGCGTCAGCGATGACTGGTCTATGGCCACAGGCTGCAATTGCCCGTTGGCCAGCATCAGCAGACGATCTGAGAACGCCATCGCCGATAATACGTCATGCGTGACGACCAGTACGCCCATGCCGCGTGCCTTGCACTGAATGATCAACTGGTTCAGTTCTTCTGTCGCCTGCGGGTCCAGCCCTGAATTAGGCTCATCCAGCAGCAACAGTTTGGCCTGTTTTGCCAGCGCAAATGCCAGCATCACTTTTTGTTTCATGCCTTTGGAATATTCAGCACAGGGGCGGTGCCAAGCCTGCTCAGGCAAGCCGGCCATGCTTAAACAGCTGTCTATGGCTGCCGTGTGGCTGATAGAGCCCAGGCTCAGAAAATAGCGGATATTCTCTATCGCAGACAGGTGGCCGTACACTGCAGGCTGCTCAGGCACATAAGCCAGCTGTGAGAGCGCCTGCTGGCGTGACTGCGCCAGGTCTACGCCGGCAATGCGTATGCTGCCGCTCTGATCTGCCCCTGTATGCAAGGCTAGTATGCTTTTGAGCAGGGTAGATTTACCTGCCCCGTTGCTGCCCAATACAGACACCACTTCACCGGCTGCTAAACTGAAATCTAGTTGTTTGAGTATTTCGCGCCCGGCAAAACGCAGGCTGAGTTGTTGTATGGAGAGTAAAACGGTCATTTGAAGTCCACTGTTGCGGTGAGCATAAAGTTACGGCCGGCGCCAGGCGCAAAATTCAGCTGGTTTAAAGCGCCGCTGCTGCTAAAGTCGTACACGTATTCATAGTATTTATCGAAAATATTGTTGGCCAGCAAGCTGACCCGGCCCCAATTGGTTTTGTAATCAATATTGGCATTGGTCAGCGTATAAGCGCCATATTTGCCGCCATTATTGCTTTCGTTGACGTAGTACGCTCCCTGGCGGTCTATATGTAAACGGGCGATCCACAGCGGATCAGGGGTGAACTGCAGACCCAGCGAGGCGGTGT
Source organism: Methylophilus luteus (assembly GCF_042676265.1). Lineage (NCBI taxonomy): Bacteria > Pseudomonadati > Pseudomonadota > Betaproteobacteria > Nitrosomonadales > Methylophilaceae > Methylophilus > Methylophilus luteus. The sequence continues at coordinate 564,555 of NZ_JBHTKB010000001.1, forward strand.
GGTCCGGGATGCCGCGTATGCTATGCCCTTTGAAACCTGGGTTTTGCGGGTTGGGCTGTTCTATTTTTGCATACACCTTGGAGACATTGCCCCAGAAGCTGAAATAGTCATTCAAACGGTAATCAAAACTGGCATCCAGGCCTTGCCTAAGGGTCTCGCCTATCGGGCGGCGGATATTGTCGATATTGATAAATTCATCTTTGGCTTTTTGCTGCCAGTAGGAAACACGCGTGTTGAGATCACTGTTCCAGCCACTTTTAAGGCCTATTTCCCAACCATCATTCGTCGCTACATCGATTGATGTTCTGGCACCGGTCGTTGCATCAAACTGGTTCAGGTTAATACCCGTAGGTGTCTGGAAACTGCGGCCAGCATTTGCAAACAGGGTGTGCTGCGCATTCAAATTGGCAAATACATTGAATTTGGGTTGCACAATCGTGGATGAGTCGTACAAATCTGTATTGATTTGTCTGGCAGGGACTGCATTCGTACCCATGATAATCGGGTCATTCGCTTTTGCATCCAGCCGGTCTGCGCGCAGGGCAAAGTTCCAGCGCAGCCATTCAACCGGCGTATTTTCCAATTTGGCATAAATGCCCTGCGCAGTAAAGTCGTAGTCAGCTTTGATACGAGTGACGTTCACCCCTAGCGCATTAACCCGTTGGTTAAACTGGTTGACTTGCTGGTGCTCAATATCATAGCCAGTCTCAAAGCCCCACTGCGGGTTGATCTTCCAGTTTAGTTTTGCGATCAGCCCTGTTGAAGTTTGGTCATCCAGCCTATTTTCCACATTGGGCGAACCGACAAAGCGCACATTGCGCTCGCGGTCAAAATTCTGCCAGTAGGTTTTCAGGCTCAGGTCCAGGTCATCATTAAAGAAATAGTCATAATGCAGGCTCAGGTGTTTGAATTCTTTTTCGCCACTGTCATTGCGAGCGATATCTGCAACACCGGTGCGGTTGCTGCGTGCCTGCGCTTTGGGCATATAGCCAGGGGCTTCCGGTGAGTTGTATTTCCCATATTTGGCACTCAAAGCCAGGGTAGATTTATCAAAATCCAGCTGCCAGCGGCCGGATAAGGCGATCTTTTCATTCTCGGTATGCTCGCGGAAACCATTGCCTTTGCGGTAACCAACTGCATAGTTCTGGGTAAAGTCGCCCTGCTTTTCACCAAAGTAACCCTGCATTTCACGGGTATTAAAACTGCCATAGCCAAATTGCAACTGCTTGCCTGCATCTTTACGTGTCTCCACCTTGTAATTACCGGCAGTGGCAAACAGACCGGTGGTGGCGTCACTGGTGCCTTTGAACACCTGTATGCTCTGGATATTGGTGGGGAACAGGTAATCCAGCTCGCTCAGGCCGGAAAACAGGTTGGAAGGAATGCCATCCACCAGCAGTTTGGCATTCGGTGTTTCGCCATCGCCACTAAAGCCGCGGATAGATAGTTCGGTATTGACGATGCCCTGGCTGTAGCGTGACAGCACCACGCCTGGCGTTTTAGTGAACAGCTCCAGGGTGTCGGTCACATGCTCGTATTCCAGCTCATCGCGCGTGATGACATCGACAGAGCCGGCCAGGCTTTTATCGCTGACCGAGACCTGCTCCTTTTTGCCCAGCACCACCACGCTATCGAGCTCGACGCTAACGGTTTCTTTAGCCTTGCTTTTCTGCGTGCTGTTGGCTTTTTCTTCTGCCATCACTTCTTCGGCAGCGGCTGACACTGCCGGTATCAATATCAGTGCCAGCAGGCTGGCTATCTTTTTTTGTTGCAACATGGTTTCTTCCCTGGAGTGATACGTTTTATTCTATTGGCCCTATCAGGCATTGCTGTTTATGCGCAAGCTGGTCAGCACGCTCACCTCGATCTAGTCAGCATGATTATAAAGGCGTCCGTTTGGCTTGATCAGTAAAAGCCAGCATTCCATCAACAAAAAAACAGCAGATGGACGCTGAGTCGCTTTTATGTGGTCGCGTGTCACTTTTATGAGCATTCCTGATATGAGCATTGTCATCGCCGCTTTTACAACATGGTTACCAGATCGCATCCAGTGCCAGTAGCACACGACTCGCGGCGCTGGCGGTCTGTGGCGAACGGTGGACAATGCCGGCCTGCTGGTTGCCTTGCCATAAACTGCCTTTAAGCAGCACCAGTGACTGCGCCGGTGCCTGGCGTATGCCTTGCGGGTGCAGGATCAATGCCTGGTGAAATGCATCTATGTCTGCATAGCTGGTTGTCAGCGCTGCTCTATTGCAAAACCCTTCATCCAGCCATTCGGTGCCCGGCCCCAGATAAGTACACAGCAGCCGTATGCCGGTGCGGTCTATATGGAATTTAGGGCACATGGCGCCAGTCAGCACCTCCAGCCTGATGCCGACCTTGCGGCAATCCAGCAGGTCGGCATACAGGCTGACCAGCGCACTGATATCCGCCAGCAAGGCATGTTTGCCCGTGGCGTCAGGCACATCCGGCAGGCGCATCTCGCTATCCAGCCGGGCCGGCGTGGCAAGTTCTGGTCGCAACGTCAGCCTGTAGCCTGCGCCCATACGACCACACACTTGCTGCAAGTAGCTGATGACAGCTGCCTGAACTGGCCTGGCGATGACGTTGATCTGTCTGTCTGGCTCAAAAATGCGCAGCAAGTCCATGGCATTGAAATCGCGTGGCCGGCAATGGGTATCTACCGGTTTGAGTGGCATAGTCGCAGTGCTCAGCATGCTTAAACGGTCTCTTCGGCCAGCAGGCTGGACGGTTGCACTTGACTGGCGACAGACCAGCGTGGAAACGGGTCAGGCAGCTCACGCCAGGCCGGCATGCCCATGGCGACTTCGCTTTCGCTCAGCAGGCAGGCGTCGAATGCGGCAGTCAGTGCGGCTTTGTCCATAGCCATGCCTATGAGCACCAGCTCCTGCTGGCGGTCGCCATACGGGGCTTGCATGCGTGAGTGTATGTATTGCTGGCTGTCGTGGTCTTGTGGCCAGTCTGTGGCCGGGGTCGCCGCCCACCATACGCCTGCCAGTTCGGTGCGGGTGACGGCGCCGGCCTGCGACCACATGGCGCAGAATTCAGGTTGCGAGGCTATCCAGTAACGGCCTTTGGAGCGCACCACGCCTGGCCATTCGCTATTTAGCCACTGCCATAAGCGTTGCGGATGGAAAGGCTTGCGCGCGCGGTAAACAAAGCTGGAAATACCATATTCTTCGGTCTCGGGCAGGTGTTCGCCACGCAATTCTTGCAACCAGCCGGGGGCATCGGCGGCCTGGTCAAAATCGAACAAACCGGTGTTCATGATGCGATTGAGCGCTACTTTGCCAAAACTGCTGTGCAAAACCTGCGCACGCGGATTCAAGGCTTTGAGTATGCCTTCCAGCCGCGCGATCTCATCCAGCGTCATCAGGTCGGTCTTGTTCAGCACCAGCACATCACAGAACTCGATCTGCTCTACCAGCAGATCCACCACTGTGCGCTCATCCTCATCACCGAGTGACTCGCCGCGTTCGCTGAGCAAGGCCTGTGAACTGTAGTCTTTGAGAAAGTTGTAGCCATCGACAACGGTGACCATGGTATCCAGTTGTGCGACATCCGCCAGGGTAGTGCCATTTTCATCGGCAAAGGTGAAGGTTTCGGCGATCGGTAAAGGCTCGGAGATGCCGGTGGTTTCTATCAGCAGGTAGTCAAAACGGTTTTCTTGCGCCAGCCGGGTGATCTCTACCAGCAGGTCTTCGCGCAGCGTGCAGCAGATGCAGCCATTGCTCATTTCCACCAGTTTTTCTTGCTGGCGCGAGAGTTCAGCGCCACCTTCACGCACCAGTTGTGCGTCTATGTTCACCTCGGACATATCGTTGACGATCACCGCTACCCGCAGGCCTTCACGATTATTGAGGATATGGTTGAGCAGGGTGGTTTTGCCAGCGCCGAGAAAGCCGGACAGTACAGTGACAGGGAGTTTTTTCATGGCGGGTTCTTTCATGCTTGCTGTTAATGGTTGAATTGCCGTTCGCGGCGCTCATGCCGCTCCTGCGCTTCCAGGCATAGCCTGGTGGCGGGTCTGGCGATCAGGCGCGCCAGGCCTATGGCTACACCGGTTTCTTCGCAATAGCCATAGCTGCCTTGTGCAATGCGCAACAGGGCGGCCTGTATGGTTTTAATATGTTTAAGCTCCCGCTCGCGCGCCCGCAGTTCCAGCCCATGCGTTTCTTCACGGCTGGCACGGTCGGCCGGGTCTGCAGTCTCTTCGTGTGCATGCAGGTGCAGGCTGGTTTGCTGCATATTGGCCTGTAGCGTATCCAGCTGCTGTTGCAGCAAATGTTTGAAAAATGCCAGTTGCGCCTGGTTCATATAGGCATCTTCCGGCATGGCCAGCATTTCAGAGGGAGTGAGCAGTTCAGTAGGAGTCAACATTAAAACGCAACTTTATTGCAATGCAATTTTGTTGCATTCTAGTGCAATGGCTTGATAATTGCAACTAAGTTGCAAAATTGGTGCTGACGAGATCGGGTGTGAAGTACGCTGAGATTTAAAAACTGCGTGATTTAAAACTACGTGATTTAAAACTGCTAGATTAAAAACTGATTGATTAAAAATTAGTAGTTTCAGGTTTTCTGGCAATCTGGGCACAGCCCTTTCAGGCTGATCTCGATATTAGAGACCCGGTAGGTATCAAATAGCGATTGCGGGATATGTGCCGCCAGCTCGTGTATGCACAGCACGGTGCCGCATTGCTGGCAGTGCAGGTGGGCGTGGCCGTGGTTGTTGAGCAGGCCCAGGTGTTCGCTACGCCCGCTGTCTGTCGCCCGGTAGCTGCGTTTGGGCGCATTGAGCTGGAATTTCCAGGCGCGGTCATCGCTGGAGATCTTATGGATCAGCGTGTTTTCCAGTAACCAGTCCAGCACGCGATAAACGGTGACGCGGTCTATCTCCACCCCCTGCAGTGCGGCCAGGATATCGGTGTGGCTTAACGCGGTGGTGGAGTTGAGCAGGGTGTTTAAAACGGCAGTCCTGGCTTTGGTAGGGCGCAAGCCTGCGTCTGTGATCAATTGTTCGGCGGTCAGCATGTTTTTTATTATGAGCTACACGACAGCATGGAGCAACCCGCTTTGTTGCGCGCCCAGTCCGGCCGTTTTTGGGCGAACTGCTGCATGCCTGCCTGTTCTGTATAAGGCTGACGCAGCACTTGCAGCAGGGTGAGCAGGCGTGAGTTATCGCCTTGCGCCGCCAGGTCTATCGCTTCCTGCGCCAGGTAGTTACGCAATACATAGACCGGGTTGCTGGCTGACATGCGCTGCTGACGCTGTTCGGCAGACAGGGTTGATTGCTGAACACGTAGGCTATAACGCTGCAACCAGGCCTGTATATCATCACCAAACTGCTGCAAACCCTGCTCGGTATAAAAAGCCTGCTGCAGCACAGACAGTTGCGGGTTGGAGATATCCAGTTGCCTGAGATGGGTGAAAAATAAAGTCTGGTCTACCTCTGCCCGCTGCATCAGCTCAAAAATATCGTTGATGGCCTCGCCATCGCCTGCCTGCCAGCTATCCAGCCCGAATTTGCCGGCCAGCGCGCTGGTCAGCGCGTCAAAATACACCGTATCAAAGTGGCTCAGACCTTGTGACAAACCGTTGCTTTCGGGCAGCAGGGTGGCGAATGCTTCTGCCAGCCGTTCCAGGTTCCAGCGCGCAATATCCGGCTGGCGGCCATAACAGTAGCGGCGGCCTTGCGCATCGGTGGTATTCGGCGTCCAGCTTGGGTCAAAATTATCTATCCAGCCATACGGGCCGTAGTCTATGGTCAGGCCGAGGATAGACATATTGTCGGTATTCATCACGCCATGCACAAAACCCACCCGCATCCAGTGGGCGACCATGATGGCGGTGCGGGCGCAAATTTCGGTGAACCAGGCTTCTATCATGCCTTGCCCGGGGTTATCCACGTCCAGCAGCAAGCCGGTACCTGGCCACCATTCGGCAAAATCACGGTCTATGGTGAAACCGATAAAGCGCTTGAGCAAGGCAGACTCGTTGCGGCTGGCGAGCAGTTCAAAATGGCCGAAGCGGATAAACGAGGGTGCAACCCGGCAGACGATGGCACCCGGTTCAAACTCAGGGTTGCCGTCATAAAACATATCGCGCACTACGGGCTCGCCGGTGGTGACCAGGCTGAGGGCGCGCGTGGTCGGTATGCCTAAGTGGTGCATGGCTTCAGAGCAGAGAAACTCGCGCAAACTGGAGCGCAACACGGCGCGGCCATCAGCTCGGCGTGAATAAGGCGTTTCACCGGCGCCTTTTAGTTGTAGCTCGAAGCGCCGTTGCTGGTGCACCAGTTCGCCCAGGTAAATGGCGCGGCCATCGCCGAGTTGCCCGGCCCAATTTCCAAACTGATGGCCACCATAACGCGTGGCATAGGTGAACATGCCGGGCAGGGCGCCGTTGCCGCCCAGGGTCTGCACCAGGTCTGGGTCATGCATGTCCTCATCACTCAAGCCCAGCAGGCTGGCGACTTCCGCGCTGTAAGCGAGCAGGCTGGGCTGCTTGACCGGTGTCGGCTGTACAGCTGACCATAAACAGTCACTGACCTGGCGCGTGTAGTTGTCGGTGATGCGGTCACCGGGCAGTTCGCGGATAAAGCGGTTATCAAAAACTAGTGGTTTCATCATGTGTATTCTAGAGGCTTACTACAGTTATGGCATGCTATTTATGGCTGTGCCTGTAAGCAGCCAGACTTAGTTTAGGTCATGCAAAGGCCTAAAGTTCAATCTGTGCCAGAAAAGTACAGGCTTCTCGGGTAAAATAGCGTTTTGAATTCTATCCGTGTGTCATCCACACTCAAAATCTCCCGCAATGAATGTTTTTTACGAAGAAGACGGTGGCTTCAAGGTCGCTTCCATTATGTCCGAAGCGGACAGCAGCATGCAGGTCGAGGCCAGCAGCGGCAAGCGCAGCAAGATCAAAACCGCCAATGTGCTGATGCGGTTTGAAGGCAGTCTGGCCGGGTTTCTTGAAACGGCACAGGCCGAAGCCGAAACGCTGGACACCGATTTTTTGTGGGAATGCAGTGGCGAGTCTGAATTCGGTTTTGAAAGCCTGGCTGAAGAATACTATGGCGGCAAACCCAGCCGTCAGCAAGCGGCAGCGATCGCCCTCAAACTGCACGGTGCGCCCATGTATTTTTACCGCAAGGGTAAAGGCCAGTACAAGGCGGCGCCGGAAGAAACGTTAAAGGCCGCGCTGGCGGGGGTTGAGAAAAAACGCCAGCAAGCCGAATTGATGCAGTCTATGGCCGCGCAGCTCACTGCCAAACAGTTACCTGACAGTTTCACGGCCAAGCTGGACCAGTTGCTTTATGCGCCTGATAAAAACGCCATGGAGTGGAAAGCACTTGAGCAGGCTGCCGGCGAGCTTAAAAAATTGCCGGTGCAGGTATTGCATGAAGCCGGCGCTATCCCGTCTATCCATGATTACCACCTGGGCGCTTTTTTGCGTGAGTATTTTGCGCATGGCACTGATTTCCCCGATTATGCACTGGCGCCTATGGAGCAGGAGTTGCCGCTGGCAGCAGTGCAGGCATTCAGTATCGATGACAGCACCACTACCGAGATCGATGATGCGCTATCGGTGACCCCGCTGCCCAATGGCAATACCCAGGTCGGTATCCATATTGCCGCGCCAGCGCTGGGTATCGCACCGCGCGAGGCCCTGGATCACGAAGTGATGAAGCGCCTTTCTACCGTGTATATGCCGGGTCATAAGATCACCATGCTGCCGGAAACCGCTATCCGCCCGTTCAGCCTGGACGCCGGTGAAACCAAGCCGGCCTTGTCTTTGTATCTTGAGGTCGCCGCTGACTACACTATCGTGCAGCAGCACAGCCGCCTGGAGCGCGTGCAGATCGCGCATAACTTGCGGCACGACACATTAGAGCCTTACTTCAACGAAAATACCCTGGAAACCGACAGCGGCCATCCGTTGTGGCAGCCGCTGGTGTTCCTGTTTCGCTTTGCCGAAAGCCTGGAAAAAGCGCGTGGCAAATACGACCCTAGCAAGCCACAGCCGGTGGATTACAATTTTTATGTCAGCGATGGCCTGGTCAGCATCGTCAACCGCCAGCGTGGCTCGCCCATGGATAAACTGGTGGCAGAGCTGATGATAGCCGCCAACAGCCAGTGGGGCTTATTGCTGGCCGAGCACGATGTGTCCGGCATCTACCGCGCGCAAAATGGCGGCAAAGTGTATATGACCACCAAGGCCGAAGGCCACCAGGGCCTGGGTGTGGCGCAATATGCCTGGTGTACCTCGCCTTTGCGTAGGGCGGTCGACCTGATCAACCAGCGCCAGATCATCAGCGTACTGACCATGCAGCCAGCTGTGTATGCTGCCCATGGCGACGAGATCGTTGGCCATATGCGCAATTTTGACCAGACCTATAATGCCTATAACGAATTTCAGACCCGTATGGAACGTTACTGGTGCCTGCAATACCTGGTGCAGGAAAACATACAGGAAGTGGAAGCTACCGTCTGGCGCGAAAATCTGGTGCGCCTGACTGGCATGCCCTATATGACCAAAGTACACGCCTTGCCGGTGCTCAAGCCTGGCAGCAAGGTGCAATTAGCGGTGCAAAAGATAGACACCTTGCTGATGGAACTGGAATGCAGGTTTGTGCGCGTGGTTGAAGAGACCGTAGCCGAAGAAACCGTAGCTGACGAAACCGCCGCCGAAGAAATCGCAACCAATGGCGCAACCCCAGAAACCGGTGACACGGCCGCAGATGTGGTGGAAAACGCATAATGTTCAAACTTAACCGTAAAATCCATAAAGCGATCTCCGAGCTGGAGATGGTAGAAGTCACCGAAGTCGATGGCGTGCGCTCCATGCACCTGGGTTCACCCACCATACAGAGCAGCATGAAAGTGAAAGACCCGTTTGCGCTGGTGCTGGCTTACTCCTGGGGCATGCTGAGCAGCCTGTTGTTCAAGCCGGATATCCACAATACCATACTGGTAGGGCTGGGCGGCGGCTCTATCGCCAAATACGTCTGGCAAGCCTGTCCGCAGATCAAACAGACCGTGATCGAGCTCAACCCGCAAGTCATACAGGTCGCGCGCAGCCATTTTTTTGTACCAGACGATGATGAGCGGCTGAGCATAGTCGAAGGCGATGGCATCGCCTATATCCAGCAGCATCCCGGCAGTTGCGACTGGCTGATGATGGATGCATTTGGCAGCAACGGTTTGCCGCCCGACTTTTGCACACAGGCTTTTTTTGATGATTGTGCCGAAGCCCTGACGCCGGATGGCCTGTTCGCCATCAATCTGTGGGGCTCAGACAAAAAATTCGATATTTACATGCAGCGCATAGAGCAGACCTTTGAGCAGCGCGTATTGATGATGCCCACCGGCAAGCCGGGCAATATCATCGTGTTCGGCTTTATGCCAGAACTGGCCATGCCTGATCTGATCACCTTGCGCAAACGCGCGCAGGAAGCCATGCAGACCCATGCGATCCAGTTCCTGGATCTGATAGACCGTCTGCAAGGTGCAAACCCCAACGACGGCAAAGCTTTTACCCTGGGCAGAGATAGCTAGCCATGGCTGGCGTATAGCCGTCAGCCTTGCCCAACCATTAAGTTGATATTCAACTAGAAAATCAGAGAAAACATGCGTAACCATTATTTTGCGACCTGCCCACGCGGGTTGGAAACACTGTTAACCGAAGAGCTCAAACTCAGCGGGGCCAATGACATCAAACCTACCGATGGCGGCGCCAGCTTTAGCGGTGACCTCGGTGTGTGTTACCAGATCAACCTGCATTCGCGCGTGGCGACCCGTGTGCTCATGCAGGTAGGCAATGGCCAATATGCCACTGAAGAAGATATTTACCAGGGCGCATTGAAGGTCAACTGGCCAAACTGGTTCAATGTCAAATACAGCATGATGGTGAAAGTCACCGCGGTACGCAGCCCGCTGAAAAGCCTGGAATTCATCACCTTGCGCGTCAAAGACGCCATTTGCGACAAATTCCGCCAGGCGGTGGGCAGCCGTCCCAATATCGATACGCGTGAGCCGGATATCAGGGTGCACGTCTATCTGACCAGCGACCGTTTCCTGCTCTATGTGGATACCTCGGGTAACCCCTTGTATCAGCGCGGCAACCGCAAAAACACCATAGAAGCGCCGCTGCGTGAGAACCTGGCCGCGGGTATCCTCAAGCTTTCAGGCTGGCAGCCAGGCCAGGCATTGCTGGACCCCATGTGTGGCAGCGGTACTTTCCTGCAGGAAGCCGTAATGATGGCGCTCAATATCGCCCCTGGCCTCAACCGCAATTTCGGCTTTGAAAAACTCAAAAACTTTGAATCAGACACTTTCAAAAAGATACGCAATGCGGCAGCCAAAGCGGTCAAGCCGGTCAGCTTCCAGAAGATCTATGGCTCGGACATGGATCTGCGCGCGGTACGCGTCACCAAGCAGAACCTGGAAATGGCGGGCTGGAGCGACGCCGTGCAACTGAGCCACGTTGAATTCACCAAGCTCGCGCCACCGGCCGACAGCGGCGTGCTGGTCGCCAACCCGCCTTACGGCGTGCGTATAGGCGAAGACGAAACGCTGGCCGAGCTATACCCGCAAATGGCGGTCACGCTAAAGCAACAGTTCAGTGGCTGGAACACCTATTTCCTGACCAACGACTTGCGTATGCCCAAGCTGATGCGTTTAAGCCCCAGCAAAAAAACACCCTTGTTCAACGGCCCGCTCGAATGCCGTTTGTTTGAGATCAAAATGGTGGCCGGCAGTAACCGCCGCGAAAAACCTGACTCAACTGAGGCCAAGCCTCAAGCTAAAGAATAAGGGCTATATCCAGTTCAACACTTTTACGATAGGCAACTATGGCAGATTCAATTGATGCATTACGCACACGCGTGAATAATTTCGTTGAGGAACGTGAATGGGCACAATTCCATTCGCCGAAAAACCTGGCCATGGCCATGATCGTAGAAGCGGCAGAAGTGGTAGAACATTTCCAGTGGATGACCGAAGCGGACAGCCGCCAGCTGGATCAGGCCACCAAAGAGAAAGTCGGCCATGAGCTGGCCGATACTTTCGTCTATCTGATGCGCATCGCCGAAGTCTGCGGTATAGACCTGATCGCCGCGGCCAATGCCAAGATCGACCTCAATGCACAAAAATACCCGGTAGATAAATGCAAAGGCAGCAACGCCAAATACACTGAATACCAGTAAAGCGGTAGCGCTGGCTATGACTTTGCCCAAGTGAGTTTGACTTGATAAATGTATCGCTGGGTCAGCGGTTTACTGTCTTTTGCTTGTCGCACATTGTCGACAGCAGCAGGTGAGTGGTATGATGAGAATAATTATCATTTGCCTGCTTATCTCCATGCTGACCCCGGCACAATCTGTAGAATTCGACCAGCTCTATCTTGATCATCATGCCTGGTTGCAAGGCTGGTTCTGTAAAAAACTGGGCGGGCAGTTCCATGCCGATGACTTTACCCAGGATGCGTTTGTGCGCTTGTTGTTAAAGCGTGTAGAGCAGCAGCCGTTCACTACGCCACGTTTCTATCTGTTGCATATTGCCAGGGGCTTGTTGATCGATCACTGGCGCCGGCAAGCGATAGAGAAAAACTACCTGGAAACCCTGCAGCAGTTAGCACCGGAAGTCGTACCTTCAGTAGAGTTGCAGGCTATCCTGCTGGAAACGCTGGTGCAGATCGATGCCATGCTGGCAAAGCTGCCTGTCAAGGTCCGCAGCGCCTTCTTATCGGCACAGATTGATGGCTTAAGCTACCGACAGATCGCCGCAGAACTCTCAGTATCCGAGCGCATGGTGAAAAAGTATATGGCGATCGCCATGCTGCATTGCCTGCAGTTCAAACAAGCATGACCAGCCATACAAACAGCATGAAGGTGCCGCCAGCAGCAAACAGCGACAGCCAGGCTGATGCATTGCAGCAAGCCGCTGAATGGTTTGCGGTGTTGCGCAGCGAGCAGGCGGATGCCGCGGATCATGCCGAGTGGAAACTGTGGCTGGATGCACATCGTGCACATCAGGACGCCTGGCTGCAGGTGGAATCCATCAAAACCACTCTAGACAGCCTGGCCAGATCCGGTCATCCGCATGCTGCCAAAGCTGCGCTGTTAAAACCCACAGATACTACACGCCGCCAGGCACTTAAACTGTTAGGACTGGCTGGCCTGGGCCTGTGCTCCGGCGCCATGTTCAAGCGCTATAGCCCATGGCGCGACTGGGTGACCGACCTGGCGGCCAGCCACATCAACTATAGGGTCAACGTCGGCCAGGCCAGGCTGTTCACCCTGACGGAAGGCAGCAGGATGTGGTTGAACACCGATAGCCAGGCGCAGGTGAGTTACAGCCTGGCCTTGCGCCGCATCACATTGCTAGGCGGTGAACTGCTGATAAGCACCGCCAGGGAAACCCCGCTGTTTGACCGGCCTTTGGTGGTCGACACTGACCATGGCAGGATGACAGCACTGGGCACGCGCTTTACCGTGATGCACAACCGGCATGAAACCTATATCGCTGTGTACGAAGGGGCGGTCACCATACTGACCGCCACTAGCGGGCAGCGCCAGCTGGTCAACGCAGGAGAGCAGTGCCGCTTCGATGCGCAAGCCATACAAGCACTGCAGCCTGCAGAAAAAGCACGCGAAGCGTGGACGCGCGGCATTCTGCTGGCAGATGACAGGCGGCTGGATGATTTTGTGGCAGAAGTATCGCGTTACCGTCAGGGAGCTATCACTGTCGCGCCCGATATCGCCCATATGCGCATCATGGGTGCTTTCCCTGCTAACGATACCGATGCCATCCTGGCCTCCCTCACTGAGACGCTACCGGTAAAGATCCAGCGCTACGGCAACGCCGATATTCGGCTGGTCAAAAAATAATTTCAAATTGAGTTCCCTTTTTCTAAACCTGTCCGGTTTAGCTTATGAAGAAACATTTTTATAAAAGGGAATACCATGCAAGCGCACTTAATAAAACCTGTCCGCAAAGTGATACAGGTACTGTTTGTAGGCCTCACTTTCACCACGCTGTATCAGGCAGGCATCAGCCAGGCACAGGCCGAAACAGCTGCCCCGGCCAGAAAGACCTTTCAGATCGCACCTGGCCCTTTGGCCAAGGTGCTGAGCGAGTTTGCGGCAGAAGCGGGCGTGCTGATGTCTGCCAGTGCCAGCCTGGCTGATGGCATGCACAGCCAGGGTCTGCAGGGCAGTTATAGCGTGGAAGAAGGCTTTGCCGCGCTGCTTGCCACGACCGGTCTGGTAGCCTCAAAAAATGACAGCGGGCGCTACACCATTACCCGCAAGCCGGTGGACAGGGCATCGCCGGACGTATTGCCTGAGGTTCAGGTACAGTCGGCTAAAGAGACCAGCAACAGCAACGCTTATGCCGGTGGCATGATAGCCAGGCGAAACCGGCTGGGTATGCTGGGCGATATTGATGTGCAGGACGCTCCCTTTAATGTCACCGGCTTTACTGAAGAAGCCATCGCCAACCAGCAGGCAAGCACTATCGCCGATGTGGTTGCCAGAGACCCTTCAGTACGCAGGACCGCACCCAGTGGCGATGTCGCCGATGCGTTTTTCGTGCGCGGTTTTCCGATAGGGGACAATAATATCGGTGAGATCGCCTTTGATGGCCTGTTTGGCGTCGCCCCTAACTATCGCCTGATGACAGACTATGCAGAACGCGTAGAAGTACTCAAGGGCCCGGCCGCCATGCTTTATGGCATGTCACCCAACAGCGGGGTCGGTGGCAGTATCAACCTGGTGCCTAAACGGGCGGGCAATGACCTGACGCGGGTGAGGCTAGGCTATACCAGTGGCGGCCAGCCTAACGGGGCGGTCGATGTCAGCCGCCGGCTGGGGGATGCACGCCAGTTTGGCATACGTTTCAACGGCAGCCATCGTGACGGCGACACGCCTATAGATCACCAGTCACAACGCGCCACGCTGGGCGCACTGGCCCTGGATTATCAGGGCGAGCGCCTGCGTGCAACGCTGGACCTGATAGACCAGGTGGAGAAAGTGGATGGGCCATCCCGCCGCCCGTTCCTGACGGCCGGCGTTGCCGTCCCTGGCGCGCCGGATAACCGCACTAACATCACGCAGCGCTGGGAGTGGTATGACAGCCATGAGCGATCAGCATTGTTGCGTGGCGAATACGAACTGCATGATCAGTTAGCCGTGTTTGGCAGCTATGGCCTGGCACATTCCATTGTAGACCGCCTGTTTAACACCCCGGTGATCGCCAACACCGCCGGAAACACCAGTGTCACGCCCGCGCGGGCAGAGTTTGAGGTAGACCGTCATTCTGCCGAGGCAGGTGTGCGAGGCAAGTTCGACACTGGTCCGCTGAAACATCAGGTGACATTGCAATTCAGCCAATATGAAGACAAATATTCGCTGGGCAGTGTCAACGGGCAGGCTTATAGTTCCAATATCTATACGCCTATCGCGCAGCCGGCCCAGTATGTCGCTGCGCCTGCCAGCGTGACCCGACGCTCGGAAAATACCCTGAGCGGGGTCGCGGTGTCAGATAGGCTGTCCATACTTGATGAGCAGTTGCAACTGACGCTGGGCCTGCGCCGGCAGCAGGTGCAGTCTGATACTTACAGCCCGACCACCGGTGCCAGGACCGCCAGTTACGATCAGCATGCAGTGACGCCTATGGCCGGGCTGCTGTTCAAGCCCTGGCAGCATGTGTCGCTGTATGCCAACTACAGCGAAGGCCTGAGTAAAGGTGATATCGCACCGGCCGGCACCAGCAATGTAGGCGAAGCCTTTGCCCCTTACAAGGCAAAGCAGCACGAAGTCGGTGTCAAGGTCGACCATGGCCAGATCATGACCACAGTGAGCGTGTTTCAGATCGAACGTCCTGCCAGCCAGACCAGCAATGGCCGCTTTGCCGTAGACGGCGAACAGCGTAACCGCGGACTGGAGTTAAGCGTATACGGTGCGGTGGCTGAAGGTGTGCGCCTTTACAGCGGTGCGACCTTTATTGATGCCGAACTGACTAAAACCAACAATCCGTTGACCCGTGGTAACAATGCCGTTGGTGTACCAAGGATGCAACTGTCGTTGAATGCAGAGTGGGACATTCCTTTACTGTCCGGTTTTACCCTGACCGGTGGCTTGTTTCACAGTGATGACCAGTATGTGAACCAGGCCAATACGCAAAGTCTGCCATCGTGGACCACGTTCGACCTCGGTGGACGCTACCGCACCCAGCTGGCTGGCAAACCGCTGGTACTGCGCGCAGACCTGCGTAACGTGACGGATAAAGATTACTGGGCCGGCGCTTCCACCTATGGCACCTTGTCCCTGGGTGCACCGCGCACGCTGCTACTGTCTGCCACTATGGACTTCTGATCCGGACCATTACCTGAGCCCTGTCAATATCGCGAAATCATAAAAACGTAGTTATAGAAAGTAGTTAAATGCGTCAACTCTTTGTCATCTGGCACCGCTATATCGGCCTGGTCATGACCCTGTTTCTGCTGGTAGCTGGTGTCACTGGTACTATGCTAGCCTTTTATGGCGAGCTTGAAGCGCTGCTACATCCGCATATCATGCGCATCACGCCTGCCTCCGGCCAGCAGCTGATAGATCCCATCGCTCTGGCGGAACAGGTAGAGCAACGTTATCCGCATGCCGTGCTTAACCGTATCCCGCTGCATTATGAATCAGGTAAACCCATGCGCTATTTTTTGCAGCCGCTGCCGTCAGCATCGGCAGAGAGCCTGCAAAATAACGAGATATTCATAGATCCATACACCGGGGCAGTGCTGGCTGAGCGTAAATGGGGCGATATCTCGCAAGGGCTGATCAATCTGCTGCCTTTTATCTACCGCCTGCATTTCTCGCTGGCAGTTGATAAATGGGGGCGTACCCTGTTTGGCATCATTGCGCTAATGTGGACCCTGGATTGTTTAGTCGGCGCTTACCTGACCTTTCCGCCACGGCAAGTATCTGCCAGATCTAGGCCTGGCGGTGCGGTCACTGGTGGTATGGTGTCTGCTATGGCGAACTGGTGCCGGCGCTGGAAAAAAGCATGGCAGGTGCGCTGGGGCAGCGGGTTTTATAAAGTCAGTTTTGATCTGCACCGGGCAGGCGGCTTGTGGGTGTGGGCCATGCTGTTTGTGTTTGCCTGGAGTGGGGTCGC
This sequence comes from Methylophilus luteus, assembly GCF_042676265.1. Classification (NCBI taxonomy): domain Bacteria; kingdom Pseudomonadati; phylum Pseudomonadota; class Betaproteobacteria; order Nitrosomonadales; family Methylophilaceae; genus Methylophilus; species Methylophilus luteus. Next base: position 580,747 of record NZ_JBHTKB010000001.1, read on the forward strand.
TTTTAACCTGGCCGAAGTATACCGTCCGGTCATGACGCAGCTGTTTGCCAGCCAGCAGACCGAGAGCGAATTAGCTGCTATTCAACCAGCTCCGGCACTACCTGGCTTGAACCGGCAACAGGCTCTGGCTCGCGGCCAGCTATTGATGCAGCAAGCAAGCGCAGACAAGAAATTCGCTATCCGCTTTGAAAACCGGCTGACCTATCTGCCTAACAAAGGTATCTATAGTTATGCTGTGAATTCCAGCCTGGATGTCTCAGACGAGGTCGCCAATACCAGGGTCATGTTTGATGCACAGGATGGCCGATTGCTGGCATATTATTATCCGAGCAGCGTCGCCAGCGGCAATACCGTGACTGAATGGCTGCTTGCTTTGCATACCGCGCGCATGGGCGGTGTGCCCATGCAGGTTTTTGTTTCGCTGATGGGGATGACAGTCGTCGGCTTGTCTCTGACTGGCGTCTATCTTTGGTGGCGTAAACGCAAGGCGAAAATGGCGGCTAAAGGCCAGGTCTCACGCCTGCAAAAATCAGCAGTGACAGCCGCGGGTTAAAAAACAGGCGTGCGGGTTCAGAGCTGGGTTTAGACCTGGCTTCAGACTTGGCAGTACAATACTGGCATAGATTCCTAACCAGGTTAAAGACATATGCAGACCCAGATCACTTCTCCAGTCACAGAGCTACTTAGCCAGCACGCTTATGATTTCCAGGTCATAGAGATCCCGCTGAGCGAAGATAAAAAGCCTATCCGTAGCCTGGAGGAATTGCTGACGGCACAAGGTCTGCAGCCACAGTCTGTGGTGCGCAGCGTGGTGTTCAAAGGTGAGAACAGTGGCTACAGCCTGCTGGCGGTGGCCGGTGGCGGCCGTGCCGATTGGGCCTTGTTGCGCCAGCACCTGGGCGAGCGTAAATGCCGCATGGCTGAATACGACGAAGTGCCTGAAGCGACCGGTTATGTGGTGGGGGCAGTGCCACCGCTAGCCTTGCCGCCCGGCTTGCGCGTGCTGGTAGATAACAGTGTTGCCGACTATGAAACAGTGGTCATAGGCAGCGGCGTGCTCGGTTATGCGCTGGCACTTAAATCAGTAGATCTGCTGGCTTTGCTGGCAGATAAGGAAAAGGGTCATTTTGTGAAGGTGGAAGCTTAAGGGCAGGGGCTGGGGGCTAGTTAGCTTAGCCTCCCAGCATGGTTTTTATCGAAGCATTTTTCGCTTTTTCTACCATCACTGCGGCTTTTTCTGGGTTGTTACTTATTTCGCCAGCCCAGTCTGCACTCTCGCCATCCTGTTCAGAATCACTGTCACTAACACTAAGACTGTCACTGGCACTAAGACTGTCACTGGCACTAAGACTGTCACTGGCACTAAGACTGTCACTGGCCATCATGCCCAGTAAACCACTGCTATCCTGATTAGATTCATCATCATTGCCAAACAGCATCATGCTGTTGCTGAGCTGTATCTGCCGCATTTGCTGTAACAGGCCTTGCGCGGTATAGATCTCTGTGGTGTTGCCGCTCTGGCCCAGCGTGACTTGTGCGCTGGCCGAGGCGTTATCTTTCGCCTTGTTATCTTTGGCAGGGGCAACTGCTTTTTCTGCAGTCTGCGCCGCAGCGGCTGTGCTAGCGCTGGCGTCGGCGCTGTAAGCCTTGTTGATCATGGCTGCCAGGTTGCTCTGGATACTGGGAAGTGACATGCATGCCTCCGGTAAAAGTGCAGCTACAATAGCTGATAACCTGTTAACGGCATCTGAACATTAAACTTTAGAAAATTGTTTAATTCTGGCTACACTATTTTTGGCCAGGCTGATCGGCGAGCGCCAGTGTGCAATTTCTGTCGCCGATTTCTGCCTTAGGCTGCGTGGTTGCAGCGGTTTTATGGTAAGGTTTCAGCCTTATTCAGGTACATGCATTTTCTCCTCTAACATGACGACTGTCCGCTATTGTGTAAACGGCAAACTGGTGAACGGCATTGCTCCCACCAATCGCGGCTTTGCCTATGGCGACGGCGTTTTCCGCACCATGCGCCTGCTCAATGGCGAGTTGCAGGACTGGCCGCTGCATTACCAGACCCTGGTCGCCGACTGCAGCAAGATACAGATCGTGTGCCCCTCAGCCGAGTTGCTGATGCAGGAGTTCAAGTACTTTATGGCTAGCGCCAGCGAAGCAGAAGTGCAGTTCAGCATCCTCAAGATCATCATCACGCGTGGCGAAGGTGCGCGTGGCTATGCGCCACCGGCAGTGAGTGAGCCGACGCGGGTGCTGATCCTGAGCCCGTTGCCGGCATATCCGGCCGAGATCTATGCGCAGGGCATCGCGCTGTATACCTGCCAGACGCGGCTGGCGCATCAGCCGCTGCTGGCCGGTATCAAGCATTTGAACCGCCTGGAGAACGTGCTGGCGCGCGCCGAACTCAAAGACCCGCGCTTTTTTGACGGTTTGCTGCGCGATTATGATGACCATGTGATAGAGGCAGTCAGCGGCAACCTGTTTATCCGCAAGGACGGCCTGGTGATGACGCCGGTGCTGGAGAGTTGTGGCGTGGCCGGGGTGATGCGGCAAAAGATACTGGACTGGTACAAAACGCAACGGCAGACCGTGCTGGTGACAACACTCACCATGCAGGACCTGCTCAGTGCCGAGGCCATCGTCATCGTCAACAGTGTCTATGGAGTGTTGCAGGTCTCGCATATAGACGAGCAGGCGGTTTCGACCAATCACTGGGCGAAAGAGCTCAGGTCACAGTTGCATTATGTGACGCATTAGAAAACGGTTTGATCAGGCACTATGTTGAAGAAAAGTTTTAAATACGCGCTGGCGATAGTGGGCTCATCCGGGCTGGCGCTGGCGTTGTGGATAGTCATTTACATGATACGGCCATTGCCCATGGCGGCTGAAACCATAGGCATGCAGATCCCGGCCGGTGCCAGTGTGCGCGGCATTGCCGACCAGCTGGTGTCGGCGGGTGTGCTCAGCGAGCCTTACAGCTTTCTACTGGTGGTGAAACTGACAGGCAGCGGCAGCCGGCTGCAGGCGGGCGATTATGCGCTGAACGCGCCGCTACAGGTGCTGGGTCTGATAGATCTGCTCAAACATGGCACGTTTGACCAGTTCAAGCTGCAGCTGACCGAGGGCAAGACCTTTGCCGATTTTAGGCAAAAGCTGGCGCAGATGCCGGGCATACGCCATGAAACACTCAATCTGTCTGATATGGAGTTGATGCAGCTGGTCAGTGGTGAAGCGGTCGCCCCTGAGGGCTGGTTCTTCCCCGACACCTATTTTATCGACAGCAATAGCAGTGATATCGATATGTATAAACGTGCTTACCAGAAAATGCAGAAATACCTGGCTGCCGCCTGGGAGACACGCCAGTCAGGGCTGCCCTATAAAACCCCGTACGAAGCCCTGGTGATGGCTTCTATCGTCGAAAAAGAAACCGGTGTCGAAGTCGAGCGCCCGCAGATCGCCGGTGTTTTCGTCAACCGTTTACGGCTGGGCATGCGCCTGCAGACCGACCCTACCGTGATCTATGGCATGGGCAGCCGTTACCAAGGCAATATCACGCGACGCGACCTGCTCACGGATACGCCGTATAACACTTATACGCGCAGTGGCTTGCCGCCTACGCCTATCGCCTTGCCTGGCCTGGCTTCGATACAGGCGGCATTGCACCCTGCCAATACCAGGGCGCTGTATTTTGTGGCTAACGGGCAGGGCAGGCATGTGTTCACCAGCACGCTGGAAGATCACAACAAGGCAGTCCGTGCCTATCAGTTAAAAAAGCATTAATCAATTCAAGCACAATGATGTGGGAAAGTAAGTAATGGCAGGTTTGTTTATCACTCTGGAAGGCATGGACGGCGCGGGCAAAAGCACGCATATCCCCACTATGCTGAACTTGCTGGCGGCATCAGGGCGCGAGGTCGTTGCTACCCGTGAACCAGGCGGCACCCCTTTGGGCGAACAGTTGCGTGAGCTGCTGCTGCATCAGGAGATGCATGTAGAAACCGAATCGCTGCTGATGTTTGCGGCCAGGGCCGAGCATCTGCAACAGCTGATCCTGCCGGCGCTGGCACGCGGTGCCATCGTCGTGTCTGACCGCTTTACCGATGCTTCCTACGCTTATCAGTGCGGTGCCCGCGGATTGCCGCTGGCCAAGATGCAGGCGCTGGAAAGCTGGGTGCAGGGTGATCTGCAACCTGACCTTACCTTGCTGTTCGACGTGCCGGTTGAAGTCAGCCTGCAACGCCTGGCCGGCGCACGCACACCAGACAAGTTTGAAGCGCAGGGCGCTGAATTTTTTGCCAGGTTGCGTGCCCAATACTTAGCGCGTGCGGCTGAGTTTCCGCAGCGTTTTCGCGTCATAGATGCCAACCGTAGCCTGGAACAAGTAAAGAAATCAGTTGAAGAAATCATTCTATCATTATGATTAATAATGTTTATCCGTGGCAAGAATCGCTGTTTGCGCACTGGGTGCATGCAGGCGAGGGCAGGCATCATGCCTTGCTGTTTCATGGCAAGACCGGCATAGGTAAACTGGCGTTCGCACAAACGCTGGCAGCAGGCTTGCTATGCTCACAGCCGCAAGCCAATGGCATCGCCTGCGGGCAATGCCAGTCCTGCCACTGGTTGGCAGAAGGTGCGCACCCCGATTTCAGGGAGATCACGCCTGAAGACGATGACGCGGCTGATAGCAGCAAAAAGAAGACCCGCAAGCGGCAGCAGATCGTCATTGACCAGATCCGTGCCTTGCATGATTACCTGGCCCTGACCAGCCACCAGGTGGGTGGCATGCGTGTGGTGCTTATACATCCGCTGGAAGCAATGAATGTGGCGGCTTCCAATGCTTTATTGAAACTGCTGGAAGAGCCGCCGCAGCGCACGCAGTTCCTGCTGGTTTCGCACCAGCGCCAGGCCTTGCTGCCTACCATTCTTAGCCGTTGCATGCAGGTGGATATGCCGGTACCCAGCCATGCGCAGGGTTTGCAATGGTTGCAGGCGCAGTCTGTCGCGCAGGCAGACTGGGTGTGGCACTATAGTGGTGGCGCGCCGACCACGGTATTACAGGATGACCTGGACTGGCATGGCTGGTATCAGCAATGGAGCCCGCACCTGACACGCGGCGCGGCCATGGATATTGCGCTGGCGGGTGGTGTGCTGATCAAGCAGGGCATGGCGGCAGCCATCCAGGTGTTGCAGAAATGGTTGCTGGATCTGTGGCTGTCGCGCCACCAGCTGCCCTTGCGTTACCACCCTGACGCAGCGGCTACTTTACAAACACTTGCAGCTAAACTCGAATTGTCACGCCTGCTGGCATTTCAACAGCAGCTGAATCGCTTTAAAATGACTGCACAGCATCCCTTGAATCAGGAGCTGCAATTGGAGCAATTATTGCTTCAATACAAGAAAATGTTTGGCTGACCGGCACTGACAGGAAAAACAGGCCGCAAGGCTCAGGAGCGCATTGCATGACAGACACCCAACCACCTTCGACCATTAACCCTGCCGGGCCGGCCAAGCCCGGGGTATTGTCATTGGCGATCCGTGAAAAAGCCGCCTTGTTCGCGGCTTATATGCCGTTTGTCAAAGGCGGTGGCTTGTTTGTCCCTACCAGCAGGCCGTTCAAAATGGGCGAAGAAGTATTCATGTTGCTGACCCTGCTTGATGACCCGCACAAGCTGAAGATAGTCGGTAAAGTGATCTGGGTCACGCCGCAAACGGTGAACAATAAACCGCAGGGTATGGGCATACAGTTCAGCGACAAGGATGGTGGCATAGAGGCGAAAAAGCGCATAGAGACTATACTAGGCGCAGCCCTCAAATCCAGCCGGCCTACGCATACGTTTTAGCGCACAGGCTGCGATGCTACGCCCGGATAGCAGCGCCGCGATACAGCAGTACACTATAGCTAACCTATAGAGCTACCCTATAGCAACCCAAATGGATTTTTCATGCTTGTAGATTCACATTGCCACATCAATTTTCCCGAGCTGGTCCAGAATATGGATCAGCTGCGTGCCGATATGCAGGCCAACCAGGTCGGGCATGCGCTATGCGTGTCTGTGACACTGGATAAGTTTCCCGAAGTACTGGCGATCGCAGAGCAGTACCCGAATATCTATGCATCAGTCGGCGTGCATCCTGATTATGAAGACTTGCAGGAGCCTAGCGTAGAGCAACTGGTGGCGCTGGCAGATAACCCGCGCGTGGTGGCCATAGGCGAAACCGGCCTGGATTATTTCAGGCTCACCGGCGACCTCGAATGGCAGCGTGAACGTTTTCGTACCCATATCCGTGCCGCAAAAGCTACCGGCAAACCGCTGATCATACACACCCGCAATGCGGCAGCAGACACTATCCGCATTATGCAGGAAGAGGGCGCGGCTGAAGTCGGCGGGGTCATGCATTGTTTTACCGAAAGCTGGGAGGTGGCGCAGGCGGCGATAGCGATGGGGTTTTATATCTCGTTTTCTGGCATAGTCACGTTCAAGAATGCGCTGGCATTGAAAGAAGTCGCGCAAAAAGTGCCACTGACCTCCATGCTGGTGGAAACCGACTCGCCTTACCTGGCGCCTATCCCTTTCCGTGGCAAAACCAACCAGCCCGCCTATGTCAGGCATGTGGCAGAAGAGATCGCCCGCCTGCGCGATATTCCATTGCAAGCCGTGATGGATGCCACCACCGCTAATTTTTTCAAGCTGTTTAAACACGCGCAGCCATGCAACTGACCATACTGGGTGCCGGTTCAAGTGCAGGCACGCCCGCCCTGGGCTGCACCTGCGCGACCTGTGTCTCCACTGACGCGCGCAATAAACGCACGCGTTGTTCCAGCGTAGTGACGCTGGACGATGGCCGCGTGATCCTCATCGATACCTCACCTGATCTGCGCCAGCAGGCGCTGCGGGAAAAGCTGCTGCGTGTCGATGCCGTGCTGTATACCCATACTCACGCCGACCACCTGCACGGCATTGATGACTTGCGCGCTTTCTGCCAGATCAACCGCTCCCAGATCCCGCTCTACAGCTACCCGGAAGCCATCAGCCATATACAGGACAAGTTCGGCTATACCCTGCGTGAGCCTAGTCATTACTGGGATCTGCCGGTGCTGGCCGCCCACGTTGTAGAAGCGCCTTTTAGTGCCGCCGGGGTGCAGGTGACCCCGATACCGGTCATGCACGGCAAGATACGCATCTATGCCTACCGCATAGGCGACCTGGTCTATATGACCGATGTCTCCGCTATCCCGGAATCCTCGTTCGATTTATTGCAAGGGGTGGATGTGCTGCTGATAGACTGCCTGCGCGAAACGCCGCACCCCACCCATGTCAGTGTCAGTGAATCTCTGGCCCTGATAGAGCGCATAGGTGCCAGACGCAATGTGTTGATCCATATGACACATGAGCTGGAATACCATGCCTTGCAGGCGCGCCTGCCTGCGCACGTGGCTGTCGGTTACGATGGCTTGCAATTATCGCTGTAACTGCCAGTGCCAGCTTTTTTGGCGGCTTTTTGCCTGGTTGTAGTCAACCAGAATGGTCCATAAACAGTTATACTTTCACAAATAAAATAATTGTTAATAGATTTGATTTTGGGACACAGGAAATAAACATGAAGTTTTACGCAAAAATCTCAGCCGTGATCATCGCTTTTGCCGTGTTATTCAGCGCCACCTCTGCGTTCGCAGCTAAAGCTTATGACGAAAACGCTTTTATCAATGGCTTTAGTGGCAAGTCGAAAAAAGTGGTGCTAGAAAAACTAGGCCAGCCTTTCAAAAAACAGCAATCGGTAAAACCTAGCAACGCCGGCAATATGATCGCAGGCATGGGCAAGGGTGAGCAGAACAGCAAGCCGGTGCAGGTAGAGATGTGGTACTACAAAAACCTGGTCAAATATGACGCCAAAAACACCTACAAAGAAACAGAAATGACATTCGTCAATGACAAGGTCGTCAATATCGGATTCTTCAATAATCGCTGATAGACGCAAGTCGTCAACCGGCGCATTCAACAAGCTGTGTCTGATGACACAGCTTTTTTTATGGCGCTGCTAGTGTGTGATATTCAACATTTGCGCCATATATACATGTTTGTATGGCAACATTTAAATCATAAGTTATTGATTATAAATGCATAAAAATATGGCATTTAATTTGCTATTCCTAAGTCTGACTTATTTATACTAGGAAAATAGAAATGCCAAGAATCGTTGGGGTATCCGGAAATATCACTGCACCTTCAAGAACACTTTCTTTAGTGGATGCTGTCGTGGCCAAAGCCAGTCAGAAGTTTCATAGCCCGGGTGAGGTGATCGATATCTCCAGGCTGACTGCAGACCTGGGCCCTACGGTATCTTTCAACAACTTTCCGCCGGCGCTGACCCAGGCCTATGACAAGCTGCACCAGTCCGACCTGATCGTGATCGGTACCCCGGTGTACAAGGCCTCTTACACCGGCTTGCTCAAACACTTTTTTGACCTGGTAGACCCGAAGAAGCTAACCGGCAAAGTCGCCATCCTGGTGGCGACCGGCGGCAGTGACAACCATGCCCTGGTGCTGGAATCACACTTGCGTAGCCTGGCCAGTTTCTTTGGTATTTACACCATCCCGACCACCATTTATGCCAAGGACATCGAGTTTAAGGATTACCAGCTGGAAAGCCCGCTGATAGAACAACGTATAGACCAGGCGCTGGAGCAAGCCGGCGTGCTGATCAAGCAACACCTGCCTGAGACACTGGTTGCCTGAACATAAGCTAGCAGTCAGCAAAGAAACAATCAGTGCACAAATAAAAAGGGGATTTACATCCCCTTTTTTATGCTTTGCCGCCTTCTTAAAACTAAGGCGCTAGCTAGCCGATCACAGTTTATATGCGGTTGAGCTCAGGATTGCCCCAGTCACTCTGGAATCGACGTGTATCTTCATCATTCCTTGAGTTGAGACCGATTAGAATCCCGCCATCTTTTACATCAGTTTCGTATTTTTTCAATGTGTCTTCCGGTATACCCCAACCGATCAGGGCGCCGACCAAACCTGCGGTCACACCACCAGCACCCGCGCCTGCAATTCCAGCGGCTAATGGGCCAGCGATCACCAAACCTAAACCTGGAATAGCCAGTACAGTACCAGCGGCCGCGATCGCAGCAGCAATGGCACCCGCAGTTGCACCAAGCGCACCACCGACGGCAGCACCCTCAGCGGCTTTTGTGCCGACTTCTGTTTCCAGGGTGGCATGTTTGCCGTAATAACGCTCACGGGTTTCCTCAGACATGATCACATTGATTTCATTTGCGCTATATCCCGCTTCAGTCGCTGAAATATAGGCGCGCTCTGCGCTATCCTGATCCTTAAATAAACCTGTCACTGTAGTCATCTCTATCTCCAAATTGATTTTTTATTCGAGCAGCCAGTGTATGCAGTGGTGCAGAGTGTTGCGAGTGTGATTAGTCTGATATGGATGTAGGATAGGTCGCACGTCACTCAAATACCTTTTGCAGAGCAGAATTTTTGTAGAGCTGAGTTTCAAGCACTTGTAAGGTATGTCCTACAAATAAGCTAGCAATCGTCTGATGATTAAAATCATCATCATCTATTACCATTTTGTTCAACCAGCCATACCCGTACCTGCTCTGTCTTGAGCTTCCTCAGTATTCAACTGCAGGGTTAGATTCCGCGAGTTCATGCAGAATTTCCTTGAACATAAAGGCCAAGGAATATTTCTTATAGAAATTTAATTGATTTGGAGATTGCTTTGATTGCAAAAGAAAATCCTGAAAACGATAGCCGCATAGAAAGTAGTCTGAACCCTGATATCACGGTGTCTATAGATACTGAAGAAACTGATATTGATCCAGACTCTGCAGATTACGAAGCCGACCCCAGCCAGGCAGACACCATAGACCCGGATATCATTAATTCATCCACACAGGGAATTAATGTAGGACCAACGGTCTCTCACTCTTCGGAATCTGATGCTTCTGAACCGAATGACGAAGTGGATGCTGATGAAGAACTGGATGCAGAAGAAATAGATCCGGACAAGATCAATATTGGTACCAGTAATCCTAACGTTGGATTCTGAAGTGATTTGCAATCGATGAATAGATATTAAAACTGCCAAGGCATTGCAGTTTTTTATTCATCCATGTTTTGAGGAATGAGAATGGCGGAATTCGATCCACACAGGCGTAAATTCATAAGAAATACTGCAGCTTCAAGTGGAGCGATAGCGATAGCAAAAATTGGTAGCGAGGCTGAAGCCAAGTCCGTGATCCAACCCTCACAGAGCGCTGAACCTTCCAAGGTGAATGTGTTGTTGCGTGTGAATGGCACTGAGCACCAGTTGCTGGTCGATTCCCGCACCACGCTACTTGACGCATTGCGCGAACGCCTGCATCTCACCGGTACCAAAAAAGGCTGTGATCAAGGCCAGTGCGGTGCCTGTACAGTCATCGTCGATGGGCGACGCATCGCCTCTTGCCTTACGCTTGCAGTGATGCAAGAAGGGCATGACATCACCACCATTGAAGGCTTAGGCACGCCAAATAATCTGCACCCCATGCAGAGTGCTTTTATCAAACATGATGGCTATCAATGCGGGTTTTGTACGCCTGGCCAGATCTGTTCCGCGGTCGCTATGCTGGATGAGGTCAAAGCTGGGATTCCCAGCCATGTGACTGCAAACCTGACCCGTCCCATCAAAATAAGCAGCGATGAGTTCAGAGAGCGTATGAGTGGTAATTTATGCCGCTGCGGTGCCTACTCTAATATCCAGGAAGCCATTGCAGAAGTGGCCGGGAACAAGCTATGAAAGCATTCACCTACGAGCGGGCAAATCTCCCTGTTGAAGCTGCGGTAAAAGCGGCACGTATCCAGAATTCAAAATTTATCGCCGGCGGTACCAACCTGCTGGATCTGATGAAGCTGCAGCTTGAGACCCCCAGCCATCTGATCGACATCAATGACCTCGGATTAGACAAGGTTGAACCCACTAAAGAAGGTGGCTTAAGGATAGGTGCCCTGGTGCGCAATACAGATCTTGCCGCGCATCAATTGGTACGGCGCGATTACGCTGTGCTTTCCCGAGCCTTGCTTGCCGGTGCTTCCGGCCAGTTGAGAAATCAGGCGACTACCGCTGGCAATCTATTACAGCGTACCAGATGTCCGTATTTTTACGATACTAACCAGTCGTGTAACAAGAGAGAGCCCGGAACGGGCTGTCCGGCAGTGGGCGGTTTCAGCCGCCAGCATGCCATCGTAGGGGTGAGTGAGCATTGCATCGCCACGCATCCCAGCGACATGGCGGTCGCTATGCGGCTGCTGGATGCCAGCGTAGAAACACTGCGTGCCAATGGCACAACAAGAACCATACCGATTGCTGAATTACACCGGCTGCCTGGCAATACACCCCATATAGAACATACACTTGAGAATGGCGAGTTGATCACTGCCGTGACACTGCCACGGCCCTTAGGCGGCGTGCATATTTACCGTAAGGTCAGGGACAGGGCATCTTATGCTTTTGCACTGGTCTCTGTTGCGGCCGTTATTCAGGCAGATGGGTCAGGCCGGGTGGCATTAGGCGGCGTGGCCCATAAACCATGGCGATCAGAAGAGGCTGAACGGGCGCTGCCCGCAGGTGCCAGGGCGGTAGCAAGCAAGTTGCTGGCTGATGCACGTACCACGCATGACAATGCATTTAAAGTGAGCCTGGTAGAACGCACACTTGCCTCAGTAATAAATGAAGCGAAAGCATAACCATGAAATTCGATACCCCTGCCAAGAACAACCCTATCGATCAGATGAAGGTCGTGGGTCAGCCCATATCCCGCATTGATGGACCGCTCAAAACCACAGGCACAGCCCCTTATGCCTATGATAGATATGACGTAGTCTCTAACCAGGCTTATGGCTATATTCTCGGCTCTGCGATCGCAAAAGGCCGCATCACATCTATCAACCTTGCTGCCGCCAAGGCTTATCCTGGTGTGATCAGCATCGTGACTTACCAGAACGCAGGCAAGCTCGGCAAAGGCAAGTTGAATACTGCGCATTTGTTAGGCGGGCCAGAAATACAGCATTATCACCAGGCGATCGCGATTGTGGTGGCAGAAACCTTTGAACAGGCGCGGGCAGCCGCCCACCTGATCCAGGTGAAATATGAGCGTGCCAAAGGTTACTTTGATCTGCAGGCAGAAAAGCACAAGGGTGTCGCCAAGGGGGATTCGGGTGGCCCGGGCGAAAGTGCCGTAGGCGATTTCGAGACGGCGTACACTGCAGCAGCTTTAAAGCTGGATGCGACATATTCCACTGCTCATGAATCGCATGCCATGATGGAACCGCATGCCACCATTGCAGCCTGGGATGGGGGTCATCTGACGCTATGGACTTCTAACCAGATGATAGACTGGGCCGCGGATAGTATAGCCAAGACGCTAGGCATCAACAAAGAAAAAGTACGCGTCATCTCTCCTTATATTGGTGGCGGGTTCGGCGCCAAATTGTTTTTACGCACCGATGCCTTGATGGCTGCACTGGCAGCCAGGGCAGCGCAACGGCCGGTCAAGGTGTCCTTGCAGCGCGCTTTGATCCCCAACAATACCACGCATCGTTCTGCCACCATCCAGCGCATACGCATAGGCGCTCAAGCGGATGGATTGATCACCGCTATAGGCCATGAAAGCTGGTCGGGCAATTTGCCTGAGGGTAGGTCTGAGGCCGGCTCGCAGCAGACGCGCTCGCTGTATGCAGGCGCAAACCGCATGACAGCTAACCGCGTATCCATACTGGACTTACCCGAGGCGAATGCCATGCGGGCACCAAACGAGGCTTCCGGCCTGGCTGCGCTGGAAATCGCCATGGATGAAATGGCAGAAAAACTAGGCATGGACCCGATAGAGTTCCGCATCAAGAATGACACGCAGATCGTGCCTGATGCCACTAAACCGTCCGCCGATAAAAAAGCCACCAAAGCGGATGAGAAAGATCAGCCTGACGCCAATCCGCCATTCTCCTTGCGGCAGTTGGTCAAATGCTTTCAGGTCGGCGCAAAAAAGTTTGAATGGAACAAGCGAAAAGCCAAGCCTGGCGAGCTGCGTGACGGCCGCTGGTTGATAGGCTTAGGCATGGCCACCGCTTATCGGGATAACGTAGTGACTAAATCAGCTGCACGCGTACGTCTGGATAAACGTGGCAATCTGACGGTTGAAACCGACATGACAGATATAGGCACCGGTAGCTACACCATCATTGCCCAGACCGCTGCGGAAATGATGGGTATCCCTATGTCCAAGATCAACGTCAGACTGGGTGATTCCACTTTTCCGGTTTCGGCTGGCTCAGGTGGTCAGTGGGGCGGTAACAGCTCTACTTCCGGCGTATACGCTGCTTGCGTCAAGTTGAGGGAAGCCATTGCGCAAAAAGCAAACTTCCCGATTGACGATGCGGTATTTGCTAATGAGAAAATCAGCCATCAATCACAGAGTTTCACACTGGCTGAATTGGCCGGTCACCAGGGTATCGCCGCAGAAGATATGATTGAATTTGCCGGTCTTGATAAAAAGTACAAACAGTCAACCTTTGGCGCGCATTTCGTAGAGGTAGCGGTGGATGCGTACACCGGCGAAACGCGCATACGGCGCATGCTTGCCGTCTGTGCAGCCGGGCGCATCCTTAATCCAAAAACGGCACGTAGCCAGGTCATAGGCGCAATGACAATGGGCGTGGGTGCTGCCTTGATGGAATCCCTGGAAGTCGATAAACGCTATGGCTATTTCGTTAATCATGACCTTGCCGGTTATGAGATCCCGGTCCATGCCGATATTCCTCACCAGGAAGTGATTTTTATTGAAGAAACAGATCCCATCTCATCGCCTATGAAGGCGAAAGGGGTAGGTGAGCTCGGTATTTGCGGGGTGGCAGCGGCGATCTCAAATGCCATTTACAATGCTACCGGGGTAAGAGTGCGTGATTATCCTGTCACACTGGACAAGCTGATAGTCAACATGCCGATCAGGCTGTGATTTGAGATGGCTGTGATTTGAGCCGACAAGGATCTGCTAGTAAATCTTAGGATTTTTCCTACAACGATTTCAGCGCAACCACGCTATATGCAGTACTGCAAAAAATCGATGATGTATGCTCGCGATCATCATCGAAAGTCTTCATATGTCACGCCCGATCTGGAAAGGTGCCATTAGCTTTGGTTTAGTGCATGTGCCTGTGGAATTACATTCAGCAAGTACTTCTTCGGGTATAGACCTGGACTTGTTGGATAAGCGTGATTTTGCGCCGGTAGGCTATAAAAAATACAACAAATCCACAGGTAAAGAAGTCACCCAGGAAGATATCGTCAAAGGCTATGCTATTGAAAAAGATGAATACGTTGTTTTGACAGATGCTGATCTGCGTAAGGCTAACCCGGAAAGTACTCAGACCATAGATATTCTGTCCTTCGTAGAAGCGAGTGACATCCCCGTTATTTTCTTTGAACAACCTTATTACCTGGTTCCGTCTAAAGGCGGTGAAAAGGTTTACGCACTGCTGCGTCAGACTTTGGAGCGCTCTGGAAAACTCGCTCTGGGTCAGGTTGTGATCCGCACCAAGCAACATCTGGCTGCCTTGATGCCGCTGCAAGAGGTGATCGTGTTGAACCTGCTGCGTTATCAGGAAGAGATCCGCGAGTTACCCGAGATCCCTTTACCAAAATCAGGCAAACAGTCTTTAGTCTCGGCCAAAGAAGTGGAGATGGCCTTATCGCTGGTGAAGGATATGACAGAGAGCTGGAACCCAGAGCAATATCAGGACACCTATCGTCAGGATATTCTTAAGTTGGTGCAGAAGAAGGTCAAGGCCAAGCAAACGCATTTCCTCACTGAACCCGACAGCGATGCTGTTAAAACTAAAGATGCAAAACCAAGCAATGTAGTGGATCTGCTGCAACTGCTTAAAAACAGCCTGGGCGACAAAAGTGGCAAGTCTAAATCAGCCAAACCTAGATCAGACAAACCTAGCAAAACAGCTGACAAGCAGTCTGCCTAGCAGGAGCGCGAGATGAGTTTGCAGAAGTATTGGGCAAAGCGAGATTTCACTATCACCCAGGAGCCCAGAGGGCAGCTTGAAAACGCTGGTGCGCAGCTAAGGTTTTACATTCAAAAGCATCATGCGCGCAATCTTCACTATGACTTCAGGCTCGAAATCGGCGGCACGCTAAAGAGCTGGGCCGTGCCCAAGGGGCCGAGTTTGGATCCTGATGACAAAAGGCTGGCGGTCGAAGTTGAGGACCACCCATTGGCCTATGGCAGTTTTGAAGGGTCCATACCCAAAGGGCAGTATGGCGCAGGCCATGTCATTTTGTGGGATAAAGGGACATGGGAAGCCATAGGTGATGCTGAGCAGGGTCTTAAAAGCGGATCTTTGAAATTCCAACTCCATGGCCATAAACTACATGGCAAATGGGCATTGGTACGCATGAAAGGCGCCAGTGCTGCGGAAAGCAAAAACAATTGGTTATTGATCAAAGAAAAAGACGCAGAATCTCGTAAGGGCAAAGACGCAAAAATCACTGAATCTTCATCTGAGTCAGTGAATGGTTTACCTGATCTGGAACAGCCAACAGCGAAAACGGATACTGAGAACGAGCTGGCAATCACTCAAACCTCAACGCCTATCCCCGATACTTTCAAACCACAATTAGCGACATTGGCAGCGCGTGCTCCGGCAGGTGAGCAATGGTTATCAGAGCTTAAATACGACGGCTACCGGGCCTTGAGCCGTATCGATGAGGGTGCAGTTAAAATGCTCACGCGTAATGGCCACAACTGGACAGACAAATGGCCCAGGCTGGCAGAAGCGCTTTCTGAATTGCCAGTAAACTCTGCCTGGTTAGACGGCGAAGTCGCGGCCATTGATGACGATGGCAATATCAGTTTTCAACTACTCCAGAATGCCATGAAGCAAGGCCAGGACGCCAAGCTTGTTTATCTGGTTTTCGATCTGATGTATCTCAATGGCTATGATCTTACTGACATGCCGCTGATAAAGCGTAAAGAGCTGCTGCAAACGCTTTTAGCCAGCCAGCCTGAAACTAGCGCAATCAAATACAGCCATCATGCTAGCGGGCCAGCACATGAGGTTTTCAAACAAGCCTGTCTGCAAGGGCAGGAAGGGATAGTCGTCAAAAACGCTCAAGCGCCCTATGTACAGGCACGCACGCATGATTGGCTAAAGGTTAAATGCGGAATGCGCCAGGAATTCGTGGTCGCTGGTTATACAGACCCTGCCGGCAGCCGTGAAAAGTTTGGCGCGCTGTTGCTAGGTACTTATGATGCAGCAGGAAAGTTGATCTATGCCGGCCGCGTAGGTACTGGCTTCAATCAGGACAGCTTGAAGCAAGTGGCAGATCATTTTCCAGCATTAACGGTGTCAAAAACCAGTTTTTTAAATCCTCCCACAGGCCGCGATGCTGTTGGCGTACATTGGCTTAAACCTAAATTAGTGGCAGAAGTAAAGTTTGCGCAGTGGACTGAAGATGGGTTGATACGCCATTCAAGTTTCGTCAGTTTACGAAGTGATAAACCAGCAAAAAACATCTTCAGGGAAGTATCACAAGTGCCTGATGATGAATTTCAACCCGTTGTTTCGACGCTGCCTAGCTCTACGAATCGTAGAGCCGAACTAGCCGGTGTGAAAATCAGCAATCCAGCCAAAATACTGTTTATAGACCATGGCTACACCAAGCTGGATATCGCCCGGCATTATGTGAACATGGAGCAATGGATATTGCCCTATCTACAAGACCGGCCACTTTCTATCGTGCGTTGCCCGGATGGCTACGATCATGAGTGCTTCTTTCAAAAGCATGTGGCGATCGGCAAGCACAGCCATTTAAAGCCCATCAAGCTTGATGCAGAAACTAACAAGAGCGAATATTTTATCGCCAATGACTTGTCAGCCATCATTGAGCTAGTGCAATTAGGCGTTTTAGAGTTACATACCTGGGGGTCGCAATATCCGATATCAGCGTTGGCAGACAGGCTGATATTTGATCTTGACCCGGCACCTGACGTCGCTTGGGACAAAGTGACTGAAGCGGCTGTTTTGCTTAAAGGTTTGCTGCAAGAGATAGGGTTACAGAGTTTCGTTAAAACGACCGGTGGCAAAGGGCTGCATGTAGAAGTGCCGATCACCGCGTCTTACCCCTGGGATGTGGTCAAACCGTTTACTCAGGGGATCGCACAATATCTGGAAAAACATATTCCAGACCGGTTTACCGCCAGTATCTCCAAGAAAAAAAGAGCAGGCAGGATTTTCATCGACTATCTTAGAAATGCGGATGGGGCTACGGCTATCGTTCCCTATTCAACTCGGGCCAGGAAAGGCGCGCCGGTGGCTACGCCTTTGCATTGGGATGAAATCGGCGATCGCATTCAGGCTGATTCATTCAATATTAAAAATATCGGCGATAGATTAAAACATCTGCAAGCCGACCCCTGGGCAGACTATCTAAAAATCAAACAAGGCCTGAATGCTGACATCATTAAATTATTTTCTACCGCTGTATAGATTCAAGCATGCCTGCTATCGGCTAGCTGGGTTCAGCTAAAAGCTGTCGCCAGGCAAGCCACAGGTCACAGTGGCAGGCCTTTAGGCGATCAGGTTGAGTTCTTTTAACCTGGCGCGCAGGATATTCCTGCTGATACCCAGCAACTTGGCGGTATGTACCTGGTTGTTCTTGCTGTGCTCAAACGCCTTGCTCACGGTAGTGCCGTTGATCAGCTCATACAGGTTATCCGCGCCTTGTTCAAACAGTTCTTCCAGCACGCTTTCCAGCTTGTACAGCGAGCTCTGCTGCTCGTAGCTGATCTTGCCTGAAGCTGGCGTCGACGCCACAGAATAATGTTCATCCGTAATGACGTGCGAGGCGTTAAAGCTGATCTTGGGCAGATTGAGGTCTTTAGGCGACAGGGTATCGGTGGTGCTGACCAATACCGCCCGGTGGATCACATTCTCCAGCTCGCGGATATTGCCTGGCCATGGATATTCCATCAGCAACGAGATGGTTTCCGGCGAAAGCTTATGCTCGGAAGTATTCAGCTTGCTGCGGTAAACATTGAGAAAGTGCTCGACCAGCGGCAGGATATCGCCCCTGCGTTCGCGCAATGGCAGCAGTTCCACCGGCACCACTTTGATACGGTAATACAGGTCTTCGCGGAAACGGCCGGCTTTCACCGCTTCTTCGAGGTTGACGTTGGTCGCCGCGATCAGCCTGACGTCTATAGGGATAGGCTTTCTGGAGCCTACACGCACGACTTCACGCTCTTGCAGCACGCGCAGTAATTTGACCTGGGTCGATTGTGGCAGGTCGCCTATCTCGTCCAGGAACAGGGTGCCGCCATTGGCGGTTTCAAACCAGCCTATCTTGGACATATTGGCGCCGGTAAAAGCGCCTTTTTCGTAACCAAACAGCTCGCTCTCTACCAGTGTTTCAGAGAACGCGCCGCAATTGATGGCCTGGAAAGGACCGTTTTTTCTATTGCTGAGCGAATGTATATGGCGCGCGATCAGTTCTTTCCCGGTGCCGGTCTCGCCTATGATCAATGCCGTGGCATTGCTGGTGGCTATCCGTTCGATCAGGGAAAGCAGGTTTTGCGATTTGGGGTCGCTGAAGACCAATGCGCTGGCACGTACAGATAAACTGACAGCGGATGGGTTAGGATGAGTGATCACGTGATCGGCTCGTTCGGTGTACGAATCACGGATATCCCAGCGTTGTGCGCTCATAATTGACTTCCTCACTTAACAGGCGTGTCAATATAATGTATTTATCATTAAGAAGTCAAAGTTCTATAAATTATATTTATATAGTAACTGGTTATATGTTGAACTAGCTTTAACACCCCTCATAATTCAACAATTCACTGTGTCGCTTTAAACACTTGTTGCATTTGCAACACAGGTTTTTCGTACCCGCCAGCGCTAATTATCTAGCTAACATTCTGATTATTAATCATTAATCCTTTATTTCTCAAAATGGCATGCAACTTGCAAATAGTGTTGCGAGGAATCTCCAGACCAAATAAGAAAGGGTAAAACATGACGGTTGCGACCATCAACACAGAAATCGATTTAGATCTTTATATCGCCGAGACAGTGGCTGAAGCCAAACTGGCTTTTGAAGTATTCAGAGAAACAGACACCATCACCGCCAATGGTACGGTAGGTTTTGTGCACAGAGTGCCAGGCCAGGAAAAGCTCATCATCGTCAATGATCCGGGCCCGTTCAACAAGCACCAGCCGATCGAA
The DNA here is from genome assembly GCF_042676265.1 of Methylophilus luteus. Classification (NCBI taxonomy): domain Bacteria; kingdom Pseudomonadati; phylum Pseudomonadota; class Betaproteobacteria; order Nitrosomonadales; family Methylophilaceae; genus Methylophilus; species Methylophilus luteus. The sequence continues at coordinate 600,042 of NZ_JBHTKB010000001.1, forward strand.
GCATTGGTGGCGGGTTTTGATGGCGTGGTCTATTCCGGCAAAGGCAATGGCGCAGCGGTGAACCGTTATCTGAAACTGTTCCAGGCACACCCTGAAGTCACCACTATTTCGCACATACACTCGGTATACCTGGGTGCATGGGCGCAGACTCACCGTACTTTGCCTATCCGCTATGTGCCGGTACAACGCTCTAACCTGATCAAAGAATTGCCTATCTATATAGACCGCCGTCAGCAGGAAGTGGATTTCATCCTCGACCAGATCGCGATCAATCCACATAACACAGCCATCCTGGAAGCCAACGGCGGTTCCACCGTCTGGGGCAAGCAAGGTTTGCGCAAACTGGCCGAGTTCACTTTGTTGCTGGAAGAGGGCGCTAAGTTGCAGACACTGGCAGAGTCACTGGGTGGTTCGCGTGATTACGGCCCGGGCGTGCTCAAGCAACAATGGAAAATGGCCAAACTGTATGACCAGGCCCAGGCAGAAGGCCTGCTGCGTCCTTCTGATCTGTAAACCCTTGTCATCGCCGGAGAAACCAACGTGACCATTCAGCAAAATCCCGTTTCACAGCCTATAAGCTCGCAAACTACAGCCTCGCAATCTATAGATCAGATCTGGTTCACCCGCTGCCCGGTGCCTACGGCTACGGGCCTGGCCTACAAGCTGGGCTGGCTGACTGAAGAGTTCGCCCGTGACCATATCCAGATCAACACGCTGCAAGAAGCGCCCCGGGAGTTATCCAGACATCATTACGATCATGAGCTCAACAGCCTGATCCGTGAAGGTGGCAACCTGCTGGCGCTGGCGGCCAGAGCGCAGGGCGCGCCTACCAAGCTGATAGGCCTGACCTGGATAGATGAGTGGCAAGCCATACTGGTGCGTCCGGACAGTGGCATCACCGAGCCGCAGCATTTAAAAGGTCTGCGCCTGGCATTGCCGCAATTCATAGATCACCCTATCCCTAGCCATGTGCGTGGCAGCAGTATTGCGCGCGGCATGAGCCTGCAAGGCTATAAAGGCGCGCTGAAGATCGCCGGGCTGACGCTGGATGATGTGAAGCTGGTTGAAGTCGCTTCGGGTCGCGGTAACCGTAACGGCCTGGGTGAGTTGTGGGCCGGTCTCGATGCCCTGGTGGCAGGCGAGGTCGACGCCGTCTACGTAAAAGGTGCCTCGGCCGTCGATGCCGCCAGACGTGTCGGTGCGGTGGTTGGTATAGACCTGGATAGCTTTCCGGAACTCTCTACCCGCGTCAACAACGGCACACCCCGGCCTATCACTGTGCACCAGCACCTGCTGGATAACCACTTTGATTTGGTGGTGAGATTTCTCTACCAGACCCTGCGTGCTGCGGACTGGGCGAAAAGCAATCTTAAAGGTGTGCGCGATATCCTTGAGTCCGAGACCCGTTCCGGCGAAGAGGGTGTGGCAACTGCTTATGGTGAAGACTTTCACCTGCAGCTGGCACCTGACCTCTCCGCTGAACGCATAGAGCTGTTCAGGCAGCAAAAGAATTTCATGCTGGTGCATGGTCTGCTCGACCAGGACTTTGACCTGGATAGCTGGGTGGATGACAGGCCGTTGCGTGAAGCCGAGCAATTGCTGCACAAATATGCAGCGGTGGCCTAGGCTTTACAGCACAAGCAGTCGTGATGTTTTCAAAGTCGTCAGCCACTTCGGTTGATGGCAGCAAGTAACAGGAGTAAGTGTGATCAAATTTTTAAAACTAGTCTTTACCGCCGCCGTGCTGGTGCCTTTTATCAATGTACCGGAAGCCAGCAGCGCTGAAGCCAAGCCCGCGGCCAATGAACCCAAGGTAGTGCGTATCGCCACGGTCGCCTACAACCTCAATGGCAAAACCCGTTACCTGGGCAGCACCGAGCTGGTGACTGATACCGGGCTGGATGCAGAGCTGGCCAAACGCGGTGTCAAAGTCGAGTGGGTGCCGGCCGCCCACGCCATGGTCGGCCCTATCATCAACGAAGCGTTTGCCAATAAAACCATAGATTTTGCAGCTTATGGCGATCTGCCGCCTATCATACTCAATGGTTCCAAACCACGCGTACAACTGGTCGCGCCCTGGGGCCGCAGCGGTAACTCATATTTAGTGGTGCCAACCAACTCCAGCGCCAAGACCATCGCCGACCTCAAGGGCAAGCGCATCGCCCTGCACAGAGGCCGCCCATGGGAGATCGCATTTGCCAACCTGGTGCAGAAAAACGGTTTCAAGCTGACCGATTTCAAGATCGTCAACGTCAATCCGCAGGTCGGTGCTGCCGCACTGGCGAGTGGTTCTGTCGATGCTTTCTATGCCCTGAATGATGCTTATAACCTGGTGGATAAAGGAGTAGGCAAGATCATCTGGTCAACCAAGACCGCACCGCCGGACTGGAAGCTGATGGGTGGTTTGTGGGCGCGTAACGACTTCGTGCAGCAATACCCGGAACTGACACAGGCGATAGTGACTTCATTTATCAAAGCCAACCACTGGGCCGCGCAGGAAGCACACAAGGAAACCTACCTGAAAGACTATGCCAGCCTGGTGCAACCGGAGAGTGTGGTCAGGCGTGATTATGAAGATGACGTGGTCAGCTGGCGTGACCGCTGGTCACCGCTGTATGACCAGGCACTGGTAGAGCACTACAAACGTGCTGCGTCTTATGCGCGCGAGTCAGGCCTGATCCGCAAGGATATCGATATCAACCAGTTGCTGAACTCCACTTTTGTCGATAAAGCATTGAAAGAACTCAATTTAGAAACTTTCTGGGCGCCATCCCAGATTGCTGCAAAACAATAACATTTTATTGCCTGCTGGCAATCACTCCCTAGACAGATGGTTTCCCGCCATCTGTTTTTTTTGTCTGTTGCTATGCCAGCAACAGTTCATATCCAGATGACTCATAGCCAACATCCTTGCCAGGCATAAACTCACCGGTTATTCATAACTTACTGTTTCTAAACATAAAAATAATATTTTCAAACTTGGCACACGGTTTGCCTATAGATACCTAGTTATTTTGTACAGGAATAAACATGGGTAGGACCAAAGCCGCTTTAAATTACATAGACCAAGAGAGTGTCAACGATCTTGATCCCGCTTCAGCACCAGCTGCGCAACCAATAAGTGGTTCATCAGGTAGCTCCAAACGTTTGTCCCTGGCAAGTGAGGCTGCAGTGCTGGCAATAGAAGGTGTTTCCAAGACTTTCCAGCTCAACGGCAAGTCACTGCAGGTGTTGTCGGATTTCTCGCTGCAGGTCGCCAAAGGCGAGTTCATCTCCATCGTCGGCAGCAGCGGTTGCGGCAAATCGACTTTGCTGCGCCTGATCGCCGGGCTGGATACCAGTTATGACGGCAGCATAGTCTGGCTGGGTGAGCATGTGGCAGCGACCTCGCTGGACCGCGGGCTGGTGTTCCAGGAACACCGTTTGTTCCCGTGGTTGACTGTGCAGCAGAACGTGGCGCTGGCACTGGAGTCATCCGGTCTCAGCCAGGCAGAAATCAAGGCGCGCGTGGCTCACCAGATAGAACTGGTCGGTTTGAGCGGCTTTGCCGATGCCTACCCACACCAGATCTCGGGTGGCATGTCGCAGCGTGTGGCGATCGCCCGCGCACTGGTACTGAAACCCAGGCTGTTGCTGCTGGATGAGCCGTTTGGCGCACTGGACGCATTGACCAGGCTGAAGATGCAGCAAGAGCTGCAACGCCTGTGGGAATCTGAAGAAACCACTTCTATCCTGGTGACCCATGATGTGGAAGAAGCTGTGTTTCTGGGTGACCGGGTAGTGGTGATGGAAGCCAACCCCGGCCGTATCAAACGTATCGTCGAAGTCGACTTGCCCAGACCCCGGCATAGGGCTTCAGCGAAATTTCAGCAGATCAAGGACGATGTGCTGAGTGATTTCATCGAGATTAGTTAGAGTTATTAGGAGTTTGTATGTCAACAACGGCACTGAAATCGCCTGCCGAGCATTCCACGATCTGGGATACCCTGACTGATAAAGGTCGCAGCAGAAAACAGCTGATCGCAAACGGGGAGGATTTTAATAAGTTATCCAAACGACTGGTAGCCAGCCTTAACGCGGTAGAGCATGTGATCCCGCGTAAAAAGCTGGCCACGCTGATCGTCGCAGTGGTGGTGGTGCATGTGTTGGGTATCGCCGGTTTTCTGAGCGCGCTGAACGAGCCCAGTATCGTCAAGCCAAAAAAGAAAGAAGTCATTGTTGAGTTTGTAAAACCAGAGGTCATGCCGCCGCCGGTGATAGAGCCGCCAAAACCGCCGCCACCGCCAGTCAAGCGCGTAGAGCCACCGCCGCAAGCGGCCAAGCCACCGCCAGCATTGCGGACCGCTCCGGCATCACAGAATATCAGCGCCGATGACATCGTCATCCAGGAGAACACCGAAGCGCCTAAGAGCACTGCTCCGGTAGTGGCAGCGCCACCGGCACCAGAGCCACCACCGCCGGCACCAGTGGTGAAAGAAGAACCGCTGGTCGAGGCTAAAGGCGGCGTAGGGCATTTAAATAACCCGGCGCCAGAATACCCTGAATTCGCTGCCGACCAGGGGGCTGAAGGTACCGTGGTCTTAAGAGTAAAAGTGTTGCCGAATGGCAAACCAGGTGAAGTAAAAGTCAAGAAGTCCAGTGGGCATAGTTTGCTGGATGATGCTGCGGTTACTGCAGCGAAACGCTGGGCGTTCACCCCGGCAAAACGAGGGAATACGCCGGTTGAAGGTTGGGCGATATTCCCGGTTGAATTCAAGCTGCAGTGATTTTTTAATTTGAAAGAGAAGGAAAGACCATGTTTAGTTTAGAAACTTATCAAAGTGCATCTCCAGTGGTGCTTGGCGTACTGATCACGTTGCTGATCGCATCCGGCGTCACCTGGACCATTATCCTGGCCAAATCATTCCAGGTCTGGCTGATCCGCAAACAGAACGTTAAATTCAGAGCTGCTTTCTGGGGCGCCAAAAGCCTGCAGGAAGCCGCCACTCTCGAAGGCCACAACGGCCCGGCATACCGCGTGGCACAAGTGGGTTTTGAAACCCTGAAAGACCTGGATGTGGAATCTGCCGATGACCTGCGTCATAGCGGTGACCGCCAGGAAGTGCTGGAGCGTGCATTGCGCCAGCAGATCCAGAAAGAACGTGTGTTGCGTGAAGCCGGCCTGGTGGTGTTAGCCAGTATCGGTAGTACCGCACCGTTCGTCGGCCTGCTGGGTACGGTATGGGGCATTATGCACGCACTGACAGACATCAGTAAACTGGGTACTGCCAGCCTGGAAGTAGTGGCCGGCCCTATCGGTGAAGCACTGGTCGCGACTGCCATCGGTATCGCAGTGGCGGTGCCTGCAGTGCTGGCTTATAACTTCTTCCTGCGCCGTTTGAAAACCAGCAGCAACAACCTGGATGATTTTGCCGAAGACCTGATCAAGGTTTCACGCCGCGTGACTTTCAAAAAACCTGCAGATGCGAGCAAGCCTGGTGAATTCGTTTCTTCAGCATCCGCCTCTGCTTCTGTAGTGCGTAACCTCAAGGGAGCAACTGCATAATGGCTATTTCTACAAATGCTGATGATGATGTATTGAGTGAGATCAACGTCACGCCACTGGTCGATGTCATGCTGGTGTTGCTGGTGGCCTTTATTGTGACGGCACCGTTGATGACCAACTCTATCCAGGTCAATCTGCCCAAGACCTCAGCCACCAAGACCACTGAGCAGAAAAAGCCGGTGACCGTGTCTGTAGATGCCGCGGGCAAGCTGTTCATTGACAAGCAGGAATATCCGCTGGAAAACATAGAGCCTGAGCTCAAGCGTATCCACGACAGTAACCCGGATGTGACCCTGCACCTGAGCTCGGACGAAGCCGTGAACTACGGCAAAGTCGCCAAGGTCATGGCTGCCATTGAACGCGCGGGCATCTCACGCGTGGCTGTGCTGACCCAGGCCGAGTGATTTAACACAATGGCTATCGATAGGACTTGAGGTTTTAGTGTGATGACGCGCAATTGGAAGTCTGTATTACCTTTTTTGATCTCGCCGCTACTGGTGCTTGCCATCTGGTGGTGGGTGTCAAACGCGGGCCACTATTCTGAGGATATCCTGGTCACGCCACAGCAGGTGTTTGCCACGCTGGGCGAGTTGAGTGATAACGGCGAATTGTGGCTGCATCTGCAAGCCAGCTTTAATCGCTTGCTGATAGGTTTTAGCCTGGGTGCGGTGGTGGGTGTGCTGTTTGGTATCTGGATGGCGATCTCGCCGCGGGTAGAAGCCTATGCCTTGCCGTTGTTCCAGGGCTTGCGCCAGGTGCCTACCATTGCGCTGATCCCTATCCTGATCCTGCTACTGGGTGTGGATGAGATCTTCAAGGTCATCATCGTGTTCAAGGCGGCTTCATTAACAGTGGCCCTGGCCGCCTATGAGGCGACCAAAGGTGTGTCTAAAAGTTATTTTGAAGTGGCCAGTATCTACCAGCTGCCGAAAACCACTTTGTACCGCAAGCTGATCATTCCCGCCATCACGCCGCCGGTGTTCACCGGCCTGCGGATCGCATTCTCGCGCTCGTGGACCATACTGGTGGCCGCTGAATTGCTGGCTGCCGACAGTGGCATAGGCCAGATGATGCAACTGGGGCGCGAAATGTTCCGGCTCGATGTGGTCATGGTCGGCGTGGTGATCACCGGGCTGGTCGGTTTCAGCATAGACAAGTTGTTTAAATGGGGCGAATTACGCCTGATCCCCTGGCAGCACAATGTGAGAGCGTAAACAAGATCATGAATTTTCTATCGACTAAATGGATCCCTGACTGGCGCGGCTGGGTATTGCCGCTGCTGATCGTACTGGCCTGGGACTGGATGTCACGGCTGGATGCCAACCATGCTTATGCGTTTGCCTCGCTGAGCGAGATCGCGGCCGGCGTCAGCCAGCTATGGCAGAGTGGCGAGCTGATGATTAACGTCAATGCCAGTGTGGCACGTGCGCTCACCGGTCTGCTGATAGGCGCCAGTGCCGGTTTTATCATAGGCTCACTGGTGGCGGTGTCACGCATCGCCAATATCCTGATCACCCCGGTCTATCACGCTATCCGCCAGGTGCCGCTGCTAGGGCTGGTGCCCTTATTCGCGCTGTGGTTCGGCAATGGCGATACTTCAAAACTCATCGTCGTCAGCCTGTCGGCTTTTTACCCGGTGGTGTTATCCACCTTTGAAGGCATGTTGCAGGTCGATGGCAAGTACAAAGAAGTCGGCCACATCTACAAACTGAGCCCGTGGCAGGTGTACCGCAAGATCATATTGCCGGCCTCATTGCCGCAGATCTTCACCGGTTTTTCGCTGGCGCTGGCTTTTGCCTGGTTATCCACCATAGGTAGCGAGCTGCTGTTCACCGCCGGTGCCGGCCTGGGCAACCTGATGATGAATGCACAGGAAGCGTCCCGCATGGATATCCTGATCATTGTCACCTTTGTCATAGGCATACTCGGCTACCTGATGTCGCTGTTGATCAAACTGGCTGGTAACAGCCTGTTCAACTGGCGTAATACGCGTTGATCCGCAGCCTGCCGAGCCCGTTAATCCGTGGCCTTGCAGGCCAGCAGCACACAATAAGAATAGCAAAGCTACACACAATCAACCATGTCTGACCCTAGCACACATAAACAGCCGGATACGCTCTGGTATACCCGTTGCGCGGTACCCACGCCTTTGAGCCTGGCGGTACAGAGCGGCTGGATAGAGAACGAGTTTGCGCCGGATGGCATCACCATCCAGTCTCTACGTGAATCTGCCAGCCCGGCCGATTTCCAGTCACATTTCGACCACCACCTGCCGCACTCATTCCGGCAGGGTGGCAGTGTGCCGGCCATCTGGGCCAGGGCCAGCGGACAGCAGACACGTGTCATCGGCCTGACCTGGACAGACGAGTACCAGTCCATCATCAGCCTGCCTGCTTCCAGGCTGCGTAACATCAGGGATCTGAAGGGTTGCCGCATAGGCATCCCCAAACATGATGTCAGCATAGACCATCACCGCGCTTCGGCCTTGCGTGCATTCGTGGTGGCGCTAGCCACCGTAGGCCTGAGCCTGAAAGACGTCGAGCTGGTCGATCTGCCCGATACGCCTATAGAAGCGAATCCTGCGACTGGCGGGCCGGACTGGGGCCAGGGCAGGCATAGCTATGTCAATGAACTGTATGCGCTGGTCAAACACCAGGTCGATGCCATTTATGTCAAAGATGTGCGCGGCGCCGAAGTGACGCATCTGCTGGGCGCACAGGTGCTGTTCGACCTGGGTTTTCACCCGGACAGCTGGGTCAGGATCAGTAATTGCACCCCCAGGCCGCTGACCGTCAATGCCGACACCATAGAACACCATCCGCACATCGTCAGCCGCTTTTTGCGGCGCGTGGTCAACGCCGGCGACTGGGCCAAAAAACACCCGCAACAGACCCTGCAGCTGATCGCCAGGGAGACCGGCTGGGCAGAGCCCTGGGTGCAGCGCGTGTATGGCCAGTCCGTACACCAGCAGTTGCGGCTGGAACTGTCGCCACACGCCATCAAAGGCCTGGAAGTGCTCAAGGATTTCCTGTTTGAGTATGGTTTTCTCAAGCAGGATTTCAACATCATGGACTGGGTAGATCATGCGCCGCTAGATACGCTCAAAGCGCCTGTACTCAGTCTCCACCGCTAGTTTTCCCAGAATTGATCCGTTTTGAGCCTACGCCATTACCCGCTTATCCGTTGTTTATTGCTGTATCGCAGAACGCCCATCAGGTTCTGGATCTGTACCGGGCTGTTTGCGGCAGCCAATTTCATGCTCGCCCTGCAACAGGGGCTGATCGCCAGGGCCATCGATGACGTACAGCATGGCAGAGCCATCTACCTGGAGGCCGGCGGCACGCTGAACAGTGATGCCGCCTGGCACTGGCTGCTGATCATTGTCGCCGTCGCCCTGGGCCGCGCTTTGATCCTGTATTTTGTCGGCTGGCTGTCACTCATCATCCAGCAGAACCTGATAGGCCATATCCGCGAGCGTATCCTGATCCAGGTGCAGCGACTGGACCAGAGCTATCACTGGGCGCATGGCGCCGGTGAGTTGGTGACGCGCACCACGCGTGATTCCGACAAGTTGCGCGACGCGCTGATCAGCTTCTGGCGCCAGGTGGTGGATACCGGGCTGGTCATCGCCGCCGCTATGGGTTTTTTGTTCTGGTACGACTTCTGGCTGGGCCTGGTGCCTTTGCTGTTATGCCTGGTCGGTTTCAGTATCCTGCTGCTGCAGACCGAACACCTGGTCAAACTGGATAGGGCAGTCGGTGAAGCTTACGACGCCGTCAACCAGGACCTGACCGAAGGCGTGAATGGTGTGCGCGTGATCAAGGCGTTTGCGCTGGAATCCAGCCGTATCAACAAATTCGAGCAGCATGTGCAAAGCTTTATGTCGCATGCGTTTGCCGCGTTGACTTTCTATACATCGCGTATCCCGTTGCCGCAATTCGTGGTCGCGCTGGGGCAGGTGTGGGTGCTGGGTTTCGGCAGCCAGCTGGTCTATGCCGGTGTGCTCAACCTGGGCCAGCTGATCGCGGCGCTGTTAATGGTCAACACCCTGGTGTTCAGGGTGGAAGGCGTAGGCCGCGTCATGCAGATCTTTGCCGATGCCCGTTCTTCCGCCGCCAGGATATGGGATCTGCTCGATGCCGAACCCGAGATCAAAAGCGGCAGCACCGCCTTGCCGGATGGCCCTTTATCGCTACGCTTCTCGCAGGTGGCGGTGCACCCGCCTGAAGGGGGTAACCCCATACTGGCCAGCTGCAGCTTTGAGATCGCTGCCGGTGAGATCGTGGCACTGGTAGGTACCACCGGCTCAGGCAAGAGCACACTGGCCGGGCTGGTACCGCGGCTGGCCGATGTCACTCATGGGTCAGTAGAGATCGCCGGCGCAGAAGAGATCGCAGCCGGGGACGGCCACTGGGTCAATGTCAAAGACCTGGACCTGGCCGATCTGCGCAGGCAGGTACATACCGTGCCGCAAGAAGCTTTCTTGTTCTCGGACTCGCTGGCGGCCAATATGCGCCTGTCAGCGCCAGCCGCCACCGAAGATGAACTGGAATGGGCGCTGCAGATGGCCAGTGCTTCAGAGCTGTTGTTCAGTTTGAGTGACGGCCTGGAAACCAGGATAGGTGACCGGGGGGTGACGCTGTCCGGCGGTCAGCGCCAGCGTGTCTGCCTGGCGCGGGCCTTGCTCGGCCAACCACGCATACTGGTGCTCGATGACGCCACCAGCGCGCTGGATGCGGTGACCGAACGCAATGTGCTGAACAATATCCGTGCCCTCAAACAGCAGGACAAAGCCACCACCGTGCTGGTGATCGCCAGCAAACTGTCTACCATTCTGCTGGCAGACAAAGTGCTTTTCCTGTCTGAAGGCAATATCGTGGCTGCCGGCAAACACACGGAACTGGTTAAGAGCAATAGACGCTATAGGGAATTGATGGGGTTGGATGATGGCCGCTGAACGTAATAGCAATCTCAAAGTGCTGTCGGATATAGAGCTGGAAGAAAAATTCGCCAACCAGCAGCTCAACCGCAATATGTTCTGGCGCTTGTTACCACTGCTCAAACCGGTTAAAAACTATATTCTGACGGCGGTGGTGATGGAGATCATCCTGGTCGGTTTTGTTTTTCTGCGACCATATTTTATCCAGCAGGCCATAGACCATGGCTTGATCTACCAGGCCCTAGATTTGCAGGCCGGAGGTGTGCAGGCCGGTGGCGCAGCTGCGGCCAGCCAGAAACTGGTGACAGGCATAGACTGGCAGGTGATAGGCTGGGCGCTGGCAGGTCTGGCCGGCATGTGGGCGGCGCGCTTTGTGTTTGCCGGCCTGTCGCAATACTTTTCCGGCACGGCTGCCATTCGCATCCTCAACCAGTTGCGCGTCAATCTTTTCAGCCATGTGCAGCAACTCAGCGTGGCCTATTTTGACCGCACCAAGTCCGGCCGTATCGTTTCACGCATAGACCGTGATATAGACGCGCTGGAACCGCTGCTGATCCAGGGGCCACCAGAAATATTCTCTGCCTTGCTCCGGTTTGTGATGGCCGCTGCCATACTGCTGTGGGTATCGCCGACCTTGTTCTATCACTTGGTGCTGGTGATCCCCTTGCTTATTCTTTCCAGCTTGCTGTTCCGGCGGCTTTCCGGCCACCATTTTGCCCGCGTGGCTGAAAACCGCGCCCGCTTTACCGCGCACCTGGTCGAAACGGTGGCCGGGGTGCGCATCATCAAGCAGACAGTGCAAGAAGACAGCAACCTCAAGCGTTACCGCGGCCTGGTCGATGCGTTCATCCACTCGCTGGTACAAAGCAATATCGCTTCTGGCTGGTTCACGCATTTTACCGGTGTGCTGACCATACTCGGGCTCATGCTGCTACTGGTGGCTGGCGGGCAGGAAGTCACCCTGGGCCACCTGACGCTGGGCCAGTTCGCCGCCAGCCTGTTTTATGTCTATATGTTTTTAGGCCCGTTGCAGGAGCTGGGCGACCTGGTCGAGCGCTACACCAATGGCGTCGCCTCGGCGCAACGTATCTTTCTGCTGCTGGATACCAGGGCAGAAGTGGTCGATAGCGCAGATGCCAGCAGCCTGCCCAGCATCAAAGGCGAAGTGGAATTCAGCAATGTGCTGTTCTCCTATCTGCCTGACCAGTCCAAGCCGGTGATCAAACACCTTAACCTGAAAGTGCCCGCCGGGCAGGTGCTGGCCATCGTCGGACCTACCGGCCATGGTAAAAGCACGCTGATACAGCTATTGACGCGCTTTTATGACGTACAGCAAGGCCAGGTGCTGATCGATGGCGTAGATATCCGGCAGCTGACCCAGCGCAACCTGCGCCAGCATGTGGGGGTGGTGTTGCAGGATAACGTGCTGTTCAGCGGCAGCATCATAGACAACCTCAAGCTGGCCAAACCGCATGCGCAACAGGCCGAGTTTGAACAAGCGGCTGCCGAGTTGGGCATAGATGACCTGATCAGCCGCCTGCCGCACGGCTACCACACCGAAGTCGGCGCCATGGGCTCGCACCTCAGCCATGGCCAGCGCCAGCTGGTCTGCCTGCTACGCGCCTATCTTGCCAACCCGACCATACTCATACTCGATGAAGCGACTTCGGCGGTGGATATCCAGACCGAGCGCAGGATACAGCATGCGCTCAGGCGCTTATGTGAAGGCCGTACCGCCATCATTATCGCCCACCGACTGGCGACCATACGCGACGCCGACCTGATCGCCGTCATCCATCATGGCGAGCTGGCCGAGCTGGGCCCGCATAGCCAGCTGATACAGAACAATGGCAAATATGCCGACCTCTACCATGCGTATGAGGCCGGGGAACAGCTTTAACACAGAGCCTTCAGCCACTTGAATTGCTGAAATGATGCGTAGACCATCATATGGAGTTTGAGATGAAAAAACAGTTGATCGCCTCCCTGCTGCTAATAGGGGCAGGGCTGGCCCATGCGGCAGATACAGTGAAAGATGTCTGGATCAGCGACGACAAAGGCTGCAAGTTCTATTCGCGCTTTAAAAACCCTTTCCATAGCATAGAGTGGGCTGGCGCGTGCAAGGATGGCTATGTGGATGGGGCAGGCGTGCTCAAGGTGTTTGAGAGCGGCGTGCACAAAGCCACCTACAGCGGCAACTTTGAGCAGGGCAAGCTGATGGGCAAGGGTGTGGTCGAATACTTTAACAGCGGTAATCATGGCGTACGCCTGGAAGGTGTGTTTTTCAATAACCTGCCGCATGGCCCTGGCATACAGAGTTTTGCTGACGGACGTCGCTTTGAAGGCAATTTTGAAAAAGGTTGCCCGCAGTCTGGCATCACCAGCTGGCCGAATGGGGTCAGTTACCAGGGCGAGTATAAGAATTGCCACCTGCCTGATGAGGTGGCAAGCTCACCTGCGGTGACGATAGACGGCAAGGCGATTGCTTACCCTGCGAGCTTGATCCGCTATGGCAGCCAGGGCAATGTGCTGGCGACTATGGATGTGACTGAGAACAACCAGTTAAAAAACATTGAAGTCACGCAGTCGAGTCATCCCTTATTTGAACAGGCGGCTATCCGCAGCCTCAGGCAGGCAAAGGTAAAAGCCGCACTGGTCCAGGGGCAGCCTGTGCTGACGCCTATCTTGCAATCATTTCCCTTCAGGATCACCCGTTCAAGTGAGGCCTTGCCCTTGCATAACCCTTACCCTGAAAAAGCCAGCCCGGAAGAACCGGAGATGCTGCAATACGATCAGCCGCCAGCAGATAAAGTGGTCGCGCCGCTGGTTTATCCGCTAGAGCTGCTCAAGCAGAATGTACGCGGCACGGCGACCGTGTCTGTGGTGATAGACCCTACGGGCGCACCGCAACAACTGAAGATCGTTGAAAGCTCAGAGCCGGCCTTTGGCCAGGCACTCAAGGCCATGCTGGCATCTTCCAGTTTTTTCCCGGCGCGCAAAAACAAACAGTTTTCCTGGTCGGCTTTCAATATCAAAAGGACATTCACCCAGCATGGCACGCATGACATCGCTATTGATGCGCACGGTCTGCGCATATTGGACGAGTTGCGTAAGCCCCAGCCCGCTATTGCGCCTGTCAGCAGCCTGGATCACGCGCCTAAACCTTTTTACACCCCGCCGCCGCTGTATCCACCCGAGCTGGCAGATAAAGGCGTGAGCGGCACGGTGCTGGTCGAGTTCTATATCGATAAAGAAGGCTCGGTGCAGTTCCCGCATGCGCTGAAAAGCAACAACGAAGAACTGGCCTGGCTGGCGCTGACGGCAGTCGCGCGCTGGCAGTTTTATCCGCCGCTGGTCAAGGGCGTGGCGGTAGATACCGTGGTGACGGTACCGGTGGCATTCAATCTGAATAATTAAGCTTTTAACTGGCGCCAGCTATTGATGCTGATAAGTAACATTCAACTGTTGCAAGCCCATCAGCGCTTTGCTCAATAGCAAACAGCGCTGCAGGTAGCAGTTGGCTGGATAAGATGTAATTCATTGATTTTTATGGGGTATTTAAATTTCTTTGCATTTGGCATATTTCCTGCAGATATACATACTGATTTGTTAAGTAGCTGCACTGTGAGTGTGGCGAGGTCATGATGCCAGGCCCAAATCGCTGGCATAGCGTTAACAAACAAGCAGTAACCGATCGCGGTTGATCACAGTGTCATAGCGCTTGGACAGAACAGTTAAATTTTAATTAATCAAAGGAATGTATCATGAGTAATCAACAACAGCTTCCTGACAATACGCTCTGGTTCACCCGTTGCGCGGGCAATGGCCAGGGTGGTGTACCTACAGCATCCGGCATTGCCTTTAATCTTGGCTGGCTGCAGGATGAATTCAGTAAAGACAACGTCCGCCTGCGCGCTTTGCAGGATGACGACAGCGCCGATTTCAGGCATCACCACTACGATCACGGTCTGCAGACCCTGATCCGCGAAGGTGGCAACCTGTTCGCTATCCCGGCCAAAGCCCAGGGCGCAGACACCGTGCTGATAGGCCTGACCTGGATAGAAGAATCGCAATCCATCATCGTGCGTCCGGATTCAAATATCCGCAAGCCGGAAGACCTCAAAGGCAAACGCCTGGCATTGCCTGGCTACAACCCCAAGGATATCACCGAGAACAAGCGTGGCCGTACCATCACGCGCCACAGCAGCCTGCATGGCTACAAAGGGGCACTGGCTTCAGTCGGCCTGACCCTGGATGATGTGCAGCTGGTTGAAGTAGGCCAGAACGAGGTCAGTGCCAGCGGCCGCCGCTACGGTGGCTGGCAAGCCAGCTTTAATGCCTTGCTGTCAGGCAAGGTAGATGCCATTTATGTGAAAGGCGCTGCTGCACAAGATGGCGCGCGTGACCAGGGCCTGGTAGTAGGCATAGACCTGGATACCCTGCCGGAAAAACGTTTCCGCGTGAATAACGGTACCCCACGCCCGGTGACAGTACACAGATACTTGCTGGAAAATCATTACGATGTAGTGGTGCGCTTTCTGACCCAGACCTTACGCGCTGCAGAATGGGCGAAAACCAATCTTGCCGGTGTGCACGAGATCCTGCAAAACGAAACCGGCGGCACCGCCGAAGGCGTGGCTGCGGCTTATCGTAATGGCTTTCATCTGTCACTAGCACCAGACTTGTCCGCTGAACGCCTGGAGCTGTTCCGCCAGCAGAAAGACTTTTTGCTGAGCTATGGCATCCTGGATAAAGACTTTGATTTTGACGCCTGGGTAGACCACAGACCGATACAAGATGCACAAAAAGCCTTGCAAACCCTGCTTGCCAATGAGCAGGGCGGCAAGCTGGCAGCGTAATTAACCGGTGGAGCCAGTGCACAAGCACGCTCCACAACCATTTTTTCTGGAGTAAGCATGGCTTTTACTATTGATGCTGTCGCACAACAGGTGCGCAACTTTCTGCTGCAAGACCAGGGTCCGGCAGGTCGCGAGCGCGTGCGTGTCTATTTGCAGGACGTGGTCTCCGACCAGGAATTTGCTAACCAGTACCTGGATGATGCACAACCGCAACGCCGGGTGTTGTACGAAGATGCTGATCTTGGCTTTGCCATCCTCGGCCATGTGTTCAAGGAAGCCAGGAAAGCACCGCCGCATGACCATGGCGTTTCCTGGGCGATTTATGGCCAGGTGGCAGGTGTCACCACCATGGATGGCTGGGATGTGGTTGAAGCTGGCGAAGGCACGGTCAGGTTGCGTGATTCCATAGAGTTGACGCCCGGTAATGTGCGCGTTTATAACGAAAACGAGATCCACTCACCCAGACGCGAAGGCCCGGCCAAACTGATCCGCATTGAAGGAAACCCCAGCCAGAATCCACCAGGACGCGTCTGGCAGCCTGTACAATAAAATGGCAGGCAAACCCCTTCAATTGCATAAAGGAAATAACGATGTCAGAGCATATTTATAAAGTGGTTGAGTTGGTAGGTTCTTCTACCGTGAGCAGTGATGACGCGATCAAGAATGCCATAGAGCGTGCAGCCAAAACGCTGAATCACCTCAACTGGTTTGAAGTGGTAGAGACGCGCGGCCATATTGCAGACGGCAAGTTAGCGCATTTTCAGGTCACGCTTAAAGTAGGTTTCAGAATCGAAGATTAAAACAACAATATCCAGTGTAGTGCTTGAACGGCCCGGGCCTGTACCCCGGGCCATTTTTTTATCTAAGTTCTGGAGGTGTGCAATGAGATTCTTCTTAGAGCAAGTTTGCGCATCTGGTCATGTAGTCCCATGTTCAGTAGGCCTTAAATTGATTGGCTATCGTTCAGATGCAGTTTTTAACAGATCCAGCTTAAGCTTTTTCACTCGTAGCAAACACTCATCGAAGCTCAAATTAAAATCGATTTTTTCAATACTGTCGAACGCTGGCAGCATGATGGCTTTACGTGACTCGCATTGATCTATGAATACTTCAATGTTTTTCAGGAATACGTCGCAATGATCCAATATCTCAGCGTAGTGATGGTCTATGACTACGGCGAGGTCTATCAGGTCACGTGGCATTGCTCTATCACCGCGATACCATAGCTTCTTGGCCACTATCTCAAGCGATGTTTCTAATAATATGTTTCTGTCTAGCACTTGATGTTGTGCAAAGGGATTCATGGTCAGCGTAGAAGAAGCTACGAAATCGATCTCTCCCTCGGGTAGGAACAACTTCACGTATTCAGCGGTATCTTTGTATTCGGACGTAACATCACCGCCGCGGCCACCCAGTCTAGGATTGATATAACCCAAAAACTGCGGGTCAGGAACAAAGATATCGATATCTTTGCTCTTGCGATGGTTATAGTAGAACATCAACACAGTGCCCTCACCAAGGCTCAAACGCGGAATGGTGTATCCATCGGCAGCAATAGCGTCAAGCAGGCTGTATGTTTTCTCCAGCAGGCTTACCCATGGGCCATCAGGAAAGTTTAGTGCCTGCTTAGCCAATAGCATTCCAAAATTTATTTGGTGACTTGATCTCGGTTGCGACGTGCGCCAGGTTCTTCCAGATCAACTTGGCATTGAGCTCCTTTTTAGAAGCAAGTTGCTTGACGGCCCCGGCAACAATAGAGATCGGTGTTTCGTCAATCAGATGCATCACTTGCCCTTCAATACCAGGTTCAATTTTTCCGCTCTGCATGAGTTTTTCCAGATCAGACGCTGACATCGAATCTTTGTAGCTTGTATTGATATTGCCTAGCGTGATCTTAATGAAGTCCATCTTTTTCCCAGTTGAAAACATGGGTGTACCGACAATATCGGCAATCTCAGATAGCTTGATGGCACCTATGTCACCTAGCTTACCTTTTTCCAGATTCACTATGGTGACTCTTGAGACATGGGAGGCAGCGGCTAGCGCCTTTTGACTCAAGCCGCATGCCGTTCTCTCTTTTTTAATGATTGCGCCAATTGTTAAGATATCCATAGCTGAACTATAAGGATTTCCTTTAAAAAAGTAAACTATGCTTTACTTTTATGGCGGTTTGGCTAAGTTTAGCATGTCAGCCATGCACTGTTAGCGACATCCAAGTTAAGACTTTCTTTTTTGTAGCGCAAGCCTGCAGATACGGTCACAGAGTTCAGCAAAAGTGATTCCAGACACCTGTGCCGATTGCGGCATCAGGCTGGTAGAGGTCATGCCTGGCAAGGTGTTGGTTTCCAGGCACCATAGTTTGCCATTTTCATCCAGCCTGAAATCCGAGCGGCTATAGCCAGCTAGTTTTAATGTCTTGTGCGCCAGGGCCGCCAGGCGGTGCGCTTCGGCATAGATATCTGCCGGTAATTCTGCCGGAAAGATCTCGCGTACTTTGCCGGCCTGATATTTGGCTGCATAGTCAAAGATCAATGCCTGATCGAGCACGATCTCGCCCACGCCTAGCGGTTCACCGTCCAGTACGCCCACACTTAATTCCCTGCCGGCAATGTATTGTTCCAGCATGACTTCGTCACCAAACTGGCGGGCGAGGGTGATGGCCGCATCCAGCGCGTCCAGGTCATGGATAATGGATAGCCCGACCGTAGAGCCCTGGGCGTTCGGTTTGATCACCAGCGGCAAACCCAGGGTCTGCAGTTCTCTTTCTGTGTAGTCCGGGGCCATGCGCCAGGCCGGGGTGCGGATATTGGCCAGTGTATATAGCCGCTTGGAAATATCCTTATCCATAGCCATGGCACTCGCTAGCGCGCCGCTGCCGGTATAAGGCATATTTGCCATCTCCAGCATGGCCTGTATGTGGCCATTCTCGCCGCTACCGCCATGCAGGGCGATAAAATACACATGCACATCGGCCACTTGCCGCTCAGGCAGGATATGGGTCTGGCTGATCAGGGCCAGGGCGTCGCTATCTGGCGGCAGTGCCGCGACTTTGCCCGTCAACAATAGCGCTTCTTGCGTGCTGCTGAGTACGCCAGTGGCGGTGTCGATGGCGATCACTTCATGGCCGATTTCGCGCAGGGCCGGGATGACCTGGGCCGCACTGGCGATAGAGACATCGCGCTCCTCGCTGACCCCGCCAAACAACACAACGATTCTTAGATTAGGCTTCATATGGAGTATGGTTAAACAGGTAGGTTGGCTGACAGCTCAGGTGCTTAGTCTTTGTATTTTTTCAATATCATGCTGCCGGCCACTGTCCACACCAGCTCCCGCTCTTCTTTGAATTCGCAGTCGTGGTTGTTCACCGTTCTGTAGTAATAAGCTTTCACTGTATTGCTATCCAGCTTGGTCAGGTTCAGGTTCCAGGTTTCAACCCATGCACAATCGTTATCTGTACCTGACACCGTCTGGTACATGACAGCATTGGTCTCTACCGAGGCAACCGTGAATACCACATTTCTGATGCCCCAGAATCTCTGCCAGTGATCGGTCTTCCACTCAGAGATAATGCCCTTGGCACCGTTGATATCTACCCTGAGTTTTTTCTTGACCGGCGGTGCGGTGCTTGGGCTGAGGTTGGCGCCGCTGATACGCTCAGGTTCGCCCACCCAGGCACCGTCAAACTCTGCTGAAATTAAATCAGGCTGGGCCTGTGCTGCGGCATGAAAAAGCATGAACACGGCTAGCAATAGAGTGGTGGATAAGCGCATTGAAGTTATTCCGTTAAAAGTAAAAAGGTCCGGCGCTATGCTCCGGACCATGTTGCTATTATTTATTCGGCTGCGGTGTGAGTCGCAAATAAGGCTTCACCGCCTTGAAGCCTTTGGGGAACTTGGTTTTGAGCACTACGGGGTCGGTGATGGATGGCAGGATGACCACGTCCTGGCCGTCTTCCCAGTTGGCGGGGGTAGCCACGCTGTGGTATTCGGTCAGTTGCAATGAGTCGATCACGCGCAACAGTTCGTTGAAGTTGCGGCCGGTGCTGGCCGGGTAGGTGAGGGTGAGGCGTATCTTTTTGCTGGGGTCTATCACGAATACCGATCTCACCGTTGCCGTGGCGCTGGCGTTCGGGTGTATCAGGTCATACAGCTCAGACACTTTTCTATCCGCATCGGCAATGATGGGGAAGTTGACTTCGGTAGACTGGGTCTCGTTGATGTCTTTGATCCAGCCATGGTGTGACTCTACCGGGTCGACTGACAGGGCGATGGCTTTGACGTTGCGCTTTTTAAACTCGCCTGCCAGCTTGGCGGTCGCGCCCAGTTCGGTGGTGCATACCGGGGTGTAATCAGCCGGGTGTGAGAATAATATGGCCCAGCTATCGCCCAGCCACTGGTGGAACGAGAGCGGACCTATGCTGGAATCCTGTGTGAAATCAGGGGCGATATCACCTAATCTTAAACTCATGTTGAAGCTCCTCTAAAAGGTAGTTTTATATGGATGGCGCCGGCTTATGCATGACGCCTGCTTATGTGTGACAGTGGGCCTGATGCAATGCCAGGCCGCCCTTGTTCAGCAGCAACTCGACCTGGTTGAATCCGGCTGCCTCCAAGGCGCTGCGTTGTTCGGCCACCGACATAAACAGCTCGGTGTTTTGCATGCCGCCGGCATCGGTATGGTGGTCGCAGAGCAAATAAAAACCATCGCCCTGCAGCAGGTTTTTGACTTGCTGGTGCAGCGCAGTGGCGCGTGTCTTGTGGCGCAGCTCATGCACGGCCTGCATGGTGACGACCACATCAAATACACCCAGACCCTGCCACCAGTCGGCGCTGAGAAAGTCTCTTTCCAAAAACTGGATATGTTCCTGGCCCAGGCCTATGCGTTGCCTGGCCAGCGCATGCATGGCAGCAGAAAAATCCAGCGCCAGATATTGGCTTTTTGGCAATGCCTGCAATAAATGCTGGGCCAGAAAACCTGGCCCTGAACCCAGTTCAAGGATGCGCACCGCGCCAGCCGGAAAGTGTTTGAGTATGCTGTCGGCAAAAGCCTGAAAAAACTCGGGACGCCACGGGCGTTTGAGCAGGGCTGAATCTGCCCAGTCTGCTGCAGTGGCAGGGTCTCGTAAATCGATAGGGCTGGGGATCTCAGGCTGCATGTTTTTCTGTCAGTTAAAAATAAAAGTGGCAGGTGCCAAGGCGTACCTTGAGCAGCTGCCACATCAGTGCTAAAAATTAAGCAGCTTTTTTCTTCAGGCGTTGTACTTCTGCCAGGGCTGTTGGGTCTATCCAGGCCTGTACATCAAAGTCTTCCTTGATAAAACCCCACTCCAGCAAGAAGTTCTTATAACCTTCCAGCGCGGCGATAGATTCAGGGTTGAGGTCTGTGCCCTGGTGCAGGTGCACGTCGTGACCATAGGCTTCGCGTACCCATTGGTCGGTAGAACCGGATTCTTTGGCGATATAAGCCACAGTTTCTGCTTCGTGCTTGGCTGCCCAGTCAGAGACTTCTACGATCTGGCTCAAAAAGCGTACCACCAGGTCAGGACGGTCGCGCAGTAAGGCGGCGTCTACCGTGATCGGGCGTGGTGCGCCGTTGTTGGCTCTGACTTTTGGGTCCGGATGCTGACGCACATCATAAACAATGGTCACGCCGTGTTCATTAGCGCTCTCATAGCCACGCGCACCTTTAACGAAGATCGCATCGACCTCGCCGTTTTTCAGCGCTGCGTATTCAGCGGCATAAGCTGCGCGCTTGCCAGATTGCCATCCTATGGTAGGCGGTTGTCTTTCAACGGCCACATCGACCAGTTCTACATCTTTAGGGGTCAGGCCGCCGACTTCCAGCGTGACGACGATACCGCGCAAAGCGCTGGCACGTTGATGGTCTATGCTGATCACATGCTTAGGCACGGCAATGCGCTTGCCTTTCAGGTCTGCCGGGCTTTTGATGCCGGAGTTTGGCAGGGTGACGATCAGTTGCGCTTCGTCTACCCAGTTCAAACCGATCACTTTAGTGTCGGTGCCTCTGGACTTGGCCCAGATAGCCGGTACGTTACCGCCCTGGCGGAAAGAGTGCGGCAAGCGGTGGTCGTAGTGTGACTCCAGCAATTCCGGGTCTTGTGTTTCTTGCAAGGTGTTGATGGTGATGCCATCTTGTGCAAATTCCTGGCTGATCCAGCCTTCACGTGCGGCCAGTCCCAATGGGGTAGGCACCGGGCAGCGTGTGTACCAAATGCTATCAATCTTGTCTTGTGCAGACATATCATCTCTCCTGATGAGTTAAATTAGTTTGGAACTCCCTGTATTGCAGGAAGCATGCCAGTATGTTTAATTGTTTATAATCAAACGGATAGGATATTTATGTGTTGCCGGGCTCGCATTTTTTGTTTGCCCAGCAACATCCGTTTCAAGCTAACTGTTGTTCTGCCAGCATCAGGCCGCTATGCTGGCCTCTGAGGCTTCCTGATAGGCTTTATACAATCCTGAATAATGGCCGTTCAGGTCTATCAGTTCGCTATGCGAGCCTTTTTCAACGATCTGGCCATCGCGTATCACGGCGATGGCATCGGCGTCGCGTATGGTAGACAGCCTGTGGGCGATGATGATGGCGGTGCGGCCTTCGCTCAGTCGCCGGAAAGCGTTCTGTATCTTTCTTTCCGTGTGCAGGTCGACCGCAGAAGTGGCTTCGTCCAGCACCAGGATGGCAGGGTCAGCCAGATAGGCGCGGACTATACACACCAGTTGCCGCTGGCCATGGCTGAGAAAAGCACCCAATGGGCCGACTTCGGTGTAATAGCCTTGCGGCAGTCTTTCCAATATCTCATCGGCACCCAGTTCCTGCACTGCTTGTATCAGCGCCTGGTCAGATGCTTCAGGCGCGGCCAGGCGCAGGTTATCCAGCACACTGCCGCTGAATAGCACGTTGTCCTGCAACACCAGGCCGACCTTACGCCGCAGCAGGGTCTGCTGGTAGTCTTTGACATTGACGCCATCAACCAGCACTTCGCCTGCATTCACCTCATAAAAGCGCGTCAATAACTGCACTATGGTGCTTTTGCCGTGCCCGGTGGGGCCGACGATGGCCAGTACCTGGCCGGCAGGGATCTCCAGGTTAAGGCCCTGGATCACCAGTTTGGCTGCATCCGGGTTGTATTTGAAATGCACATTGTTAAACGCGACGTGGCCACGCACTGGCGGCAGCTGCGGTTGCGGCGGGTCTATGATCTCGGGCTCGGTATCCAGCAGCAAAAAGATGCGCTGCGCTGAAGAGGCGCCGGTGGAATAACGTTCAAACAAGTCATTCAACTCTTGCAATGGCCCCAGGAACAGTTGCACGTAAAACAGGCTTTGTGCGATCTGGCCCACGGTCAGTTGCTGCTCGACGATGCCCAGCGCGCCGGTACCCAGCAGAAACGCCATGCCTACCGTGCTTAACACCTGGGTGAACGGCAGGAACCAGCTGGTGCGGATATTGCCCTTGATCAGCGTGGTGTTGAAGTCGTGCAACAGGTTGCGGTAACGCTGCGCGTTGTCTGCTTCGGTCACGGTCTGCTTGATGATGCGCACGCCGGATACGGTTTCGACCAGGTGGGCGGTAAACCTGGCCCTGGCTTCAGCGACTTTGGCCCAGTTTTTTTCCGAGATGCGCTTGAACAGCCAGGTGGCGGCAAACAGCGCCGGCACTATGCTGGCCAGCGCCAGCAACAGCTTGGGCGATATCCACCACAGGGCGACTGCGGCGACCACAAAGCGTAGCAGGGCAGATAACAGCTCCGGTGGACCCTGGATCAGCAAGGGTTCCAGGGCGTCTATATCGCGGTCGGCCCGCGAAATGATGCGCCCGGCCTTGGTCTGGTCAAAATAACGCATGCTCAGGTGTTGCAGGTGCGCGAACACCTGCACGCGCAAGCTGTTCAGGATATGCACCGCCGCACTGCCGGACAGGTATTGCGATAAACCGGAGATGCCGAAACGCACCACCCAGCTCAGTGCCATGCCTATGCTCATCCAGGTCAGCAGCGGCGTATTCAGCACTATGCCTTGCGCGGTCTGGATAAAGCCATTGTCTATCACCTCGCGCAAGAACCAGGGCCGGATAAAGATGACACCGACCAGCACCGCTTCGAGCAGGATAACGGTGGTGACTTGCTGCCACACCTGTTTTAGCAGTGGTAGCAGGCGCCAGAACATATTACGGTCCAGGCTTTTTTTCGCCAGCGCCTGTTCCAGCTCAATATCATTGAGTGCGCGTTCTTGTCTTAATTTTTCAGCCATGTTGAACTCCTACCAGATCGCGATATGCAAAATGCGCCTTGATTAATGTGTCATGCGTACCTTCTGCCACGATCTTGCCATCAGCAAGCATGGCGACACGGTCGGCCAGCAGGATGGTGGAAAGCTTGCTGGCGATGATGAGCACCGTGATGTTCTTGCCGGTGTGCTCGCGCAGATGGCGGATGTTATCCAGCACCGTGCGTTCGGTGATCGCATCCAGCGCGCTGGTAGAATCATCCAGCACCAGGATAGAAGGCTCAGACAGGAATGCCCTGGCCAGGCTGATGCGCTGGCGCTGGCCGCCAGACAGGGTGATACCTCTATCACCTATCTTGGTGTGCAGGCCATCACTGAGTTTTTCCAGCACCTCGTCAGCGGCGGCCAGGTGCAGAGCCTGTAACAGCTCCTCATCAGTCGCATCCGGTTTGGCCAGGCGTAGATTGGCCGCCAGCGTATCCGAGAATAAAAAGCTTTCTTGCGGCACTACATGCACCAGTTTGCGTAACTGGTGCAGGTCCAGCGTCTTCACATCGTGCCAGCCTGCCCAGGCCGAGCCGACTTCTACACTGCCTTGCGCTGCGTCGAGCAGGCGGGGTAGCAAACCTGCCAGCGAGCTTTTGCCGGCACCGGTGGCGCCGACGATGGCGATGGTTTCGCCGGGGCTGACTTCCAGGCTGCAATGCTGCAGTATGGCTTTATCGCTGTTAGGCGCTTTGGTGGTGATATCCAGCAAGCGAAAACCCAGCGCCTGTGGCTGTATCCCGGTCTTGCCGGAAAGTATCTTAGGTTGTTCGTCCAGCAGTTCCCATATCCTGGCGGCTGAGGCGCGCGCATCGGCAAACACCTGCATCACCCTGCCTATGCCTTCTACCCTGAATACCAGCGCATTGGCGATCAGCAACGCTGGCACCAACTGGCCGACATTGAGCTGGCCTTTGCTGACCAGGTAAGCACCCAGGGCCAATATCCAAACCTGGCTGAAACCGATGACGATCTGCGGTAATGGGATGCGTTTTGCGGCGTAAGCCAAGGCCGCTCTGGCATGGCTGACAAAAGTATCTACCAGGCGGGTGAAATGCGCGGTACGTTGTGTTTCCAGGCCGAATGCCTTGATCACGCGTATGCCGTTCACGCCCTCACTGAGCTCCTGGTTAACCTGGTCATAGGCGCTGCCCACTTCACGGTCCAGTAATACCAGCGCATTGGTGTGCCTGACGAACAGCAGCATGCCGGCCACCACCAGCAGTAATGTGCCTATGCCTATCAGCGGATGGTAAATGCTGAGCACGCTGACAGAGATGACTACCCAGATGCTGGCTTCAAACACCTGGCGCCAGAAGTTGATCAGCGCATCGCGCACTTTGTCTGCGTCACGCGTGGTGCGGGTCACGATCTCGCCTATGCCATGTTGCCAGTGGTAGGCCAGGTCCAGTCGCTGTACCTGGTAGAGGATGCGCTCACGCAATATATACAGCAGCTCCTGGCCTATGATCAGCGACATCACGCCGCCTATGTATTGCAATACCGCCCGGCCTATGGCGACACCTATCAACAGGGTCAGCCAATAGCGGGCGTTAGAAAAGTCGAGTATGCCCTGGGCATTACGCGTAATGAATTCACCTATATGTATCGATTGGATCACCTGGCCGACCAGCCATAATTGCCAGGCCATGCCGGCGTTCACCAGTATGAACAGCAGGGCGGTGATGCTGAATTGCCATGGCATGTAGGCGTACAGTGTCAGGCATCGTATCAGTGGGTGTGTGCGCTGGAAATCAGCAAAGCGTGACGCTGCTTGCGTCTGCCCTTTGATTTCGGTCTCTATATAGGACTTCAACAGGCGCTCCTTTAACTATAATCAATATCAAAAAAGCGCCAGAACACACGAGGTGCCCTGGCGCTATCACTAGGGTTTAGCGATTAGAATGCAGCGGTGAATGAAGCACCAACCACTCTTACGCCACCTTGGATGATGTTGTCACCAAAGATACCTTGGCCAGCGTTATAAGAGGGGGTTGAGTGTTGCAGGTATTCTTTGTCGAACAGGTTGTTCGCATACGCTGTCAGCGTGTACTTGTTGCCTGGTGTGACATAAGAGATACGTGCATTCACGATAGTGAAACCACCTTGTTCCAAACCGGTACGGTTCACGCCACTGGCATCAAAGCCTTGCGGTGTCACATAGTAGTATTGCTGGGAAAGATAACGCGCATCAGCACCCAGCACCACTTTGGCACCATTATCAACGTGGAAAGTGTAGTTGGTCAGGATGTTGGCTGTGACGTTAGGTGAGCGTACCAGACGGTTGCCATCAAAGTTACCACCGTTGTTCAGGATCTCGGCATCTTCAAATTTGGTGCTCAATAAGCCCAGGCTACCGCTGATGAACCAGTCATTGGTTGGCAATGCCTGGATCTCGAGTTCCAGACCGTAGGTTTTTGCCTTGTCCACGTTTTGCAGGTAAGAAACGGTTTGGCCTGCCAATGCGTTAAAGCCCACCACGTTTACCTGTGCGTCCTGGTAATCATAGTAGAACGCGGTGGCGTTAAAGTTCAGGCGACCAGCCAGCCATTCTGATTTGTAACCCACTTCGTAAGAATCGAGTTCTTCCGGTTTCACCGTATTCACTGCCGCAAGGTTGGTCGCAGCGGTGTTGAAACCACCAGACTTGATACCATGTGCGTATTTAAAGAACACGCGGTCACTTGGGCTTAATTTGTATTCAGGGGTGAAGTCGTAGCTCCAGCGATTCCAGGTAGCTGAATCACTTGTGCTGAATGTGCCTGAACCCAAAGTACCGGCAGGTGTAAAGCCAGCGCCTGATGGCGTAAATGAGTTCCACCATTGTGCCAGGTTAGAGAAACTGCCGTTCACACCAGTGTTGCCCGTGCCTCTGCGATTCAAGTCATAATCTTTTTTCTCACGGCTCCAGCTCAAACCTGCTGAAGTCGCAAAGTCGTCGGTCCAGTTGTAAGTGGTGTTACCAAACAATGAGAAGCTGGTTGTTTCATGCTTGAGATCGGTCGCGTTGTAAGTCACCGCAGGGCCAGAGTCGGTAGGGCTTGAGTTAGCTACCTGGCCGGATGGCAATTTCGCGTTCTGGCTATTCAGGTCCAGTGTCTCTTTAAACAAATGCACACCGCCCAGCCAGTTCCATTGGTCTTCACGCGGTGAAGTAATGCGGAACTCTTGCGATACCTGGCGCGATTGGCTATCGGTATGGCTGCGGGAAAGTTCCAGCGGCGAGTTATCACCATCGCTTAAACCTTCATTCTTGAAACCTTCGAAACCAGTGATCGATGTGAAGGCCAGTTTGCCCACGTTCCATTTCAGGTTCAGGTTAGCGCCGGTTTGAGAAGAATCAGTCCAGTTGTCTGCGTTGGTGCTGACATCGTTATAACCAGTGCTAGGTCTGTAGTTGGCACGCAACACGCCATCGGCTCGGTAGCTGTTGGTGTTGGTGATGGCACCATCGGTTTTGTATTTACGGTAGTGCACATTCAGCAAGGCTTCAAAGTCATCGGTGATCTTGCCCAGCAACTGGCCGCGCAGAGCGCCATCTTGCAAGCCACCATCTTTAGTGCCTTTGAACTGGTTGCGGAAACGGCCATCGGTATCTTCGTTGTAGAAAGAGATACGGGCGCCCAGTCTATCCTCGATCAAAGGAATATTGACGCCACCTTGCAAGATCTTGTCGTTGAAAGTGGCATATTCTGCTTTCACGTAATCATCGGTTTTGCCTTCTTTCAATGAAGGTTTTTGCGAGATGATATTCACTGCACCACCGGTGGTGTTCTTGCCGTATTTGGTGCCTTGTGGGCCACGCAGCACTTCTACGCGCTCCAGGTCAAACAGCGGGAAACCAGTCGCGTTGGCGTTACTGATATACACATCATCGAGGTAAAAACCGATAGGGCTGGCCAGATCCTGTTGTTGCTGGCCGGCGCCGATACCACGTATCCACCAGCGTGGACGGCCATGTTGTTGACCAACCGCAGTCGCGTTCGGCACATAGTTAAAGATCTCTTGTGATGAGCGGCCTACGCCTTGTTGCAGCAAATCCTTGCCTTTGAGCACCGTAATAGGGGTGGCGATCTTTTGCGCGTTTTCTTTACGTCTGTTGGCGGTAACCGTCACGCTACCCAGTGAAGACTCTTGTGCCTGGGTTTCATCGGCGGTTTTCTTGGTCTCATCGCTGGCCGCAGCTTCTGACACTTGCGCTTCCTGGCCTTCAGCGGCTTTTTCCTCTTCGGCAGCCCAAGCCGGGTTTAATACCAGTGACCCGGCGAATGCACTCAGCACGGCTACTTTAACTGTTCTTAGTTTCCATAAATTTCTCGGCTGCTCTGCGCCCGAGATCTGACTCGTTCTTTTCATAATGTTCCCTTGAGTTTGAGATGAAGCACTTATAAAAGTGTTGCAAGCTCAAGGGCACGAATCATGCCAATCGAAAAATATGTTGTTAACTATATGATTATTATTGGAAATTTAAATTAAAGGCTGAATTTTTAAATCGCCTGAATTGTTTTGTCAGCAACATTAGCGGGGATAACTGTTTTGCCGGAATGTTGCTGAATAAACACTTTTAAGAAATGTTCACCGCTTTTTCAAACGATAATCTGGGCCCGCGTTTCTGGCTGCTTGGCTGCGCCAGATAGCCGATATTCAGCAGTAAAAAAGCCTTGTACTGGTCGTCAGCGAAAAAGCTGGCGTTAATCTGCTCGGCGTTAAAGCCCGACATAGGCCCCACCGATAAACCCAGTGCTCTAGCCGCAATGATCAGATAGCCTGCCTGTAATGCTGCATTCAATCTGGCGGTAGGCTCTATCCAGTCCGGTGACTTCTCAAAAAAGCTGCGTGCATCATAGGCAGGAAACTGCTCGGTCAGCTGATGATGAAACTGCGTATCGTAAGCGACGATCAGGTTGACCGGGGCTGCCAGGGTCTTGTCGCGATTAGCTGATGACACATGCGCCACCAGTTTCTCCTTTTGTGCCAGGCTGCGGATAAACAGGTATCTGGCCGGTTGTGCATTAAAGCCGGTAGGGCCGAGCTTGGTTAATTCATATAACTGGCGGATGACTTCATCTGAAACACTGGCGTCACTGAAGTGATGTTCGGTGTGCGCCTCGGTGAACAATTGTGCCAGGGCTTGTTCTGTGACGGCTTGTTCCTGGGTGGCTTGTTCCAGGGTGGCTTGTTCTGGATTTGCTGACATGTGCTGGCTTCCTTATTTTATATGTGAATGATTGTTGAAAGCGTAGTGAGAGCAAATGGCATACCAGCCTGTTTGCCGGTTTTTTTGTTGCAGCAGCAACAAAAAAGGCGCTCGCTGTTGCCAGGCCAGCAGCAAGATGTTGTTGCTGGCACTAGCTATTGGCCGTTAAGCAGATAGCCACAGGCTGGCAATCTTATTAAATATCAAGCACATACCTCATGCATGCCGCAGGTGGCAACTGCCTGAACCAGAGTTGGCATGCCGTTTGCCAATACATAGCTGTTTATGCAGTTCTTATTCAGACAAGATCAAAGGGGTAGGGTATGAGTTCACATTCTTCAGTCTCTAATCAGGTAGTCAATCTGTGGTACACCCGCTGCGGCGCGGCGACAGCTTCTGCACTGGCTATACGTCAGCAGTGGTTGCAGCAGGAATTTGCAGGCAATGGCACGCAGTTGCATTCATTGCGCGATTCCGAAAGCCTGGAAGTCAGAAACTCGCATTTCCACCACAAGCAGTCCGGCATGTTCAGAGAAGGCGGCAATATCCCGCCTATCTGGGCCAAAGGCCTGGGCCACGATACCGTGGTGGTCGGCATCACCTGGCTGGATGAATACCAGGGCATCATTGTGCGCGAAGACAGCAATATCCACTCTGTCAGCGACCTGAAAGGCAAGCGCCTGGGTATCCCTGACCATGCAAATGCGGTGATCGATTTTCAGCGCGGCGCTGCCCAGCATGGTTTCGCCACTGCGTTTGAGCTGTATGGCCTGGTGCCTGCCGATGCGAAATGGGTAGATATCGCTGCCCCAAGTTATGACCTGACAGACGGCCCAAGACGCGAGCGCTCAGAGTACAAGCATGTAGAGCTGGAAGCGCTCAACGAAGGCCACGTCGATGCCATCTTTGTACGTTTTGCCCGCGGCGTGCGCCTGGCGAATACGCCTGGCTACCGCCAGCTGATCAATATCAACGAACACCACGACCCGTTTGTACGCGTCAACAATGGCACGCCACGCCCGGTCACGGTAGACCGTGCTTTCCTGAACAAGCACCCGGATGTGGTGGATCGCTACCTGGCAGTATTGTTGCGTACCGCCGCCTGGGCAGCCGCCCATCCGCAAGAAGTGGTGCAGCTGCTGGCACCAGAAAACCAGAGTAGCAGTGAAGCCGAAGTTATTGCTTCGCACGGGGCCAATGTGCACCTGTCATTCACGCCTGCGCTGAGCAATCAGTATGTCAAAGGGCTGGAGATCCAGAAGAACTTCCTGCGTGACTGGGGCTATGTGAAACAGGACTTCGATATCCAGGACTGGATAGACCCGGCACCGCTGGCCAGGGCAGAAAAACTGGTCAAACAACAACCCGAATTTACCGTTTTTGCGGCAGCACAAGCTGCCTAACCACCTTAAAACAGGAGACTTATCATGAGCGATACTTTTACCGAAGCAGAATTAGTGAAATATGTAGAGCAAGCCAAGGCTGATGCTTTGCATTCATTCAACTTTTTGAAAGAAACCGGCACCCTGTCTGCCACCTGGACTTATCACATCACGCACAAGATCCCGGGCCAGGACAAACTGCTGAACATCCGTTTCCCATGGCCATGGGAGAGATCACGTGACCCGGTGGTCAGCATAGATACTTTCTCTGAAAAGAAAGACCATATCCTGCAAGAGTCACGCATTGATGCAGATACCGTGATCCACGCCCATACGCCTTACCTGGCAGCCTGGTCACTGGCACAGATCAATTTCCCTATCCTGTATGTGGCTGCACAACGTCACCTGCTGGCCCGCGAGATCCCTAACCACCTGGACCGCACGCGCAGCATCCTTTCCATCATTGCCGAGCGCCTGGACAACCACCCTGAACTGGCACCACCGCCAGCACTGCTGGAATCTAACGGCGGCGCCAATATCTGGGGCAAAGGCATTATCGGTACCTCGCAACTGGTGCTACTGATAGAAGAAGCCGCACGCTTCCAGTCACTGGCTGAACAAGTCGGCGGCGCCAAGGATTACACCCCGGGCGCACTCGAAGTGCAGTGGAAACGCACTGGCCTGGTGGAAAAAGCCAAGCAATACACAGGCCGCTTTATTGCTGACCTGCTGAAAACGGAAGACAAGCAAAAGGCTGCCTAAAGCCATAGGCTTGTGAAGTTTTGACCTTATGTCGGGGCAAGTTTTTCTTGCGCCCGACTTTTTATTGAAAGTGTTGATGATGAGTCAGAGCAAAAAAAGACAATTGGCCCTTAATGTATTTTTGTTAC
Organism: Methylophilus luteus; assembly: GCF_042676265.1. Lineage (NCBI taxonomy): Bacteria > Pseudomonadati > Pseudomonadota > Betaproteobacteria > Nitrosomonadales > Methylophilaceae > Methylophilus > Methylophilus luteus. The sequence continues at coordinate 631,148 of NZ_JBHTKB010000001.1, forward strand.
GTTATGGGCATCACCCGGCGGGCTGGTTACACCCGACATGGACAGAGAACGGACGTCCGGACCTGCAATGGTGGATACGCGCGGCAAAAATTGCCGAAGCAGCCAAGTTTGATACTTTTTTTGTGGCTGACTTTATCGGCCGTTCAGGCGTGATCGATAAACAATCGGTCAAAAACCCGAACAACTTTCATTTTGAACCGTTCACTTTGCTGTCCGCCATTGCTGCGCAGACTAAAGACATAGGCCTGGTGGCCACGGTGAATACCAATTTTTCCGACCCTTACAATGTCGCGCGCCAGTTCACCTCGCTAGACCATCTGAGCGGCGGCCGTGCCGGCTGGAACGTGGTGTCGTCCCTCAACCCGGTGACAGCCAAGAACTTTGGCATAGAAGCGCCTATCACGCATGAAGAGCGCTATGAGCGTGCCAGTGAATTCATACAGCTGACCAAAGCATTGTGGGATAGCTGGGATGACGACGCCTTTGATCACCCTGACCGCCACAGCGGCCAGTTCTACGACCCGGCTTCCGGCCATCCGGTCAATTTCAAGGGTGAGTACTTCAAATCAGAAGGCCTGCTCGATTTCCCACGGCCCATCCAGGGCTATCCGGTGTTTGTGCAGGCAGGCAACTCCGAGACCGGACGTGAGTTTGCCGCGCGCGAAGCAGAAATGACCTACAGCTCCGCCACCTCGCTAGAAGTCGCCAAAGCCTATTATGCCGACGTCAAATCACGCATGGCGAAATATGGCCGTGATGAAGACCAGCTGAAAATCACTCCCGGACTCAACGTGGTGGTGGCCGAGACTGACCAGGAAGCCCAGGACAAATATGGCGAACTGCAGGCGCTGGTCGATTTCTCCGAACTGGAGTTCGGCGGCCAGGACCTGAGCAAATATCCGCTGGATGGCCCATTGCCAGACCTGGATTATGACCCCGGCGAAAATGGCCGTGGCCGTTTCCAGCAACAACTGGAACTGGCCAGGCGCGAAAACCTGACCATACGCCAATTAGTGCTTAAATTCCGCGTCGCACGCGGTCATCTGCAGGCCATAGGTTCCGCTAAATCGGTGGCCGACACCATAGAACAATGGTTCGTAGAAAAAGGCGCCGACGGCTTTAACGTAGTGCCACCATACTCGATCAAAGGCCTGGAAGACTTCACCCGCCTGGTGGTGCCTGAACTGCAACGCCGCGGCATATTCCGTAAAGAATATGAAGGCAAGACCTATAGGGAGAATCTGGGTTTAAACAGACCGGAAAATCCGAATACAGCCCAGAAGAGCAAACTGAAAATCGCGTCTTAGTTCACCGCTGAATTGCATGCCCGTCATGTCACCAGCTGACATGACGGGCAGTTGACGCTATATATTGAAAAATGCCGCCGCGTAGTGGTGTTGACCTTGGGCCCCTATCTGACGCGCCGAGTAGCGCAGTCAAAATAAGGAGTAAGGGAGCGGCTGTGTGAGCTCCGCAACAAGCCACGTTTTGTGTGGCTTGTCAGGGCGAGTTTCGCGACCGCTTATTTTGACGAGCAACGCAGGGAAAAAGCGGAAGCTAGGGTGCATTTCTTTTGGTTACGTTTTCTTTGTGCAAGCAAAGAAAAGTAACTCGCCTACAGGCGAAACGCAAGGCAGCAAAATGCAAGACAGTGAAACCCAACCTAACAACGCGTAACAAACAGTCACTAAACGATATTACTAAATCAAAATAACAAGCTGCCCCAAGCAGTAGTTTCATTTAAATTCAGATCAGGAACCCCCATGGCCAGTACTCCCCGCCAACTTATTTTAAACGTCTTCTTCCAGCGTTTCGGCCACCATCCCGCAGGCTGGCGTCACCCCAGCTCAAAAGATGATGGCCGGCCCAACCTGGCCTGGTGGCTGCGCGCTGCCAAACTGGCTGAAGATGCCAAGTTTCACACTTTTTTCCTGGCCGACTTTATCGGCCGCTCAGCGGCAGTGGATAAGCAGACCGGCCGCAGTGGCCTCAGTTACCAGTTTGAACCGTTGACCCTGCTTTCGGCGATTGCCACGCATACGCAACACATAGGCCTGGTCGGCACCGTCAATATCAATTTTTCTGACCCCTATAACATCGCGCGTGAATTCACCTCGCTGGACCATTTAAGCGGTGGCCGGGCTGGTTGGAATATCGTGTCTTCATTTAACGAAGCGACGGCCAAAAACTTTGGTATAGAAGCGGCGCGCGGGCATGACGAACGTTATGCCAGGGCCGCAGAATTCCTGGACCTGACCAAGGCCTTATGGGATAGTTGGGATGATGATGCGTTTGATACCCCTGACCAGCACACTGGCGTTTATTTTCAGCCCGAAAGCGCACACCCGGTGAACAAGCAGGGCGTTTATTACAAATCTGAAGGCCTGCTGGATTTCCCCAGGCCGATCCAGGGCTATCCGGTATTCGTACAGGCGGGCAACTCTGATACCGGTCGCGAATTTGCCGCCCAGCACGCAGAAATGACTTATTGCTCCGCCACCTCACTCAAAGTCGCGCAGGAATACTATGCCGATGTCAAAGGCCGCATGGCGAAATATGGCCGTGACCCCGATCAATTGAAGATCTCCCCCGGGCTGTCTGTAGTGGTCGGCGAGTCTGATCAAGAGGCGCAGGACAAATTTGGCGAACTGCAGTCGGCTGTCGATTTCAGCCATATTGAGTTCGGTGGCTATGATCTAAGCCAATACCCGCTGGATGAGCCGCTGCCTGATCTCCCTTACCAGCCTTCTGAAAACGGCAAAGGCCGCTTTTTGCAACAGCTCGAGCTGGCGCGCCGCGAGAACCTGACCATACGCCAATTAGTGCTTAAATTCCGCGTGGCACGCGGGCATCTGCAAGCCATAGGCTCAGTGAAAACCGTCGCCGACCTCATAGAAGAATGGTTTGTTGAAAAGGGGGCTGACGGTTTCAACGTCGTGCCGCCATTGCTGCCGCAGGGGTTTGAAGACTTTACCCGCCTGGTCGTGCCCGAATTGCAACGCCGGGGCATCTTCCGCAAGGAATATCAGCAGGGGACGTACAGAGACAATCTTGGACTGAATCGCCCCGCCAATCCAAATACACCATGACATCGACAACCAAACACAAGATAGCGTTCGTGATATTCGATTGCGACGGCGTGCTGGTAGACAGCGAGCCGATTGCAAACCGGGTATTTATGGAAGCACTGAATCGGGCAGGCGTAGCCATCACGCTCAGCGAATTGTTTGCGAATTATGTCGGGCTGTCACTAGAGCAAGGCCTGGCCCGCATCAACCAGAACTATGGTGTTTTGCTGGGAAATGATTTTTTAGTCGACTACAAAGTAGCACGTGATGCGGCATTGGCAGAGGAGATCAAGCCGATTGCAGGCGTAACGGATGTCATCAGCCAGTTAAGCCTGCCATATTGCGTCGCCTCGAACAGCGAAGCCAGCAAGGTAGAAAAAATGCTCAGTTTGACCGGGCTGCTTGCCTACTTTGAGGGACGCATCTTCAGTGCGGCTGACCTGGGCAAACCCAAGCCTGCGCCAGATGTTTATTTGAAGATTGCCGCGCAGTTTGGGGTAAACCCGGCGGCTTGCCTGGTGATCGAAGATACGACAACTGGCGTGAGGGCAGGGGTTGCGGCTGGCATGAAGGTCATAGGCTATGCAGCCACCACCTCTGCACAGGCATTGACTGAAGCCGGCGCATTTCAGGTCTTTAAAACAATGCCCGAGATACAACAATCAATTATTCAGCTTTCAGCAGGTACGCAATCAATCAGTGAACGAGATGGCGTGCTGTAGACGCCGCGATTAAACAGCTGCATTCAGCAATGCCCGAGCAAACCAGTCACTCGCCCGCCTGGCTATTTATACGTGTTATTTCATATTTAATAAAGGATAAATGCATGTCGAATGCAAGCCCACAACGTTATAACAACACCGCCATCCTGCTGCACTGGGGCTTGGCGATCCTGATCATAGGCTTATTGGTCATAGGCTACTTTATGCCTGACCTGCCGAAGACGCCGTTGCGTAAACTGATCTACAACACGCACAAGTCGTTTGGCCTGATCGTGTTCGCGCTGGTACTGTTCCGTATCTACTGGCGGCTCAGTTCTGTTGTACCTGCACACGTACCTGGCTCGCCATTGCAGGTGAAGTTAGCCCATTATGCGCATATTTTCATTTACGCCCTGATACTGGTCGTGCCCGGGGTAGGGCTGCTGGCCAGCTCATTTAATCATGGTTTTAACCTGTTTGTGTTCCACTGGGAGCCATTGTTTCCTGTCGATAAAGAACTGGCGCATGCCATTATGGGCTGGCATGGGGTGACAGCCTATGTGCTGGCGGGATTGCTCGCTTTGCATGTGGCGGCATTTGCATGGCACCAGTTTGTGAAGAGAGATGGGTTGATACGCAGGATTTGGTTTGGGGTAGCGCAATAGGTTGTCACAGCTTAACCGGCTGTGTGTTGCTTAAATGCATAGTTGCTGATTGTGGGATCGCCTTTCACCACGCAGCGAGTGTCTTTTCTTTGCGTGCTCATACTTGTGGAGCACTCAGCGTGAGTGATGCACTATCTGTCTGTGAAGTTCTAATCGGTATTTCTTTGGATGGTTTAGTGCTTTGATTCAGCCTTTTATTTCGCCCCTCGGCGAGTTACTTTTCTTTGCTTGCCCAAAGAAAACGTAACCAAAAGAAAGGGCACCCTAGCATCCGCTTGTTTCCTGCGTTGCTCATCAAAATAAGCGGTCGCGAAACTCGCCCTAGCGGCCTGCACAGGACGCAGGCCACCGCGGAACTCAGACAGTCGCTCCCTTCCTCCTTATTTTGACTCCGCTACTCGGCGCGTCAGATAGGGGCCCAAAGTCAACACCACCACGATGGGCCATTAGTGAACCACCAAAAGCAGCGAGCCGCTTAGCAACCGTGTATTTGGTTTTGTTTTGTTACGCTGGTCGAGCGGGATACGATTTGAGAAAGACCCACCTCACTCACCGCGTAGTGTCTTTCCGGGTTCCCTATCTGACGCGCCGAGTAGCGCAGTCAGCGTGGGAGTATTCGGCCAGCGTCTGTTCGAGTTCCGCAACAAGCCACGGTTTGTGTGGCTTGTCAGGGCGAGTTTCGTTGGACGCCCACGCTGACGAGCAACGCAGGAAACAAGCGGATGCTAGGGTGCCCTTTCTTTTGGTGCCTTTTCTTTGGGCACGCAAAGAAAAGACACTCGCCTAGAGGCGAAATAAGATGCTAAATCAGATCACTAAACCAGATCACTAAACCATCCTAAGAAATACCTAATCACATCTTCCAGTATGCACATCACTCACTCTGCGCGAGTCCGCCAGTGGGCAAGCAAAGAAAAGGAGCTCGCCAAGTAGCGAAACGCAAGCCGGCGAAACACAATCTCTCTTATATTGCAGTCCCTGCGCCGTGAGCGCATCCCATCCGCCAGTGTCTGCTGAATGTTTTCTTAAATGTCCTTCCTGCAACAGCAATCAGTGTTCGCTGTTGTCCACGCATCACACACCCCACAAAGTTTATTTAAGTGAATGATTTAATTGTTTTTATAAGCTATTGATATTAAACGGTTAAATATTATTTACCTGAAAAAAATCCCACTTTGTCACAGTTGGTACGGAATCTGCAGTACTACGCCAGGCAGTCAACCCTGGTGTGGCGGCATGCCAGCACCTAACAACCTGAAAAATACAACAATATGTGGCATTACTTATTAAAGCGCCTGCTGATCATGATCCCCACCCTGGTTGGGGTGATGACCTTAACTTTCCTGGTGACGCAGTTTGTGCCTGGTGGCCCGGTAGACAGTGCGATCGCGCAACTGGATTCGCAGGATAGTCGCTCAGGCACGGATGGTTCCTCCGGCTCGGGTGGCTGGAGCTACAGCGGCAGGCAGGGCATAGACACGCAACAGGTGGAGCAGCTCACTGCCTTGTATGGTTTTGACAAGCCGGTGCTGGAGCGTTACTGGCAGATGATCACGCAATATGCGCAGTTCGATCTGGGTGATAGCTATTTCCGTAACCAGAGCGTGCTGGAGCTGATCAAGGACAAACTCGGTGTTTCTATCGCGCTGGGTTTCTGGACTTTTACCCTGACTTATCTGATCGCCGTGCCGCTGGGTGTGGCCAAGGCGGTGCGGGCAGGCACCAGTTTCGATTTTTTCACCAGCCTGGTGGTGTTGGTTGGTTATGCGATCCCCGGTTTTGTGCTGGGGGTGTTGCTGATCGTGCTGTTTGGCGGTGGCTCGTTCTGGGATGTGTTCCCGCTGCGTGGGCTGACTTCGGATAACTGGGCAGAGTTGAGCACCTTGGGCAAGATCACTGATTACTTATGGCATATCACCTTGCCGGTGACTGCTTCGGTGGTGAGTACTTTCGCCTTTAAAACCCTGCTTACCAAGAATACTTTTCTGGAAGAGATACGCCGCCAATATGTGCTCACCGCACGCGCCAAAGGCTTATCCGAACGGCAAGTGCTGTGGAAGCATGTGTTCAGAAATGCCTTGCTGCCGCTGATCACCGGCTTTCCGGCCACATTTATTACGGCGTTCTTTACCGGCAGCCTGCTGATCGAGACCTTGTTCTCGCTGGATGGCCTGGGCCTGCTTTCTTACGAGTCTATCAACAGCCGTGATTACCCGGTGGTGCTGGGCACGCTGTACCTGTTTACCCTGATCGGTTTGCTGATCAAGTTGCTGGGCGATTTTGCCTATGTGCTGGTCGATCCCCGAATCAAGTTTGATGCTCAGGAGTCATAAAAGTGAGTCAAGTCATTCCCCATCTTTCTCCTGCCCGCCGCAACTGGCAGCGCTTCAAGCGTAACCGCCTGGGTTACTGGAGCCTGGTCGTGTTCGTGCTGCTGTACCTGATCAGCCTGGCGGGGGAGGTGATCTCCAACGACAAGCCATTGATAGTGCGCTATGAGCAGCAATGGTATTTCCCGTTGTTCAGTGATTACCCGGAGTCGGTATTTGGCGGCAATCTGCCTATCAAGGCCGATTACCATGACCCTTTCATCAAGGCGCAGCTGGCTAAATCCGGCAATTTTGCCTTATATCCGCCTAACCCTTATTACTACGATACGCTGAATTATTTCTCCAAGGCTGAGCATTACCCGGGCCGGCCAGACGATGAGAATGTGCTGGGCACCGATATCGCCGGTTATGACATCCTGGCGCGCCTGATCTATGGTTTCAGGGTGTCGGTGACGTTTGCACTGGGGCTGACTGTGGTGGGTGTGGTGCTGGGCATATTCTTTGGCGCTATCCAGGGCTATTTTGCCGGTAAGGTCGACCTCATCACCCAACGGCTGATCGATATCTGGGGCTCCATGCCCGAGCTTTACCTGCTGATCATATTCGCATCTATCTTTGATCACAGCTTGTTGCTGTTATTCGGCCTGCTGGCGCTGTTTGGCTGGATCACCTTGTCTGACTATGTGCGTGCTGAATTCTTGCGTAACCGCCAGCTGGAATATGTGAAATCGGCCCGGGCGCTGGGTTTGTCCAATTTTCAGATCATCTGGCGGCACATCCTGCCTAACAGCCTGACGCCGGTGATCACCTTTTTACCTTTCCGCATGAGTGCCGCCATCATGGCACTCGCCAGCCTGGACTTTCTCGGCCTGGGTGTGACCGCACCGGCACCCAGCCTGGGCCAACTGCTATTGCAGGGCAAGGAGAACCTGGATGCATGGTGGATAGCTGTTTCAGCTTTCAGCGTGCTGGTGTTGACCTTGCTGCTGCTGACTTTCACCGGCGAGGCGCTACGCAATGCGCTGGATACCAGGATCTCTGATGCCAGACAAGGCGGAGCACTGTAATGACGCAGCCATTATTATCCATAGAAAATTTCTCGGCCAGCTTTGAAGCTAAAACGGTGGTCGACCAGCTCAATCTGAGCATCAACAGCGGCGAACGGCTGGCACTGGTGGGCGAATCCGGCTCAGGCAAAACGGTGACTGCCTTATCTATTCTAAAACTGGTAGAAGCGGCCAAACTGAGTGGCAAGATCCTGTTTCAGGGGCAAGACCTGCTGCAAAAATCGGCGCAGGAGATACAGCGCGTGCGCGGTGCCGATATCGCCATGATATTCCAGGAGCCGATGACGGCACTGAACCCGCTGTTCACCATAGGCGAGCAGATCATAGAGACCCTGGTGGCACACCAGGCATTATCACGCACGGCTGCGCGTGAAAAAACGCTGGAACTGCTGACCCGCACCGGCATACGCCAGCCGGAAAAGAATATCAATAGCTATCCGCACCAGTTGTCTGGGGGCCAGCGCCAGCGCGCCATGATCGCCATGGCCCTGTCATGCAAGCCCAAACTGCTGATCGCCGATGAGCCAACCACGGCGCTGGACCTGACCATACGCGCGCGTATCGTCAAATTGCTGATCGATATCCAGGAAGAAGAAGTGCGCAAAGAAGGCGCGCAGGGCATGGCTATCCTGCTGATCACGCATGACCTCAACCTGGTGCGCAAGTTTGCCCACCGCGTGGCGGTGATGGAGCGCGGCAAACTGGTAGAAACCGCCGATACGCAGACCCTGTTTGAACAACCGCAACACCCTTACACCATCAAACTGATCAACAGTATCCCGGTGCGTAATGTGTTGCCGGTGGCCAGCGATGCCAGGACCCTGCTCGAAGCCAAGCAGCTGCGCGTCGAATACCCGCTGCCAAGAAAAGGCTGGCGCGGATTATTCGAATCGCACGCATTCACCGCGCTGCATGGTGCGGATGTCGTGCTGCGTGAAGGCGAGACCGTAGGCATAGTCGGTGAATCCGGTTCCGGTAAATCAACGCTGGCGCAAGCGGTGCTCAACCTGATCAAGGTCAAGTCTGGCGCAATAGAAGTAGAAGGCGCGCCGGTTTACAGCCTGAGCAAGCGGCTGCAACGCGAGCTGCGGGCCAGGCTGCAAGTGGTGTTCCAGGACCCGTTCGGTTCGCTTTCACCACGGCAGACCGTGCGCCAGATCGTCGGTGAGGGGCTGGCGCTGCATTTTCCTGACCTGACTGAAGAACAGCGTTACCAGCGCATTGTGCAGATACTGTCTGAAGTGGGCTTAAGCGCCAATGTGCTGGATTCTTACCCGCATGAGTTTTCCGGCGGCCAACGCCAGCGCATCGCCATCGCACGCGCCTTTGTGCTGTCACCCAAGGTGGTGATCCTGGATGAGCCCACCTCGGCGCTGGACGTGTCTATCCAGAAACAGGTGCTGGAATTACTGGTGTCGCTGCAGAAGAAATTCGGCCTCAGTTATTTGCTGATCAGCCATGACCTCACCGTGATTCAGGCACTGGCACATAGAGTCTATGTGCTTAAAGACGGCGAGATCATAGAGTCCGGCGATACCGAACAAGTGATACAGCAACCCAACCATCCTTATACCCAAGCCCTGGTACAAGCTTCTCTCTAGTGAACCCACATGACTGATCGTTATAAAAATAAACCTGACCTGACCCGACCTGCTTACCCATGGTTGCTGTTGCTCGTTTTGTCCTTTGTTTCCGGCATATTATGGCCAGGTCAGAGTGCGCTGGCGGCGCATGCGGTGGCCCAGTTCGGCGAGCCTAAATACCCGGCCGATTTCAGCCATTTCGACTATGTGAACCCGGCCGCGCCCAAGGGCGGCCAGATCAGGTTTGCCATTATCAGCCAGAACAGCGGCTTTGATAAATTCAACCCTTTCAGCCTCAAGGGCAAACCGGCACCGGGCCTGATAGAGCAGATGTTTGAAACGCTGACCGTGTATAGCCTGGATGAGATCAACACCCAGTACGGCTTGCTGGCGGATGATATCAAACTGGCACCTGATTTCAGTGCGGTGACGTTTCATATCAACCCTGCGGCCAGGTTCTCCAATGGCGACCCGGTCACCGCTAAAGAGGTGAAATACTCATTTGATACGCTGACCAACAAAGACGGCAATCCGCGCTTTAAAGCCTATTTTTCCGAGATCAAATCGCTGACGGTCATCGATGCGCAAACCGTGCATTTTGAATTCAAGCGCAAAGGCCGTGACCTGTCGTTTGTAGCCGGCAGCCTGCCGGTGTTTTCGCCCAAGTGGGGCTTAAAGGCAGATGGCACCCATGTGCCGTTCAACAAGATAGGCCTGGAAGTGCCGGTGACTTCCGGCCCTTATGTGATAGACCGTGCGGTCAGCGGCCAGGCAGTCACTTACCGCAGAAACCCGCAGTACTGGGGTGCACAGATCCCTTCGCGCGTAGGCAGTTACAACTTTGAACGCGTGGTTTACCGCATATATAAAGATACCGACACCATGGTGGCGGCCTTGCGTGCCGGCGATTTCGATTTTCTCAGTGAAAACAAGATGCGCTACTGGTGCTGCCAGTATATAGGCAAGCGTTTTGACGAAGGCGAGCTGGTCAAAGAGCTGGTGCCGCACCAGAACCCGGTCGCCATGAACGGCTGGATAGTCAACCTGCGCCGCGATAAGTTCAAAGACCCGCGTGTGCGCCTGGCGCTCAACTACGCCATGGACTTTGAGTTTATGAACCAGAAGATCTTTGATAGCGAGTTCACCCGCGTCAACAGCTATTTTGCCTATAGCCCGCTGGCGGCCAAGGGCCTGCCCAGTCCCGAAGAGCTGGAAATACTGGAACCCTACCGCGATCAATTACCGCCTGAAGTGTTCGGCCCCATGTTTGAACAACCGAATACCAAACCACCCGGCAGCATACGCAACAGCCTGACCAAGGCGCTGGAGCTATTTGCCCAGGCTGGCTGGCACAACCGCGATGGCGTGTTACGCAACGCCAAGGGCGAACCTTTTGTGATAGAGGTGACCACGGCACGCGGCCAGAACCCGTACATGGACCCTATCTACCTGAATATGAGCAAGCTGGGCATAAAGGTGGTCAAGCGCGTTTCAGACGCGGCGACGGCGCGTAGCCAGTTGAAGACCTTTGATTACGACTACACCACCATCGCCCTGCGCGAAGGCCGCATGCCGGGTGCTGAGCTGTGGCGCAGCTTTAACAGCAAGGACGCCGATAAACCTGGTTCCGAGAATTTCATAGGCACCAAGTCGCCGGTGATAGATGCGCTGATCCAGAAGTTATTGAATGCCGACAGCCAGCAAGAACTGGAACTGGCCGCCCATGCGCTGGACCGGGTATTGGTACACGGCCATTATGTGACGCCCTGGCGCTACCTGACCAAACATTACCTGATCTATCACCACAGGCTGCAGCGGCCGCAGGTGCTGCCCAAATATTACGGCGCACAGGAATGGGCGCTGACCTACTGGTGGGACAGCCAGGCTGACAAAAAAAACTCTAAAACTAATTAAGTGTGATGCAGATGCAATTGCAGAAAAAAATATTAATCGTGCTGGCAGGGGTGGTGTTATTTGCCGGGGTAGGCAAAGGCTGGAGCGAGTTGCGTAGTGATACGCAAAAGGGTGAGGCTGCGTCAGCAGAGGGCGACTATAAACATGCCGCAGATAAAAACCATGACGACAAAGGCCCAGGCGACAATAGTCCTGGCGATAAAGGACAGAGCGATAAAGGACAGAGCGATAAAGGACAGAGCGATAAAGGACAGAGCGATAAAGGCCCTGGCAAAAAAGGCGGCAAACCTTTATTCGTGGCGGTGGAGCAGGTCAGACCAGGCACTATCCATGTGTATCACCAGGCACTGGGCACGGTGACTTCTTTCGCCACCGTGGCGGTAAAAAGCCGGGTCAACGGCCAGCTCACTGCCATCAATTTCAGGGAAGGGCAGCTGGTCAAGGCCGGTGATGTGCTGGCCAGGATAGACGCCAGGCCGTTTGAAGCGCAGTTGTCGCAGATCCAGGGCCAGCATATCAAAGACAAGGCCTTGCTGGCGAATGCGGTCGCTGACCTGGACCGTTACCAGACCCTGCTGAAACAGGATTCTATCGCCGGCCAGCAGGTCGATGCCCAGGCTTCACTGGTGCAGCAATATAAAGGCACGGTGCTCTCAGACAGCGGCGCGGTGGAAAATGCACAACTGCAGGTGGCCTATACCAGGATAGTTGCGCCGGTGAGCGGCAGGATAGGCCTCAGGCAAATAGACGCCGGCAACAATATCACCACGGCAGATACGGTGGCGGTGATCAACCAGATATCACCTATCGCGGTGACCTTCACCTTGCCGGAGAACATGGCGCAGGAGATCAGCCGCCTGCTGGACCAGCGTGCTGCGCATGGCCTGCCGGTGCAGGCACTGGATAAAGGCAATACCCGACTACTGGCAGAAGGCAAACTGCTGACGCTGGATAACCAGATAGACCCGGCCACAGGCACCATCAAACTGAAAGCGCAGTTCGCTAACGCTGATAGCGCCTTGTTTCCTAACCAGTTCGTCAATATCAAGATATTGATGAATACGCTGCAACAGGTGAATGTATTGCCGCAAGTGGCGATACAGCATGGCAGCCAGGGGCATTTTGTCTACCTGGTCGATGCGCAGGACAAACTGCATATACAGCCAGTCACCACCGGCCCTGCCGATGGCGATAGTGTGGCGGTGCTGAAAGGCGTGAATGCCGGTGACCGCGTGGTGGTCAGCGGCCTGGATAAATTGCGCGATGGTGCCAAGGTGGTCATTGCCGGTGCTGGTAAAGATAAAGGTGCCGGCAAGGATAAAGCCAAGCACTCCAAAAGCGGTGAATCCAGAGCGCGTCAATCGTAAGCCGGGATAAACCATGAATCCCTCACGCATATTCATAGAGCGTCCGGTAGCGACCCTGCTGTTGATGCTCGCCATTCTGCTGTCCGGGCTGATGGCCTACAGGTTGCTGCCGCAATCGGCGTTGCCGCAGGTCGATTACCCGACCATACAGGTAGTCACCCTGTATCCTGGCGCCAGTCCGGATGTGATGGCGACGGCAGTCACCGCGCCGCTGGAACGCCAGTTCGGCTCCATGACCGGCCTTAGCCAGATGTTTTCTTCTAGCTCGGCTGGCGCTTCGGTGATCACCTTGCAGTTCGCCCTGCACCTGAGCCTGGATGAGGCCGAGCAGTATGTGCAGGCCTCTATCAATGCCGCCGACAACTACCTGCCTGCCGACCTGCCGGCGCCGCCGGTGTTCAATAAAGTCAACCCGGCCGATGCTGCGGTGCTGACCCTGGCGGTCAGTGATGAGACGCTGGCCTTGCCGGAGCTGCAGGACCTGGTGGAGACCCGTTTGGTACAAAAGATCTCGCAGGTCGGCGGGGTAGGGTTGGTCAGTGTCAGTGGTGGCAACCGCCCGGCAGTGCGTGTGCGCGCCTATCCGCAGGCACTGGCTGCCTATGGCATCAGCTTTGAAGCCTTGCGCCTGGCTATTGCCGCCTCTAACTCCAACCAGGCCAAAGGCAATATCGATGGCAGTTTGCTGTCTATCGCGCTGGATGCCAATAGCCAGCTGAAAAAGGCCAGCGAATACCGTACGCAGATCATCGCCATGCGCAATGGCACGCCGGTACGCCTGAGTGACGTGGCTGAGGTGACTGACGATGTCGAGAACTCTTATCTGGGTGCCTGGGTCAATCAGCGGCCGGTGATACTGCTCAGCATACAGCGCCAGCCTGGGGCCAATGTCATTGATGTGGTCGACAGGGTGCAGGCGCTGCTGCCGGATCTGCAGGCCAGTATCGCATCTGATATCAAGATAGAGGTGATTTCAGACCGCACTACCAGTATCCGTAGCGCTATCCATGATGTGCAGTTCGAGCTCATGCTGGCGATAGGGCTGGTGATCATGGTGATCTTCCTGTTCCTGCGTACGCTGTCCGGCACGCTGATCCCCAGCCTGGCCGTGCCTTTGTCACTGCTGGGTACGTTCACGGTGATGTATTTTGCCGGGTTCAGCGTCAATAATCTAACCCTGATGGCGCTGACCATCGCCACCGGCTTTGTGGTGGATGATGCCATCGTCATGATAGAAAATATCTCGCGCCATATCGAAGAGGGCGCCAGCCCCATGCAGGCAGCGCTGGTCGGCTCACGTGAGATAGGCTTTACCATTATCTCGCTGACGTTTTCGCTGATCGCGGTCCTGATCCCGCTGCTGTTCATGCAGGACGTGGTCGGGCGGCTGTTCAGGGAATTCGCCAGTACGCTCGCGATCGCTATCCTGATCTCGGGCATAGTGTCACTGACGCTGACGCCTATGCTGAGCGCCCGTCTGTTAAAACCGCTGCAGCCCGGTCGCAACCAAGGCTGGCAATTTGCTATAGAACAGCGTTTTAACGCGCTGACCGATGCCTATGGCCGTTCACTGCGCTGGGTGCTGGCTCACCAGCCGCTGGCGCTGGCGGCTACATTGGTCACGGTGCTGCTGACTTTCCTCCTGGTGTGGACTATCCCGAAAGGATTTTTCCCGGCACAGGATAACGGGCTGATACAGGCGGTGATAGAAGCGCCACAAAGCTGGTCGTTCCGCCAGGTGTCTGAAAAACACCATGCCATGGTAGCCAGCATCATGCAGGACCCGGATGTGGCGAATGTTTCTTCGGTGGTGGGTGTGGATGGCGTCAACAAGACGCTGAATGAGAGCCGCCTGCTGATCGCACTCAAGCCGATAGCGCAACGCAAGGCGCGCGTGCCGCAGATCATAGCGCGCTTGCAGCAACAGGTGCCTGATGACCAGGGCTTCACTATCAGCATGCAGCCGGTGCAAGACCTGACGGTAGAGACCCGCACCGGCCCCACCAGCTACCAGCTGACCGCAGTGAGCCTGGATGCGGATATCCTGCAGCAGACTATCCCCAGGCTGGTAGAGGCACTGGAGAAATCACCGGCACTCAGTGATGTCTCCAGCAGTGATAAGAGCGCCGGCCTCAAAGCCTATGTAGAAGTGGACAGGGATGCCGCCAGCAGGCTAGGCATCAGCATGGCGGCCATAGATGACGTGCTCTACAGCGCTTTTGGCCAGCGTTTTATTTCCACTATCTTCACTCAGACCAACCAGTACCGGGTGGTGCTTGAAGCCAGCAGTGATGCGGATGGCGGCGTGCACGCACTGCAACAATTATATGTGACCAATGCCGCTGGTGAAGCTATCCCGCTGTCTGTGATCGCCAGTCTCAGCGAGCGTACTGGCAGCCTGGTGGTGCACCGGCAAGACCAGTTTCCGGCGGCTGTGGTTTACTTTAACGTTGCCAATGGTGTTTCGCTGGGCGAGGCGGTGACGGCGATCGAATCAGCCACCACCCGGCTGGGGTTGCCATCCAGCGTGCAGATCGGTTTTCAGGGCGCGGCACTGGCTTTCAGGGCGGCGCTGGATAACGAATTGCTGCTGGTGATCGCCGCCATCATCACCATGTATATCGTGCTGGGCGTGCTGTATGAGAGTTATGTGCACCCGCTGACCATACTTTCCACCTTGCCATCTGCCAGCGTGGGCGCTTTGCTGGCGCTGTTTATCAGTGGCCATGCGCTGACTATCATTGCCATTATCGGCATCGTGCTGCTGATAGGCATAGTGCAGAAGAACGCCATCATGATGATAGATTTTGCGCTGGACGCCGAGCGCCAGCATCAAAGCCAGGCGCCCCAGGCGATCTACCAGGCGGCGCTGTTACGCTTCAGGCCTATCCTGATGACCACTTTTGCCGCCTTGCTGAGTGCCTTGCCGCTGATGTTCAGCCATGGCACCGGCTCTGAGTTACGCCAGCCGCTGGGCATAGTCATGGTCGGTGGTTTGCTGTTCAGCCAGGTGCTGACGCTGTATACCACGCCGGTGATCTACCTGAGCTTTGACCGCCTGGCACGCCGCTTTAAACGCGGGCAGCCGGCGCCTGCCGTAGCTACGCAGCTGGAAAAATCATGAGTATGCTCACTGTATTTATCCGCCGCCCGGTGGCCACCTCGTTGCTGACACTGGCGATCGCCTTGCCCGGTGTGCTGGCGTTCAATGCCTTGCCTCGCGCCGCCTTGCCGCAGGTCGATTACCCGACCATCAACGTCTCCGCCAACTTGCCCGGGGCCAGCCCGGAGACCATGGCCGCTACTGTGGCCACGCCGCTGGAACGCGCTTTTGGCCGCATCGCCGGCATAGAGGAAATGACCTCGACCAACACTCAGGGTGCTACGCGTATCAATCTGCAATTCGAGCTGGACCGCAATATCGATGGTGCTGCCAGAGATGTGCAGGCTGCGATCAATGCCGCCCGTGCCTTGTTGCCGCGCAATATCCCCTCCAACCCCAGCTACCGGCGTATCAATGCCTCTGCGGCGCCTATACTGGCGATCTCGCTGACTTCGCCTACGCATACCAAAGAGCAGCTGTATGACTATGCCTTTTCTATCCTTGGCCAGAAGATCTCCCAGGTCAAAGGTGTAGGGCAGGTCAGCATCAATGGCAGCGCCTTGCGCTCGGTGCGGGTAGAGGTGAACCCTAATGCCCTGAACCAGTATGGTGTCAGCCTGGAACAGCTGCGCACGGCCATCGCCGCCGCCAACCAGAACCGGCCCAAAGGCCAGATCCAGTCAGCTACGCGTGCCTGGCAGATCGAAGTCAACGACCAAGCCAAACGGGCGGTGGATTACCAGCAGCTGATCGTCGCCTATCGCGGCCAGTCGCCTATCCGGTTATCCGATGTGGCGACGGTGCGAGATTCAGTGCAGGAACTGCGCAATGCAGGCTCCGCCAACGGCAAATCTACCGTCATGCTGGTGGTGCTCAGCCAGCCGGGAGCGAATGTGATTGAAACGGTGGATGCCATACACGGCATGCTGCCCAAACTGAAAACGCTGATCCCCAGTGCGATAGACCTGGATGTGATCATAGATAGAAGTACCACGGTGAGGAAATCTATCACCGAGGTGCAGCACACGCTGTATATCTCCATCGCCCTGGTGATACTGGTGACTTTTGTTTTTTTGCGTAATGCGCGCGCGACCCTGATCCCGACCATCGCCATCCCGGTGTCATTGCTGGGTACGCTGGCAGTGATCTACCTGCTGGGTTACAGCCTGAACAACCTTTCGCTGATGGCGCTGATCATTTCTGCCAGCTTTGTGGTGGATGACGCCATCGTGGTGGTGGAAAACACCATACAGCATCTGGAAAAAGGCGAAGCTCCGGTGGATGCCGCTATCCGCGGCATGCGTGAAGTCGGTTTTACCGTGCTGGCGATGAGCCTGTCACTGGTGGCGGTGTTTGTGCCCTTGCTGTTTATGGATGGCATATTAGGCCGCCTGTTCAGGGAGTTCGCCGTGACTTTGTCAGTTGCGGTGCTGATCTCGCTGGCGGTGTCACTCACCACCACGCCTATGCTTTGCGCCAGGTTTCTCAAAGCACATCCGGCGAAAAACAGTGATGCCAGGCCGGGCTGGTTTGCCCGCCTGGCTGACCTGCCTTTTAAAGTCTACAGGCGCAGCCTGGGTTGGACGCTGCGCCATGGCTGGCTGATGCTGATACTGCTGCTGGGCGTGATAGCGTTTAATGTGCATTTGTACCGCATCATCCCAAAAGGTTTTTTCCCGCAACAGGATACCGGCCGCTTGCAAGGTTCTTTTCAGGGTGACCAGAGCCTGTCGTTTGCCGAGATACGCAAGCGCATAGATAAACTGATGACTATCGTCAGCCAGGACCCGGATATCAAGACCTATTATGAGTACACCGGCGGCGCTGGCGGTGGGCAGACCAATACTGGCACCATGTTTGCCAGCCTGCGGCCCGCAGATGAACGTGAGGCCACCGCTGCCGATGTGGTCGCCAGGTTGCGGCCAAAATTAATGAAAGTGCCTGGTGTGTCGCTGATGGTGATGTCGCAACAGGAGCTCAGCATAGGGGCCAGGCAGGGCGGGGCGCAGTTTCAGTACACTTTGCTGGCGGATGATATCGCCACGCTGGAAAAGATCACCCCCAAATTGCGCGGGGCCATGAATCGCCTGCCTGAGCTGACCGATGTCAACACCGATTTCCAGACCCAGGGCTTGCAGCTGCAGCTGCAAGTCGACCGCCATGCGGCTGCGCAATTGGGTATCACCGCCGCGCAGCTGGATGCTACCTTGAATAATGCCTTCAGCCAGCGCCTGATCTCGACCATTTACGAACCGCTCAACCAGTATTACGTGGTGCTGACACTGGCGCCGGAATTCACCAAAGGGCCGCAGGCGCTGGATCAGATATATCTTAACGGGCTCAACAATAGCCGCGTGCCATTATCTGCCATCAGCCGCTGGCAGCTGAAAAGCGCGCCGCTGGCGGTCAATCAACAGGGGCAGTTCGTGGCCGCCACACTCTCGTTCAATGTGGCAGAAGGTTATGCACTGGAGCAGGCCACCGCCGCCATCGAGCAGGCTTTCCAGCGCATAGGCGCACCTGATCATGTCTATGGCACTTTCTCCGGCGCGGCCAAAATGTTCAAGGCTTCGCTGGATAGCCAGCCCTGGCTGATCCTGGCCGGATTGCTGACCGTGTATATCGTGCTCGGTATCTTGTATGAGAGCTTTATCCATCCGCTCACCATCCTTTCCACCTTGCCTTCGGCAGGCATAGGCGCTTTGCTGGCATTGATGGTGTGCGATAGCGAATTTTCCATCATCGCGCTGATAGGCGTCATCCTGCTCACCGGCATCGTCATGAAGAATGCCATCATGATGATAGATTGCGCCTTGCAACTGGAGCGCGAATCCGGCTTTTCGCCTTATGAGTCTATCCGGCAGGCCTGCCTGTTACGTTTCCGGCCTATCCTGATGACCACGCTGGCCGCCATGCTGGGCGCCTTGCCGTTGGCGCTGGGCTCGGGCGATGGTGCCGAGATACGCCAGCCGCTGGGCATCGCTGTGGTCGGCGGGCTGGTGTTCAGCCAGTTGCTGACGCTATATACCACGCCCACCGTCTATCTGGCGCTGGACCGCATGCGGCATTACTTTATCCGTCGTTTTAACCTCAACTCTTATTCGCATTTAAAACAGGCTTGATATGCATCATTCACTACAACGTCTCGCGTTGATCCCCTTGTTGCTGCTAGGTGCATGCTCGCTGTGGCCAGAATATGAAAAGCCTGCCGTCGCCATTCCGCAGGCGTTCAAGCAGGCCGATACAGTGAATGGCTGGAAAACCGGCCAGCCTGGCGATGAGCAACTACGCACGGCCTGGTGGGAGAGCTACCATGATGCGCAACTGAACAGCCTGGTCACGCAAGCCATCAACGCCAACCAGAACCTGGTGCTGGCTGAAGCCAATTTCCGCCGCGCGGCTGCTGCCTCGTCGGTCAACCGTTCGGCACTGTGGCCTACGGTGACTGCCAACGGCTCTGCCACACGCGCCAAACGCAGTACCAACGCGGTCAGGATAGGCGCTGACCCTATCATTGAAACCTATAACCTGAGCCTGAATGCCTCGTGGGAGCCGGATATCTGGGGCCGCATCCGCAAACAGATAGAATCCGGCGACGCCCTGTTGCAGGCCAGCAAAGCCGATATCGAGGTCAGCAGGCTATCGCTGATCGCCAGCCTGGCACAGGAATACTTTCAGTTAAGGGTGCTGGATACGCAACTGCTGTTGCTGGATGACACGCTTAAGGCGCTGGACCGTTCCAAACAGGTCACTCTCAACCGCTATCGTGCCGGGGTGGCGACTAAAACCGACGTCAACCAGGCCGACGCCCTGCACAAAAATACCCTGGTAGTCGCGGCTGAAACGCGGCTGCAACGTGCGCAAAGCGAGCATGCGATCGCCTTGCTGCTAGGCAAAGCCCCAGCCGAACTCAATATAGCCGCCAACCCTTTCAATATGCAGACGCAACTGACGCCGCCTGCCGTGCCAGTCAGCCTGCCTGCAGCCTTGCTGGAAAGGCGGCCGGATATTTCTGCCGCCGAGCGGCGGGTCGCTGCAGCCAACGCCGAGATAGGCATCGCCAAAACCGCCTACTTTCCCTCACTAAACCTGACCGCCGGGGCCGGCTACCAGAGTAACGCCTTCAGCAACCTGATCTCCACCCCCAGCCGCATCTGGTCTATAGGGCCACTGATCGCGCTCAATGTGTTTGATGGCGGCTTGCGCAAGGCGCAGACCGATGCCGCCATCGCCGGTTACGACGCCACGGTGGCCCAATACCGGCAAACCGTGCTGACTGCCTTTCAGGAGGTCGAAGATCAGCTGGCCGCCATCAGCCTGCTGTCCGAACAGGCCGGATACCAGCAGGCCGCGATCAAAGCCTCCAGTGATGCCTTGCAGGAATCTACCAACCGCTACAAAGCCGGCACGCTGGATTACCTCAACGTCATCACCTGGCAGACCAACACCCTCAATAACCAGCGCAACCTGATCGCCATCCACGGCAGGCAACTGCAAGCCAGCGTAGCACTGGTCAGGGCCATAGGCGGAGGCTGGAGTAATCAGCTCAATGCCGGCAGTGCGCTGAATAGTACCAGCCAGCCGGAAAACACCAGCGGGCAACATCCGCAAACCACTCATTAATCATCAGGAGAATGAAATGACACAAGCGACAAGCAGAAATGCACAACACACCATAGAACCGATTTTCATAGACCGCTGGTCACCACGCGCCTACACCGGCGAAGCCATAGATGACACCACCTTGCGCAGCCTGTTTGAAGCGGCAAGATGGGCACCTTCTGCCAACAACTCGCAACCGTGGCGCTTTATCTACGCCAAAAATGGCTCAGCACACTGGGATACCCTGTTTGCATTGCTCAATGAGAACAACCAGCGCTGGGTCAACCGTGCCGCAGTACTGATCGCACTGGTCTCCAAGAAAACCCATGTACGCCAGGGCGAAACAGCGCCATCCCCATTAAAGAACCATTCCCTGGATGCAGGCGCTGCCTGGGCCAGCCTGGCTTTCCAGGCCTATCAATCCGGCTGGCGCACGCGTGCCATAGGCGGCTTCAACCGCGACGCAGCCCCCGCAGCCCTTGGTGTGCCAGAAGGCTACCAAGTAGAGATACTGATCGCTGTTGGCAAACAGGCGGATAAATCAGTGCTGCCGGAAGACTTTCACGAACGCGAGCAACCCACACCGAGAAAAGCGATAGAGCAGTTTGTGGCAGAGGGTAGTTTCACGTTTTCCGAGTGATGCAAAAAGTGATTGAAACGGCTCAGGAAGTAAGCATGCGTTCAAATTCAAAGTTTGCCAGCATGCCTGCCCTGGCGAAAAACTTTATGCGCCTGGCGCAGCTTGAAGGCCGTAAAGCGTTGCCGAAATGCTTGCCCAACCCACCTGTAGGCTGTGTCTTGGTCAAGGATGGACAAGTCATTGCCAGCGGATATACGCAATCACCAGGGCAACACCATGCTGAGGCGATGGCTCTTTCACAAATAGAGGGCGATTTATCCGGCGTTGTTGCCTATGTCACGCTGGAGCCATGTTCATTTCATGGCAGAACGCCATCTTGTGCTAAAGCGCTGGTGGCCAGGGGGATCAGCCAGGTTGTGGTGTCTGCGCTTGATCCTGACCCGCGTAACGCTGGCGCTGGTGTTGAAATCCTTAAAGCAGCGGGGGTTGAGGTGACAGTGGGTATGCTAGAAAAAAGCGTATTGAAAGATATTGCTCCTTATTTAGCGTCGTCCCATGACCATCGCAAAGGCCGTCATGTTTTAGATAGCTGATCTCATGAATCTTAGAAACCTAACACAGCATGATTTGCCGGCACTATTGCGCTTGTACGAACATTTGCATGTTGTCGACACGCCTATGCCATCTGCCACTGAGGTTGAAGCGGTGTGGGCCGAGATACAGGCCAATGATCGCATCCGTTGTTTCGGTGTTTTTGTTGATGATGAGTTGGTTGCCAGCTGCACCATCGCCGTCATTCCCAACCTGACCAGAGGCTGCCGCCCATATGCGGTGGTTGAAAATGTGGTGACACATGCTGCACATCGCAAACATGGCTACGGCAATGCAATGCTGCAATCAGCGCTGAGTTATGCGTGGTCGGTGGGTTGTTACAAAGCCATGCTGCTCACCGGACGCAAGGATGAAGAAATATTGCGTTTTTATCAGTCTGCCGGGTTTGATCCCAACAGCAAGCAGGCATTTGTTGCAAAGCCTGATGATGCCGCAACTGCATTAGAAAAGCGATCCTTGTAATGCGCGCAGTGTTGTTTGACCTGGACGGGACGCTACATGATCGCGCCTCAGGACTTGCGGCATTCGCCAGGGATCAGTTCAGGCGTCTGGGCAGTGACCTTGATCAGTTGGATAAGTTTACAAGTCGTTTTCTGGAATTGGATGCCAGCGGCAAGGTATGGAAAACAGAAGTCTATGCCCAACTTAGCAAAGAATTCGAGTTTAAGCGGGAGCTTGGCGGAGATGACTTAGTTGATGAATTGGTTGATGACTACCTTAGGTTTTACCCAGGCTTCGCCGTGCCCATGGCGGATGCACTGCATGTGCTTGAAACATTAAAAGCGCGCCAGATTAAGGTGGGCATTTTGAGCAATGGCCGCAGTGATCTGCAGCGGGCTGTGATTACGGCGCTGGGGTTTGATAGGTTAGTGGCTGCGATTGTCATTTCGGAAGAGGTGGGGGTTCGTAAACCGCAACGCGCTATCTTCGATATAGCGCTTGAGCAACTGGCGGTTAACGCTGCAGAAACCATATTCGTCGGCGACGACCCGGTTGCAGATGTTGAAGGTGCCTTGCAGGCTGGCCTTTATCCGCTGGCATTTAATTGTTTGGCGGCTGCGGGTGTCATCAGGGTGAGTGCTTTAAAGCAAGTGTTAGAGGTGCAACTTATGAAAGGGGTTATATGAAGTTTAAATGCATAGAATTCTCGTGGCGTGCGGCCTTTATCGGCTTTTATCTCACTCCTGAGCGCGACCGGCTCTGGGTGGCTATCATCCCTTTCTTTCCGCTGTATTTTAAGAAAACCTGATGCAGAGAGGTCAACCGTGATGAGTTTTATCCAGCAACTGCAGGCGGCCTGGCAAAGCAGCGACTCTTTGCTTTGCATAGGCCTGGACCCTGACCTGGAGCGCTTTCCGCAGGCGGTGGCGTCAGGGAATGACAGCATCTTCAGTTTTAACCGGGCTATCATCGACGCCACTCACGATCTGGTATGTGCCTACAAGCCGCAGATCGCTTATTTTTCTGCGCTTGGCGCTGAGCGGCAGCTGGAGCAAACCATCACCTATATTAAATCTACTTATCCGCATATCCCGGTCATCCTCGATGCCAAACGCGGCGACATCGGTAGCACGGCGGTGCAGTATGCCAGAGAGGCTTTTGTCCGTTACCAGGTGGATGCCGTCACAGTGAACCCCTATATGGGCTTTGATTCAGTGCAGCCGTTCCTGGAGTATCAGGATAAGGGCGTGATCATACTGTGCAAGACCTCCAATAGCGGGGCGGCGCAATTGCAGGAGGTCGAGCTGCAGGCACAAGCGCAGGAGGTCCAAGCGCAGCAATCTGGCCAGAAGGGCGAGCCAGTGTATGAATATATTGCGCGACTGGTGGCTGAAAAGTGGAATTTTAATCACAATTGCCTGCTGGTGATGGGCGCGACCTGGCCGCAGCAGGTGGCCAGGGTACGCAGCATAGTCGGCGATATGCCTTTTCTGGTGCCTGGTGCCGGGGCGCAGGGCGGGGATATCGCCAGTATCGTGCAGGCTGGTCAAACCGCACAGGGTAACGGGCTTATCATCAGTGCCTCGAGGAGTATTTTGTATGCCAGCGCCAAACACGATTTTGCCGAAGCAGCGAGAACGCAGGCTGCAGCCTTAAAAAATGCGATCAATCAACACAGAACCAAGCATGCAGCCGCTTTATGACAAGATAGGCGCTAGCTACAGCCGCACGCGTTGTGCGGATGCGGCTATCACCGCCACACTGGCGGAGTTGCTGGCCGTGCATGCAGAGGGCAACTACCTGGACCTGGCCTGCGGCAGCGGCAATTACACGCTGGCGCTGGCCGCCCTGGCAGGCACCTGGCATGGCGTGGATCTCTCGGAAACCATGATACGGCAGGCCAGGGTGCAACGTCCCTGGCACAAGCATGCGCAGGATGCCAGCGTGTACTGGCAACTTGGCACAGTCAATGCGCTGCCGTACAAGAATGCTTTTTTTGATGGCGTGCTGTGCACACTGTCTATCCATCACTTTTCCAATCTGCACAGGGCTTTCAGAGAAGCCTATCGCGTCATGCGGCAAGGGCGCATTGTGTTGTTTACGGCTTTTCCCAAGCAAATGCGCGGCTACTGGCTGTGCCATTACTTTCCGCAGATGATGAAGCGCGCCATCGCGCAGATGCCGACCGAAGCCAGGGTCACGGCTGCATTACAGTCTGCAGGTTTTGAGATTGAGCGCATCGTGCCATTTTGTGTGAACAATAGCCTGACAGACCTGTTCCTCTATTCAGGCAAAGCGCGGCCAGAACAATACCTGGACCCCGAAGTGCGCGCCAATATCTCCAGTTTCAGTGAGTTATGCAGCAGCAAAGAGCTAGCCAGCGGCTTGCAACGTCTGCAGCAGGATATCGCTAGCGGTGCCTTTGCGCAGGTGGCCGAGAGCTACCGCATAGGGCAGGGCGATTATGCCTATGTGGTGGCACGTAAGTCGCTGTAGCTGCAGTTCACACCCCCAGCCTAAAGTTGCCTGACCAACACCTTTGATGGTGCTGTTGTTGCTCAGGCAACACCTGGGTCGCCGTATTCATTATTCCGCTAATTAATATTTAAAATATCCCTTTAAATACATTGGGTTATTTTATAGTCTTCAAGTGATAGCTTGCTGTTGATGTTGGCACGGAAACTGCAATGTAAGCCTTAGCCCGTAATTGAAAAGCACAGATCTGTGTTGACATCATGAAGGAGAAAACAATGGCGAATCAATTTTATTGGCAGCTTCCTACCTCTGGCGATGCACGCTATGGCGATGCCACCAAACAGCGTCGCGGTGAAGCTTCTGACCCGCATTACCCGGTATTCGGCAGTGGCGTGACCGATCCGCGCAAAAACGCATTCAACTATTACGACTATATCCACCAGGTCACCAAAGCGGCAGATATCTCTGGCTTTACCGGTGTATTTATTCCGGATGATCCTGATGGCGAAGAGCCATGGATAGTCGCCGGTTATATCGCGAGAAGCACACAGCGCCTGCGCCTGCTGACGCAGTTTGATGCTTCGCGTGGCTCTGCCGTCTATGCCGCCAAAAATGCAGTGAGTTTTCAGCGTTATACCGGTGGCCGCTTTGCCTGGCACATTACCGAAGGCAGCAGCGACGAGCATACGCGTAAACAGCTGGGCGACTTTGTGCCTAAAGAGGATATCCTGGCGCGTATCGATGAATTCATCACCGTCGCCAAAGGCGTACTCACCACTTACCCGTTTAACTTTGTCGGCCGCTTTTTTGAGGTGCAGGATGGTGGCTTTCAGGGTCCGCTCTCCAAGCGTGATGTGCCACGCGTTTACCTGGGCGGCAACGCGCCTGAACAGCTGGCGCTTTCAGCCAAACATGCCGATGTGCATGTGTTGCAAGCCGCCGATCATTCGCAGATAGAGCAGCAGATCGCGCAATACCGGCAAGCCGGCACGGGTGACACCGAATTCGCATTGCGCATCGATGTACTGGCGCGTGAAACACGCGAAGAAGCGCTGGCTGATGCCAAACGCTTTATCAGCCAGACCGATGGCGCGACCCCTGAAGATGAGTCTGCCGTGCTGTGGCCAGGTTTTGCCGAGAGCTTCACCGGTGCCAGGGCTTCTTTGATCGGCAGTTATGACGAAGTGGCGGTGGCACTGGCCGCTTATGCCAACCTGGGCGTGACGCAATTCGTATTGGCCGCCGTGCCGCATTTTGAAGAAGCCTACCGCGTGGGCAGCTATGTGTTGCCATTGGTACGACAGTTAACCGATCCGGCACAAAAGCAGGCTGCCTAGGATTATTGAGGAGATAAAATGACAATAGATGTTTTCTGGAGAATTCCAACCCACGGCGAACCCACATCACACCGTGCCCGTTCACCTTTCCGTGGCGACTGGTTCCCCGGTAATGATAACCAGACCCTTAGCGGTTTAAGCGGCGGTGGCGATGATGGCTTCACCTATATCGATTACCTGGCAGAGATTGCGCGCGCCGCAGAGATCTCCGGTTTTCAGGGTGGGCTGATCCCTTCTTTCCCTAATACCGACGAGCCGTGGGTGATTTCAGCCTTTTTGGCGCGCGAGACCAAGAACTTCCGCTTTATGATCCCGTTCCAGCCTGGTTTTCTCAACCCGGTGACAGCTGCGCGCATGACCGCCAGCCTGCAACGTGCCACAGGTGGCCGTGCGCTGTATAACGTGATCACCGGTGGCGGTGGCCCATCACAATTGTGGTGGGGTGACCCGGTCAAACACGACGACCGCTATGGCCGTACCACTGAGTTCCTCGATGTGCTGAAAGGCATCTGGGCAGGTGGCCCGTTCTCTTACAATGGCCAGTTCTACCAGGTGGAAGATGCCGGCCTGCCAGACCCGCTGTCAAAAGAAGAATATCCCGAGATCTACTTCTCAGGCTCTTCCGACGCGGCGCTGGCTTCGGCTTCCAAACATGCGGATTACTACCTGACCTGGCTGGAACCATTTGAGCAGATCAAAGAAAAATTCGCACGCGTCAAAGAACGTACTGATGGTCTAGGCCGCAAGATCAAGTGCTCTATCCGGGTAGACATCGTGGCCCGGCCAACGGAAGAAGAAGCCTGGCGTGAAGTCAGCCGTGGCTTTGATAATATCCCGCGCGAAGTGCTGGAGCGCTACAAAGCGCAAAACGCCGGTGATTCAGTCGGTGCCAGCCGCCAGCGCGGCCTGAGACCGCAAACCATCAACAGCTACAAAGACTTTATTCTGGCACCTAACATCTGGACCGGTTTCAGCCTGTTGCGCGGCGGCCAGACCTTAGGCATCGTCGGCAGCTACGAAAACGTGGCCGCCAGGCTCGATGAACTGGTGCAACTGGGTACGGATGCCTTTATCCTGGCCAGCACGCCACACCTGGAAGAAGCTTACCGCGTGGGTGAAGAAGTCCTGCCACTGGTACGCGGCAAGACCGGTGCGGGTAATTTACGCGCGGTCGCCTAGATTAAATCATAGTTCCCGGCCCTCATGAAACCTTGCTTCATGAGGGTTTTTTATTGCCTTGACGCAAACGCAATGAGTCAGGCAGGCAGCTGTATGCTTTAACAATCATTAAAACGATGGCTGACTGCAGTGGTCTATGCATACACATTCCGTTGTATCCGCCCTAGGCGTGATTGACGATCCAGGCATGGAGCTAAGCCTGACAAAGCGTTTGCTGCAGGCGGCACTTTCAACATCATGGAGCATTCAAATGGCTAATAGTCTCAAATACACAGCAAACGATTTTCACCCTGAAGTGCTGCGCCTGTTCGACAAGCTGGTGCACGGCGATATTGACAGACGCGAATTCATAGCCAAAGCCACCAGGTTTGCCGGTGCATTTACCGCAGTCGGGTTGCTGGATGCACTGAACCCGAAATTCGCACATGCGCAGAAAGTTGCCAGCCAGGATGTCAGGCTGCAATCGCATTATGTGGAGATAGCTTCTCCCAAAGGCTATGGAAAGGCTAGAGGCTACCTGGTCAAGCCAGCCGAGATCAAAGGCACGCTGCCGGTGGTGCTGGTCATACACGAAAACCGTGGTCTGAATCCGCATATTGAAGATATCGCGCGCCGCATCGCACTGGAAAACTTTATCGTGTTTGCGCCTGATGCTTTATTCCCGCTAGGTGGTTACCCCGGCGATGAAGATGCAGCGCGTGAGCTGTTCAAACAGCTGGAACAGCCCAAAGCGCATGAGGACTTTGTCGCTGCTTTCCACTGGCTGCAACAGCTGCCTGAAGGGAATGGTAAGGTCGGCGTGATCGGTTTTTGCTATGGCGGCGGCATTTCAAACCTGCTGGCGACACGCCTGCCTGAGCTGGGGGCTGCCGTGCCTTTTTATGGCAGTGCGCCACCATTGGAGCTGGTGCCCAACATCAAGTCGCCGCTGTTGATCCATTTTGCCGAAAATGACGAAAGGGTGAACGCCAGCTGGCCGCCTTATGAACAGGCCTTAAAGGCAGCCAAGATCCCCTATGAAACGCATATCTATCCAGGCACCCAGCATGGCTTTAATAATGACACCACACCGCGCTTTGATGAAGCCGCGGCAGCACTGGCCTGGCAACGCAGCATCGCATTTTTTAATGCACATTTGAGAAAGTGAAGGTCGCGCTTTCGATTGCCAGTGACGATACACTGGGTCAGACTTACCCTATAGACGTTTCTGCGGTTTTGTAGACCACCAGATGCAGGCTAATAGCGCCAACTGTAGCGGTAAGCGCAGGGTGAGCGCCCAGTAAGGGACTTCTGGAAACAGGTGGGGGTTTTGCCACATGAAGATATTGGCAGGCGTTACTGCTATGGTGAGCAATATCAGCCCCCAGCCAGCGATACGCCGGGTAGGGGTGAATAAAATGCCTAGCGCACCTAGCAGCTCGAATGCTCCGCTCACCAGCACCAGCAGCCTTGGTTCAGGTAGTGAGGGCGGTACTATCTTCATTTCGAGGTCAGTGAACACAAAATGGGCGATGCCGCCAACAAAGAACCATATAAAAACCACAGCCAGGCCTAAGGTTCTTGCAAGACCGGGCTTGTTGCTGCCTGCTTTTTCCATGTTCATGGCGGATGTGTCACAAGTGGGAATGTCAATTTGTGACACGGCAGGCGCGTTTTAGTGCGCGCCTGCCTGGTTAGTGGCATCAAGCTCTACCCAGAAAATCCTGTTTGCCCACATCTACGCCTATATGCCTTAACACCGCATAAGCCGTGGTCAGGTGGAAATAGAAGTTAGGCAGGATGTTGTTGAGCAAATGCGTCTGACCTTGTACCACTCTGACCTCAGTGCCGCGCGGGATGGAGATCTCGCGTTGTTCCTGGCCGTCGATCTGGTTGGCTTGCAGGCCGGTCAGGAAATCGATTGAGGCTTTGATCAGGGCTTGATAGTCGGCGATGGTGGTTAACGGAAGATCAAAGACAGGCGGTGGCAGCCCGGCCAGTCTGGCGGAGTAGCTGGTGGCGTGATCGGCGACGCGTTGCAGCTGACGGCCGAAGGTGAACATATTGGGGTAGAGGCGGGTTTCGAGTAACACGCTTTGTTCTATCTTTTTCTCGGCGGCAAAAGCGCTGGCTTTGTCGAGGATTTGGAATAAGTTGCCCAGGAACTTAATAAACACCGGCACGGATACTTGGTAAAGAGAAATGCTCATATTGAAATCACCATTCACAGTTAAAGTTAAGATTTAAATTGAAATCTGGCCTAGGCGACTGCCAGATGGCCTTTGGATTGCAGGGAAAATAGCCGGGCATAGAGGCCGTGTGCGGCCAGCAGTTCATCATGCGCGCCGCGCTCTATCACGTGCCCGTATTGCAGCACCAGGATGATATCTGCGTTCATCACGGTGCTGAGTCTATGTGCAATGATCACTGAGCTACGGCCTGAAACCAGTTGTTCCAGCCCTTGCTGTACCAGGTGCTCGGATTCGGAATCCAGCGCGCTGGTCGCTTCATCGAGTATGATCAGTTGCGGGTCTTTGAGTATGGCGCGGGCGATGGCGACGCGTTGTTTTTCGCCGCCAGAGAGCTTAATGCCGCGCTCGCCGACCAGGGTTTCGTATTGCTGGTCCAGGTTCAGGATGAACTCATCTGCATGTGCCGCCTTGGCTGCGGCGATGACTTCATCTGTGGTTGCGCTGGGCCGGGCAAAGGCGATGTTCTCGCCTATGCTGTCGTTGAACAGGGCGACATCCTGCAGCACCACCCCCATCACGGCGCGTATGCTGCGTTGCTGGTAATCCCTGAGGTCTATGCCGTTGATCAGTATGCGGCCTGCGCTAGGGTCATAAAAGCGCATCAGCAGTTTGACGATGGTGGTTTTGCCGCTGCCACTGGTGCCGACCAGCGCCAGCGTTTGCCCGGCCGTGATATGGAAAGAAACGTCCTGCAGCGCGCTGATCTCTTTGCCCGGGTAACGGAAAGTGACATTGTCAAAGGTGATGGTTTCCAGCTGTCTGAGCACGATGGCGTCTGCTTTGTCGTGATGTTCCGCTTCTACGTCCAGCAGTTCTATCAGGCGTTCTGCGCTGCTCTCTATCTCGCTGGCCTGGTTCACCTGTCTGGCGATAGGGGCGATGGTGCTGATCAGGTTCTGGCTCAGGGTCAGCACCAGCAGAATGTCGCCTGTGGTGTACGCGCCTTTAAGGGCACCATGCACGGTGAGGGCGACGGCTGCGAATACGCCAAAAGTATTGACCACATTCAGGACCTGTTCAGACTTCCACTGTGTTTTGTGCAGGTTGTCGCGCACTATGCGCCACTCGGCCTGTGTCGTGTCATAGCGCTGTTTTACCGCTGGCTCGCCACCAAAACTTCTCACCGTGGCGATATTGCCTACCATTTCTGCCAGCAAGCCTGTCATTCTGCCCGCCAGTGCCTGCCAGCCGCGACGGTATTTGTGGGTCCAGCCTACTGTGCGGTATGAGACCCAGAAGTTGATGCCCAGCACTACGGTCATGATCAGGCCTATCACCGGCGCTTTGATCAAAAGCACAGTCAGGATAAACAGCATCTGCAAGATACCGGACAAGGTGCCCTCAGTCAGCGATGATAACCACATGGTGATACTGGTGATGGTGCCAAACCTGTCCATGATCTCGCCGACGCGGGTCTTCTCGAAATAGTCGATAGACTTTTGCGTCATATTGTCGAACACGCGCTGGCGGAAAGTGCTGACGGTGTCCAGCCACAAGTCATCCGCCTGCTTGTTTTGAATGGCGCCAAAGATCACCACACCAAGGCGCAAGGCGAAAAATATGCCTAGTAAAACCGTGACACTCCAGGTGGCTTGTGCCTGCGTGATGGCGCCGGAAAACATGCGCGAGATGACATCTACGATGAATTTGTAGATATAAGGCGTGGCGGTATTGATGAACCCGAGCGCTGTGCCTACCAGAATGACACCAACGACTTTCCCTTTATATTCGGGAATAAACTGAATGGCGCGCCATACGTTTTTCATAATGATCTCTTTCAAACTGCTTTAATGAAAAGGGTTGTCCCTAATCCAACCGTAAGCCATATCAAACTTCGTGCCATGTTTTTTTCTGAATGAAATCAGCATGGCTATGTTTTACGGCGGGGGCAAAATGTTGCTGCTTGAACACTGGTTGATTTTCAGCTGTTGCTTTTGCAGCAGTGCGCCAGAAAATATTTGTTCTGCAAAAAGGCTTAATGACTGGCTGACAGCAGGGAGGAATATGCCTGCGGCAGGTTTGCAACCGCAGGCTATAAAGGCAGTAGAAGAGGGAGGTTGAGCGCTAGCTGATGGCGATATTACTTTTGATCCTGGCCAGCAGCGTCAGCAGCGTTTGATACTCTTCTTCCGTCAAACCTTTTACCGCTAGTTCAGACAATTCCCTTTCTGCGGCCTTCAGGCTTTCAAATACCTTGCTGCCTGCAGGCGTCAGCTTGAGTCTGCTGATGCGTTTGTCCGATGCATCCGCCTGGGCATCCAGCAATCCCTTGCTGCGTACTTCAGTGATCAACCTGGCGATCTGCGCTTTGTCCTTGCCTGTATACGACACCATATCGCTGAGGGTGGCATTAGGGTGACGGGCGAAAAATCCCAGTACCTTGTGTTGCATATGTGTCAGGTCCACGCCGCTTTCCTGGATCAAACGATACTGGCGTGCGCGGAAGTGATGCATCAGGCGATGGATGGTTTCAAACACCTGGTGCTTATCATCCGGATTATTGTTGACTTTGTCTACTATTTTATTCATCATAGTTGATATTATCAACCAAATAATTGCAAATGGAAACTTAAGATGAAAGAACGTAATTTTTCAAGAGTCCGCTATGAGCTGCAACAAAGACCGGTAGTCGTTTCGCGCGTAGAGCAAACCAGTGAGGGCTTTATCAACATTGTGTTCAGCGGTCCCTTGCTGGCACAGTTCAACAGCTTGTCGTTTGATGACCATATCAAATTCATCTTTACTAACGCGGCTGGTGAAACGGTCAGGCGCGATTACACGCCGCGCAGTTTTGATACGGCGAGACAAGAGTTAACGATAGCGTTTGCATTGCATGCGCATGGGGATGCTTCGGGTTGGGCTAGAAATGCCAGGCCAGGCGATAGCGCAGTGATCGCCGGACCTAAAGGCTCTATGGTCATCCCTGACGATTTTGATTGGTATCTGCTGATCGCCGACAGTTCAAGTTTGCCGGCACTGGCGCGCAGGCTGGCCGAACTGCCTGCAGATGCCACAGTGATCGCATTGATCCAAGTCGAATATGACAGCGACCGCAGACAGCTTGAAACTACCGCTAATCAGCAGATCAGCTGGGGGCAGACACATCAGGAGATACTGGGGCAGCTAGAGACGTTGGTGCTGCCTGCCGGTGAAGGGTTCAGCTGGGTGGCTGGCGAACATGCGTTTGCTTTACAGGCCAGGGAGATGCTGTTGGAAAAAGGTCAGCCGCAAGCGCTGATGAAAGCCGCCGCTTACTGGAAAAAAGGCGCGGCAGACTTTCACGAAAAGATCTAGTTTAAAGGACGTAGCGGACAGTGTTTGCAACACGCCCAAAAGCATGGTGCGAGTAGCGTGTATCAGGCTGTACTCAGGAGTCGTAAGGTGCGGAATCGTTTAACTTATTCAGTTCGTTGATGTTTTCTGCGGTGTGGCATTCCAGTATTTCCACATCCTTTTCCTTAAAGTTCAGCTTCTCTACGGTATTGATATTGCTGGCGAATTTGTTGTGCAGCTCGCCACATTTGTGCGTTCTTTTGTTCACAAAAGTCAGGTATTCTTTTTTCCTGGCATCGACGATGGCGGGTGGGGCAGAGCCATCATTGATCAGCTTGGTGAAAGTACCACGCAAGCGCAGTTCAGACAGGCTCCAGATATTGAACACCAGGATATTTCTCGAAGGCTCTTTTTGCAGCGTATGCTCAGTTTCCGCTCTGGGGTTGTTTTCCGGGGTGGCCTCTGCATTGCTGGCCGGGCTGCCGGCGGCTAATTCTGCAGGTCTGGAATGCTCGACCACAGGGCTAGCGGCTTCTGGCTTTTTACGTGGTTTGGCCGGCGTTTTTAATTCGCTTTTAGCCGGTTCTGGCTGTGCCACTGGTTCGGGCGTAGTGTCTTGTGGTTCTAGTGCGGCAATTTCTGGTGTAGTAACGGTTTGTACCCGTACTTCCTGACTGGCTAACGGTGAGCTAGTCACATCCTCTTTTGCGATCAGGGTGATCAGTATGATCACGATCAGGCCGATCAGAACGATATTCAGTTTGCCGATTTCCATCAAACCTTTTTGAAAAAAAGCCGGCTTCAGCATAGCGCTGTTAACGTTAGCTTGCGCGGTTTTATTTCGCGTGACACAGGTTTTTTCGGGGTGATGCGTGCTACTCATTCATTTATCTCAATAAATTGGGATGCTGCCAATTGCGTTCAGTCGCCCACAATGCCTTAAAAGTCGACATGACTCAAGTATTTTACCGCTTGTCAGGACTTGTAAGCTGGCTTGCCAGTTGGAAAAATCATCACTGCAGATACAATTTGATAGTGTTTATTGTAAACTCATGTTAGAAAATTGAAGCCGCAAATAAGCATGGTAAAAATGCTTTGCGCTACTCAATTGCACTACTTACTAGCACTACTTAATTGCGCTAGAGTACAACAAAAATAAAAAAGGTTTAATCATGGCATTTTCTTCAGGTCTGCTACCGCAGCGCTTAACGCTGTATGCTTTATGCACACTTCTGGCTACTCCCGGTTTAGCTGGCGCTGCCAGTGATAGCGCCCGTGTGATCACCACCCAGCCTGAGAAGGCTGCCAGCAGGCCTGCAACCAGCGGCAAAGCAGCGCCAGACAAAGCGAATGTGGTGGCCTTGATCAATCTGGAAGAAGTGCTGCCGGATTGTCAGCAGCAGGTGGCTAAAGTCAAAATCAAAAGCGTGCAACGCAGCGAGAGTGGCATCACCACCGAGAGCATCACTTTCAGCGTGTCCAATGGCAATATCACACTGCCCACGCACATGGGGGATAACCCGGTATTAACGCTGGATGATCTGCAGGATGCGACCAGGTTCATCAAGGTCGGCAATAGCTACTTTATCCATTTCCAGACCTGCGAGCATACGCAAGAGCGCAGCCTGATCAACATTTACGCTTTATAGGTCGGCATGCACGCATCCGGGTTTAACCGGCCTGGAGCAAAAAACAGATTATTTGTTGGATAGCAGCAGTTCGACACCACTGGCTTCAGCCAGGCGGACCACGGAAACATGCTCGCGCTCAAAAGCGCTAATCAATTCTTTGAGGGTAGTATTAGGCAGATTGCTCTCAACATTAAATGCCAGGAACTCAAGGTCGGCCAACACCCCGAGCACGACCAGGGAATGACGCTCCTTGAAGTTGATGCGGTCTATAAAGATAGCCTGGATATTTTTGACAGAGTGACAAGCGCGGCCTACGGCTGAGATCAGGTCCCAGCCTACTTCACGGATAGCAACATCGTAATTGGCACCATCGGCGATCGCTTGTGTTTCGGCGTGATCGGTAAATAAATAATCGACACTGCGGAATTTACTGGAGAATGCGACATGCGGGGTGGGATTGACTTCGCCCGCCAGCGGGCTCTGGGTCAGCAACAGACCGCTCACCATTAAAACGATAGTAGCCAGCCTTTGCACCAGGGTAGCCTCAGCGGGATCGGGCGTTAGGCAAAAACGTGGTTGCCTTTAATGGTCAGCTTGGGCTGTTGTATGACTTGCTCACTGGTAGGCGTAGGCAAGTGATGAGAGTCCTCACGCAGGACAGCATCAATATAGAAACTCTTTTCGCTTCTTTTGATCGATTTTTTAACTTGCTGAAAATGGCTGCGGTCAGCAGTATAGCTGTTAGCGGCAATCACAGTTGTGTGTGAATCATTTAACATGGCGGTCGCGGTCTGCATGCCAGTGTTGATGGAACTACCGATGGAAATGATCGTCACAATAGAACCTATAGACATGATCACTACGGCAGCGGCAACTGCACCGGCAGTAATGGCGGCCAGGGATATCGCACTGGTAGCCTGTGGGCGCTCTTTGGCGTTAGCTGCGCTTAATTGAGTCATGGTTAGTCCTCCCTCGTTTTGCATTGCTGGTAATGTTTTTTAGTAGGCTCAATCATGCTGTCTTCTCATTCTCATCTCCATACAACATTTTCTGAATCTCTTGTAGGAATATTCGTACAAGGTGCAGCTGGATAAATTGCGTTTTTACTGCTTCATCAGTGATTTAATCAGCCATAAAATGCCTGATCAGCTGGCAGACACTGGCAAAAGACGGGTGCTGGTCAGCGCTCAACTGAGGGGCGCTATCCTGCAGCCGTTGCACTTGCACCGGCACTCCTGCCAGTAACAGCTTGGCGGCATAAGCTTCGGCCTCATCGCGCAGCGGATGCTGATGGCTGGTGATGACCAGGGCAGGCGCCAGCCCGGCCAGCCGGCATGAGTTGACCGGCGAGGCATATGGATGCGTGGCATTACTGTGGCTATGGATATAATCGGCCCAGGCGCGCCTGCATGGTGTATCGCTGCTCGCACCCATGGATTTCGAGGTTTGCAGGGCATCGAGCATGGGGTTGATCAGTATCTGCCCTGACAGCTGCAGGCTGGGTATTCCGCGGTCACGAAACAGCATGGCCAGTACCGCAGCCAGGTTGCCACCGGCCTGTTCGCCCGCAACAAATACCTTTTTCGCATCAACCCCCAGCTGTTGTGCATGCTGGCCTAACCAGGCCAGGCATTCGTAAGCGACCTCTATGGTGTCTGGGAAATGCATGCACGGCGCCAGTGGATAATCCACACAGACGACCACAGCCTGCCCACTAAGTGCATTCGCCATTGCATAAGCGTCTTCAACCTTGCCACAGTTGAATAGCCCGCCGTGAAAGTAGATCAGCACCGGCTGGCGGCGCTTGCCTTCACGTTTGCCAAAAACCTGCAGCGCGATAGCCTGCCGGGTTTTTGAATATTCAAAGCTGGTACTCCACATGGCGTTCAGTAGGCAAGCATCAAAGCTTGGGGATAGCCATACCACGCTGCACGGCCGGCCGCGCACCGACTTGCTGTAACCAGCGCTGGATGGCAGGCTTAGCCGCTAAGCTGTCCTTAAGCACTTGTTTGAGATAGGCGGTCGCCGCGAGCACCCAGGGGTAACAAGCCATATCGGCAATGCTGTATTCGTCGCCCGCGACATAGGCATGCGCCTGCAACTGGTTTTCCAGCACGTTCAGCAGGCGATCGGCCTCTTCACTAAAACGGCTAATGGCTAGCGCTGATTTTTCCTCGCTCCTAACCGCGAAAAAACCCAATTGACCTAACATAGGCCCCAGGCTGCTGGTTTGCCAGTGCAGCCAGGCCAGCGCGTTGTAACGTGCCTGGCCGTGGGCAGCTAAAAACTGCCCGCTCTTATCCGCCAGGTAAGTCAGGATGGCACCACTTTCAAAAATAGTGATGGGTGCACCTTCAGATCCGCTATCGACGATGGCCGGGATCTTGTTGTTGGGCGAAATCGCCGTGTACGAAGCAGAGAATTGTGCCAGCTGGCCCAGATCAACCGGGCTCACCGTATAGTCCACGCCTAACTCCTCCAGCATGATGGAGATCTTTCGACCATTGGGTGTCGCCCATGTATATAAGTTGATCATGATGCTTGCTTTCTATAGGGGTTGTGGATGGTGATTAACGTAAGCCGCCGCCAGCCAGCAATTGCTCGCCAGTCAGCCAGTAAGCGTCATCCGACGCCAGGAAAGCGGCGATAGAGGCGATATCATTCGGCTGGCCGCTGCGGCCTAGCGGCGTTTGTGCCACATAGCCGGTTTCAGCTTCTGAGCCTATGACGCCTGCGGTATGCGTACCTTCTGTTTCAACCAGGCCAGGGTTCAATGCGTTGACGCGTATCTTGCGTGGCCCAAGTTCTCGCGCCAGCACGCCGGTGATGGCATCCACCGCGCCTTTGGTCGCGGTATAGACTACAGCGCCAGGAGGCGTGAGGCGGCTGATGACCGAGCCTATATTAATGATGCTGGCGCCTTCACCCAAATGTTTCACTGCCGCCTGGGTAGTCAACAACAAGCCCAGCACATTGATATCGAATTGCTTGTGGAAATGTTCAGGGGTGATTTCTTCAATACTGCCAAACTCATAGATACCGGAGTTGTTTACCAGGATATCCAGCTTGCCATAGTGGCTGATGGCCGTTTCTATAATGGCTTGCGCTTCGCTGGCTACACTCACATTGCCTGCGACCGCAACCGCTTTGCCGCCAGCGGCAACGATTTCGGCGACGACTTTATCCGCGCCTTGTTTGCTGGATAAATAATTGACGACCACAGCCGCGCCATCCCTGGCAAAGCGTTTCGCGATCTCTGCGCCTATGCCTTTGGATGCGCCGGTGACTACAGCGACTTTACCGTTTAATTTTGTGCTCATGTGAATCTCCTAAATAAGAATAATGGAAGTTGTTTAAATCTGATGAGCACTATAAATAAATAAAAAATTCAGATAAATAGCCTAAATATGTAATCACTGTGCTAATTTATTGCACAATAAAACCATATAGGCCTGATCATGGACCGTTTTGACACCATGCTGGCGTTCACGCGGGTAGTAGAGCTGGAAAGCTTTACCAAAGCTGCGCTGTCATTAAACCTGCCCAAGACTACGGTTTCGGCACAAGTGCTGGCGCTGGAAAAACGCCTGCGCGTCAAACTGCTGCACAGAACCACCAGGCGTATCAGTGTGACCACCGATGGCGCGGCTTATTACGAGCGGGCCATCAGGTTGCTGAACGAGCTGGAAGAAACAGAAGCCGCCTTGAACCAGGCGACCGTGAATGTAAAAGGGCGCTTGCGGGTAGACGTGCCGGCACCTCTGGGCAGGCTGGTCATCATTCCGGCACTGCCGGACTTTTTTAAGCGCTATCCCGATATCCAGCTGGAGATAGGCTGCGACGACAGGCCTATAGACCTGCTGGAAGAGGGCGTTGATTGTGTGATACGCATAGGTAATCCCGTGGATTCTACCCTGGTCGCCAGGCGTGTGGGCACCATGCAGTTCATGCTAGTGGCCTCGCCTGCATACCTTGAAACATATGGCCGGCCAGCCAGCCCTGACGATCTGCCACATCACCAGGGCGTGCATTTCTTTTCTTCCAAAACCGGCAAGGTATATCCTTTTTTGCTGACCCAGGAAGGCGTCAAACTTGAAGTCGCCACCACGCGCCAGCTGGCGATCAATAATGGCGATGCCATGGTGTCTGCCTGCCTGGCCGGCCTGGGCATCTGCCAGCTACCCAGCTTTATGGTGCAGGCGCTGTTAGCCAGTGGTGAGATGGAGAGCGTGCTGACCGATTTTGGCGCTGAGGGTTTTCCCATGAACGCGCTCTACCCGCAAAACCGCCATCTTTCATCCAAAGTGCGCGCATTTATCGAGTGGGTCGCCGAGCTGTTTTCTGTTTGCCCGTTGCTGCAAGCCATCAGGCCCGCCTGATGTGTGGTATATTTTTTTCCATTCAAAGCAACTTCCTGATCGCAAAAGCGTCATCTGCTTAGTCTATGCTGCAATCTATTAATTGCAGATGGCCAGGCCGCAGCAGCGATCA
This sequence comes from Methylophilus luteus, assembly GCF_042676265.1. Taxonomy (NCBI): domain Bacteria; kingdom Pseudomonadati; phylum Pseudomonadota; class Betaproteobacteria; order Nitrosomonadales; family Methylophilaceae; genus Methylophilus; species Methylophilus luteus. The sequence goes on from NZ_JBHTKB010000001.1 coordinate 669,798, forward strand.
CCCGCAAAACAGTCAACAATCAATAAAGAGCAAAAAAGGCATTCAACATGTTAGGCAAAAAATCGATATTTTCTCTCTCAACCACGCTGGGTATTTGCGGTGCGCTGTTTATCAACCCCTGTGCCATGGCCGAGAGCAAGATAGACCGGCAGACAGAAACCGCCATGCCACGGCAGAAAAACATGTACGGCATAGGCGTAGGGGTGATCCCGAAAACCTCTGGCTCCAAAGACCAGCGTATGCTGATACTGCCGGTGATCAACGCCAATTATGGCGAACGGTTTTATATCAATGGCTTGCAGGCAGGTGTCTGGTTGCTGGAGTCGGATGATAAACGTATACGCCTGGGCCTGTCGGCCGATGCCAGATTTGGCTGGGATGCCAGTGACAGCAGCCGTACCAAAGGCATGCACGATAGAGACTTTTCAGTAGATGTAGGCCCGGTGTTGCGCTGGCAGACCGATCTGGGCACCATTAATGCACAATGGGGCTTCGATGCCGGCGGCGCCAGCAACGGCCAGAATGTACAACTGCAATTTATCCGCAGCCTTTACCGTTCAGAGCGCTTCCGCGTCAATGGTCTGGTGGGTGTGCAGTGGAATAACCGCAAATTCAACGATTATTACTTTGGTGTAGATGCCGATGAAGTCAGGCCAGACCGCCCCGCCTATCAGGCCAAAGCCGGTACCCAGCTGCAGCTTGGCATCAATGGCATTTACAGTGTCAGCGCAGATCAGGCGGTATTTTTCGGCTTGATCGCCAATCGTTTGGGCAACCAGCAAGCCGATAGCCCCATCGTGGAGACACGCTTTCAACCTCTGGGTTACGTAGGCTATTCCATAGGTTTTTAAAAGCGCAGCCCAGCATAGTGTTTCAAAGATAGCCCGCCGGGTGATGACGTAACTGTCGCCATCACCCGGCGGGCTTTTTTATGTGCGGCGAGCTATGCGATCAGCCATGTTATGGCTGCCGTGACTGCCCTGGGCTGGTTTCATTGTTGCTGGCGGCATTCTATGGAATAATCAAACGCAGCACTGGCGCCAGCGCCAGCAACTATTCATTGCCCGGGAGAGTGTCATAGACCAGATTCACCTTATGCGCGTGTTTGTCACGGTAGAAGAACAGGGTGGCTTTGCCGCAGCTTCGCGCAAACTGGATATTTCTCCCGCCGCCGTCACGCGCGCCATTGTGGCGCTTGAACAACAACTGGGTGTCAAGCTGATCCAGCGCACTACGCGCAATACCCGTTTAACCGATGCCGGCCACCAGTATTACGAGGATAGCAAGGCGATACTTGCCAGTATCGCTGCCGCCAACGAGGCGGTGGCTGGCGCCAATGCTGAACCGCACGGCACGCTCACGGTGACCGCCTCTGTGCTGTTCGGGCGCATGTATGTGATGCCCAGCATCGTAAATTACATGCAAAAATACGCCAAAGTGAAGGTGGTCGCCCATTTTGTAGACCATGTCACCAACCTGGTCGAAGAAGGCATAGATGTGGCTATCCGCATAGGCGAGCTGCCGGATTCGTCATTGCGCGCCATCAAGGTCGGCCAAGTGCGGCGCGTGTTATGCGCCTCGCCCGCCTATCTGCAGCAACATGGTGTGCCGCAGCAACCGGCAGATCTGCTCAAGCATGCCATTATTTCTGCCAGCGCGCTGTCGCCCAAGGTTGAGTGGCGTTTTGGCGCAACTGCAAGCGCAGAAAAACTAGCCATGCAACCCAGGCTGATGGTCTCCAGCATAGACGCGGCCATGGCCGCAGCCATAGGCGGGCTGGGCATCACACACTTGCTGTCTTACCAGGTGAAAAGTGAAGTGGAGCGGGGCACGCTGGCGCTGATACTGGAAGATCACGAACAACCGCCGTGGCCTGTCCATGTCGTACACCGCGAAGATAAATTAGGTTCTTCAAAAGTACGTGCTTTTATCGATGACATCGTGCATGACTTGCGCAATCACCCTAATTTGAAATAGCGTTGTTGCGTCAGACGAAATAATCAATTTCCCGGCGCTTGGTTTTTCGGTTGTGGGCGGGTTTGTAGAATGCAGCTGTCAAGTTGATGACATCGCATACAACCCGCTTTACCAGGAGAACCACCATGAAAGCAGCCATTATTATTTACTCTGACCCCAGCCATGGCGGCGAGGAAGCTTTAGGCCGTGCATTTAACGGCTTGGCCGCTGCCTATGATTTCAAGCAGCAGGGCACTGAAGTCGCCATCTATTTTCAGGGAACAGGCACGCGCTGGGCTGGCGAGATCAGCCAGCAGGGCCATGCCTTGCATGCGTTGTATACTGCTGTTTCTGACAGCATTGCTGGCGTATCATGCGGCTGTGCCGATGTGTTCGGCGCACGTGCAGCTGCCGAGAACAATGGCTTTGCGCTGGTCAGCGATAACCGGGTGCCAGGCACTTCTGGCCTGCCCAGTATCGCCCAGTTGTCGGCGCAGGGTTACACCATATTCAATTTTTAGGATTTAATTTTTAGATTTAACTTTCAGGAGATCGCTATGACCACTAACGCATCTGTACGTCCGCCGCTGCCACCGTTCACGCGCGAAACCGCGATTGAAAAGGTGCGGCTGGCTGAAGATGGCTGGAACTCGCGCGATGCGGCCAAAGTCGCGCTGGCCTATTCGCTGGATACGCAATGGCGTAACCGCGCCGAGTTTGTTAAAGGCCGTGAGCAGGCGCAGCAGTTTCTTGAGCGCAAGTGGAACAAGGAGCTGGAGTATAGGCTGATCAAAGAGTTATGGGCATTCAGCGAAAACCGCATCGCCGTGCGTTATGCCTATGAATGCAGAGATGATTCCGGTAACTGGTTCAGAGCCTATGGTAACGAGAACTGGGAGTTCGGCGCCGATGGCCTGATGATCAACCGTTTTGCTTCTATCAATGACTTGCCGATCAAAGAGAGCGAACGCTTGTTCCGCTGGCCACTGGGGCGGCGTCCGGATGATCACCCCGGCCTGAGTGAGTTAGGCCTTTAGCAAAAAACAAAGCCCGCTCAATATAGCGGGCTTTGTTTATGTTATGCCTGCAAACTGATCACATGCCTTCAGAGATCTTCTTCAAGTTATCGAGGCCAGCGCGGTAAACCACGGTCATGGTCTTGATGGCGTCATTATCTGTCTGGTTGGCGACCGGTTTGTCGGAGAGGTCTTTACGCTTGAAATCACCACTCCAGGTGACTTTGCTTTTACTGTCTGACAGCGCTTTCACCGTGATGGTAGAACGATAGTTACTCACCGGAAACACGCCTTCGAGTATCTTGTAACTGAAAGTCTTTTGCGCCGGGCTAAAGGTCAGCAACTCTTCTTTGACCTGGCTGTTATCCTGCAAGGTCAGCAGGCGGATAGCGCCTGGCAGGTTAGGGGTGCCGCTCAGGATATGCGTGGTTTTGACCGCTGGATGCCACAAGCCTAGATCGCCAAAATTGCTGACATTGGCCCAGACCGTATCGGCCTTGGCATTGATCTCGACCGACTCCTCCAGTTTCAGTGTTTCTGCCGCCGCATGACTGGCGGCGGGGATCAGCCCGGCCAGTAATATAAACGATGTGAATAGTGCCCTCATTCATTTCTCCTTTAAACGTTATTGTTGATTTATGGCCATTCTTATGAATGAGAGACTGTTTTGGAGAATAAATTCATAATAACTACGCCAGCCACAATAAAAGACATACCGACCAGGGCCGCTGTATCCAGTTGCTGATCATAAAATACCCAGCCGACGAGGGCCAGCAGCACTATGCCCAGCCCGGCCCAGATGGCGTAGGCGATGCCTATGGGGATCACTTTCAGGGTCAGAGACAGAAAATAAAATGACAGTGCATAGCCTATGACCACCACTATCGATGGGATGACGCGGGTAAAGCCTGCGCTGGCTTTTAAACTCGAGGTGGCGGTGATCTCGGAAATGATTGCGATCGCTAAAAAAAGCCAGTACTTCATGCTGCTCTCCTAATAAAAAGGGGGGTGTGCCAGTGGTGGAATATAAAAAGTGATGGGAATATAAAACAGTCGGGGCAATATAAAAAAAGGACTCCTCAGTCCTATATTATCCCGGCTAGTCAAAATTAAACGTATATTGTGCAGACTGCTTGCTGGGCGGCGCATCCGGGCGTTCCAGGCCGCTGGCTTTCACACCCAGCAGGCGTATGCTGCGGTCCAGTTCTATCCTTTTCAAGCACTTGCCGGCCGCCCGGCGTATCGCTTGCGCATCTGCCACCGCTTTAGGCAGGGTGATGTCGCGGGTCACGGTGGTAAAGTCATCAAAACGCAGTTTCAGGCCTACCTTGCGGCAGACATAACCTTTGCGCTGCAGATCATCGGCTACCCGCTCGCATAAATGCGTGAATGTGGCGCCCAGCGCCTGCTTGTCGCGCACGGCATGCAGGTTACGCTCAAAAGTTGTTTCGCGGCTCATGGAAACCGGTTCGCTTTCGGTCACCACCGGCCTGTCATCCTGCCCGCGTGATACCTGGTACAGCCATTTGCCGTAACTTTGCCCAAAATGCTGGGTCAGCCAGGCCTGGTGCAGCGTGGCGATCTCGCCTATGGTGCGTATACCCAGCGATTCAAGCTTGGCACTTGCCTTGGGGCCTATGCCGTTGATCTTGCGCGCAGGCATGGGCCAGATGCGGCTAGGCAGGTCTTGCATGCTGATGATGGTGATGCCATCCGGCTTTTGTATCTCTGAACACAACTTGGCCAGCAGCTTGTTAGGCGCGATGCCGACCGAGCAAGTGAGGCTGGTCGCCTCGAATACCGCTGCCTTGAGCTTTTGCGCAATAGTTAAGGAATCTTCTTCCAGCGTGGTGATATCCACATACACTTCATCTATGCCTATATCCTGCATTAGTGGGCTGATAGTGCGTATGGCTTCTTTAAACAGCCTTGAATAGCGCCGGTATAAATTGAAATTGACCGGCAACAGGATAGCGTCCGGTGCCAGCTTGGCAGCACGCATGGTAGGCATGGCCGAGTGCAGGCCCAGTGCGCGGGCTTCATAAGTAGCGGTGGTCAATACGCCACGGCCCACATAATCACGGAGCCGCGCAAAAGCATGGCTGCCATCTGCATTCAGTTGCGGCGTATCCGCAGCACGGCCACCCACTACCACAGGCAAACCGCGCAGTTCCGGATATTGCGATAACTCGCAGGAGGCAAAAAATGCATCCATATCGATATGCGCGATGCGCCGTTCGTTCACATTGCACCTGTAGAATTAAAACTTGCTGGAATCATGCTTGGAATTGTAGCGGTTTAAAAACCTGGCTCATGTAAAAACTGGTTAACGCAGGCATGATGTACTGTAAAAAGGGTAGTCCGCGCAGAAAAGTCTCAGTTGGACACTATTTCGGTTCAAACTCGCGTTTGTCTTTTTGTGCGCGCTCGTTCACACGTATGGCAAGCAGAGAGCCGCCGGTGATGATTACTGCAGTGATGGCCTTGTAATCAGGCGCTACCAGCACCCAGATAATGGAAGCCAGTAATAGCGTGATCAGAAATAATTTTAAAACTAACATGCAATCTCCTCCGGCGCTAAGTGAAGTATATAAACGCTTTACCATGGATCGATTCTTAAATCGGGTCAAAGTTTCGGATAATTGTATGTAGAGTGGAAGTTAAATCTGAATCAAAACTAAATAGTGATAAACTGACCCCATGTGGTACCAGATCAGTCGGGATGAGGGTTGTACGGGTAGTTTTATGGACGCTATAAAACAAAAAAATCCTAAGTTATTTCTAACAAAGGATTGTTTTATTCTTTATGGTGCCCAAGAGAGGACTCGAACCTCCACGTCGTTAAACACTAATACCTGAAACTAGCGCGTCTACCAATTCCGCCACCTGGGCTAAAGAAGCTGTGCATTTTAAAGGAAGAATAAATATTGTCAACAAAAAAAACGAAACAAAACCTGCGTATGAATGACCCGCAGGCGCAACGAGAAGCCGAGTTATACCAGACTCCATTACCTAGCCGTGAGTTAGTGCTACAACTTCTGTCTGACCAGGGGGTTCCCCTCAGTGCAGACCAGATCTATTTATTGCTCGATATCAGCAGTGACGAGCGTGATAACTTTAACCGTCGCCTGGGTGCGATGGAGCGTGACGGGCAGCTGATGCGTAACCGCAAGGGCGCGTTCTGCCTGCCGGATAAGATACATCTGATCGCCGGGACCGTGTTCGGCCATACCGATGGTTTCGGCTTTCTGCAGCCCGATGATAAAACCAAACACCCGGAAGATATTTTTCTTGGCCCCAAAGAAATGACCATGGTTATGCATGGTGACCGCGCCATGGTGCGGCTGGCCGGGCTGGATAGACGTGGCCGGCCTGAAGGCAAGCTGGTCGAAGTGCTGGAACGTGCCAATAAGACCCTGGTAGGCCGCGTGATCCGCGCCCAGGGCGTGACCATAGTGGCGGCAGAAGACAAGCGTATCAGCCAGGACATCCTGATCCCCTATCACCTGGATATGGATGCCCAGGTAGGGCAGGTGGTCACCATAGAGCTGACTGAGTACCCTTCGTCACATTCGCGCCCTATGGGTAAAGTGGTGGAGATCCTCGGTAACTATGCCGATAGTGGCATGGAGATAGAGATCGCCCTGCGCAAACACCATTTGCCGCATCAGTTTGACCCGGCAGCCATCAAGCAGGCTGAAGGCTTTGCAAAAACGGTGCAGCCTAAGGATTACAAGGGCCGCAAAGATTTACGCGACCTGGCGCTGATCACGATTGATGGTGAAACGGCACGCGACTTTGACGATGCCGTGTTTGCCGAACCGCAAGGCAAAGGCTGGCGTCTGGTTGTGGCGATCGCCGATGTCAGTTTTTATGTACAACCTGGCGATGCGCTGGATAAAGAAGCTTTTGACCGCGGCAACTCGGTGTATTTTCCGCGCCGCGTCATCCCTATGCTGCCAGAGGCTTTATCCAACGGCTTGTGCTCGCTGAACCCCGAGGTCGAGCGCTTGTGCATGGTCTGTGACATGCAGATCGATGGGCAGGGGGTGGTCAAGCAATACCAGTTTTACCCTTCTGTCATGCTCTCCAAAGCCCGCATGACCTACACCAAAGTGGCTGCATTGCTGCAAGAAGAAGACCCGGCACTGGCTGCAGAGTACCAATGGCTGCTGCCACATTTGAATAACCTGAACGGGGTTTTCAGAACAATGCTGACGCAACGTGAGAAACGCGGCGCGGTCGAGTTTGAATCCACCGAAACCATGATGGTGTTCAATGACAACGGCAAGATCGACAAGATCGTGCCGGTAGTGCGTAACGATGCGCACAAACTGATTGAAGAGTGCATGCTGGCCGCCAATGTCTGTGCCGCTGACTTTTTGCTGAAGAATGAACAGGCTTGCCTGTACCGTATCCACGAAGGCCCGACGCCGGAAAAACTGGAAGCTTTGCGCCTGTTTATGGGCGAGTTCGGCTTTGGCGTAGGGGGTGGCGAGCAGCCGCAGGCCAAGGATTACGCCAAGCTGATGCAACGCATCAAATCGCGCCCGGACGCGCAGTTGTTGCAGACCGTGATGCTGCGCTCTATGCAGCAGGCAGTTTACAGCCCGGATAATGTAGGCCATTTTGGCTTGGCATATGATGCCTATACGCACTTCACTTCACCTATACGCCGCTACCCGGACCTGCTGGTGCACCGCGCCATCAAGGCCGTGGTGGAGGGTAAGCGTTACCAGGCCAAAGACTGGCATCAGCTGGGCACACATTGCTCCATGACCGAACGCCGTGCCGATGATGCCACGCGTGACGTCACCAACTGGCTGAAATGCTTTTACATGCAGGACAAAGTCGGTGAAGTGTTTGCCGGCACCGTGGCTGGCGTGACCAGCTTCGGCCTGTTTGTCGCGCTGGATGAAGTGTATGTCGAAGGCCTGCTGCACGTCACTGATCTAGGCAATGACTACTTTATCCACGATAAAGCCAGGCATGAGATGGTAGGCGAGCGCACCGGTGTGCGTTATAGACTGGGTGACCGGCTGACCGTGAAAGTGGTCCGGGTAGACCTGGAAACCGCGCGCATAGACTTTACCCTGGCCGGCAAGGCTGACGCTGCCGGCGACGAGGACGCAGACAGCGAAGTGGCGGCTGAAGCCGGCAGCGGCACACTGCGAAGATCGCAGGTAACTGACGCCCGTGCCAGGCCTGCCAGCCCATACAGTGCTGGCAGTAAAACAGCCAGGACAACCGCAGGCAAAGGCGCTGGCAAGGCCAACCCGGCGACAGCCTCTGCCAGCTCAGGCAAAGACGGCGCTGGCAAACCACGCACCGCCAAACAAAAAAATCGGCGCTCAGTGCAAAAAAATAAAGGCAAACCCAAGGCGAAAGCCCGATAATAGCGCCTGTGCACATTTCGCCAGGTGGTGAAACATCCCTGGTGGAAGAGACAAATCGATCCGCGCATGCCTGTGCATTGCGCGGATTGCATTTGCAGTCAGAATAAAATTAATTAGGAGTCACTATGTCAGAAACCCGCATTCTGTTTGGTTTTCATGCGGTGTTGAGTCGCATGCGTCAGCATGGCAGCAGCATACAGGAAATCATCATTGATCAAGACCGGGTAGACGCGCGCATGCGCGATCTGCTCGAGATGGCAAAATCGCAGAATATCCGTGTCATCCAATCCGAGCGTAACCGCCTGGATGGCTTTATAGGCGCACATGGCCGTCACCAGGGCGTGATCGCCAGGGTGGTTGAAACACCCATGCCTTACAAAGACATACACGATATCCTGGAATCAGACCTGGATGAACCGCCGTTCTTTTTGATCCTGGACGGCGTGCAGGACCCGCATAACCTGGGCGCCTGCCTGCGCGTGGCGGATGCCATGGGCGTGCATGCCATCATTGCACCCAAGGATAGGTCTGTCGGCCTGAATGGCACAGTGCGCAAGGTCGCCAGCGGTGCTGCAGAAACGGTACCGTTTATTTCGGTCACCAATCTGGCGCGTACCATGCGTGAGCTGAAAGAAGCGGGCGTATTCGTGGTCGGCACCACCATGGATGCCCCCAGTGAACTGCACACCACCAAACTTGAAGGGCCTATTGCACTGGTGATGGGCGCTGAGGGTGACGGCCTGCGCCGCCTGACGCAGGAGACCTGTGACGCGCTGATCACTATCCCCATGTTCGGCTCGGTGCAAAGCATGAATGTCAGCGTCGCCAGCGGCATCGCTCTATACGAGATCCGTCGCCAGCGCGTATTAGGCAACAGCCAGAAATAAATTCAACACTGATGATCACTCTAGCAGGCCTGTGGCAGCAGTTGCGCCAGCAGTCAAAACGTTTGTGGTTAGGCCAGTGGCTGGCATTTTTCGGTGCCGCGGCAGCGGTGCCTATCCCTTTGCTGATGCCATTGCTGGTCGATGAAGTGCTGTTGAAACAGCCAGGCAAGCTCACACAGACCATGGCGACCTTGCTACCGCCAGCCTGGCTGGGGCCTATCGCCATCATCATCTGTGTCACGCTGCTCACCATCAGTTTGCGATTGGGCAGCCTGTTACTAGGAGTAGCCACCACGCGTATTTTTGTTGGCTTATCCAAGCAGGCGACCCTGGGCGTGCGGCAGACACTGCTGGACAAGCTGGCACGCATACGCATGCAGGTCTATGAAAGCCTGGGGGCAGGGCAGATCACGGCGCGCCTGCTCACCGATATCGAAACGCTGGATAAATTCCTCGGTGAAACCGTCGCCAAGGTGCTGGTGGCGGTGTTGAGCGCGATAGGCGTCGCCGTGGTGCTGTTGTGGATGCACTGGCAACTGGCACTGATCATCCTGCTGCTGAACCCGTTTGTAATCGCGCTGACCATGGTGCTGGGCAAGAAGGTCAAACTGTGGAAGCAGCGTGAAAACAACGCGTTTGAAGTGTTGTCGCAATCAGTGAGCGAGACGCTGGAAGTCATGCAGCAGCTACGCGCCAGCAACAGTGACAAACGCTTTCTGCAAAAAGCCAAACAGGCGGCTGAGGAGGTGCGGGTAGCCGCCACCGCTTCAGGCTGGAAATCAGATGCCTTATCGCGTCTGTCATTCGGCATCTTCCTGTTCGGTTTTGAGATCTTCCGCGCTGTTGCCATGCTGATGGTGGTGTTCTCTGATCTGTCAGTCGGGCAAATGATCGCCGTATTCGGCTACCTCTGGTTCATGATGGGCCCGGTGCAGGAATTGCTAACGGTGCAGTATTCCTATTACGCCGCCAAAGCAGCGCTGGCGCGTATCAACCAGGTGCTGGAAGCGGAAGAAGAACCGCATTACCCGGCACTGGTGCAGGGCTTTAATAGCCAGCAACCGGCAGCGATAGACTTAAAACAGGTGACATTCGCCTATGGCGAAGGTGACCCTATCCTGGACCAGGTCAGTCTGACTATTGCGCCGGGCGAACAGGTGGCCCTGGTCGGTGTTTCCGGCGCTGGTAAATCCACCCTGGTGCAGTTATTGCTGGGTTTATACGCGCCTAACCAGGGCGAGATCCTGTTTAACGGACAAGCGATCGCACAGCTGGGTTATGCCCAGGTCCGCGAACATGTGGGCGTGGTGTTGCAACACCCCATGCTGTTCAACGATAGCGTGCGGCAGAACCTGGCCATGCAACAAGCTTATTCTGATGACGCCTTGTGGCAAGTGCTGCAAGTGGCGCAGCTGGCACAGTTTATCCGCGATCTGCCCGACGGGCTGGATACCCAGCTGGGCCGCAGCGGCGTACGCCTGTCTGGTGGCCAGCGTCAGCGGCTGGCGATCGCGCGCATGATGCTCAAGCAACCGCAAGTGGTGATACTCGATGAGGCGACTTCCATGCTGGATACGCACACCGAAGCCTTGCTGCATGCCGCCATGCATGACTTTTTGCGTGGTCGCACCACCATTATCATCGCCCACAGGCTGTCGGCGGTGAAAGAGGCTGACCGCGTACTGGTATTTGATGGCGGACGCATTATCGAGGAAGGCCAGCACGCAACGCTGGTACAGCAGGCTGGCAGTGTTTACCAGCGTTTGTACGGGCAGCAGACCGCCTAATCTAGCAAATTCAATAGCCGTACGGCCAATTTCTACAGGCATTATTACGTTTAGCGAAACAGTGTATTGATCTGCCGCTAATTCTTGCCACATCTTTATCCGGTTACATTGCGTCATACCGAGTTTGTTCGGTTTTTAACTTCAATGACAAAGGATAAATGATGAACTACACCACATTAAAACTCGCGGTTCAAATGCCAGTCATGCTGGCGGCGCTGATGACTGCACTGGTTTTGCCTGTGACACAGGCCACGGCGGCAGAGACTGCCAGCCACACCAGCAGCAAGGAAACGGCGGTCTCTTATCACACGGTAGTGATAGATGGCGTGAAAGTGTTCTATCGCGAAGCCGGCCCTAAGAATGCCCCTGCCGTGCTGCTACTGCATGGCTTTCCCAGCTCGTCACATATGTTTCGCAACCTGATCCCGCAACTGGCCGACCGTTACCATGTGATCGCGCCTGATTATCCCGGTTATGGTCAAAGTGGCCAGCCAGCAATGGACAAATTCACTTATAGCTTTGATCACCTGGCGGCAGTGGTGGATAAACTGACTAGCGAGATCGGTTTGAACAGATATGCCCTCTACGTGCAGGATTATGGCGCACCTGTAGGCTATCGCCTGGCGGCGGCGCACCCGGAAAGAATCAGTGCCATCGTGGTGCAGAACGGCAATGCATACCAGGAAGGCATAGACAATCCGTTCTGGGACCCGGTCAAAGCCTACTGGAAGGATAAAACGCAAGCGAATGCCGCCAAATTGCGCCCAGTGCTGGAGTTGGACGCGACAAAATGGCAGTACAGCGAAGGCTTTCGTGATCCGGCCCTGCATGTGAGCCCGGATGCCTGGATGCTAGACCAGGCCTATCTGGACCGCCCTGGAAACAAGGATATTCAGATCGAGATGTTTTACAGCTATGGCAGCAACCCTCCGCTTTATCCGGCATGGCAGGCGTATTTCCGTAAACATCAGCCGCCCATGCTTATCGTCTGGGGCAAGAATGACAAAATATTCCCGGCTGCCGGTGCCACGCCTTACCTGAGGGATCTGCCACAGGCTGAGTTGCACCTGCTGGATAGCGGCCACTTTGCATTAGAAGAAGAGGGCGACCAGATAGGCCGGCTGATGCACGACTTTCTTGATCGTAAAGTGCAGCGCTAAATTTATTAAGTGAAACGCTAAATTTATAAAGTGCAACGCCAGATTTCTAGTGTGCAGCGCTAAAAGCAAGAGCCGAAAATGGGTATCATTTTCGGCTCTTTGTCGTCCTAAAAGGCTGGCGATTTTCGCCAGGCCAGCTTTACTGACTGATCATCCTGGACACATAGTTTTTGTCATAAGCTCTTTCACCCTGCTCATTCAGCACATGGGTGATCTCGCCAGTACCACCCAGTGACACACTGGTGATATGGTCAAAGTGTATATCCGGGCCGCTAGGTGCTTCGATCGCACTATGCAGCTTGACGCTGGTATTGGTATCAAAGAAACAGTAAACGCCCATGCCTATGGCTTTGTGATGTTGCACATGGTCAGCGACCTTATATGAGGCATAGCCATTGGTACTGCCATTCATCCAGCTTTGCTGATCCGGCACATCGTAAGGTGCCTCACTCTGGTAGAAGTAGACCTCACCATATTCACCATTCCATAAAGTCTGGTAATCGTGGAAATGCTCTACAAACAAGCCATACATGGTGACATTGTCGCCATTGACGATAATGCCATGCTTGGTTTTATTGGTGGCCCAGCCTATGCCGTTGCCGTGGTCACCGCGCCACACCCACAAGTTGTCACCGATGACATGGTTGCTGTTGATGATGACACTATGCGTCGCGTTGCCCACCGCGGCACCACCCACCCTGAAAAACACATCGTGCAGGGCGATAGGGTTTTGTGCGTGGCTGGTGGCAGATTTTTTGTCACCGACCTGCAGCAATACCTCAGAGTTTTTCTCACCGGCGTCAAACAGCACACCGCTGATCTTTACCCCATCGACATCCGCCACTGTCAGCGCCACATTGCCGGCAGTCGGCAGCAGGGTGGCGATGCCCAGGCCCAACACCACGGTATCAGGGTTTTTCACCTGCACTGGGGCATCCAGCTTGTAAATGCCCGGCGTCAGCAACAGATGTTTGCCTGCGTCGAGCGCGGCATTCAGCGTGGCGGCGCTGTCAGTTGCCGCCTTGGCGATATAGAATTTATCCAGCGGCAGCTTGGCCCCTGGCACATGCGTCTCCTGCCAGCTGACGCCCTGAGTGTTTTTACGCAAGGCGGGGACGAACACGCTGTACTGGCCGCTGCCATCTATGGTTAAAAACGGTTTTTCACTGACCAGCGGTGTTTGTTCGACCACGGTATACGGCGGGGTAGGCCAGTTTTTTGATTCAGGCGCGTTTTTAACGCCTACAAACACCATATTCCAATTCTCGTTAGTCCAGCTACCTATGCTCGCGTTGCGGGTCAGCCATTGTTGCTGGGTGCCGGAGTTGATCTGCTGATCGACCAGGCTGTCAGCGATAAAGCCGCCGCTGGACCAGCCGCCATTGTCATCGAGCAGCATATTGCCGCGTACATGGATACGGCGCAAAGGTGAGGCTTGCGAGACTGCCCACTGCATGGTGCCGTTATCCGGCGTCACCGACAGGTTCTCTACACTGCGCCAGAAGTTCTGTGTGGCATCCCCGTCATGCCAGGAGGCTTCTACCTGGATGCCGCCTTGCAGCATGACGTCATCGGGAAACTGCCCCAGCCCTAACAGCTGGGTATAAAAACCCAGCCTGACTTTATTGTGGTAAACGCCGGGTTTAAACAGCACGGCGTAGCGCTCCGGACCAAACTGGTTGCTTTCCTGCAGCTTGAAGATAGCGTCCAGCTTGTTTTGCACCTCAGCCGCCGGCATGGTTGGGTCCATGATGATCACGTGCTCGCCAAAGTCCGGCGTTTGTATAGGCTTGTTCTGTGCCTCAGTCGCCTGACAGCCGGCCAGAGCCCAGCTTGCCAGGGTCAGGCTCGCCAGCAGGGAACTGGCTTTAGGCAAGCCCAGGCTGGCCAGGTTAAAACGGAGCGTGTGACGGTGTGCAGAAGCAAAGTAAGACATAAACAAAGGCTTTCAGTTTTTTAAATATTTGTAGGCTGGACCATACTTTTGCCGGTGAAATTCAATTTTTTTGTTGTTGCTATGCGTTGCTGTTGCGCAAGAATTCTAATTTTTAACTATAAAATCAATTGTTTATGACGCTAAATTTAATGTGCTTAAAGTGTCGCGGCGTACCCGCGCCAGCAGGGCGGCATCGTCTATCAGTGATTCGCCATAAGAGGGGATCAGCGCTTTTAATGATTCTTGCCATGCCTGGCTTTGCATGCGGCTGCCAAAACAGCGCTCCAGCACGTCCAGCATAGCTTTGACGCTGACCGATGCGCCGGGTGAGGCGCCGAGCAAGGCCGCCAGGCTGCCATCGGCAGCAGACACGATCTCGGTGCCGAATTCCAGTTTGCCCCAATGCTGGTGACAGCGCTTGATGATCTGCACCCGTTGCCCGGCATGTGCCAGGTGCCAGTCCTGGCTGTTGGCTTCAGGCAGGAATACGCGCAAGGCCTGCATGCGCTGCTCATGGCCTTGAAACACTTCCTTGACCAGGTATTTGGTCAGGTCGACATTGTGTCTGCACACGCCGAGCAGGCTTTTGATGTTTTTGAATTTGACTGATTTAGCCAGGTCAAAACGCGAGCCCTGTTTGAGAAAGCGCGTAGTAAAGCCGGCATAGGGGCCAAACATCAGCGCCGGTCTGCCTTGTATCATGCGCGTATCCAGATGCGGTACCGACATGGGCGGGGCACCCACCGCTGCCTGGCTGTAAACTTTGGCATGATGTTTTTCTATCAGCGCCGGGTTATCACAGATCAGCCATTGCCCGCTCACCGGAAAACCGCCATAGCCCTGGGCTTCGGCAATGCCCGATTGCTGCAGCAGCGGCAAGGCGCCGCCGCCAGCGCCTAGAAACACAAAGCCGGCGTTGTAAGCTTGTGACTTGCCTGAAACCAGATTCTGTATATGCACTTGCCATTTAGGCTGTTTGGCTTGCTGTTTCAGTTTGCTGACACGTGATTGCGTCAGCAGGCTGAAGTTAGGCTGCGTTTTCAGATACGCCACCAGTTGCCGGGTCAGCGCACCAAAATTCACATCCGAACCGTGCGCAACACGGGTAGCCGACATATGATCCGCCTGCTGGCGGCCTGCCATCATCAATGGCATCCAGTCGTTCAGCGTGGCTGGCTTGTTACTCCACTGCATTTCGGCGAATAGCGGATGCGCTTTCAGCAATGCATGGCGCTGGCGCAAAAATGCACTGTTGTGCTCGCCCCACACCGCACTCAGGTGCGGCACCCGCTGAATGAAGTCGGCGTTCAGTACACCTTCTTTTACCAGCGTAGACCAGCATTGCAGCGAGACTTCAAAGGCGGCGTTGATTTCAAGCGCGCGGCGTATCTCAATGCCGCCATTCTTGTTTTTTGGCGTGTAGTTCAGCTCACAGTAACCGGCATGGCCGGTGCCTGCATTATTCAGGGCATCTGAACTTTCGAGGGCGACATCATCGAGTTTTTCTACCATGCAGATATGCAGGCCGGGGTCCAGCCGGTGCAGCAGTATCGCCAGTGTGGCGCTCATGATGCCGCCGCCAACCAGCAGTACATCGATATCGGTTGTTGCCATGGTGTGTGTATTCCCTCAGAGTGAGGCGCTTGAATCTCAAACGCACATTCATAATGCCGCCGCGCATTATAAAACGAAAAACAGCAGCCATCATCTGTGTAAGCGTCTATGAGGTGCTCAGTCTGCCCTGCAAACTTGTCAAATAAACACTTTTGCGGTAATCTCCAGCATTCGCCAATATTGTGATTTCACTATAAAAATCCCGCTTGAGAGCAGGTGAAATCACTACAGCGTGCACCGTAAGACTTAGCGCTGACGCGTGCTTATTTGGCGACATACATGAGGGGGAACGCATGAAAAATCCATTGGAATCTATTGCAGGCACCATTATTGCAGGCGTGTTATTGACGCTGGCACTGGTGTTTTTCCTGAAGAATTTTATTGTGGCCGGGAGCTGACCATGGAACTGGTACCGGCACTGGCGCGTTGGATACACCTTCTGGCAGGCATTACCTGGGTAGGCCTGCTTTATTATTTTAACCTGGTGCAAATGTCGGCTTTGAAAGCGGCTGCCGCTGATGGCACGGCTGCCGGCATCAGCAAACATGTGGCCCCCAGGGCCTTGTTGTGGTTCCGCTGGTCTGCGGTGGTGACCTGGCTGGCCGGCGCGGCTTTGCTGGGCGCACATATGCATGATGCGTTTATGCTGCGTAACGGCTATGAAGCCATAGGCATAGGGGCCTGGCTGGGTACTATCATGCTGATCAATGTCTGGGTATTGATCTGGCCTAACCAGAAAAAGATACTGGGCCTGGTGGCGGCGGACGATACCGCCAAAAACAAGGCGCGACGTGTGGCGATGCTGGCATCGCGTACCAATATGATGCTGTCTATTCCCATGTTGTTTTTTATGGCGAATGGCCTGAGCCATAGGGCGGTATTAGGGTTTTAAACGGTTTAAGACGGTTACGGCGGCTTGAGCCGCCGTTTTTGTTTTTTGATAAAGGGTTTTGAAATGCATTCCGAACATTTAATGAACACCTATGGCAGGCAGCCTGTGACTTTTGTCCAGGGCGAGGGTGTCTGGTTGACAGACACTGCCGGTGATCGCTATCTGGACGCGCTGTCTGGCGTAGCCGTCAATGGCCTCGGTCATGCCCACCCGAAATTTGTCGCCGCACTTAATGCGCAGATCGCCAGGCTGATCCATGTTTCGAATATTTACCAGATTGCCGAGCAAGCAGCACTGGCCGATAAACTGGCCGAGATTTCCGGCATGGACAGGATATTCTTCTGCAATTCCGGCTGCGAAGCGAACGAGGCGGCGATCAAGCTGGCGCGTCTACACGGACATAACAAGGGCATAGACCATCCTGAGATCATCGTCATGGACCAGAGCTTCCATGGCCGGACCATGGCAACTTTGTCAGCCACCGGCAACCGCAAGGTGCAAGCCGGATTTGAGCCGCTGGTGAGTGGCTTTTTACGGGTGCCGTTTGATGACCTGGAAGCGATCAAAACCATAGCCAGCCATAAAAACAATGTGGTGGCTATTCTGGTTGAGCCTATACAGGGCGAAGGTGGTGTGCATATTCCGGCCAGCCTGAAAAGCTATTTCCAGGGCTTGCGCGAGATCTGTGATGCTAATGGCTGGCTGCTGATGCTCGATGAAGTACAGTCCGGCATCGCCAGGACAGGCACCTGGTTCGCTTTCCAGCATACCGGCATCGTGCCTGACGTGATGACGCTGGCCAAAGGCCTGGGCTCAGGTGTACCTATAGGTGCTTGTGTCGCGCGTGGCGTAGCGGCTGAAACTTTCACCCCAGGCAAGCATGGCTCCACTTTTGGTGGCAACCCGTTGGCGACTGCCGCCGGCCTGGCGACACTGAATATCATCGCCGAAGAGAACCTGCGCGAGAATGCACAGGTGATCGGTGACTATATCAACCAGTCGCTGACTGCCGCACTCAAAGGGCAGGCCGGTGTGGTGCAGATACGCAATGCCGGTATGATGATAGGCATAGAACTGGCCAGGCCGTGTGCTGATTTGGTAAAACAGGGCCTGGAAGCTAAATTACTGATTAATGTGACTTCTGAGAAAGTGATACGGTTGTTGCCGTCACTGGTGATGAACAAGCAAGAGGCCGAAGAGCTGGTGAACAGGCTGGCCCCACTGATTTTGAACTTTTTAAAGGCAAGCGCGTGAGTTAACTGCGCCGAATTATCATGAGTATCAAACATTTTTTGCAATTTAATGATCTGGAACGGGATGAGATAGAGCATATTTTTGCCCGCGCCAAATGGATTAAAGCGCAGTTTAAAAACTACAAACAATACTGGCCGCTGGTAGACCGTACCCTGGTCATGATCTTTGAAAAAGCCAGCACGCGTACGCGTCTGTCTTTCGAGGCCGGCATGCAGCAACTGGGTGGCTCCGCCATTTACCTGAATACGCGCGACTCGCAGCTGGGGCGTGGCGAACCGGTTGAAGACGCGGCACAAGTGATCTCGCGCATGAGCGACATCGTGATGATACGTACCTTTGAACAAAGCATCATTGAACGCTTTGCCCAGAATTCGCGCGTGCCGGTGATCAATGGCCTGACCAACGAATACCACCCGTGCCAGATACTGGCCGATATTTTCACTTTTATCGAGCACCGTGGCCCTATACAGGGCAAAACCGTGACCTGGATAGGCGACAGCAACAATGTCTGCAATACCTGGCTGCAAGCGGCAGAAGTGCTGGATTTCAACGTGCATGTATCTACGCCGCCGGGCTATGAAGTCGAGTTTGAGCGTGCCAACCTGTATGGCACCGATCATTTCGAGTCATTTGCCGACCCTATGGAAGCTGCACGTGACGCTGACCTGGTGACCACGGATGTGTGGACCAGCATGGGTTTTGAGGCCGAGAATGAAGAACGGCGTAAAGATTTCGCCGACTGGCAAGTCGATGCCGATATGATGCGCGTCGCCAAAGCCGACGCCGTATTCATGCATTGTCTGCCGGCCCACCGTGGTGAAGAAGTGGCCGCCGAAGTGATAGATGGCAAGCAAAGCGTGGTGTGGGATGAAGCTGAAAACAGATTGCACACGCAGAAGGCACTCATGGAGTACCTTCTGCTTGGGAAGGTAATATAAGCGTCAGCTTATATGTGCAAACTGTTTCGGCGCAGGCTAACCTTCAGGTTAAGTGAAACGGCCGTAGCCAAAACCGTCTGCACACGCAAAAAGCATTGATGGAATATTTGTTATTGGGCAAAGTTGATTGACCTTGTCGGCCCGGCAGCACAGGAGATGGCCTGTGGCTGCGGCCTGTTTGGTAAACGTTTTTAAGGAAACAAGCATTAATGAGCGATATTAAAAAAGCAGTCCTGGCCTACTCCGGCGGGCTGGATACTTCGGTGATCTTGAAGTGGTTGCAAGACACCTATCAATGTGAAGTGGTGACTTTCACCGCTGACCTGGGCCAGGGCGAAGAGCTGGAGCCGGCGCGTGAAAAAGCGCAAAAATTCGGCGTCAAGGAAATCTATATCGATGACCTGCGCGAAGAATTCGTACGCGACTTCGTGTTCCCTATGTTCCGTGCCAATACCGTGTATGAAGGCGAATACCTGCTGGGTACTTCTATCGCGCGCCCGCTGATCGCCAAGCGCCTGATCGAGATCGCCAATGAAACCAAAGCCGATGCCATTTCGCATGGCGCGACCGGCAAAGGCAACGACCAGGTACGTTTTGAACTGGGCGCTTATGCACTCAACCCGAATATCCAGATCATCGCGCCATGGCGTGAGTGGGATCTGTTGTCGCGTGAAAAGCTGCTGGCTTATGCCGAAAAACACGCTATCCCGGTTGAAATGAAACACAAGCAGGGCGGCAGCCCGTATTCCATGGATGCGAACCTGCTGCACATCTCTTACGAAGGCCGCCATCTGGAAGACCCGTCTGCCGAAGCCGAAGAAGATATGTGGCGCTGGACTGTGTCACCGGAAAAAGCACCTGACGCAGCCGAATACCTGGATATCGAATTCAAGAACGGTGACATCGTGGCATTGAATGGCAAAGCCCTGAAAGCACACGAGATCCTGGCTGAGCTTAACCGCATAGGCGGCAAGCACGGCATAGGCCGTCTGGACCTGGTAGAGAACCGCTATGTAGGCATGAAATCACGCGGCTGCTATGAAACACCTGGCGGTACCATCATCCTCAAGGCGCACCGTGCCATCGAAAGCATCACGCTGGACCGCGAAGTCGCGCATCTGAAAGATGATTTAATGCCACGCTACGCCAGCCTGATCTATAACGGCTACTGGTGGAGCCCGGAGCGTCTTGCCCTGCAGACACTGATAGACCACACACAAGCGACAGTCAATGGCTGGGTGCGCGTCAAACTGTATAAAGGCAATGTGATCATCGTTGGCCGTGACAGTAAAACCGACTCACTGTTTGATTCGACCATTGCTACCTTTGAAGATGACAAAGGCGCGTATGACCAGAAAGACGCAGGCGGCTTTATCAAGCTCAACGCTCTAAGAATGCGTATTGCGGCGAACCTGCATAACCGCAAAAAATAAACCTTATGCCCGGGCAACGTGTGATTGCTTATGATTCTACCCTGCGCGATGGAGCACAAGCGCAGGGTGTTTCATTTTCAGTTGAGGATAAACTGAAGATCGTACAGCGCCTGGATCAACTAGGCATAGGCTATATCGAAGCCGGCAACCCCGGCTCCAACCCCAAAGATTTAGAGTTTTTCGCCCGCGTGGGTGAACTCGATCTACAGCACGCCAAAATCATCGCCTTTGGCAGCACACGGCGTATCGGTATCACAGCTGCAGAAGACAAGAATCTGCAATCCTTGCTGTCGGCCAATACGCAGGCAGTCGCCATCTTCGGCAAGAGCTGGGATTACCAGGTCACCGATATTTTGCGCACCACGCTGGCTGAAAACCTGGCCATGATAGGCGACACTATCGCCTACTTGAAGTCGCAGGGCAAAGAAGTGGTGTTTGATGCCGAACATTTTTACGATGGCTATAAAGCCAATGCAGAATACGCTCTCAGCACCTTGCAGGCGGCCGCCGATGCCGGTGCCGATGTGCTGGCTTTGTGCGATACCAATGGCGGCACCTTTCCTGACGAGATCTTAACCATCACCCGTGCCGTGGTTGAACGTTTTGCACCGCTGGCCATAGGCATACATTGCCATAATGATTGCGAGATGGCGGTGGCCAATTCCGTCGCCGCCGTGCAGGCCGGTGCGGTGCAGGTACAGGGCACCATTAACGGCATAGGCGAGCGCTGCGGCAATGCCAACCTGGTGTCTATCATCCCTAACGTGCAACTCAAGCTGGGGCTGGAATGTATCTCTGCCAGCCAGCTGTCTGAACTGACGGCGGCGGCCCGCTTTGTCAGTGAGGTGGCGAACGTCACTTTCAATGATAAAGCGCCTTATGTCGGCCATGATGCGTTTGCACATAAAGGCGGCATGCATATCGATGCGGTGAATAAAAACCCCAGGTCTTACGAGCATATCAGCCCGAATGTGGTCGGTAATGAGCGGCATATCCTGGTGTCTGAGGTGGCGGGGCGCGGTGCTATCCTGAATAAACTGCAGCAGATAGATCCTACACTCACCAAAGAGTCCCAGGCTGCCATCCAGATACTGGAACATTTGAAAGCGCTGGAGCACGAAGGCTACCAGTTTGAAAGTGCAGAAAGCTCGTTTGATCTGCTCATGCAAAAGCTGCTGGGCAAGTTTCAGCCTTACTTCCGGCTCAAACAATATAGCGTGTATATCCATGAGCCTTCTATCAATGGCATCAATTCTGCGGTCACCGTGCAGCTGTTCGTCAACGAGCAGGAATCAGAAGCTACCGCCTATGGCGACGGCCCGGTGTATGCGCTGGATAAGGCCATGCGCAAGGCACTGGAGCCGTTTTATCCTGTGATCAAAGACATCAAGCTGGTCGATTACAAGGTGAGGGTGCTGGACTCTAATCAGGCCACGGCAGCCAAAGTACGCGTGATGATAGAGTCTACAGACCAGCACAGCAACTGGACCACCATAGGCGTGTCGTCAGATATTATCGAAGCTTCGTGGCTGGCATTAAAAGATGCCATCGAGTACAAGCTGGCAAAAACGCAACCATCACAGGCTTAAACCGGCTGCAACAACACCAGTTTAAGTTGTTCCTGTTCTACCAGGCGTAGTGTGACTTGCTGAAACTGGATCAGTCCGGCTTGCGGGTGCTGAAACTCCCGTTGCCCGCCTTGCCTTTCCAGCACGTCATGCTGTTTCCAGAACCTATCAAACTCAGGGCTGCTGCTACTGAGTTCGTCGACTAACTGTTTGACTTCGGGCTCTTCCAGGCGTGAACGGCAATCTGCCCTGAACTCTGCCACCAGGCGCCGGCTGCGCATCTCCCAATTGACCACGAATTGGCGGGCGAGCGGGTTGGCAAACACGAATCTGAGCAGGTTGGGGTGCTGGCCTGTTGGCCAGTCTATATCCAGCAAACCGCTAAACAGGGTGGACGCCGCATCATTCCAGGCCAGCAGGTCCCAGGTACGGCCCATGATATAGGCGGGCACTTGTATCTGGCTCAGTATGCTGACTAAAGTCTCAGGCGCGGTATCGACTTCGCTTTGATGCGCTTGCGGGTCGCGCCTGTCTGCCATATCAAACAAATAGCTGCGTTCGGTCTTGCTGAGTTTTAACGCTGTGGCCAGCCGGTCCAATGCGTCGGGTGAAACATTGATCTCGCGTGCCTGCTCTATCCAGGTATACCAGGTGGCACTGATGCCGGCCAGTTGCGCGACTTCTTCACGGCGCAGGCCTTGCGTACGCCTGCGTGAGCCAGAGGGGAAGCCAAATGCTTCCGGGCTGCCACGCTGGCGCATGGCCTGTAGAAATTCGGCAAGCTCCTGACGTCGCGTATCCATTTGATTTCATTATCCTATTAGTCTTGATACTAGTATAAATCATATTCTTGTAAGGGTATTAAAATTTAGGTATTCTGCGCGTGTTTTATCATTTGTATGATTTGATAGCTAAGATTTGAAAGGAACGGTCATGGCAGGCAAAACACTGTACGACAAATTATGGGATACCCATGTAGTGCGCGAGGAGGCAGACGGAACCTGTCTGATCTATATCGATCGCCATCTGGTGCATGAAGTGACCAGTCCACAGGCGTTTGAAGGCTTGCGTCTTGCCGGGCGCAAACCGTGGCGTAACAGCTCCATCGTGGCCAACCCTGACCATAACACGCCGACCAAAGACTGGGATAAGGGCATTGAAGACCCTATCTCACGCCTGCAGGTTGAAACCCTGGATAGCAATATCAAGGAGTTCGGCGCACTGGTGTATTTCCCGTTTAAAAACAAAGACCAAGGCATTATTCACGTCATTGGGCCTGAAAACGGCACCACGCTGCCAGGCATGACCGTGGTCTGTGGCGATAGCCATACCTCTACCCATGGTGCATTCGGCGCGCTTGCCCATGGCATAGGTACCTCAGAGGTAGAGCATGTGATGGCGACACAGACACTGGTGGCCAAAAAATCCAAACGCCTGCTGGTCAAAGTCGATGGCCAGCTGGGCAAAGGCGTCACGGCTAAAGACGTCGCACTGGCTATCATAGGCAAGATAGGGACCGCTGGCGGTACCGGTTATGCGATCGAATTCGGTGGCGAAGTGATCCGTGGCCTGTCCATGGAAGGCCGTATGACGCTGTGTAATATGGCGATCGAAGCCGGTGCGCGTGCCGGGATCGTTGCACCGGATGAGAAAACCGCTGCTTACCTGCAGGGCCGTTTGCATGCGCCTAAAGGCGAAAACTGGGATAAAGCCGTGGCTTACTGGAAGACACTGCAATCGGATGCCGATGCCGTGTATGACGCGGTTGTCGAACTGCAAGGCGCTGACATCGCGCCACAGGTGACCTGGGGAACCTCGCCGGAACAAGTGCTGCCTATAGGCTCTAACGTGCCTGATCCTGCGCTGGAAGGCGATGCCACCAAGCGTACCAGTATAGAGAATGCACTGAAATACATGGGCCTGAATGCCAATACGCCACTGGAGCAGATTCAGCTGGACAAGATATTCATAGGCTCGTGTACCAACTCACGTATCGAGGACCTGCGTGCCGCCGCCGGTGTCGCCAAAGGCAAGAAGATCGCCGGCAATATCAAGCTGGCCATGGTAGTGCCTGGTTCTGGCCAGGTGAAACGCCAGGCCGAAGCAGAAGGGCTGGACAAAGTATTTATCGATGCCGGTTTTGAATGGCGCGAGCCGGGCTGTTCCATGTGTCTGGCCATGAATGCTGATCGCCTGGAGCCGGGTGAGCGTTGCGCCTCTACCTCTAACCGTAACTTTGAAGGTCGCCAGGGCCCAGGCGGGCGTACCCATCTGGTGAGCCCGGAAATGGCCGCGGCGGCAGCGATCGCCGGGCATTTCGTCGATGTACGCAGCGTATAAAGGAGCACACTATGAGAGCATTTAGTACTTTAAACGGTTTAGTCTGTCCGCTGGACAGGGCCAACGTCGATACCGATGCGATTATTCCCAAGCAGTTTCTCAAATCGATCAAGCGCTCGGGTTTTGGTCCTTATCTGTTTGATGAATGGCGTTACACCAATTACGGCGAGCCAGGCATGGATTGCAGCACACGTCCTTTAAACAAGGATTTCGTGCTCAACCAGCCACGCTACCAGGGTGCGCAAGTGCTGCTGGCACGCGATAACTTCGGCTGTGGTTCCTCGCGTGAGCACGCGCCGTGGGCGATTGAAGACCAGGGCTTTCGCGTGCTGATCGCGCCCAGCTTTGCCGACATCTTCTTCAACAACTGCTACAAAAACGGCATCTTGCCTATCGTCGCCAGTGCCGAACGAGTGGATGTGCTGTTCAAAGAGTGCCAGGCAAACGAAGGCTACATGCTGAACGTGGATCTGCAGGCGCAAACGGTGACTACACCTTCCGGCCAGTCATTCACTTTTGACATCACGCCCACCCGCAAACACAACCTGCTTAATGGCCTGGATGAGATAGGGCTGACGTTGCAGCATGCGGATGAGATCAAGGCGTTTGAGCAAAAGCATCAGGCCGCCCAACCCTGGCTATTCGCATAAAACCTGCTGCGCGCTTTATCTTCTGCGTTGCGCGGTGCTCTGAAACTCGCCGTACTTATCGTACTGTCTCGTTTCATGCGCTCCGTGCGCCTTGAATATAAAGCGCTCGCGACGGTTTGCAGTCTGACAATTTTTAAAAAGGAATCCTTAGAACATGGCATTGAATATCGCAGTTTTACCCGGTGACGGCATAGGCCCGGAGATCGTTGCCCAGGCCTTGCGCGTGCTGGAAGTATTGAAAAAAGACGGTCTGGACATGACCTTTACCGAAGCGCCTCTGGGCGGCCAGGCTTATGACCAGTACGGTCATCCTTACCCTGAGTTCACGCAAAAGATCTGTAGGGCGGCTGATGCGGTATTGCTGGGTGCCGTTGGCGGCCCGCAATACGACACGCTGGAGCGTCCTTTGCGCCCGGAGCGCGGTTTACTGGCTATCCGCAAGGATTTGGGCCTGTTCGCCAACCTGCGTCCGGCTGTGTTGTTCCCCGAACTGGCTAATGCTTCAACCCTGAAGCCGGAAGTGGTGGCCGGGCTGGACATCATGATAGTGCGTGAGTTGACCGGTGATGTGTATTTTGGCCAGCCGCGCGGTATACGCACCAACGATGAAGGCGTGCGCGAAGGTTTTAACACCATGATCTACAGCGAGCCGGAAGTGCGCCGCATTGCGCATGTGGCGTTTGAGATCGCCATGAAGCGTGGCAAAAAACTGTGTTCAGTCGATAAAGCCAATGTGCTGGAAACCACCGAATTCTGGAAAGAGATCGTCATCGATGTCGCCAAGGAATATCCGGAAGTTGAGTTAAGCCATATGTATGTGGATAACGCCGCCATGCAGTTGATCCGTAACCCCAAACAGTTCGATGTGATGGTGACCGGCAACATTTTTGGCGATATCCTGTCCGATGAAGCTTCCATGCTCACCGGCTCCATCGGCATGCTGGCATCTGCTTCGCTGAACGAAAGCAAGCAGGGCCTGTACGAACCTTCACACGGTTCAGCGCCGGATATCGCCGGTAAGAACCTGGCTAACCCGATTGCGACTATCCTTTCTGCCGCCATGATGTTGCGTTACAGCTTTGATAATGAAGCCGCCGCTACGCGTATTGAAAACGCAGTGAAAAAAGTGCTGGCGGCCGGTTACAGGACCGGGGATATTTACGAAGAGGGCACCAAGCGTGTCTCCTGTTCTGAAATGGGCGACCAGATCGTCGCCGCTATGTAAAACAGGCTGCGCGGGCGACTTGCAATCAGGCACGCTCGCACAGTTTTCTTGTGTGATATAGTCGCGCTTTTATTGGCGACGCATTGAAATTAATCAGGGATTTAAAAATGGCACAATTTGATCATGTCAGCGTAAAAAAGAAAGCAAACATTTATTTTGATGGCAAGTGCGTCAGCCACACCGTGCTGTTCCCTAATGGCACGCGATGTACCGTGGGGGTGATCTTCCCCAGCACATTGACCTTTAATACCGGCTCGCCAGAGTTGATGGAGATCAACGACGGTGTCTGCAAGGTGCGCCTGAAAGACGAAGAGAACTGGACGACTTATAAGGCAGGCGAGAAATTCACGGTGCCGGGTAGTTCGTCTTTTGACATTGAAGTGACCGAAACAGTAGACTACGTCTGCCACTTCGAATAATTGAGTTGGCTCGGCAGGGCTGCGTTGCGAGCGCTTGTCGTACTGAATGTACTTCCTGCGCGCTCACGCCTTGCCCTGCCATCGCTTGAAAGGTTTTTAAAATGCCAAGTTTTGATATCACATCCGAAGTCGACATGGTCAACCTGAAGAATTCGATTGATGCTTCGATCAAGCAGATCACCAATCGCTATGACTTCAAAGGTACATCCGCCAAAGTCGAATTTAACGAAAAAGACAAAGTGATCACCTTGTTTGGTGACAATGATTTTCAACTTGACCAGATAAAAGATATTTTGCTGCCAGCAATGGAAAAGAAAGAACCTGAATCATCTAAGCGACTGGAACACAAGGATGTACAAAAAGTCTCAGGTAATAAGGTGAAGCAGGATCTGCGCGTGCAAGATGGTATTGATAGCGACTTAGCCAAAAAAATCACCAAGCTGATCAAAGACAGCGGAATGAAAGTACAAGCCACTATTCAAGGCGATACAGTGCGGGTCAATGGTGCTAAACGCGATTTATTGCAGGAAGCGATTGCGTATGTTAAAAAGAATGTGACGGATTTTCCGTTGAAATTCGGTAATTTCAGAGATTGATTTTTTAAGGAGAAGAAAATGTCAAAGTTAATGATGCTGGTAGTAGTAGCGATGGTGTTGGCAGGTTGCAACACAATGAACGGCGTGGGCAAGGATATGGAAAAAGCGGGTGAAGCCGTACAGAGAAAGTCCTCTCAATAATATTTTTATGCCGGAATGACCGGCGAGAATAACGAGTTAACATGTTAAAAGTAGGGTTTGTAGGTTGGCGCGGGATGGTTGGCTCAGTGCTCATGCAACGTATGGTGCAAGAGAACGATTTTGCCGATATCGAGCCGCAGTTTTTCACCACATCACAAGCGGGAGGTGCTGCGCCTAAGGTGGGCAAGGAGTCGCCTGCGTTAAAAGACGCCAGGGATATTGCAGAGCTGAGCAAGATGGATGCGATCGTCTCCTGCCAGGGCGGTGATTACACCAGCGAGATTTTCCCGCAATTGCGCAGCAGTGGCTGGAATGGTCACTGGATAGATGCGGCTTCAACTTTGCGTATGGAAAAAGACGCGGTGGTGATCCTCGACCCGGTCAATATGCATGTGATCAAGGATGCGCTGAGCCAGGGCGGTAAAAACTGGATAGGCGGCAACTGTACGGTTTCGCTGATGCTGATGGCCTTGAACGGTTTGTTCAAGGCTGACCTGGTGGAATGGGCAACCTCCATGACTTACCAGGCAGCTTCAGGTGCCGGCGCACAAAACATGCGTGAACTGATCGCGCAGATGGGCGTTATCAATGCATCTTCAGCGCAGTTGCTGGCAAACCCGGCTTCTGCCATCCTCGATATAGACCGTCAGGTGGCTGACACCATACGCAGCGAGACCATGCCTACCCAGAACTTTGGCGTGCCGCTGGCTGGTAGCCTGATCCCCTGGATAGACAAAGATCTGGGTAACGGCCAAAGCAAAGAAGAATGGAAAGGCGGCGCAGAAACCAACAAGATACTGGGGCGCGAAGCTGACCCTATCGTGATTGATGGTTTGTGCGTGCGCATAGGCGCCATGCGTTGCCATTCACAGGCACTAACCCTCAAGCTGCGCCAGGATGTACCGCTGGATGAGATCAACCAGATGCTGGCAGAAGCCAACCAGTGGGCCAAGGTCATTCCTAACGAGCGTGAAGCCAGCATACGCGAGCTGACCCCGGCCGCGGTGACCGGCACATTGACCACGCCAGTAGGCCGCTTGCGCAAATTGGGCATGGGCGGTGAATACCTGTCGGCCTTTACCGTTGGCGACCAGTTGTTATGGGGTGCCGCCGAGCCTTTACGTCGCATGTTGCGTATTCTGGTCGAAGCTTAAGTAATTGTTTAGAATACAGCCCGTAAAGCCATGATTTGTCAGTGAAATCATGGTCTTTTCGGGCTTTTGTTTTTCATGCATTAAGATTTAATGGATGATAGAGTGTTATTTAGGCTGGTTTGTAGCATACAGGCAGGCGGTTGGCGCGCTTGCGTGGCTTACTGATTGATGCTATGTTCACAGACGCCATGAATTGATAAGGGTTAACCAGGGTGCATAAATTTAAATTAAAAAAATTAGCCTTAACCTTGAGTTTGAGCGCAGTCATCACTGCACACGCGGCTGGTCTGGGGACCATGACGTCCAGCTCAAAACTCGGGGAGCCACTGAACGCAGAAATTGAACTGCTGGCGGTTAATCCTGGCGAGTTAAGCACTATCCAGGCAGCTTTGGCGGCTGACCAGGTCTACCAGGACCAGATGCTGGAAAAGCCTGCTTCTTACCCTTATATCCAGATCGCGGTCGGCAACAATAGCAAAGGCCAGCCCATACTCAAACTCACCAGTTCACAACCGATCACCGAAGCTTTCCTGGACATGCTGATCCAGGTGGATTGGCCGACCGGAAGACTGGTCAAAGAATATACCTTGCTGCTGGACCCGCCCGGTTTCAATTCAAACTATGTCTCGGAATCTGCAGGCTTGCCGGTCACCGGCCAGCCGCAACTGCCGGCAGAAGCGCCTAAAGCGGCTGCCGCACCTGTGCCTGAGACCGAAAAGCCTGAGCCCGCAACATCAGAGGCCAGCAAACCTGCTGCCAAAAAACCGGCAGCGGCTAAACCCAGCGGAGCCGCCAAGCCAGCCGCTCCGATTGAGCCAGCGGCAGATAGCAACGTCACCGCTGATCCGCTGACCACTGAGCGCGGTGATACTCTGTATGCGATCGCCAGGCAGATGAAACCGGACAATGTCAGTGTGGAGCAAATGCTGGCTGCGCTTTACCGCTCCAACCAGGATGCGTTCGACGGTAAAAACATGAACCGCCTCAAAGTAGGCAAGATCATACGCATGCCGGATCAGGCCACCTTGAATGCCATCAGCAATCAACAGGCGAAAAACCTGGTGGCTGAGCACAACACCAACTGGATGGCTTACAAGAATGCCTTGTCCAATGTAGTGAAGAATTCTGCTGCCAGTGAAACCGGCGGCAACACACAGCAGTCCGCCGGCAAGATAGGCAGCGCGCAGGAAAAACCCGTGCCGCAGGCCCCGGCAGGTAAAGATGTGCTCAAACTCTCTGCAGGCGATGAGAAATCCGCTACGCAGACCGATAAAGCAGCAGCGGCCAAGGCGGCAGCAAATGCCGCTCAGGAAGAAGCCACTGCCAGAGAAAACGCCATCAAGGAAGAGCAAGCTCGTGCCGCAGCGCTGGAAAAGCAAGTCGCGGACATGAAAAAGCTGATGGAATTGAAGAATAATTCCTTGGCACAGGCTGAGAACAACGCTGCGCAAGCGACGGCTGAATCTAAAGCTGCACAAGCCCAGGCTGAGACACCTGCTGCCAAAGCAGCGGAAATACCGCCGGCACCGGCGGCAGAACTGGCACCAGCCGTACCTGAAACGCCAGCTGTGCCGCCAACGGTAGATCCGGCAACAGCAGAACCAACAGTGCAGGCTGAGCAACCTTCATTTATGCACATTCTGCTGCAGCGCCTGAAGAACATCAGCCCGCTATTGCCATGGGCACTGATCGCTCTTCCTATCCTGATCTGCGTGTGGGCATTGATACGGATACGCCGCAAAAAAGAAATCGATACCTTTGAAGACGCGATCCTGACTGCACCTGCCACTGAAATGCAGAACAATACCGTGTTTGGCGATACGCAGGCCGCTTCCGGCGACACCTCTTTCCTGACCGACTTCTCGCAAAGCGGCGTCGGCGGCATGATAGATTCACATGATGTGGACCCTATCGCCGAAGCTGAAGTCTATATGGCCTATGGCCGCGATGCGCAGGCGGAAGAAATACTCAAAGATGCGATCCAGAAAGACCCGGAACGCCAGGAGCTCAAGCTGAAATTGCTGGAGATCTACCAGACCACCAATAACAAGGCTGCGTTTGAGTCGCTGGCAGCTGACGTGTATGCCAATGTAGGCCCTAACGACCAGACCTGGTCTAAAGTGGTCGCCATGGGGCAAAAGCTGGACCCTGAGAACTCACTCTACCAGATGCCTGCGCTGGATGACCCGGCAACTGTAGCCCCGGTGGCTGAGGCCGACGATGCCGAACACGGGTATCACTTTAATTTTGAAGCGCCTGCGCTTGAGTTCGAGTCATCAGACAAGCCTGCCAGAAGTGTGAGCGAGCCTGCCATCGTGGACGATACGGCTGCAGAAACAGTGACTGAGCCTGAAGCAGAAAAATTCGCAGAATTGCAGACGGATTTCAGCGTGCCTGCTGATGCAGAAGCGAA
This sequence comes from Methylophilus luteus, assembly GCF_042676265.1. NCBI lineage: Bacteria > Pseudomonadati > Pseudomonadota > Betaproteobacteria > Nitrosomonadales > Methylophilaceae > Methylophilus > Methylophilus luteus. The sequence goes on from NZ_JBHTKB010000001.1 coordinate 700,573, forward strand.
TGATGAGCCGCTAGAAAAGCCAGAACAGCAAGTTCAGGCTGAACGAAAAGACGAAATGCTGGCGTTTACTCAGCCATCACTGGCAGAGCCTTTGCCTGAACTGGTTGAAGAGTCCAAGCCGGAGACAGAGCCACTGCAAAGTGATTCCGTGCTGGATGTGCCTGGTGAGAGCGATTTTGAGATTGCGCCGGCGACGACAGCAGAAACACCGGCAGCCACCACTACGGCTGATAGCGCGAATGATGCCGAGCTGACCCCCAAGGCATTAGACCTGCCTTCACTGAACCTGGATGAAGCGCTGGCCGATACTGAAACCCGTCGTCCTGACAGAACACAGGCCACCACCGGCGAACAGACACTTTCATCTGATGATGCCGTGTTTGAATCCTTGCCTGAGCTGTCACTGGAGCTGGGTGGGCCGAATGACACGTCATTTAATGCCACGCCGGAAGAAGATGATGCGCTGACGCTGGAAGAGATCAGCCTGGATACCAGTGATGACGACAAACTTAGCCGTGTGCCTGAAGATAGTTTGAGCAGTGAAAACGCTTTCCCCGAGATTTCACTGGACCTGGGCGCCGGGCCTGAAGGCAGCAGTCCGCAAGACACAGCAATCGAGTTCGATGGTGAGCCGGAAGAGGTGAACACCAAGCTGGATCTGATCCAGGCCTATATCGATATGGAAGACATCATAGGTGCCAAAGAGCTGATAGAAGAAGTGCTCAGTGAAGGCGGCGAGCGCCAGCGACAGCGTGCCAGCGAATTACTGGCAAAAGTAGCATAATCACAGGCCGGGTAACCGGCCTTTTTCTTTTGCATGGCGCAACCAAGTAGCTGATGGCAGGCATAGTCTTAGCCCGCCGCTGGCCAAGACGGCTAAAAGCCATATCTGCAGCAAAATGCGTGCTTAAGGCTGGCCGGCATTAGGCGTTATGCCAGACAGCCCTTATACTATGCGCCATGAAAATTGCGATTGGCATTGAATATCATGGTGCTTATTTTCAGGGATGGCAAAGCCAGCCGAATGGCCGCGGAGTTCAGGATGCGCTGGAACAGTCTATCGCCAGGGTCGCCGGGGAGAAAGTAAGACTGCATGCCGCTGGCCGTACCGATTCCGGCGTCCATGCGTTGATGCAGGTCGCCCACTTTGAGACCACGGCACAGAGGCCACAAACCGCTTGGGTGCGTGGCACCAATGCACACTTGCCGCCCTGGGTGCGGGTGCGCTGGGCCTGTGTAGTCGCTGACGACTTTCATGCTCGTTTCAGCGCCAGGGCGCGTAGTTACCAGTATGTGCTTTATAACCATGCGGTAGCGCCCGCCAGCCAGCATGGGCGCGTGGGCTGGTATCACCGGCCCTTGAATATCGTACCCATGCAACAGGCAGCGCAACTGCTATTGGGTGAACATGATTTCAGCGCCTTTCGCGCCAGCGAGTGCCAGGCCAGTTCCCCCATACGCACCATGCACAGCGTCGGGGTGACACAGCAAGGACAGTATATTGTTTTCAGCTTTAAGGCGAATGCCTTTCTGCAACACCAGATCCGTAATGTGGTGGGGGCGTTAGTCTATGTAGGGCAGGGTAAGCTGGATGTGGCTGCATTTGGCGCATTATTGCAAAACAGGGACAGGACGCTTTCGCCACCTACCTTTATGCCTGACGGCCTGTACTTTACCGGCGTGACTTATGATGCCAGCTGGCAGCTGCCTGCGTGTGACGCTGAATGGAATTAAGCGAGTGAGACAGATGAAAAGAACCAGGGTTAAGATTTGCGGTATCACCCGCCAGGAGGACGCATGGGCCGCCATAGATGCCGGTGCTGACGCGCTGGGTTTTGTGTTTTATGCCCCCAGCCCGCGCGCAGTGACGGCGGCGCAAGCACAAGCCATCATCGCAACCTTACCGCCGTATATCAGTAAAGTAGGCTTGTTTGTAAATGCAGCTGTGGCCGAGGTGCAGCAACTGGTGGCAACGACTGCGCTGGACTGCCTGCAGTTTCACGGTGACGAGCAGGCAGACTATTGCGAGAAATTTAATCTGCCATATTACAAAGCGATCCGCGTTAAACCTGAACTAAATTTGATACAATGCGAGCTTGATTTTGCGTCGGCCAGCGCCTTGTTGCTGGACACTTTTTCCGAAAAAGCAGTCGGCGGCACCGGGCAGACATTTGACTGGAGCCTGATTCCAGCAGGGTTGCAAAAACCTGTCATATTGGCGGGTGGATTGAACCCAGACAATGTCGCGCAGGCGCTACAGCAGGTTCAGCCCTATGCCGTGGATGTCAGCGGCGGGGTAGAAGCACAAAAGGGGATCAAATCCCCGCAAAAAATAGCCGCATTCATGCAACGGGTGGTAGAGCATGATGCGCAACGCAATAGGGCGGTTTGAATAACAGAATGATATACGGAGTAGCGCATGCAAGTGTATGACATGCCAGACGAGCGGGGCCATTTTGGCCCATTTGGCGGAGTGTTTGTTGCAGAAACCCTGGTAGAAGCCCTGGAAGAATTACGGGTGATGTACGAGAAATATCGCCACGACCCCGAGTTTCTGGCGGAATTCGCTTACGACCTCAAACATTTTGTAGGCCGGCCCAGCCCGATCTACCATGCCAAACGCCTTTCCGACAAGATAGGCGGCGCACAGATTTACCTCAAGCGCGAAGACCTGAACCATACCGGCGCGCACAAGATCAACAACACCATAGGCCAGGCTTTGCTGGCTAAACGCATGGGCAAACCACGGGTGATCGCTGAAACCGGCGCTGGCCAGCATGGCGTTGCCACTGCAACCATTGCCGCCAGGCTGGGCCTGGAGTGCGTGGTGTATATGGGCGCAGAAGATGTCAAGCGCCAGGCACCCAATGTGTTCCGCATGAAACTGCTGGGTGCGACCGTGGTGCCGGTGGAAAGTGGTTCCAAAACCCTCAAGGACGCATTGAATGAAGCCATGCGTGACTGGGTCACCAATATCTCCAATACCTTTTACATTATCGGCACCGTCGCCGGCCCGCATCCTTACCCTATGATGGTACGCGATTTTCAGGCGGTGATAGGCATAGAAGCCAAGCAGCAGATGCAGGAAATGATAGGTCGCCAGCCGGATGCGGTGGTGGCCTGTGTAGGCGGCGGTTCGAATGCCATGGGCATTTTTTACCCGTATATAGACGTGGACGGTGTGCGCCTGATAGGCGTGGAAGCAGCCGGCCACGGTCTTGAGACCGGCAGCCATGCCGCGCCACTCACGGCCAACAGCCCTATCGGTGTATTACACGGCAACCGCACTTACCTGATGCAGGACGCAGACGGCAATATCGTAGAGACGCATTCTATTTCGGCTGGCCTGGATTACCCTGGCGTAGGCCCTGAGCATGCCTGGTTAAAAGATATCAAACGCGCTGAATATGTCGCCATCACTGACGACGAAGCCATGAATGCTTTTCACCAGCTGTGTCGTACCGAAGGCATTATTCCGGCAATGGAATCCAGCCATGCGCTGGCCTATGGCGAGAAACTGGCGCGAACCATGTCACCCGACCAGGCGGTGCTGGTGAACCTGTCCGGCCGCGGTGATAAAGACATCAATACCGTTGCGAAACTCTCCAATATCACGCTGTAGCCACAGCCATTAAAAAAAGAATTCTTGCTATGTCTCGCATCCAATCTGTTTTTGCTGAACTCAAGGCGCAAGGTAAAAAAGCGCTGATCCCCTACATTACGGCGGGTGACCCTAACCCTGAGCAGACCGTGCCTTTGCTGCATGCCCTGGTGGCTTCAGGTGCCGATGTGATCGAGCTGGGGGTGCCTTTTTCTGACCCTATGGCCGATGGCCCGGTGATACAGCGTGCCAGTGAGCGTGCCCTGGTACACAAAATGGGCTTGCGTAAAGTGCTGGCCATGGTCAGGGATTTTCGCGAGACCAACCAGACCACGCCTATCGTGCTGATGGGCTACGCCAACCCGATCGAAGCCATGGGTGCCGCGCAATTCGTTGAGCTGGCCAAAGATGCCGGTGTGGATGGCGTGCTGACGGTTGATTATCCGCCGGAAGAGTGCGAGGATTTTAATCAGCAACTGGCGCAGGCGGGTATAGACAGTATCTTCCTGTTGTCTCCGACCACCGAGCCAGCGCGTACCGAATTGATCGTAAAGCAGGCCACAGGCTTTCTTTACTATGTCTCGCTCAAAGGCGTCACCGGTGCCGGTAACCTGGATATCGTTGAAGTGAAGAAACGGGTGACCGAGATCCGCAACAGCACCAGCCTGCCTATAGGCGTGGGTTTTGGTGTGAAAGATGCAGCGACAGCGCGCGAAGTATCCGTGATCGCGGATGCGGTAGTGGTGGGTAGCCGTATGGTGCTTGCCATTGAACAGTCAGATGCCGATAACCTGATCCCTAATGTGCAGGCCTTGATGAAAGAATTACGTACTGCGATAGACTCTGTCTAGAGTCATCCCCAGATACAAGCAGGAGAAACTATGAGCTGGTTAGATAAAATTCCTCAAAAAATCAAACGCGCGGTCAGTGGCGAGCGTCGCAATATGCCGGAAGGGCTGTGGCATAAGTGTGATGCCTGCCAGACGGTGTTATACCGTACCGACCTGGATGCCAACCTGGAGGTGTGTCCGCAATGCGGGCATCATCACCGCCTAGGTGCGCGTGCGCGTCTGAATGTTTTCCTGGATGCGGAAGCCAGGGTTGAGATAGGCGCCGATGTGACGCCGGTAGATGCCCTGAAATTCAAGGATAGCAAGACCTATGCCGAACGTATGCGCAGTGCGCAGCGCGACGTCAAGGAAAAAGATGCGCTGATAGTCATGCGCGGTACAGTAGAGCGCGTGCCGGTAGTGGTGGCTGCATTTGAATTTAAATTCATGGGCGGCTCCATGGGTTCTGTAGTGGGTGAGCGCTTTGTGCGTGGCGTACAAGCCGCCATAGAACACAAGTGTGCGTTTATCTGCGTGTCTGCCAGTGGTGGTGCCCGTATGCAGGAAGGCCTGTTGTCATTGATGCAAATGGCTAAGACCAGCGCTGCATTGACCAAATTATCTGAAGCCGGTCTGCCTTATATCTCGGTGCTGACTGACCCGACCATGGGTGGCGTATCCGCCAGTTTTGCCATGCTGGGCGATGTGATCGTGGCCGAACCGAATGCGCTGATCGGCTTTGCCGGCCCGCGCGTGATTGAGCAGACCGTGCGTGAAACCTTGCCTGAAGGGTTCCAGCGCGCCGAGTTCCTGCTCACGCATGGCGCGATCGACATGATCGTTGACCGCCGCGAGATGCGTGTGAAGTTAAGCCAGCTGCTCGCCAGTTTTATGAACATTTCTAAAGTTGCCTGATGTCGTCACCCTTGCCCGAGCTGCCGGTCACGGTTGAAGCTTGGCTTAGCTATATTGAATCACTACATCCCAAAACCATAGAGATGGGATTGTCGCGGGTGCAGGCAGTCGCCGACCGCCTGCAGCTTGAGTTTCCTTTTACCGTGATCACTGTGGGTGGCACCAATGGCAAAGGTTCGACCTGCGCCATGCTGGAAAGCATTTACGCCACCGCAGGCTACCGTGTCGGCTGCTATACCTCGCCGCATCTGGTGCAATACCATGAGCGCGTGCGGTTGCTGGGCGAGCTGATCAGCGATGAGGTCTTGTGTGCGGCTTTCACCGCCGTGGAGCAGGCGCGTGCCGAGATCGCCCTGACTTATTTTGAGATGGGCACGCTGGCGGCACTATGGGCGTTTGAGCAACAAGCGCTGGATATCGTCATCCTCGAAGTAGGGCTGGGCGGCCGTCTGGATGCGGTCAATATCGTAGACGCGGATTGTGCCATAGTCACCAATGTCGATCTTGATCATATGGAGTTTCTCGGTGATACACGCGAATTGATAGGCCATGAAAAAGCCGGCATCTACCGGCAACAGCAGATCGCTATTTGCGGCGACGCACAACCTCCGGCCTCACTGCTGCGCTATGTCGAAACACTGGGCGTGCCTTTAAAGCGTTTTGGTGTGGATTACAGCATAGACGTCAGCGACACGCAACAGGCACAATATCAGGATGCTCAGGGCGCACTGGCGATAGGCTCGTTAAAGTTGTTCGGCGATTATCAATGGCAGAATGCAGCCAGTGTCATCTATGCCGTGCGTGCGCTGCAAGCCCGTTTGACTGTCAGTGTAGATGACTTGCGGCAGGGGTTGGCGGCGACAGAAGTGGTAGGCCGTTTCCAGTACTGGAAACGCGCGCCGGATGTGATCCTGGATGTCGCCCACAACCCGCATGCAGCACGGGCCTTGCGCCATAACCTGCAACAGCTGAGTGCAGATGGCAGCCGGGTGTTGGCGGTTTTTTCCATGCTTTCCGACAAGGATATCGCCGGTGTGGTCGAGATCCTGCATGATGTGATCGATGAATGGCATATCGCGCCTATACAGCACCCGCGTGCAGCCAGCGTTGACTATCTGCAGCAATGCCTGGCAGACAGGGTTTCCGGACGGCAACTGCAAACCCATGCCGACCTGCCTGCAGCATTGGCAAGCTGTTATAAAAAAGCGGCAAAAAATGATAAAATCATCGTGTTCGGCTCGTTCTTCACTGTGGCTGCTATTCTGGAAATAACACCTGAGCGATGGATTTCACCAAATTAGGGATTTCACCAAATTAGCTAGCTGGCGCTAGTGGCTTGATAGATGCGAAATGATCCGAGTGAGAATTTAAAAAGATATGGCAAGAGATAGTTTGACAGACAAGGAACTGGTACTGAAGAAAACGGCCCGCAGACGGCTGGTGGGTGCCATCACCCTGGTCATTCTGATGCTGATCGTATTGCCTTTCGTATTGAAAGACCGCGTAGTAGAACCTGCACATGACGATGTCGAGATCACTGTCGTCAACCAGCAGGCCAGCCGCGAACCTATCCTCGAATTGCCGGATGACGATGTCGAACTCGATGTAGATGCGACCTCGCCTGCCAGCGCCTCAGCAAAAACAGCCTCTGCCGCAGAAACCCCGGTCGCACATATAGAAGAAGTCCCCACCACAGCCGCTGCCACAGCTGCAGCGCCTGCCAAACCAGCACAGTCAGCAGCGACCCAGGTCGCTGAAGCCCAGGCAGCAAAACCTGCCCAAACACCAGAACCCAAAGTTGAACCCAAAGTTGAACCCAAAGTTGAACCCAAAGTTGCGCCGGCTAAACCGGTGGCTAAAGAAGAGCCGGTTTCTTCCGATAAAACCTCAGGTAAGTTTTATGTGCAGTTTGGCGTGTTTTCTGACCCCAGCAATCTGGAAAAACTGCAAACCAGGTTGAAGCAGGCCGGGTTTGATGCGGCCACCGATAAAGTGGATGCTGCCGGGCAAAAGTTACGCTTGCGGTCGCGTACCTACGCCACGCGTAACGAAGCAGCCGCCGCGCTGAAAAAACTGGAAGCCGCCGGTTTTAGCGGCATTGTGGCAAGCAGGTCCTGAATCAGGCAATGACCATTTTTGATTATATAGTCCTGGGCATCATTGGTTTTTCCATACTGGTTGGATTGATGCGCGGTGCTATCCGTGAGTTTTTTTCAGTGATAGGCTGGGTGCTGGCGTTTTACCTGGCCACCAAATTTAACAGCCAGGTGATCACTTATATTCCGGAACAAGTGCCTGGCGAAGCAGTAAAAGCTATTGCGGCCTTTTTGTTCATATTTTTAGCGGTGCTTTTTTTATGCACCCTGCTGGCACTGCTGCTGACCACCCTGATCAAGGCTGTGGGTCTGGGCGGCCTGAACCGGGTGCTGGGCGGCCTGGCTGGTGCAGCCAAAGGCGTGCTCATCGTCTGTATACTGGCGATGCTGGCTGCAATGACGGATATACCCAAGGACGCACGCTGGACCAACGCCATGTTGAGTGCACCAGTTGAGGTCTTGGTCTTGAATTTGCTGCCGTGGGTACCATCTAGTATTGCTGAACATGTGCATTTGGAACATCAGCAGGCGGATGAGTCTCTCATTTAATTTGTAATCTAGTCTTGGATAGGATGTCGCTATGTGTGGAATTATCGGTATTGTAGGTAAAAACCCGGTGAACCAGTTGTTGTATGACGGGTTGCTGGTGCTACAGCATCGCGGGCAAGACGCTGCAGGTATCGTGACTTGCGATGGTAATACTTTCCATATGCATAAGAATAATGGTCTGGTAAAAGATGTTTTTCATACCCGCCATATGCGCAACCTGGTCGGCAACGTCGGTATCGCGCATGTACGTTATCCTACCGCCGGCTCATCCAGTGCGGCGGAAGCGCAACCGTTTTATGTGAACTCACCATTCGGTATCGTGCTCGGCCACAATGGCAACCTGACCAACTCCGAACAGCTGAAATCAGAAATGTTCAGGCAGGACCTGCGCCATATCAACACCAGTTCTGATTCTGAAGTGCTGTTGAATGTACTGGCACATGAGATAGAAGCGACCTCCAAGAGTGCTTTGCTCAACAGCGATATGGTCTTTGATGCCGTAGCCGGTGTGCACAGACGTTGCAAAGGCGCTTATGCAGTGGTCGCCATGATCGCCAACTTCGGCCTGCTGGCTTTCCGTGATCCGTACGGCATACGCCCGCTGGTCATAGGCAAACAGGAGACCAGCAAAGGCACCGAATACATCGTGGCTTCTGAAAGCGTGGCCCTGGATGTGCTGGGTTTCAAATTGTTGCGTGATGTCGAGCCTGGCGAAGCCGTGTTTATTGATATGGATGGCAATCTGTTCAGCCGCCAGTGCGCCACCAATCCTAAACTGACTTCCTGTATTTTTGAATATGTTTACCTGGCGCGCCCTGACTCAGTGATTGATGGCGTGTCTGTCTACCAGACCCGCCTCGACATGGGCACTTTGTTAGGTGAAAAGATCAAGCGTGAATGGGCAGACAAGCAGATCGATGTGGTGATCCCCATCCCCGACACCAGCCGCCCAAGTGCTTTGCAATTAGGTATTTCGCTAGGCCTGGACTACCGCGAAGGTTTTATTAAAAACCGTTATATAGGCCGTACCTTTATCATGCCGGGTCAGGCGCTGCGTAAAAAATCAGTGCGGCAAAAACTCAACCCTATCGGCATTGAGTTCAAAGGTAAAAACGTGTTGCTGGTCGATGATTCTATCGTGCGTGGCACCACCTCGCAGCAGATCGTGCAAATGGCGCGTGATGCAGGTGCCAATAAAGTCTACTTCGCTTCTGCCGCACCGCCGGTACGCTACCCGAATGTGTATGGCATAGATATGCCTAGCCGCGATGAGTTGCTGGCGACCAACCGTACCGATGAAGAGATCTGTGCCGAGATCGGTGCCGATGCGCTGATCTACCAGGACCTGGATGCCTTGCGCGAAAGCATCACCAAATCCAATCCGCACCTGACCGAATTCGACTGCAGCTGCTTTGATGGCAAGTATGTGACCGGTGATGTCGATGCTGCTTACCTGAACCGTATCGAGGCTGCGCGTAGTGATTTCAATAAAAAACAGCCACCGCCAAACTCGACTACCCAGCTCGATTTGAATTTGCTGTCCACTGATCTGGTAGGGGTGGAGTAAGGGTTGACAGGCGCCTGCAAAAGGCGTTTAATGAAATTGCGCTGATTTGAGTGGCGAACTTTAACCGAAGCCGAACTCAGCTTGCGAGCGCATTATAAATCCTGCTAAAGCGAGAGCCCAAAAACCCGTTTTAGCGCAATGCTGAAGCGGGTTTTTTATTACCTGTGGCAGCTGTTGCTAAGGTGACCTTAAAAAAAGCTAAGCTAGTTGGAAGATCAAGAAAATGAACGATGAATACCATTTGGAAACGCTGGCGGTGCGCGCTGGCACATTGACCACTGAGTTTGGTGAGAACTCAGAAGCGCTGTTCCTCAACTCCAGTTTCCGTTTTAAAAACGCCGCCCAGGCGGCTGCCAGGTTTGGCGGTACCGAGCCCGGTAATATTTATTCGCGCTTCACCAACCCGACCGTGACCATGTTCCAGGACAAGCTGGCCGCGCTGGAAGGCGCAGAGCAATGTGTGGCGACTGCCAGTGGCATGGCGGCCATCCTCGCCTGCATCATGGGGATTTGCAGTGCCGGTGACCATGTCGTCGCTTCGCGCAGTGTGTTTGGTACCACAGTGCAATTGTTCTCCAATATCCTCAAACGCTGGGGCCTGGAGGTGACACTGGTGCCACTGACCGATATTGCAGCCTGGAAAGCGGCTGCCAAACCGAATACCAAGTTGTTTTTTGCCGAAACGCCTTCCAATCCGCTCACAGAAGTAGGCGATATCGCCAAACTGGCAGAAGCTGCCCATGCGGCAGGTGCTTACCTGGCGATAGATAACTGCTTCTGCACACCAGCCTTGCAACAGCCTTTGAAGCTGGGCGCGGATATCGTCATCCACTCGGCGACCAAATATATCGATGGTCAGGGCAGGGTGCTGGGCGGTGCGGTGCTGGGCAATAAAACATTGATGGAGCCGGTATATGGCTTTCTGCGCACTGCCGGTGTCACCATGAGTGCATTCAATGCCTGGGTGTTCGTCAAAGGCATGGAGACCTTGCAGATACGCATGGAAGCGCACGCAGCGCGCGCACTGGCTATCGCGCAATGGCTGGAACAGCAGCCACGCGTGGCACGCGTGCATTACCCTGGTTTGCCGTCTCATCCGCAATATGCGCTGGCACAACAGCAGCAAAGGCTGGGAGGTGGTATCGTCACCTTTGAAGTCAAGCCGCGCGCCGGGCAGAGTGAGCAGGAAGCCGCCTGGGAACTCATAGATGCCACCAGGCTGATCTCCATCACCGCCAACCTGGGGGATGCCAAATCGACCATCACCCACCCGGCCACCACTACGCATAGCCGTGTCACAGCCGAGGCGCGGGCCGAAGCAGGGATCAGGGATAACCTGGTGCGTATTGCGGTAGGGCTGGAGCATGTGGAAGATCTGAAAAACGATCTGCAATTGCTGTCCAAGGCTTAATTCTGTCCCAAGAATTGCGGTTTATCGGATTGCCAGTGACTGGCATGACGATAAACCGTTTTCATTTATACGCAGTTTTATATCGGAGCTTCCCAGGCTGACAAAGCCCGGGATTCCAATTCTGCTTTCCCTCCGCCTTTTTCTTGCCCGCAGGCAACATACAGGCCAGTTCGCCGCGTTTAAGTCAGCCAGGTTCAGCTAAATATGCTAGAATCGCGAGATAACTTTTAACTATAAAATGGGTCAAGAATGAGTCAGTCTCCCGATCAGTTTGCTAAAGAAACCCTGCCTATCAGTCTCGAAGACGAGATGCGCCGCAGTTATCTTGATTACGCCATGAGCGTGATTGTTGGTCGTGCTTTGCCAGATGTGCGTGACGGCCTGAAACCGGTGCACAGGCGCGTGCTGTTTGCCATGCACGAGCTTTCCAATGACTACAACAAGCCATACAAAAAGTCTGCGCGTATCGTCGGTGACGTCATCGGTAAATATCACCCGCACGGTGATACTGCGGTGTATGACACCATAGTGCGTATGGCGCAGCACTTTTCGCTGCGCTATATGCTGGTCGACGGCCAGGGTAACTTTGGTTCTGTGGATGGCGATAACGCGGCGGCCATGCGGTATACCGAGATCCGTATGTCCAAGATCGCGCACGAACTGCTGGCAGATATCGAGAAAGAAACCGTCGATTTTGGCCCTAACTATGACGGCAGCGAGCAAGAGCCGCTGATCATGCCTACCCGTATCCCTAACCTGCTGATCAACGGCAGTTCGGGCATTGCGGTGGGTATGGCAACCAACATTCCGCCACACAACCTGAATGAAGTACTCAACGGCTGTTTTGCGCTGCTGAAAAACCCTGAGATCAGCATTGATGAGCTGATCGAATACATTCCGGCACCTGACTTTCCGACTGCCGGCATCATTTACGGCACCGTAGGCGTCAAAGAGGGTTACCGCACCGGCCGTGGCCGTGTCGTCATGCGTGGCCGCACCCACTTTGAAGACCTGGATAAAGGCGGCCGCCAGTCCATCATCATTGATGAACTGCCATATCAGGTGAACAAGAAGACCCTGATAGAAAAAATCGCCGAGCTGGTCAACGAGAAGAAGATAGAAGGTATTTCTGACCTGCGCGATGAGTCGGATAAATCCGGCATGCGAGTGGTGATAGAGCTTAAACGCGGTGAAGTGCCTGAAGTCATCCTCAACAACCTCTACAAGCAAACCCAGCTGCAAGACACCTTCGGCATGAACATGGTGGCCCTGATGGATGGCCAGCCACGCCTGCTCAACCTCAAGCAGATGCTGGAAGCTTTCCTGCGTCACCGCCGCGAAGTCGTCACCCGGCGCACTGTGTTTGAACTGCGCAAAGCGCGCGACCGCGGTCATGTGCTGGAAGGCCTGGCAGTTGCGCTGGCCAATGTGGACGAGATGATCGCCATCATCAAGGCGGCACCAACGCCGCCGGAAGCGAAAAAAGAATTGATGGCGCGCGACTGGCATTCCACCGTGGTGGAAGAGATGCTTAAACGTGCTGCCATGGAAGCCTCGCGTCCGGAAGGCTTGTCGGTAGACTTTGGCCTGACGCCTAAAGGTTACCGTTTGTCAGATATCCAGGCGCAAGAGATCCTGCAGATGCGTTTGCAACGCCTGACTGGCCTGGAACAGGACAAGATAGTTACCGAATACAAAGAAGTGATGGATATCATTGCCGATCTGCTGGATATTCTGGCCAAGCCCGAGCGTGTCACCGCCATTATTGTGGAAGAACTGAACGAGATCCAGAAACAGTTCGGCGACAAGCGCCGTTCCGAGATCGAGCACAATACGCAGGACTTGTCGCTGGAAGACCTGATCACGCCACAGGATGTAGTAGTGACCTTGTCACATACCGGCTATGTGAAATCCCAACCGCTGGATGAATACAGGGCCCAGCGTCGCGGTGGCCGTGGCAAACAGGCAGCAGCGACCAAGGAAGATGACTTCATAGACAAGATGTTTGTGGCGAATACCCATGACTACATCCTCTGTTTCAGCAGCCGTGGCCGTGTCTACTGGCTCAAAGTGTATGAAGTGCCGCAAGGCAGCCGCGTCAGCCGCGGCAAGCCTATCGTCAACCTGTTCCCGCTGGAAGAAGGCGAGAAGATCAATGCCATCCTGCCGGTGAAAGAGTTTGACGAGAACCATTTCGTGTTTATGGCGACCTCCATGGGTACGGTGAAGAAAACCGCGCTGACCGAGTTCTCCAACCCGCGTAAATCCGGCATCATCGCCATCAATCTTGATGATAATGACTACCTGGTCGGTGCCGAAGTGACCAATGGCAAGAATGATATCGTGCTGGTTTCCAACGGTGGTAAAGCAGTCTGGTTCACCGAGGATGATGTGCGTCCTATGGGCCGTGCCACCCGTGGTGTGCGTGGTATGAAACTGGCCGCCAAACAGCGCGTACTTTCCTTGCTGATCGCCGAGAATGACCAGCAATCGGTACTGGTAGCGACTGAAAACGGTTACGGCAAACGTACCGTGCTGTCAGAGTTCCGCCATTCCGGCCGCGGTACGCAGGGTGTGAAAGCCATTGCCATCAGCGAGCGTAACGGCCTGGCGGTTGCAGCCAGACTGGTCACTGCCGATGATGAGATCATGCTGATCACTACCGGTGGCGTATTGATACGTACCCGCGTCAAGGAGATCCGCGATATGGGCCGCGCCGCACAAGGCGTGACGCTGATCAACCTGGGTGAAGGTGAAAAACTATCCGGTCTGGAGAAAATCGTAGAGACCGATGACGTTGAAGACGAAAACGAAGAATAAATGAGACATGACTAAGATTTATAATTTTTCTGCAGGCCCGGCAGTGTTGCCGAAATCCGTACTCGAACGCGCCCAGGCTGAAATGCTGGACTGGCATGGCAGCGGCATGAGCGTGATGGAAATGTCACACCGTGGCAAAGAGTTCACCAGCATCCTGGAAAAAGCAGAAGCGGATCTGCGCCAGCTGCTGGCGATCCCGGCCAATTATAAAGTGCTGTTCTTACAGGGCGGTGCCATTGCAGAGAATGCCATCATCCCCATGAACCTGCTCAATGGCAAATCGGCTGACTATGTAGTCACCGGTTCCTGGAGCAAGCGCAGCGTGAAAGACGCCAAAGCCTACGGCCAGATCAATATCGCCGCCTCGGCTGAAGCAGAGGATTTCACGCATGTGCCGGCATTTGCTGACTGGCAGCTGAATCGCGATGCCGCTTACGTACACTATTGCACAAACGAAACCATCAACGGTGTAGAGTTTGTCGATGTGCCGGAGACGCACGGCGTGCCTATCGTTGCCGATATGTCCTCACATATCCTTTCGCGTCCTATCGATGTCTCCAAATACGGCGTCATTTATGGTGGCGCGCAAAAGAATATCGGCCCTGCCGGCCTGTGCCTGGTGATAGTGCGTGAAGACCTGCTGGAACAGGCTTCACCGCTCACGCCAGCGGTCTTCCACTGGAAGACTCAGGCAGAAAACCAGAGCATGATCAATACACCGCCTACCTACAGCATTTATATTGCCGGGCTGGTGTTTGAATGGTTGCTGGCACAGGGCGGGGTAGAGGCGATAGAAAAACTCAATATCGCCAAGGCCAGATTGTTATACGACTACGTCGATCAAACCGATTTTTACTATAACCCTATCCAGCCAGCTTACCGTTCACGCATGAATATTCCATTCCGTTTGCGTGACGAGAGCCTGAACGATGCTTTCCTCAAGCAAGCCGGCGCACGTGGTTTGTTACAGTTGAAAGGCCACCGCTCAGTCGGCGGTATGCGCGCCAGCATTTATAATGCCATGCCTATCGAAGGCGTACAGGCACTGGTGGCTTTCATGCAGGAATTCGAAAAGAATAATTCTTAATTAACATTAAGTATAAGTTTTAAATGTCTGATTTATTAAAACAATTTAGAGATAAAATTGATGCCATCGATGCACAGCTGCTGGCATTGGTGAACGAGCGCGCCAAACTGGCACGCGAGATCGGGCATTTAAAGAATGATGGTGTCATCTATAGACCTGAGCGCGAGGCGCAGATCATACGCCGTATGCAGAGCGAAAATGACGGCCCGCTGTCAGCTGAGGCGGTGAGCTATATTTTCCGCGCCGTGATGTCTAACTGCCGCGCATTGGAAAAAGAGCTGGCGATCGCGTTTTTAGGGCCTTTGGGTACTTATAGCGAAGAAGCCGCACTCAAGCAGTTTGGCGAAGGCCGCCAGGCAGTGGTCTGCGCCAGTATAGATGAAGTATTCCGCACCGTGGAAGCAGGCCAGGCAGACTACGGCATAGTGCCGGTGGAGAACTCGACCGAGGGCGCAGTCGGTATCACGCTGGATCTGTTGCTGGGCAGTGCCTTGCAGGTGGTCGGTGAAGTGACTTTGCCTGTGCATCACTGCTTATTGTCCGCACAACAGGATATCACGCAGATATCACACGTTTTCGGGCATGCGCAGTCACTGTCGCAATGCCATGAGTGGTTGAACAAGATACTGCCTAACGTAGAACGCGAGGCCGTGATCAGCAATGCGCGTGCGGCACAGATGATACATGAGCTGGTTGCCAGCCAGGGCACGTTTGCCGCGGCCATCGCCAGCAAACGTGCCGCTGAATTATTCGACCTGCATATACTGGCCGAGAATATAGAAGATGACCCCAAGAACACCACGCGCTTTCTGGTGCTGGGTAGCCATGCGGTGGCACCGTCAGGGCAGGATAAGACTTCGCTGGTCATGAGTGCTCACAATAAACCGGGCGCAGTACTGCAGTTGCTGGAGCCACTGTCACGCCATGGTGTGAGCATGACCAAGCTGGAATCCAGGCCTTCGCGTCAGAACCTGTGGAACTACGTCTTCTTTGTTGATATCGAGGGCCATCAGCAAGCGCCTAATGTGCAAGCGGCACTGGCTGAGCTGGCTGACCGCTCGACTTTCCTCAAAGTGCTGGGCTCATACCCGACCGCTATTATTTAACCGTCCCATCTTTAACTGTACACACTATGTCTGATGCATCACGCCTGTCCGAGTTGTCACAATTAGCTCCTGCCAATATCCGCGCCATTGCGCCGTATCAGGGTGGCAAGCCTATCAGCGAACTGGCGCGTGAAATGGGCCTGAACGAAGCAGATATCGTCAAACTGGCGTCTAACGAGAACCCCTTAGGCATGAGCCCTAAAGCGCAGATGGCGCTGGAAGAAGCTATTTACGACATCGCGCGCTACCCTGATGGCAACAGTTTTGCGTTGCGCGATGCAGTCAGCCACAGATATGCGGTGCAGCCGCAACAGATCGTGTTCGGTAACGGTTCTAATGACATTCTGGAGTTGGCGGCGCGGGCTTTTCTGAGCACAGGCGATGAAGTGATCTATTCGCAGCATGCGTTTGCGGTCTACCCGCTGGTGACGCAGGCCGCTGGTGCGACTGGCGTGGTGGTGCCTGCGATTGACTTTGGGCATGATCTGGCCGGGTTTTTAAAAGCCATTACGCCCAAAACAAAACTGATCTTTGTCGCCAACCCGAATAACCCGACCGGCACCCTGATAGACAAGGCCCAGTTAAAAGGTTTTTTACAAAAAGTACCCAGCCATATCGTGGTGGTACTGGATGAAGCCTATGATGAGTACCTGTCCGCTGACGATAAGTCTGCAGCCGTCAGCTGGCTAGCTGAGTTTGAAAACCTGATCATCTCACGCACTTTTTCCAAGGCTTATGGCCTGGCTGGCTTGCGGGTAGGCTTTGGCCTGATGCATGCGGCGTTGGCCGACCTGATGAACCGGGTACGCCAGCCTTTTAATGTGAACAGCCTGGCACAGGTAGCCGCTACGGTGTCGTTGCAGGATGAGGATTTCGTGTCGCGCAGTTATGCTGCCAACCAGGCCGGGATGACGCAAATCACGCAAGGCTTAACAAAGCTGGGCCTGAGTTTTATCCCATCCTTTGGCAACTTTGTCAGTTTTAAGGTGACCAATGCTAGCGCCGTGAATCAGGCTTTGCTGAAGCAGGGTGTGATAGTGCGGCCAGTGGCCAATTATGAAATGCCGGATTACCTGCGCGTGAGCATAGGTTTATTTAGTGAGAATGCACGTTTTCTACAGGTGCTGGAACAGATTTTACAGTCATGAACGCTTACGAAAAACTAGCCACTGACGACGTCAGGGTGCTTGAGATCAAACCACTGGTCAAACCAGCGGAGTTATTGTCGCGCCTGCAGGAAAGTACAGCCAGCACGCAGAATATCCTGAAAACGCGTACTGCCATCCATCACGTACTGCACCAGGGCGATGACCGCCTGGTGGTGATCGTCGGGCCGTGCTCTATTCATGACACAGAGGCGGGCATGGAATATGCCAAACGCCTGCAGGAAGTGCGCAACCGCCTGGGTAACGAGTTGCTGATCGTGATGCGGGTGTATTTTGAAAAACCGCGCACCACTGTCGGCTGGAAAGGCCTGATCAATGACCCGCACCTGGATGGCACTTACGACATCAATGCAGGGCTGGAAAAGGCGCGCCGCTTCCTGCTGGAAGTGAACGAGATCGGCATGCCGGCAGCGACCGAGTTCCTGGATGTGGTCTCGCCGCAGTATACCGCCGACCTGGTCAGCTGGGGCGCCATAGGCGCACGCACCACTGAGTCACAGATACACCGCGAACTGGCTTCAGGCTTGTCCTGCCCGGTCGGTTTCAAGAATGGCACCGATGGTGGCGCCAAAGTCGCTATTGATGCGATCAAAACCGCTGCCAGCCCGCACCATTTCCTGTCGGTGACCAAAGAAGGTACGTCTGGCATTTTTGCCACCAAGGGTAACGAAGATTGCCATGTGATTTTGCGCGGCGGGAAATTACCCAATTTTGACGCAAAAAGTATTGCCGAGGTGTGTGACCAGCTCGCTGATGCTGGCCTGGCTCCGGTGCTGATGGTCGATTGCAGTCATGGCAACAGCCAAAAGCAATACAAAAACCAGATTGCGGTGATTGACGATATTTCAGCGCAAATTGCCAATGGTGACAGCCGGATTATCGGTGTCATGCTCGAATCCCATTTGAATGAAGGTCGCCAGGACCATACTCCCGGTTGCACACTAAACTACGGCCAGTCGATCACCGATGCCTGTCTGGGTTGGGATGATTCCGTCACAGTGCTGGAAAAGCTGGCCATCGCTGTCAAAATGAGACGTGAAAAAATTGCCGAGCGTGAATAGCAAATAAACGCATTGTCATAGAAAAGTCGTCATAGAAAAGCCGCATCTCAGATGCGGCTTTTTTGTTTTATCGCCGCTTAGCGTCTGTGCTCATGAAAATCATGAGCAGGGAATCATTGTCAGTAGCAGGGTGTTATTGCAACCCATGCGTATGATGCCAGTCATACCAGAGAGAGGGTGGTGATGTGGCAAGAGTGTGTTTCTGACCTTGAAGAGTTCACCACGACGATCAGGTAATTATTGTATGATGACCTGCTAGGTCTATAACCATTAAAACAAGAAGCGATTATGTATATACACGTGTTGGGTGCTGGTGCTGGCGGGGGTTTCCCGCAATGGAATTGTAACTGTGAGAACTGTGATGGCTTGCGTAAAGGCACGATCAAGGCCACCCGGCGTACACAGTCTTCTATCTGTGTCTCAAGCAATGGCGTTGACTGGGTGTTATTCAATACCTCGCCTGATATCCTGCAGCAGATCCAGGAATTCCCGGCCCTGCAACCTGGCCGCGCCATACGCGACAGCGGCATACAGGGCATTATTCTGATCGATGCACAGATAGACCATACCACCGGCCTGTTCATGCTGCGCGAAGGCCAGGTGAAACGCGAGATCTACTGTACCAAGATGGTGTATGAAGACCTCACCAGTGGTAACCAGATACTGAATATCCTTGGCCATTATTGCGGCGTCAATCATCACGAGATCGCCATCGATGGCAATGATGTCAGCCGCGCCAGCAGCTTTGAGATCCCCAATGTGCCCAACCTGCGCTTTACCGCGGTGGCACTCAAGAGCGCCGCGCCACCATATTCTCCCCACCGCAATGACCCGCACCCGGGCGACACCATAGGCGTGTTGATAGAAGAGATCTCCACCGGCAAGAAATGCTGGTATTCGCCTGGCCTGGCTGAGATAGAGCCGCATTTGCCACCGTTGATGAACCAGGCGGATTGCATCATGGTCGATGGCACTTTCTGGACCAATACCGAGATGCTGGATATGGGCCTGATGAGCAAAACTGCGCGCAGCATAGGGCATAACCCGCAATCAGGGCCAGGCGGCATGATAGAAGAGCTGGATAAATTCGGCAGCGAAAAACCAGTGCGTAAGGTGCTGATACATATCAACAATACCAACCCGATTTTAAGGGAAGATTCCGCCGAGCGCGCGATACTCAACGATCACCAGATCGAAGTCGCGTATGACGGTATGGATATCATTCTTTAGGAGAGCGAGATGAACGCAGTGACACAGGCAAAATTACCCTGGACCCGTGAGGAGTTCGAAGCCAAACTTCGTGAAAAAGGGCAGGGCTACCATATCTATCATCCTTTTCATGTGATGATGTATGAAGGCAAGCTGACTAAAGAACAATTGCAGTGCTGGGTGGCCAACCGTTTTTATTACCAGATCGCCATCCCGATGAAGGACGCCGCCATCCTATCCAACTGCCCGGATAAAGAGGTGCGTAAACAATGGATAGTGCGTATTACCGACCACGACGGTGTAGATGACCAGATCGGTGGCATTGAGGCCTGGATCAAGCTGGGCGAAGCCGTAGGCCTGACGCGGGAACAAGTGACCAGCCTGGAGCTGGTATCACCAGGTGTGCGATTCGCGGTGGATGCCTATATCAATTTTGCCAAGCAGCGTAGCTGGCAGGAGAGTGTCTGCTCCAGCCTGACCGAACTGTTCGCACCGCATATCCACCAGCAACGCATCAGCTCCTGGCCCAGCATGTACCCGTGGGTGAAAGAAGAAGGCCTGATGTACTTTAAAAAACGCCTGACCGAAGCCCGCAGAGATGTGGAGCAGGGTTTGAGCGTGACTCTGGATTACTTTAGCACCTCGCGCGAGATGCAGTTGAAAGCGCTGGATATCCTGCAATTCAAGCTGAATATCCTGTGGGTGATCGCCGACTCTATCATGCTGGCCTCGACCGAGATCAAGACCGAAGGCCGCGATTACCTGCGCCAGCCAGTGATCAAGATAGAAGACTGACTTTAATCCGGAAATGTGGAAAGTTTAATGATGGAAAACAATATTCAACACGCCGATATCTATGCGATCGCTTTTCACCACCGCTTTCAGTGGGAAGAAGCGCAGCAGAGCTACGTTGTCCTGTTTCCCGAAGGCATGGTCAAACTGCATGGCGGCGCTGGCGAGATCCTGAAGCGCGTGGATGGCAAGGCAAGTGTGGGTGATATCGTGGCAGAGCTGAAAACGGCTTTTCCTGACGCAGAAGGTATAGAAGCCGATATTCTCGGCATGTTTGACCTGGCCGTAGGTAAAGCCTGGTTACGCAAGGTGAATTGATCCGCAAGGAGAACAGCATGGCACAATTAAATAATGGCGTGGCAGCAAATGTGACACAGAAACAACCGCTATGGTTGTTGGCAGAAGTGACTTACCGTTGCCCGCTGCACTGTGCTTTTTGCTACAATCCTACCGATTATGACAAGCACACCAAGAACGAGCTCAGCACAGAGCAGTGGATCAGTGCCCTGCGCGATGCACGTAAAATGGGCGCTATCCAGCTGGGCATCTCCGGTGGTGAGCCTTTGCTACGTGACGATATTGAAGAGATCGTGGCCGAAGCGCACAAACTGGGCTATTACAGCAACCTGATCACTTCTGGTGTCGGCCTCACCGAAAAACGCATACAGGCGTTTAAAGAAGGCGGCCTGGACCATATCCAGCTCTCCATGCACGATGTGACTGAAGATATCAGCAACTTTATCACCGATACGCGTACTTTCGAGTTGAAGAAAAAAGTGGCGGCCATGATCAAGGCGCATGGTTACCCTATGGTGCTGAATGTGGTGATACACCGCTACAACATCGACCAGGTGGGCAAGATACTGGAGATGGCAGAAGCACTGGGGGCCGATTATGTAGAACTGGCGAATACCCAGTATTACGGCTGGAGCCTGGTCAACCGCGACCAGCTCATGCCTAGCCGTGAACAGCTGGACCGCGCTGAAGCTGCCACTAATGCCTTCAGGGAACGTGTGGGCAACAAAATGAAAGTGTTTTTCGTGGTGCCGGATTATTTTGCCGACCGTCCGAAAAAATGCATGAACGGCTGGGGCGAGGTATTCATGATAGTCACTGCCAATGGCGATGTCTTGCCGTGCCACTCGGCCCGCGTATTGCCCGGCATGACTTTCCCCAATGTGCGTGAGAACGGCCTGGAGTGGGCCTGGAAAGAATCGCCGGCATTTACCAAATACCGTGGCAAAGACTGGATGAAAGAGCCTTGCCGTAGCTGCGATGAGCAGGATAATGATCTGGGCGGTTGCCGTTGCCAGTCCTATCTGCTGAGCGGAGATGCAGAAATGGCCGACCCGGTGTGTACCAAATCACCTAATCGGCATTTGATCGATGCAGCCTTGCTCAACTCGCAAAACCCGCAACTGCGCGAGCAACCGATTATTTTCCGCACCGACAAGAACTCCAAGAAATATGTGGCCGGTGACAAGGAAAGAGTGGAGCAATTTCACGCCTTGCCCTGACCGTTGCAGGCATATGCTTTATAATCAGCAGGCGCAGTGTGCGCCTGTTGTTTTTTAACATGCCTGATTGATAGCCGTTTTTTCTGGCCGCAAATAACACATCCCTTTTTTGACACATCAATAGTGAAAGAGTCTTAGTGCAGCATTCGGTATTACTGGTCTATGTATTGGCAGCCCTGGCGGCTCTGGCACCTTTCGCCATAGATACTTATCTGCCGGCTTTTCACGTCATGGCCGATTCATTGCAGGCCGACCCGCTCTCCATACAACAGAGCCTGACCTTTTACCTGCTGCCATATGCGGTGATGACTTTGTGTCATGGCGCAGTCTCGGATGCGGTCGGCCGCATCACCACGATCAAATGGGGGCTGGGTATTTTTGTACTGGCCAGTATAGGTTGCGCATTTGCGCCCAATGTACAGACCTTATGGCTGTTCCGCGCCTTGCAAGGCATGAGTGGCGGGGCAGGCAACACGGTGGCCCGCGCCATGGTGCGCGATCTGTTTGATGGCCCGCAGGCACAGCGGGTGATGGCCACCATGCAGATGCTGTTCGGCATTGCCCCCGCCATCGCGCCTATCCTCGGTGGCGTGCTGCTGGGTATACACTGGCAGGCTATTTTTATTTTCCTGGCTTTGTATGCCGCCATGGCTTTATGGGCAGCGGTGCGCTACCTGCCGGAAACGGTACCTGCCGCGCAACGCGTGCGTTTTTCAGTGCAGAACATCGCCCATACTTACGGCAAGATGCTGGGGAACCGCCAGTTTCTAATCCTGACTGCCTGCGTAGGCCTGAACTTTTCCGCTTTTTTTATCTATGTACTCGCCAGCCCGGTGTTTCTGGTTGAGCATCTGCATTTAAGCAGCCAGCAATTCGGTTTTTTATTCGTGCCCACCGTTGCCGGCATGATGACAGGCTCGTGGCTGGCGCGGCATACCGCCGGTAAATTGTCACCTGCCAGCACCATACGCTGGGCGTTTGCCTGGATGGTGCTGGTCGCCAGCATTAATGTCGGCATACAGACGATTTATGCCGGTGAACCGGTGTGGTGGATGGCGATATTGCCTATCGCCCTGTTTAATGTGGGAATGGCGACGGTGGTGCCTATACTGTCTATCGCGGCGCTGGATTTCTACCCCAAATCACGCGGTACTGCCGCCTCTGCCCAAGCTTTTATACAAATGGTGTGTTCTACCCTGAGCTCGGCCGTGGTGGTGCCTCTGGTTTGGCATTCAACGCTGAGCATGTCTATGGCCATGCTAGGCATGACGCTGGTCAGCGCGCTGTTGATGCTGATGATACACCGCCGCTTTAAATCCATTTGAGTACATTTGCCACGCACTCAAACTGTGCAAATGTCGCGCCTTTATTGATTTAATCGCCTATTTGAATGCCTGCCTGCTGCTTTAACATAGTAGTGTAAATAACTGTTGCAACAACAGTATCAACTAAAAAAGCAGATGGGAGTCACCTATGGAAATATCCAGAGAAGAAGAAGCACTAAAGGCCTACGTTAAACTGCTGACCGGGCAGGGTGTCAGTCAACGCATGTTGATACAGCGTGAGTTCACCATTATCCGCCTGAGTGCATTTTTAAAAGATATCCCATGTGCCGGCACTGAATATCGCCAGGCGGTAGACCGTTTTATCGCCAGTATAGATACCGCCGAGATCCCTATGGTATTGCCGGTGGTGCGTGAGTTTTTCTCGTTCTGGGTGCGTGATATCAAAGCGATCGCTGCCATGAGCCAGGCTAAAGTGTTTAACGGCAACGCGCCTATGGTGACCACCACGCAAGATGAACTGTTCAAGCACTGGTATGACCTGGACAAGACTTTAATGTCCAGCGCCGAGAAGGCGGTGATGGAAGCTTTCCTGAGTGCTTCCGAGAACAAGGGTTTTGACCAGGCAGCGTTTAAAGAGCGCATGCGCATGGCCAAGTGCCTGTTGGTAGCGCTGCGTCAGGTGCCGCACAAGCAGTCACATAGTTACCGTCAAATGGTGGATAGAAACCTGCCACTGTTCAATGCACTGGGGACACAACATGTGTTTCTGAGTGTTGCGCGTGAGTTTTATTATTTCTGGCGGGGCGATATGTTGAAACCGCAGCCGCTGCCTGCAAACAACAAGCCGCAACTTAAAACGCCAGCAATGGCAATGGCGGCCTAAACAGCCAGCCTGCGTCTAGCCCACTTCGTCTAGTGAGGGACGCAAAAGCAGATAAAACCGCCAGCCTTAGCGCTGGCGTATTTTTTGCAGGATCAGCGCAGAAAGCTCTTCGATAGAGCGGCTGGTAGAATCGGCCCAGGTGATGCCATAGCGGCGCATCATGTTTTCGGCCTTTTCTATCTCTTTACGGCAGTTATCCAGCGAAGCATAGAAACTGTCAGGTCTGCGCTCGCTACGCACCGAATGCAGGCGTTCGGGCTTGATGGTCAGGCCAAAAATCTTGTCTATGTTTTTTTCTACCGCAGCGGGAAATGAACCGCGCTCAAAATCTTCCGGAATCAAGGGATAGTTGGCCGCTTTAATGCCGAACTGCATGGCCAGGTAAATGCTGGTTGGCGTCTTGCCACAGCGGGAAACGCCTATCAGGATCACCTCAGCTTCATCCAGCCCGGTATTGGTCATTCCATCATCATGGTTGAGCGTGAAATTGATCGCTTCCATACGCTCGTGGTAGCTGTTACCCATAGAGCTGTAAGCGATGCTGGCACCGGTCAGCGGCTCCTGGTTGAGCTCAGAGCCCAGCGGATAGATAAAGCGGTGGAACAGATCGATAAAGTAGGCATTGGCCTGTTTCAGGCGGTTTCTGTGCTCGCCGTTACCGACCGACATGATCACGATAGGGCGTATGCCGTCCTGATCTGCCACTTTCTGGATATGCTCGAAACCAGCCTGTACCTTTTCATCATTATCGGTGAAAGGCAGGCGGGTGGTGGTGAATTTGGTGTTGGGGAAATGCTCCAGCAGCTTGCTCAAGGCACCCGCCGTGATCCCCGTACCATCAGAAATAATAAATACAGAACGGTGATTCATGCGATTGCCTTGAGTGTAAGAGCTTAAAGGAGTTTATTTCTTGGTCAGGCGCTGCCAGGTCGCAACCACGGTATCCGGGTTCAGCGACACAGACTGTATGCCTTCAGCGACCAGCCATTCAGCAAAGTCTTCATGGTCAGAAGGGCCCTGGCCGCAGATACCCACGTATTTGCCCAATCGGTTACAGGTGCTGATAGCCATTTTCAGCAAGACTTTAACCGCGTCGTTACGCTCGTCAAAGCCATCTGCCAGAATGCCGGAGTCGCGGTCCATGCCCAATGTCAGCTGTGTCAGGTCGTTAGAACCAATGGAGTAACCATCGAAGTATTCCAGGAACTGTTCAGCCAGCAACGCATTGGATGGGATCTCGCACATCATGATCAGGCGCAGGCCGTTCTCACCACGTTTAAGACCGTTTGCCGCCATGATCTCTGTCACAGCTCTGGCTTCATCCAGTGTGCGCACGAACGGGATCATCAACTCAACGTTGATCAGGCCCATTTCATCACGGACTTTCTTCATCGCCTGGCATTCCATGGCAAAGCACTCTTTGAAGTCTTCTGCCATATAGCGCGCTGCGCCACGGAAACCTATCATCGGGTTTTCTTCATCCGGCTCGTAAATGTCGCCACCTACCAGCTTTTTGTACTCGTTAGACTTGAAGTCTGAGGTACGCACGATCACCGGTTTCGGGTAGAACGCGGCCGCGATTGTTGCCACGCCTTCAGCTACTTTATCAATGTAGAACTGTTTAGGGCTGGCGTAGCCACGCGCACGGTTGTGTATGGTGGTCTGTATCGCTTTAGGCATGGCATCCACATTCAGGATCGCTTTCGGGTGTATGCCTACCATATTGTTGATCACAAACTCCAGACGCGCCAGGCCGACACCGTCGTTAGGTGTTTGCGCAAACGTGAACGCCATATCCGGGTTGCCTACGTTCATCATGATCTTGCACGGTGGTTTGGACAGGGCAGCATTGGACTGGGTAGAAACTTCAAAATCCAGCGCGCCATGGTAAACAAAGCCGGTTTCGCCTTCAGCACATGAAACCGTCACGATCTCACCGTCACGCAGCAAGTCAGTCGCATTGACTGAACCGACAATGGCCGGAATGCCTAATTCACGCGCAATGATAGCGGCGTGACAGGTACGGCCGCCACGGTTGGTGACCAGGGCGCTAGCGCGTTTCATCACCGGCTCCCAGTTAGGGTCTGTCATATCGGCGACCAACACGTCACCTGGTTGCACTTCATGCATTTCCGCCGGGTCGAGCACGATACGCACCGGGCCTACGCCGACTTTCTGGGTCACGGCACGGCCGGCAACCACAGGCACAGCAGAGTGTTTCTGCAACTTGAATGTCTCGGTGACATTTTTGGCTGCTTCCTGCGATTTCACCGTCTCAGGACGCGCTTGCAGGATGTAGAGTTTGTTATCCAGACCGTTTTTACCCCACTCGATATCCATAGGGCAGCCATAATGCTGCTCAATGGTGATGGCGTAACCAGCCAGTTCCAGGATATCGGCGTCGTTTAGTGAATAGCGGTTGGCTTCAGCGGCATCTACAGGCACAGTATGGGTAGATTTACCCGCCTGCGTCGCGTCAGAGAAAATCATCTTGATCAGCTTGGAACCCATGGTGCGACGTACGATCGCCGGTTTGCCCTGGTTGAGCAAAGGCTTGTGCACGTAGAATTCATCAGGGTTGACCGCACCCTGTACCACGGTCTCGCCCAGGCCATAAGAGGCGGTGATAAAGGCAACATCCTTGTGGCCGGATTCGGTATCTATGGTAAACATCACACCGGCACAGCCGATATCAGAACGTACCATCTGCTGTACGCCAGCTGACAGTGCCACATCGGCATGCACAAAGCCTTTGTGTACACGGTATGAAATAGCCCTGTCGTTATACAGAGAAGCAAATACTTCTTTAATGGCGTGGTTGATATTATCCAGGCCATGGATATTCAGGAAGCTTTCCTGCTGACCGGCGAAAGAAGCATCTGGCAAGTCTTCTGCAGTAGCGGATGAACGTACGGCAAAGGTCGTGCCTGGTGCCGATCTATCTATCAGTTTTGCATAGTTCTGCGCAATGGCGCTCTGCAAGGCCGGCGGGAACTCCGCTTCCATGATCCACTGGCGGATCTGGCTGCCACACTTTGCCAGCTCTTGCGTATCATCAGCATTCAATTTGTCGAGCAAGTCATTGATTTTTTTATCCAAACCGTCCTGGGATAAAAATTCACGGTATGCATCGGCAGTGGTTGCAAACCCGGTAGGTACGCGTACACCTTTGGCACTGAGCTGAGAGATCATTTCACCTAAAGAAGCATTTTTGCCACCAACGGACGGCACATCGCTATTTCTGAGATTCTCAAATGGAATAACATGACTTACCATATAAAACCCTTAATTGTTTTAAATCAGATGAAATCTATCGCGGGAAGCAATGGATTGAATTCGAAAGTGAGGCTTAATATTGAGCTTAACCTGTTTCTGGAATTACTTTTCTCCCAGCATTATGCCAAAATCATGTTTTAATGTCACGTCAGCATCACGCTGACATTCCATATTTTTCAGCTTCAGTTAAATTTACCTCATGAATGCAGTGATATCCGCACAACGTTCGGTCAGCGTGGCCACGCATGGCCGCTTACATCTGGGTTTTTTTGACCTGAGCGGGCAGCCGGAGCGACGTTTCGGCAGCGTGGGTGTGTCGATAGCTGCTTACCAGACTGCACTGACTGTGACAGCACAGGCCCAGCATCATACTTTAGACCCCTGGGCAGCCACTATACTGCAACGGCACCTGCAATCCCTGGCACTGGAGACAGCGCTGGACCTTCACATAGAGCAGGCTATCCCGCGCCACAGTGGCCTGGGCTCAGGCACGCAAATGGCGCTGGCGGTGGGGGCAGCGGTGAATACTTTACTCAACCAGCCGGTCAACAGCGCGCAGATCGCAGCTGCTCATCAGCGCGGGGCACGTTCTGGCATAGGTATAGCGACGTTTGATCATGGCGGCCTGGTGGTCGATGGTGGCCGTGGCGCCACTACCATAGTGCCGCCGTTACTGGCGCGGCATGCTTTTCCGCAAGCCTGGCATTTTTTGCTGATCATAGACCAGAGCCGCGATGGTCTGCATGGCAGTGGCGAAAAAAATGCGTTCAAGCAATTGTCGCCGCTTTCCAGCTCAGCCACCCGCGATATACAGCACCAGTTGCTGATGCAAGGCTTGCCGGCATTGATAGAACAGGATTTCCAGGCTTTTAGCGCGTTTGTTGGCG
The DNA here is from genome assembly GCF_042676265.1 of Methylophilus luteus. Taxonomy (NCBI): domain Bacteria; kingdom Pseudomonadati; phylum Pseudomonadota; class Betaproteobacteria; order Nitrosomonadales; family Methylophilaceae; genus Methylophilus; species Methylophilus luteus. The sequence continues at coordinate 728,632 of NZ_JBHTKB010000001.1, forward strand.
CGCTGCAAAGTTATAACGCTGATTATTTCGCGCCTGCGCAGGGTGGCCCTTATGCCAGCCAGTCGGTAGCACGCATTCTGCACACATTCGCGCAGCAGGGTTATCGTGGCCTGGGCCAGACCTCATGGGGACCGACCGGCTTTATATTGCTGCCGTCAAAAGCCGAGGCCGAACTACACCAGGCTGCGCTGTCGCTGCAATATGCCAATGACGCGCATTTGTCCTTTATTGTGACTGCCGCTGTCAATCATCCGTCACGAATAACGCTGAATAGTATTGAAGTTTAGCCCGCACCACAGTTAACATTGAATAACATATTCGGGAAAAGTTACTGTTTTTAAGGTCTGCTTTTGATTTTGAAGCACTGCATGATTGTGTATATTGCTACGTGATACTATTTAGTAAACGGATTCCACAGGGGGAATAATGAAAAAAACCAGTATTATGCATTTGTTCACAGCCGCTAAAAATGCCAGCCCATTCGATGTGAATATGGCGTTTGATGCAGGCTATGAAAAAATTATTTCCTATTCGGATGTCACACTGAATGAAGTGGTCGCTCTGACGCAGGATGCGATCTTCTCGCGCAGCCCCAGCGGCCTTAAGCAACAGGCCTTGTTCTTTGGCGGTCGCGATATCCAGGTAGCACTTGAAATGCAGAAACAGGCCCGTAGTGCCATGTTTAAGCCGTTTGAATGCCACACCTTTTCTGATCCTTCCGGTGCGTTTACCACCGCCGCAGCCATGCTGGCGAAAGTCGACTTCTACCTGAAGAAATCCGGCAGTGGCCTGGGCAAAGAAAAAGTCGCCATTTTTGGTGCCAGTGGTACGGTGGGTTCTACTGCGGCGTTGATCGCTGCGCGTCAGGGTGCAACCGTGCTGATGGTGGCACATGCAGGCACAGACAGCATGCAAGCCTATGTAGATAAATTATCCAGCAGCTACGATGTAAAGCTGCAAGTGGTGGATGGCAGTTCAGAAGCGGCCAAGATCGCTATCCTGAATGAAGCCACCGTTGCTTTGTGCGCCACGCCTGCCGGCATACGCGTACTGGAGACCCGCCAGTTCGCCAACTCCAAATCATTAAAAGTCGTTGCTGACGTGAATGCAGTACCGCCTTCCGGCATTGAAGGGGTAGATACCTTCTCCAATGGCGGCCTGATCGAAGGCACGCAAGTGGCCGGCTTTGGTGCGTTGGCGATAGGCCAGCTAAAGTATGTGACGCAGAATAAATTGCTGGAGCAAATGCTGCAAAGCGAATCTCCCATGCATATTGATTACCACCAGGCATATGAATATGCCTGTGCCCACGTCGAGTAATTGCATTCTTGCGGCTGGCTATCCTGTCCCTAAGCGCGCGCATCTATGCACAGATGGCGCGGCGTGAGGGGCATGAAGTACTGGCAGTAGATGCTTTTGCTGATGTGGATACGCGGCAGGCCGCACAGCAGGTATGGCGATTGCCGGCGCTGGCCGGGCAGTTAAGTGCAGAAGATGCATCTGCCTTGTTTGAAAAACTGGATAGCTGGCAGCCCGATGCCGTGCTGGTAGGCTCCGGTTTTGAAGCCAGCATAGAGTTGTACCAGCGCTTGTATCAACGCTATGCATTGGCCGGCAATACCCCAGCACTGCTGGCGCAAGTTAAAAACCCATATTGGTTGAGCAGTTATTGTGCAGCGCATGGCGTTATGACACCGCCAGTGCAGGCACAAGCGCCGCAAGCCGGGCCATGGTTATATAAAGTCGCAGGGCAGAGCGGCGGGTCGCATGTTTTACACTGGGATAAGGCCGCCGTGGTCAGCCCTGACCCAGCAGCGTACTGGCAAATGCTGCAACCTGGCCTGGCCGTAGGTGCGCTGTTTGTAGTTGAAGCTGACTTAGTGACATTGCTAGGCGTGCATGCGCTCAGGCAACGTCCGGGAAACTATACTTATGCAGGCGCTACGCGTTTGCATGAACCACAGCTGATCGCTGCCATGCAGGCGTTGCTGGCGGCACTGGTGCCTGGTCTGGGCCTGGTCGGTATCAACAGCCTCGATGCGATCTGGCAGCATGGTCAGTTGCATCTGCTGGAGATCAACCCCAGGTTAAGCGCCAGCATGCGTTTGTATAGCGACTTGCCGCTGATACAAGCCCAGCTTGCCAGTTGCCAGCGCGGGTTGATGCCTGAGTTAGCGACAAACGGCAACTATGCCAGCCATTGCATTTTGTATGCACGGCAGGCCATAGCAACAGAAGATTTGGTTTTTCCCGCCTGGCTGGAAGATAAACCGGATGGCGGCAGCATCAGCGCAGGGCTTCCTTTATGCAGCCTGTATGCAGAAGCGGCGACAAAAGACGAACTAGAGCAAGCATTGCAAGACAAAAAAACACAATTAGAGAAATTATGGGGGACTTATGTCTGTGAACGTATCGAATTCAACATCCATTAGCGTACAGCAATACAGCGCACCTCTGGTCGCACATCTGATCGCCAACGCCGCCGCGCTGGGCTGCCTGGTCACTAGTCATGCCAGCGGTGCCACTATCATTGATGCCGGCATTCAGGCCCCAGGCGGTCTTGAAGCCGGACGCATCATTGCCGAGATCTGCATGGGCGGCCTGGGTGGCGTCAGCTTGCAGCAAGTACCACAATTTGCCAACTGGCCACTGAGTGTGGTGGTGACGGCCAAACAGCCTGTCATTGCCTGCCTGGGCAGCCAGTATGCCGGCTGGGCCTTATCGCATGAGAAATTCTTCTCACTGGGCAGCGGCCCGGCACGTGCCATCGCCCAGCGTGAAGAAGTATTCAAAGACATCAATTACAGCGACAAAGGCGAGCAATCGGTACTGGTGCTGGAAACCGACAAAGTACCGCCGCTAGAAGTGATAGAAAAAGTCGCCAGGGATACCGGATTGCCAGCCAGCAAGCTGACCTTTATCCTGACACCTACGCGCAGTATCGCCGGCTCATTGCAAGTGACCGCGCGCGTGCTGGAAGTGGCGCTGCACAAATGCCATACCCTGCATTTCGACCTGAGTGCCATTGTCGATGGTTATGGCGTGGCGCCGGTGCCAGCCCCTTCACCAGACTTTATCACCGGCATGGGCCGCACTAACGATGCTATCCTGTTTGGTGGTTTTGTGCAGTTGTTCGTCAACGCTGACGATGCTGCCGCAGAGCAACTGGCGCAACAATTACCTTCTTCGGCTTCTAAAGATTACGGCCGTCCGTTCGCCGAAGTGTTTAAAGCCGTGAACATGGATTTCTACCAGATAGACCCTATGCTGTTTTCACCAGCCAAAGTCAGTGTCACCAACCTCAAGTCCGGCAAGACCTTTTTTGCCGGGCAATTCAATGAGACACTGTTAAACCAGTCTTTTGGTGGCTAAACATCCAGCTATCATCATGGCAGGGTGCAGCGGCATGCCATGCAGGCATTGATGTGCAGTTAGCACACCAGCGCTTGCATAGTCACTGACACCCTAGCTGCAGCCATTTCCCACAGTGTATGAAAGTCGTTCCTATCTTTACTGATGAAGTCGCCCAAGCGGGCGGCTGGCATGGGCAGGCACTGGCCCAGGCGTTTGCGCGCCAAGGCTGGCAAGCACATATGGTGTGCCTGGATAGTTGCCATGTCAGCATCGTGGATCAGCAGGTGCAGGTGCATATCCCGGGCTTGTCAGCACCGGCACCTATTGCATTTGTGCGAGGTGTGGCGGCCGGGACTACCCAGCAGATCATCACGCGCATGAATATACTGCACACCCTGCAGCGGCAGGGCATGACTATTTATAACCATGCCCGCGCCATTGAAACCACCGTAGATAAAAGCCTCACCAGCCAGCTGCTGGCTGAGCATGGCGTGCCTACACCGAATACTTGGGTGTGCGAATACAGGCAGCTGGCGCACCCGCTGATGCAACATGCACTGGATAACGGTAAAACACTGGTGATCAAACCTCTATTCGGTTCGCAGGGCAAAGGCGTGCGCTTGATAGAACATGCGCAGCAGTTCGCCTTACCCCACGATATGTTCGTAGATGGCGTCTATTACCTGCAGGAGAAGATAAATTGCGGCAGCAACCAGCACGATTACCGTGTGTTTGTCGTCAATGGCGAGCCGGTGGCGGTGATGCGGCGGCAAGGCGATGGCTGGCTGCATAATGTGGCCCGCGGTGCGCGCTGCACGGCGAGTAACGAGGTCGATGTGGCTGAGTTAGGTGTGCAGGCGGCGGCAGCCATAGGCATCAATTATGCCGGGGTGGATCTCATGCGCGACAGACACGGCAAACTGTGGGTGATAGAGGTGAACAGTATTCCTGCCTGGCGCGGCCTGCAAACCATCACCGATTTGAATATTGCAGATATTTTGGTGGCAGACCTGTTACGTTTTGCCCCTGAACAGCCAGGCTGAGCAAACCATATCGCCCGCAACCATGAACGTACAAAGCGCCTATACAAACGCCTGCCAGGCAGAGCTGGAAGCACTCAAGCCCGGCAATGTGCATATTTTTGCCGATGGTCATGGCATGCAGGTGCAGCACTTTATAGACAGCGCCGAAGTCTCGGCGCCACTATTATGTGATGATAGCCAATATGGTGATCGTAGCCTGGGCCAGCGTATCCTGGCGGCGCTAGAAGTGACCTACGCCAAAGTCGCCTGTAATACCAACCTGGGTATCATCTTATTGGCCGCACCTATCGTGCAGGCCAGCCTGCGCTACCCGCAGTTGCCTTTGCGTGCCGGCTTAGCGCAAGTATTAAATGAAACGACGCTGGAAGACGCAGCGCTGACCTACGCCGGCATACGCCTGGTGAGCCCGGCAGGCATGGGCGAGCGCAATGAACACGATATTTCGCAACAGCCACAGATCACGCTGTTAGAGGCCATGCAGCTGGCCAGTGCCCACGACATGGTGGCACGCCAGTATAGCGAAGGCTATGCACAACTGTTCTCCCAGGCGCTGCCATTATATAAAACCTTTGTGCAGCGCTGGCAGCGTCCGGCCTGGGCACTGACCGCGGTATACCTGTACTGGTTATCTTCAGTGCCGGATAGTCATATCGCCCGCAAATACGGTACTGCTGTGGCGCTGGAAGTGCAGCAGATCGCCAGCCAGCATGCGCAGGCTTTTATGGCGCTGGATAACCCCAAACACTACATGGCGACCCTGCTCAAATGGGATCAATCGCTCAAGCAGGCGCGGCTCAACCCCGGCACCAGCGCCGACCTGACCGTGATCACGGCCATGCTGGCGATGCTGGGCTGATTCAGTCATCCGCCTAAACCATGCAGTGTCAGCCAAACCCAAACTGCGGCAGATTGCTGTAAATGGCTTGCAGGGCTAAGGTATACTGCCTGTTTAAATGTTGCCCATACTATTCAACAGGAGAACGCCATGGCTGAACAGGTTTTGACCGAACAGGAAATCCAACAACATTTCGCTGAATCTTTACCACACTGGTTTTACGAAGAAGGCTGGATACGCCGTAAATACAAAACCAACAGCTGGAAGGGCACGCTGATGGTAGTCAATACGGTAGGGCATCTGGCCGAAGCCGCCTGGCACCACCCGGACCTGACCGTTTCCTACGCATTTGTGATCGTAAAACTGTGCACGCATAGCGCCAAAGGCATCACCATGAAAGACATAGAGCTGGCACGAAAAATTGAAGAGGTGATTCAATGGCAGCCGGCAGCGCAAGCGGGTTCAGCCCTGGAAGGCACACCGCAAGACGACCTGCGCTTCAGCTATGTCAAATATGATAAATAAGCTGCTTTAAGTCCTTGTTTTATCATTCATTGAATGCCCAGTTGATGTTGTATGACCACACCTGTTAAAGCCGCGCTGCCGCCTGCCATTTTTCTGATGGGGCCGACGGCCAGCGGCAAGACCGCAGCCACCATAGCCTTGTATCAGGAGTTTCCGCTGGAAATCATCAGTGTGGATTCTGCACTGGTCTATCGCGGCATGGATATAGGTACCGCCAAGCCGGACGCCGACACCTTGCGCCAGGCTCCGCATCATCTGATCGATCTGATCACGCCGCTGGAACAGTATTCAGCGGCACAATTCGCCAGAGATGCGCTATCACTCATGCATGCAGCCATTGAAAAAGGACGGGTGCCTTTGCTGGTAGGCGGCACCATGTTGTATTTCAACGCCTTGCAGCACGGCCTGAGTCAACTGCCCGAAGCCGACCAGGATGTGCGGGCCGCGATAGAAGCCGAAGCCGCAACCCATGGCTGGCCGGCCATGCATGCGCAACTGGCAAAAATAGACCCCGCTGTCGCCGCAAAAATACAGCCTAATGACGCGCAGCGCATAGAACGGGCATTAGAAGTCTACCGCATCAGCGGCCAGTCTATGAGCGCCTTGCGCGCGCAATCCAGCAAACATGAGTTGCCATTTAATATCCTTAAGATCGCCCTGATGCCTAGCGAGCGCGCCGTCTTGCATCAGCGCATCGCAGACCGCTTCCAACTGATGCTAGAACAAGGTTTTATCGAAGAAGTACAACAGCTGCTGGCGCTATACCCGCAACTGACTTCTGAAAGCCCAAGCATGCGCTGTGTGGGCTACAGGCAAACACTGGCTTATTTGAATGGTGAAATCAATCTTAAAACGCTGGGTGAACAGGGCGTTTTCGCCACGCGTCAACTTGCCAAACGCCAGCTGACCTGGTTGCGGGGCATGAGTGACGTGCAGGTATTGGATTGCTTGAGCAATAGCTGGATTAACGAATTGGCAATTAAAATACGATCCAGCTATTTAGATTATTCATGAATTGACAATAAAAACCTAATCAACAAAACCAGCTAGGGAAGGTGAAGTATGAGTGAACGGATAGACTATTTTGATGTGCTCAGAGGCTTGGCTATTATCGGAGTCGTTACCATACATGTTTCCGGTTCAGCAACGCAGGTCATGCATGCAGCCAGCGATCACTACTTGAACATTTTCTGGAGAAATTTCTGGAATTTTTCTGTTCCATTATTCATCGCAATCTCCGGCTATTTTTTAGCTAAGAAAACCTTCTCGAAAAACGGTGACTATTTAAATTTCTTAAGTAAACAAGTCCCCAAAGTTTACTGGCCATTCCTTTTCTGGTCGTTTATTTGCTTTTTATTAGCTGTAGCGACTAAAGCGCCTGTTTCTTCGGAGTTGATTAAGCTGCTTACCTTTCAGTCTTCAGGGCCGTATTATTTTATCGCATTGATTATTCAGTATTATTTATTGCTTCCAATACTCAAGCATCTGGCCAATTTAAAAGGGCTGATCGCCAGTGTCGCAGTGAGCCTTGCTGCGACTTATCTCATATTTCACCTCAGATACATAAGCGGCATAGACTTAGCGCTGATTATTTATGCAGGTAATTTTGTGACCTGGCTTATGTTCTTTATCTTGGGGCTGTATATGGGATCGGCGAACAGAATGAGAGTCTCTAATACGGTATTATTAAGTATCACTGCAGGTTTTTATTTATTGTCTTGCCTGGAAACCGGGTTGCTGATTGAATGGTTCAACCAGCCTCAAGCAGCCGTTACAGCTATCAAGCCCTCATCCTTCATTTACTCATTTGCCCTGATTGCTTATTTATTCAAAAATATAAATATTGTTCATTCACAACTAATAAAAAAATTAGGCGGGATCTCGTTTGGGATTTACCTCATCCATATGCTTGCATTGGGTATTGAATCCCGTATCTCGCATAAACTGTTGCCGGCATGGGTAGAGGGTTCATTTTTGTATCAAATAATGCTTACTGGCTTGGTAATACTGACCTGTGCTTTTGCAATCAGCTTACTCAATAAACTGCTATCGGATAGGCAAAGTAAGCTGATCGGTTTTAAATAGATTTGCTGTGATCAATAAGCACTGTCCTGGCCAACGGCTGTTAGCCAGACAGTTTTTGCCACGATCAGCATATCCAGACGCGGGCTCCAGTTACGCAGGTATTCCAGGTCGTAATGCACACGCTGTTCCATCTTTTCCAGCGTATCGGTTTCGCCCCTGAAGCCATTCACTTGCGCCCAGCCGGTAATGCCTGGTTTGACCTTATGCCGCACCATATAGCCTTTGATCAGCTTGCGATATTCTTCGTTATGCGCCACTGCATGCGGGCGTGGGCCCACCACACTCATGCGGCCTTGCAACACGTTGATGAACTGCGGCAACTCATCCAAAGATGTTTTGCGTAAAAACGCACCGAAGGGCGTGATGCGCTGGTCATTCTTGGTCGCCTGCGTCACTTTACCGCCATCTTCAGTCACCGTCATGGAGCGGAACTTATACACCAGTATCTCCTGGCCATCCAGGCCATAACGACGCTGTTTGAAAATAATGGCACCAGGCGAACTGAGTTTAATGCCTATGGCGATCACCAGTAAGATAGGCGAGATCAGAATCAGCACGAACAATGAGAAAAGCACGTCTGCCGTACGTTTGATAAAGCCATCCATGCCGGTGAAAGGTGTATCGCAGACTGATACCACCGGTATGCCATTGACTTCAGAGACACGGCCCTGGATCAGATCGGTGACAAAAATATCTGGCACAAAATAGATAGAAGTGGTCGTGTCTTTCAGGTCATCCAGCATTTTCAGGATACGCGGATGGCTGGACATAGGCAGGGCGATATATAGCTTGTGCACAGTATGCAGGCGCAGATAAGTGCTGAGCTCGTTCAGGCTGCCCAGCACAGGGTAATCTGCATCCTGATCCAGGCGGGCGGGCGAACGGTCCTCAAAAAAACCCAGCACATTGATACGCTGGTAATAATCCTCTTTAAGGTTATCAGCCAGCAAGATTCCCTGTTCATTCAACCCTACGATCAAAGTGTTTTGCGGCGGCCCTTGCCACTGGATCAACTTGGGGCTTATGCACTTTAATAACTGCAATGCAGCAATCTGGGCCATTGGCGTGAGCAATAGCCAGAGTAATATCATTTGCTCGCTATAGAGGGTGATATAGCGTGTCACGTAAGCAAAAATCAGCACAAAAGTAGCAATCACCAACCACTGCGCGATCACATCGCGACACATTTTAACAAAACCTTTACGGATCTTTGCGCCACTGGGGAAAGTGATCGAGAACAACACGATAGACACGATAAATATCGACATCGGAATCTGGTTCTCGGTATAGATAAAAAGTCCCCATAACACGAACACCATCACTAAAGGCTCAACGATGGATTCTAATAGGTATAGTGGACTGTTGGCACTAGCAGAAAGGCCGGAGAGGGTTCTGATGGGAGGTTTCTTGGTGGCCATATATTACTTATAATTTGATTTACATTGATTTTAACGCAACTACGATGTTTGCACCAATCAAACAATAATGCAACCGTCTCTTGGGGTAGGTGGCAGATTACAATTTACGTGGTAATCTGTCACAAAAATGTCAGAATTTACAAGCATTATTACTCGTTTTGATTAGCTTTAACCTAACAGTAGCTGTTGAGCGTTGAGAATAGTTCTTGTTTTCCTGCATGGCTTTAGATTTTTGATAGTAGAATACATATTGGCGTAAATGGCCTTATTAATTCAGGGTGGCTCATGCCTTCAAGATATAACAATAGAAAAGTACCACTATTAACGCACAGGCTTCTCTGGTGCTGCTGTTTTTTCAATTTCATCCCTGGCCTGGCAATGGCAGATGATCTTGATACCTTCCAATTGAGGGCTGGCGTTAACAAAAGCTTTGATAGTAACGTTTTAAGGCAAAGCAGCAATGAAATTTCAGACCAGATTACCGCTGAAATGGTAGGGCTTAAATTTGATAAATCCTACTCGCTGCAAAGAGTCATATTTGATGTTAATTACAACGATTACAGCTATCAGAAGTCTGACTTTTTAGACTATCACGCGACCAACTACAATGGTACTTGGCTATGGGCGCTTACCCCTAACCTGCATGGCAATCTGTCAACCAGCAGAGTCGAGACTTTAATCAGTTTTCGAGATTTGCTCACTCCAACCAAAAACATGAGAACCACGAAAACGAATACTTTTAGTTTTGAGTATTCACCGCACCATGTATGGTCGCTGATAGGTGGGGTAAGTGAAATAGACAATAGCAACAGCAGGCAGTTTACTGCTCAAACAGGTTCAAGCACTACCGTATATGAATATGGGGTTAAATATATATTCGCATCAGGAAGCAACCTTTCTTTAATGGGTCGTCAAAAAGACGGGACATTTGAAGGCAGGGAGTTGAACCCTGCATTGAAATTCGATAACGGGTTTAAGGAAAAAGAATATGACCTTACGTTCGAAAAAGATGTAAACGGCAAAAGTACCATTAATGCAAAACTTGGTTATCTGGCACGAGAGTACGATAACTTCAGTGAGCGTGACTACAGTGCTATCGTAGGCAACGTGGACTGGTTATATATTGTGACCGGGAAAATCAAAGTTGACCTGAACCTAAGCAGGGGTGTCAATGTCTTTGAAACAGCTAATAGTACTTATACTGTAACAAATGCAATCAAAACCGGAGTCTTTTATGATGTAACCAGCAAGATCCAGACCGGTTTAAACCTGCGTGCCTCCACGCGTGATTTTGAAGGCCGTGGTGAGTTTGATACCAGCGGCCGCTTAGATAAGGAAAAGTCGATCAGTGCTTTTGCCACATGGAATCCATTGCAGAATGCCGCTTTTACGATAAGAACAACAAAGTCACATCGTAATTCTTCAATCGATAGGTTTGATTTCGATGATGTTCTGACTTATGTAAGCGTTGACCTGTCTATATAAGCTGACAAGCTGATACCCCGCTTTCAGTTAAAGCATTCAGAATTATTTTTTATACATGTTAAGCAACATAAAAACAAAGAGTAGAAAAGGTGTTTTAAATTATGTTTAAGTTCATGAAGGCTTTTTTTGTACTGCTGATCCTGTTTTTCACTAGCGCCGCCAGTGCTGAATACACACTGGGTACAGGAGATTTTGTTCGTGTCATCGTTTACGGTGATGCAGAACTGACTCGCGATTTACGCATATCAGAAAGCGGCGTTTTATCCTTCCCACTGATTGGCGAGGTTAAAGTCGGCGGCGCAACTACGCTGCAAGCTGAAGAACGTATCGCCACTTTGCTGAAGAAAGGCGGTTTTATTGCTAACCCGCAAGTTTCTGTCTCTGTTTTAGAGTTTTTAAGCAAAACCGTTTCATTGCTGGGTGGTGTCAATAAGCCTGGCCGCTATTCGATCATTCGGCCGACTGATATTGCAGATATTTTAGCTGAGGCTGGAGGTCTGACAGTCGAGGCGTCTGAAATAGTGACAGTTATCCGTGGTAGTGTACGCAAGCAATATAATTTAAATGAAATCATTGAGCGTAATAACCTGAATGACAATGATTTGCGCCTGTATGGTGGTGAAGCCATTTACATCAACACCAGAGATGTGACTGTTTCTGGCCAGGTACAACGTCCTGGCAAGTATGGCATTCAAGGCGGCAATCAAAGAATCAGTGACTTTGTGGCACTGGCAGGCGGCCCGATCGAAAATGCGGGCGAAGTATTATTATTCACCACTGAGCGTTCAGGCACTCAGGTGACTGAAGAGATCAACATCGATGAGTTGTTTAGAAATCCTTCCAGCACCGTGAATAAACAACTGGCCCCTAATGATGTCGTTTATGTTCCTAAAGCGCCTCAGGTATATGTCTACGGCGAAGTCCAACGCCCTGGCATGTATAAAATCGATAAAAATATGACAGTGATGCAAGCGATTGCAAAATCCGGCGGATTAACAATCAGAGGCACACAGAGATCAGTAAAGCTTCACCGTAAAACAGAGTCTAATCAAATTGTTAAAACAAGCCCTAATCTGACTGATTTCCTGAAAGATGAAGATGTTTTATATATTGAAGAAAGCCTTCTTTAAATAAACCTGTCTTGTCTACATAAATTTAAGATGCTGAAGGGTATCAAATGAGTTTTTATCAATTTTATCTGGCAGTAAAGTCGAGGGCAAAGTTAGTTTTGTTTTTGACGCTGGCCTTTTTTATAGTTGCATTAGGCGTCAGTCTGGTTTTACCGAAAAACTACACCGCAACCACGTCTATGGTGATCAATTACAAGGGTATAGATCCGGTGACCGGGTTGTCTATGCAAGCGCAACTGATGCCGGGTTTCATGGCTACGCAAATGGAAATCATAGCGAGCCATGCAGTTGCCCTTAAAGTGGTAAAAAACTTGCATCTGGACGAAGCTACTGTCATCCAGAACCAGTTTAGAGCAGCTAAACATGAAAATACCACCCTTGAAGATTGGTTGGCCGATCTACTGGTTAAAGGCTTGAAAGTTAAGCCGTCCAAAGAAAGCAGCATCATTGAGATCTCTTACACCGGCTCTGATCCGCAGTTTTCTTCGGCTATTGCCAATGCGTTTGCCGATGCCTACCAGGAGACCAGTTTAAGGTTAAAGGTTGAACCTTCGAAAAAAGCGTCTGAATATCTGTTATCACAGGCAAAAGTTTACCGCGACAAGTTGGAAAGCGCTCAGTCAAAACTTTCTGAATATCAACAGCAATCTGGCCTGACCAGCATCACTGAAAACCTGGATGTTGAAAATGCCAAGTTGAACCAGGTAGCTAATCAATTGATTGCTGCCAGGGCACAGGCGACAGAGTCTTCGTCAAGACAGTCCAGCGCATTATCTCAGGGTGACTCATCACCAGATATCGCATCTAACCCCATTATTCAGAACCTTAGAATGTCGCTGGCTCAAACCAGTACAAAACTCGCCGAGGTCAGCAATAAATATGGCGTCAACCATCCGCAATATTTATCTGTTGCAGCAGAGCTGGATAAGCTAAAAGCGCAATTAAATCTGGAAATCTCCCGCTTGGGTGCCAGTGTCAGCAGCAATGCCAATATCTATAACCAAAGTGTTACTAAGTTGACGCAGGAATTGGCTGCGCAGAAACAAAAGGTGTTAGACCTGAACCGCTCCAGAGATCAGCTTGCAGTGTTACAGCGTGATGTAGAAAGTGCTCAGCTGACATTCAATACTGTTAATCAGCGCTTAAACCAAACCAGCATAGAGGGTAAAGCAAATGAGAGTGATATCTCGATCTTGAACCCTGCGATTGCGCCTGAGGCTTACTCAAGTCCTAATGTGTTGATCAACTCGGCATTGGGTATCTTTCTGGGCTTGCTTTTCGGTATTTTGATCGCCTTCGTACTTGAGGTTAAAAATAGAAAAATCAGGTCAATTGAAGATTTATACGAGTTTGCAGACATTCCTGTTCTGGCTTTGATCAATAATAAGTCTATAGCACATAAAAAACTCAATTTTTTTCCTATAAAGTGATTCAGTAAGGCAGCATATGACAATTAAACACCATATTATTGACACGCTACCCAAGCATCCGATCTCCAGGATTGGTAAGTGCCTGGTAGAGATGGGAAAGATTTCAATTGAAGATACCGAAAAGATTCTTAAAAAACAGAATGAAACCGGGCAGCGCTTTGGTGATGCTGCAATCAGCCTTGGCCTTGTTTCTGATGAAGACATCAAAGTAGCGTTATCTCAGCAGTTTGACTATTCATTCATCACACCTGCGAATAGTACCTACCATAAAGATTTAAGAGCTGCCTACGACCCCTTTTCAAATCAGGTCGAATCTTACCGTGGATTGCGCAGTCAGCTTTTGTTCAGGTGGTTCAACGAAGGATTTAAAGCGGTATCTTTTATTGCCAGCAATAGAGGTGAAGGTGCCAGCTATCTAGTCTCTAATTTGGCCGTGGCTTTTGCCCAGCTTGGCAAAAAAACGCTACTGATTGACGGTAATCTCAGGCATCCGAGAATTCACGAGATATTCAACTTGAAGAATAAGTTTGGCTTATCCGATATTCTTGTAGATAGGGTATCTGTCATAGATGCACTGCAACATTTGCAGGACATTCCAAACTTATCCGTTCTATCCTCTGGTACTGTGCCACCCAACCCACAGGAGTTGTTAGGTCGTTTGACTTTCAACCAGATCATCAAGAATGCAAGCACGGTTTTTGATGTGATTTTGATTGATACTCCTGCAATCTCAGACTGCTCTGACTCGCAAATCTGGTCATCACTAACTAAAGGTGTGGTGATGGTAAGCAGACTTCATCATACGTCTATAGAAGATCTCAAAGTGTTAAAGCGGTCTGTAGACTTGACTGATGCGTCTGTGATCGGCGCCGTTGTAAACGAGTTTTAAATGAATTCAATGTTTTTAAGAAGCAATGTTGTAGGCTTTACCAAAAGTCACTATGCAATCTTAGCGCTGATTTTTTTGTTATGCGGCTCAATCCTTAGGCTGAATGAATATGTCTGGAGTTTAAGTGACTATAGTCAAGGGCCAGTGGTCCTGTTCATCCTTTGCTATTTGTTTTTTGCTAAAGCAAAGGAGATGCAAGGATATGCGACAGAGAGCAGTAGAGTACTATCGGTTTTTTTTTGGACACTGCTGGGTATAGGCATCATTTGCTACATCATTGGCCGCTCTCAATTTATAAATTTTCTTGAGATTTTCTCTTTCTGTCTTCTGATACCCGCAGTTGTCGGTCTGGTTTATGGGAAAAACAATCTTAAAAAACTGTGGTTCCCGATTTTCTTCACTATCTTTTTGATCCCTTTACCAAGCTTTTTTGTCGCATCTATCACGATGCCTATCAAAATCGCAGTTTCTTCAGTCACAGCAGAAATTTTGTCCTTGTTAGACTACCCTGTAGCACAAAGTGGAGTCATCCTGCAGATAGGTCAATACAAGCTGTTTGTCGCTGATGCATGTGCAGGTATGAATACATTATTTACCCTTGAAGGCCTGGGGCTTTTTTATCTAAACATAGTAAAGCGTGATTCATTAGCCAGGAATATATTGCTGACCATTCTGATCATTCCTATTTCATTCCTGGCGAATGTATTCAGGGTACTGGCAATCTCACTGATCACTTACTACTTCGGGGATGAGATGGGGCAGGGCTTCTTACATGGTTTCGCAGGGATATTCATGTTTATGGTGGCTTTACTATTAATTATCTCGATTGATGCATTTTTTGAAAAATTCCTAGATAAAAAGAAAAGCCATTGAAAATGAGTACCAATACAAAGACTCAGTTGTCACTGACCGTGATCATGCTTTGGAGTTTTTTAATTTGCATCCCTATGCAACCTAGTAAATTCTATAAAGATGATCACCAGTTTTCATCGCTTAAGGAAATCGTTCCTAGCAGATTTGATGACTGGGAAGAGATTGATCTTTCCAATACTGGCGGCATTGTCGACCCTACATCCAGTTCATTAGTTAATCAGATCTACAACCAGACGCTTTCAAGAACCTATATAAATAAAGTCACTCAACAGACGATCATGCTTTCTATCGCCTATGGTGAAGATCAGTCTGATAGCCGGGAGTTGCATATTCCTGATGCCTGCTACCCAGCGCAAGGTTTCCTTCTGAGTGAAAAAAACGATGTTGTGCTTGATACTGCCCGCGGCCAGATAAAGGCCAGAAAATTACTTGCTACCCAAAGCAGTAGGGTAGAGCCACTGATTTACTGGATAACTATGTCAGACAATCAGGTCAGGAAAGGCTACGACTCTAAGTTAACCCAATTAAAACTTGGGTTGCGTGGATTTATACCCGATGGCTTCGTTGTCAGAGTCTCCACCATTAATGAGAGCGTGAAAGATGCTTATCAGCTAGAGGAGCAATTTATTAACTCCTTATTGCTGTCCCTTAAGCCGGATGCATTAGTCAGGCTGACTGGTTTGAATCCTGACGTCAGCGGTGGCAAATAAATGAGAAATCCTGATATCACTTTCGATCAGAAGATGTTTAGATTTTTTTTTGCATTTTCAATGGTGGTGACGCTGTTAGGGATGCACTACGTCTTTAATTTTGTAAACACCAATCCTTTTGAAAGAGGCTTGCTGATCATAGCAGCATTTTTCTTATTTAAAGCGCAGCCAAAAGCGTCTATCCAGGGTTTTTTTGGCCTTATCCTGATCACATTCGCGATTTTTTTCTTTGGCTACTTTACCAAGTTTCATCAGTTCTCCTGGGGAAGGCTACTTAACGCTTATATCGCTCTGATTGCATTACTTTTGTTTTATGTGATTCAACCCAGCGAAGATAACCGGCTCTTCATACTTAAGTGGATATCGAGAATAGCCCCGTTTCTGGTGTTCTATGGCTTTTTTCTAATGCTATTTGGCCGCAGCGTATTCATGCAGGACCATACTGGCGCCATGCGCTATGGCGGTGGCACTATTCCTGCATATATGGCGGCGGCATCGTTCGCATCTTCTGTGGCGTTTGCCATGCTCTACAGACACACAGGCAACCTTAAAAATTTTGCCATGGTGTTCTTTTGCTTAGTCTGCGCGATTTTATCCGGTAGCCGCATGCCTACCGTGTGTATCGTTCTTTCTGCGTTCCCTATCTTATTTTTCAGTATCAAAAAATTTGAGAGCAAAGTTTATTTTATTTTGTTTTCATTGATATTTGGTTTGCTGGCGCTGGTGACTGTCGGTGATCAGCTAATGATGCGATTTGAATCCCAAAGCAGCAGCGGACGCGATAAACTATGGGACTCAGTCATTATGTGGATAAAATTCTATCCAAATACCGGTGTCGGATACGGGCATCACCCGCTGATCATTCCTGAATACATCAAGCTCTTTACTAAGACCCAGGCAGTACATAGTGAATACATAAGGGTTGTGGGCGAGTTAGGCTACTTTGGTGCAGCTATTTTTCTGGTAGGCACCATTCTGGTTTTTAATGGCTCATTCATCAAAAAGAACTTTGAAGATGTGGTGTTAGTGTTATGCATACTCACATCTTTCGCCCTGTTTTCTTATAGTGACAATACTTTGTTAAGTAGTTACTGTTCAATCATGCCTTTAGCTTACGCGATGGGCACAGGCCTTAAAAAAGCGAATAGCAATGTTTAGTCTAAAATATTCATCTCTGTCTAAAGTCAGGTCAGTTTTACAAGAGTCATTGAAGTTTGTATACAAACGTATATTCAAAATGGATATTCACGACTCCGTCAAATTCAGTCTTTCAGCGAAGTTTGATAAGACTAATCCTAAAGGCGTGCATGTCGCGGAAAATACCTACATCGCGTTTGACGTTGCCATTCTGACGCATGACTTTACCCGTGGAGTCAGACGGCATACAAGAATAGGCCGCAATTGCTTTATAGGTGCACGCAGTATCATTTTGCCTGGCGTTGAGATCGGTGATGGTTCCATCGTTGCGGCCGGCTCTGTAGTGGTCAAGAGCGTGCCTGCAAACTCTATCGTGGCAGGCAATCCGGCAAAAGTGATCAGGGAAAATATCAGTGTCGGGCCCTATGGTCGCTTCCTCAATGCAGATGAAGTACAACAGCAGGAAAGTTTAGAAAATGGATTCAATTAAATGATAAAAAAAGACTTTATTCTTTTTACTACATGCGAACCTGTCAATGAAGCAAGAGTCGCTGAACTGAAACGTTTAATGAACTCTGTAGATAAGTCTTTTAATGCTGATGGTATCAGCGCTATCCATGTGATTCTGTTACAGAGTACCACTCAAATACCATTTGAAACCGAACCATACCTGCAAACTGGCGCCAGGCACTTCCTGACAATCGATCGTAGGGTTTCTTTATCCAAGGCCCGCAATATTATGATTGAGTTCGCAATCAGTAACGCCTTGTTAGATCAGGCAGAACTGTGTGCTTTCCCTGATGATGATGCCTGGTATCCTGATGGATTTATGAAGCAAACGACCAGTTACTTTTCTTTGAATAAAAATCAGGATATTTTAATCACCAAGTACGGTAGCAAGCCAATCAGCAACCCCAATTTTGATGAACTGAAAAAGACGGTCACCATACAGCCTTCAAGCTTTATCAGAAATACCTCATCTAATACTTTGTTTATCAGAACAGCACTGGTTAAAAGTGTGGGATTGTTTGATGAGAAACTGGGGCTGGGCGCCGAAATCAACGGTGGCGAGGACCTGGACTATGGATTGAGGGCATTTTGCCTGAGCAATAAGCCTATCGCATTTTTCCCGGAAGTACTGGTTGGACACCGTGACCCTATGCGCTGGGTGGTGTCTAAATATTACTCCGGTAGCTTGTATGCAATCGGGAAAAGCGCTAGCTCCAGCCCCAAACTGGCGTTTCAATTTATCAGGAAAATCGCAGTTGGTATTTACCTTGTGATCACCAATCAACTGGCGTTTACTGAATTTAGAAAAGGGACTATGCAGGCAATAAAAGCAGCGGTGAATAAAGGCTAGTTATTTTGCATAAAGGTTGGTTGCGTTCACGCTTAACTTGGTTTTTTCTTTTTTGCTGTTTTTGTATTGTTGCTTTTTACACTCTGGTTCAAAGCATCATTGGCAAGCCTAATGCCAGCCCTTATTTGCATGGACGAGCCGTTGAAATAAGCGTCATTAGCGATAAAAATGCCTCATTAAAAGAATTACTTGGCGATAGTTATTTTATTAACGATCATCTGAGATTCATATCAGGCTGTGAGCTACAAAGCGAGCTGAATTATTTTGGCGGCTGGTCTGGCATGACATTCATAGGCAGCTCGCTATTGTTAGTCAGTGACCTCTCAGCCTGGTTGTTGATTACAGACCCATTGAGTCTGTGCGAAAAACGAAACGTTACTGGAACAATAGGTTGGCTGTTTAACTCAAACAAAAAATCTTTAAGAAGTACGGGTTACAGTGATATAGAGGCAGTGTCATATAGTAAACAGCAAAACCAATTGCTGCTGTCACACGAGTCATATAGCTCTGGCATCTTTGTAGGTGATTTAAACAACGACGATATCAGTAGCGTTCCATTTAAACTATTAACCGCTGTGCCCAGCAACTTGCACAACCTGCCTAAAGGTAGAGGACTGGAAGCGATATCCTGGCTAAATGTTGAGAAAAGTCGGCCATTGATACTTGCAATCGCAGAACGTAATCCCGGGGAAAATAATGATGCCATCCCTGGATGGATAATGGACGCAGACGGAAAGTCAGTGAAAGAATTTAACTTTGCAGTGGACCACGGCTATGATATTTCCGATATGGCATATGAAGAAAACTGTGGTTTATTCATACTGGAGCGAAAACTGAGTTGGCTGGGCAGGTTTTTCGTTAAACTGAAACGTGTCGACTTAGATGGGCTACTGGTAAAGAACGTATGGACATCTGAAACCATTTTTGCCGGAGATTCAAGCGGGCGCTTGATAGACAACATGGAAGGTATCGCTGTAAGTTACAATGATGCCGAGTGTAAAGTCTCTATGGTTTCTGATTCAAACTTTATCAAACTGCAGAAGACTACATTTCTTCTGTTTTCGTATTCTCGTTAAAAACGGCAGAATTTTCGGGATGATCACAGTCATCGGTTTTATGATCTAAAGCTGCCGTTAATTAAGTTTAGTGCTTGGAAGTTAGGTTTCACATATGCTCAAGATATATATAATTTCTTTAAAACGAGATGAAAAGAAACGCCGCGTCATTGAAAACAAACTAAACTCGTTGGGCTTGGGCTTTTCTTTTGTTGATGCGATAGAAGGAAAGCTCTTAACTGAATCTGAGATAAGTCATTTAAATTTCGCAGGTAAAATCAAACAGCGGGCGTTTAATCCGACCTTAGGAGAGATCGGATGCGGTTTAAGTCATTTAATTGCGTACAGGCAGTTTTTGAATACAGCGGATGAATGGGCTTGTATCCTCGAGGATGATGTCATACTCGATGAGCGCTTCTCTGTTTTCATTAAAAACTTTAATGAAAATGAATTATCTGAATATCAGGATTGTCTGTTTATTCTGGGCGGGCAGGATGGCCTGGACTCAAGACGGTTGATCTCGAAAAGTTTATTTAAATATATCAAAGTCGCAGGCCAAGTATTCAGAAAGATAGTTGGCGGTGAGCGGCATGTTTACCGGGCCTGCTGTTATCTGGTCAGCCGTAAAGTCTCTGACAACTTATTATCTGTTGCAAAAGAGACATTTTTCCTGGCGGATGATTGGCTTTATCTAAAGCAGCAAAATGCCTTTCAACAGATTTTTATATCTGATTTCGTTGCTCATCCTGTTGATCTGAGTAACAGCACCCTGGAACCAGAACGACAGGCATTACAATCAAAAGTGTTTGCGGAAGCTCCCCAGCTGCTTAAAACTATAAAATATTTCATAAAGGTAGTTGTTGCAAAATTGCGAAGCTGCTTTTTATAACTTATGTCGAGATGGCCGTAATGAAGAAAGTTGTATTTGTATTTGAAGACTTGCCAGTTGAAAATGGTAACGGATTTTCTACCTATAATCGAGCGTTCATTTCATGTGTCAATCATGAAGAGTATTCGATCAGCCTTATTATCACTGGGTCAAACCATCAAGGATATATCTACAACCCGCAGCAGGTCTTAAACTGCAAAGTATCTTCAATTAAAGTCATTAATGCCCTGCTAAGCACAACGCAGTTCTGTATACCTTCTATCAAGGGAGTACTAAAACTCTTCTATCGCAAGTTCCTCAAAGGCCGCGTCAGTGTTGGCGACGACAAACTAGTTAAAATCGGCCGCTGGTTAACCAGTGGCGAGCGCGCCTCTGTTGCAAACGAGATAAAAAAAATCAAACCCGATGTGGTATTTGTTGATACGATTTTTAGGTCTTTTGACTTTACAACCTTAGCCCCAGATTGCAAGACAGTATTGATAGGTCACGATGTTTTCTTTGAACGCTGTGCCTCAATGATTTCAAACGGGCTCAAGCCTTCACCTATGATCACGCCAGAGCTGGAACTCGGTGTCATCAGCCAATATGAAGATGTCATCGCAATCACAGAGCATGACGGGGCTATTTACCAAAGCCATCATATAAAAAATGTACACGTACTGCCATCGCCGATTTCCAGAAGAGCGTTTATTCCTGCAAAATCTAAAACAAAAGATCTGTTTTATCTGGGCAGCCGTGCTCACCATAATGTAAACGGGCTGTTATGGTTTTTGAATAACGTTTGGCCATCAGTTCTGGCTGCTGACCCACAAGTCACACTCTATGTTGTCGGTAGCGTATGCGAGCTTATACCCAAGACATTCAGCAATGTTAAGTTGCTTGGCATGCTGGATAGTTTTTCCGAAATCTGTGATGTTTCTGCAGTGGCGATCAATCCTGTACTCAGTGGCAGTGGGATGAAAATCAAGACACTGGATTATCTGGCGAATGGTCTGCCATGTATCACCACTGAGTTAGGCGCGGAAGGTTTCAGGATGGGCAGTGAAAATGGCCCTATATTGATTGCAAACAATGCTGAGGACTTTTCCAAGGTTTTATTGTCTCTAATACACGATGGTGAAAGGCTAAGTTTATTATCGACGGAGGCGCTTAAGCTGGCTGATCACTTTTCTTTCGATGGATTCAAAGAAAGGTTAGGGAAAATCTTGTGATAGCTAAGTCGTTTTACCTTAAAGCAAGCTTGTTATTCACCCATGCGTTTTTTGTTGTGCTTTGCCTGCATCCGGCTGAGTTACTGGCGAATGAGAATGCCGCTTTAAATGAACAAGAAGAGCTTTATACCGCTGTGTTTCGTGGCGTACGCTTACCTGAAGAACACTGGCCTGAAGCAAAATCCAAAGTCACCAGCGGTGAGTGGAAGACCTGGTACGAAAAAACCAAGAAAGATGTAGATTACTGGATCAAGAACTCAACTGAACAACACTCTTCGCCAGTAGGCTGGGCGCACGATTATATCGATGTCAAAACCGGCAAGTTTCTATTTTGGGCACCCACCTCCAATGTGCCGAATGCTGCGTCAGACAAGATTGTGAAAGCCTGGCGCTATCATGTGCGGTCATACAATATTCAGATGATGGTTGACGCAGCAAAGCTGTATCGCCTGACTGGCGATGACACGTATCAAAAATGGGTATTGGATCAATTAAAGAAATATAGCGAAAATTACGCCCAGCTCCCGTTAAATACCTGGAATGGTAGCGCCCAGCTATTTAATCAATCACTAGACGAAGCAGTCAATGTTTTTCCCTTGTTAGAGGCGTTAAGGATTCTTGGAGATCAAGTCAACGCGACTGATCGCAAAACTATCTACGAAAACCTGTTTTTACCTATGTCGGCCAATCTCATCAAAGCCTACAAAGGGGAGAACAATATCTCGGTATGGCAAGCAACTGCAATCACGGCGATAGGCCTGGAGTTCTACAATGAAAGCCTGCTGGATTATGGGCTGAAGTCGCCACATGGCGTGGTTGAGCTTTTTAATCGATGCGTCAATGATAACTTCTGGAATGAGCTTTCGTTCCAGTATCAAGATTATGTAGTCAGGGCAGTCAGCGAGTTGATTTATGCTGCAAAAATAAGAAATGTTTCAAACTCAGAGATTGATGGCCTGGCGATCAAAAATTTTAAAATGATGATTTCCCCGGCGCTGGTAGGTTTCAAGAATGAAGAAGCGCCTATGCTGAACGACAGTCAGGGTAAAAGAAAAGCACCAAATTTTTCACTTTGGGCATCGTTATTCCGCATCTATCCCACTTATTGGGGATCTGCGCTCAATAAGGACACCAGAAATTGGGATGTCTTAATAGACACGCCGCCCGCTGCAGCTGAGCCGGTCACATTGCCGCCGCCAAAATCCAGAGATCTTAATGGCTTACTCGCTTCTCAGCTTGTCAATGGCGACTGGCATATCATGGAACGCTATGGCCAATACAGCCGTTTTCACGCACATCAGGATGCTTTGTCTTATGATCTGCAATTTAAGGACGACTGGGTCTTTAAAGATGCCGGCACCGTAGGTTATGGCTCGCCTTTGCACACTAATTTTTTCAAGAGAGCGCATTCTTCCAATGCACCTATCGTAGATTACGACGGCCAGGCACCATGGCCATCACGCGCAAAAACAACTAATTTGTCTATTGCAGACAACTCATCAGAAATCTTTTTTGAGAATTATCGAAAAAATGTAAATTTAACGCGTACACTTAAGATAGAAAACGACAGTGTCATCGATAAGATCCGCTATGAATCCAGCCAGCCGCATACTTATGGCGTTGTTTACAACACCGCTTGTGAGGTCGTGCCTGACTCAGGGTTGAAAGAGGCGAAAGAAAATAAGGACTTATCGCAAGGGCCGTTCAAATACTGGAAAGTCGCGCATGTCTATCAGCTTGACCGTCCAGAAGGCCTGCAGTTAAATTGCAACAATAGCCGTTTTTCATTGAGATTTTCTTCAGCAAAGCTCCAGCGACTTGTGATTGCAAAAACACCTGACACGCAAGGTAATGAGCGAAATGGAATTTATATTGAAACATCCCCGACTCAATCAACCGATTTAACCATCACCTTAACTATTAAAAAATAGAATTTATTTTAAGGACACATTAATTATGAAGAAAGTTGTAGCCGTAGCTTCAGGCGGTGGTCACTGGGTGCAGTTACTCAGGATCAGGCCGGCATTTGAGGGGATGTCCGTACAATTCATCTCTACAAATGCAGGATACGCATCCCAGGTTGAACAGCCTTTGCATGTAGTGACTGATGCGAACATGTGGGAAAAGCTAAAGCTGATTAAAATGTTCCTAGAAGTCGCTTGTATTATCTTTAAAGTGAAACCTGACTTCGTCATCACCACCGGAGCTGCTCCTGGCTATGCGGCAATCATGTTCGGCAAGCTGCTGGGGGCCAAAACCATATGGATAGACAGCGTTGCGAACTCTGAAACATTATCCAGCTCTGGCAAGCGCGCAAAAAGGTGGGCCGATGTATGGTTGACCCAATGGCCTCACCTGGTAGATGAAGCTAATGGTTTGAAAACGTGGGGTAGCGTTTTATGATATTCGTAACGGTAGGCACGCAACTTCCCTTTGATAGATTAGTTAAAACGGTAGATACATGGAATGCTGCTAAACTCGTAGAGCTGTATTTGCAAGTGGGTCCATCAGAATATAAGCCACAAAATGCAGAGTTTTCTGTCTTTCTCGAGCCAGCTAAAGCCGATCAACTGTTTCAACAGGCCGAGATCATTATTTCTCATGCCGGAATGGGATCAATACTGACTGCATTGCGCTATCAAAAGCCCATCATCATCATGCCGAGGTTGGCTGCCCAGGGCGAACACCGTAACGACCATCAACTGGCGACATGCAAGTGGTTAGGTAACAAGTCTGGTATCCATGTGGCGCAGAACGAGATGGAATTGCTGGCGATTCTAAGTGACTATCAATCTTTAAAAGGTGGTGACGGCATCAGTAATTTCGCATCGCCAGAGTTGATTGATAATCTAAAAACTTTTTTTAGTGCTTAAAAGAAAACCTTATTCAAAAGTAGCACTATTACTACTTTAGATCATTCGTATCTATCAGATTTCTATAGTTTTAAAGGATGTTGTATGAAAATTGCAATTGCTGGTACAGGCTATGTGGGCCTTTCGTTGGCAGTTTTACTGGCTCAAAAAAATGAGGTGGTCGCTCTGGATATTATTCCGGAGAAAGTGGCGATGCTGAATCAAAAAAAATCTCCGATTTCTGATCACGAAATAGAAAACTTTCTAAGTAACAAACAACTGAATTTCAAAGCCACCACCGACAAAAATGAGGCTTATAAAGATGCTGAGTTTGTGGTGATCGCGACACCGACAGATTACGATGCTGAAACTAACTACTTTAATACCAAGTCTGTAGAGGCGGTGATTAAAGATGTGATGGCGATCAACCCGAATGCGGTGATGGTCATCAAATCCACGATTCCGGTCGGTTACACCGAAAAGATCAGTGCAGAGCTTAATTGCAATAACCTGATCTTTTCCCCGGAGTTTTTGCGCGAAGGCAAGGCGCTATACGACAATCTGTATCCATCGCGCATTGTGGTTGGTGAAGTGTCGGAAAGGGCGCAAAAATTTGCCGATTTGCTCAAAGATAGTTGCCTCAAGCCAGATGTCGCGGTGCTACTGACAAACAGTTCTGAGGCCGAAGCGATCAAACTGTTCGCCAATACCTTTCTTGCTATGCGCGTGGCCTATTTCAATGAGCTGGATACTTATGCTGAAACACATGGCTTAAACACACGCCAGATCATTGAGGGGGTTTGCATGGACCCACGCATAGGCAATCACTACAACAATCCATCATTCGGTTACGGCGGCTATTGCCTGCCCAAAGATACCAAACAGTTGCTGGCGAACTATTCTCAAGTGCCGCAGAACCTGATCAATGCGATCGTTGATGCGAACACCACGCGCAAAGATTTCGTAGCCATGAGCGTCATCAAGAAAAATCCGAAAGTGGTCGGTATCTACCGCCTGATCATGAAAGCCGGCTCGGATAATTTCAGGGCATCGTCTATCCAGGGCATTATGAAGCGCATTAAAGCGCGCGGTATTCAGGTTGTCGTGTATGAGCCTGCCCTGACTGAAGCGGAGTTCTTTAATTCGACTGTGATGCGCGATCTGGATGAGTTTAAGAAAATATCCGATGTGATCATTTCAAACCGGCACGCTGCAGAACTTGATGATGTGCTGACAAAAGTCTACTCACGGGATTTGTTTGGTTCAGATTGATAAAGAATGACGATATTGGTATTTAAATGACAAATGATTTAATCAAGCAATCCAAACGAGGTGTTTTCACCCTAATATCCGGTCAATTCTTTCGATTTTTAGTTCAGATAGCAGCCATTGTCATCATGTCCAGATTACTTTCTGCAGATGACTATGGCTTGACTGCGATTGTGCTTTCAGTAGTGAGTATAGGCGAGATATTCAGGGACTTTGGTTTGTCCTCGGCTGCGATCCAGGCAGAAAGTTTATCGCAGAGAGAAAAAAGCAATCTTTTCTGGTTGAACACACTGATAGGCTTGATACTTTCGGTCGTGCTATTTTTATCCAGCTGGCTGATCGCGGATTTCTTTCATGATGCCCGTTTAATACCGATTTCTCAGGTCTTAGCAGTAGTTTTTGTCATCAATGGCGTGGCGACACAATATAAAGCAGGCTTGAATCGTGATTTGAAATTAAAAGAAATCACAGTCAGCGAATCAGTCGCTCAATTCATTAGTACAGTTGCTGCCATTGCCCTGGCAGCTTACGGCATAGGCTACTGGGCGGTGGTGTACCAGCAAGTGATCAACTACTTGCTGGTGCTTGTACTTTTTGCGTTTTATCATGGCTGGATTCCGAGTCTGCCATGCTTCAAAACAAACGTAACTCACTTTTCGAAGTTTGGGTTAAACATGTTAGGTGCGCAGCTACTGAGCCAGGTGATCCGGTCTGCAGACACATTTATTATCGGCAAGTTTTTCGGTACCGATGTATTGGGTATTTATAACCGGGCACAGCAGATAGTGCTTATCTCGCTCAACCGTATCAACTCGCCTTCCACAACGCTAGCGCTCCCTGTGCTGTCACGTTTAAAGAATGATGATATCGAATATTATAAATTCCTTAACTATGGCCAGTCGGTACTGTTGCAGGCGGTATCGTTTACGTTCTCTATGCTGGCAATCAATGCTAAATGGATAGTACTAGTCGTTTTAGGGGCAAAGTGGGATTCTGCGGTTTACATTGTTCAGGCCTTGTGTGTGGTTGCAATCATTCAAGTGGCGTCTTACTCGCACTTTTGGATATGTCTTTCTAAAAACCTGATGGGTAAACGGTTTTTGTTTTCTATTTATACCTTGCCGGTATTCGTTAGTTTTATTCTGATAGGTGCCGCCCTGGGCTCGCTGGAAACTACATTGGTAGGTTTGGGATTAAGCAATTTGATATTATGGCTGTGCTCTATTGTTTTCTTGAGAAAGAACGGCATTGCAACCAATGAAATCACGCATGCTCCGTATGTGATCTGTTTCTTTTACATGACAGCGATCCTGAGTCTGATGGCGATCAGTCACTTTATGAACGTAAATATAGTCATTAAGCATATTATTTTGAATCTGCTGTTAATCTCGGCGGTTGTTTCCATGTATGTATTTTCTGATGCGTTCAGAATGTCCATAAAAAACATCATTAATTTAAAAGCCAAGGCACGATAATCAACGAGCGCACATGCAAGAAAATACCGTTGTTATTGATGCCCAGATCCATAAGCTTGAACAAATACTGGGCTTATTTGTAAATAGCGGCGATCGCTACGCGTTAATAGACTTTCCTGACCATTCGAATGTAGGGGATAGCGCCATATGGCTAGGGGAGGTCATATTATTAAAGCGTTTGACCGGGAATCTCCCCGGTTATGTTGCAGACTTGCATAGCTTTGACGCTGATGAATTGGTGGCTTGCTTTCCAGAAGGCGTCATTTTTATTCATGGCGGAGGTAACTTTGGCGACATCTGGCCGCAACATCAGGCTTTCAGAGAACGTATAGTAAGCTTATTTCCTGATAGAAAAGTTATTCAGCTGCCCCAGTCTATACACTTTTTAGATTCAAATAACCTTCATAAAGCGGTAAAGATTTTTAACAATCATCCAGACTTTCATCTGTTGGTTCGTGATCAGAAAAGTTATGATTTTGCGGCACGCAACTTTAAATCGAATGTCACACTCTCTCCAGATTGTGCGTTTGTTTTGGGTGCTCAACCTAGAAAAAAAACCTGCTCTAAGTATCTTTATCTACTCAGGACAGACAGTGAAAAAAAACAAAGTTACGCATGGAATGAATTGATACATGACAATAAAGACTCTGAGACTTGCGATTGGTTAGATGACGGCAAGCTTTTTAAATGGAAGGCGGCCGCAGTTGCAGTCATTGATGCTTTAAGTATAGCCTTTACTCAAAGTTTCAGATTTCATTATTATCAAGCCAAGGCAAAAATTAGAGTTAAGCGAGGATTAAGGATACTATCCAGAGGGCAGGTGGTAATCACAGACCGCCTGCATGCACACATCCTGTCTGTGCTATTAAATACTCCCCATTACGTATTAGATAATAGTTACGGGAAAATAAGTGCATATATACAATGTTGGACTAAGGAGTACGCCTTGCTTCAGCAAGTGAGCTCCCTGGCTGAGCTCAAAAAGCAAACGCAAAATAAATAGTGATGGATTTAATTGTTATTGGAAACATGCAATCATGAAAGTTCTTGTAGTAGGTGGTGCAGGCTATATAGGCTCCCATATGGTAAAGATGTTACTGAGTGCCGGGCATGATGTGCTCACACTGGACAATCTGTCTAACGGGCATAGAGATGCTGTACTTGGTGGTACTTTTATTGAAGGTGACCTGGCTGACGTCAATTGTCTCAATCAGCTATTCGAGCAACATCAGCCTGAAGCGGTGATGCATTTTGCTTCTTATATTCAAGTGGGTGAATCGGTACGCAAACCTGATATTTATTATCAGAATAATGTAAGCAACACTTTGAATCTACTGGATGTAATGCTGAAGTTTAATGTTAAGAAATTTATTTTCTCATCGACTGCAGCAGTGTTTGGCGAGCCTGATTATGTACCGATTGATGAAAAGCACCCCCATCGCCCTATGAATCCCTATGGTAGGTCAAAATGGATCATGGAACAGATACTCTCTGACTATGATCAGGCTTTTGATTTCCGTTCTGTCTGCCTGCGCTATTTCAACGCTGCCGGTGCTGATCCGGAAGGGCAGTTGGGTGAGCGCCATGATCCGGAAACACATCTGATTCCGCTTGTGTTACAAGTGGCCTCCGGCAGACGCGCTGACATTCAAGTCTTTGGTAGTGATTACGACACCCCGGATGGCACTTGCGTGCGTGATTACATTCATATTACTGATTTATGCTCTGCACATTTAGCGGCCCTGCAATACTTGAATAACGGTGGCGAAAGTAACCTTTTCAATCTGGGTAATGGCATAGGCTTCTCGGTACAGGAAATCATTGATACAGCAAGAAAAGTGTCTGGAAAAGACATCACTGTTGTGCATGCTGCGCGGCGTGATGGTGATCCTGCACGCTTGGTCGCTGACTCAAAACGGGCAAAATCGATTCTCAACTGGACTCCCCAATATACAGAGCTGGAAACGATAGTTTCACACGCCTGGCAATGGGAAATGAAGCATTAAAATTACTTTATTTCATGGCTTTGTATGCGCATGCTATTAATTTAGCTGCATTCATAGCCAATGAATCAGTTTGAAAGCTTATGCTCAAGAATGATGACTGCGTTATTCTTGTACATTCACCTTTTTGTATATCTTCAGGAAGTCTTGTGAGTCAAATGAAAAAAGTCGGAATATTAACCCTACCTTTGAATGATAATTATGGAGGTCTTTTACAAGCAGTAGCGCTATCCGGTTTTCTTTCTCAGCATGGTTTTGAGGTTGTATTCTTAAAAAATGAATACTTTAAAAACAAATGGAAATCATTGGTGTGGTCAGCCATTGCAAGAATTCCTTTCCAGAATGTTAATGGGGCAAGATACGCGCATAAAAAAAGGGTGCTGCATAAAGCCTTTATAAAGAACCACATTCCTAGGCGTACCCGCACCCTGAGATCCATTGAGGATTTCAAGAGCATAGTTAAACAAGAAAAGCTTGATGCGATCATTGTTGGTAGTGACCAGGTCTGGCGTTGGGATTACATATTAGACGGATATGAAAGATATTTTCTGAGCTTTGTTGACGGTAGCAAAGTGCGCAAAATTTCTTATGCGGCATCATTCGGTAAACCGCAGTGGCAAGCCGCTGAAAAGTTAGATGAAGTTTCCAAACTTCTGGCCGACTTTCATGCAGTTTCCGCCAGGGAATCTGATGGTGTAGCCATCTGCCAGCAGCTGGCAAGAAAGGATAGTCAGCTGGTCGTGGACCCGACACTGCTGGTGAAGCCAAATTTTTATGATCAATTTTTAATCAAAGCAAAACATGTATCTGAGCAGAAGACCTTGCTAACCTATGTGCTTGATGAGCAAGGAAAGAAAAAAGACTTCATTAATGCGATACATGAGAGCCTGGGTACAGATTATGCAGTCAAATCTCTTGGGCTACAGTCAGACAGGACCGCACCGGAGTGGGTTACAGCGTTTCACGATGCCGATTATGTGATAACAGACTCGTTTCATGGCATGGCATTCTCCATCATGTTTAACAAACCATTTGTGGTCATAGGCAATAGCCATAGAGGTGTAAGCAGATTCACCTCATTGCTACAACAACTAGACCTGGTGTCCAGAATGGTAGATGAGAGCAGCCTGGAGAAATATTCAGTAAAAGATTTAGTTAGCCATAAAATTGATTACAATGAAATCAACACTAAATTGCAACTACTCAGGGAAAAGTCGGCCAATTTCTTGATGAATGCATTAGAAGCAACTCGTTGAGTGATCACACCTAATGTTAATAAACTGTATGTGACCAGTTTGCATTTTCAATATAAGCAGAATACGCACCATGAATGTAACTAATCTAAAACAAAACTCAATCTCCCATGCCCAGCCATTCACCATTGTGAATGTGGCCCAGCAAGGCGTGTGCGTAGGATGTGGCGCGTGTGCGGTTGTTGATCAGAATGTGAAACTGGTAAGAAACTCATTTGGTGCAATGGTCGCGGATTTTTCAGCCATTGCTAACTTAGCCGACAGCCCTGCCGATTCAGTATGTCCATTTTCTGATAATAGCCAGAATGAGGACTTCTTAGGCAAGCTGATATATCAAGACTCAGAGCATTATGACCAGAGAGTAGGTTATTACTCTAGTATATATTCTGGTCGCAGGGTGAGTGAAGACACTTTGCTGAACAGTAGTTCTGGCGGGTTGACCAGCTATGTTGCTACCGAGTTATTAAAACAAGGTCATGTTGATGGCATTATTCATGTAGGAAAAAATCAATCTGCCGACAACGATGCGCTGTTCTCCTTTGTTGTATCCTATTCTGAGGCTGAGGCTGATAAACATAAGAAATCACAATATTATTCATTGAGCTTTGATGCTGTACTCAAGCAGGTGAGAGGGGATGGCAAGCGCTATGTGTTTGTGGGTGTACCATGCTTTATCAAGGCATTACGCAATATTGCCTTACATGATGAGGTGCTGGCTAAACAAATCTCTTTCACGCTAGGCCTGGTATGTGGTCACTTGAAATCTTCAGCATTTGCCGAGTTATTGTCATGGCAACTGGGCGTAAAGCCTGAGGCTCTCAAAGCGGTAGATTTCAGAAAGAAGAATAAAAGCTCTACAGTCAATGCCTATGATTTTATGGCGACAGACCATGCTGGCAATAGTTACGCAAAAACCTCAGCCCGGATGTTCGGCGGAGGATGGGGCTATGCAACCTTTCAATTAGAAGCCTGTGATTATTGTGATGATATTTTTGCCGAAACAGCCGATGCTGTTTTTGGTGATGCCTGGCTACCACAATTCAATACTTACTGGCAGGGAACTAACATTGTTTTAGTCAGAAACAAGGTCATAGACAGCATTCTGAATACTGCAAAGATATCCCAGCAGATCGTGCTGGAAAACCTTGCAATTGATGATCTTTGCCTATCCCAGCAAGGAAACTTCCGTCATCGCAGAGAAGGTCTGGTTGTGCGTTTGCATGACGATGTCAATGCCGGGAAAGCGATTCCGCGCAAGCGAGTGAATCTGGACACTATAAAAGCCATCGCTAAGAAGAGGATTGCCTTGGTGCGTTTACGCAGGACTATGGCGCGTGAAAGCCATGGGTTCTTTTACGAGGCGAAAAAACAGGGTGACCTGAACTTTTTTATTAATAAAATGACACCATTAAAAGACAAAATGGATCGTTTTTATAAACCCAATCTGTTTATCCGGGCTTTCCGTAAAGCTAGAAGAATACTTGGCATTTAGCGCAAATCCCTCTCATGCAAGTTATAGTTATTCGTGCGCTATGAAATGTTGCCACTGGCTTTATTACAGCCAGATTCATGCTTCGTTTCGTGGTTAGAAATATTTCAAGTTTATTATTTAATTAAATGGTGTTTCAAATGAAAGTTATTCCGGTAGTTCTTTCTGGTGGTTCTGGCACACGATTATGGCCGCTCTCTAGGGCGGTATTGCCTAAGCAGCTTTTACCTTTAGTGACTGATAACACCATGCTGCAGGAAACCTTGACCAGGCTATCCAGCTGGGCAGATATAGGTGACCCTATCGTGGTATGTGGCAATGATCACCGCTTTCTGGTGGCTGAGCAGTTGCGCCAGATTGATTTAAACCCTGAATCCATAGTGTTGGAACCTGTTGCGCGTAACACGGCGCCGGCGATCGCTGCGGCCGCCATCAGTCTGAAAGATAAAAATGTGTTGATGCTGGTGTTGCCAGCCGACCATGTGATCACCGATGTGGCTGCTTTTGAAGCCGCAGTGCGTAAAGCCAGCGTGGCGGCGGAGCAGGGCAAGCTGGTCACCTTCGGCATACAGCCTACACATGCGGAGACTGGTTATGGTTATATTCAGTCCGGCAATGCTTTAAGTGGCGCTGCAGGCGCGTTTGAAGTGGCCAGATTTGTAGAAAAACCGAATGCCGAGACGGCACAACAATATGTGGATGCCGGTAATTTCTACTGGAACAGCGGCATGTTCCTGTTTAAACCGGCGGTGTTCCTGAGCGAGCTGCAGCAATATGCGCCTGCCATGCTGAACGCAGTCACTGGCGCCGTGGCGCAAAGTTACAAAGACCTGGATTTTGTGCGTTTGCATGAAGCTTCTTTTGCCGAGTCGCCTTCGGATTCTATTGATTATGCGGTGATGGAAAAAACCAAACTGGCGGCGATAGTGCCGGCCAGCATAGGCTGGAATGATGTGGGCTCGTGGACGGCCCTGAAAGAAGTGCAGGCTAATGACGCAGAGGGCAATGCCACTCGCGGTGATGTTTTCCTTAAGGATGTGAAAAATACCCTGATCCGTGCTGAAAGCCGTTTTGTGGCGGCGGTGGGCGTAGAAGACTTGCTGATCGTGGAAACGGGTGATGCAGTGTTGGTCGCACACCGGGACAGGGCGCAGGATGTTAAAAGCATTGTTGACCATCTCAAAGCTAGCGGTCGTTCTGAACACCAGATGCATCCACGCGTATATAGACCCTGGGGTTGGTACGAGGGCATAGATATAGGCGAGCGCTTCCAGGTGAAACGCATCATGGTCAAGCCGGGCGAAAGACTGTCGTTGCAGATGCATCATCACAGAGCCGAGCATTGGGTGGTGGTCAGCGGCTCTGCCATGATCACTGTGAATGATGTGAGCAGGCTGTATACCGAGAATGAATCGACTTATATCCCTATCGGTTCTACGCACAGGCTGGAAAACCCGGGCAAGCTGCCCTTGCATCTGATAGAAGTGCAGTCAGGCAGCTATCTGGGCGAAGATGACATTGTCCGCTACGAAGATACCTATGGCCGTAGTTAAGGTAGCAGAGATGCCGGTATTACAAACTGTGATGCAGCAGAGCGGGGTGGCCTTTGGCACCAGCGGTGCGCGTGGCCTGGTGGCCGCCATGACTGACGACGTGTGTGCCGCTTATACCCAGGCTTTTATAAAGACAGTGCAAAGCGCATTCAGTTTTAAACAGGTAGCCATTGCGGTAGATCTGCGCCCTAGTAGCCCGCGCATTGCCGAAGCCTGTGCCAAGATGCTGCGCCAGCTAGGGCTGGAAGTGATCTTCTGTGGCGCTATCCCCACACCGGCATTGGCCTTGTTTGCGCAGACACGCGGTGTGCCTGGCATCATGGTCACCGGTAGTCATATTCCTTTTGACCGCAACGGCCTCAAGTTTTACCGGCCCGATGGCGAGATCACCAAGTCTGATGAAGCTGCCATGCTGGCCAGTGAGCTGCAGTCATTATCTGAAACGGCCAGCAGCTTGCCTGAAGAGGATCCTGTGGCCAGGGCCGAGTATATCCAGCGTTATAAGGATTTACTCGGTGAGCAGGCGCTCGCCGGTTTAAAGCTGGCTATTTACCAGCACTCTAGTGTGGCGCGCGACGTCTTGCACAGTCTGCTGGGGGATCTGGGCGCTGAAGTCATCTGCCTGGAACGTTCTGACATTTTTGTGCCTATAGATACTGAAGCCGTTTCGGCCGAAGATACGCAACGCGGCCTGGATTGGGTGGCGCAATATCAGGTAGATGCGATCATTTCTACCGATGGTGATGGTGACCGGCCGCTGATCAGTGATGAACACGGTCACTGGTTGCGCGGTGATATTGTCGGTTTACTCACCGCACAGGCCTTGCAGATCTCGCATCTGGCGGTACCGGTCAGCTGTAATACCGCGATAGAAGCCAGCGGTTTTTTCCAGCAAGTAGCGCGCACTCGCATAGGCTCACCATTTGTGATCGCCGGCATGCAAGCCTTGCAACAAGAGGGCGCGCCCAGCGTGGCCGGTTTTGAGGCCAATGGCGGTTTTCTGTTGGGTAGCCATATAGCAAACGCACCATCATTACAGCCCCTGCCAACGCGGGATGCGGTATTGCCGGTGGTGACGCTGCTGGCACAGGTAAAAGCGCTGGGTAAGCCGCTGTCACAACTGGTGGCAGCTTTGCCACAGCGCTTTACCGCCAGTGACCGCCTGCAGGATTTCCCAACCGAGAAAAGCAAGGCACTGCTGGCGGGCTGGACTGAGCATCCTGAGCATATGTTGCAATCCCTGCAGCTTGCTGAGCAGCTATCGCATATCGACAGCACTGATGGCTTGCGGGCCACCCTGCAATCCGGCCGCGTGGTGCATTTGCGGCCTTCAGGCAATGCGCCAGAGTTCAGGTGCTATGTTGAAGAAAACAGCCAGGCGGCGGCGCAATCATTACTCACGGCTGTGATGGCGCAGCTTAAGCAGTTCGCATAAGACAAACCCGGTTGCACGGATAAATTCATACTAAAATTGTCGATAGCGCAAAAACGTTCTAATATGCCTTTTTGCTATCTGAACACTAAAAAAGGTTATTGATTACATGATTTTTGTTACTGGGGGCGCCGGCTTTATCGGCAGTAATTTTGTATTGGATTGGCTGGCGCAGTCGGATGAGCCTGTGCTGAACCTGGATAAACTGACCTACGCAGGCAATCTGGATAACCTGAGCTCCATTAAAGATGACCCACGCCATATTTTTGTTCAGGGCGATATCGGTGATTTTGAACTGGTCAGACGCTTGCTGGCTGAACATCAACCCAGGGCAGTGCTGAATTTTGCTGCAGAGTCACATGTTGACCGCTCTATTCATGGCCCGGAAGATTTTATTCAGACCAATGTGGTCGGCACTTTCCATTTGCTGGAGGCAGTGCGCGCGTACTGGGTTGGCCTGGAAGGCGATGCAAAAAGCGATTTCAGGTTGCTGCATGTGTCTACTGATGAGGTCTATGGCTCTTTAGAAAAAACTGACCCGCCTTTTAACGAAAACAACCGTTACGAGCCTAACAGCCCGTACTCAGCGTCCAAAGCCGCTTCTGACCATCTGGTCAGGGCTTATCATCACACGTATGGTTTACCGGTACTCACCACTAATTGCTCGAATAACTATGGTCCGTATCATTTCCCGGAAAAGCTGATCCCGCTGGTGATCCACAATGCCTTGCAGGGTAAGCCGTTGCCGATTTATGGCGATGGGCAGCAGATCCGCGACTGGCTGTATGTCAAAGACCACTGTACGGCTATCCGCCGTGTACTGGCGGCCGGGCAACTGGGGGAGACCTATAATGTGGGCGGCTGGAACGAAAAACCAAACATTGAAGTGGTGAATACCATCTGCACGATATTGGATGAGCTGAAACCGCGTGCGGATGGCGTGTCTTTTAATGCGCAGATCACCTATGTCAAAGACCGTCCCGGCCATGACAGGCGCTATGCGATAGACGCTACCCGGCTGGAAAAAGAACTGGACTGGAAACCGGCAGAAACCTTTGAAAGCGGCATACGCAAAACAGTGCAGTGGTACCTGGATAACCCAGCCTGGGTGGAAAACATCACCAGCGGCCAATACCGGCAGTGGGTAGAAAAGCAGTATCAATGAAGTTGCTGCTGACCGGATGCAACGGCCAAGTAGGCTTTGAACTGCAACGCAGCCTGGCGCCTGTGGCCGAAGTGATCGCAATCGGCAGGGCTGACTGCGATCTGGCCGATGCGTCTGCGCTGCGCGCACTCATACAGCAGATCAAACCGGATGGCATCATCAACCCTGCGGCTTACACCGCAGTGGATAAGGCCGAATCAGATGCCGTGCTGGCCACAAAGATCAATGTCGATGCGCCGCGCATCATGGGTGAAGAAGCCGCTAAAATCGGCGCCTTTGTGTTTCATTATTCGACTGACTATGTATTTGAAGGGGTGGGCGAGCAGTTTTATCGCGAGACTGATACGACCAATCCGCAGAATGTCTACGGCCACAGCAAATTGCAAGGCGAACAAGCGTTATTGAGCACCTGCCCACGCAGCCTGATCATGAGAACCAGCTGGGTAGTAGGCGCACATGGCGGCAACTTTGCCAAGACCATGCTCAGGCTGGCCAGTGAGCGCGACAGTTTGAGTGTGGTGGCTAACCAGTTTGGCGCACCGACCTCTGCCGCGCTGCTGGCGGATGTGACTGCGCAGCTGGTTGCGCGCATCAAAGCCAGCGGAGGTGCGGCATTCCCGTACGGCTTGTATCATGTGGCAGCGTCCGGGGTGACCAGCTGGCACGAATATGCCCGCTTTGTGATTGCGCAAGCGGTCACCGCCGGCAAACCAGTCAAAGTAACACCAGACATGGTGAAACCCATCAGCAGCGCGGATTACCCGGTGCCGGCAAAACGTCCGGCTAATTCCAGGCTGGATACCAGCTTGTTCCAGAACACATTTGATCTGCGCCTTCCTGACTGGAAGCAGGGCGTAGCGCATGTGTTACAGCAAATTTTATAAGGCGTGCTTAACAAGGTGAACAATGGCAAAAAATAGAAAAGGCATTATTCTGGCAGGTGGCTCTGGCACCCGCCTGTATCCGGCCACCCAGGCAGTTTCCAAGCAATTGATCCCGGTGTATGACAAGCCCATGGTCTATTATCCGCTGACTACACTTATGCTGTCAGGGGTGGAAGATATCTTGCTGATCTCTACACCACAAGACACCCCCAGGTTCGAGCAGTTGCTGGGCGATGGCTCACAATGGGGTATCAATATCCAGTATGCAGTTCAACCTTCACCCGATGGGCTGGCGCAGGCATTTATCATAGGCCGCTCGTTTATAGACAACTCGCCTAGCGCGCTGGTGCTGGGCGACAATATTTTTTATGGGCATGACCTGGCCACCACGCTGCAGCAGGCCAATGAAACACAAACTGGGGCCACCGTCTTTGCTTACCCGGTCAATGATCCTGAGCGTTACGGCGTGGTGGAGTTTGACCCGCAGGGCAAAGCCATCAGCCTGGAAGAGAAACCAGCGCAGCCTAAATCGCGCTATGCGGTGACCGGTTTGTATTTTTACGATAACCAGGTCAGCGATATTGCCAGCAACCTGAAACCCTCGCCCAGAGGCGAGCTGGAAATCACCGATGTGAACAAGCATTACCTTGCCCAGCAGCAGCTGAATGTCGAAGTCATGGGCCGAGGTCACGCCTGGCTGGATACCGGCACCCACGAATCGCTGCTGGAAGCTTCGCTGTTTATTCAAACCATAGAAAATCGGCAGGGCCTGAAGATCGCCTGCCCGGAAGAGATCGCTTTCCGCATGGGTTACATCACTGCCCAAGCATTGCTCAAGCAGGCCGAGCTCTACAAGAAAAACAGTTATGGACAGTATTTGCTACAGATTGTGAATGAGAAGGTATTTTAGTGATTGCGCATCAGACTTCTATCGCCGATGTTTTAGTGTTTGAGCCAAAAGTGTTTGGCGATGACAGGGGCTTTTTCTACGAAAGTTTTAACGAAAACGTGTTTGCTGAAGCGACTGGTTTACGCCCCAGGTTCGTGCAGGACAACCATTCTAAATCGGCCAAGAACGTATTACGCGGCTTGCATTATCAAATACAACAACCGCAGGGAAAACTGGTGCGCGTGACACTGGGGGCGGTATTTGATGTGGCGGTGGATCTGCGCATAAACTCGCCCACCTATGGTCAGTGGGTAGGTGAAGTGCTGAGCCAGGAAAATAAAAAAATGCTATGGGTGCCGGAAGGATTCGCACATGGCTTCCTGGTGTTATCGGAAAGTGCAGAGTTTCTGTATAAAACAACAGACTTTTATGCCCCGCAACATGAGCGTTGCATCATCTGGAATGATACTACCCTGGATATTGCGTGGCCGCTTGAGACTGCACCCGCATTATCTGCCAAGGACGCGCAGGGCAGTCATTTTACCGACGCCGAAAAGTTCACTGCGCTCTGATAGCTGATTAAGCTATTGAAATCATTTATATTTATACATCAAAAAAAAGCCTATTTTGTCACTTATTTGACACAATGCTTTGCTATTTTCTATGAAACTAGATAATATGCGATGCAATAGATTGGTGCATTTGGTGCATATTGGTTTTTTTTTTGGTGCAATACACACAGTATTTGTATCGATGACCATAATATATGCAACAAAATCAGGGGCTTACAATTAATTTGATTCTGGACTGATTTTTGCTTTAATAGTACTGAATTGAATCGGCAGCCGCTGGCCCGTATGGGCTATATAAAAATAATGCCATTAAATAATAAAATAGTAGTTAATAAAAACTTTGAGGAGAAAGCCATGTTCAAGCAATGGTTAAAAATAGCACTGATTCCAGCATTTGCTTTCGCTGGTACTTCCTATGCAGGTTCCCCTTTAAATTACGGGCTTAATCAGGAAAGGGTAACGGTTAGCCGTGCCCCGTCACAATTAGGCTCCTTCAGCTTTCTAGAGATCTTCACTCTGGATTTGACTGATGCGAATTACATCACTGCGACAGTAACTGAAGATAAGCGATTCTCCGTTTACGACATTGTCGACAACTCACTGAATCTTGGTCTTTACTTTAATAACCAGCTCATTGCACTCAACGACAATACTTTGTATGGCCCAGGCGCTTATGAGATAAGAGTGAATGGCGTTGCAACAGGATCAGCCGGTGGCCAATTCTTTTTGAATTACAACGTTTCAACTACTGCTGTACCTGAGCCTAGTTCCGCTTTGTTCATGATGTTAGGTCTTGGTTTACTTGGTGTGGTTTCAGTTCGCAAATCGAAGTCTTTGTAAATAAAATTATATATATTTTTTAAACTTAAGGAGAAGATATGAAAGTATCTAAATTCGCAGGCGCTGTTGCTTTTGCTTCAGTACTAGCCTTTTCAGGCTTAGCGTCAGCAACAGCTACAACAACCACTTTTAGTGGTTATGACCGTCCTTTTTCAACTGAAGCTAGAACAGAAAAAATTGATATTTCTTTCTCAGGTGGTAGCTTCAATTTGTCTGGTGTACTTGATCCAATTCTGACTACTTTGAATGGTGCAAACACTGGTTTATTCCAGGGTGCTTCCTTATACAATGGTCTGGATGCTGATGCATTGTTTACTTGGGCCCCAGAGGGTTTGAATTTAGCGAGATTTACATTCAGCGCTACAAACCTGGCTGCTGGTGATTACACCCTGAAATTCAATTTGCTGGGTGGTGGTTTTTACACTGGTAGCTACACAATTACTGCTGTTACAGCTGTTCCTGAACCAGAAACCAATGCTTTGATGTTAGTTGGCCTGGGCATGATCGGTTTGATCGCTCGCAGAAAATTCTCTTAATTTTCTAAGCTTTAAAAAAAAGCCGTTGTGCATATGCATAACGGCTTTTTTGTTTATAGCACTATCCTTATTTGCGGTGCGGCTTATTTATAGTGCTTCTTATTTATAGTGCGCTACTATGCGTTGCGCGGCTGCCAGGGTTTCTTGCGGTGAGGCAACTAAGGCCATGCGGATAAAGCCTTTGCCAGGATTGATACTGTGCGCTTCGCGCGCCAGGAAAGAACCAGGCAAGACCGTGATATTCAGATCCCGGTACAGTCGTATAGCGACGGTGGTGTCATCCTGTTGGGTATCTATCCACAAATAGAACGCGGCATCCGGCAGTTGTGCCTGAGGCCAAACCTGTTTCAGCAGCGGTGTCACGCTATTGAATTTCTCGCTGTACAGGCTTCTGTTCTCTATCACATGCACTTCGTCATTCCAGGCAGCGATACTGGCCGCTTGCACGGCAGGGTTCATGGCGCAGCCGTGGTAGGTGCGGTATAGCGCGAATTTTTCTATGATGGCTGCATCACCCGCCACAAAGCCCGAGCGCATGCCGGGGACATTTGATCGTTTGGATAATGAGCTGAACATCACCAGGCGGCTGAAATCGCGCCCCAGTTGATGTGCTGCCTGCAGCGCACCCACTGGCGGGCTGGCTTCATCAAAGTAAATCTCCGAATAGCACTCATCTGACGCAATGACAAATCCATACTGGTCTGATAGTTCAAACAGGGTCTTCCAGGCCTGCAGATCCATAACCTTGCCAGAAGGGTTACCAGGGCTACACACGAATACCAGTTGTGTGCGCTTGAGTATATCCACCGGCACCTGTGACAAGTCCATGCCATAGTCATTTTCTGCGGTGGTGTTGATAAAGTAAGGGCATGCGCCTGCCAGGAAAGCGGCACCCTCATAAATCTGGTAGAAAGGGTTAGGCGAAATGACCACCGGTTGTTGCGGACCGCTGATGTCTACCACCGCTTGCGCAAAAGCAAATAAGGCCTCGCGGCTGCCATTGACGGGCAAGATGGCTTTATCGATATTAAGCGCTGGGATCTGATAGCGTCTTTGCAACCATTCATTGATGGCGACACGCAAGGCCGGCACACCGATTGTGGTAGGATAGCTGGCCAGCCCGCCCAGGTTAGCCCGCAGTGCTTCACTGATGATTTGCGGCGTTGCATGCTTGGGCTCGCCTATGGATAAATTGACCGGCGCAAAGCCAGGGTCAGGTGTGATGCCTTCAAACAAATCACGCAAACGCTGAAAAGGGTAGGGCTGGAGTAAACTTAAATGTGGATTCATAGGGTCGTATTATAAGTGAGCCAGGCGCATAAACAAAAAGCCCATCAGCAAAATTATTTTGCCCTGGCAGCACTGATCTACGGTGCCATCAGTTGGGGGCTGATCTGGTACCCCTATCGATTACTCAACGACAGCGGTATTGCCGGCGTGCAATCCAGCGTGTTGAGTTATACACTGGCATTGCTGATAGGCGGTGTCCTGTTCTGGCGCCGCTACGCAGTGATCGCCGCCGTCCCGGCATCCGCTTACTGGTTAAGCCTGGTGGCCGGCTGGACCAATCTGGCTTATGTGCTTGCCATCATAGATGGCGAAGTCATGCGCGTCATGCTGTTGTTCTACCTGTCGC
Organism: Methylophilus luteus; assembly: GCF_042676265.1. Classification (NCBI taxonomy): domain Bacteria; kingdom Pseudomonadati; phylum Pseudomonadota; class Betaproteobacteria; order Nitrosomonadales; family Methylophilaceae; genus Methylophilus; species Methylophilus luteus. Next base: position 769,909 of record NZ_JBHTKB010000001.1, read on the forward strand.
CATTATGGACGTTGCTACTGGCAAGAATATGGCTGCATGAGCGCTGGCAGAAGCCGCAATTGCTGGCCATCGCTTTATCCCTGATCGGGGCAGAGCTGATGCTGACAGACGGCCATTTGGGCTTGCCGTGGCCGCAATCCAGCTCGGACTGGCTGGCACTTTCCGCCGGCATCGGTTTCTCTATCACCAATGTCATTACGCGTTTTTCCACCCATCTCAGCATTGCTGCCAAATCCATGCTGGTGTGGCTGGGAGTGTTTGCTTTATCGGTCATCGTCCTGCTCTGGCAGGGCGGCGTGGCTGGCTTTGCCAAGCTAGGCTCGGTTGATATACATGCCATGGGCCTGTTGCTTATCATCGCGTTGATGATCACTTCTGCGACCTTGCTGGTGCAATATGGCGTCACCAAGATACCAGCTATCCAGGCTTCAGTATTGTTTATGTTTGAGCTGATAATCGCTGCGTTGGCTGCCTATTTCCTGGCCAACGAAGCGATGTCAGTGATGGAAATGGCAGGCGGCCTGTGCATAGTCGCTGCCGGTTTATTGTCAGTCTGGTACAGCAGCGAGTAGGGCGTTACTGCAGCAGCTGATGATAGACCTGCTCGAGCTTGCGGCAAAAGTCTGACGGATCAAACAGCACACTGGCCTGCTGCTTTACTTTTGTTTTAAGCGCCTGCATAGCCAGCGCATCATTTGCCAGCAAGATGGCCTGCTTTTCCAGCTGCGCCCAATCATCACAGATACATTCAGCCAAGCCACTGCCATGCAGCAGGCTGGCGCTGACACGCGCCGCAAATGTCTCGCCGGCAACCGTCAGCAGCGGAATCCCTAGCCACAAGGCGTCGCTGGCGGTGGTATGCGCATTGTAAGGGCTGGTATCCAGCATCAGGTCTGCGTGTTGCTGCCTGGCAATATGCTGGTCTACACTGGTACGCGGCGCAAAAATCAGCCGCTCTGGCGATACCCCAGCCAGCTGTGCCGTCTGTTTGAGATGGCTGGTAGCCCATGGGTTACACGCCTGCAACCACAACACACTTTGCGGCACTTGCTGCAAGATACGCATCCAGCAGGCAAATACCGCGGCGGTGATCTTAAAACTCTGGTTAAAACTGCAAAACACAAAGCCAGATTCTGGCAAACCGTGCTGCGCCCGCGTGCCTGCTTCAGCCTGCGGGCGTTGCGCATTATTCGGCTGGTAGCAAGGCAAGCTGATAGCTCGCTCGGAAAAGTCGCTTTGCTTGATGGTCTCGACTTGTTTAATGGTGTCGCCTGGCTTAATCGTCTCGACTTGTTTAATACTATCGTCTAGCAAGATAGCATCAAACAAACTACGGCCATTCAGCATGCCCATGCTGCCCGGATACCCCAGCCAGTTGATATGGCAGTGCGCAGGGCGGTAAGCGGCGACGCCACTGCGGCTGTTTTGGGTGAACCCGGTCAGGTCTATCAGGCAATCTATATCCCTAGCCCGCATATGGGCTGCAACTTCAGCATCATTGAGGCCGGAGATCTCCACCCAGTGGTCTGCGGCTGCGATAAATGCCGCGCGCTCGTCTGAGCTGTCGTCCCTGGCCTGATTATATAAATAGACTTCAAAATGGTCGCGGTCATGGCTGGCAATCACATCGGTGACCAGGTAAGCCAGCGGATGTCTGCGAAAATCTGCAGAAACATAGCCCAGTCGTATCTTCTGCCCTGCAACACGTGCAGCTGGCGCGGCCAGCGGCTGGATATGGCCGTAATGCTGCTGCGCCCATAAACTCGCGCATTGCAATTGTTCTGCAGCGCTGGTGCCAGGCATGGCCAAAAACGCAAATGGCGGGATCTGCGCCTGCGGCTGTTGCTTTAATGCCGTGCGTACTTCATCTATGGCCTGGTCCAGGCCTTGCCAGTCTGCCATATGCTGCTTCTGGTGTATCCAGTGCACTTTCGCATGCAGTAACTGCGGGTTATGTTTAAGTGCCTGCGCATAAGCCGCCACCGCCAGTGCCAGTTGGCCAGTTTCACGGTAGGCATTGCCCAGGTTGTTATGTACATCGGCATCCGCCGGGTTCAGCGCCAGTGCCTGCTGGTAATGCGCGATAGATTCGCTATTTAACCCCAGCTTGCGCAGGCTGTTGGCCAGGTTAAAGTGCACATCGGCCTGTTGCTGGTCGTGTTGCAGCGATTGCCGGAAATGATCGACAGCCAGGGCTTCATCGCCGCGCTGGCTGGCGGCATTACCCAGCTGCATTAAAATCTGCGGATGAGCAGGGGCCAGTTGCAAAGCCTTGGCAAACGACTGGTAGGCAAGTTCGGCCTGTTTCAGCGCCAGGTAGCAACGACCCAGCTCGTAATGCAAGCCCGGGTCCTGCGGCGCGCTAGCCAATTGCTGCTGCAACTGCCTGATGGCTGGCGTCATGCGGCCACCTGGTCTTTAAACGGATGCAAAAGCTGCTTCCAGCCCAGTTGCCTGAACAGATGGCGCTGTGGATGCAGCCCTGCCCAGAAACTGTCTTCTGTCAGTTGCGGCAAGTGCAGATCAAAATCATGCAACAGGCGCCTGGCTAGCACAGCGGCGCAATAAGGTGCGGTCATCAGGCCTTTGCTGCCATGCGCGACATGTACGTACAGCCCTTGTGCGGCTGGCAAGTCAGAAAAATCAGGTTTGGCGGTCGAGGGCAGCTCAGTGGAGGCCAGGTCGGCGGCTGGCAGCAATGGTCCGACATAAGGTAAATAATCCGGCGAACCACAGCGGCTGGAAGCGCGGGCATAAGTCACTTCTGCCGCCCCGGCCTGATCGAACTGCGGGCTTAAACTGCGTAGCATATTCAAATTCGACTGGTTATCCTCGTCACGCAACTCAATACCAGCATCGCCTGCGGCAAACGTAGCCCCCATAGCGTGCATACCATCGTGCACAGGGGTCAGGTAGCCTTCACCACATAAAATCGTTTTCAGGGGCTGCATGGCAGCTTGCGTGGCTATCATACCCATCTGCCCGCGCACCGGATTCAGACACATGCCGCTATCCGGCAGCAATGTCGCGGCATCCGCAGCATTGGCCACTATCACTGCAGCGAATCCTGCATAGTCTTGCGTAGCAGACTGCAACTGCCAGGCTTGGTCCTGCCTGCTTAACCCAAGTATCTCCTGCTGCAGATGCACATGTATATTGCTATGCGCAAGCATAGTCCTGCAGGCCACGGCGGGGTTGACCCAGGCGGCCTGGTCAAAATACAGGCAGTCTGTGGTCAAAGTGACACCCGCCAACTCGCTGGCCTGTGCTGCATCAACCTGCTTTAACAGGCCGAGTGAACCGTAACGCGCCGCAACTTTATGCACGCGCTTTTGTTCGCGGGTGCTGCCGCCAGCTTGCAGCAAACCGCAGGTTTTAAACGCATCCTGGTCCAGGCCCAGATTGGCATAATGGCGCAGACTAAAGCTGTAGCTACGCAAGGCCAGCTGGTCATTCATAGGTTTTTCGGCGTTCAGGCGTGGGTAGAGCATGCCGCGCGGGTTGCCTGAAGCGCCGTTAGCGATCTGGTCCGCCCGCTCGAACACATGCACTTCGCAACCCAATGTGGCCAAAAACCAGGCGCTGCTGCAACCGGCGATGCCAGCGCCTATCACTGCCACTTTAGGCAGTGGCTGCTGCTGCGGGCTTGCTGCCGCTTGCCACACGCCGGCCAGCATTTCGCGTTTGGCACCGTAGCCGGTTTTCTTTTCCACCACAAAGCCGGCAGCCTGCAAACCACGTCGCACAAAGCCGGCACTGGTGAAGGTAGCAAAAGTAGTGGCCGGGCGTGAACACCTGGCCATGCAATCAAATAAGGCTGACTGCCACATTTGCGGGTTTTTGGAGGGCGCAAAACCATCGAGGAACCAGGCATCGGCCTTCACATTCAGTGTCGGCAACACCTGTGCAGCATCAGCGATATGCAAGGTCAGACTGGCCGAGAAAGCGGGTAACTCCAGTTGGTTGATGCCAGGCTGCAATAATCTATACTGCTGGCACAAGGCCAGACTGAGTTCGGCCAGTTCAGGAAAATGGGCGTGCGCCTGCTGCAGATCCTGCAAGGTAAAAGGCGCGATCTCTATACTGACAAAGTGCAGGTGCGCGCTAGCCGGGGCATGTTGTCGCCATAGCTGCAGGGCGGCCAGAAAATTCAGTCCGCTGCCAAAACCGGTTTCAACGATGACAAAGTGGCAGGGGCGATCCAGCGTCAGCTGCTGCCAGCGTTGCTGCAAAGCGTTGTGCTGCAGAAATACATGGCGGGTCTCGGCCAGCCCGTGCTGGGGATGCTCAGCACTGGCAGAAAAATAAACATCATCGAATTGAGTGGAGTAGGGTACGCCTGCGCGCCACTCCAGCACTGCATGGGTAGTCATAGGGTGGCAATTTTATCATGCCCTGACGGCTGCGCGGCTACACCCGTTTAAGCGCTCTATAGCCTGGTTTGGCCAGCAGCAGATGGGCGTCGCCCAAGGCGCACTCGGCAAAGCCACCTTCACAGTAGCTCAGGTAGAAATCCCACATGCGGATAAACGTTTCGCTGTAGCCTAATTGCCTGACCGCAGCGATATGGGCAAAAAAGTTTTCCCGCCACAGGCGCAAGGTGGTGGCGTAATGCAACCCTATATCCTGCATATCCACCAGGCGCAGATCACTAGCGCGCGTCATACTAGCCAGCAGGGCGGTGTTGGAGGGGATATTCGAGCCCGGGAAGATATAGCGCTGGATAAAATCCACAGAACGTATGGCGCTCTCGTAGCGCTGATCGGCGATGGTGATCGCCTGTATCAAAGCCACACCGTCGACTTTAAGCAACTGGCTGACTTTTTTGAAGTAGGTATCGTAATACTGGTGGCCTACCGCCTCTATCATTTCTATAGAGACCAGTTTGTCATACTGGCCCTGCAGGTGGCGGTAATCCTGTTTCAGCAAGGTTATCTTATCCTGCAGGCCTGCTGCTGCCACGCGCTGTGTCGCCAGCACGAACTGCTGTTGCGAAATCGTGGTGGTGGTGACATGGCAGCCATAATGCCTGGCAGCATAAATGGCAAAGCCGCCCCAGCCGGTGCCTATCTCCAGCACATGGTCAGCTGCACAGAGTTGCAGCTTGTCGCAGATCAGCTTGAGCTTGCGCTCAGAAGCGGCTTGCAAGCTGGCAGTATCAGCCACAGCGCGCGACTCAGGTTCGAACACGGCCGAGGAATACATCATGGTCGGGTCGAGGAATAACTGGAACAATTCGTTACCCAGGTCATAGTGTGAAGCTATATTTTTCTGGCTGCCAGCTTCGCTATTGCTGTTCAGCCAATGAAATACCTTAAGCAATGGTTTACTCAGATACTGGTAACCACCCTCCAGCGACTCCATCAGCGACTGGTTAAGCACCATCAGGCGCACCACATCGGTCAGCGAGTCAGCCTGCCAGTAGCCCAGCATATAGGCCTCGCCGGCCCCTATACTGCCGCCAAAGGCGATCTCGCCATAAAACCGCGGGTCATGCACGGTGATAGTGGCCTGTATCGCTGTGGTATCGCTATCGCCGAACACATACTGCTGCTGACCTTCTATCAGCGTCAGCTGACCTGTTTGTAGCCCAGTCAGTCGCTTGAGCAGCTGGGACTTGGCCAGCTGAGCCACCCATCTGGCGCGGCTTTTTGGCTTTAACGGCCTGGTCAAATTGTCCGCGACCAGCGCTTTTGTATTAGGAATTGTGTTCATGATTCGTCACCAGGTCTGGAATGTGGTTTAGGGTGCGGGTAAAAAGGGATTCTTTTCAGCCTTAGGCGCAGGGCTTGCCAGTAAATGGCAGCCACCACTTTCAATGTCATCCACGGATAGCTGAATAGCATGCGGTTGAGGCTGTTGGCCTGCCACGGTTGCCGTTGCAGCTTTAAAGTGGCAAAAAACATGGCTTGCTGCTGCCGCCAGTTCTGCATATGCACGCTGAGGGTTTCGCCCGGGGCTGAAAACTGCCACTGGTAGTCTATATCCATAGGCATGAACGGCGAGACATGAAAGTCTTTGTGCAGTTTGAACAGCAGCGACTTATCCGGTTTGACCTCATGCACATAGGCGAATTGCTCTTGCCAGGGCGTATTGGTGATATGGCTGACTATGGCCTGCAATTCACCGTGGCTATCATGGCAATAATAAAAACTGACCGGGTTAAAGCATATGCCCCAGTAACGGCAATGCGTGAGCAGGCCTATGCGGCCCTGCGGTCGCTGGCCGGTGTGTGTTTCTACCAGGTCGCGTACACATTGATCCAGAGGCTGGTCGGGCGGGCCCAGGTAATCCTGGCGCCTGAAATAAGCACAATTTGGTTTAAGATAAGACCATAAGCTGTTATTTTTAAATAAATAAGGAAGTTCTTCCAGATCCAGATAAAGCATAAACAGCTGGTAACGGAAGCCATGCAGTTTGGGTTGCAGACGTTGATGGCTGATCCAGCCGGTATAAATGGCGCTATGCAATTTGTCGCCAGGTAATTTAACCTCAGGTAATTGATCGCCAGCCAAATGCTTGTTTAAAGCTTGCTCACTGGCTGATAGGTGATCAGCGATAGCCGGTGTAGGATCAGTCTTCATAGCGCCGCCTGAAAATGCTGAATTGCTGCCAGTGCACTCACCACGCCGTCCTCATGAAAACCATTTTTCCAGTAGGCACCGGCAAACCCGCTACGGTTGTGGCCGCTGATCTCGGCATGCCTGAGCTGCGCCTGCGCGCCCGCCAGTGTGAACAGTGGGTGGCGATAGTGCAGCTTTTTGATGATTTTGGAAGGGTCTATGCCCTGGGTGTGATTAAGCGTGACCAGCAAGGGTAGTGAAGAACGTATGCCTTGCAGGATATTCATATTGTAGGTAACTTGCACCTTGCCGGTGGTCTGTGCCGTGACATGATAGTTCCAGGCGGCCCAGGCCAGTTTGCGCCTGGGCATCAGGCTCGCATCTGTGTGCAAGAAAACGCTGTTGTCCTGGTAGGGGATAGCGCCCAGTATCTGTTGTTCAGCCGCCGTGGCTTCAGCCCCTAGCAGGCGCAAGGCCTGGTCGCTGTGGCAGGCAAAAAACACGTAGTCAAAACGTTGTTGGCCCTGCGCGGTGGTAAGTGTCACGCCTTGCGCATCTCTATGCACGGCGGTGACAGGGCAGTTCAGCTGTATGCGGTCTCTATAACCGGCAGTGATTTTTTCCAGGTAACTGGCCGAACCGCCCTTGATGGTGCGCCATTGTGGTCTTTGGTTGATGCTCAGCATGCCATGGTGATGGAAAAAACGCACAAAAAAGCGGGCGGGGAACTGCAGCATCTGCTCGGCATCAGTAGACCAGATGGCAGCGCCCATAGGGACGATATAGTCACGCACAAATTGCGTTGAATAGCGGTTTGCTGCCAGATAATCCCCCAGCGTGATCTCGTTGCCGGGCGCCAGCAAGGCCAGGGCCTGCTGGTTAAAGCGCAGAATATCGCGGATCATACGGTAAAAAGACGGCGACAGCAGGTTGCGCCTTTGCGCAAACAGGCTGTTGAGCGTAGTGCCGTTATATTCCAGCCCGCTGACCTCATTGCGCACGCTAAAGCTCATCTCACTGTCACGCCAGGCGACGCCGGCTGCTAGCAGCATGCGCTCGAACTCGGGATAGGTCTTGTCGTTGAACACGATAAAGCCAGTATCTACCAGATGGGTCTCGCCACCTATGTTCACCTGGTGGGTATGCGTATGGCCACCGATATAGTCATTGGCTTCAAACACCGTCACCTGATGTTGCTGATGCAGGTGGCTGGCAAGCGTGTTTCCGGCAATGCCGCTGCCTATGATGGCAATATTCAGGCCCATGGTTAATGCCCTTTGCCTGCATGCTGGTTACGAATCTCTACCGGCACCTGCTTGAGGTTCCAGATCAGGCCCAGGGCGGCCAACAGTTTCAGCCCGTAATAAGTAAAATCCAGCTCCCACCAGTAGAAGCCCTGTTTCACTGCTCCAGGGTAGTGGTGATGGTTGTTATGCCAGCCTTCACCCAGTGTGAAAATGGCGATCAGCCAGTTATTGCGGCTATGGTCGCGGGTTGCATAGCGGCGGCTGCCCCAGACATGGGCCAGTGAATTTATACAAAAAGTCGCGTGGTAGAGCACTATGGTTGAAACGACAAAGCCCCACACCAGTAGCTGCCAGCCATCAGTATGCAAGCCGGGGGCATAGGCGCCTAGCAGCTCGCCCAGGCCATAAATCGCCACGGCAAGCGCTACAGGCACCAGGCTATCAAACCTGTCCAGCCAGCACAGTTCGCGGAAGCGTGTCAGCTCGCGCACGCGTTCGAGCTGGATCTTGAAATTGGCATGGCTTAAAAACCAGCCCAGGTGGCTCCAGAGAAAGCCGTGCTGATGCGGCGAATGAATGTCTTGCGGCTGGTCAGCATGCACGTGATGGCTGCGATGATGTGAGGCCCACCATAACGGCCCGCGCTGCACTGCGCTAGCGCCTATCAAAGCGAAGATGAATTGGCCCAGGCGCGAAGTCTGAAATGTCTTGTGCGCAAAGTAGCGATGGTAAAAACCGGTGATGGCAAACATGCGCAGCACATACATGACGACTGCGAATGCGACTGCGAAAGGACTCCAGCCGACCCAGAACAAGGCGATCAGCGCGAAATGCAATGCGACAAATGGCAATACCCGCCACCAGTCTATACTTTCTGCGCTGGCAGTGGCTGGCGCCTGGTAACGCTGGTTATCCAGCCAGCCGACCAGGCGGCCAAGCAAACCCAAAACACGGTGCTGCATGTTGCTTCCTCTCCAAGCTCCTGACGGTTTTCAGCCCCCAGGGGGCATATACTAAATTCTTGTGCGCTGGCTTTCAGGCAAGCGCCAGCGGCTTCACAGCGACGGTTTAACCGGGGGTGTCACATTCAGGTGCGGGAAGATCTCCAGCTTGCTGATGTCGTATCCCATGGCCTTGATCTTTGCCACCAGTTGCTCAAAGCTGGCCTGGTCCATTGCTGGCTGCCGCGACATCAGCCAGACATAGTCGCGCTTGTTTCTGGCGATAATGGTGTGTTGCCCGTCATCGCTCAGATAAGCGATCAGGTATTCAGACTTGAACGGCCACAAGAATTGCATCTGCCATTCGGCATTGCCGCTGTCAGCCACCACGAAACCGGTCGGGTGATAAACTTTCAATTTGCCATCAAAAGCGCCCTGATTGAAAGTAAAAGTGGTAGCGATAGAGCCATCGGCATTCCTGTCATAGTGTTCGACCGGGTTATACGGATCACGCTCCATAAAGGTAGGGATAGCTGCGATCACATACCAGTCGCCCATAAAGCGGTCTACATCTACGTGTGCCACTGTTTGTATAGGCGGCAAGTTCTTGCAGCCAGTAAGGCCTAAGATAGTTATCATACAAATCACTTTAATTAAATTTTTCAACATATTGATTAAATGAGCTTATAAACAATTTTATAACCTTCTGGTGTCACCGACTCCAGCGCCACCCAGTCTTGCTGCAGGTCATACCAGAGCGTGATGTTCAGTTTGTCTTTACCCTTGTAGCGCCCGCGTAGCTGGTATTGGCGGGTGGGGGTTTCCTGGCCTTTGACCACTATATTTTTAGCGCCGGCATCGGTGACAGTCACATCCAGGTATTCGGCATTCTGCGGGTTGAGCAAACGTGTTTGCTTGAGGATAGCCGGGTTCCAATAGGCAAAGGTCATGATACAGGCGGGCAATGCCTGCTTGTCGCTGCTGTTTGCCACCTGCTTATCCTTGTTATCTTCCTTAGTTAGGACAAACTGGCCATCTTTCAGTTGCCCGCTGACATCAGTGACCGTCCTGTTTTCTTCAGTATGTGCTTGCAGGCTGTCCAGGCAGCTACCTTGCCAGGCCTCATCTGCCTGATGCTGGTAGCGATAGGCATTGATAAACAGTACTTTCACCTGAAAATCGGCGCGGCTTTGCAACTGCTGGTTGTTCAAAGCGAAGGTATGCGTGCCTATTTTCTGTTTATCCAGCCACACCTCAAAAGACCAGTCTTTTGCCTGCACTGATGGTAGCAGGCCCAGCCATAAGCTCACCATGATTAGTCCGCGTGAGCTTTTAACTAAGGTCTGGCGGGAAATGACTGCCTGATTCATGCGTCCTGACCGCCTTTCGGGATGCCGGGGATAAAGGCATTTGTATTTTTAACATAGTCGGCATAGCCGGGGCGGCGGCTGTGTATGGTGTTTTCCATCAGGCTGACACCACTGACTTTGAGCAGCAGGAAAGTCATGATCACCGGCGATATCCATACCCAGTGGTCGCCGGTGGCGGCGCCAAACAGCGCGAACCCCCACCAGATCAGGCATTCGCCAAAATAATTAGGGTGGCGGCTGTAGCGCCAAAGCCCGCTATCCAGCACCTTGGTGTCATGGCCAGGCTGGTTGCGGAAGCGCGTCAGCTGGAAATCCGCCACCACCTCCCAGTAAAAGCCTAACCCGAACAACAAAATAGCCGCACTATCCAGCCACTGTAAAGGCGCCTGGCTGGTCACCGCGGCATACAGCGGGTAAGAGATCACCCAGGCCAGCACTGCCTGCAAGCCAAAGATGAGATAGACGCTTTTAAACCAGAAATGCGGTTCATTATTGTTGCGTATGGTGTCATAGCGATGATCTTCCTTGCCCCAATTGCGCCAGGTCAGAAAAATACTCAGCCGCAATGCCCACAAGCTGACCAATGCCAGCACCAGGCAGGCGCGCACGGATAAGTCATAGTAAAAGATGGCGCTGATATAGGCGGTGATCGCCATGAACAGGCTCCACATGCTATCGACATGGCTGTAATGATGGGTAGCAAAGCTCAGCAGCCAGCCACTCAGGGCAAACAACAGTATCGCGATCAGTGCATAGGTATAAATCATGTGTGCCTTTTATCAACGGTGTGGTTAAACGTGTAGCGCACCCAAAGCAATAACGGCATGGCAACCGACCATTGCAGCGCCACCCAGGCCAGGCTATAGGGGGAGGGCAGGCTGATTGCGCCTAGTTGCGCTACACCCAGGTATGCCAGCGGGCCCAAAATACCGCCAAGCACAGCGGCGAGTAGCGGTTTGCACTGCAACCAGCGCAAACTCACATTCAGGGTGCAGGCAAATGCCAGCCATAAGGCGATCATCCATAATGGGATATGGCTGACCCAGCTCTGATGGTGGTTAAAACTGATCCAGCCCATGCTGTAACCGACCTGGTCTAACAGACTGCCCACGGCTGCCGTGGTAAACAAAGGTAAAGCCTGCTGCCAGCTTTCCAGCCATTGCAAATGCGCGGCAGTGTATAGCACCACCAGTAGCAGCACCGGCAACGACCAGCCAGGCGCTGCGGAAAACACGCACGCAAACCACAGCAGCTGGAAAGAGATAAAGTTAAATATAATCAGACTTTTAGAATGCATATCTGATATTTAAGTTTCTCTCTTTGCAAACAAGTAATGGCTGACCCACCAGGTCTGCCCTTGCTGGTATGCAAACAGTTCGGCACAGGCCATGAAAAAAATGCGCCAGCGCTGGCGCCAGATATCGGCATCGTTTACACCATAAATACCTTGCAAAATCGGCGTCAGCGCGTCGCGATTCTGGTCCATATTATCCAGCCACGCATTAGCCGTCTTTGCATAATGACTGCCATTCCAGCGCCATTTATCAATGATCTTCAGGTCATCCTGAAAATAGAGCGGCAGATCATCACTGGGCATCATGCCGCCACTAAAGAAATACTGGCTCATCCAGTCATCGTCTGCCTTGACATCAAAGGGATATGGCGCATGCCTGTGCACAAAAATATGCTTGAAAAACAGACCGTTGGGTTTCAGCCAGCGCGCCACTTTGGCATATAACACCTGGTAGTTGCGCATATGCTCGAACATCTCTACCGATACGATGCGGTCAAAGCGCAGCTCGGTATCGAACACATTCATATCTGCGGTCGTAATATTGATATTGGCCAGACCGAGCAGGCTGGCCTGTTGCAGTATATATTCGCGTTGCGAAGCAGAATTGGATACGCCGGTGATGCTGGCATTCGGATAATGCCTGGCCATCCACAATGTCAGCGCACCCCAGCCGCAACCTAGCTCCAGAATCTGCTGACCATCCTGGATCAAGGCATGGGCACAGGTCATGGTCAGTGCCAGATTTTCGGCTTCATCCAGTGTTTTCGTCTCGTCAGACCAGTAACAACTGCTGTATTTGCGCTGCGCGCCCAGGCAATACTGGTAAAAATCCGCCGCCACCTCATAGTGCTGCGCGTTGGCTTTTTCGGGCAATGGCGCAATGTCTGCGGTTTGCATCTGCTCAAAAAACTCGATCAGGGCTGATTGTGCACTTTCACAATCACTGTCATCGATCTCGTCTAATCTGCTCTGGCACAGTCTCTGTATCCCTTTGCGTATGAATATATCTGGTAACAGGCCGTTTTCGGCAAGTTTTAAGGCAAAGGAAGTGAATAGGCTCATAAATATTATCGCGTTAATCAACATTATTTATGTCCATCATAAACCGGCTTTAGTTGCAGTGTGCGAAATATTTTTTTTACATTTTAGTTACACAAATAGCTTGTGCACGCAAAAATCGAATGCAGATGCATTTCGCATGTATACTCACCTGTATAGTCTTTGGATATATCACTATGAATAAATCACGCATATGGCAATTATCAACTTACCTCAGCCTGGCATCAGTATCGCTGTTGCTGGCGTGTAGCCAGGCCACCAGGCCGGCCACACCAGCAGCGCAGAATGCAGACTGGCCCAGTTACGGCCTGAATCTGCAGGGGCAACGCTTTTCGCCTTTGGCACAGATCAACCAGCAGAGCATAGGCCAACTGACATCTGCCTGGACCGTCGATACCGGAATTAAAGCCACTTTCCAGGCGACGCCTATCGTGGTCAATGGCGTCATGTATGTGAGCCTGCCGTTCAACCATGTGCTGGCCCTGGATGCCGCGACCGGCAAGCAGTTGTGGAAATATACGCATGACCGCAAAGCAGACTGGCCTATGTGTTGCGGGCCTGCCAACCGCGGCGTTGCCGTGTCTGAGGGTAAGGTATTCATAGGCACGGTAGATGCGCGGCTGATCGCGCTGGATGCCGCCAGCGGTAAAAAACTGTGGGATATCGATGTCGCCGCCAACCAGGTGAATACCGAGCAACAGAATACCCTGAATAGCAGTGACCCGAATAAAACCAGGAAAGTCACCGGCGGCACCGGTGTCGGCATTGCCATGGCACCGGTGGTGTATAAACATAAAGTCATAATCGGCATCACCGGCGTCGGTTACGGTTTGCATATAGACAACCCGACCAGCGATGCGCCGCTAGGCGCGGTGATAGGGGTGACCGGCCGTTACGGGCGCCCGGGTTTTCTGGCTGCCTTTGATGTGAATGACGGCCGTCAAGTGTGGCAGTTTGATACTATCCCGGCAAAAGCCTGGGAAGGCAATTTCACCACCAGAACGGCAGATGGCAGTGTGTTTGATCGCGATGTCGCGGCTGAGAAAAACGCCGTTAAAGACTATCCCGATGCGGCCAGGTTTGGCGGCGGTTCAGCCTGGAGCACGCCGGCGATAGATACTGGCACCGATACGCTGTATTTTGGTACCGGCAATCCATCGCCGCAAATGAACGATGTTTCCAGGCCGGGTGACAATCTGTATACCGTGTCACTGGTTGCGCTGGATACAGAGACCGGGCGCTACAAATGGCATTACCAGCAAGTACCGCACGATTTGTGGGGCTATGATCTGGCCAGCCCGCCAGTGCTGTTTCAGTACCAGCATCAGGGCAAAGCGATCGCCGCAGTCGGGCAAGCCAGCAAAACCGGCTGGTTCTATATACACGACCGCAGCAACGGGCAGTTTCTCGCCAAATCCGATGCTTTTGTGCCGCAGCTTAACCTGTTTAAAAAACCTGGCACTGAAGGCACCGTGATCTATCCTGGCATCCTCGGTGGTGCTAACTGGTCACCGGTGAGTGTAGATGAGCGCCAGCACAAGATATTCGTGGCGGCCATGCATAGCCCTATCAAATATACCGTGCACGAAACCGAAGCCGCTAACGGGCAGAAACCCATGCGCTATGCTGCCAGCGAGCCGACAGAAGATGCACGCTGGGGTTTGCTGAGTGCGATTGATAGCCAGAGCGGCAAGATCGCCTGGCAGCATAAAACCGAGCAGCCACTGGTTGGTGGCGTGCTATCAACCGCCGGCGGCCTGCTGTTCTGCGGCGAAGGCAATGGCAGGCTGACGGCTTATGCCAGCGATACTGGCAAAGCTTTATGGCATTACCAGTCCGATTATGGCGTCAATGCGCCACCCATCACTTACCAGATCGCGGGTGAGCAATATATCGCGGTGGTGAGTGGCGGCAACTCTCTATTCGGTTTTAAACAGGGTGACCGTATCCTGACATTCAAACTGGCAAAAAAATAAGCGCTACGGGCTGCCGTGGCAGCCTGTCCGCCACTTGCATCCCACTTTCCTCGCCGCTAGTCAGCATGAGCTGGCAGCACAGCCGGGCATTTATAATGGCCCAATATTTAATTTAAGTAAAAATTAGCATTGACAGGTTAATGAGGGGCGAATAAATTAGCATAAATGCATCTTGCTTTAGACCTGAAGCATACGGCTTTAGCCGCAGCTGATGGTGCTCACTTTAGGGCTTAACTATCCGCTTAACTATCAAAGCCTTATGAAAAGCTGGTGGCAGTTGAACGTTTGGCAAAACGCAATCTCAAACCAGTTTAAGAACTGTACTGATTAATCCTTGATGTGAATAACAAAATGGGAATCACGAATGCTGGCTAGCAGGTTTATATCGGTATGAGTTCACCACGCAAAGAGCGCTGGGCGCTGGAATCCATCATTATTTATGGGTTTATCAGTTTTTTTGCGCTGCTGGTGGTGCTGGGCATTACCAGTATTTTTTACCTGCAACGTTTTTCCGAGACTAATCGCTGGATCACCCACACCAACGAAGTCATTTCCAAACTTGATAGAGGCCTGGCGCTGTTCAACCAGCTGGAAGTTTCGCAACGCGGCTTTCTGCTCACCGGTGACAACAGCTCTATCAATCGTCGTGATATCGCCTTGGCTGAGCTGCAAAAGGATATCACCGAGCTGGCGGTGCTGACCAAAGACAACAGCTTTCAGCAGAACCAGATCTCGCTGTTAAGGCGGCTGATAGAGCGGCGACTGAACTACTTTAATCAGCTGGTCGATTCCACAAAGCTGATCTCCAGCGATAAGATGCGCGAGATCCTGCGCAAAGACACCATACGGCGCGAAGATATGCTTGAGATCCGCGGCGTATTCAGTGCCATGTCGCTGGAAGAGCAGCACCTGCTGGATGACCGTACCAAGCTGGAACAAGACCATGCCAAAGACTTGCTGACCTTGTTCACGGTCATGTCGGTCGCTATCCTGATCTTTTTCCCGCTGCTGATATGGCGTATACGGCGTGACCTCACGATACGCAAGCAAGCCGCGGCCGAACAAAGACGGCTTACGGATATTCTGGATGCCTCACCCGACCTGATCGCCAATGCCAACCTGCAGGGCGAGTATTTTTATCTGAACAGGGGAGGGCGCAGGCTGCTGGGCATCGCTGAAAACGAGGATATCTCCGCACAAGCCATCTCGCGCATGCGCCCGGACTGGGCGACCGACCTCATACAGAACAAGGCTATTCCCACTGCACTGAGCAGCGGCGTATGGAGCGGCGAAACCGCTTTTATCAGCCGCACCGGCATCCATATTCCGGTTTCCCAGGTCGTGGTGGTGCATAAGGATAGCAATGGTGTGCCTACGCATTTATCTACGGTGGCACGCAATGTCAGCGATTTTAAGCAGATTGAATATGACCTGAAAAATGCCGCCGTCTATGACCAGACGCATAGCGAGGTTTTAAGGCTGTTCAATGCCAATTACGACCGTGCACATATCCTGCCCAATATGCTGGAGATCCTGGCCAGCAATCACGCTTTTCCGGTCTCTGCGGTGTATGGCTATGACGAATGGAGCGGGTGTTACAACCTGGAAAGCGCGCATGCGGCACCCAGCGACATCCTGACTGAATTCAAGCTGGGCCACGGTATCATAGGTGAGGCGTTGCACAAGAACCAGACCCTGATACTGCGTGATGTGGAGGCGTTTCCCAGTCTGACCATAGAGACCGGGCTGCTCTCTATCAAGCCGGCTGGCATTATCATCTGTCCTGTCAGTTACCAGGAAAAACGCCTGGCAGTGCTGGTGCTGGCGGCAAGCCGTGCCGTGACTGACCGTGACCAGACCTTTATTGAGCGCCTGTCGGCTCAACTTGGGGTGGCGCTGCATAATATCCAGCAATACGGCGACCTCAAGCTGCTGGCCGAGCAACTGCATCTGCGCAGTGAAGAGATAGGCCTGAAGAACGAGCAGCTGCTGGAAGCAGACAAGATGAAGTCTGAGTTTCTCGCCACCATGTCGCACGAGCTGCGCACACCGCTTAATGCCATTATCGGTTTTTCGGAGATATTGCGTGATGGCTTGATCGGTAAATTGGCGGCTAAACAGAAAACCTACGTCAATGATATTTTTGAAAGCGGGCAGCACCTGCTGTCACTGATCAATGATGTACTGGACCTGTCTAAGATCGAAGCCGGCCGCATGGAGCTTGAAGGCGAGATGGTAGACGTGAAAGGCTTGCTGCAAAACAGCCTTTCCATCGTCAAGGAAAAAGCCGCCAGCCAGCATATCAAACTGCTGTCTGAGCTGCCAGATGCTCTAGGTCATGCCTGGCTGGATTCGCGCAAGGTGAAACAGATCGTTTACAACCTGCTCTCTAATGCGGTGAAGTTTACGCCTGAAGGCGGGCAGATCACCCTGCAGGCTAGCCTGGTTGAACGTGACAGTGTGCTGGAGCAAATCAGGGATATCCCGAAAACCCATTATTCGCCTATAGGCGATGCCAGCCAGTTTATCCAGATATCCATCACCGATACCGGCATAGGCATAGCGCCTGAGGATATCAGCCGCCTGTTCCAGCCTTTTGTGCAGGTTGAAAGCACGCTTTCACGGCGGTTTGAGGGCACCGGCCTGGGCCTGGCTCTGGTGCGAAAACTGGCGGGGCTGCATAGCGGGGCAGTGGCCGTCACCAGCACGCCTGGGGCAGGCAGCACCTTCACGGTCTGGCTGCAATATAATCCCAACCTCGGTGACAGCACTCTCGCCAGCATACAGCCGGGCGACAGTCTGCGCCCGTTCGTGCACACCGATACACCGCATGTGTTGGTGCTGGAAGATGACGACAGGGCGGCCGACCTGATCAGGCTGCAACTAGAACTGGATAATTGCCGGGTGACGCGTGCGGCGACTGCCGAAATAGCCCTGACTATCCTGGCCGGAGGCGATCCGCCAGACCTGATCACACTGGATATTTTGTTGCCAGGCATGGACGGCTGGGAATTTCTGACCAAGCTGAAAACCGATGCCAAACTCGCCCACATTCCAGTGGTCATTCTTTCCATCATTGCCGATAGCAATCGTGGCTTGTCGCTGGGCGCGGCACAGGTATTGCAAAAACCGGTCTCGGCCGACGATCTGCAATCCGCATTAAGCACACTGGGCTTTAACAAACCCGGAAAGAACCAGCCCGGTGCCAAAGTACTGGTAGTTGATGACGACCCCAAAGCAGTAGAAATCATTTCTTCTTATCTTGAGCACGCCAAACACACCGTGCTGCGCGCCTATGGCGGCGTTGAGGCTACGCATCTTGCCAAAGTAGCACAGCCGGACCTGATAGTGCTAGATCTGATGATGCCGGAAATCAATGGTTTTGAAGTGGTTGAAGAATTAAGGCAGGATAAACTCACGGCAAAAATCCCTATTATTATCGTGACCTCCAAATTCCTCACGCCACAAGAGCAGCAGACCCTCAAAGGGCATGTACTGGCGGTGCTGGAAAAATCTGAATTCAATCATGGCAACTTTATCACTGAAGTGCATAGAGCATTGTCCGGTAAGAAAAAACGCATCAGCAAGGCAAGGGCGTAGAGGCGATCATGGCAAAAGTACTGGTGATTGAAGACAACCCTACCAATATGAAGCTGGCGCACTTGCTGCTGGAGACTTCAGGCCATGAGGTGCTGCAGGCGGTCAACGCGCTGGATGGCATAGATATCGCGCGCAAGGAGTTACCTGCCGTGATACTGATGGATATCCAGCTACCGGGCATGGACGGCCTGACCGCCACGCACATGCTGAAACAGGAGAGCAGCACCAGTCATATCAAGATAATCGCACTCACCGCATTTGCCATGAAAGGCGACGAAGAAAAAATGCGCCAGGCTGGGTGCGATGGCTACATAGCCAAGCCTATCCGCTATAAAGAATTTCTGGAAGCCGTTGATGCCTTACTTTAAAACAACAGGATTCCACTTTAAAGCAGATCTGCGCATAAAAAAATGCTGGCGAGAGGGTTGATACCATGGACATGAAAGTCACACGCAAGACCATACTCATCGTCGATGATGAAGCGAATAACCGCACCTATCTGGATACGCTGCTGAGCTCAGAAGGCTATGCCACCTTGCAAGCCCACGATGGCAAAATGGCACTGGAGCTGATTGCACAGCATCAGCCCGACCTGATTTTGCTTGATGCCATGATGCCGGTACTCGATGGTTTTGAACTGGCCTCACAGCTGAAAAGCAATGAGGCGACTAAAGTCATCCCCATCATCATGATCACCGCGCTGATAGACAGAAACTCCAAAATGCGTGCCCTGCAATGTGGAGTAGAGGAGTTCGTCACCAAGCCGGTAGACCGCGCCGAACTGTGGATACGCGTGCGCAACCTGCTACGCCTCAAGGAATATAACGACTTTCTGAGCAACTATAGCCGTACGCTGGAAATACAAGTTGAAGAGCGCACAGAGCAATTGCTGACCAGTTATTTTGATTCCATGTTCAGCATACTTCGCGCGGCTGAATTCCGCGATAAGGAGACCGGCGACCATATCCACCGCATCGCTTTTTTCTGTAAGGAGCTGTCGGCTGACCTGGGCATGAGCACAGACTTCATAGACACCATCTACCATGCCAGCCCCTTGCATGATGTAGGAAAAATAGGCATCCCCGACCATATTCTGCTCAAACCTGGTGCACATACTGCAGATGAATGGGAGATCATGAAAACCCACGCTGCCCTGGGCAACAGCATACTTGGTCACGGAAAAAGCACCTCGCCGTTCACCATGATGGGCGCCGAGATCGCGCTCAACCACCATGAACGCTGGAATGGCACCGGCTACCCGAATGGTCTGAAAGGCGAAGCAATCCCGCTATCTGCCCGTATTATGGTGATCAGTGATGTATATGACGCCTTACGCAGCAAACGCCCGTATAAAACGGCATTCACGCATGAACATGCCATGCATATCATCTTGAAAGGTGATGGCCGCACACGCCCAGAACATTTTGACCCCATGGTCCTCAGCGCCTTCGCCAGGCTGGCTGAACGCTTCCGTGAGATTTTTGAAGAACATGCAGACCTGCCTGAATAAGCATGAAATTAAGGTTGAAAAGTAGGGCGCTGATAGCTGCTCTACCTGTTTAGCCCTATCTATTACGCTTGGTTTCCATGACCAGCGTGGTCACCGATTTGCTATCAATAAATACCATACAGCTTAACTCGGCAGTTTTCGGGCCGGTAGGTCTGGAGCTGCAAGTGCTGGAAACCCGCTTATCCTGATAACTGATCCCCGGTAGCTCGCCAAAGCCAGTGCGATCTAATTTACCGGTGATATGCAACACCTCATCAAAATAAATGAACACCGTGCTGGTCACGCTTTTACCCAGGATGCCACTCCTGAGTACCTGGTCAACTTTGCCGGTGATGTGTGCCGGCTTGGTGACAGTGGCTGGCGCTTGCGGATGTGCAACGGTGTGACTGTGATGCGTAGTGCATGCTGCAATAAACAAACTGGCAATGCATACATAAACCTTTTTCATCTTAAGCACCTCGTGTCATGGATGTGTGCAGATAGTAACTCAAATCACAACAGGGGAACGCGTTTATAACTCTGGTTTATAGTGCTGATTACCGCACACCTTTAATTTAACATAATATACATTATGCGAAATTAAAGATGGTTAGCCTTGGCTCGAGATTTTTATTTCAGCAATGGCTTTTTTCTCTCGATTTGCTTTAACTTGTTAGACGCGACCAGTTGCTGGCGTTGTGATTCTTTTAGCTGACCTTTGATCAGGCCCACATTTTCGCGCAACTCATTAACCAGTTTTTGATTCTTGGCGGTCTGCGTTTTGTTGACTGCATGTTCTTTAAGTATCGTCTTTTTCAGTTCTGCGACCTCAGACTCCAGTTTGTAAGTACGTTGCCTTTCCCTGTCGACATCAGTAAATGATTTTGCCTCTAGTTTTCTATAGCGGTCTTCTGACAACTTCAAGGCGGCATGCAGTTTATTCAGTTCGGTATCAAACTCGTTATTGATGCTCTTGAGCGAACCTTCCAGCGCCGATTTTTCGTATTGCAGCGTTTTGACTGATTCTTTATGGTTGGCCGATACCTGATGATCTATGAGGAATCTTTTTTCGCTGTCCTGCAGTTGCTTTCTCAGCGTCACCAGTTCCGCAGACTGTTCGATATTCAGCGCTTCCAGCTTTCTGAGCTGGGCCTTGCAGTTTTCCAGCTCCAGACGGTTAGCACTTTCAAGGCCATTGATCACAGAATGCTTTTCTTTCACATTTTGCCTGGCTACTTCGAGCGCCGATTTCCACAGGGTACCCAGTGCTTCGCCAGCAAACTCGCGCAGGCTCTCAGGCAAACCAGAATGTTCTATATCCACCCTGTTTTTAAGTCTTAGTTCCGACCAGAAATTACTCACGGCTTGGGCCGGTATCGTCATCGTGCCTTTACGCACCAGCTGATATAGCTTGTTCGCAGTCGGTTGAATGCCGTATCGAAAAAACATCACTCGACAGACTTCTCTGTATAAATCTTTTGCTTGCGGGAATTGAATGCGTAAGTTTTCTACGTCCTGGATGAGTTTGGTTTCAGTGCTATGCGTAATGGTCATGTTATTCAAAGGCTATCAGGTTGCTAGGTTTCCCTTTTGTGACAGATTTATAACGTATTTAGTTTGCAAAAAATTTCCTGCGCGCAATTTTTCAACATTTTTATTGGTAGAAAATCGCTACGACTGCTAGAGTGATAATACATGAAGTATATTTCACAACCAATTGATTTAAATAGTTTATTTATATTTATAAATCTAATTTATGGTTATGACACTCATCAGAAAAAGGGAAATTATATGAATAATAAAACCATGCGTAATAAAAGCAGAATTGAAAAATTGCAGACGCAATACTCCCTTGAATGGAGTTTGAAAATCGGCGCATACCTGGGGACTTTAACTCGGCAAAAGGCAATCAAACTGGCAGAT
The DNA here is from genome assembly GCF_042676265.1 of Methylophilus luteus. Lineage (NCBI taxonomy): Bacteria > Pseudomonadati > Pseudomonadota > Betaproteobacteria > Nitrosomonadales > Methylophilaceae > Methylophilus > Methylophilus luteus. Next base: position 791,371 of record NZ_JBHTKB010000001.1, read on the forward strand.
GTGAAACCGGCCATTTTTCAACGCTGGCTATTCGGCGCACTGGCAGCCCCGGCAGACAAGCTGAATCGTATCAAGCAGCATGCCTATGCCGCTTTGAGAACCAGGCAACGAAAGAAACGCAAGCAGCATCAGGTCGCACACACTAATGAGCAGATCATCAAGACGCAGTTTTTATGGAAGCAATTGATTTTTGATCAACTCAGAGTGGTGGCAAAGCGCAGGTTTTGTACACGTATGAAAATACAATATCGTGAGATGAATCAACGACTTGATCTGAATTGATACGCGCTGAATAACAAAAAACCCGCATTTAAGCGGGTTTGTGAGATGTTTTGGTACTTTTTGATTTTGGTAATTGGTGGAGCTGGGGGGAATCGAACCCCCGTCCGCAAGCCCTCCACAGACAGTTCTACATACTTAGCTGTGTTGTTTATATTTAACCGTACACTCACCAACGAGCAAGCAAGTGCAAAGCGAGTTGCCTTGGATTTAATGCGTGACTAAGCAACCCAACCACGCACGATTCTCTCTAAATGACGCTGCTGCCGGTTACCCGGCCCGACCGAGAGACTCTTCGGGGCAGCGTTCAGCCGGGATTAAGCGGCTAAAGCGTAAGTTTCGTCGTTTGCGACTATACTTTTTCAGATGGATTTACGAGGGAACCTGAATCCTCGGTATGCCCTGCACTGCTTTGCAACCCACGTCGAAACCTGGTCAGCCCCAATGCAAGCTGGCAAGTATACGCCTGAAACCCATACTAGCCAAACTTCAGACGCAGTTGTATGACATGATACAATTCCTGAATGTTCAATAAAATCGTGATCTTCGGCGTAGGATTGATAGGCGGCTCAGTCGCCCTGGCGCTGAAAAAATTAGCCAATCCACCTCAGATCATAGGCGTAGGCCGTTCAGAGCAAAGCCTGCAAGAAGCATTGAGTTTAGGGCTGATAGACCAGGCCGTGACCGACATTGCAAGCGCATTAGAAAATGCAGATTTGGTATTGATCGCTGCCCCGGTAGCGCAAACGCCTGCCATTTTACGCACTATCCGCCCTCACCTTGCCGCACAAACAGTGATCACCGATGCCGGCAGTACCAAGTCCGACGTCATGGTGTATGCTCAGGCTGAGCTGGGAGATCAATTCAACCAGTTTGTCGGTGGCCACCCTATCGCCGGTGCTGAAAAAAGCGGCCCCGGGGCGGCCATGGCTGATTTGTACATAGGCAAAAACGTGATTCTGACACCCGCCGAAACTACCAGCCCGCAAGCGCTACAAAAGGTAGCCGCTTTATGGCAGCAGTGTGGTGCGATTGTCTCAAATATGCGTGCGCAAGAGCACGACAGCGTATTCGCCGCAGTCAGCCATCTGCCGCATTTACTGGCATTTGCACTGGTTGAGGACTTAGCCAAGCGAGATAATGCAGAGTTACTGTTCAAGTTTGCCGCCAGCGGTTTTCGTGACTTTACCCGGATTGCCGGCAGCCACCCTGAAATGTGGCGCGATATTGCGTTGGCAAATAAACAGGCCTTATTGCACGAGCTGAATATGTACCAGCAGGCGGTCACTGAAATGAAGACCTTGCTGGAAAATAATGACGATGAAGGGCTGTTCAACTTATTTGAACACGCCAGCCTTGCGCGCAATGCCTGGGCGAAATCCAAAATTCAATCATAGACTATATATATGGAACAACTGCATTTAGCTGCCGCTGCACAAGCAACCGGGGTGATCACACTACCAGGCTCAAAAAGCATTTCTAACCGCACCTTGTTACTGGCGGCGCTTGCAGACGGGGTGACGGTGATACGGGACTTGCTGGATTCAGATGACACGGCGCGCATGCTGGAAGCGCTGCAATCACTAGGCGTGCAGCTGGAAAACATTGCAGAAAATGCCTGGCGAGTGAGCGGCTGTGACGGAAACTTTCCGAACAAACAGGCTGACTTGTTTTTAGGCAATGCCGGCACTGCATTCCGTCCGCTGACCGCAGCATTGGCATTTTCTAACGGCGATTACCATTTGCATGGTGTGCCGCGCATGCATGAACGCCCGATCGCCGATCTGGTCAGCGCCCTGCGCCTAGCGGGAGCCAAGGTCGATTATCTGGCTAACGAGGGCTACCCTCCCCTGCAGATCTCCCCGGCGACGCTGGATGTCAGCCAGCCTATCCAGATCCGCGGCGATGTTTCCAGCCAGTTTCTGACCGCTTTGCTGATGGCGCTACCGCTGACAGGCCAGGCAGCCACCATTGAAGTAGTCGGCGAGTTGATCTCAAAACCTTATATTGAGATCACCCTTAACCTGATGCAGCGTTTTGGCGTCAAGGTTGAACGGGATGGCTGGCAAAGATTTCATATACCTGCTGCAACACGTTATCAATCGCCAGGCGAGATTTACGTAGAAGGCGACGCTTCTAGCGCTTCGTACTTTATTGCGGCAGGCATAGTGGCGGGCGATGTCACCGTGCAGGGCGTAGGCCAGCACAGTATTCAGGGCGATATTCTGTTTGCCGAAGCGGCCAAGCTGATGGGTGGCCGTATCAGCTATGGCGACAACCATGTACGTGCAGAAAAAACTGGCGCGCTAAAAGCGATAGACCTAGATTGCAACCATATCCCCGATGCGGCGATGACGCTGGCGGTGATGGCGGTGTTTGCGCAAGGCACCACCACCCTGCGCAATATCGCCAGCTGGCGTGTGAAAGAAACTGACCGTATTGCTGCCATGGCCACAGAGTTACGCAAAGTGGGTGCCAGTGTGACCGAGTCGGAAGATGCGATCGAGATCACGCCACCTGCGCAACTGATTGAAAATGCAGTGATAGATACTTATGACGACCACCGCATGGCCATGTGCTTTTCATTGATCAGCCTGGCCGGTGTGCCTATCACCATTAATGACCCCAAGTGCGTCGCCAAAACCTTTCCTGAATACTTTAAGGTGTTTGCCAGTATCGCGCGCTGATCAGGCGGCATAAGCCCATTCGTGTTCATCTGCTTCGCGGCTGGCAGCATGCGCATGGTGGTGGTTCCATGCCCGCTCGTGAAAGTAAAACACCACGGTATTAATGGCTGGCTCTATCAGCGCCATCAGGCCACCGATCAGCATGCTGCCAGTGAGTAGATAGGCAATGCTAAAAGCCACGCTGAAATGCAGGATTGCGAAAGAAAATGTTTTGATCATGCTGTGCTCCTTAATCGTTAGGCACATCATATAAACCACTGAAAATTTTATCCAATTCATTGTTTTTAAGTATTTGATAAGCAAAATTTATGACCGAACAAACTTTATGGCCCGTGATCGCCATCGATGGCCCATCCGCTTCCGGTAAAGGCAGCGTCGCAGAACGTGTCGCCCAGGCATTTGGCTTTCATTACCTGGATTCCGGTGCCCTTTACCGCCTGCTGGCTTATGCAGCGCATACCAGATCGGTTGCCTGGAATGATGCAAGCAAACTGGCACAGATCGCCGCTGTCATGGAGATCAGGTTTGAAAACGGTGAGGCATTTTTAGATGGCGAGCATGTCAGCGCTCATATCCGCAGCGAACAAATGGGCAAAGGCGCTTCCGAGGTCGCAGTGCACCCTGAGGTGCGCACGGCGCTGTTGCAGACGCAAAGAAACTTCAGGCAAGCGCCAGGGCTGGTGGGCGATGGCCGTGATATAGGCTCGGTGATCTTTCCGGACGCAGCGCTGAAAGTGTTTCTGACTGCGGCGGTAGAAACCCGCGCCCAGCGTCGTTATGACCAGCTGATCAATCGTGGTGAAACTGCCAGTTACGAAACGATACTGCAAGATTTAAAGCAGCGTGACCTGCGTGACACGCAACGCTCTTCCGCGCCCTTAGTGCAATTGCCGGATGCCATGCTGGTAGATACCACGAAAATGAATATCACCCAAGCTGTCGACATGATCATTGCCGCCTTTAAAAAGACGGCCTAAATCAGATAAAAAACGCTTTAAGTCATTGAAGCCAATAATTTTTTTGTGTATAGTTCCAGATTCGCGTTATATCTGGCGCCAGCCGGATATAGCAATTTTTAACTTTATCCATTGACTGCTTTTTTTAGGTAGCAATGGCTCGTTAGTCAGCATGGGCTGTTTGGCGAGTAAATTTGGACAATTTTTTAATGGCTTCTATTTCTAATTCAACCTCTTCTAACGAATCTTTTGCAGCCCTCTTCGAAGAAAGCCTGGCCCGCCAGGAAATGCGCGCTGGTGAAGTGATCACCGCCGAAGTAGTCTCTGTAGACAATGATTTCGTGATTGTTAACGCTGGCCTTAAATCCGAGAGCGTGATTAATGCCGGTGAGTTCAAAAATGCCCAGGGCGAGCTGGAAGTTGCTGTAGGCGACTTCGTCAAAGTGGCGATTGAAAAACTCGAAGATGGTTTTGGTTCTACACAACTGTCTCGCGAAAAAGCGAAGAAAATGCAAGCATGGCTGGATCTGGAAGAAGCCATGAACGAAGGCCGTGTAGTTAAAGGCTTTGTCAGCAGCCGTGTTAAAGGTGGTCTGCGCGTTTCTGTCAGCGGCATCATGGCGTTCCTGCCTGGTTCACTGGTAGATATCCGCCCGGTAAAAGACACTACTCCTTACGAGAACAAAGAGTGGGATTTCAAAGTCATCAAGCTGGACCGCAAGCGTAACAACATCGTGGTTTCCCGCCGCGCAGTCATGGAAGACACCCTGGGTGCTGACCGTGAAGCCTTGCTGGGTAGCCTGACTGAAGGTGCTGTGATCAAAGGTATCGTTAAAAACATCACTGACTACGGCGCGTTCGTGGATCTGGGTGGTATCGATGGCCTGTTGCACATCACTGATTTGGCATGGCGCCGCGTGAAGCACCCATCAGAAGTGCTGACCGTTGGTGAAGAAGTTGAAGCCAAGATCCTGAAGTTCGATCAAGAGAAAAACCGTGTTTCCCTGGGTATCAAGCAATTAGGCGACGACCCATGGGTAGCATTGAGCCGCCGTTACCCAGTAGGCACACGCCTGTTCGGTAAAGTGTCTAACCTGACTGACTACGGTGCGTTCGTTGAAGTAGAACCGGGTATTGAAGGTTTGGTACACGTGTCTGAAATGGATTGGACTAACAAGAACATCCATCCGGGCAAGATCGCTCAACTGGGCGACGAAGTTGAAGTCATGATCCTGGAAATCGACGAAGACCGTCGTCGTTTGTCACTGGGTATGAAACAGTGCAAACCAAACCCATGGGATGATTTCGCTGCCACTCACGCTAAAGGCGACAAAGTATCAGGCCAAATCAAGTCTATCACTGACTTTGGCGTGTTTATCGGTCTGCCAGGCGGCATTGATGGCCTGGTTCACTTGTCTGACCTGTCATGGACACAGTCTGGCGAAGAAGCGATCCGCAACTTCAAAAAAGGTGACGAGCTGCAAGCAGTTATCCTGGCAATCGACGTTGAGAAAGAGCGTATCTCTCTGGGCGTGAAACAGCTGACTGAAGATCCAAGTGGCAACAGTGCGCCAATTGGTGACGACAAAGGCGGCAAACCAAAAGCCAAAAAAGCAAAAACTGATGATGTCCTTATCGATGAAGCCTCAGCCGGTACCACTAACCTGGGTGCTTTGTTGAAAGCTAAATTGGACAGCAAAAAATAATAAAGGCTTTAGGTCATGACTAGATCTGAACTCATTGATTTACTTGCACAGCGCTTTCCGCAATTAGTGCTGAAAGATGCCGAGTTATCTGTTAAAACCATCCTCGATGCGATGACAGAAAACCTGGCGACTGGCGAGCGTATTGAGATCCGCGGTTTTGGTAGTTTCAGTTTGAATTACCGCCCGCCCCGTTTGGGACGCAATCCTAAAACTGGCACCAAAGTACAGGTGCCAGCCAAGTATGTGCCTCATTTCAAGGCAGGTAAAGAACTGCGCGACCGCGTAGACGCTATGGAGTAAATCAGCCTTTGCTGACAAAAACGGCATCTCATTGAGGTGCCGTTTTTTTTCGCCCTGCCTGGCCTGAATTACCACTCAGGACATCACTATCTGCATAGCGCTGCTATATTCATGACAATGCCACAGGCGCTTAAGGTAAAATAGGCGCTATCTAAAAAAGAGACCTTGTATGCTGGTTGAATTTGAATATTGGTGGCTATTGATCCTGCCACTGTTTTTCACGCTGGGCTGGATCGCCGCCCGTGTGGATATCAAGCAATTGATTGCAGAATCGACCTCGCTGCCCGCCACTTATTTTAAAGGCCTGAACCTGCTGATCGCCGACCAGTACCACAAGGCGGTAGATGCATTCAGTGAAGCGCTCTACCTGAATAAAGACTCCCTGGAATTGCATTTTGTGTTGGGCAGCCTGTTCCGCCGCACTGGTGAAACCGACCGCGCTATCCACCTGCACATGAATCTGCTGGAAAACTATGAGCTGACTGAACAACAATCGACTTCGATCAAAGTCGAGCTGGCACAAGATTATTTTAAAGCCGGGCTGTATGATCGCGCAGAAGAACTGTTTCTGGCACTGCGTCACACGCGCTATGAACAAGCAGCATTACGCCATTTGCTTGAAATATATGTAAAAGAGCGCGAATGGTCGCAAGCGATCACCATCGCCATTGAGCTGGAAGGTTCCTCCGGCATCTCTTACCGCAAGGAAATCGCCCAGTATTACTGTGAACTGGCCGTCAACGCCATCATCCAGCAAGACTGGCAGAACGCCAAAGGCCACCTGGCCCAGGCCCTGGATGCCAACAAAAACTGTGTCCGCGCCAATGTGCTATTGGGGGATATGGCAGCGCAGCAGGAAGACCATGCCGCAGCCATCTCTTTCTGGAAAAGAATAGAAATGCAGGACCCGGAATACCTGGGCCTGGTCGCGCAGAAAATGCTTAAAAGCTATGCCGCGTTGCATGAAGGTGATGGGCTGATTGCGGGCAATATGTCCAAAGGCCTGAAGGAAGGCCTGGACCAGTTGAGTCATTATCTTGAATCCTACCAGCTGAGCAGCATGATGTCGGTGTTATACGAAGCCACTTTGCAAGCAGAAGGTGCCGATACTGCCGCCAAACTGGCGCGTAATGAGCTGATACGCAAACCCAGTTTGAAATCGCTGGACCAGTTACTGCAAGCGCGCGCCATGCTCGAAGACGAACAACATGATTTACAGCTGATGCAGCAAACCGTGCGTAACGCCATCGGTGACCGTGCCGCCTATTACTGCGACCAGTGCGGTTTCCGCGCCAAGCAATACCACTGGCAATGCCCGGCCTGTAATGCCTGGGAGTCGCTGCCTGCCGAGCCGACAGAAGCGACTATCCGTGATATCAAATTGCTTAAACGCAAATAACCGTTCGTTCATTTCCCCCTACTGATCACACATGACTGATAGCAAAATCATTGTTGCCCTGGACTACGCCGACGCCGCCTCTGCACAAGCACTGGTTGCCAGACTGGACCCGGCGCTGTGCAAATTAAAAGTCGGCAAGGAGCTATTCACCGCAGCCGGACCGGCATTTGTCGAATCGCTGGTCAAACAGCAATACGATGTGTTTCTTGACCTCAAATTCCACGATATTCCCAACACCGTGGCCAAGGCATGCCAGGCAGCGGCAAACCTCGGCGTTTGGATGCTGAATGTACACGCCAGCGGTGGCATGCCCATGATGCAAGCTGCGCGTGAAGGCCTGGATAAAGCTTTTGGCAGCCAGGCCCCGCTGCTGATCGCGGTCACAGTGCTGACCAGCATGGATGAGCCCACCCTGCATACCCTAGGCATACAGCGCTCTTTAAGCGAGCATGTATTAGCACTGGCTAGCCTGACGCAACAAGCCGGCTTACACGGCGTCGTCTGTTCAGCACAAGAAGCAGCCATGCTCAAACAGACACTGGGCCCTGACTTTTGCCTGGTCACCCCGGGCATACGTCCGGCAGATGCCAGCCAGGATGACCAGACCCGCATAGTCACGCCTAAAGATGCCATCGCCCTTGGCTCCCACTACTTGGTTATAGGCCGCCCGATCACGCAGGCAGCTGATCCGATTGTTGCTTTAAACACAATTATTAAAAATATTTAACATTTATTAATAAAATAAAAGCCACTGCCAGTAACAGCTGGCGACTGCTGGATAGAATAAAAGCAGGCTGAGTATTCAGCCTGCTTTTTTCATTCAATGACAAGGAGAAGCTATGAGACACGCTTTATTAGTCTATTTAGTATTATTGTTTTTATCCCCAGCCGCTTATGCCGTCGTAGATATCAATACCGCCAACCAGGCAGAACTCGAGACCCTGAATGGCATAGGCCCATCCAAAGCCCAGGCCATAATTGAATACAGGAAAAAGAATGGCGGTTTTAAAACAGTGGAAGAGCTGGATCAGGTGCCCGGGATAGGTCAGGCAACCCTCAACAATATGAAGAAGGATATTAGCGTGGGAAGCAAAAAAGCAGCGCCTGCAGACACTGTGAAAAATACAGCGGAGAAAAAAAAACCTTGATACGGCATGCAGCTTAAACCGTGAAAACCCATAAAACACCCATCCGGGTGTTTTTTTATTGCTGGCTATAGGGCTACCTGCCCTGCTCTTTTATTCTTAGGTCATAAACCTTCATTAAAACGCAAACAATAGCCTGGCTATACTTTAATTATGCCGGCATAGTAGAATCGTTTTCATAAGCAAACCTAATAAAATCACACTAAAGAAAAATAATGAAAATCGATACTATAAAAAATATCATGCTTGTGTTTATCCTCATTCAATTTGTCCTCAATCTGCAATACGCGCATACCATTTACCTGCTCTCTAGCACCGGGGCCCTTGCCTTGTTCCCGTTTCTATTCTGGATGATCGGCAGCCTGAGTCTGTATATTGCAGCCATCAGGCTGCTGCTGAAGCGTAACAGTCATGGCAAGTTATTTATCCTGGCTGCCGGTCTATTACTTATCTGCACCTCATCACTGCTGCCTTTCCCTCCCATATATGTATTCCTGGTGACTTTAGGCGCGCTGTTAGGTGCGGCTGGCTGGTGGGTGAACAAGAAGTACCGAAAAGACTTGGTGCATATGAAGTGATAGTTAGAATCACCAGGCGCTCTTTTTCTCAGCTCTTACACTATTGCTTATTCATCACGGCATTGCATTGGTTGTGATTAAAAGTCCTCTTTAACACGTCAAAACCCGGAGACGACATTGGAAAATGTGCTGAGTATTTTAAATTGGGCTTTAGCTTTGCGAAAAGGCTTTAAATGAACTTGGTAGGTCACTGCTACATAGCTATAGTTTTAAGTCTATTAGCGACTTTAACGCATGCAGAAACTTGGACATGTGCTCAAGAAAGCATAGCAGTCTATGGTAATGAATTCTGTGAGGCTGAACATGCTCAATATCGAGCGAATCAGGCTAACATTCATTTAGATAAAGCTTATGAAAAATTGCTCAATAATACCGCAAGCAAGGAAAGGAAACAGCTAATCATCTCTCAACGAAAATGGGTAGAGTCATCTACAGCCTACTGCGAGCGTTTCTTGAGGGATCACCCAAGTGGACGCGCCACTCAGGCCGAGATGGCCGCTTCATGTAATGAACAGCAGGCACTTAAACGGACTATGGAGCTAGAGAAAAGACTAAGTGATAGGTCTATGTGCTCTGCTCAGCATGAAGAACTTACGCTACGCCCCTCCTTTGAAGCTCAACTGCTTGGGAACACAACTGCTTTTTTGTATAGCGCGCCAAATCGAAACTGTAAATTGAAAAACGCTAATGTGGCTCAAAGCAGCTACTTTACAGTCTATGGTTTAAACAAAGGCCATGATTGGGCTTATGTAATGTACATCGCAAAGAATGGTGACGATTTTATGGGATGGTTGCCAATGAGTGATATTAAGATCATTGGCCCTTATGGAAGTAACGTGAAGTAGATAGCAATGAAAAACCTATTTGGCTTTCTCAAATGATGGAATCCGCAATCACCTGCAACTCTTTCTGCAGTTTGTTTTTATCAGCAATAGACTCAGCATCTAACTTTAAGAACGCCTCAATACGCTTGCGCAGTGTCGAATATGCTTTGAAGAATGCAGCGTCTATTTCAGACGCTGTGCCCGTTGCCTTGGCGGGGTCATCAACGCCCCAATGTGCTCTTAGCACGTTGCCAAGGTAAGCTGGGCAAGTCTCACCCGCGGCATTGCCGCATACGGTGATGACGATGTCGGGCGTCACTGGCAGATTATCCCATGACTTGCTGTAATAACCGTCTGTAGCTATGCCCTCACATTTCAATAACGCGATAGAACGCGGGTGCACTTCACCAGTCGGCTGACTGCCGGCACTCATTGCTTGCATGCCTTGTGGCGCTAATGCGTTGAATGTAGCTTCGGCCAGAATGGAGCGGCAGGAGTTACCTGTACATAAAAACAGGATGTTCATTGATCACTTTCTATTGTTAAGCGCTTTCGTACCAGCCACGGCTACGATTAACGATGGCGACGACTGACAGCATGACAGGCACTTCGATCAGCACACCGACAACGGTAGCTAGCGCTGCGCCTGAGTTAAAGCCGAACAGAGCGATGGCGGTTGCTACAGCCAGCTCAAAGAAGTTTGAAGCACCGATCAGGGCAGACGGCGCTGCGACACTGTGAGCCACTTTGAGCTTTTTATTCAGCCAGTAAGCCAGCATGGAATTGAAATACACCTGAATGATGATAGGCACAGCCAGCAAGGCAATGATAAATGGCTGTGCCATGATCTGACGGCCCTGAAAGCCAAACAGCAACACCAGGGTCGCAAGCAATGCAGACAGGGAAACGGGTTGAATGCGCTTAAGCAATGCATCAAGTGATTTCTGCCGACCAGCCAGAAAGACCTCGCGTATCAATTGACTGATGACCACTGGCACGACTATGAACAATAACAGAGACAACCACAGCGTATCCCACGGTACGACTATGCTAGACAGCCCCAATAACAACGCTACCAGCGGCGCAAAGGCAAACAGCATAATGGCATCATTGAGTGCCACCTGAGACAGCGTGAACTTGGGCTCACCACCACATAAGCCACTCCAGACAAACACCATGGCCGTGCATGGGGCAGCAGCCAGCAGTATCAGGCCGGCAATATAGCTGTCTATCTGCTCTGCCGGTAACAAGCCAGCAAATAAGTGACGAATGAACAGCCATGCCAGCAAGGCCATAGAAAACGGCTTTACTATCCAGTTGATAAATAAGGTCACGCCTATGCCTTTGCTGTGCGCCAACACATCGCCCATGGTCCTGAAGTCGATCTTGAGCAACATGGGGATGATCATCAGCCAGATCAGCACAGCGACAGGGAGATTCACTTCAGCAATCTTGAGGCCGCCTATGGCTTGAAAGGCACCAGGGAAAGCCTGGCCTAAGGCAATACCGACCACAATGCAACCTAGCACCCACCATGTCAAATTACGTTCAAAGCTCCTGATCGGGCTAGGTTGTGTGATGACATTCATTTAGCAACACTTCTTTCTAGTAGCAATCTCAATCTTTTCAGCAGCAGGAATGCAACAAGCCGCGTCAGCCTCAGGTGATTCTTGGCCACTGAATGTCGGTGCGTTGCCTAACGTGCGATAGGTTTCCCAGGCGATGCCTGAAGGGTCTTGTACCCAATGCTTGTCTGACTTTGCATAGCAGCAGGTGGCACCCTCTTCAGTGATCAGACTCAGTTCTGCCTTTTCTAAACGCTGCTTGATTTCCTCAAGCTCAGACTCATTCTCAACCTGAATCCCAATGTGGTCTAAGCCAACTTTAGCGCCGCGCTTGCTGATAGCAAAGTTGACCAATGGGTCATCTAACATCCACTTGGCATAGTCAGGCTTAGAGACTGTCGGAGACGCACCAAACAGCTTGTTATAAAAGCCCACACTTTGTGCGATGTCATCGACTGAGACATGCAAATGCATACGTTTCATTATTGACAACCTTTCTCAGGGTTGCAGCTAGCCATATCAGGGCAGCATTCAGTGATACCCGCACAGCAATTTTCAGTCAGGTATGCCAGCAAGCCATTCATCGCCGTATAGTTTGCCGAGTAGTAAATGAACCTGCTGACCTGGCGCGAGTCGATCAGTCCGGCGTTGCTCAACTCTTTAAGGTGAAACGAAAGCGTGCTGGGCGGTATTTTGAGTTTTTCTCCTATGCTTCCGGCCGGCAACCCTTCAATGCCCGCTTGAACTAACAAGCGGAATATCTCCAGGCGTGCTTCTTGAGCGATAGATGAGAGTTGTGTCACTGCTGATTTGATATCCATGCATTCTATATTTCCATAAATATAGAAATAATGCAACGGGCTTGTAGACTAGTGCACAGATAAGAATTTAGTTTATAGGGAAGGCTATAGACAGCTATTCTTCCAACAATGGCGTTCTCAGTGTAAGGCGATAGGCAATCCTTTCTAATCCCTTTACCATACAACCTTATTTTGTTGAGGTGTTTTATGCTGCGTTTTCAGTCCATAGCCATGCTGGCTTTAGAAACTGCAGGACTGCTCATCATTATCGCCTTAACCTTGCTGGCGAACCGCCTTTTAAAATCCCTGCCACCTGATAGTAAGATAAAGAGATACTTTCAGCCGCCCCTTACTCAAGCCCAGCTCGAGTGGTGTGTATTATTGCTGATCACGCTTTGTGCGATTGGGCTCACCTTCTATTACACTTGATTAGCTCAGACTATGAATATAACTACAACAAGACTGTTGCATGTATTTAAGTGTTTAGTTATGCGAAGCGACGCAAGGTAAATATGCAAATAGTAGAAGAACAAAACTATTTCAATAATGGAAAATTAATTGTCAGTAGTGACGAGCTAACAGTCGGCAATAAAACGTATCCGTTGAGTGAGGTAACATCGGTTCGTGCTGGAGAAGTTAAACACAAGAAGGGACTGGAGTTTAGCGTGTACATAATCCTATTAGGACTGGTAATCATAGTTACACTATATGAAGAACATAGAGGAGTTTATCTAGGTAGCTTGTTAATCACTTCCGGTGCAATACTTACCTACCGAATTATGAAACAAACTCAATATGCAGTGATTCTTACAATGAAGTCTGGTGAGCATGAAGTATTGGTTGAGACTGACAAACCTTACATTGAAAAGGTGAGTCATGCAGTAAGCGAAGTCATCAGTAAAAGGGACTAAGCCCTAAATTTCACCGCAAATTTTCGTGGAGATATAGATATCCTAATCAATCAACATGCAGCCGGCTGATACTTTGCTTGAAGGACATGGCTGAGAAGTCTGCTGATGCAATACATTTTTCAATATCAATTTCTTGGTGGCTAGTATCAATGTAGCCCATACCCCAGCTTTTATATAGCCTGTCTGCGTGGCTGCCGTTGAGTATCACCTCGATGTTTTTGTGACGGACATCTCGTAGAATATTTGCTAGCAAGGTGTCTACTACGTCTGCTTCACCTTCAAAGTATTGAGTGAAACTCATGCCATCAAATAACAATACTCCTGAAACCTCATTCTTAATGTTTTTAGCGCGCGAGGTTTTGATGATGCTCGACACTTCCATCACGTCATAACCATCTTGGTTTAAGGCGCTTGTATACAAAACAAATCTCATGACCACTCCCTCATTGCTTTTAGATACTTAGAGGATAGTAACAGCTTAATACCAGAACTCTACAATACAGAATATTAAGCCCTCCCAACTCGCACAGTTAGGACTCTTAACCCCCCTCCTCATTGACTATGCCTTAAGTGATGGTCAAAAAAAACTACAGCGCATTATCAGATGCAGGCACAGGCCTTGCCATAGCGAGTGCCAGTCGTTTTCAGAGCGTGTAATATGCGCATGATAACGGCTACTAAAGGGAAGCGATGTCTTACAATATGGATGGAATACTAAGGAAGAGCAATGAGGCTAAATTCTCAATTCTTACAGTGATCATTACTTTGATAGCCAACATACTGTTAAGAAAAGCTGATCTTGTTTTGATTCAGTCATATATGCTTTATATCCCGGCATACTTAATCGTGCTTTCTTTTTACTTCATCATTAAGCATAAGGTTTACAAGCAAGAGGTTTCACATAGTCCTGACTCATATTCATACATTGAGGATGCCGCAATACCAAAGCTAGATAGGCTCATAATATTTCTATCTATGACTATCGGTGTCTGGATGGTGTTAACTACTGGTATGTTTTTGAAGTTGTTCGTGCGATGACAATGGCAATCAAGTGAAGCTCAGGAATGACCTACAGCGCAATTGCTACAAGCAGCACATTAAGTACGCTCTTTTCTCTCCAGATATCGATTAATCCAGAGTATTAAGGAACACCACGCCAACGTAAGACAAAAAAGAAAAAGCCCGCGTTCTGTACTTTTAATTAGTCACAGAAAACAGGCTTTACTTTACTGCTGGCGGAGAGAGAGGGATTCGAACCCTCGATAGAGTTGCCCCTATGCCACCTTTCCAGGGTGGTGACTTAAACCGCTCATCCATCTCTCCGAAAGAAGGCGCGATTATAGCTGATTCCCAATTTCGCGCCAAATGATTTATGGCGGAATCGGCAGATTACAAAATCACGCGTTTTAGCACCCGCGCGCCACGGCTATGAGATTGAACTTTTCAGGATTAAATGGACTAACTCAGTTATCTTATAAATCAGCAAAAACACAGCAAAAACGCTTGATTTTGTAGGTTTTAAGGGTTAATGTTTATCCCGTTAATCATCTTAAAAAGCCTTATTTTAAGCGGCTTGGCAGATGATTTATCAGGTTATTGGGCCATGATCGGATATGGGGTTCAATACGGCGGTTTGGAGAGCAGTTCTGCTATAACATCTATACAAAAAGTACAGGAGTGATTATGAGTTTGGATCTATTGAAAGCCATGGGGGTAAAAGTCCCTTACAAGGCAAAATATGACAACTTTATCGGTGGCAAATGGGTTGCACCGGTGAAGGGTGAGTATTTTGATGTGATTTCCCCCATTACTGGTAAGCCTTATACGCAGGCTGCCCGCTCCAGTGCTGAGGATGTGGAGCTGGCGCTGGATGCCGCGCATGCCGCAACCGATAAATGGGCGAAAACTTCTGCGGCGGAGCGTTCTAATCTGCTGTTGAAGATTGCAGACCGTATCGAACAGAACCTGGAGTTGATCGCGACTGCTGAAACAGTCGATAACGGTAAACCTATCCGCGAAACATTGAATGCCGATATTCCGTTGGCTGCTGACCATTTCAGATATTTTGCCGGTGCGTTGCGTGCGCAGGAAGGCAGTCTGAGTGAGTTGGACGAGAATACCGTGGCTTACCACTTTCACGAACCGCTGGGTGTGGTCGGGCAGATCATTCCGTGGAACTTCCCTATTCTGATGGCAGCCTGGAAACTGGCGCCAGCAGTGGCAGCCGGTAACTGTGTGGTGATGAAACCAGCCGAATTCACGCCTATCAGTATCCTGATACTGATGGAAGTGATAGGCGACCTGATCCCGCCTGGCGTGATGAACATCGTCAACGGCTATGGCCGTGAAGTTGGCGCCCCGCTGTCTAACAGCAAGCGTATTAACAAGATCGCCTTTACCGGGTCGACCGCCACTGGCCGTTTTATTGCGCAGGCGGCAGCCAACAACCTGATCCCGGCAACGCTGGAACTCGGTGGCAAATCACCTAACATCTTCTTTGAAGACATCATGTCTGCCGACGATGACTTTCTCGACAAGGCAGTGGAAGGCCTGGTGCTGTTTGCCTTTAACCAGGGTGAAGTCTGTACCTGTCCGTCACGCGCCCTGATCCAGGAATCCATTTACGACAAATTCATGGAGCGCGTGTTGCCACGTGTCGCCGCAATCAAGCAAGGCAACCCGCTGGACCCTAACACCATGATAGGTGCGCAAGCCTCACAAGACCAGATCAACAAGATCCTGTCTTATATGGATATTGGTCAACAGGAAGGTGCGCAGCTGCTGTGCGGCGGTGAGCGTAATGTGCTGGGCGGCGATCTGGCCGAGGGTTATTATGTGAAGCCTACGCTGTTCAAAGGCCACAACAAGATGCGTATCTTCCAGGAAGAGATTTTTGGACCGGTACTGGCAGTGACTACCTTTAAAGATGAAGCAGAAGCGCTGAGCATAGCCAATGACACCATCTTTGGCCTGGGTTCTGGTGTCTGGTCACGCGACGGCAGCCGTGCTTATCGTATGGGCCGCGGCATCAAAGCTGGCCGTGTCTGGACCAACTGTTACCATGCCTACCCTGCTCATGCCGCTTTCGGTGGCTATAAAGAGTCTGGCATAGGCCGTGAAACGCACAAAATGATGCTGGACCACTACCAGCAAACTAAAAACCTGCTGGTCAGCTACAGCCCGAAAAAACTGGGTTTCTTCTAAACTCAGGGTCTGGCTTGAGCTGATTAAATGTAGTTGCAACCTGATTTAGGTAGTTGCAAAAAAAGGGGGCGAATCTTTCGCCCCTTTTTTGTCTATAAGATAAATATTGAGGGCAAAACCATGGCGGAAAGACTTTCTGCAACACCCAGTGCGATCACATTGATAGAACAGCTGACAGCGCAGCACGGCCCTATCGTGTTCCTGCAATCTGGCGGCTGCTGTGAAGGCAGTGGCCCCATGTGCATGCCTGCAGCCGAGTTCAGGCCCAGTCCGTCAGATGTCAAATTAGGGGTGCTAGCAGGCGCGGTGTTTTACATGGGTGACAGCCATTTCAGCTTTATGGCGAACACGCATACCATACTGGATGCCGTGCCCGGTTCCAGTGGCTCGTTTTCATTAGACTGTGGCAGTGGCTTTGCTTTTATCACGCGCGGCCGTGTATATACCGATGAAGAGCTGGCCGCCCTGCCCGCTGAAGATAGGGTGGGTTATGCATAAGCAAAAAGGGCCGTCAGGCCCTTTTTTATTGGAACAGATGCAGCTGTTAAAAGCCTAAACTATCCAGCAGGTCATCTACCTGCTCCTGGTTAGAAACCACATCCACAGTGTTGTGCGGGTCTATCTGCGGCCCATTCAGCAACGAGTTTGTAGACTCTTCTTTTTTCGCGCCTGGTGAAAAATCCACCAACACCTGCACCAGTTGTCTTTCCAGCTCTTGCACCAGTGTTGTGATTTTTTTGATCACTTGTCCGGTCAGGTCCTGGAAATCCTGCGCCATCATGATATCCATCAACAGCGACTTGGTGGTTGCAGTATTCTTATCTGCCAGTGACAGGTATTCGAGCGTGTCTTGCACCACAGAGTCGTATTCGGATTTGAGCGCCGATTTCGCCATCACATCCTGCCAGCGCGCTTTTAACTCACTGGCCTTATCCGCCAGCTCAGACTGCAAAGGCGTCGCCAGATCAGTGGCATTCAATACCCGCTCTGCTGCCTGCTCAGTCATTTTGGCGACATAATTCAAACGGTCACGCGCATCAGGGATCTCCTGCGCGACTTGTTCCAGCACTTTGTCGTAACCTAATGCACTCAGGCTGTCGTGCAGCGTGCGTGTCATATGGCCAATCCGGCTGATCATATCTTCTTGTTGGTTATCGTTCAGATTGTGCATCAAGGCAGAAGCCATATCTACCATGGCGTTGTCTTGCTTCGGATTGACAGCTTCGGTCATGATTACGCCTCGCCTTTTTCCAGTTTCTCAAAGATTTTAGATAACTTTTCTTCCAGCGTGGCGGCAGTAAACGGTTTCACCACGTAGCCGTTAGCTTTTGCTTGCGCGGCAGCGATGATGTTTTCTTTTTTTGCTTCGGCCGTCACCATCAATACTGGCAATTTGGATAGTTTGGCATCTGCACGGATATTCTGCAGCATGGTCAGACCATCCATATTTGGCATATTCCAGTCAGACACGACAAATTCGAAATCACCACTGCGCAGCTTGCTCAATGCATCAGCGCCGTCTTCGGCCTCCTCCACATTGTTGTAGCCCAGCTCTTTAAGCAGGTTACGCACAATTCTGCGCATGGTGGAAAAATCATCAACCACCAGAAATTTAGTATTCGGATTGCCCATTTGTTACTCCGCTATCATTAGTGACATATTTTACAGTTAGCATTATCAACCCATATGCTGTCAATGCTTGCGCCAATAAAGCGCTGAATTGCCTGTTTGTTCTTTGAGGATTTAAACACGCATGGCGCGTTCACTATTGGTTGCCAGGTGATGCAACACCATCCTGGGCAGGTCTTTCAGGTGAGCAACCTCATGCACACCACCATGCGCTACCGCTTCACGCGGCATGCCATAAACCACACAGCTCTCTTCATTCTGTGCAAAGTTGTGGGCGCCGGCTTCTTTCATACGCAGCATGCCGACCGCACCATCTTTACCCATGCCGGTCAGTATGATGCCTATGGCGTTTTTACCGGCATGCACCGCCGCAGAGTCAAACAATACATCCACAGAAGGCTTGTGTCTATTGACCGGCTCGCTGTCTGACAAGCGGGTGACATAGTTGGCACCGCTTCTGGCCAGCAGCAAATGCTGGTCACCCGGCGCAATATAGGCATGGCCGGGCAATATGCGTTCGCCATCTACCGCTTCCTTGACCGAGATCTTGCACAGGCTGTCCAGACGGGTGGCAAACGATTTGGTAAAGCCTGCCGGCATATGCTGGGTGATCAATACACCGGGGCAATCTGAAGGCATTTGCGTCAGGAACGCTTTGATCGCTTCGGTACCACCGGTAGAAGCGCCTATGATCAATAATTTCTCACTACTGATCAACGGGTTACGGATGGCATTCTGCACCTGGCCACCAACCGCTGATGCTTTGGCTATGCTTTGCAAAGTGCTGACTTTGGCCTTGGCCGCAGTGCGTATCTTATCGGTGATCTCATCGGCATATTGCTGCATGCCCTGGGTGATGCCCATTTTAGGTTTGGTCACAAAATCGGTAGCGCCCAGCTCCAGCGCCCGCAAAGTGATCTCAGAGCCTTTTTCTGTCAGCGTAGAAACCATCAATACCGGCATAGGCCGCAGGCGCATGAGTTTTTCCAGGAAATCCAGCCCATCCATCCTCGGCATTTCCACATCCAGCGTCAGCACATCCGGGTTCAATTGCTTGATCATTTCTCGCGCCACCAGTGGGTCGGGTGCGGCACCAACGACTTCCAGGTCTTTGGTATCGTTGATCAACTCGGTCAACAGGCTGCGTATCAGCGCCGAATCATCAATGACTAATACTTTCGTTTTCATGTGATTTCCTTTTTATAATTATTATTATCAAAACAAATCGATATCGCCACCCACATCGTTGGTTTTCAGCTTGCTGGAGTAAGCCTGCTCGCGTTTGACCAAAGTGTAGTTGTTCAGTTGTTTCAGTTTTTTTACCAGCACCTTGCCGGTTTTGGGAAAGTAATAGACTTTACGCGGATAAATATCCAGCAGGTCTTCCCCGGTCACCCGAATACCTTCATCCTTGAGGTATTTTTTAACGAACTCGGCATTGCGATCACCAACGTTATTGGTGGTGAAACTGCGCAATACATTGCCGCCGCCAAAGATCTTGGCTTCGAGGTTCTCGCGCCTGGCACCATTTCTCAGCAGCTGGTTGATCAGTACTTCCATGGCATAAGTGCCATAGCGCATAGATTCTGAAACCGGGCTATCCCTATCGGCACTGCCACTCTCAGGCAACATAAAGTGGTTCATGCCACCTATGCCAGACTTGGTATCGCGGATACAGGCAGACACACATGAGCCGAGCACAGTGACGATCAGCATATCCTTATCGGTATAGTAATACTCTCCAGGAGAGATCTTGGCCGCTTCGCAATTAAATGTTCTGTCAAAGTAGAGGGTGTTTGCAATGTCTTCTTGTGAAACACTCATGGCTATTTCCGATTCATTAACAGGCTGGAACGAGCCGCGCCGTTAGTTTTTAGTTTGTAGACGGTTTTACCCAGCAATTGCAGCTGGTTGGAGACATAGAGGAAGTTCTCTGAATGCCCGGCCAGCAACAAGCTGTCATCATTCATCAGCGTGATGAATTTTTCTATGATCTTGCTTTGGGTGGGTTTATCAAAATAAATCATGACATTACGACAGAAGATCACATCATAGGCCTCACGAAACGGCCATTGCTGATCCAGCAGGTTGAGCTGGTGAAAGTGAATCAGGTCGCGTACTGATTTTTTTACCCTGACTAATCCCTCATGCTTGGCAGTGCCTTTTTCAAAGAACTTGCGCAACCGGGATTCGTCCATTTTCTTGATGCGGTCTATAGGGTATACACCCGCACTCGCAGTCGCTAATACATTGGTATCGATATCAGTGGCGATGATTTCTACCGGGGGTTTGAGCGAATTGAATGCCTCACACGCGGTGATGGCGATCGAATAAGGCTCTTCGCCGGTCGAAGCCGCAGAACACCAGATACGGATAGGTTTTGCCTGCCGGTTTAAAGCAGCAAGCCTGGTCAGATGCTCTGCCAGTATGGGGAAATGATGCTCTTCCCTGAAAAAAGAAGTCAGGTTGGTGGTCAACGCATTGGTAAATGCCTGCCACTCGTCCGAACTCTGGTTTTGTTCAAGCTTATCCAGATACAGCTTGAAACTTTGCATATCGAGTGCACGTAAACGCCGGCCTATCCGGCTGTACACCATATCCGTCTTTGCATCGGACAATGAAATGCCTGCATGGCGATAGATCAGACTTTTGATTCTGACGAAATCATCGCGCGTAAACAAAAACTCGCGCTCTTCTTGTTCTTGTTTCTTCAAGGCAGTCACTTCGTTATCCTATGCAAATCCGTTGGGTTGCCATTAATTTAAGTCAGACTTAAATTAAGCCTTGGTGGTGTTGATGCGCTCTTTCATCTGGCCGATCGCTAATTCGATCTGCTTTTCTTCACGCGCTTTTGCTTCAGCACTGGTGCGTGCATACTTGCTGCGCTCTTGCATTTGTGTGATTGCCAAAGCAGCAGCGGTGTCATCAGCACGACGGTTTTGTGCTTCTGGTGTTTGTGCTGCAAACGGGTGCAATGCCTCTTTGTATTGTTTCACTACATCAGCCGCTTTAGGCTCGCGGTTGATCGCGGCTTTCAGTGCGATTTTTGTCGCGCGGTAGTTCCAGTCCTGGATACGGTCATCCATATCGGCTTTACTGTCGATAAATACGCCTACGCAAATAAATACGTCATCGGCTTCTTCCAGCGGGATAGTGCCATCAGCTACGCAATCCATCACTGCCATGGCTACGCCACGTTGTGCCGGGCCAAACATCTGAGTCGCCTGACGGCCATCTTTGATCGTCACTTTGTTAAACATCACAGTGTTTGGTTTTACCATCATGTTTGGCGCTGCAATCGCCAATAAACCGTTTACCCCTTGTTTTTGGTCGGTGAGCGTACGACAAAATGCGTCTTCTGCAGCGCTACCGCGTGGTCCTAAAATTAAGTCGATGTGAGCCACGTTCTTCAGATCCAGGCCGCCTTCCGGACGGTCCTCGATGACCAAACCTTCACCAATCAATACTCGATCAATCACTGCCATTTTTATGCTCCTGTTAATTAAAAGTACTACTTTATAAAGGGCTTACAGCGTGCCCTATCCATTACTGACTTGCCGGAAATCTTCCGACCAGCCTGCATTCCCGTGACGCGTTTGCTTCGCGTTGCCTTCGACGATGAATACACTCACTGCTGTTGCCAGCTCATTGGAGTGATCCATCAGTGATTCGGCAGCCGCAGCGGCCTCTTCAACCAAGGCGGTGTTCTGTTGTGTCACATCATCCATACGGATCACGGCGTCATTGACCAGCGCGATACCGGCACTCTGCTCATTAGAAGCCGAGGCGATCTCGCCAATAATGATGCTGACACGTTTGACCGAGCTCACAATCTCATGCATGGTTTTGCCGGCTTCTTCCACCTGGCGGCTACCTTCTGCAGTCTTGTTGACCGAGTCATTGATCAATTCTTTAATTTCGCGCGCCGCAACTGAAGAGCGCTGTGCCAGGTTACCCACCTCGGAAGCCACCACGGCAAAACCCCTGCCCTGCTCACCGGCACGGGCGGCTTCAACCGCGGCATTCAGCGCCAGGATATTGGTCTGGAAAGCAATGCTGTCGATGACAGAAATAATGTCTTCGATCTTGCGTGCACTTTCATTGATGTCGCTCATGGTATGCACCACGGCATTGACCACATCGCCACCTTTGACTGCCACTTGCGAAGCCTGCGCTGCCAGTTCATTAGCCTGTTTTGCGTTTTCTGCGTTCTGTTTGACGGTTGAAGATAGCTCTTCCATGCTGGAAGCTGTTTTTTCAAGATTCGCTGCCTGATCTTCGGTCCTGCGGCTTAAATCCGCGTTGCCCTGGGCGATCTCTTTGGCTGCGATATTGATAGATTCTGCTGCGGCTTTCACCGTCAGTACCGGTTCCACTATCATATCCAGCGTGTTATTCATGCCTTCCACAATACGGCGGTAATCGCCTGGGTGGCGGCTGGCATCGGCACGTACCGTGACGCGGCCCTGTTTCGCTGATTCGGCCAGCAACTCTGCATCATGATTCAATGCTTTCAGGTTGCTACGAACTTTCTCTATGATCTGGTTGATTTCGGCTTTCTGGCCAGGGAACTGCTCCAAAGGCGCATCGAAATTACCATCACCAAACGCTTTGACGCATGCCATGGCTTTTTGATTCAATTCAATATGGCCGGCAACGATTTTATTGATAGAGTCTGCCAGTACCGAGAATTGGCCTTTAAACATATCGGCACGCAGGGTCATATCGATATTGCCCTGTTCGTGCTCGTTATTGACCCAGTTCACAGAGTCCACAATACCCTTAAGGTTGCCGCGTATGCGGTCCACACTCTTGTTCATGGCGGCTTTTTTGCCTGGCAGCGGTTCCAGCTGGGCAGTGAGGTCGCCGCGACCTATGCTGTCCATCACGGCGATGAATTTACCGGTATCGGCGATATAAGCTGACACCATGCTATTGATGCTTTGCGCGACCTGTTTAAAATCACCATCAAATTTGGCGACTGCCAGCAAGGTTTCGTCCTCGCCCTGCGCATGTGCGCTGCTCATAGCGGTTAAATCTGAGATCAGGGCCGTGACATTGCTTTTCAGGCCATCAAAGTGCTGGTTCAGCACGGCAAGCTCACCTGGCAATGGCGCTAACTGGGCAGTGAAATCACCCTGGCCCAATGCCAGCATCGCGTCGCCTGTTTTGTGCAGAAAACCGGCAGGTAAAGCCAGGGTCTGGTTGATATCGGCAGCCATCTGGCGATATTCGCCATGAAACTGGCTCAGATCTAGGCTGGCTTTAAAATTGCCACTGGCATGTTCTGCAGTGATATAAGTGATTTGCTGGCTCAGTTTGGCCAATGTCGTCTTGGCTTGCTGCAATGCATCCAGCACATTGATATCTTCTGCGCTCGCTGCATGGTCGCCATCGCCAAACTCACCATTGGCGAGACTGTTTGCGACAGCTGCAGCCTCACCGGCCTGGCCTCCGAGCTGACTTTTAGCGCTGTAAAGCAACAAGGCACCCAGCCCTGTAGCACAGACCAGCAAGCCCACGCCTAAGCCAGCGTGAATAAAACTGCTGGCGACACCTGCACCGGAAACTGCCAGCAACAAGCCTAACTGAGACGAGAGATTGAGACGACTAAACACACTCAATTTTCCTGACAACATGTTGTCACTCCTTTTTTTCTATTTTCCAAAACCCGCTTACCTTGGATTTTTTTACTATTTATCGGTATATAACGGCATTATTAAATAGCAACGCCACTTTCGAATGATGTGAAAAAAGGGGAAACTGGGCTCTATTTTGGTAATTGCAGCCCTAAAGAAATCAGAAATAGCGTATGCGCTAGTGGCAGATTAATCCTGGGTTAAGGGATGATTTTTTATGTTAAGCCTGCTTTATAAACCTTACAGTCAGCAGCGTTTACAACAAGCAATAAAACAAAAAGCCGACTGCAGTGGCAGCCGGCTTTTGCTATACCCAGTACTTAATACAAGGACTCAGTTAAAACTCTTCCCAGTCCTCATCGTCAGTACCTGTCCTGCGCGACATGCCTGGTGATTTCGCCGGGGCGCTGGCGTGGCCTGCTGTTTTGCCAAACGACCCTCCTGACACCGGCCGCGCGGGCGGCCCGCTATCCCGCTGCTGAGTGGAATGTGACACCGCAGCCTTGACCGGCGCTGGTCTGGCGGCCGCTTTGTGCGTCACTGCCTGCCCGCCACCAAAGCTCTTGCCTTCCAGTTTGAACTGACTGATGGCATCTGCCAGCTGGTTAGCCTGGTCTACCAGCGATTCAGCTGCAGCAGCCGCTTCTTCTACCAGCGCCGCATTCTGCTGTGTGGTTTCGTCCATGCTGGTCACTGCCTGGTTGACCTGGTCGATACCAGTGGTCTGCTCGGCAGAGGCTGCAGAGATCTCACTGATGATGTCAGCCACGCGTTGTACCGATGACACTACGTCTTCCATGGTGTTACCGGCGTTTTCGACCAGACGTGTACCTTCAGTGGTTTTGTTGACTGAGTCGGTGATCAGTTCTTTAATTTCTTTCGCCGCACTGGCTGAGCGTTGTGCCAGGTTGCGCACTTCACCCGCGACCACCGCAAACCCTCTGCCCTGCTCGCCGGCACGTGCGGCTTCCACCGCTGCGTTCAAGGCCAGGATATTGGTCTGGAAGGCGATGCCGTCGATCACGGAGATGATGTCTTCGATCTTTTTCGCGCTTTCGTTGATGGCACTCATGGTCGCGACGACTTCGTTGACCACGGCTCCACCTTTGACGGCGACGTCAGATGCAGTCAGTGCCAGTTGGTTGGCCTGTTTGGCGTTCTCGGCGTTCTGTTTCACGGTTGAAGCCAGTTCTTCCATGCTGGCTGCGGTTTCTTCCAGGCTGGACGCTTGCTGTTCAGTACGGGCTGACAGGTCGGCGTTACCGCTGGAGATCTCGTTGGCTGCAGTGGTGATGGTCTCTACCGCTTCGGTTACGGCAATGATAGGGTCCACGACCATATCCAGGGTGCTGTTCACCCCTTCGATGATCTTGCGGAAGTCACCCTGGTGCTTGTCAGCGTCGGCGCGTACGGTAATACGCCCTTCACCGGCAGCTTCGGCCAGCAGGTTAGTGTCTGCGACCAAATTGTTCACCGCTTCTATGCTGGTATTCAGGTTGTCTATGATCTGGCTGTAATCACCTGGGTAATGGTCGGTGATCCTAGCTGGAATCTGACCTTTGGCGATGTTGTCCAGGTACTCTGAGGTGATGGTCAATGGTTTGACCACCGCATCCAGGGTACCGTTGACACCTTCTATCACTTTGCGGAAATCGCCATTGTGCTTGCTGGTGTCAGCACGGGTAGACAAGGCACCGTTTTGCGCTGCCAATGCCAGTTCGTTGGCATCTGCCACCAAGGCATTCACTGCATCTATGCAGGTGTTAAGGTTGTTGATGATCAGACTGTAATCACCCTGATATTGTTCGTTGATCTTGGCCGGGATATTGCCCTTGGCGATGTTATCCAGGTAGCTGGAGGTCACGCTCAATGGTTTGACGATGGCGTCCAGCGTGTTGTTCAGGCCTTCTACTATCATGCGGAAGTCACCCTGGTGGCGTGAGGCATCAGCGCGCGTGGACAAACGGCCTTCAACGGCGGCATGCGCCAACTCATCGGCGTCGCTGACCAGGCGCTTGATATTAGCGCGCACCTGCTCTATCGCTTCGTTGACGAATGCTTTTTTGCCCGGGAAAGGCTTGAGTGGCGCATCCAGATTACCTGCACCAAAGGCTTTAACTACTTCTATCGCTTCCTGGTTCATGGCGATATGGCCGGCCACCATTTTATTGATGCCCGCGGCCATTTCACCATAGCCACCTTTAAAGCGGGTCTCATCCACCGTGCAATCGATATCGCCTTCATCATGCTGCTGGCTGACATAGTTCAATGACTGCACCAGGCCATCCAAAGTCTTTTGCAATACGCGGATAGAGTATGCCACGCTGGTCTTGTCATCTGCCGGCAAGTCTATCTTCTGCTTCAGGTTACCTTCACCGAAGTTACGGGCGATGATGGTCAGTTCAGCAGGCTCCATGCCTAATTGCTTAAACATATTGCGTTTGATCAGCAGGCCTATGGTCACCACCAGGGCCAGCGCCACCAAGGCGATCGCAAACAGCATGACGATAGCCTGGTTTTTAATGCTTAATGCCTGGCTGGCATTGGCGCGCGCGACATCATTGTTAAATTGACGGTGCTGGCTGATGGCCTTTTGCACATTGGCAATGATAGCCTGATTGGAAAGCAGCACATCACGCGCTGCTTCCTTTTTATTCGAAAGCGATAAAGTCAGCGCATTGCTGCCCAGACCATCATAAGCAGTGATCGCAGCCAGGTCTTTGGCCAGCAAAGACTTGTCTTCTGCGTTGCTGACAAAGCGGTCATACTTTTTCAGCGCAGCCATCAACTTGTCATGGGTCTCGGCAACCTGTTTTTCGATAGACTGCATCTTGGCATTGTCTGTATTCAGCATATGTTGCCAGATCAGGCTATTCAGTTTCTCAAACTCTGCCAGCGTTTCATCCAATACTTCAATACTGGGTGCAGCTGTTTCATTGGCATAATTGGTGTAGCCATAGACCCGCTCAGTCTGAAAGTAACTGATCCCGGCCAGTGCAAACAACCCCAAAGCTGCCACTACAATCAGAATGGTCATCCTTTTTGCGACGCTCATAATTCTTATACTCCAAATCCGTTAATTATTTTTAGCCAAACCCTGGCTTGCATACTATGTTCTTACATGGCTGAAATTTCCTATCAGCCAATAAAATATGTTTTATGACTTCTTATCAGGCTCAAGTTTTACTTGTTGAGAGTTGGGCATTAAAAAACCCCTCATCACAAGGGGTTTTCTATGATGACTATCGTGTACTTATTTCTTTACTTTTGATGCATCAGCCAGATCTGTTTTCTTCTTGGCGTTGTTTGATTCGGCCACTGCGTCGCCTTTCATGTGGGTGGCAGTCAGTTCTGGGCTACCTTCTTCGTAGCATACGCGACCCATCATAGATACAGTGCATACCTCGGCTGCCAGAGCATGAGTGGACAATACTGAGAATGCGCATAAAGCGATGGCGGTGTTAAACGTGTGTTTCATAAAGTCTCCATTAGAGGTTCAAGTCTTGTTGTAGTGGTTATTGATTACCACTTGAACTGGTTTACGAACGCCTGGAGAAAAACTTGAGAAAACTTACAACTTTGTTACAAAATAGCTGTAAATTTGATTGATGATTGTATATTTCAGTCAGAAAACATAAGCCAGTCAGAAATATAAGCCCAGTAAAAAACATAGCTAAGTGCCAAAAAAAGCCGACTGCATCTGCAAGTCGGCTTTTTTATTTCTTTAGCGCTTAAAACTCTTCCCAGTCACTATCATCCGTGCCTGTGCGTTTAGAGGCGGCCGCTTTGCTGGGTGGCGGACTGCTAAAGCCACCTGCTGCCGGCTTGCCGGATCCTCCCCCGTCTGACCCTGACCGGTATGCGTTGCTACTATGCGCACCGGCAGACTGTGTCGCCACTTTTAATGGTGCTGGTCTGGCAGCCGCTTTGTGCGTCACTGCCTGCCCGCCACCAAAGCTCTTGCCTTCCAGTTTGAACTGGCTGATCGCATCTGCCAGCTGGTTAGCCTGGTCTACCAGGGATTCAGCCGCAGCAGCCGCTTCTTCTACCAACGCCGCATTCTGCTGTGTGGTTTCGTCCATGCTGGTCACTGCCTGGTTGACCTGGTCGATACCAGTGGTCTGCTCGGCAGAGGCTGCAGATATCTCACTGATGATGTCTGCCACGCGTTGTACCGATGACACTACGTCTTCCATGGTGTTGCCGGCGTTTTCGACCAGACGTGTGCCTTCAGTGGTTTTGTTGACTGAGTCTGTGATCAGTTCTTTAATTTCTTTCGCCGCACTGGCTGAGCGTTGTGCCAGGTTGCGCACTTCACCCGCGACCACCGCAAACCCTCTGCCCTGCTCGCCGGCACGTGCGGCTTCCACCGCTGCGTTCAAGGCCAGGATATTGGTCTGGAAGGCGATGCCGTCGATCACGGAGATGATGTCTTCGATCTTTTTCGCGCTTTCGTTGATGGCACTCATGGTCGCGACGACTTCGTTGACCACGGCTCCACCTTTAACGGCGACGTCAGATGCTGTCAGTGCCAGCTGGTTGGCCTGTTTGGCGTTCTCGGCGTTCTGTTTCACGGTTGAAGCCAGTTCTTCCATGCTGGCTGCGGTTTCTTCCAGGCTGGACGCTTGCTGTTCAGTACGGGCTGACAGGTCGGCGTTACCGCTGGAGATCTCGTTGGCTGCAGTGGTGATGGTCTCTACCGCTTCGGTCACGGCGATGATAGGGTCCACCACCATATCCAGGGTGCTGTTCACCCCTTCGATGATCTTGCGGAAGTCACCCTGGTGCTTGTCAGCGTCGGCACGTACGGTAATACGCCCTTCACCGGCAGCTTCGGCCAGCAGATTGGTGTCTGCGACCAAATTGTTCACCGCGTCTATGCTGGTATTCAGGTTGTCTATGATCTGGCTGTAATCACCTGGGTAATGGTCGGTGATCCGGGCTGGAATCTGGCCTTTGGCGATGTTGTCCAGGTACTCTGAGGTGATGGTCAATGGTTTGACCACCGCATCCAGGGTACCGTTGACACCTTCTATCACTTTGCGGAAATCGCCATTGTGCTTGCTGGTGTCAGCACGGGTAGACAAGGCACCGTTTTGCGCTGCCAGTGCCAGTTCGTTGGCATCTGCCACCAATGCATTCACTGCATCTATGCAGGTGTTCAGGTTATTGATGATCAGGCTGTAATCACCCTGATATTGTTCGTTGATCTTGGCCGGGATATTGCCCTTGGCGATGTTATCCAGGTAGCTGGAGGTCACACTCAATGGCTTGACGATAGCATCCAGCGTGTTGTTCAGGCCTTCTACTATCATGCGGAAGTCACCCTGGTGTTTACTTGCATCTACCCTGGCGCTCAGGCGGCCTTCTACCGCAGCGTGCGACAGCTCTTCAGCGTCGCTGACCAGGCGTTTGATATTGCTACGCACCTGCTCTATCGCTTCGTTAACGAAGGCTTTTTTGCCTGGGAAAGGCTTCAATGGCGCATCCAGATTACCGGCACCAAAGGCTTTAACTACTTCTATCGCTTCCTGGTTCATGGCGATATGGCCGGCCACCATTTTATTGATGCCAGCGGCCATCTGGCCATAGCCACCTTTAAAGCGGGTCTCATCCACCGTGCAATCGATATCGCCTTCATCATGCTGCTGGCTGACATAGTTCAATGACTGCACCAGGCCATCCAGGGTCTTTTGCAACACGCGGATAGAGTATGCCACGCTGGTCTTGTCGCTTTCTGGCAAAGTGATCTTCTGGTTCAGGTTACCCTCAACAAAGTTACGTGCGATCACTGTCAGTTCAGCTGGTTCCATACCCAATTGCGCACGCAGGCGTCTGGTGATCAGCACACCGGCCACCACGATCACTGTCAGGCACAGCAAAGCGATGGCAGCAGATTGCCACAAGGCAGTCTGTTTGATAGCAGCAGCATTCTCGGCGTGCTCCAGGCTGATCTTCTGGTTATACACCATATGGTCATCGAGTTTATTGGCCAGCTCTATCGCTACTTTATCGGCTTGCTGCAACAGGGCTGCAGCTTCAGGCGAACCGGCATCTGACAAAGCCAGCACACGCGTCATCTGGTCAAAATAACCACTGAGCATGGCCTGCTCTTCTGTGAACATGGCCTTGTCTGTGCTATCGGTGGTCAGGCTTTGATAGCTAGTCATGGCCTCTTCGACCACTTTGCGTCTGTCATGGATCTGCGCGGCAAGCTTTGCCTTCTCAGCCGGCGTAGTCGCCGACACATGTCGCAACAGGTTCAGGCGCAGGCGCTGATAGAAGTTCTCAGCCTTGGAAAGCTCCAGAATGCTGGGAATGCTGTTCGCATTGGCCTGATTGGTATATTCATATACTTTGACCACCTGGGTTAAGGTAAATCCGATCAGGATCACCATTGCGATCGCACAGGAGGCGATCAACAGATACATACGTTTCGCTATTGTCATCTCAAATCCCTAAGATCCAAATTAACTGGCCATACCAGTTTTATATCGCTGAATTATGGCAAAAAACCTGTGCTCTACATGCGTCTATCAGAAGGGTTTTTCCCTGCCAAATCTCACGCAGAATCCAAGTCATACCGACTGCTGTCACCGCGGTTTTCCGGCATGGGCAGGTTTCACGGTTACACATCTTGTATATCGGCATTTAGAGGGCGAAACTTGAATGTAAGATTAAGTGAATTTATTGAATGGATTCAATGACTTTAGTGATGCGGAAAATAAAAAAAGAGAACCATTTTCAAATGGCTCTCTTGCTGAGAAAAATCGAGATATTGTTTGAATCAAACAGCTGCAAATCTTAAGGCTGCAACCGCACTGCCACCCCCCTCAAAGAGGGTAACCGATCACGGCAGATGCCCATAACAAAAACCCTTCATGCAATGTATCCATAACCTGACGCAGTTTACTTGTCATGCTGCAGCCTCCTTAGAAAAAATCACATGTTAAAACTCTTCCCAATCGCTGTTATCGGTACCGGTTTTTGCCAGTCTGGCCGGTTGTTCCTGTACCGCGGCATGACTGTGCGCCACTGGCTTGGCTTTGTTGGCAAATGGGACAGCTGCCGGTTTTTTTGCCGGGGCCACGCTGCTACGTGCCGCTGGCTTGGCCTGATGCAGACGGTATTTGTTGACAGAATCCATCAGGGTGGCAGCCTGCTCAACCAGCGATTCAGCTGCGGCGGCGGCTTGTTCAACCAGGGCAGCATTCTGCTGGGTGGTTTCATCCATCTCGGTCACAGATTTATTGACCTGATCTATGCCTGAACTCTGCTCGGCAGAGGCGGCGGTGATCTCGCCCATGATGTCGGTCACGCGTTGCACAGAAGTCACGATCTCGTGCATGGTTTCACCGGCGTTTTGCACCAGTTTAGTCCCCTCTGTGGTTTTGCTGACAGAATCCGTGATCAGTTCCTTGATCTCTTTGGCGGCACTGGCCGAGCGTTGTGCCAGGTTGCGCACTTCACCCGCTACCACTGCAAAGCCCCTGCCCTGTTCACCGGCACGGGCGGCTTCTACCGCGGCGTTCAAGGCCAGGATATTGGTCTGGAAGGCGATGCCATCGATCACGGTGATGATGTCTTCGATCTTGCGCGCGCTTTCATTGATCGCGCTCATGGTCGTCACCACATTACCCACCACTTCACCGCCGCGTACTGCGACCTGCGAAGCGGCTTCTGCCATCTGGTTAGCCTGGCGCGCGTTGTCTGCATTCTGTTTCACAGTAGAGGCCAGCTCTTCCATGCTGGAAGCGGTTTCTTCCAGGCTGGAGGCCTGCTGTTCGGTGCGGCTGGAAAGATCGTTATTACCGCTGGCGATCTCCTGGGCTGCAGTATTGATGGTTTCACCTGCCTCACGGATCTGCACCAGTAATTCGGTCATGTTTTCCAGCAGGTTGTTCACGCCTTTGCAGATCTCGGCCGTCGGGCCGGATTTGTCGGACAGGTCTATACGGTCTGTCAGGTCACCCTCTGCCGCATTGGCGATAATGGAAGAGATCTGGTCACTGACGCGACGTTCCTGCGTGATATCCACCCACTCCAGTGAAGTGCCTGAGCGTACGCCCTCTTTATCAAAGATAGGCATGGCTTTCAGGCGCACAAACATGTCGCCCAGCGGCATTTCTACCACATGCTCTTTGGTTAATGAGGCAAGCAAACCACGCTGATGCGCCGGGTTCTTGTGAAAGATATCAAAATTCTGGCCGACGATCTTGCCGGCATCAAAGTGAGGCAGCACCTGGCGGAAATTGGATTCCGAGCTACGCATCAAACGCTCGGTAGAGGCATTCATGTAGCGGATGATGCCGTCGTTATCGGCCATCATCATATTGGTTGAGGCCGAATCCAGCGTGGTCTGTATCATAAAGGCTTCGGCGGATCTGATCGCTTGTTCCTTATCTGCCAGCACCGCTTTGGTAATGTCTGTCGCATATTGCACGACTTTCACCGGTTTGCCATCCAGGCCTATGATAGGGTTGTAAGAAGCCTGCAACCACAGGTCTTTATGGTTTTTGCCATACAGGTGGTAAACGCTCTCGTCAGGTTCGCCACGATTCAGTTTTTCCCAGAAGGTCTGGTATTCCGCGCTGGCTTTATGCCGATCGCTGACAAACATGCTGTGATGTTTGCCCACGACTTCATCCAGCGCGTAGCCGGTCACTGCCAGGTAATTCTGGTTGGCGGTGAGTACATTGCCGGCGAGATCGAACTCTATCACTGCCTGCACTTTTGAAATGGCCTGAACCTTACCTTCATAGTCCAGTTCCTGCTGTTTTTCTGCGGTGATACAGAAAGAGAAGATCTTGATCTTCACCAGCTGTTTATCATCATTGAGGATAGGGATATAGTTGGCGCTGAACCAGTATTCATTACCGGTTTTAGCCACACGGCAGACTTCCTGTTTGCCGTTCTCGCCCCTGGCCAGTTTTTGCCATAGTTGCTGGTATGCCGGGCTTTGGGCTGAATGCGCTTTGAGCAGGAAGCTGACATTTTTGCCTATCACTTCTTCGCGGGTGTAGCCTAAAGGTGCTACCAGCAGCTCGTTACAGTCCAGTATGGTGCCATGCGGGTCGCATTCCATCACGCCAAACGATTGATTCACTGCCTGGCCATCTTCCAGCAAGGCCAAGCTTTGCTGTTTGTCTTTGGTGATATCAGTCAGGTAGGCCACGGTTTTGCGCAGTTTGGCCGAGTTGTCCAGCACGGGTGCGTAATAACCCTGAAACCAGTTTTCCTGGCCTGATTTATGGATCAGTTTGAAAGCGCCTACGCGTGATTTGCCTGCGCCCAGATCACTCCAGAAACCCTGGTAATCAGGGCTGGCAGCGTCTTCACCGGCAAGCAGTGTGCGATGATGTTTTCCGATCAACTCACTGGCGCTATAGCCTAAGGCCGTGCACAAATTCTCATTCACATGGCTGATGTTTCCATCAGCGGCTAATTCGATGATGGCCCTGGCCTTGTTGATCTCGGTTTTGAGCGCCGAAAATTCAGCCGATTCATCCAGAATATGCTGATACTGTTTAGTGCCTGCTGCCAATTTATTTAAAATTGTTGAAAACATGATCGCCCCTTTGCAAGAAGTGCCTGTTGCAGTGCTGCTGTTTTGTTGTTAGAAAAGTGCTGTGTTTAATGCACTGCAGCGTCCATCAGTTCCATTTCGTTACTGGTCATCAATTTCTCGATATCCACCAGGATCAGCATTTCCTGTTCTATGGTGGCTAAGCCGACGATGTATTTAGTATCGATGCGGGTGACCAGTGATGGCACTTCGCGCAGGTGTTCTTCACGCAACTCACGTACGTCAGACACACCATCAACCACGATACCGACGATGCGGCCGTTCAGATTGAGGATGATGACGACGGTGAACTCGTTGTACTCCACCTTGCCCAGCTTGAATTTGATACGCAGGTCAACGATAGGCACGATCTTGCCGCGCAGGTTGATCACGCCCTTGATAAAAGGTGGCATATTGGCGATCTGGGTCACCGCATCATAGCCGCGGATCTCCTGTACCTTGAGGATCTCTATGCCATATTGCTCATTACCCAGCACAAAGGTCAGGTATTCGCCGGCGGCGGTTCTCATGCTGCCTGCGTTATTAGCACCGTGATTGTTAGTCATTTCAGTTGAAGTCATTGCATATGCTCCTTATGCATTGATGTGATTTTTTAAGTTGGAATAATCCTGGTCGGCAAATGACCGACCACCCGTCACATAATTGGTTGTTTGGCCCATCTGGGTGATCGCAGGCACATCAAGAATCAATGCCACCGAGCCATCGCCCATGATGGTGGCGCCCGAGACGCCCGGAATACGTTTGAAATTGGTCTCCAGGCTCTTGATCACTACCTGCTGCTGGCCAACCAGGCGGTCGACGAATAATGCCGATTTCTTGCCATCTGCTTCCAGGATCAGCAATACCCCTTCAGTCGGGTTGGTGATCTCGGTAGGATGGTTGAACAAAGCGTGCAAGGCGATGATAGGCAGGTATTCCCCGCGCACATGCACCATCAGGCCTTCGCCGGTGACGGTTTTCAGGTCTTCGGCACGTGGCTGTAAGGTTTCTACGATCAGGTTCAATGGCACCACATACAGGCTCTTGTCCAGCGAGACTGACATACCATCGAGGATGGCCAGTGTCAGTGGCAGCGAGATCGAGATCGTCGTGCCATAACCCAGTGCAGAACGGATCTCGATATTGCCGCCCATGGCGCTGATATTACGTTTGACCACGTCCATACCTACACCACGGCCAGAAACATCGGTGACCACCTCAGCGGTAGAGAAACCCGGTGCGAAAATAAGGCTGTACACCTCGCTGTCGCTCATGCTTTCGTTCACCGGCAAGCCATTAGAAGCGGCTTTGGCCAGGATACGGTCGCGGTTAAGGCCACCGCCATCATCGGTGACTTCAATGACGATGCTGCCGCCTTTATGCGCTGCAGACAGGGTCAGCACCCCGACTTCGGACTTGCCCATTTCACGGCGTACTTCCGGTTTTTCAATACCGTGGTCCACACTGTTGCGTACCAGGTGGGTCAACGGGTCTACGATACGTTCTATCAGGCTCTTGTCCAGTTCGGTGGTGGCACCATTGGTGACGAATTCCACTTTCTTGCCCAGTTTGCCGGCCAGGTCACGCACCATGCGCGGAAAGCGCGAGAATACGAAATCCATAGGCATCATGCGGATAGACATGACTGATTCTTGCAGGTCGCGCGTATTGCGCGTCAGTTGGCTGACACTGTTGATCAGGCCTTCGTTATCTGCCGGGTCCAGCGCATTGACGCGTTGTTCTATCATGGCTTGTGTGATCACCAGCTCGCCTACCAGGTTGATCAATTGATCGACTTTTTCAATGCCGACACGGATAGAGCTGCTTTCAGCGCTCTGTGCCGCTGGCTTGTCAGACTCACGACGTGCCTGGGCACGGCGCTCATCCTTGACTTCAGGTGCTGGTGCGCTGGCTGCTACCGTGGTTTCAGCCTCGGCAGAGGCTTTTGCCAATGCAGCAGCGGCATTATCATCACCTATCATTTGTGCTTTTGGCGCATCAGGGTGTGGTTTGAACGGTGCAAAGAAACCGTAGCCTTCTTCCTGCTGCTCTTCGCCATTATTCGAGAATAAGCCGTAGCCTACTTCTTCAGCAACGGCCACCCTGCCATCCTTGGCTGGCGGTGCCTGTGTGGCGGAACCATCTGGCTCGTTGGTAAAAAATCCATAGCCAGGATCTTCAGGTTCGGCGGCTGCCACGGCGACTTCGGCCACGGCAGGTGCTGGCTCGGCTGCGGCTGGCTGTGCACTTGCTGCCTGAGTGCCTGCTGCCTGAGCGCCTGCGATCTGGATCACCAGTGCGTCAGGGTCGACAATGAATGAACAGATAGAAACAATATCGTCGGTAGAAGAATCGGTTTTGATCAGCAAGGCATGACGGTTGTCGGCACGCTGATACACCGCGACTTCACCCAGCAACTCCAGTTCATCTTTGAGGTTGCCCAGATCTTTTTCTGTGACGTCGGGTAAACCCACGTCATAAAGCTGTATGCCCTGCGCCTGCTCTTCTGCAGAGACAGTCAATGCCGGTGGTTGCGGGTTGACGGCAGCGGCTGGCGCTGCCGGTGCAGTCTCGGCGGGTGCCGCTGCTGCCTTGCCTTCAGATAAGGATTTCAGTCTGGCAGAGACATCGCTCACCTGCTCAGGGTCTACATCTGAGCCATTGCGGTGACCATCCACCTGCATTTTGATCACATCTTTAGCGGCCAGAAATGCATCGACATGCTCAACAGTGAGCGCCATTTCTTGCTTGCGTATCTTATCGAGCAGGTTTTCCAGCACATGCGTGATTTCTGTCATGTCCATAAAACCGAATGTTGCTGCCCCGCCTTTGATAGAGTGGGCTGCTCTAAAAATAGCATTCAGCTCTTCGATATCCGGAGCATCCACATTAATTTCAAGCAAAAGGCGTTCTGCTTCGGCGAGTAATTCCTCAGCCTCATCAAAGAATACCTCATAAAACTGGCTCATATCCACTGTCATTTTTTTCTCCAGTCCCTTAACTTAGGGCACTTATCATCAGGACTCTTAAGCACCGATCACTTTTTGTACGACTTCAATCAAACGTTTAGGATCAAAAGGTTTGACCAGCCAGCCATTGGCACCGGCGGCTTTGCCTTTTGCCTTCATTTCATCTGATGACTCGGTAGTGAGCATCAGGATAGGTACTTTCTGGTAAGAGGCCAGGTTACGAAGATTGGAGATCAGAGTCAGGCCATCCATCACCGGCATGTTCTGGTCAGTCAGTACCAGGTCTACGGTTTTTTCCTTGGCTCTGTTCAAGCCATCCTGGCCATCCACCGCCTGCACCACATCATAGCCGGCAGCTTTCAGACTGAATGCGACCATTTGACGCAAAGAACCTGAATCGTCTACTGTTAAAATTGTCTTCGCCATTTTTACTCGCCTTTTTTACTCAATATGTTAAACATGCTGTGATCAGAATAAATCGATATCACCGCTCGCCAGGTCTTGCTGATTCACCGACTTGCGCAAATTGCCAGTCAGGTGGTGGCTACCCTGGTCAAAATTCTGGTTCAGTTGCATGATGAAATGTCTGATCTCTTCATGCTCGCTTTCCGCCGCCATAGGAAACTGGTGGCTGGATAACTCCTGCAATAATGTTTTCAAGCCATTGACACGATTGATCGTGCGTTGCAACAGCTGGTTGGTCATGTCCTGGAACTGCATACCGGTCACCACTTTATTGATCTCCTGACCAATGCTTTCCTCAAACCCCTGCAACTGCTGCACCATCTCTGGCTGCAAATTGCCGGATTCTGCCAGTGACTTGACCACGGCCTGTTGCTCGGTTAACTGGCCGTATACGTTCATGAAACTGGTGCTGAGCTTTTCTATCGCTTCGTTCAGCAAAAAAGTGGTTTGCTGCAGATCGGTTTCGATCTCCAGCAAGTGCCAGTCACCGTGGCGAGAAACTGCAGCCAGCAATTCCCTTAGTTCTTCGATGGGCAATGTTTTCATAGTGGTCCTATCTTGCCTGATTCCCCTGATTTTCAATCAAGAAATAAGCATGATAAATATCGCTTATTTCTTGGGCTCCTTGATGTCACGTTTATTGCGCTTCTACTGCTTTTTCTTGCTTTTCTTGCAACGATTTCACCTGCGACAGATCATGCTCACTGGCAGAGATCTGGTCATTGTCTTTTAACAATTCTTCTTCGGTTTCTTTATTCATCACGATCAGGCTGATACGCCGGTTGATCGGGTTGAACGGGTTCTCTTTATCCATCATGATCGCCGAGCCCAGGCCGACCACGCGCATCAGCTTGGTCTCGTCCATACCGCCGGAGATCAGCTCGCGGCGCGAAGCATTCGCACGGTCTGAGGATAACTCCCAGTTACTATAACCATGGTCGCCATTGGCATAACCGGCGGCATCGGTGTGGCCGGATAAACTGATCTTGTTATCCACCCCATTCAGTGTCTTGCCGATTTCACGCAGGATCAACTTGGCATACGGCTGCAACTCGGCCTTGGCATTCTCGAACATAGGCCGGTTCTGCTCGTCTATGATCTGTATACGCAAACCTTCACTGGTGATATCCAGCTTGAGTTGTGACTTGAACTGCTTCAAGGTCGGGTTTTCTTCTATCGCCTGCTCTATCTTGGCTTTCAGCGATTCCAGCTTGATCTTCTCAGCCTTTTTCAAGGCTTCTTTAACATCTTCTATCTTGACTGTTTTCAGCTTGCCGGGGTCACCATCGACTGGTTTCACCTGGCCCTGTTTCTTGGTCACGTCCTTGCCGCCGGTGTTTTTCAGGGCCGAATCACTCTGGCCGACCGAAGGCCCCATGAGCACCACATGCAATGGCGTCTGGAAATATTCTGAAATGCCTTCTTTTTGCGCTTTAGAGGTAGAACCCAGCAACCACATGAGCAGGAAGAAAGCCATCATCGCGGTTACAAAGTCGGCATAAGCGATCTTCCAGGCGCCGCCATGATGACCGCCGCCACTTTTCTTTATCTTTTTAACAATAATCGGGGCAACACGATCTTCTGCCATGATGTTCTCCAGCGCTACGCTGATTCAATTACCGGGTTGATTATTTGGACTTGGCCTGTTTCACGTGCTCTTCGAGCTCGGTGAAACCAGGACGCTCAGTGGAATACAGCACCTTACGGCCGAATTCCACCGCGATAGGCGGGGCATAACCGTTAAGGCTGGCCAGCAACACCACTTTCACGGTCTGAAAACTTTTGCTGGATTCTTCCAGCTTTTGTTCCAGCAAACCGGACAAGGGGCCGACAAAACCATAAGCCAGCAGAATACCGAGGAAAGTACCCACCAGCGCGTGCGCGATCAGGATACCCAGCTCAGCCGGTGGCAATGCCACGTTTTCCATGGTGTGCACCACACCCATCACCGCGGCCACGATACCGAAAGCGGGCAAGCCATCACCCAGCTTGGCGATACAATGCGCAGGCACATGGCCTTCCATATGGTGGGTCTCGATCTCGTTATCCATCAGGTTTTCGACCTGGAATGCATCCATATTGCCGGACACCATCAGGCGCAGGTAATCAGTGATGAATTCAACCAGGTGGTGGTCATGCAGGATGTTGGGATATTTGCCGAACAAGGCGCTGGCTTCAGGGTCTTCAATGTCTTTTTCGATCGCCATCAAGCCGTCCTTGCGGATCTTAGTCAGGATCTCGAACAGCAATGCCAGCAGATCCATATACAGCTGCTTGGAGTATTTGGAGCCCTTGAACAAGGTAGGCAAGGCTTTGACGGTGGCCTTGATGGCTTTACTGTCGTTACCGACGATAAACGCACCGAACGCACCACCAAAGATCATCATCACTTCCAGCGGCTGCCACAGCGCGCCCAGATGACCGCCGGCCAGCGCATACCCGCCGAAAATCATGCCGCAAACGACTACGTACCCAATAATAACGAACATGCCCTACTCCACTTTTAGCATTGAATACCTACAGCATAACAATCGTCATCCGGTTTCAATGTTGCAAATAAAAGGGATTTAGCAGGCTAATTAGCTTGCAATATCTGATAGAGGCAGGCGCAGGCAAGCAGAAAGGCTGCTAGTGCGGTATTGCCACCCGCCAGCGTTACAGGGTGTAAACGTAGAGTGCGGGAGCGTTTGCTGCAGGATAGATGATACGGGTGGCAGTCACATCCGCCACCGGGAACTCGGAACTGACAAACAGGCTGCCGGGAAGCATCTCCTGCTGTACCTTGTGCCAGACATCCGCCATTACGGCCGGTGAAAGGTAGGCGAATACCACATCCAGTTGCGTGAAGTCGCTGCGCCTGTAATCGCCCAGCGTGAATCTGGCCCGGCTGCGTGTAAAGGTCGCATGCAGCACGCTGACCAGCCAGGGCAATGGCGCGATCTCTATACCGTCTATCTGGTCTTGTGCACGTTGCCTGGATAAAAACAGCGCAACATCGCCCAGGCCACTGCCTATCTCCAGCACACGTAACGGCTGCGCACCGGCATGTTGTTCCAGAATATGGTGTATGGCGCGCCAGGTAGCGGGAAAAGACGGGTAAAAAGGCACGCGCGTATTGTGCACAGACCAATACAGCGCCAGAGTGATGACAAAGCCGGCAAGGTAAACTACGGCCGGCAAGGCGATCTGCTGCATGCTGATCACCGCCAGCGGGAAAATAACATGTATCCAGCGCCACCAGACCGGCATACGGCTGGCCCTGGCCATGACACTGACCAGTATTGCATGCGGTAGCAGCCAGAACCAGATTGAATCCAGCCGCAGCCCCAGGCTGCGTAGCTCAAAAGCGAATACACTGTTGATTACGTCAGGCGCGACGCCCGCAATCAACAGCAGACTCAAACACTGTATCAGCAATGCCTGGCACCATAATTTGCGCGGCATCAGTTTCTGCACCCATAACTTAGGGGACAGGGAGCGTTGTGCACTTACATTTTGCTGCAACGCCCCTGCCGAAAGTTTGATAGAACGCATGCTGAGTCTTTCTTTAAATACCAGGTTGTATCAGTGATAACCTGTTAGTCACCACCACAGCCTGATTAAGCTGACATTGAAACCAGTTTGTAGCTGAGTTCTTTGGCTTTTTTGGTTTTACCGGCACGTGAAGGCACGTGGCACAGGTTGCACACATAGTTCTGGTTCAGATCGTAGCTGTTGACGATATATTGGCCGCCGCAGCAATGACAGACTTTAGTTGTCAGCATTTTGCTTTCAATAAAGCGCACCAGGGTCCAGGCACGGGTCAGGGACAACACAGGTTCTTCAGTCTGGCCGCCATCCGGGTTTTGCACTTGTTGCATGTACAGAGTGTAGGCTTTGATGATGGCATGTATGCCTTCTACACCTGCATAATCGACCATGAAACGATAGATATTATAGAAAATGGAAGAGTGAATATTTGGCTGCCAGGTCAGGAACCAGTCGGTCGAGAACGGCAACATGCCTTTAGGA
The DNA here is from genome assembly GCF_042676265.1 of Methylophilus luteus. Lineage (NCBI taxonomy): Bacteria > Pseudomonadati > Pseudomonadota > Betaproteobacteria > Nitrosomonadales > Methylophilaceae > Methylophilus > Methylophilus luteus. Next base: position 832,003 of record NZ_JBHTKB010000001.1, read on the forward strand.
GGTGAAACACCTTTCATCTCTTTGTAGAGCTTGATCAAGCGCTCACGTGACAAAGTAGTTTGTGATTCCAGCAATTGCAAACGTGCACCCAACTCAATCATTTGCATGGCCAGTTTAATTTGTTCTGCTTCGTTAACGACACTCTTCTTTTGCATGATAAACCCTCTTTTCTATTCTTTATCGCCAGATGGAAATAAAACTTATACTGTAGATTCTGCAGCTTGGGCGGACATCAGTACCGCTGTGTGCAGGTGCGCCTGGGCAGGATCTTTAGTGTAGCTGGTCAGCATGCCCAGGATCTCGCTATCGTCAAAACGGAAGCGTGTCAGCAGCATGTTGGTGTTACACAATTTGAGCAGTTGCAGGTTGGTCAGGTTTTCCAGCAGGTCTGCGATTTCCTTGTTGATACCCAAACGGAAAATTGCAGTGGCTTTGTCGGCGCGGATCAGTTGTTGTGCCAGCATCAGGTAGTTCAGATTGGCATCTTTGATTTCAGCGAGTAAATCGTTTTGCATGACATTCATGATCTTTTCTCCATTTATTTGCGGTTCAATTTAAGTACGCATTTGCGTTAGGCGTACTTTGCGCGCATTCATGGATGCCAACAATCAGGGTTTGTCGGTTAATTTTGTAAGACGGACGAAAACAGCCATGTAGGTGTTTGTCTTACAAAACCCGGCATGGCACAACACACAACTATATAAAACATATAGTTATGATATTTATTTAATGTTTAACTGTAATAAATATATGGTTATTCTCGCAGTTGCCTGCCCCTTTCAATTCAAAAAATAATTAAAGTTTTCCCGTTGTATTCCGTTAACAGCCATTTTTTTGCTGCATGGGCGTCATCAGATCCGGTTCACGGGCACTTTTAGTCATAACTCGTTTACGGCGGGCTTCACTAAAACTTTAGGGTTTTGTTTGAAAATAATTCATTTATTTTATAAGTCATTGTTTTTTAATGATTAATATTTTATAAATTTGCACTTATTAACAAAATTCAATTCATAACTATTAGATTGCGGTCTATTAGTGCCTTTATTCCAACTATAAAAAACCGCTTTCCTGCTGAATAATCACTCATGTACGACGCAACGCCTGTTGTGTTCCTGAACCCCGACAAGTGAGTGATATGGCAGCTGATGACAGCGATATGGAGAAAACCGAGGACGCGTCCCCCAAGCGATTGGAGAAGGCACGCGAAGACGGCGATATCCCCCGCTCTCGTGAACTGGCCGCCTGTGCCGTCTTGTTCACCAGTGGCATGGCCATCATGATGCTGGGCCGCCCTATGGGTGAGGCACTGAAAGATGTATTAAGACAGGGCCTGCGCTTTGACCAGGCCATGGCGTTCGAGCCGGAACTGCTGCTGGTCCACCTGCTCAAAGTGATAGAGCAAGTGATGTGGGCTTTTCTGCCGCTGGCGGTGATCATTGTGGCAGTGGCAGTAGCTTCACCTATCCTGGTCGGTGGCTGGGTGATGTCACAGAAATCGCTGGTGCCTAATTTTGGCAAGTTGAATCCTATTAAAGGATTGAGCAACCTGTTCTCCAAGAACTCTTTGGTTGAGCTGGTGAAATCACTGGCCAAGACCATACTGGTGGCGTCTGTAGGCTACACCATCGTAAAAAAAGATTTGCAGCCTATGCTGGGCTTGTCTGAAATGCCGCTGGAATCCGGCATCAATGCCATTAATGATTATATGGTGACCGGCTTTCTGACCATTGCTTCTGCCCTGGTGCTGATTGCGGTGATCGATGTGCCCTACCAGCTTTATCAATATGCGCAAAAGCATAAGATGACCAAGCAGGAACTGAAAGACGAAGCGAAAGAGGCGGAAGGCAGCCCGGAAGTCAAAGGCCGTATCCGTCAGCAACAACGCGAAATGGCACGCCGCAGGATGATGAGCAATATTCCGACTGCCGATGTGGTGATCACCAACCCTACCCACTATGCAGTGGCCATACGCTATAAAGAAGGTGAAAGCGGCGCCCCAATAGTGGTCGCCAAAGGCATGGATGCGATCGCCCTCAAGATCAGGGAGATCGCAGCAGAGCACAATGTGATGACCATGGAGTCACCCAAACTGGCGCGTGCCTTATATGCGCATACCGAACTGGAACGTGAAATACCACAAGCCTTATATGCAGCGGTGGCCGAGATACTGGCTTATGTATTCCAGCTGCGTGTATTCAAACAGCATGGTGGCGTGCGTCCGCCTGTGCCTGCCAATGTACCGGTGCCAGATGCGCTGGACCCGCATGCACTGGTGGCGACACCGCCTTCAGCAACAGATATAGAGTGATCAGAGCAGGTTTAAGGAGCTTATAGATGAACAACTGGCAACAAATGATGGGAAAACTGGACGGTCGCGCAATCGCCGCACCACTCATTGTTGTAATGCTGCTGGCGATGATGATCTTGCCGCTGCCAGCCATCGTGCTCGATGTGTTTTTCACCTTTAATATCGCCCTGTCTATCCTGGTGCTGATCATAGGCCTGCAAACCACCAAGGCGCTGGACTTTATCGCCTTTCCTACCGTGTTGCTGATGACTACCATGCTGCGCCTGGCACTCAACGTGGCTTCTACCCGCGTGGTACTGACTGAAGGCCATGCCGGCCCGGACGCGGCTGGTAAAGTGATTGAAGCTTTTGGCCACTTTTTGATTGGCGGTAACTATGCCGTGGGTATCGTGGTGTTTGTGATCCTGACTATCATCAACTTTACCGTGATCACCAAAGGTGCTGGCCGTATCGCTGAAGTGGGCGCACGTTTCACCCTGGATGCGATGCCTGGGAAACAAATGGCGATCGATGCCGACCTCAACGCCGGCCTGATCGCGGAAGATGAAGCCCGCCGCCGCCGTAAGGAAGTCAGCCAGGAATCCGAATTCTACGGCGCCATGGACGGTGCCAGTAAGTATGTGCGTGGTGATGCGATCGCCGGCATTTTGGTCATCATCATCAATATCGTCGGCGGCCTGATCGTGGGCATGGTGCAACATGATCTGAGCTTTGCCGATGCGGTTAAAAACTACACTCTGCTGGCGATCGGTGATGGCCTGGTGGCGCAGATCCCTTCACTGGTGATCTCTGTCGCGGCCGGTGTGGTGGTTTCACGCGTGGCCAACAACGAAGACATCGGTGGCCAGTTGATCAGCCAGCTGTTTGAGAACCCACGCGTACTGAGCGTGACTGCCGGCATCGTAGGCACTATCGGCCTTATTCCTGGCATGCCACACCTGGCTTTCCTGGCACTGGGTGCCATGCTGGGTGGTATGGCTTATTCAGTGAAGAAAAAGCAGGAGAAAGCCGCGCTGCAAGCCATGCTGACACCGCAACCAGAAGACAAACTGGCACCTGCCAGCGAAGCAGAAGAAGCGACCTGGAACGATGTATTGCCGGTAGACACCGTAGGCCTGGAAGTCGGCTACAGACTGATCCCCTTGGTGGACAAGGCACAAGGCGGCGAACTGTTGAAACGCATTAAAGGCATACGCAAGAAATTCGCCCAGGAAATAGGCTTTCTGGCACCGACTGTACATATCCGCGACAACCTGACATTAAAGCCGAATGCCTATCGCATCACCATGAAAGGTGTAGAGATGGCCAGTGGTGAATCCAACTTTAACCAGATGCTGGCCATAGACCCGGGTGCGGTAACCGGCGAACTGGATGGTACTAAAACCACTGATCCTGCATTTGGATTGCCAGCAGTTTGGATAGAATCAGAGCGTAAAGAGTATGCACAAAGCCTGGGTTATACGGTGGTGGATGCGGGCACGGTGATCGCCACCCACCTCAACCATGTGATCTCACTGAATGCCGGTGAATTGCTGGGCCGCCAGGAAGTACAGCAACTGCTGGACCACCTGGGTAAAGAATCCAGCAAGCTGATAGAAGAGATCGTGCCTAAACTGATCAGCCTGTCAGCGCTGCAGAAAGTATTACAGAACTTGTTGAACGAAGGTGTGCACATACGCGATATGCGCACCATACTGGAAACCCTGGCCGACCATGCGCAATATAGCCAGGATGCAAATGACCTGACTGCCATGGTACGTGTCAAACTGGGTCGCGCCATCGTACAGGACTTGTTCCCGTACAGTGACGAAGTGACCGCCATGACGCTGGATGGCCAGCTGGAGCGTTTGCTGTTGCAGGCATTACAGAACAACCAATCCGCACAAAGCGTGATTGAACCTGGCATCGCTGAGAAACTGTCGCAACAGACAGAAGTCGCTGCCAGACAACAGGAGCAGATGGGACTGACACCGGTATTACTGGTTGCCGCCCCGCTACGCCAGGCTTTATCAAGGTTTTTAAGAAGGACCGTCCCGCATCTCAGAGTGCTGTCGCACGACGAGTTGCCAGACAACAAATCAATACGAGTGACCAGCTTAATCGGAGCGCAATAACATGAATATCAGAAGATTTTTTGGCAAGAATGCACGTGAAGCATTGGCTCAGGTGAAACAGGCCTTAGGTGAAGATGCCATTATCGTTGCCAATCGCAGCGTCAATGGTGGCACCGAGATCATGGCCATGCTTGAAACTGATATCGCCAACTCCGATAACAAACAACCGCAGGAGCCGCAGAGTGATGCCCGCAGCCTGCTCGACTATGTGAACGGTCAAGCCGGTGTCAACGGTCAGTCTGGTGTCAACAGCCAGTCCGCAGCGCAAGCAATGCCAGCCGCCAAGGCTCAGCCGCGCATGGCTGCGCCGGCGCCAGCGGCAAAACCGGCGGTCGCTGCACCAGCGGTAGAAGAAACGACGAACAATGACCACGCGATGATGGACTTGTTCAAACAGCACAGCGAGCAGCAGGAGCAGGCCTACCAGGTCGCCACGCAGACGCTGGAAGAAAAAATGCTGACCATGATGCAGGAAATGCGTCATATGCGCAGCAACTTTGAAACGCAGATGAGCGCCATGACCTGGCAGCATCATCTGCAGCACAGCCCGGCCAAATCTAAAGTATTGAGCACCCTGCTCTCTGCCAGCTTCAGCGCCGCCCTGTCACGCCAGATCGCTGAAAAAATGCCGCAGCATATCGATGTGCAGAAGGCACCTATTTGGGCTAAAGAAGTCATCAGCCGCAACCTGCATACGCTGGATGATGAAGATGCATTGCTGGATAAAGGCGGTGTGTATGCGCTAGTTGGCCCTACCGGTGTCGGCAAAACGACCACCACGGCCAAACTGGCAGCCCGTTATGTGATGAAACACGGCACCCAGAACCTAGGCCTGATCACCACAGACAGCTACCGTATCGGCGGTTACGAGCAATTGCGTATCTACGGCAAGATCCTGGGCGTGATGGTACACGCGGTGAAAGATGAAGAAGACCTGAAGATCGCGCTCAACGAGCTCAAAGGCAAACACATGATACTGATAGACACTGTCGGTGTCAGTCAGCGTGACCAGGCAGTGACCGAGCAGCTCTCCATGCTGAGCCGCGCTGAAACGCCTATACAGAAACTGTTGTGCCTGAATGCGACTTCAACCGGTGAAACCCTGACCGATGTGATGCGCAGCTACAAAAAACATGATATCGCCGGTTGCATAGTCACCAAACTGGACGAAGCCGCAGCCATAGGCAATGTGCTGGATGTATTGATCCGTGAGCGCATGCGCCTGTACTACACCACCGGCGGCCAACGCGTGCCGGAAGATATAGAAGTGGCGAATAAACACGCCCTGGTTGAAAGAGTGTTAACCCCACACCAGGCCAGCCTGCCCTACCAATACCTGGATGAAGAGTTGCCACTGGTGATCTCGAGCATGATGCAGGCGCAGGGAGAGCAGCACCATGTTTAATTACCATGACCAGGCCGATGGCCTGCGCCGTATCATGGCCAGATCATCTGCACGCATGATCAGTGTGATGGCGGCCAATGGCCAGCCTGCTGACAGCTGGTTGAGCCAGCTGGCGGCCAGCATGGCCACCCCAGGCAAGCGCGTGTTGCTGATACAGGCCCAGCAGCGGCCCATGACCAAATGCACATTGCAGGCAGTAGCCATGCGCAAAAGCAACCTGAGCCGCGCCGTGGTCAAACACCCGCAAGGCTATGATCTGGCCAGCCTGACAGAAACTGACGCATTAACCTCGCCTTTATCCGCCGATTTAAAAAGCGAGCTCGACGGTATAGTGAAGCAACTTGCGTATGACTACGATACCGTGATGATAGAAGCATTATTAGACACCAGTGACCAGAGCTTAGTCTTGCCCGTGATGGCCCAGCATAGCCTGGTGCTGCAGATGGAACGCCATGATGAAGCGATCAAATCGGCATATACCTCCATCAAGCGTATTTGCCAGCAGCATGGCCAGCTGCCTTTGAGCGTGGTAGTCACAGATGCCACGCATGAACAAGGCCAGCAGTATTTCATGCGCCTGAACCAGGTCTGCCAGCAGTTCCTGGGCATCTCCCTGGGTTTTCTCGGCGCTATCCCGGAGAGCAAATCCATGCAAAAGGCCCAGCCAGCCACCGGTTTGAAAAACCGTCTGGCAGCGGAGCCAACTCCGGCAACACAGTCTGCAATGGCATTTAAAGCCGTTGCCAGAAGTCTGGAACAACAACGTTTAACGACGTCGTCACTGGCTGCTGCCTAGAGTAAAGAGGGAAAACATGTATACCGCTAAAGGCAAAACCAACAATACCGACCAGATGCTCAAGCAGCATAGCGGCCTGGTCAAGAGAATGGCCTACCAGCTGAAATCCAAATTGCCTTCCTGCGTGGAAGTTGATGACCTGGTGCAGGCTGGCATGATAGGCCTGATGGATGCGATCCAGCGTTATGAAGACACGCATGGCGCACAGTTCGAGACCTATGCCTCGCAACGTGTGCGTGGTGCCATGCTGGACGAGTTACGCGGCGCCGACTGGCTGCCACGCGGTATCCGCAAGAATATGCGCGATATCGAGGTAGCGGTACAGCAACTGGAACAAAAACTAGGCCGCCCACCTACCGAATCCGAAATCGCCAAACACATGAACTTCAGTCTTGAAGACTACTACGATGTGTTGAGTGACTGTCAGGGTCACCAGTTGATCTACTACGAAGATTTTCACGATGATGAAGGCGGTGGCGAACACTTCCTGGACCGCTTTGTCGACGATGACAGCAATGACCCGGTCAAATCTCTGCTGGAAAGTGATTTCCGCGAGGCATTGATAGACTCGATAGACCATTTGCCGGAACGCGAAAAAATGCTGATGGGCCTTTACTACGAACAGGAACTGAACCTGAAAGAGATAGGCGCCATCATGAATGTGTCTGAATCACGCGTATGCCAGCTGCATAGCCAGGCCGTGGCCCGCTTGCGTGCTTCTATGCGTGATAAATCCTGGACCGGAGTGTCGTAATGGATTGGGGCAGCCTGGCAGGGCTACTGATCGCGCTCGCCGGCCTGGTGCTGGGACAGACCCTGGAAGGCGGACACCTTAAGTCGCTGCTGCAACCGGCCGCCTTTATGGTGGTGATGCTGGGCACTATCGGTGCCGTGCTGCTGCAAAGCGAACTCAAATCATTTATCAAAGGCCTGCGCATGCTGCGCTGGGTTTTTGTGCTGCCTGAAGATGACAGGCACAAACTGGCGCAGCGTATCAACCAGTGGAGCCAGCAAGCGCGTAAAGAAAGCGTGTTATCGCTGGAAAGCCAGATCAAGCGCGAGCAAGACCCATTTGTGCGCAAAGGCCTGCAGCTATTAGTGGATGGCACGCCAGCTGACCGCATACGCGAAGTCTGCGCCATCGATATGTATTATTTTGAAGTGCAGGAACGTGATGCAGCCAAGATCTGGTCTGCGGCCGGTGGCTATGCGCCTACCGTGGGCATCATAGGTGCCGTGCTCGGCCTGATCCATGTTATGGAAAACCTGTCAGACCCGGCCAAGATCGGTAGCGGCATCGCCGTGGCTTTCGTGGCGACCATTTATGGTGTCGCGCTGGCCAACCTGGTGTTCCTGCCTATCGCCAACAAACTCAAGGGCCATATACAGCACGAGCTCTCGCGCCGCGAGATGCTGCTGAATGCCTGGGTGTCTATTGCCAGAGGCGATAACCCGAAACTGGTCAGCGAACGCCTGGAAGCCTATTTGCGCCTCAGGGAGTCGTGATGTACCGGCGCAAGATCCACGACGATGACGATGACAGCCACGACCGGTGGCTGATTTCCTATGCCGACTTCATCACGTTGCTGTTCGCGTTTTTTGTGGTCATGTATGCCACTTCCAGCATCAACCTGAATAAATACCAGGCATTGTCGAGTTCGGTGGTCACCGCTTTTCAGGGCAAACCTGGCCAGACACCTAGCATGAACATAGACACGCCCTCCTCGCTGCAAAACCAGAGCGCCAGGCTGAAACCGTTGCCGCTCAACTATCTATACCAGGAAAAAAAGCAGCGTGACCTCGACAAAATGCGCGCCATCGGTCAACAGCTGGCCAATGTGCTTGAGCTCTGGATAGATCAAAAGCAAGTGGCTATCCTGCAGGGCGAATTCGGCATAGATATCACCTTGCGCAGTGACTTACTGTTCAAGGCTGACCAATCTGCGCTGAGTGAGCAAGGCCCTTATGTGATCAAGCTGATAGGCGAACAGCTGAAGAATGAATACCGCACCGTGCAGGTTGAAGGCCATATAGACCGCCATATGTATAGTGATGACGCCAACCCTGAAGCCAGGCGCTGGGAAACCACCGCCACCCAGGCAGCGCGTGTGGCCGCTATTCTGGGCATACGCGGTGTGAGCAGCAAGCGCCTGTCGGCGATAGGCCTGGCTGATACCAAACCGGCTTCCAGCAGCGAAAACAATCTGGCGCAATCGGTGAATAACCGCATCATCATCCGCATACTGACGGCTGAAAGTAATGCGCAACAGGCCGCCAACAACACCAATAGCACACAACTTGAGATCTTGCCTAAAGCCGAGCAGGCATTGCAGGCAGCGCCAGAAGTGCAAGACACGCCGTCGGCGACGCTGGCACCAGCTGCCGGCACCAGCGGTACTAAAGGTGCTGGCCTGGACTGATCACTGCAACGCCTGGGCCAGGCTGGCTTCAAACTGCGCTATCGGCATGGGTTTGCCAAACAGATAACCCTGGTAGCGACGGCAGCCATTATTCAGCAACAACTCCATTTGCTCCTGCGTTTCTACCCCCTCGGCGATCACGCTCAGATACATGCTTTGCGCCATGGCGATGATGGTACGTACTATGGTGCGGTCATGGCTATCGGTGACGATATCATTGACGAATGAGCGGTCTATCTTGAGCTGGTATAAAGGTAATTTTTTCAGGTACTGCAGTGAGGAATAGCCGGTACCAAAGTCATCCAGTGAAAACTGGATGCCGATATGGCTGAGCTCGGTCATGATGTTGACGGCGTCATCAACGTTCTCCAGCAACAGGCTCTCGGTCAGCTCCAGCCGCAACGCATTCGGGTTGATCTGGTGTTTCTGTATGCAGGCTTTGATCATGGAGATAAAGTTGGCCTGCCTGAACTGCCTGGCACTGATATTCACCGACAGGCTGAGGTCGCTGGTGTTGCGCGCATGCTGCCATTTGGCGATCTGGGCGCATGCCTGGTCCAGCACCCACATGCCGATATCGATGATGAGTCCGCTGGATTCTGCCACCGGGATAAACTGCAGCGGTGAGATAAAGCCACGCTGCGGATGCTGCCAGCGTAACAAAGCCTCGGCACCGAACGGCCGGCCGGTATGGTCTACCTGCACCTGGTAATGCAAAGCCAGTTGCTGCTGCTCTATCGCCAGCCGCAACTCGGCTTCCAGCATCACCTGGGTGGCGATCTCTGTCTGCATGCCGGGTTCATAGACACATACGCTGTTGCGCCCTGCCTGCTTGGCCCTGTGCATGGCGATATCTACCGCTTTGACAAAGTCGGTGTCGCACGCTTCTACGCTATTAAAACTGGAGAGCCCCATACTGGAGGTGATCTGCAGCTTCTGGCCATCCACTTTAAAGGCACGTTCAAATATCTTTTGCAGTTTGCGCTGCAACACCCACACCTGTTGCAAGGCTTTTTCGCTGTCACTGGCCAGGCCGGACAGCAGGATAAGGAATTCATCACCCCCCATGCATGCCAGAAAATGCGGCGCCACCACCTTTTGCAGACGCTGGGCGACCTGCTGCAACAAGTGATTACCCAGTGCATGGCCGTGCGCCTCGTTGATCCATTTGAAGTGATCTATATCCAGATAGATCAAGCCCCAGTGCTGGCCAGTGGCCGGTTGCAATTGCACCCGCTGCAACACTTCATACGCTTTTCTGCGGTTAGGCAGGCCGGTCACCGGCTCCAGGTAGGCCAATGCCTCCATGGTGTCCTGCGACAGATGGCGGTCGACCACGATACTGACTAATTTGGCCGCCTGCTCTATCATCGATTGCTCACTGGCAGTCGGCGTCTGCGCCTGACGGTAATAAATGGCGAACGCACCGAGAATGTCACCTGCGGCCGTCAGCAAAGGTTCAGCCCAGCCGGCATGGATACCGGAAGCCAGCGCGGCTTCGCGGTGATCCACCCAGTAAGGGTTAGTCATCACATCATCAACGATCACGCGCTGTTTCATGGCGATAGAAGTCGCCAGCGAGCCTTTATCGGTTTCCAGCTGTAACTGGCGCAGGGTTTCCTGCATGGCTTTGGGCAAGGTAGGCGCAATCACCGTTTGCACCAGTCTGCCCAGGTTCTGCGTCAGCACGATGGCGCAATACATATCGGTATGCATGGCCTCAATATCACGGGCGATGGTTTCCAGCACCCGCGTCGCATCCTGCTCCTTGAGTACCAGTTCCAGCATGGAGAACTGAAAGCGCTCATAGGCCAGCGCACGCGATTGTTGCTGTTGTGTCGCCTGCACAGCCTGGCGCTCACGCGTGATCTCACGCACCAGCACTAAAGAGCGTGGCCTGCCTGCAGTGTCGCTAAATTCGTGGGTGCTGCATTCCAGCCAGCGGTTGTGCGGGTCTTGCACGGCGAGTTGTATGCTGCGCTGGCTGATGCCAGGCAAAGGCTGGGAGAGCATGCCCTGCAGCGGCGCATGCGTGATGGCGGGCAGGTAATGCCATAGCGGAGTGAGCGCCGCCACTACAGTGGCAGGCAAAGCTTCAGGCACAGGCATACCGGCCCGATTAAAAAACAATAGGGCGTCGCATTTCCCCTGCTGGTCGGTCACTGCTGCCAACCCAAAACCAGAGGAATCTATGGTGGATTGCCATCTTGCAAACGTGCTGGCGAGCGCCTGATCCGCCAGAACGAATGCGTCGGGCTCGAGTATTACTTTTGACATCACATACCTTCACAACCGCAGTGTGAAATCCAACCCACGACTAGTACCAGCCAGCAAAAGCCTGTCGTTGGTTAAAACCACACACCCCTAAAAATTATTAGTGAGAGTCCCCCATGCAGCACGGCTCTCTTTATATTTACAGTAATGTGTCTAAAAGCGTGAATGATGTCAATAGCGAACAGTGAAGAATGCGACTGTGACGGCAGTCACACAAGCATTTAAAGCCGTGGAATAGCGTTTATGGCCACATGCGGGGAGCACTAGGCCGCTAGATCAGCGCCGCCGCTCAAACGTCAGCCACCAGCGTGCCAGCATCAGGCCGGCAAACAGCAGGCTGTAAATCACTGGCTCGGTGACATCTTTTTTGACCAGCCACCAGTAATGCAATAAAGCCAGCACCGCAATGACATACACCAGCTGGTGCAGGCGTTTCCAGCGTTGTTTCAGCGCACGTATGGCGCGCTGGCTAGAAGTAGCGGCGAGTGGCAGCGTGAGCAGGAAAGCACTGGCCCCTACCAGCACATACGGGTGCTTGACGATATCGTGGCCTATATCCGGCCAGTCAAAGCTGTAGTCCAGCCACAGATAACTCAGTACATGCACACAGGCATAGGCAAACATCCACAAGCCCAGCAGGCGACGCACGGCGATCAGCCAGGATAATCCTGCCCACAGCCGCAACGGCGTGATGCTTAAACTCAGCAGCAAAAACACCAGTGCCCAGGTGCCGGTGAAACGTTCTATGAACTCGACCGGATTAGCACCCAGATCATCAGTGACCGCCAGCACCAGCAAGCGCAGCAGTGGCAGGCAGGCGCCCAGCCAGATCAGCGCCTTCAGTGCGCGTATACGGGCAAGCGGGCTGCTAAATAGAGGTGAGATTGAACGTAGCATCAAGCGTGACACAACATAGCCGAGGGCGGAGTCAACCGCTTAAAAATTCTTTTTTAGATCCATGCCGGCGTATAACTGCCCTACTTCGTCATAGCCGTTAAACATCCTGGTTTTTATACGCCCGGCGAATAATCCTGCGCCTATGCGTTTTTCTGAAGACTGTGTCCAGCGCGGATGATCGACTTGTGGGTTCACGTTGGCATAAAAACCATATTCGCGCGGGCCGGCTTTGACCCAGGTGGTGGTCGGCATCTTCTCGACAAAGCGAATAGTGCTGATAGCTTTGGCGCCCTTAAAACCATATTTCCATGGCACGACCAGGCGTACCGGGGCGCCGTTCTGGTTGGGCAACACCTTGCCATACAGCCCTACGGCCAGGATAGCCAGTGGCTGCATGGCTTCATCCATACGCAACCCTTCCACATATGGCCAGTCCAGCACTGGCAGGCGCGCACCAGGCATATGACGCGGGTCATTATGAGAAACGAATTCTATGTATTTGGCATCGCCGGTGGGCTGGGCCCAGTCTATCAACGCCTTTAACGGCAGGCCTATCCAGGGGATCACCATAGACCAGCCCTCTACACAGCGCATACGGTAGATACGCTCTTCCAGCGGCGCCAGTTTGATCAACTGCTCTATATCCAGTGTCTTAGGCTGCTTGATCGCGCCTTCGACTTTGATGGTCCATGGCGCAGGCTTGAACAATACTGCCTCGCGTGCCGGATCTGCTTTGCCGGTGCCAAACTCATAGTAGTTGTTGTAACTGGTGATATCTTCATAGCTGGTCAGTTTCTCATCCTGGCCATAGGTGGTTTTTCTGGCAGCGAGTGCAGCTGTCGCCGCCTGGGCATTGAATGGCAGCCACAAACCGGCGCTTATTGCACCGGCCGCTTTCAGCAGGCTGCGGCGCTGCCTGAACACCTGGTACGGCGTGATCTCTGAAGGCTGGATGTCACTGGGGTTACGACGATTATTATCCAACAACATACAGGCTCCTTAAGCGCTGGCATAGCATGATAGGTATATGAGTTACGACCTGGTCAGCGGCCAAACAATTCCAAATGATCGCTGCGACTGCAAAGTTTAACAGTGCCAGACCAAGCTTCGCCAGACCAAGTATCGCCAGATTAGGCAACGCCAGACAAGCAAAAGGGCTAAAGTCAGAGAGTGACCTTTAGCCCTTTAAGCACCAGCAAACAGTTTAGCTGCGCTGTCTGGATCTTCTCAGTGCGATGCCTGCAATCATGCCCAGACCTGCCAGCATCATGGCATTGGTACTTGCTTCAGGCACGACGGCGGCCACGCCTGTCAGGCCATTAAAAGTACCGTTCAGCGTGGTCAGATAAGTGGCTGCGCCTGTGCTCAAGTTGATAGAAAACAACTGTGAATCCAGGGTGCCATCATCTACATTGAATAGTGCATAAGCTTTACCGTTACCCAGGATATCAAAGCCATTGGCGGATAACACATCCACACCCAGTGAACCTAGCGTTTGTATGCCGCCATTGCTGGACGGGCTGTTAAAACCGGTATTGAGGAACTGCAGGCTATCACTGCTGCTATTGATGTAATACAGATCAGTGGTATCCCCCGCACCAGGGTTCACGCCTGGACTGGAGTTGCTGTAAGCCACTGCCGTGTAGCCGCCGCCTATATTGCTGGCGGTATTACCTATGACGCCGGTATCAGCATTCACCGCATAGTTGCTGCCTGCCGCTGTGACCACCCGCAGTGAAGCGTTACCGGCAAAATCCGCACTAGGGTTAAAGTCTATGCCTACAGCCTGGCCGGTCAATGAAGCGCCAGTCAGACTGGTTTTCAGGGTGGCAGCACCTGTGCTGGTGTTGAAGGTATACAGGTTATTGGCGCTGGTGATACCGTAAACCAGGCCGTCAGTTGGCCGCAAGTCTACGCCTAGCAGGCGTTCGCCCTGAGACAAACCGGAGATGTTGATATAGGAAACAGTACCCAGACTTAAAGTATCTATGACTGCCAGTTGATTACTGTTGAAGGTGTACAGCGTGTCAGCGTTTGCTTGGAAAGCCCCAGTCAGTGCAACTGTGGCAAGCATAGCCTTGTAAACAAAGCGTATATCCATGGTCTAACCTCTCATCAATCATTATTTATATATATAAGAAATCTGATAGCCCCGATAAACTATATCACGATAAATAATTATTGAGTTAATAATAAATAGACACCACTATTATGGCGATAACTATTTATTTACTATGCATGAATAATAAAAAAGTAAAGCGTGAAAGCGTCTGCTGAAATGTACACACACAGACGTATTTGAGAGTGACACAAGCACCGACGCCAGTTGTGACGGCCAGTGTCTAGGGCCCGTGTCAATGATGATTAAGGTTTTGCCGTGCGCGCCCTGGCCAGCAGGTCAGTTAACTCGTCATCCTGGATCTTGCGGCTGATGGTTTCAGCCTGTGCCAGCAATGTTTCAGCACCAGCCCTATCGCCTTGCGCACGCTTGGCCTCGGCCCAGTGTATCGCCGTTTTGGCTTCATAAAAACTGCCGCCGTTCTCTTGCGCGTATTCCATCAGGCGCTGATAGGTTCTTTCAGCACCGACATAGTCTTTTTTGGCGATAAATAGCTGGGCCAATTGCAGGCTGCCTTCAGCATATTGCTCTGGTGCGGCAGACTTACGGAGCATCATCACGCCTTTTAACTGGTACTCGATGGCGAGGTCCAGCTGTTGCAGTTTCTGGTAACTCAGCGCTTCATGCACATAGCTGTCTGCACGCTCATCGTCGTTTAAAGCCAGCTTTTCGCCGGCCTGAAAAGCTTGCAGTGATTCTGCGTACTGGCCATTGTCGTAATAAGCCTCGCCTAGCAGATTGTGCGCGATACGCACATAGCGGCGCATGTTTTGCTGCTCACTGAATTTGAGTGCCTGCTGGTAACTGGCGAGCGCAGCCGGGGTATTGTTCGCTGTTTTCTGTGCATGGCCTAGTAGCATATAGGCAGAAACCAGATCCAGGCCTTGCGGCTTGAGCGCAATGGCTTGTTTAAAGCTCGCCTCTGCCTGGGCATGTTGCTGCAAAGCCGCTTGCGCGCGCCCTTTGCATAGCCAGAATTCGGGCTGGCTGGCATGCTGCGCGGCAATCTCCACCGCTTGCGCATACTGCTGCTGGTAGACCGCGGCCTCGCATGCGTCCAGCGCTGCGTCTCTCGCAAATACATTATTTATAATCAATAGATTAAACAACAATGTTAAAGTGATTTTTGAGTTTATTTTTAAAGTCATGTCAGAACAACCCTGCTTGTGTTTGCACATTTTCAGTGTCAACTTTTGTGTCAACTTCTGTCGTTGCAGCTGGCAACTGCAGCATGGCCAGCAATGCAGACTCATCGAGGATGGTGACATTGAGTTGCTGCGCTTTTTCCAGCTTGCTGCCTGCCTCTGCACCAGCGACTACATAACTGGTTTTGGCAGAAACACTGCCACTGACTTTACCACCCACCGCCTCTATCATGGCTTGCGCCTGGTCGCGCTTCAAGCTGGGCAAGGTGCCGGTCAGCACAAAGGTTTTGCCTGCAAACGCAGCCGATTGTATCTTTCTGGGGATATCGGCCCAATGCACGCCTAAAGCACGCATGGCTGCGATCACTTCGCGGTTATGCGGCTCCTGGAAAAACTGGTAGACCGCATCGGCCACTACCGGGCCGACATCATTCACCTGCAGCAGGCTGTCTATATCGGCCTGCATCAGCGTGTCCAGGTCACCGTAATGCTGCGCCAGGTCTTTGGCGGTGGCTTCGCCCACATTGCGTATGCCCAGCGCATAAATAAAGCGCGGCAGACTCGCCTGCTTGCTTTTGTTGATGGCGTCCAGCACATTCTGTGCTGACTTTTCCGCCATGCGGTCCAGACCGGACAACATGGCCAGGTCCAGGCGATAAACATCATCCAGATGGTTGACCAGGTTGCGCGCCACCAGTTGGTCGACCAGCTTTTCACCCAGGCCTTCAATATCCATGGCTCTACGGGAGGCAAAATGGGTGACCGCCTGTTTACGTTGTGCCGGGCAGATCAGGCCGCCGCTACAGCGCGCGATGGCCTCATCCTGCAGACGGACCACATGCGAACCGCATTCCGGGCAAGCCGTGGGCATCACAAACACACGTGCATCTGCCGGCCGCAACTCAGGCATGGCCGCAACCACTTCAGGGATCACATCCCCTGCCCGCCTGACGATCACGGTATCGCCGATATGGATATCTTTACGGCGTAATTCATCCTCGTTATGCAAGGTGGCATTGGTCACGGTCACGCCACCGACAAATACCGGTTTCAGCCTGGCCACTGGCGTGATAGCGCCGGTGCGGCCTACCTGCACCGTGATATCTTCAACCAGGGTGGTCGCCTCTTCAGCCGCAAACTTGTGCGCCACTGCCCAGCGCGGCGCGCGCGAGACAAAGCCCAGTGTGCGTTGCAGATCAAAATCGTTGACCTTGTACACCACGCCATCAATATCAAACGGCAGGCTGCTGCGTTGCGCCCCTATCTCGGCGTAATAATCACGCAAGCCCTGCGCGCCGGCTTTGACTGTGCGCAGAGAGGTGACCGGAAAGCGCAGGTCAGCCAGGTATTGCATGGCTTGCGCATGCGATTGCAATTCAGGGATACCTTCACTGGCGCCCAGGCCATAAGCAAAAAAGTGCAGCGGACGTTTGGCGGTGATATTGGAATCCAGCTGGCGCAGGCTGCCGGCAGCGGCGTTGCGCGGGTTGGCGAACAGTTTGCCGCCGGTGGCTGCCTGTTGCTGGTTGAGCTTTTCAAAGTCTTTTTTCAGCATCAGCACCTCGCCACGTACTTCGAGCAAGGCCGGTGGCTGCGCGGCTGTGAGCCGGGTAGGAATAGCGCGTATGGTTTTCAGGTTGTGGGTGACGTTCTCGCCGGTGTAGCCATCGCCGCGGGTGGCCCCTTGTACAAACACGCCATTCTCATAAGTCAGGGTGATCGCCAGACCATCGAATTTGGGTTCTACCGCATATTCAACCACGGTTTCATCTGTGGCTTCGCGCACGCGGCGGTCAAAGGCTTCCAGTTCCTGGTCGCTGAAAGCATTATTCAGCGAAAGCATGGCCTGCCTGTGCTGCACACTGTCAAAAGCGGCTGAGGCCAGCCCGCCGACGCGCTGGCTCGGAGAATCAGGCGTGACCAGCTCAGGATACTGTTGCTCCAGCGCTACCAGCTCGCGGTAGACACCATCGTATTCATTGTCGCTGACCAGTGGCGCATCAAGCACGTAATAATGGTAGTCATATTCGGCGATACGCTGCTTGAGCTGTTGCAGGGCCAGCGCAGCCTCATTGGCAGCCATGATCAGGAGAACAGGCGTTTGGCATGGCTGCTGCCGGGTACTATCCCCTGTGCGGCCATGGCATTAGAAATATTTTTTAACTGCTGACGGATCTTGTCGAGTTGCGGGTCGCCGATAGGCTTGCGGTTCACGTCTATCAGGCTGGCACTCAGGCTGGCAGCCATATTGCGCGCCAGTTCTACCATACGGTCAAATACCTGCATGCTATCCGAGGTGGTGGGGATATCGAGCTGGAATGTCACGCCCGTCATCACCGTGGTTTTCAGCATCTCGCCTGAAAAGGGCTTACCTTCGTAGTTACGCACAGAAAATTCCAGCTCGCCTTCGTTGTTGAACAACTCAAAGCGGCCTTCGGCACTGAGCTGCAAGCCACAGGCTTCAGCCAGGCCGCGCAGTTTAGTCGCATGAAACATACCCTGATTAGCCAGCACGTGGAATTCGACTGCTTTATCGACCTCGATACAGAAAGCATCTATCTCCTGCGCTTGCAACGAAGGCTCATAACCACCTTGCCAGTGCACGCTCAAACCCAGGGCGCGCGCCAGTGTCTCCATAGATTTCTGGAAACGCTTCAGGGTTTCCTGGTCTACCGGGCCACCACGGTCAGCCAGTTGCAGGCTACATACCACCTGGCTAAGCGGTATTTTGCTCTGCAGGGCAGTGCTATCCATGGCCAGCACATCCAGCCATTTGGCATCCGCACTACTTTGCCCCCACAAGCTGGCGTGGTGCGGGAATGTCCTCGCTTCGGCCTGCAAGTCTTCCAGTTCGGCCAGCATCACACCCAGCGGTGCATCTATGACACCCACCCAATCCATCGCCGTATGCAAAAACGCAGGCAAGCTGACTGCTGGTTCTGGCGTATCCTGGGCTGGTGGCTGGTCAGCATCATGCGCTTGCGCATGGTCTGTCACTTGCAGCCCGGCTGATGGTTGAGAAAAACTGTCTGAGGTTTCTTGCGCAGTTTGTTGCTGCGGTGCTGAGATCGAAGGTTCTTGCTTGGGTTCGGCGTTAAAAGCTGCAGGCGTAGATTTGGGTTGTAACGGACGTGTTTCTTGCGCTGGCTTATTCAGCGGCGGGCTGGCGGGGTTTTGCGCAGTGGCTGGTTTGGCTTTCTGGCTATCGTTTACCGTGAATTCCGGCTCAAATTTTGCCGACTGGCGCACACGCGGCTCCGACATCCAGCCTTCTACATCTTCAGTCACGGCGTGTTTGTCAGCCGCGGCGGATTTCTGGCCAGTTTCGGCCTTGTGACCGCCTGGCAACTCGCCATCCAGCACATCTGTACGCGTATGGCTGAAGCGATATTCAACATCTTTGCGGTACTTTTTTTCTTGCCACCAGTTAAAAACTACCACTGCCAGTACAATGCTGACCCCCAGCAATACCAAAATCATCCACAAATCAGACATGTATGGTTACTATCCCTTAAAACTCCGCGATATGATACAACAAAACATGCTTTACGCCGCATGCATGCGTATCGCCTCATCTATATCAACATCAACAATCCGCGATACACCTGATTCCTGCATGGTGACGCCAATTAGTTGTTGAGACATTTCCATCGTGATTTTGTTGTGTGAAACAAACAAAAATTGCGTTTTTTCTGACATCACGCGCACCAACTGACAAAAACGTTCGGTATTACTGTCATCCAGCGGCGCATCGACCTCATCCATCAGACAGAATGGTGCCGGATTGAGGCGGAACAGTGCAAACACCAGCGCCATCGCCGTCAGCGCTTTTTCGCCGCCAGAAAGTAATTGTATGGTGGTGTTTTTCTTGCCTGGCGGCTGCGCGAATACCTGCACGCCGGTATCGAGGATCTCATCCCCCAGCAGTTCCAGCTTGGCCTGGCCGCCATTGAACAGGGTCTGGAACAACTCGCCGAAATTGCGGTTGGCTTCTTCAAACGTTGCGCGCAGCTTGCCGCGCGTTTCGCGGTCTATCTTCTGTATGGCTTCTTCCAGGGTCTCACTGGCGGTGAGCAAGTCTTTCAACTGGCTATCCAGATAACCTTTGCGCTCTTTTTCTACAGCCAGTTCTTCTATGGCCGCCATATTCACCGGCCCTAATTGTTGCATCTGCGCTTGCAATTTTTGTGTGGTCTGCGCCAGCACCTGCACTTTGCTGTCCAGGCTCAAGCCCTGCTGTAGCATCGCATCATCCAGCCCGGTGTCTGCCAGCGCCGCCTGGCATTGTTCCACCTGCAGGCGGCATTCCTGTTGCTTGAGGCGTCGCTGCTCCACTGCATCCCGCAGCGGGTGTAGCTGCTGTTCAACCTGCATACGGCTGCGCTCTTGCGTCTGCAAGGCGTTTTCCTGCTCGGCAAGCAGGTTACGCGCCTGCGCCAGTGCCTGTTCGCACTCATGCTGCTGGGTCAGGGCGTGCGCCAGATTGGCCTTGAGCGTCTCCATATTGCTGATGGCCAGGGTTTGCTCTGTCTCAAGCAATTTATGCTGCAGGTTCTGGCTTTCCTGTTCATTATGCGTCAGCCGCTGTTGCAGATCTTTGACGGCGTTGTTGAGCAAAGTATGTTCAAACACCTGCGACTGATGGGCTTTTTCAGCCTGCTGCACGCTATCACGCAAGTTGAAATAAGCTTGTTCCGCCTGTTGTTTTTGCGCCTGCGACTCTCGTGCCGCTTGCTCCAGTGCAGCAAACTGCGCTTGCTGGCTGGCGATACTGGCCAGCGCGGCCACGCTTTCTGCATTTAAAGCGGATTGCCGGCTTTCGGCCTGCGTGATTTCCTGTTGCAGCCCAGCCTGGCGACGTACCGCATTATCGTGCGCCTGCTGCAAGCGCGAGATCTGCATCTGCGTATCATGCGTGCCGGTGGTCAGTTGCTTGATGCGCACATGCGTCTGTTGTTGTAGCTGACGGGTATTCTGCAACGCAGATTCCAGCGTTTGCGCCTGCTGCTGCGTAGCCGTCACTGCCTGCTGCGCCTGGCTCAGGCCGGATTGCAGTTGATCCAGCTGCTGTTGCCGCTCAAGCACGCCTTGCATCTGGTTCTGGCGGCCATAAAACACCGCGCTGTAGCGTTGGTAAACATCACCGTTTTTAGTCAGCAGGCTCATGCCGGCGCTTAACTGCGGCTGGTATTGTGCCAGCTGCTGTATATCATCAAGCACATAGACGCCGGCCAGCCAGTGTTGCAGGGCTGCGGCTATTTCAGGCTGCTTGATGGTCAACAGACTGAACAAACTGGGTAAGCCCTGCCATTGCGCTGCTTGCGTCTCAGCGCCTGACCCGGCTTTGGCGATCGCCAATGCGGCCTGTGGATGTGGCAATTGCGACCAGTCCGGCAGGTTTTGCGGCAGCAAGGCATTGAGCTTGTTGCCGAGCAGGTTCTCCAGCGCCGATTGCCATTCGGCATCGACTTGAATGGCTTGCCATAAACGCGGCGCCGATTGCAGCCCGTTCTTTTGCAGCCACGGCCCCAGCTGCTGGTCTTGCTTCATGCTTTGCTGCAATTTCTGCAATGACTGTATCTCGGCTTCTAACTGATGCAAGGCACGCTGTGCCTGCTGCCAGTCTTGCCGCGCCTGCTGCAAGGCCTGCTGCTGCGTATTTTCGTCTGCCCTGAACTGTGCCAGCTGCTGCTCTTCATGCTGCAAGTCAGATTGTTGTGTCGCCAGTTGTTGTTGCAGCTCTCCCAGCGCCTGTGTGTCTGGCAATGCCCACTGCCCCAGCTCATGCTGCAAATGCTGCAACCGCTGCCCTACTTCAGCCAGGTTGCGCTGGATAAAATTGACATTGTTCTGTTCCAGCTGCATCTGCTGGCGGCTTTGCTGTACTGCTTGCTGCGCTTGGTTGGCGGTTTGTTGTATCGCTTGCAGCTGCGTAGCCTGTGCCGGCAGATCATGCTGCATGCCCTGCAAGCTCAGGGCATGTTGTGCTACCGACCCTTCAGCCGCCGCCAGGGCAGCCGTTTTATCGTTTAATTGCGTGTTTAATTGCTGCTGCTGTTGCGCCCTGTGTTCCATCTGCCTTTGCAGTTGCTGCTGTTCCTGCAACAGACGGTCACGTGCCTCTTCAGATTGTTTCACCTGCAAACCAAGGTTAGAGACCTGTGAGTTCGCCTCATAAAAAGCCGCCTGTGCTGTATTTAACTGGCCGGAGGCCTGCTGGTGCTGCTGGCGCGACTGCTCAAGTTGCAACTCGTTGCTGCGTAAATTGGCCATTTGCGCTTCTAGCGCATTTACCGCCTGCTCCACCGCTTGCGAAGCCGCCTCATGTTCCAGCACCGCATCGCGTTTACGCAGCCACCACCATTGCGCTTCGGCCAGCTTGTGCGCCTCCTGCAAGGCATGAAACTTTTGCGTGACCACTGCTTGCGCTTCAAGCTTGATGATCTGCTTGTTCATCTCGCGCGAGATATCTTCCACCCGCTCCAGGTTCTCGCGTGTGTCACGCAAACGCAACTCGGTCTCGCGGCGGCGTTCTTTATATTTGCTAATCCCGGCTGCTTCTTCAAGAAACACGCGCAGTTCTTCCGGCCTGGCTTCTACGATGCGGGAAATGGTGTTTTGGCCTATGATGGCATAAGCCCGGCCGCCCAGCCCGGTACCCAGAAACAGGTCAGCCACGTCGCGGCGGCGCACCGCAGTATTGTTGATGTAATAAGTAGAGCCCTTGTCGCGTTCGATCACGCGCTTGACCGAGATCTCGGCGTATTGATTCCACTCGCCGCTGGCACCGCCCAAGCTGTTATCAAACACCAGCTCCACACTGGCGCGCGAGATAGGTTTACGGTTACCCGAGCCATTAAAGATCACCGCATCCATGGCATCCGCCCGCATCTCCCGCGCCGAAGATTCGCCCAGCACCCAGCGTACAGACTCCATGACATTGGATTTACCACAGCCGTTCGGCCCGACCACCCCTACACGTTGCCCGTGCAGATGAATAGTAGTCGGATCGACAAAAGACTTGAACCCCGCAAGTTTTAAATGAGTGAGACGCAAAGTAAGAAAAACGCTTATAAGAATTTGAATGATTGCTTAAGCGTTATAATACCCACTTTTATCAAGAAACATAGCCTGCAATGAACGAACATTTACTCGGTGGCAAGCCAACCGCTGTCCCCGCTAAGACACTGGAAACCTTTGACAACCCGAACCCGAACCGTGATTTTCATATCCATATGGAAATCCCGGAGTTCACCTGTCTGTGCCCCAAAACCGGCCAGCCGGATTTTGCGGTCATTTACCTGGACTATATTCCTGGCCAGCTGTGTGTGGAATTAAAAAGCCTGAAGCTCTATATGTGGTCGTTCCGTGACGAAGGCTGCTTCCACGAAGCGGTGACTAACCAGATCCTGGATGACCTGGTCAGCGCGATCGCGCCCAAGTTTATGCGCGTCACCGCCAAGTTTTATGTGCGCGGCGGCATCTTCACCAACGTGGTCGCTGAACACAGGGCCGCCGGCTGGCAACCGCAACCCTATGTCGAGCTGTCCCACTTTGCGGCACAGAGCAATATTCGCGGCTAAACAATAGCGCCATCAGGCAGGCACAGGCGCTGAAATACAGACTATCGCAGTTTTTTAAAGAATCCTGCGAAAAGTCGTTGACAAGACAAGTGCCCGTCATTAATATGGCGCCTTCTTTGAATTGCAGCGCAAAACAAAGAAATGCAGTACCAGGATTCGGGGGTATAGCTCAGCTGGGAGAGCGCTTGCATGGCATGCAAGAGGTCAGCGGTTCGATCCCGCTTATCTCCACCAAGTGATTGAAAATATTGAGTTTTTTGCAAAAAAATATTTTTCGATTATTTGAAACAATGGTATACTGCACACGTTGTAAAATTTCTTAGGTCCCCATCGTCTAGAGGCCTAGGACACCTCCCTTTCACGGAGGCGACCGGGGTTCGAATCCCCGTGGGGACGCCAAAATCCACGCAGTGGTTGAATCGTTAAAGTATCAATTGATTCATACAGATCAAACCTCCAGTGTTTACGCACTCGAGGTTTTTTCATTTGTACAAGTCCATTCACCCGCCATTCAAAAATGGTATCTGGTATTTCCGTCTAAAAGTCCCTAAAGACCTCAACCCGTAAAAATGTAGATACAATCGGGCAAACACTAAAAGAATAAGAAGATACAGATGAAAGACTCAATCGGCTTCCGCATTCCTAGACGCGCCCTTATTCGCGAGTACAGATCAATGGCGATTGTTATGCCTGTAGGTTTGCTAGCGCCTTGGTTGTTAGGGGTAGTCACACTATCTTCCGTAATACAGACATTTTTCTTTGTTGCCTTTATCTTTGGCTGCTGCTTTTGGTACACACTAAAATATAGATGGGTGTACCTCTCAATGGAGGGTGTACAAGGCGAATCGCCATGGGGTGCTAAATTTTTTATTCCCTGGACTGCTAAAGTAGCACTAGAGAGTCGTTCAGCCTTTGGAGGGATTAAGTGCATATCTATTCAAGCTGAAGATCAAAAGCCAGCGTTAATGCTCCCAGTTGCGATCAGCGAGACACCTGAGTTTATTGAAGCGCTTAAGATGGTTGCACCGTCTGAACACCCTTTGCTGTCTGCAACAGATCACCTCAAGATTAAATAACATAAGAGCAGGCTTCAGCTAGCTTAAATGCAGGCTAGAGCTTGGCGTGAATAAGACTAAGGCCAGATTGATACGATACAATTTAGCTGATAGAAAACCAGAAAAGAGTTTATATATGAAAACTAAGGGGTTAGAAAACCGGGACGACTTCAGATCATACGCCACTGTATTTTTCTTCGTTGCCCTGATAGTGATTGCAGGGTACTTTCTGCGGCAGGCGAATAAAACCAGGCAAGCCCAGGTGGTAGAGTCTGTAGCTGCCGGGCATGTGGTTAATACAGTGTTAATTACTAATACTTTCAGCTCAGACGACACTAGAGTTGAAACGGACAAAGAAACTTACCTGGTGCATGGCAAAGCTCAAGTCGAAAAAGGCAGCAGCCTGCGCTTGGAGAAAAGGTTAAATAAGCAGAAATTCCTCTGCGAGACTTCAAAGAACGAATGCTGGAAACTGGTAGTTTAAAGAATAAACCATACGCAAAATTGACATACAAAAAACCTCAAGTGCTACACACTTGAGGTTTTTTCTTTTGGGGCAACAGCCCCATATTCAGCAAGGCCAAAGTAGTGTTGGCTACTGCGACTGCTTAACAGGCTGATTAATGCGTCTCAAGCTTCATGTAAACCTCTTCGTCGGCCACCATATCCAGCACAGATTCGGTGAACTCATCTGTACATTCGCTGGACCATTCTGCATCTTCAGTGAATTCGCGCGTCATCATGGGCAGAAAGCTCATGTGCATATACTGTCCATCATCCATTTTGATCGCTTGCACCTGGTCAGGGTGTTCTACTAATTCCCAGGTGTCAGGGATATCTAGCTCCACTTGAATGGTGACGATTAGTTTTTTCATGATGCTCTCTTTATATTAAGTGGGTTTGATGACCTGAGACTATAGGTGCTCTTCAACAGAACTACAAGCTAACTTTCACTCGCAGGTGTTTGATTCGGCTTAGCCGAACGAACTCTGTTTGTATGATCAGGTCAATTAGTAGCCTTGCATGTGAATAAATACACTTTTGTCCGAAATGGATTAATTGAGGCCATCACAATGCTGCTAAAATACGTCAAACTTAATTTTTGACCTTGATCAACTATCACTTAAAAGAGCTATATGACGGATAAGACTGCTTTGCAACTGGAAATCGCCGACCTGATGGTAGAGGCACTGAACCTGGATCTTGCTGCCAATGAGATTGAGCCAGATGCACCTTTGTACGGTAGCGGTTTAGGGCTGGATTCTATAGATATCCTTGAAATTGCACTGGTAGTTTCCAAACGCTATGGTCTGCAGCTTAAATCCGATAACGAAAACAATCACCAGATTTTCAGTTCGTTGCGTAGTCTGACCGACTATGTGATGGCCAATAAAACCAAGTGATCTCCTGACGAGCCAGGCTTTCAAAAGACGTTATGCACAAAGCTTTTAAAGTCGTGCGCGGCCTGATCATCGCATTTTCCATCGTCGCCTTTGCATTGCTCGTCCATCATGTGAATACTGCGGGGCAGCACAGTCTGCTAGGCGCCCTGCTGGCTTTAGCACCACTGGTATTGATCGCCTTTGTCTATGCGATAAACATGGATTCCAAATTATATGGCAGCGGCTTGATCCTGCTGGTGTTGATTGTCAGCTGGTGGGCATTACCGCTGGTTCAGCAGCACACCGGCCTGATATTCTGGTTACAGGACATAGGTTTGCTGCTGATGCTATTCATCACCTTCGCCAGGACGCTGATGGCCGGTCGTAAACCTTTATGTGTGAGTTTTGCAGAGATCATTAATGGTGGTCCGCTCCCTGCCGACCATGAACATTATGTGTATAAAGTGACCGTGGCCTGGGTGATTTTCTTCGCTTTGATGATAGCTGCATCCACCCTGCTTTTCTTTTTTGCGCCACTGGCTACCTGGTCTTTCTTTGTCAATTTCCTGACCCTGCCATTGGTGGCGCTCATGTTTATTGCAGAATACCTGGTGCGCAGACGTGTGCTGACTGACCTGCCAACCGGAAATGTACTCGATGCAGTACGCGCCTACCTGGACTCCAGGCAGGTGTGACGGCCTGGACTTGACCTCTATGCAGAAATTACCCTTAGTTAGTCATAGCAGTCTGCAGCAGACGATAGCCTGGCGCAAAAACACAGCCATCACAGTCGGCCAGTTTCTGGCAGATGTGGCTGCACTGGCCAGCATACTGCCTGCAGGCCAGCATGTATTGAACGTATGCCGTGACCGTTACCACTTTGCGGTCGGTTTTGTCGCCGCATTAGCCAGCAATAAGATCAGCCTGCTGCCGCCAACACACACGGTAGAAATGGTGCAGCAGTTGCAAGCGTTTGCAGCGGATGTTTTCTGCCTGCACGACAATCCGGATTGCGACATCGCACTACCCAAAGTGTGCTATCCGGCCAGTCCAGCTGCGCCTTTGGCACCTGCGGAGATCCCGTTGATAGACGCACAGCAAGTGGCTGCGATCGTGTTTACTTCTGGTTCAACCGGCACACCGCTGCCGCATGTCAAGCGCTGGGGCTCACTGGTGCGCAATGTCCAGGCGCAAGCCAAACGCCTGGGTTTAGATCCAGAGTTGGCTTATACCCTGATAGGGACTATACCGCCGCAGCATATGTACGGATTTGAATCGACGGTGTTACTGGCGCTGCAAAGCGGCAATGCCCTGCACAGCAGTCAGCCTTTTTACCCGGAAGATATTGCAGAGACCCTGACCCAAACCAGTGGTGAACGCATACTGGTCTCAACACCTTTGCACCTGCGCCTGCTGCTGGATGCGGAACTGTCATTACCTGAGATATCGCTAGTCTTATCAGCGACTGCACCATTATCAGAAACACTGGCGCATAAAACAGAGAACTCGCTGCATGCGCCATTGGTCGAGATATACGGCAGCACAGAGACTGGCCAGATCGCGACCAGACGCACCACGCAAACCGATGAATGGCAGTTACTGCCAGATGTGCGTTTGCAGAGCGTGGACGAAAGACTGTGGGCTGAGGGCGGTCATGTAGAAATCCCCGCGCCACTGAATGATGTGATCGTACCTACCGCTCATGACAGGTTTTTATTGCAGGGCCGCATGCAGGACATCATCAACATTGCCGGCAAACGTAACTCCCTGGCCAGCCTTAACCACCATTTGACCAGTATAGAAGGCGTAGTTGACGGTGCATTCTATATGCCGGACGAGCTTTCGCATGACCACGTGACGCGCCTGAGCGCATGTGTGGTAGCCCCTGCCTTGAACGCTAGCCAGATCATGGCCGAATTGCGTAAACGGATAGATCCGGTATTTTTACCAAGGCCACTATTATTCGCTGAATCACTGCCGCGCAACAGCACCGGCAAGCTGCCGCGTCAGGCATTACAACAGCTGATCAGCCAACTTGTGCAAACCAGTGCCAGAGTCACGGAATATTAAGTTTATGAAAAACAAGGCAATCAATATCCCATCTGACCACCCGGCTTTCGCCGGCCATTTTCCTGGCACCCCTATTGTGCCAGGCGTGGTTCTCCTTGATGAAGTGTTGCATACCTTAAGCAGCGAAATCGGCCTGACTGTCACCGATTGGCAGATCAGTTCAGTCAAGTTCCTGAGCCCGTTGACGCCAGGGGAATCTGCCAGCCTGGAATACCAGCAACTCGCCAGTGGCAGTATTAAATTCGAGGTGTCATGTCCCGACCCTGACAGGCAAAGGCAGATCGTCATCGGCAGCCTTAGTCCAGCAGCGAAAGCCTGATCGCATGTCACAAGAAAAAGAAAGCGTTTACCAGAAATCTGCGCCCTGGCTACAGCGCAAAGAGCGCAGCAATATGCTGATGCTGCGTATCATGAGCTGGTTATCGCTGCGCCTGGGCCGCCAGGTTTCACGCTCGGCACTGCATCTGATCGCCTTTTATTTTGTACTGTTCTCACCTGCCAGCCGTAAAGCCTCACTGAATTATTTACCCCGCGCACTGGGAAGACCAGCGACCTGGCGGGATCTATACCGGCACTTTTTCAGCTTTGCTTCTACCATTCATGACCGTATCTACCTGATCAATCGCAATTACGACTTGTTCGATATCGAGATTCAGGGCAAAGACGTGATCAACCCGCTGATAGAAGCCAACCAGGGCGTGTTGCTGATGGGGGCACACCTGGGCAGTTTTGAAGTGATGCGAGCGATCGGCCGGCAACTGCCGGGGTTGAAAGTGGCGATGGTGATGCATGAAGACAATGCACAGAAGATCAATGCCATGCTGGCCGCCATCAATCCAGAAGCATCCATGGGCGTTATTCCGCTGGGCCACCTCGATTCCATGCTGCAATTCAAACAGCACCTGGATGAAGGCATGCTGGTCGGCATGCTGTCTGACCGCACGCTGGGCAATGAACCGATGGCAGAAGTAGAGTTGTTGGGCGATATCGCAGCCATCCCTAGCGGCCCGTTCCGCATGGCTGCCCTGTTACGACGCCCGGTGGTGTTCATGGCCGGCCTGTATCTGGGTGGCAACCGCTACCAGGTCGTGTTTGAAACGCTGGCAGACTTTTCAGAGACCCCGCGTGGCGAGCGTGAACAGGCGGTCAATGCTGCCATTGCCCGTTATACCGAGTTGCTGAACCAATACACGCGTCTGGCGCCTTACAACTGGTTTAACTTTTTTGACTACTGGCAAACGACCCCTGCTTCACTAGCAGAAAGGAAACAATGAATATCGCCATATTTTCTAACACTAAACGCCGCCTGCTGGTGGGGCTTAGCAGCCTGTGTTTCACGCTGCTGGCGGTTGCCAGCCATGCTGACAATAGTTTTGATATCGATCAGCTGATGCAGGCGCTGGCAAGCACACAAAGTGGCCATGCCAGTTTTATCGAGAAGAAGAATATCGCGGTGCTGGACAAACCGGTCGAGTCATCCGGTGAGTTGTTTTACACGGCCCCTGACCGTTTGGAAAAGCGTACTTTAAAACCCAAACCTGAAAGCATGCTACTGGAAAAAGATAAACTGACCGTAGAACAACGTGGCCGCAAACACGTCTTGTCTTTGCAAAGCTACCCGGAAATCGCAGCTTTTATCGATAGCATACGCGGCACGCTGGCCGGTGACCGCAAGGCCCTGGAAAAGTCTTATAAACTGAGTCTTTCCGGTACGCAAGAAAACTGGACACTCACTCTGTTACCTAGTCTGGAAAAGATGAAAAAAGTGGTGAGCAGCATCACCATCAGTGGTGTCAGCCAGCAGGTGCAGACCATAGAAATCAAACAGGCCGATGGCGACAGTTCAGTGATGACTATCACCCCTGTCGCTGACACCCCGGTTTCGATTCAATAGCGCTTATCAGCTGATCATCACGTGACTAAATCCATTTACTCCCCTGGCCATGCGCGTACAGCCATCATTGTCTGGCTGGTGCTGGTATTGCTTAGCCTGGGGGTGATCAGCCGCAGCCACTTTACAGCGGATTTATCCGCTTTTCTGCCCAGCCACCCCACTGCCGAGCAACAACTGCTGATGGACCAGCTCAAAGACGGGCTGGCGTCGCGGCTGATACTGGTCGGTATTGAAGGCGCAGATGTGCAAACCCGCGCCACGCTTTCCAAGGCGATTGCCAAAAAGCTGCGCGACAACCCCGCGTTTGTCAGCGTCAACAACGGCGAAGCCAAGAGCGCAGAGCGCGACCGTGAATATTTATATAAGAATCGCTACCTGCTGAGCCCGGCAGTGACGCCTGAGCGCTTCAGCAGTGACGGCCTGCATGCAGCCATCAGCGACAGCATAGACCAGATCGCCTCCCCGGCCGGTTTGCTGATGAAATCTTTGTTACCGCATGACCCGACTGGCGAAATGCTGCAATTACTGGATGCCATGAGCGCAACCAGCCATCCGGAAATGCAGCAAGGTGCCTGGGCGACTCGCGATGGCGAGACTGCATTATTGCTGCTGCAAACCAGCGCGGCCGGTTCTGATACAGACGCGCAAAAACTGGCAATGCAAGCCATAAAAGCCGAGTTTGACCATGCGTTGACAGCGACAGCAACCAGCGCCAATCCCAAATTGTTAATGACCGGCCCTGGCGTCTTTTCAGTGATTGCGCGTGACACCATCAAAATGCAGGTCAGGCTCATTTTCATTGTCAGCTCGGTGCTGATCGCTTTGCTGTTATGGGCAGTGTATCGCTCTAAAACAGCTTTATTGCTGGGGTTCTTGCCGGTAGCAACCGGTATCCTGGCTGGCATCGCCGCAGTGAGTCTGGCTTTTGGCGTGGTGCATGGCATCACCCTGGGCTTTGGCACCGCATTGATAGGTGAAGCGGTAGATTATTCTATCTACCTGTTCATGCAAACTGACTATGCGGGCGATAAGGAAAATAGCCGTAAGCGATGGGTAGCAGCAGTATGGCCTACGGTAAGGTTAGGCGTACTCACTTCGGTGTTCGGTTTTGCATCACTGCTGATGTCCGGCTTTCCCGGATTGGCACAGCTGGGCCTGTATTCGGTCGCAGGCTTGATCGCCGCTGCGGCAATGACACGCTACGTATTGCCATACTTGTTACCGGCTCAGTTTAACATCCAGGATTTCAACCCTATAGGCACCAGGCTGGCACGCTACGCGACATCGGCCAGGGCACTGCGCTGGCCAGCTATAGTACTGGTTGCCGTTTCCGCCATGATCGTCTACCAGCATCACGATAAATTATGGACCACCGAATTATCGGCATTAAGCCCGGTCAGTGCCGCTGACCAGGCACTGGACGGCAGGCTGCGTGGTGGCATGGGCGCACCCGATGTACGCTATGTGATTGTTCTGTCAGGCGACAGCCAGGAAACAGTGCTGCGCAATAGCGAAAAACTAGCGCCTACTCTGGCCCGGCTGGTCGAAAAAGACTTGCTGGCCGGTTTTGACAGTGCCAGCCATTACCTGCCCAGCCAGGCCGCTCAGCAAGCCAGGTTGAACAGTCTGCCTGATGCTGATGAACTCGAGTCGCGGCTGAACGCTGCCGTGCAGGGCTTGCCGGTCAAAGCCAGGACATTCGAGCCTTTCCTGCAAGAGATACAAACCGGCCGTAGCAGGCCTCTGTTGCAACGCAGCGACTTGCAAGGTACTTCTATGGCCATGGCGGTAGATGCCATGCTATTGCAGCAAGGCCAGCGCTGGAATGCACTTGTTCCGCTCACCAGCCCGGCTGGCCGCGATATTGATGCGGCACAGGTACGCAAAGCGCTAGATGATGCGCAAGTCGAACACGTGTTATTCGTTGATATGAAGGCCGAGTCTGACCATCTCTACTCCAGCTATATGCAGGAGGCGATCTGGCTGTCACTGGCGGGAGTACTGGCGATCATAGGCCTGCTGTTACTTGCCTTGCGTTCGCTCAAGCAGGTGCTGGCGATCATTGTGCCATTGGCCGCCGCCGTGTTTACCGTGATGGCAGGCCTGGCCCTGTTTGGCCAGCAGCTGATGATACTGCACCTGATAGGCTTGCTGCTGATTGTGGCTATAGGCTCTAACTATGCCCTGTTTTTTAACCCGGGCACTACAACTACTCAGCAAACGATTTCTCCAAAGACTTATGCTTCACTGGTGTTTGCCAATGTGGCTACGGTACTCGGCTTTGGGCTGCTGGCTTTCTCTACTGTGCCGGTGTTGCAGGCGATGGGGGTGACGGTCGCACCTGGCGTGATCCTGGCATTGATTTTCTCCGCTGTGTTTGCAGCAAGCGCAGGCGACTGATGCGCTACCTGCTTGATTCAGCCCATAGCAACCATAAGGCAAGCACCTTGATGCTTTTGCTGCCAGGCGCCACCTACCTGCCTGAGGATTTTATCAGCCAGGGTTTTGTGCAAGCGGTGCGTGAACGCGACCTAGATATCGACCTGATGTTGGTCGAATTACCTTTTGAGCAGATTGCCGACCTGACCGCCCTGCATGCCTTACACTGTGACCTTATTCAACCGCTTGCATCGCAATACAGTACCATCTGGCTGGCCGGGATCTCCATAGGCGGCTATATCGCCATGGCATATGCACGCCGCTATTCAGGGCAAGTGCACGGTCTATTGCTGATGGCACCCTATCCCGGAAACCGCATGACTACCGGTGAGATAGTCAGCGCTGGCGGCTTGCATGCATGGCAGCCAGCCGCCATCGCTGACGACGACCTGGAGCGTGGCAACTGGCACTGGTTAAAGCATGCGCAAGATGTGGAAATCTATTTGGCTTATGGCACAGAAGACCGCTTTGCCAATGGCATCGCGCTGATGGAGCAGGTAATCCCTGCCACCCAGGTGGATAAAATAGCGGGTGACCATACCTGGCCGGTATGGCAGCAGTTATGGTCTAATTTTCTCAATCAACAACAGGCACGCTGGCAAACAGTTCAACAGCTAGACAGGGTTGCAAAGTGATGACTGAATATCAGGCTAACTCTGCCAAGCTCGAAAAATTCAGGCAAGCCCCCTGGCTGGTGAAAGCTTCGATCTTACTGCATGCGGCATTGCTCATCTGCCTGCTGTTTGCACCTGGCTGGTGGCCTTGGCTGCTTGCGATATTTCTCGCGAACCATTTGCTGATTTCGCTGGTGGGTTTGTGGCCGCGCAGTACCTGGTTAGGCTCAAACTGGACCGAACTACCGCCATCAGCAAAACGGCGCAACGAGATCGCCCTGACCATAGATGACGGGCCGGATCCCGCAGTCACGCGACCAGTGCTGGATATCCTTGACCATTACCAGGTGAAAGCCACGTTTTTCTATATAGGTCACAAAGCCGCACAACACCCTGAGCTGTGCCGCGAGATCGTGGCACGCGGCCATGCCATAGAAAACCATAGCCAGCAGCATAGTGTCTACTTTTCTATGTTTGGTTATACCAGGATGGCAAATGAAATAGTGGCGGCGCAACAAACACTGCACGGCATCACCGGCATAGCTCCGCGGTTTTTCCGCGCCCCGGCCGGTTTGCGCAATCCATTTCTGGATCCCGTCCTCAAACGGTTGGGCTTGCAGCTGGCGAGCTGGTCGGTACGGGCGTTTGACACCAGGGTGAATGATGCAGACCAGGTAAAAACCAGGCTGATCAATGGCTTGCGTCCGGGCGCTATTGTTCTGTTGCACGATGGCAACGCTGCCAGAACGGTAAACGGTGAAGCCATTATCGTCGCTACCCTGCCCGCTTTATTGCAAGCGGCTAAAGCGAAAGGGCTGCATTTTGTCACCCTGGCCCAGGCCGCCAATTGATATGCTTGCTCAAAGCTTGCAATTGCTGTGTGTCAGCCATCAGGGAGTCAGCTATACTGGACTCAAACCCGGTGTGATCGAATTGAATATAAACGTACAAACAAACCTTGAAATGAAAGCCGAGATTTTTTGAAACCATTATTACTTTCACATTTCACCGTGACCAGCTGCATAGGCAAAGGCTTGCAGCAGACACTGGATGCTTTGTTACAACAACGACAGGCGCTGAAACCCTGCGATTTCGAGACCGTAGATCTGCCAACATTTATCGGCGAAGTTGAAGGCGTGGATGAAGTCACCATGTCTGAAGGCATGCAGGCTTTCGATTGCCGCAATAACCGCCTGGCCAAATTAGGCCTGGAGCAGGATGGCTTCGATCAGTCTGTCAACGCCGCTATACGCCAGTATGGCGCTGAGCGTATCGGTGTGTTTTTAGGCACCAGCACTTCAGGCATACTGGAAACGGAAATGGCTTTCCGCAACCGCGATGAAAGCACAGGCGCACTGCCTGATGGCCTGGATTACGGTAAAACCCAGAATACCTATTCGGTTGCCAACTTTACCCGCCACTATTTCAAGCTGACCGGGCCAGCGGCAGTGGTGTCCTCTGCATGTTCCTCGAGTGCCAAGGTATTCAGCGTCGCACGCCGCATGATAGAGGCTGGCCTGATAGATGCGGCGATCGTAGGCGGTGTCGATACACTATGCCTGACTACCCTGTATGGGTTCAATTCGCTGAACCTGCTTTCCAGCCAGGCATGCCGGCCTTTTGACAAGGACAGGGATGGTATCTCGATTGGCGAAGCCGCCGCTTTTGCCTTGCTGGAACGTGTGCCTGAAACAGCCACACCCGGCCTGGCCTCAAATACCAGCCAAAAGGATATTGTTTTACTCGGCATAGGCGAATCCAGCGATGCCTACCATATGTCCTCGCCGCATCCTGAGGGATTGGGCGCAAATATGGCGATGCAGCAAGCCTTGCACAGCGCTGGCCTGCAACCGTCTGCAATTGATTACATCAATCTGCATGGCACGGCGACGCCGAGTAATGATGCAGCAGAAACCAAGGCTGTCAGCGCATTGTTCGGCGAGGAAAACAGGGATGTACCCTGCAGTTCCACTAAAGGCGCTACCGGGCATACGCTAGGCGCGGCAGGGGGAGTAGAAGCCGTGATCTGCGCCCTTGCCTTGCAGCACGGTTTTATTCCCGGCGGACTAAATACCCAAACCACAGATACTGAACTGCCGCTGAATTACCAGTTGCAAAACCGCCCGCAAGCCCTGCAGCGGGTGATGAGCAACTCATTCGGCTTTGGCGGCACCAACTGCAGCCTGATCTTAGGCTTAGCCAGCGCAATCACCGCAGAAACGGCTGACAAATCATGACTTCCAAATTAACGGCATATATCGAAGGCATAGGCCTGATAGGCCCGGGACTGAATGACTGGGCAAGCGGAAGTCAGGTTCTTGCTGGTTTGCAACCCTATCTATCCGCTAAAACGGTGATTCCCGTACCAGAACTTTTACCAGCGGCAGAGCGCAGGCGCGCCAGCGACATCGTAAAACTCACCCTGGCAACCTCGCTGGAAGCCTTATCACAGGCCGCGCTGGCAGACAGCAACCTGCCCAGTGTATTTTCTTTCTCGAATGGCGATGGTTTGAACTGTCATAGCATCTGTGAAATGCTGGCATCTGAAGACCGCGAGATCTCCCCTACCCGCTTTCACAACTCCGTGCATAACGCTGCAGCAGGCTACTGGAGCATTGCGACAAAAACCATGGCGACTTCATCGGTGTTATGCGCATTTGACGCCAGCTTTGGCGCCGGGCTGCTGGATGCGCTGACGCAAGTCGTGGTTGAAGGCACGGCTTGTATCCTGATGGCTAGCGATACCCCTTACCCTGAACCCATGTTCAGCAAACGGCCGATTCCAGACAATAGCGGCATTGCCCTGGTGCTGGCGGCGGAAAAAAGTAAACAAAGCATCGCGCAGATAACGGTCAGTATCACCCATGAGCCAGCTGACAAGTTTGATGATGCTGCGCTGGAAAACCTGCGCACCAGCCTGCCCTCCATGCGCGGCCTGCCGTTACTGCAACTGATCGCAAGCCAGCAACACGGCTTGGTGGTGCTGGATTACCTGGATGGTTTACGCCTGGCAGTAGAGGTGCGATCTTGCTAGAACAACCAGCCCGTCTCGAATCCTGTGCAGCACTAGACCACACGTGGATCGCCAGCCATATTCCGCATCAGGGCGATATGTGCCTGCTCCAGCATGTTAAAGCCTGGGACGCCTTGAATATCAGTTGCATCGCCAGCAGCCACCGTTCAGCAAGCAACCCTTTAAGATCTGGTCAGCAGTTGGGGATCGCAAGCGGCATAGAGTATGCAGCGCAGGCGATGGCCGTGCACGGTGCACTGACGGCCCCCAGGAACCAGCCAGCCCCTAAAGTCGGTTACCTGGTCAGCGTGCGTGGCGTGAACATGCATGTGGCCCGCCTGGATGATATTGCAGCGGATCTGTTGATCGAGGCCACCTGTATCATGGCGAATGAAAATAATATGTTGTATGAGTTTAAGGTCAGTGCGAATGAAAACATACTGCTGCAAGGCAGAGCGGCAGTGGTATTGGACGCTAATGCCTTGATCACCTGAAAAATCAGTCCGGGAAATCGGGCCGGCAAATCGGGTAGTTGAATCTAGTTCGCAAATTTAATTTATGGAAATTGCATCATGAAAAGAGCTTTGGTCACAGGCGGTAGCGGCGGTATCGGTGCGGCGATCTGCCAGCGATTAGCCGCAGATGGCTATCACGTATTTATTCATGCTAACAGCAACAAGGCAACTGCCGAACAGCTGGCAGCGCAAGTCACCGCAGCGGGCGGCAGCGCTGAAGCCTTGCAGTTTGATGTCACAGATCAGGCTGCGGTCCACAGCGTACTTGGCGCGCTGGTTGAAGACCAGCCTATCCAGGTGCTGGTCAATAATGCCGGCATCCATGATGATGCGGTGTTTCCTGGTATGAGCCCGCAACAATGGCATAGCGTGATCGATGTTTCGCTAAACGGTTTTTTTAATGTGACGCAAGCACTGATGATGCCCATGATACGTAGCCGCTGGGGGCGTATCGTCAATGTATCGTCTATTTCCGGCATTACCGGCAACCGCGGCCAGACCAATTATTCTGCGGCCAAAGGTGCACTGAATGCGGCGACCAAATCGCTGGCACAGGAAGTCGCCAGCCGTGGAATCACCGTGAATGCGGTCGCGCCCGGCATTATTGAAACCACCATGACCGAGAATAGTTTTGATGCGCAAGCGATTGCCAACATGGTGCCTATGAAGCGCGCGGGCACCGCCAAAGAAGTCGCCGACCTGGTCAGTTTCCTGGCTTCAGACCAGTCGACTTACATTACCGGGCAGATCATCTCGATTAACGGCGGCATGATTTAAATCGGGATGATTGCTTGAGATGACGTTGAGCTGGCACTGATCAAGTGCTAAGTCAGACCAGGCGCGGCTATGTAAAAAGACATTCTTTATACGCAACCACGTATGGCAAAGATGTGCTTGATGAAAGTTTCTTAAAAACGCTCGCGCAAGCGCCGCGCCATCAATATCGGCAGCCTAAGAACAAAGCCGACGAACAACCTTGTATACATCCAGGTCAGCAGCACATTGTCGCGCAAGTAACGAAAATGCGAGACTCCACCTTCAGCAGAACTGAAATAACGGACCGGTGCCGGCAGGTTAATGACTTTAACCCCCAGCCAGCTTAAACGCACCGCGGCTTCCGGATCGAAATCAAAATGCCGCATCCACGGGTTGAAGCGCATCACTTTTCTCAGCGGTTCTATCGGATACACGCGGAAACCGAACAGCGAATCGCCGATATTTCCGCCCAGCGTCTCAAGGTTGGCCCACATATTGGAGAGCTTACGACCCTGCACACGGATATTCGGCGCGCTGGCGTCAAAGATAGGCTTGCCCAACACCATAGACTTCGGTTGTTCTATCGATGCCTGCATAAACTGCGGAATCAGTTCTGCCGGATGCTGGCCGTCAGAATCCATGGTCAGCACATGCGTGTAGCCAGCTGCACTCGCTTGTTGCAGACCCTGCAATACGGCAGCGCCCTTGCCCTGGTTTTGCAGCAGGTGTATCACCCGCAACCCGCTATCCTGCTCGGCCATGGCTTTTAACGCCACTTCAGAGCCATCGGTACTGCCGTCTATCACCACCCACACCGGGTTCCAGAATTCGCGTGCAGACTGCACGGTTTCGTATACCTTGACGCCAGGGTTGTAGCTGGGGATAAGCACAATATGGGTGTTTGAAGGGTTCATAGTAGGACTTATCTCGGGGTGTGCCTGATTCACAATTGAATCGGTGACTTAAAATTTGATGTATCTATGGTTGTGCTGATATTTTCACTGACAGCCATGTCAGCGGTATCCTGCTTAAGCACATCCCTGAAATACTGTTCGAGTTCTTCCATAAAGCGATGGGTATTTTCCGGCGGCGAGAACCTTTTGCCCAGCCGGACTCTATAGCTGATCGGCATTGCAGGTTTGCGGAACAAGGACCAGCCTTTGCTGAGGAAAGGTGAGTCAGTTTCAATGATCACGGTTTGCACCGGTACTTTGGCCTTTTGCGCGATCAGGGCGATGCTGCCTTTCAGGGCATTGACAGGCTGTTGCACTGTGCGCGTGCCCTCTGGGAACAACAATAAATGGCTACCGGTTTTAAAGTCCCTGGTCGCCTGCATCACCATCTGACGTATAGGCTCGTTACGAATATAACGTGCCAGTCTAGCCCCTGCCCCCAGAAAAACATTATTCATCAGTTCTGACTTCATCACGCAGGCGATATTCGGCAATCTGGAAATAATCATGACCGCATCCAGCAGACACGGATGATTGGGCGCAATGATCAAAGGCTCATCGTTACGCAGCGCATCAAGTTCGGACAGGTCAAAGCTGCACCGCTGCGATGAACTCAGGCTGGCCAGGTAGAGGCGAAAAGAGATCATGATGACGTAACGCCCCAGATATAAGCCTTTGCGCTCTGGAAGCAATGGGTAGAGCAGGCTGGCAACCAGTGTCCAGCACAGGCTGAGAAATCCCAGCCAGATCAGGCCGGCATACAGCACAAAATAATCATACAAGCGCCCTAGCATGCTGGAGATTGGATGCGTGAGAGTTTGTCCGGTTTTCATGCCGCGTGCGCAATGCTTGTTTGTTGCAGGGTTGCTTCAATCTCGATCAGCAATTCTTCGCGGCAGATATCCGCCTGCACAAATACCGCCTGCACCTGATGGCTGAAATGATTTCGCATGGTTTCACGTATGCTATCCAGGTCAGCCGCATGGCGTACATATACCCTGAAACAGGCATTAGAAAGATCGAACACTGCCCCTCCTTGTACACGGTTAGCTTCGCTGACAACCGCCTCAAGATTGACTAAAGTCTCCTGGGTCTGGCCAGTGATATCCTCGGCATGTAGCGTTTCATGGCCCACGATACTCGCAGTTCCCGAGATGAACAAGCACGCTTTCTGTTCTATGTGCACCAAGGTGGCGCGTGAAAAGCTGGGCGTGCGCGGGCCGTATTGTTCCGGATAATTGTAAGCCTTGACCTGCCGCGGGTTTTCAATCGCTATTGCCGGCGCCTTACCTGCTAAAAAAGCAATAGTCAGTGGCCCGCCTTTCAAGCCTAGGGCGCATGCCGCTGGTAATTGCTGCCCGTGCTCCCTGCCCATCTTGACGAATACGTTTTTGCGACCGATATTGAATTGACGATAGCGTTCGAGGTTTTGTTGATCATCACCGTCACTGCCATTGATATTGGCCATGTAGTTCCAGAAACGGTATACGTTGGGGAAACCCAGATCATCTAGCAGTGTGAAGATCTGCTGATAAGCGATTTCCGTCGCCTGTTGCAACGCAGAAAAGGGATTGCCAGGACTTGTGATGATTAATTCAGATGCTTCATCCAGGCTGATCACGCCAAATAGCAGATCACCGTTGCACCGGTAGCGAATTTGCCCCTGCTCACCGCTGATCAATGGCTGTTTCGTGTCCATGCTGGATTCGTCTGACAGCAAGATCTCGCTTGCTGACTCGGCGCCAGAAAGTACCGACGCACCCAGAAAAATCCCTGGAATCTGGCCATTGATTTTCTGCGCCTCATAGACGCCTGCAGCATCGACAAAGCTGACCAGGCCCAGCACCTTATTTTGCCATGCCAGGGGCTGAGACTTTAATTCTGCAAGGGAGAGGTACTCAATTTGAATGCCCATTAGATTGCTTCATTCATAAATTATATGGTTAACCTGGTAGGCATCGAGCGATTTAAGTATTTCTTGTTCAATACTGGACTTCAATACAGAACCTAGGAGGAGTAAGCCCTCAAAAGACTGACTAATCCTGACAGCGGATTATAAGGGGTAGCAGACATTTTCGTTAGAAAACTAGCGTGAAAAACTTAACTTTTTTGTATGTTTATCATTTAAACGGATAAACATTTAATGAATTAAAAGGGTTACAGTTTTTCCCGCCTTACATCGAATGTGCATTTAGCCCAAGGTCTGCCATTCATTTAGATAAGAGCCGCTACTTTAAATAAGGCTTTATTTTACCGACGATTTCTTCACTGTCCGGGCGTGTCATGCTGTTGAATGAATACACTTTCTGGCCGCCGGGCAGGATCACGTATTTATAGAAATTCCATTGCGGTGCTTTGCCGGTCTGTTTGATCAGTTGCTGATAGAGCGGATTGGCAGTGGCGCCGGTGACGCTGGTTTTTTCCACCATGGGAAACTTGACAGAATATGTCAGTTTGCAGAAGTCCCCTACCTGTTTGTTATTGCCTGGTTCCTGCTTGAAGTCGTTGGAGGGGAAGCCGATCACCACCAGGCCTTTGTCCTTGTATTGCTCATAGATAGCCTCCAGCGCTTCAAACTGCGGGGTAAAGCCACACTTGCTGGCGGTATTGACGACGAGGATAGGTTTATCCTGGAATTGACAAAAATCGACAGTCTGACCTTGCAGGGTCTTAAACTGGTGTTGATAGAAAGGTAAACAATCAGCATTGGCCATCGTAGAAACTCCTATAGTGCACAACGCGATGATCAAACCACGCATTACTTTTCTCCTGAAAATTTAACAATAATATTTATATTAATTCTTTACAGACAATCAGTTAGCGCAATTGTTCTGTCGATCATAAGGCATTTTTTTATTTTTGACTGACTATCGTTGCCCACAACGCAGGAACTAAACCCGGCTTTGGCACAGTCTATGCTAATGATTACGGTAAGAATGTCATGACTGACATGTTTGAGCAATATCAACTACCAGTAAGGAGTGAATTATGTTGCAAAAAGCAGGACCTACCGACAAATTTAAGCGTATAGACCAGATGCTGGAAGACTTTGCCGGCGATGAAGTGGATGATTTTGACACCAGCTATGGCAGCTATGAAAAAAGTCATAAACACTATTCGGCCGACGAAGATGCATTGATGGATATTGACGACCTATATTAATGCAGTGATCGGTTTTCGTGCAGAGCGTGCTGCATGGTTACTGATATAATATCGTCATGGAAATTACTACACGCTTGGAGTTCGATGCCGGACATCGTATTCCTGATCACAAAAGTCAATGCCGCAATTTACACGGTCACCGCTACGCGATAGAGATCACCTTATCGGGTGAAATCATTCAGGCGGAACACGCTTCAGAAAACGGAATGGTGATGGACTTTGCCGACGTTAAGCGCATTGCCAGAGAAACCATTGTTGATCGCTGGGACCATGCCTTTCTGGTCTATCAAGGCGATACCGCTGTGCTGGACTTTTTAAACAGCCTGCCTGGTCACAAGACTGTGATCTTCCCGACTATCCCAACCGCAGAAAACATGGCTGCCGAGGCCTTTAAGTTGCTTAAAGCGCAATATCACGGCACCTTTGATAACCATCTCAAACTGATCAAAGTCAGGCTGTATGAAACGCCTAACAGCTGGACAGATGCGTTTGCCTAACCGCTGGTTGACCCAGATTTAATTCAAAACCGGTTTACCAGGGCGTTGCGCCAGATTTGGCCAGGCCTTCGATATACTTGGCATGCGCGGCCAGTTCTTCAGCGTCAGCGGCCAGCAGTTTCACGTTGTTCAAGTCAACGGCAACGCTGTCGTGGGAGACTTGCTCTTCGGTGCCGGATAACTCCATCAGCAGGCTTTCCTGGCCACGCGTCATCGCGATATAGACTTCACCCAGCAACTCCGCATCCAGCAAGGCGCCGTGCAGGGTACGCTTGGAGTTATCGATGCCAAAATGGCGGCATAATGCATCCAGGTTGTTACGCTGCCCCGGGCGCGATTCTTTGGCCATTTTCAGCGTATCTATGATACCGCTGACTGCCGTTTCCAGCTTATCCATCCCCAGTCTGGCCAACTCCATATTGAGAAAGCCCATATCGAACGGCGCATTGTGGATGATCAGCTCGGCACCGCGTACGAATGCTATGAATTCGTCAGCCACCTGCGCAAACAGCGGTTTATCCTGCAGGAACTCGAGCGAGATCCCGTGTACTTCCTGCGCACCGGCATCGATCTCGCGTTCAGGGTTGATATAAACGTGAAAATGGCGCTGGGTGGGCCTGCGGTTAAAAATCTCCACCGCAGCGATCTCAATGATGCGGTGCCCCTGGTCAGGGTATAAACCGGTGGTTTCGGTATCCAGAAAGATTTGTCTCATGGCTGGGCTTTTTAAAGTTGATTCAGGTCGGGTTAACGTTGATTCAGACCGGCGATTTTGCCACGGTGAGTACACCCTGGTTGGCCAGCACATCGGCGCGCTCGTTACCCAGGTTACCGGCATGCCCCCTGACCCAGATCCAGTCTATGGTATGCGGGCTGGCCAGCTCATCCAGCATCTGCCACAGATCGGCATTCTTGACCGGTTTTTTATCGGCCGTCCGCCATTGCTTCTGCTTCCAGCCTTTGATCCATTCCGTCATGCCTTTTTGCACATAGCTGGAATCGGTATAAATTTTGATATGGGCAGGCTTTTTTAACGCCTGCAGGCCCTGGATCACTGCCATTAACTCCATGCGGTTGTTAGTGGTCAATGCTTCACCACCGAACAACTCCTTCTCATGCAGCCCGGCTTTCAGCCAAACGCCCCAACCACCTACCCCCGGGTTGCCTTTACAGGCCCCGTCCGCGTACATTTCAATCCAGCTTTGTGTCGACATGCGCGCATTCTAACTGTTTTTGCACTTTGTTTTGAATGCGCGTGCGGCTTTTTTGCGCCTGCAAGGCCTGGTTCAGCGGAGATTTTTTCCAGTCTGGCTTAAGCAGGCGCATATTCAACACCCTTTTCTTGGCCACCAGAAAATAAACGCCTCCGGTCATGCCCAGGGTGCACGCCCCCCATTTTTCCAGCCTGGCCTGGCGCTGCAGCCAGTTAAAGTCATTGATGGGCAGCGCATGCATCAGGTAATTGCTCTGCACCACCTCAAAGCCCAGTACATTCAACCAGTCCCTGATGCGGCGGGCAGTAAACAGTCGCTTGAAGGCTCCGGCCTGCTTGAACCAGCCTATTTTTGCCCGTAAGCCTAAGCAGCTGAATGGCGTGACGCCGGTCAGGATCAGGGTCCCTTCCGGCACCAGCACGCGAAAGGCTTCGCGCAAGGCCTGGCGCGGATCGTGGCAGTGCTCAAGCACATGCGGCATGCAGATCAGGTCTACAGAGTTTTCAGCCAATGGCAAAAACTCCGGCTCACACAGCAAAGCGCCTTCTTTCAGGGCGTGCTCGTGTAAATAATGTTTATACGGGATGCGGCTCTGCGCCAGCAGGTCATAGCCTGGCCAGCCTAGCTGCAAGGCATGAAAGCCAAACACATCTGCCACTGCCTGCCCGTAAATCGCGGTTTCGCGCTGTGAAATATAGTGCCCTAGCGCGGTCGCATCAAAGGTGGCTGGCTGATCAGACTGCAATATAGGCTCCGGCGAAAGAATTAATCATCATGCATGCTGCAAGCATGCATCACACCCGTTCTTGACAACAGTGCGCGTTTTCTCAATGATGCGTGATGCACGAAACTTCTGCAAGTATACAAATCACTGCCCTGCCCGCTTTCAACGATAACTATTTATGGTTGATACACGCGGGTAAACATGCCCTGGTGGTCGACCCCGGTGATGCCAGCGTGGTGCAACAGGCGCTGCAAGCCGGCGGTTACCAGCTGGACGGCATTTTACTGACCCATCACCATGCCGACCATACTGGCGGGGCACTGGCATTGCAGCAACACTGGCGCTGCCAGGTGTATGCCCCGGACAACGACCATGCCGCCTACCGCGAACTGGATGCGGTCAGGGTAAAAGATGGCGAACAGATCGTATTCAAGACTTTCCCTGGCCTGTCGTGTGTCGTGTTATCGCTGCCCGGCCACACCCTGGACCATATTGCCTTTTATATCAACCAGCAGCATTTATTCAGCGGCGATATTATTTTTGGTGCCGGCTGCGGCCGCCTGTTTGAGGGCAGCCCGCCACAAATGTATGCCTCGCTGCAACGTATAGCGGCCTTACCCGCGGCCACCCTGATCTACCCGGCGCACGAATATACCGCGCATAACATCGCA
Source organism: Methylophilus luteus (assembly GCF_042676265.1). Classification (NCBI taxonomy): domain Bacteria; kingdom Pseudomonadati; phylum Pseudomonadota; class Betaproteobacteria; order Nitrosomonadales; family Methylophilaceae; genus Methylophilus; species Methylophilus luteus. The sequence continues at coordinate 876,023 of NZ_JBHTKB010000001.1, forward strand.
TTCGCCCTGACGGTGGAACCGGACAACCTGGCCTTGCAGCAACGCGCGCAAGACACCGCCGCCCTGCGCCAGCGGCAACAACCCACACTGCCGACCACGCTGGCATTAGAAAAAGCCACCAATCCCTTTTTACGTTGCCTGCCACTGAGCCAGCAAGCTGCCTTTTATCACTGGCAGCCGGTAGATGTGTTTGCCGAGCTGCGGGCACGCCGCAATGTGTTTTAGCCCACGCCATGCGCACGCACAAACTCAGCATGGGCGCAAGGGCTTGTCTGACCGGGAAATTAACGTAGAATGATGTCCTCCTTTAAGCGCTGCTATACGTTACGTCACTCACATGCTGTCTGACAGTGCTCAACGGCCACTCAGGTTTGATCAATGCATGCATAGGCTCTTATGCCCGGACAGTCGGTATCCGCATATGGCCTTTTGCATCAGTCTCAGGATTTAGAAACACCGTCATGCGTTTTAATGAATTACTGCTATGTATCACTTTTTCAGCCTTTCCTATGCTGGCGATGGCTGAATACGTGGAGCCAGCGACGCTTTCGACTGACAATGGTGGTTATGAAGAGAACTTTGGCGAGACCGATACTGAAAGTTATAGCTCCAGCTACCAGTTTGAAGATGCGCTGACGCTACAGGAAAGCTTGTGGGACCGCGTGCGTGACGGTTTTAACATGCCGGATATCGATTCGACCTACACCAATAAACATGAGCAGTGGTACGCGTCTCGCCCTGATTATGTCTCGCGCATGCTCGAACGCAGCAAGAAATACCTGTATCACATCGTGGTAGAAGTAGAAAAACGCGGCATGCCGACTGAGATCGCGCTGCTGCCCATGATAGAAAGCGGCTTTAACCCTAAAGCCTTATCCACCAGCAAGGCTTCTGGCATCTGGCAGTTCATCCCTTCTACCGGTAAAGATTTCGGCCTCAAGCAGAATTACTGGAAAGACTCGCGTAAAGACGTGACGGCGGCGACACAGGCGGCACTCAATTACCTGCAAAAACTCTACACCATGTTTGGCGCCTGGGACCTGGCGCTGGCGGCCTACAATGCCGGTGAAGGCACCGTGGCGCGTGCCATAGAGCGCAACCGTCAACTAGGCTTGCCTACCGATTACCAGCATTTGTCACTGCCGGACGAAACCCGTAACTATGTGCCCAAGCTGCAGGCGATCAAAAACATTGTTTTCCGGCCAGAACAATACGGGCTGACCTTGAATGAGATCCCCAACAAACCGTATTTCACCACGGTGCAGGCGCCGAACAAGATAGATGCCAAACTGGCGGCAGAACTGGCCGGCATCTCGCTGGAAGAGTTCACCGCGCTGAACCCCAGTTTCACCCGGCCAGTGCTGATCACCGAAAACAGTTTCCAGAAGCTGCTATTGCCGACCTGGGCAGCCAGCAATTTCACCAACAATTTAAATGGTTATACGCGCCCCTTGTCTAACTGGCATAGCTATCACCCCAAACGTGGCGAGCGCCTGGGCGATATCGCCAATCGTTTTGATATCAGCCTGTATGAGCTCAGCGCCACCAACAACCTCAAGCCCAACAGAAACCTGATCGTGCGCAGGACCTTGTTAGTACCGGCTGGCAACCACTCCACCCTGACCAAGCCTATAGACGCGGTCGCCATGGCGCAGATCCCGATAGAAGTGGCGGTGGAAAAAGCCTCGGCCAATAAATACACGGCTATTTCGCACAAGGTAAAGCAAGGCGACACGCTTTCCAAACTGGCGAAACGTTATGGCGTCAGTTCCAAGCAGATCATGCAGCAGAACCATTTAAAGAGCAAAAACCTGACCGTGGGCCAGACACTGCAATTCGAGCAGCAGGAGAGCACCGCCAGCGGTTCTGGCAAAAAAAGCAGCGCTGCGGATAGTGGCAGGAGCAGCCGCAAGAAAACCTCTTCAACCAGCAAGCCAAGCAGCAAGCATAGCGCAAAGAGCAGCTCCTCTTCTGCCAGGAAAACAACGACTTCACATGTAAAAAAAACCAAAAACAGTCATAAATAATAAAACTTGTATATGATGGATGATCAGTGTGACATCCGCTTTTTTGCAAAGCCCAAAAAACTGCCCATGTTCCAGCGTCATTTACTCACCCTAGCTATATGCAGCCTGCTTGCGGCTTGTGGCGCAGATAAACCTGAACAGAACGCCTCTGCACTGAACCAGCCCTACCCGCCACAAACAGGTGGCACATTAAGGGGCGCCATGCCTTCAGACCCCAGCAGTCTGATTTTCATGGTGGCTGGTGAGTCCGCTTCCAGCAGTATCACTGCCAATTTATTTAACAGCCTGCTGACCTACAATCAAAACCTGGATCTGGCTGGAGAACTGGCGGAATCATGGCAAGTATCTGCAGATCAGAAAACGCTGACTTTTCACTTAAAACCAGGTTTGCTATGGGCAGACGGCAAGCCATTGACTAGTGCAGATGTACTCTTCACCTGGCAGGCGATCATTGATGAAAAAACGCGCAGCCCTTATGCCTCAGACTTTCAGTTAGTGACCAAAGCAGAAACGCCAGACAAACTGACCTTTGTTGCGCACTATGCAGAAGCCTTTTCTCCGGCACTGGATAGTTGGGCGGGCCTGCAAATATTACCCAAACATAAACTGGCGGGCCAAGATCTGCATACCACCAGTTTTGCGCAAAAACCTATGGGTAGCCATTACTATCAACTCAAAGAATGGCGACATGGGGAATATATCAAGTTGGAGAAAAACCCTAAATCTGTATTGGGGCCTGCCAATATCGACCATCTGGTGGAACGTATCATTCCTGACCCGGGTGCACAGTTTCTGGAGCTGATGGCGGACAATATTGACAGCCTGAGCTTGGACCCTATCACTTATGCACGCATCATTCCGGCCAGGCCAGAACTGCAGGCCAGACTGAATCAATATAAATCGCTAGGCAACAGTTATACCTACCTGGGTTTTAATCTGAAACGCCAGCCATTCACTGACATACGTATCCGTAAAGCAATCAATCTTGCCATTGATAAGCAGGAGATCATAGATGGCGTCTATCTGGGCCTGGGGGTACAGATCGCTTCCCCTTACAAACCTGGCACGCGCTGGAGTCACCCTACATTAAAGCCCTACCCGTTTGATCCGCAACAAGCGCGCAGCTTGCTGGCTGAGGCGGGTTACCAGGACACGGATGGTGACGGTTTCGTAGACAAAAATGGCAAGAAGCTTTCTTTTGAGGTGTTAACCAATCACGGCAACAAAGAGCGCGAAAAATCTGCCGTCATTATTCAGCGCCGCCTGCAAGAGGTCGGTATCGATGTCCGTATCCGCTCTATAGAATGGGCCAGCTTTATCACGCGCTTTATTAAAACCGGCGATTTTGATGCTGTGTTGATGGGCTGGCAATTAGGGTTGGAACCTGACCAGTTTGGGATCTGGCATTCCAGCCAGCAAAAGCCAGGACAATTCAATTTTATCGGTTATAGCAACGCTAAGGCCGATCAACTGCTGGAACAGGGCAGGCGCGAATTTGACCCGGAAAAACGCATGCATATTTATCACCAGTTGGCTGAAGTATTGTACGACGACAGCCCTATTGTGTACTTGTCGGCCGGATATAATTTAACGGCTATTCATAAGCGTGTGCGCGGCATCATGGACCCGGTACCGCCAGCGGGTGTGGGTTACGACTCACAAAAGTGGTATATCCCGATGTCACTGAGACACACTCAGTTTCAGGCACAATAATCATGTTACGTTACCTGCTGAAAAGACTATTCTGGATGATTCCGATGCTGATAGGCATCAGCCTGATCTCGTTCTTTATCATGCATCTGGCACCTGGTGATATCACCAGCACTGAATCTGCGTTCGACCCCAAGTCATCGGAAGAATCCAGGCAAAAACTGCGCGAGTTATACAACCTGGATAAGCCAGTGATCGTGCAATATGGCTTGTGGATGCAGCGCCTGGTAAAGCTGGATTTCGGCCATTCGTTTGCCAGCCATCAGCGGCCGGTATTTTGGGCCGAGAAAGATAAAGACGGCAATGTGACGCCGGGCATGATACAAGAAGCCCTGCCCATCACCTTGCTCATGAATATCGCCGGCCTGCTCATCACCCTGTCGATTGGTATCCCCCTGGGCGTGATGGCGGCTAAACGCTACGGGCAATGGCCGGACCGCAGCATCACCCTGTTCAATTTTATCGGCTTTTCGATTCCCGGATTCTGGCTGTCATTGCTGCTGATGTACTGGCTGGGCGTGATACACCCGTGGTTTCCCATCTCCGGCATGCATAGCCTGAATTACGAGCAGCTGGGTTTCTGGCAAAAGGGCCAGGACCTGTTTATGCATGTGTTCCTGCCGGTGGTGATCCCTTCTATCACAGGCCTGGCCGGCATCACCCTGTTTGTGAAAAACGGCATGCTGGATGTGTTGAGCCAGGATTACGTGACCACTGCGCGCGCCAAAGGCCTGAGTGACCGCACTGTCACTTATAGACATGCCCTGCGCAATGCCTTGTTGCCGCTGATCACGCTGATAGGTCTGTCGCTGCCTGGCCTGATAGGCGGCTCGGTGATCGCCGAGACTATTTTTGCCATCCCCGGCATGGGCAAGTTGTTTTATGAAGCGGTGATGATGCGCGATTTCCCGGTGGTGATGGGGATATTGACCATAGGCTCGGCGCTCACCCTGCTAGGCAGCCTGCTGGCTGACCTCGCTTATGCATGGGCAGATCCACGACTGCGCAAAGGGGTGATGCCTAACCGCTGACCGCAACTATCCAACCATGAAAAAAATCTTACACAACCCCTTGGCCGTTGCCGGTTTATGCATGATTAGCGTGATATTGCTGCTGGCATTGCTGGCACCGTGGCTGGCACCGTATGACCCTGATGATATCAACGTCAAACAGATCCTGCTGGCACCCTCATGGCAGCACTGGATGGGCACCGATGGCCTGGGCCGCGATGTCTGGAGCCGCATGCTGTATGGTGGCCGGGTTTCATTGCTGGTCGGCCTGGTCGCGGTGGGTATTTCCACCGCGATAGGCGTGATCCTGGGTGCCATTGCCGGTTTTTATCGCGGCTGGACAGATACCATCATCATGCGCCTGGTCGATATCATGCTGTCTATCCCCAGTTTTTTCCTGATCCTGGCCGTGATCGCCTTTTTAAGCCCTTCCATCACCAATGTCATGATAGTGATAGGCCTCACCTCGTGGATGAGCGTGACGCGACTGGTGCGGGCAGAGTTTCTCAGCCTCACCCAGCGCGAGTTCGTCGCCGCCTCTACTGCACTCGGCGCGCAAGACTGGCGCTTGATATTCAAGCATTGCCTGCCCAATAGCCTCACACCGGTACTGGTGAGCGTGGTGTTAGGCATCGCCAGCGCCGTACTGCTAGAGTCCGGCCTCAGCTTTCTGGGGCTGGGTGTGCAGGCGCCACAAGCCTCCTGGGGCAATATCCTGACCGATGGCAAAGAGTATATTCAATTTGCCTGGTGGCTTTCGCTCTACCCCGGACTTGCCATCTTAATCACGGTGTTAGGGTATAATCTGCTCGGTGAAGGTTTGCGTGATGTGTTTGACCCCAGGTCCAACACCAGACGCTGACCGTTTAATAAACTACCAAACAGGATCAAGCATGGCATTTCTTGCTGGAAAAAAAATTCTGATCGCCGGTTTGCTCAGCAACCGGTCAATCGCATACGGCATTGCAGCCGCTATGAAGCGTCAAGGCGCTGAACTGGCCTTTACCTATCAAGTCGACAAACACGAGAACCGTGTGCGCGACCTCGCAGCAGACTTTGAATCTACTTTAGTACTCCCCTGTGATGTGGCCGAAGATGCCCAGATCGACAACCTGTTCGTAGAACTGGCAAAAGTCTGGGATGGCCTGGACGGTTTAGTGCACTCTATCGCCTTTGTGCCTAAAGTCGCGCTGGCTGGTGATTACCTGGATAACATCAGCCGAGAGTATTTCCATATCGCGCACGACATCAGCTCCTATAGCTTCTCTGCCATGGCCAAAGCGGCCTACCCTATGATGCAGGGCCGTAACGGCAGCCTGCTGACGCTCAGTTACCTGGGTGCCGAGCGCACCATGCCTAACTACAACGTCATGGGCGTGGCCAAAGCCAGCCTGGAAGCAAATGTACGCTATCTGGCACAAAGCCTGGGCCCGCGCGGTATCCGTGTCAATGCCATCTCTGCCGGCCCGATCAAGACCCTGGCTGCTTCAGGTATTGCCGACTTTGACAAAATGATAGGCTTTAACGAAAAACACGCCGCCCTGCGCCGTAACGTGACCATAGAAGAAGTCGGCAACGTGGCTGCCTTCCTCAGCAGCGACCTCGCTTCTGGTGTGACTGGCGAGATCACCTATGTTGATGGTGGCATGAATATCACGGCTGCCGGTCAAATCGATTGATACTACCCTAAGCAACAAAAGACGCCTGTACTGTCATAGTCAGGCGTTTTTTATTATTTGCTTTTTAGCTTTTAAAGTCTGACAGGCAAAACATAGAGAATAGTTAGAGCAATGACCAAAGCGAGTTGTTACTTTTGCAATCCCTAGCATAAGCATTACTTGCAATATTGTCTTATAAAAAATATATTTTTATTATTTATCTGGTGTACTAAATATTAACTAGTTTATGAAATTATTAGATAAATTATTAAATTTATTTTTTACAAGACAGTTAATATAAAAATTATTCACTCGATTTAAGGTAATCTTAATGCCTGGAAAGGGGTCGCCATGCGGGACGATAGAATAGACATCCTGAGATTTATTGGTCTATCGATGATCATTCTTGCCCATGTGGACCCGCCAGGATTGCTGTTCCAGCTCAGAAATTTTGACGTGCCGCTGATGGTATTAGTCTCTGCCATGTCTTTCAGCCTGAGCTACAAAGCCGATGAACCCTACCCCGCCTACGTCTGGAAAAGAATCAAAAGACTGGTTTTTCCGGTCTGGTGTTTTTTAACTGTTTATTTCCTGGCGATTGCCGCCTTTAATCCAGGCAGTGACGAGCTTGATTCCACTACCGTCATCACCTCTTATGGCTTGCTCGAAGGTATAGGTTACGTATGGATCATACGCGTGTTCCTGCTAGTCGCATTGATCTCCCCATTGCTTTTCCGCTGGCATCAGAACACTATTAGCAACAGCCGGCATTTTACGCTGCTGGCTCTCAGTTTTCTGATTTATGAAGCATTAAGGTATTGTTCACTGCCATATATACAGCCAGGCGCTGGCGAGCTGGTTTCAGCTGTGCTGCTTTATCTGATCGCTTATGGACTGATATTCGCCATAGGGTTGCGCATAAGCCGGCTCAGCAGCAGGCAACTGTACACGCTGGCCCTGTTGAGCCTGGGCATCTGCCTGCTGGCAGGTGGGTGGCTGTTTTTACTGCATGGCGAATTCACCCCTACCCAGTCACTGAAGTATCCACCTTCGGTTTACTATTTCTCCTATGCGGTATTCGTTTCAGTCTTGTTGTGGACATATAGCGCATACATAGACCGCTACATAGAACGATTGAAATTAAAACCGCTGGTGCTGTTTATAGCGAGAAATTCCATCTGGGTATATCTTTGGCATATCCCGGTGATTAAAACCGTGAACACGCATTATCTGGTTAAATATCTGATCGCATTCAGCGTGGCCGTCACTATCACTTATGCGCAGGTCAAGCTGGTGGGGCATGGCTTGAACCACGTAAAAAGTGACGCCTGCAGAAAAAATATAAAAATGATTTTTACCGGCTGACTGATGCTTTGCACGCCTGCTCACGTTCACGCGTAAACACCTGCAACTCTGATGGAATAGAGAGACGAAAGGAAACATATGCCGCAGTTTCTAATCGCCATTCACCGCCCGCTGGACTATGACCCGCTGCTTGCCGAAGATGCAGCCATGACACAAGAGATCACTGACCTAAATCAAGCCATGCGCGCGGCCGGTATCATTGTATTTGTGGGTGGCCTGAATGCGCCAGCCAGCGCCAGATCTATACAGATACAAGCGAATGGTGAGGCGCGCGTCACACCGGGATTATATTTAAATAGCAGCGAATATGTAGGCGGCTTTTGGGTAGTAGAAACGCCAGACCTTGATGACGCCATCAGCTGGGGGAAAAAAGCCGCGGTCGCCTGCAGAGCAGCGGTTGAAGTACGGCCATTTCATAGCAGGAAATAAACTGGCCGCTGATACCGGCCAACCTGCCAGTCTCTGGCTTTAAAAGGCCCAATAAAAAAGGGAGGGCTTAGCCCTCCCCTTGTTACTTTAGCGCAACAAACTAGTTGTTAGCGTTAGACATCAGCACTTTCACATTCAGCTGGATATCTTTCTTGGCTTTGAGTGATGCCACATAGGCATGTGACATCTCAGCACCCAATGCCTGCTGATAGGCTTTATAGGCCCTGTCAGCCACTTCCGGGCTATCTTTGAGCTTCTGGTTCACCGCAATCACTTTAATCACGGTGTAGCCCTGATTAGCTTCATTAAAGCCATAATAGGCTGGCAAGCTATGCGTGTTGACCTTGAACACATTTCTCATCACGGAATCTGACAAGCCTTGCGCATTTCTACGGTCCACGGTCACCGGTGTGATCCAGTCTGCATTTACCGCTTTACCGGCTTTCAGATCGGCCAGTAATGCTTCGCCTTTTTGCTGCGCCAGTTTGCCAGCGGCTTCCGCTCTCAACAACGACTCTATACCGCCTTTGACTTCGTCGTAGCTGCGTGGGGCTTCTGCGATGTATTCTACTGTACGCGCTGCGACCAGATTATTAGGCGAGACTTCGACCGCTTCGGTATTGCGCTTTTCTTTCACCACTTCATCTGAGAACGCCAGGCTGGCCAGACGCTCACTCTTGAAGAACTTGGCAATCTCATCTTTGGTCATGGCCGGCGATGTTTGTACCTGCAAACCAAACTTCTTGGCCACTGGCTCTAGACTGCCGGACTGCTCATACACGGTATTGCCAAAGTCATCGGCCAGTTCAGCGTACTTGGCCTGTGCTTTCTGGAACAGCAACTCGGCTTTGATCTTGAGTTTCATCGCTTCAAAATCTGAAGACTCGCCGGTGATGCCGGTCAGTTTAATGATGTGGTAGCCGAACTCAGATTCCACCAGGTCACTGATTTCACCGACTTTCATAGCGAAAGCGGCATTTTCAAATGGCTTCACCATGGCACCACGGCCAAAACTGCCCAGATCTCCACCTTTGCCGGCTGACCCGCTGTCTTGCGAATACTCTATCGCCAGCTTCTCAAAGCTTTTAGGGTTTGCTTTGATCTGCTGCAGGATTGATTCTGCTTTTTCTTTGGCAGCGGCCTTTTCGGCTGCGCTGGCAGTATTGCTGAATCCGATCAGGATATGGCTAGCCTGACGCTGCTCGTTACCCTGGTATTTCGCAGCATTCTCTTCGTAGTCCTGCTTCACTTCTTCGTCGCTGACAGAAACTTGCCCGACCAGGCTGGCGGCAGACAACAAGGCAAACTGCAATTTAACCTTGGCAGGCGCGATGAATTTGGTTTTGTGCTGGTTGTAATAAGCTTGCACCTGCTCAGGCTTGATGCTGACCTGGCTGGCGAAATCAGAAACTTTCACATCTGCCACTGAGACTTCACGCTGCTCGAATTCAGACATCAGAGACTGCTCAGCGACCTTTTGCGGCATGAATACCAGGTTGGATAAGCCATCACGCACTTGTTGCACGGCTAAATCCTTGCGTATGTTTTGCTCAAACTTGGCAGGTGTCAGCTTGTTCTGTGTCAGCAACTGGTGGTAAGTTTCCTCGGAGAACTTGCCGTTGCTCTGAAATTCCGGCATGCCTATCACATGCTGGCTCAATTGATCATCACTGATGCGGAAACGGTAATCATGGATCGCCCCTTCCATTAAGCGACGCGTAATGATGCTATCCAGCACCGATTGCTTGAACGCCGGGCTTTCCAGCATGGCTGCGTCTACCTTCTGGCCTTGCGATTGCAAGTAGTTACGCGCATTCTCAACCGCATTGGAATATTCCTGCAGCGAGATCTTCTGGCCGTCGACTTTTGCCACCGCGACCTGGCCACCAGCCTGGTTTAGGTATGAATCTATCCCAAACAATGCAAATGTCACCACAATCAGCGCCAAAATGACTTTCGCCACCCATCCTTGTGTATGTTTTCTTAATGCTTCTAACATTTTCTAGTTTCCATTACCTGATTTTTTGCAACGGCAAACTATACCATAAATAGGTCAAAATCGCCTGTCCGCAGCCATTGCCTATGCTTTTGCCTGCGCTGGCTATATACCTCAGCCCTGCTCAAGGTGGATAAGAAAAACAGTAAAAGAAAATTGGCCGGAAAATGCTTTTGAAAAGCATGACATGCATGATGTGCGTTTGGGTAAGGAGTGGACTTGTGCAGCAGGTACAGACGAAAAAAAACGAGTCAGGTTTTACCCTAACTCGTTTTATTTGTTGGCGGAGCGGACGGGACTCGAACCCGCGACCCCCGGCGTGACAGGCCGGTATTCTAACCAACTGAACTACCGCTCCAGTAATCGTTAAAATGAAATTATAGCACGATTATTTTTATAATTTCAACAACTATTTTCTAACTATTTACCGCTACTTATCGTTACTTATTAATGTAATTTATTAAGTATGGCAAGACCGAAAAAATTAAGAGCGCAGACTTCGCACTCTTGATTTTTAAATTGTCTGGTGGGTGCTAACGGGGTCGAACCGCTGACATTCGCCTTGTAAGGGCGACGCTCTACCAACTGAGCTAAGCACCCGTAACAACCCAAGTGTTGCTACAGTTGGCCGAGCATGTTAGCGCTCAACCAAAGCACGCTAGTTTACAGCATCTTTCAGACCTTTGCCAGCCCTAAATTTAGGAGATTTAGCAGCTTTGATGTTAATTGTCGCACCAGTACGTGGATTGCGGCCGGAACGGGCAGAACGCTCACCTACATAGAATGTACCAAAACCAATCAATGTTACCAAATCACCCTTTTTCAGTGCACCAGAGATTGCCTCTGTAGTTGCATCCAGAGCACGAGCGGCTGCGGCTTTCGAAATACCGGCTGCATTAGCAATATGATCTATCAATTCTGATTTATTCACGTGTTTCCCCTATCTAGTTAAAAAAACAGGTACATCCTGTATTGCCTTTATATCAAGCCGCAAAACGAGCTGTCAAGCGCTAATCCAGCGTTTTGACAATAAATCGCATCAATTTTACTAATGCGTGACCGCCTGCTCCGAATTTCCGTCTTCTGCAGCCACGATTTCGACTTCGGGCGTTTTAACGGAAAGTGGCTGCGGCGCACTTTCAAGCGCCAGATCCAGCACCTGATCTATCCATTTTACCGGGTGAATTTCCAGGTCTTTTTTGATATTCGCAGGAATATCGACCAGATCTTTTTCATTGGCAGAAGGGATCAAAACGGTTTTGATACCACCTCTATGCGCCGCCAGCAGTTTTTCTTTCAAACCGCCTATAGGCAACACTTCACCACGCAAGGTGATTTCACCTGTCATGGCCACATCTGCACGCGCAGGGATGCCGGTCAGCACTGAAACCAGTGCTGTCGTCAGGGCGATACCCGCACTTGGGCCATCTTTGGGCGTAGCGCCTTCCGGCAAGTGGATATGGATATCTTTTTTCTCGTAAAAGTCAGGGCTGATGCCTAAACCTTCGGCACGGCTACGCACCACACTCATGGCGGCAGCCACAGATTCCTGCATCACATCACCCAATTTACCAGTGGTGGTGGTCTTACCCTTACCTAGCAGCGTCACCGCTTCAATGGTCAGTAATTCACCGCCCACAGAGGTCCAGGCCAGGCCAGTCACCTGCCCTACCTGGTTCTCCTTGGCTGCGACACCAAAGTCATAGCGTCTCACGCCCAGGTATTGCTCAAGGTTCTTGCTGTTGATGTTGATCTTCTTGACCGTTTTGGTCTTGCCTTTGGCCAGCAGCTGCTCTTTCACCGCTTTACGGCAGATCTTGGCTACTTCTTGCTCCAGACGGCGCACACCGGCTTCACGCGTGTAATAACGTACGATATCGCGCAGCACGCTTTCAGCCACTGAGATATCGGTGGTTTTCAGCGCATGTGCCTTCAGCTGCTTGGGCAACAGGTAGCGTTGGGCGATATTGATCTTTTCGTCTTCAGTATAACCAGCCAGACGAATGATCTCCATACGGTCCAGCAATGGCTCGGGAATATTCATGCTGTTTGCAGTCGCCACAAACATGACATCGCTCAAGTCATAGTCGACTTCGACATAGTGATCGGCAAACGTGTGGTTCTGTTCAGGGTCCAGCACTTCCAGCAAGGCAGAAGAAGGGTCTCCGCGCATGTCCTGGCCCATTTTGTCTACTTCATCCAGCAGGAACAGCGGGTTCTTCACGCCGACTTTGGTCATGCTTTGCAGCACTTTGCCCGGCATAGAGCCTATATAAGTACGGCGGTGACCGCGGATCTCGGCTTCGTCACGTACGCCACCCAGAGCCATGCGCACAAATTTGCGATTGACCGCTTTGGCGATACTCTGGCCCAGCGAGGTCTTACCGACGCCAGGAGGGCCTACCAGGCACAAAATCGGCGCTTTCAGCTTGCCGACACGCTGCTGTACCGCCAGATACTCGACGATACGCTCTTTCACCTTGTCCAGGCCATAATGGTCTGCATCAAGAATGTCTTCAGCGGCTTGCAGATCTTTGCTGATCTTGGTTTTTTTCTTCCATGGCAGGTTAAGCAAGGTGTCTATGTAGTTACGCACCACCGAAGCTTCTGCCGACATAGGCGACATCAATTTGAGTTTTTTGAATTCGGCCGTGACTTTGGCCAAGGCTTCCTTAGGCATGGCAGCATTTTTAATGCGCTGCTCAAGCTCTTCCATCTCGGCATTTTCGTCCTGCTCGCCCAGCTCTTTCTGTATGGCTTTTACTTGCTCATTCAGGTAATACTCGCGCTGGCTCTTTTCCATCTGCCGTTTTACCCGGCCACGGATGCGTTTTTCAACCTGCAGGATATCGATCTCAGATTCCATCAGGTATAACAGGTGTTCCAGGCGCTCTATCACACTGAGCATCTCCAGCACTTTCTGCTTTTCTTCCAGCTTGAGTGTCAGGTGCGCAGAAATGGTGTCCGCCAGCCGGCCTGGCTCATTAATGGTGGCCAGTGAGGTTAAAATCTCAGGCGGGATCTTTTTGTTCAATTTGACGTATTGGTCAAACTGGGTCATGACTGTACGCATCAAGGCTTCGGCCTCTTTGTCGTTCTGGTCAGTTTGTTCGACCTCTACACCTGTTGCCATAAAGCATTCATCGGTTTCGGTGAAATCAGTCACCCGCACTCTATGCAGGCCTTCTACCAGCACTTTCACCGTGCCATCCGGAAGTTTCAGCATTTGCAATACGGTGGCTAAAGTACCGATCTCATACAGGTCTTCTGCCACAGGGTCATCTTTATTGGCAGACTTCTGGGCAACCAGCAATATCTTCTTGTCGCCTTCTGAAGCACGTTCCAGGGCCTTGACCGATTTAGTGCGGCCTACAAACAGCGGAATGACTAAATGCGGGTATACCACCACATCGCGCAATGGCAACAGCGGGATCAGGGCGGTTTCTTCCGGAGTTTCGGCGTCAAACAAAGTGTGTTCAGTCATAGCTTCTTTCAATAAGTGTCAAAGGCATGTGCCTTCGCATTTAGATGGGAACGTACTTTGAAAATTCAAGAGAACAGACTCTCATGAGTCATAGATGGTATCTTGCAATAGCCCGAAGGCTATTGCAAGCATGATTTAACTCGCGTTTTCGACGCGCTTTTGGGCATCCTGATAAATCAGGATAGGCTCAGAGGTATGCTCTATCGCGCCAGCATCGACAATGACTTTAGACAAGTCTTTCAGCGATGGCAATTCATACATCAGATCAAGCAATGAGTGCTCAAGGATAGAACGCAGGCCACGTGCACCGGTTTTTCTTTCCAGGGCTTTCTTGGCAATCAGACGCAGGGCCGAATCTTCGAACTCCAGCTCTACGCCTTCCATCTTGAATAGCTTCATATATTGCTTGGTCAGCGCATTTCTTGGCTCGACCAGGATAGTCATCAAAGCCGCCTCATCCAGCGATTCCAGCGTTGCCACGACTGGCAAACGACCGATAAACTCCGGGATCAGGCCGAACTTGATCAGATCCTCAGGCTCGACATCACGCAATACTTCGCCTACAGCGCGGATATCTTCCTTGCTCTTGACCTCAGCACCGAAACCGATACCGCCTTTTTCTGAGCGATGACGGATGACTTTTTCCAGGCCATCGAAAGCACCACCGCAAATAAACAGGATATTAGTGGTATCCAGCTGCACAAACTCCTGGTTAGGATGTTTGCGGCCGCCTTGGGGAGGCACAGAAGCGATCGTGCCTTCTATCAGTTTGAGCAAAGCCTGCTGTACGCCCTCGCCCGATACATCACGCGTGATGGAAGGGTTGTCAGACTTACGCGAGATCTTGTCGACTTCATCGATATAGACGATGCCACGCTGTGCTTTTTCAACGTCGTAATCGCATTTTTGCAGCAATTTCTGCATGATGTTTTCAACGTCTTCACCGACATAACCAGCTTCTGTCAGTGTGGTGGCATCCGCCATCACAAATGGTACATCCAGCAGGCGTGCCAGTGTCTGTGCCAGCAATGTTTTACCTGAGCCGGTCGGGCCTATCAGCAAAATATTACTTTTTTGCACTTCTACATCGTCTTTTGGCGCCTGGCTGCCTTCGGAAAGCGGGTTGTAGCCTAAACGCTTGTAGTGGTTATATACCGCCACTGCCAGGTTCTTTTTCGCCCTAACCTGACCAATGACGTATTGATCAAGGATGGAACAAATCTCCTGCGGCGTCGGCAGTTTTTTATCGGCTGATTTGATCTCGTTCAGGCTCTGGATCTCTTCACGAATGATGTCATTACATAAATCAACGCATTCATCGCAAATAAATACGGACGGGCCTGCAATCAGCTTTTTGACTTCATGCTGACTCTTGCCACAAAACGAGCAATACAAAAGCTTTTCGCTATCTGACTTATTGGCCATATTTATTCCCTTACTGGTCGCTTTTCACTGAGTTAAACAGCGCGTGCGGCAATTACCTGATCTACCAATCCGTATTCTTTGGCAGCATCAGCACTCATAAAGTTGTCACGGTCGGTATCGCTGGCGATACGCTCAACCGGTTGACCGGTGTGGTGAGCCATGATGCCGTTCAACTTGTCTTTCAAATACAGGATCTCTTTGGCATGGATCGCGATGTCAGACGCCTGGCCCTGGAAACCACCCAGCGGCTGGTGGATCATGACGCGTGAGTTAGGCAGGCAGAAGCGCTTGCCTTTAGAACCTGCGGTGAGCAGGAAAGCACCCATACTCGCGGCCTGGCCTATGCACAAAGTGCTCACGTCAGGTTTGATGAACTGCATGGTGTCATAAATAGACATGCCTGCAGTCACCGAACCACCTGGTGAGTTGATATACAGAGAAATGTCTTTGTCTGGGTTTTCTGCTTCCAGAAACAGCAACTGTGCGACCACCAGGTTGGCAGTCATATCGTTGACTGGTCCGACCAGAAAAATAACGCGCTCTTTGAGCAGGCGTGAGTAGATGTCATATGAACGCTCACCTCTACCACTTTGCTCAATGACCATAGGGATATACCCAAGTCCTTGCGGCTCCATTCTTTCCTGCATCATGCCTTCGCTTGCGTTCATATAATTCATGGTTTAAGCACCCATCATCAATTCATCAAATTTAATTTTCTTATTAGTGACTTTGGCCTTTTCAAGCACCCAGGCCACCACATTTTCTTCTGTCGCCAATGCTGCTGGCTCGTCCAGACGTTTTACGTCGGCATAGTACCAGCTGACCAGCTCATCAGGTTTTTCAAAGCTCAGCGCAAAAGTATCCACCATGGCACGTACCTGGTCTGCATTAGCCTGAAGATTATTGGCATTCACCACTTCAGTCAGGATCAGGCGCAATTTGGCATTGCGTTGCGCTTGTGCCTCAAATACTGAAGGCTCCATAGGAACAGTTTGCGGGTCTACACCGCGCTCACGCAGGTTTTGCGCCGCCGTTTGCATCAGGCGATTGGTCTCAGCCGCCACTATAGCTTTCGGCAGCTCGAAATTGCTTTCGTTCACCAGTGCCTCAAACACGCCCTCTTTCAGGCGTGCCGTAATGCGTTTGGCAACTTCCTGCTCCAGGCTTTGCTTGATCTCCGACTTCATGGTGTCCAGGTTGCCATCTTCAACACCCAGGTTCTTGGCGAACTCTGCGTCTATCGCTGGGTACACCGGTTGCGAGACAGAAACGAATTTCACTGCATAAGTCACTGTTTTTCCAGCCAGTTGGGCAGGATTGTGGTCTGCAGGATAAGTGATATCAAAGCTTTTTTCAGTACCGGCTTTACCACCGATCAAGGCATCATCAAACTCAGCCACACGGCCAGGCTCACCGATCACCAGGTCTATGCCACGGTCACCAGTGCTTTCAACCTGCTGACCATCGATAGAAGCAGTCAGTGTGATATTGATACGGTCGGCTTTTTTCGATGCACGCTTGACTGGCTCATAGCTCACGCGCTGCTTCACCAATACGTCCAGTGTTTTTTCAACATCAGCGTCTGTCACTTCCAGTGCCGGACGTTCGATCTTGACTTTGCTCAGGTCGCCGATAGCGACTTCAGGGAAAATCTCAAAAGTGGCGACATATTCAAGCTCCTGGGCTGCTTCCTTGAATGGCAGGTGCTCAATGTTAGGAAAGCCCGCAACACGCAATTTGTTTTGTTCAACAGCGTCACCAAAGCTAGTTTCTACCGCTTTGGAATAGATCTCGTCACGTACCTGATTACCATAGTGCTGGTTCACCAGACCCACCGGCGCTTTGCCCGGGCGGAAACCTGAAAATTTGGCGGTGCGCGAAATTTGTTGCAAACGTTGCCTGATTTGCCCTTCCAACGGAGCTAAAGGGACTTTAATTGTCATGCGACGTTCCAAGTTGCTGACTGTTTCAACAGATACTGCTGCCATGCTGCACTTCCTGTAAAAATCGTTTGATAACGATGGGTTATGTGAATGGGCGCGCTCTGGCACGCCTCACTGAATGTTTAGCATAACCTGACCATACTCTATAAGCTTTACAAAGAGATCAAATCATGAAAAAAGAGCATAAAAATATAACACAAGTCGCCATTGAAATAAACTTCAAAACAGCGCACGGCCGCGAAGCCTGTTACAGATGGGATGTTGCCTGTTTAATGCGGATAAAACAATACACATTAAACAGTTATTAAAACCCAGGGTTTAGAAAACCCCAGGGTTAAAAAATCTTAGATCTCGCCCAGAGCGACGATGGCTTCGATCTCAACCAGTACATCACGCGGCAATTTGGCGACCTGCACTGTAGAGCGCGCAGGTGTGTGCGTGCCAAACGTCTCGCCATACACCTCGTTCATCGCCACAAAATCATCCAGGTTTTTCAAAAACACTGTTGTTTTAACCACCTGGTGCAAGTTGCCACCCGCCGCCTCTATGATCGCCTGCAGATTAGCCAGCACCTGCTGGGTTTGCGCGACGACATCGCCGTCATTCAGACTGCCATCAGGACGCAATGCGATCTGGCCTGAGGTATACAGCATATTACCGACGATAACGCCTTGCGCATAGGGACCGATCGCTGCGGGTGCCTGTGGGGTTTGTACGATTTTCATGATTTATTTCATCCTGTCTAAGTCAGTTCACCTGAATAAGGGCTTGCCCAAACAATAAAGGCCTCCTGTGAAGGAAGCCTCATTGATCGTAATACACTTTAAATAGTTAATTTTAAAACCTTAAATTTTAAAATTCGCACCATACATTTTGTATGGTTCTAAATGTATGGTGCGAAAGGAGAGACTCGAACTCTCACGCCTCGCGGCGCTGGAACCTAAATCCACCCCCAAAACCTCACCAAAGCCCGCCAAATAAGGACTTCAAAATATTTTGACCAGAATTAATGGTCAAATATGGTCAAAATCGCGAAATGCCAGGCAGAGGTTGAGTTAATATCAATTATGGTCATTAGGCTTCACCAAAACTGAACAAAGGATTTTAACATAGTGGATATGAAAAATATAACGAAACGCGGCAAGTACAGCTACCGCGTGAGAGTCTACGTTAACGGCTCTACTGAGACAGAAACCTTTGATACGCTCAAGGATGCACAGATCTGGCGTGATATGAAAAAAGCTAGAATTGCTCTTGATCCTGACAAGCAACAAATCAGTAACGCCCGTATTAAGCAGCGCGAAGCTAAATCTTCCACCCTGCTTAAAGCTATAGAGCGTTATGAAAAGGAAGTAACGCCCAAGAAAAAAGGCGCAAAAGTGGAATTGACTCGAACTAATAAATTGAAAAAAACCTCGATTGCTAAAAAGAGTATCTATGCCATCCATCCTTCAGACGTTTTGGAAGTTTTAGATGAAATCGGATTTAGCGAAAACAATAAACGTAAATATGCTTCGCTCATTTCTCACATATTCAAAACAGCAAAACAAGAATGGCGCATGAACGTACATAATCCTGTTGCTGGTGAAATCACTTTGCCGAGCAATGGGAAAGCTAGAGATCGCAGACTCAAAGAAGGGGAATTAGAACAATTAGAGAAACTGCTTACAGGCCAGCTAAAACAATATTTGCGCCTGGCTATTGAAACGGGCATGAGAAGAAGCGAGTTATTAAATCTTACTTGGGATCAAGTTGATTTGAAGAAAGTGACTATCTGGCTAACCGACACCAAGAATGGTGAAAGTCGAGCCGTCCCACTATCAACGAAAGCTCGCTTAGCGTTAGAGGAGCTTAAAGGCCTGGATAAAACCAAGATTTTTACTATGACTCCCTTCCAATTGCGCAAAGGATGGGAAAAAGTTAGGACTCAATTAAACCTTGGAGACTTAAGAATCCATGACCTCCGCCACGAGGCCACAAGCAGGTTCTTTGAAAAAGGATTGAATGTCATCGAGGCAGCTAGCATAACCGGTCACAAATCCCTGACTATGCTAAAGCGCTATACACATCTCAATCCAACTGATTTAGCAAAAAAGCTGGATTAAGAAAAGCACATGGAACACATTTCTCCACCACCGCTATCAGATGTGAAGAATGCATTAGAAATGGCCATATCAAGACTTTTACAAAAAGACCATCACCTTCTGGCTGCGAATGCAAGTGAACGCAGCCTTACACATTGGCTTGCAATTCACCTGATGCCATTTTTCAAAAATTATGAAGTTGATTGTGAGTACAATAGAGATGGCTTTGATGTTAAAAAACTGATGTTAAATGAACGTCCAGTCGTAGATACCCAACTCGAAGCCGTGACTGTATTTCCGGACATTATTGTCCACAGACGAGGTTCTAATAATTACAACTTGCTTGTCGTAGAAGTAAAGAAATCAAAATCAGCAGAGGGTTCTGGTTATGACTTAATGAAACTAAAAGCATTCAAAGAGGAGCTTAATTATACTTATGCTGCTCACGTAATTTTAGGGGAACAGAGTCCCGGTAAATTGATTTACGAAATCAATTGGCAATAGTTGAATATCCTTCAAAACTCTAGGTCGATACTCTTAACTCTCCAAAATAAGCTGGGATTGTGACTTACTACCATTTGGCAAATAGGTATGTGCAGTACCAATCAATTTTGCATCCGGCCCTAGCTTTACAATTAGCAGAACGACAAAATTTGCCCCCACTCCATCATCCATGATTATTTCCAGCATGGATTCATCATCCTGAGAACTTGGGTAAGGACTAAATAGTGGGTGCGAATGCCATTCACCTATATAATTAAACCGAGAATAATCATTGTTACTTTGCTTAAAAAAAGCATTTAGTTTCCCAAGGGCATCTTCTATTATTCGTAGAAAATGGCTAATACCTCCAATTTTCTGAATAGTGATCTTGGTCACTTTGAATTCATCCGGCCCAGAGTGCTCCCCCATCAAAATACCGCCAATCTCGCGACTGCCAGACCTCCTTAGCGCACTTGCAATATCTTCGACAACCTCAGGAATTAGAATCAGGTTTAGCACTGCTACTCTCACTAAGTTTATCTAACAACAATTTCACTGCTGCCAAAGATGCGTCACTACTAGGTTCAGCCACATCTTTCCAGCCCTCCCCTTGGATTGCAATTGGTCTAGTGTCAAAAGGCTGAGTGAAAATCCATTCTTTTTTCATACCGATTAAATAAACTGGAACTGGATACTCACTAGGCTTCACTTGCAATAAGGTATCAATAATAAGGCTCGTTAATGACATAGCTATCAAGCTCACATTACTATCATAGGCAATAGCTGGTGTCTCAGCATCAGCCTGGACATCATATCCATGCGCCTGCTTAAATGGAGCAGGTGGTAGTTCTGATAAATACGTGTAGAAGCTGTCTCTTACAGCGATGGGATTGGGATCAATATCCGGCCTTGCTCGGGCAATGAGTCCACCATAACCGCCGGCGTACACCTCACCCCAGCACATAGGAATTTTATGTGCATGAGCAATAGCAGCAATATGTAGAAAAACTTCGGGATTTGCTGTTGCATCAATCAGAAGATCACATTGTGAAAGGGTTTGAAGTGCATTAGCTGCTTTTATTGGTGGCTCTTGACCAGCAACACGATGATTCAATGCTTCGATTTCAAGGTTAGGACTTATAAGGTTTAGGGCTCTTTTAATAGCATCTACTTTATGCAAGCCAACTTCCGCCCAACTCAAATCGTGTCTAACTAAATTCTCAAGTTTGAGGAAATCATCATCTACAATGACAAATTTTCGGATCCCGCTTCTAGCCAACGAGATAGCAATCTTACTACCCATTGAGCCAAGCCCTACTATACCCACTTTCAATCCAGTAAGATTTTGATGGTCGGGTGGCAACCGCATTTCATCGGCAGGTGGTGGCAATATAACCTTAAATTGCTTTAAGGGGCTCTCAGAATAGGAAACTATCGCGAATTGATTAACCTGCCCTGTTTTATTTCCATACAAAACAATCGTACGTTTCTCATACTTCTGTGTTGTTTCATTAATAACAGCAATATCGGAGTTGTCGAGACCAGCTTCGGCAATGACCCTTAGCAAATCCTCAACAGAAGAGATTTCATCAACGGAATCAAATGCATCACTTTTTAAAAGCCATCCTTTACCGTCAATGTTGAACAACGAAGAAAACCCTGTAATTCCAACTGGAATATCGTTGACAACGTAAGTGCTATCATCTGCAGCCTTAAAGCTAGTAATAAAATCAACCTGCCCGCCTTCACCAAACAGCGAGTTGAGCTTCAACTCAACTTTGGATTGCGGCTCCAACTTTTCAATTATCGACAATGCATCTTTTGTCACAATAGAGCGAAAGTAAATATTTCTCGAACTTTGCCCTTCAGTTAAGGCATGTACAGAAGGTACTACGCCAGGTTCAACTGGGGTATTTTCAGTATGCAATAGCTCATATGCGCTTCGGATAATGTCAGCCCCAGTTATCTCTGGATGCCAATTATCTGCTCTCCATTGCAAGCAGAGTGATCCTCCTGTGCCAAACTGATGGTTTGACCATCGCTCAGATGGATCCCTAGGGCGAATATATAGAGGGGCGTTGGGGAATATCGCGGGATAGCCCATACGTGCTTCATAGACTCGTCCATGCACTACCATGTCTATCTGGACTTCGAGGGCCAAACTGTCTGGTAGTATTGCCCAAGAGATAGTTAGCCAATCTACTTCTCTGGATAATTTGTCCAGCTCAGCACATTCTCGGACAAATCTTTCTGGATATTTATTCAACCAATCCACTTATGCAAATCCTGAAGATTTGTTTGGTACGATAGGTTTGTTAGGAAAAGATAATCCTGATGATACGACAGCTGCGGGCTGCAGAAGCGACGCTGCAGCCTTATTGGTGGGAATAAAATCACTAAAATAATCTGTATCAAAAACTTTATTCCATGCCTTCATGGCCTCTTCTTGACTACAGTCAGATTTATCAAGCACATCAAGGTGTTTTAAGCTATCTAACAAACAAGCCTCAAAAAACCCAACACGCTCATCGTCCCATTCCGCCAAATTAATAGGCTGAACGGGATGTTTCACCGTCCGAGAAAAAGCCAGTACATTTTTTATTGCCTGCCACGTAGAACGTAAGGCTTCATCATCTCGATCCGTGACATATACCATATGATCAACAACTAACTTTGTAATACAAATACCACTAGTTGTTTTGTTTTTCCAAGCCTTTCGGCTTCTAGCTAACTTTTTGGTAAGGCGTACCACCTTCCTCAGTTGACTCGTATCTACATCGCCGCTTTTAAGCTCTTGAGTCACATGACCATTAAACCATTTCGTGACAGCCCGTGCGTCGGAGACAACCCACTCGTCCCCACTGGCAAGCTCATGGGTGATCGTTTCATTACCAAAATAATCTTCTGACCAGGTAGTTCGATAAACAGGTAAGTCAATGTGATAGCCAGCTGGATAATATTGCCTTACACAATTGTTCTTAACTTGTGCATCGAAAGCCAAGCGAGCATCGTGAAGTGCCTTTTTGACAAGCCTTCTGGCGGCCTTGGGCTCTAATTCGTTCCCATCTTCGTCTAGCAGGTCTTCGTATGCGAAATAGACACCATCATCAATATCATAGTCATTTTCATCATCCTGAACCATTGTACGCATCGCATAAGAACCTTGCGATGAAACTAAGTAAGGTAGTGCATGATCGGCTGCAATTAAACCATTTTCCAACCTAATTCGGCCATTGTCTCTACGATCACGCATCTCATCTTGTTGCGCTTTTGACAGCACCACTTCGTTCGAATGATATTTCCTAATTTCACGATTGCAATTGAAGCTGGCCATTTATGCGAGTCCTTACGATCTAGAGGTTGAAGTTTCTAAAAGAGCATCTCGGAAGCTCTTCATTTGAATATTGGACTCTATAGAAGCCCAAGCAAAATCCACATCAGAGACGGCCTGCCTAGCCAATGCATTCAACACTTTAGGTCTCGCATCGTCCATATTTTTTAAGTATCCATGCAACTCAGTTGATGGGCATTGCGCAGGAAACCTATAGGCAAAACTACTATAGCCTCTTAACTCTGCGATTTTTTTGGAGATATAGTCATTGGCAACCGCTTGAGCATTCATACTTGCAGTGATAGCCTTTATGCCAAAAGACCAACCAAATGCGCCTCTATGAACAGAATGCCCTACCTCTTCACCACCTTGAACGGGTAAGGTTCCAAGCATATACAGGTGAATTGGTCTATCAAACTCTTTTTTTCGGCTAAGAATCTCATAGGCTTCAAGCATACCCACGGCACCGGGGTTGTTTGCCCAGAGTCCTCCGTCAACGTAGTTCACATAAGTGCCGGCAGTGCCCGGCTCTTCCAAATTTGCTACCGAACGTAGGATAGGTGCTGCGCTACTGGCCATACAGGCATCTACAATGGATCGGTTGTTATCACGACCGTTTAGTCGATCCATATGGGGCGTTTTGAAAACAGTTGAAGCGTGCCGATTTAAATCCACGGCAGTAATTGCGAGAGCAATGCCTCTTCGCTCGTAGACTTGACCTATTGTCAAATCACCGAACGTTTCGGTTAACACTGCACGCAAAGCAGCATCGCCAGCCCGGACACCAGCAAAAAAACCTCGAACTATCTTTTCAATTCCAGGAAGGGATCTCAGCAGCTGTGACGGAAAAATTTTGTCACCGTGCGAATAGTATAGGCTAACCATTTTATCCAATGGTGTACCAGCTGCTAAGGCACTTGCTACAAATGCGCCAGTACTTGTGCCAACAATCAAATCAAAAGCTTTGCCTACGTCAATAGAATGACCTGCTGTGCTCTGTATTCGATCAGAGAACGTTTTTAAATACGTAGCCTGATATACACCACGTACACCTCCACCGTCCAGGCAGAGTACTCGAAATGGATCGGTTGATGCCATATCGCCTCCCAGCGTTTTTATAATTAATCAGTGAGGGCTAATTTATCAAATTCAAGAGGCACTGAAAAAAGTTATTAACTTTTGTTCGACCGTTTTTTACTCAGCTTGGATTCCGTTCTAACATAGCAATCTTTATGAAAATCCAGTGGTATAGATTTCACATACTCCAGCAGTTCGGATTGAACAGTGAGATAAATCGGACTATTCAGTAATGAGTTATCTATCAGATCTCTAAGCATCATTTCGAACTGTCTTAGACGTGCAGATGTATCCCTGATAATAAGAGGAGATTTTGGTCTATTAAGAGACTTTGCCAAAATATATTCCGAAACTGATTTATGGTTGTCGCCTGCTCTATCCTCAATACTGCTCCACTCTTCTGCGGTGACGCGCATTGACACCCTGGCATCCTTTTTTACCGTTTCGAGAGGGAGATACAGCTCTGGTTTTTTATTAACAAGCCGATCAGGGAGGTCCTTAATTGCCTCACCCACTGCATTCAATATTAACCTCTGTAGTGGCTCCTGACTTTTATCCAGCGCCCATATCTCACGTTGAATGTAAGTTATATGCAACAGCTTTACACCGACATTAGCGGTGTTGTATTTGTGTGTAGCTTTGGCAAGAGCGCATTTAATAAGGTAGTCTGAAAGATCCATATTCAATATAGTCACTTCTTGCTCAAGCAACCCCTTCTCTGCAATGGAAAGCCTAATTTCCACTCTCTTTTCTTTTTTTATGTCTTTCAATCTAAACAGGCACATACACTTGACTCCATTGCTTACGATATTAGGGTCTCGGGGCGAAGCCCTGAGTTTATCCAGTAGGATAGACTGAGCTGGGCACGTAGTGACCAAACAGCCTATCTGGTGGATGTGCAAACTTGTTTGTACGTACAACTGGCATCCTGTCCGACAGCAAAGGTCTAAAAGTGGATGGTTTAGGGGACACTTTTGTCGACAGTTTTCGAATACGCATATACATACATTCATATCACTTTGGTTACGATACCCAAATGCTTTGCATTCGTTTGGGTGTTCGTATGGTGAGCATTTCCGGAACCAATGTGATATCGTTATCAAAATTAAAGTATCTACATACATTTAACTTGCATAATAAATGTATGTAGATACAATTACAATATGAGGAGACAAAATGGGTAGGCCAAGAAAACATCTTCCAGGCGAAGAACCGCAAGCGAAAGAGAGATTGATGAGATCTAAAGAGAAACTAATCGCAGCCGGTGGAAAAATGTTGAACGTGCGGCTAACACCAGAAGGTAATGAAGCACTTAAGAAATTATTGAGTACAGAGGAATTCAGCACAGAGACCGAAGCAGTGAATCGAGTGCTGATAGATCGCAGTAAGAAGTAAAGGAACGGCGAGGTACTTTCTCAGGGTCGCCCCGCCGTACATTTTTAACACTAGTGAAAGAGTCAAAATGCAGACACATTCTAACATCACCCTTATTAAAAACCCGCCGCTTGAAACTGGAGTACAAGCATTAAACGAGCTTCTGCAAATATATTGGGATCAAACTCAAGCTTATGTACAGGCAGAATTAATGGGGCTTCCAGAGCCTGAACTCCAAACTCCCCCACTCCCAAATTATTTAATTTACCGAATTTAATTAAAATATTTAGTAAGTAAATTTAATAAATAGTTGTTATTAATCAATAACTTCCATTGCTTTATCGCATTGGATATAGTGTTGTATTGTCAACAATTTTCAGGAGTCAAAAATGAGTAAACGCATTTTGATTGCAGCAAGTCTATTTAGCTGGACCGCAGCATCGATATATTTAGTTTGGTTCACCGAATTAGAGCTGATTGGAGTTGCAGGTTTTCTAGTACTCGTGGCTATGAATGTTTATTTTAAGAAAGCGAATGCGGGAGGTGTTGCATGAAAATAATCTCTCGACTAATCGGTTTGGCCTTGGTTATCTCTGCAGGATCTGCACACCCAGACACGGTGTACTGCGTTAACTGTTCAAGTGAGGTCATGGAAATTGCTCGCCAGGCACAGAACTTTGCGCAGTACGCACAACAAACTTCTAACCTTATAGCGCAACTGGAGGTAATGAGAGCTCAAGCCTCAAGACTTACATCAGCCACGCCATTTTCACAAACTTCATCACTTTTATCCAATTTAATGAAAGTTGTTAATCAAGGTCAGGCGCTTGGGTATGACATAAGCAGCATCACCCGCAAGTTTGAAAATCAGTACCCAGATTTTGGGAGGAGTCAGGGAAACTATTTTGATAGCTACAAGAACTGGTCACAAACCACGTCTGATTCAATCAAATCTGCATTGACGGCATCAGGTTTGCAAATGGAAAATTTTGCTACAGAGTCTGCTACCGCTGACACCTTGAGAACAATGAATCAGAGCCCTGCCGGCCAGTTACAAGCGATCCAGATAGGTAACGCCGTATCTTCTGAAATGCTGGATGAGATGCGCAAACTTAGGCAGCTTAATACTGCGCAAAACCAAGCACAGAATGCCTATCTACTAGGTGCTGCGCAACAAAAGGATGATACGACTAATGGATTGAAAACCTTCCTCAACCAAAAAAACAATGTCGTAAAGAGCTACGAGGAAACAGCAAGGAAATTTAAATGAAAAAGATGAAATTACTTACTTTGGCAACCTTGGTAGTACTGACTGGTTGCGAAAAGGAAAGCGAACAGAAACCATCCTCTTTCTATAACCAAAAAAACGCAACCGTTTATAGTTACGAACAAACGCAGCAAAAAATGGACTATCAAAATTGTCTTGCAAAACATCGTGAAGCGCACATTGAAGGAGAATGCCGTGTTCCTGACTTCCTCAAAAAGTAAATGGTTTCTAATAGCTGCAATCGTCGTTCTAATGGTGCCAGATATCTCTATGGCAATGAGTACTGGAACGCCGATGGAAGTACAAAACGAATTCAAGAAAGCGGCGTTCACGTTTGCTAACAACATCAGCTCATTAGCCCTCAAGCTTTTATGGGGATTAGCTGCGCTAGAAACTGCCTGGGGAACTGCAAAGCACGTACTTGAACAACATCCATTTGAGAAACTTGTTGGAATGCTGTTCAAAATCGCGTTTTTCCCAGCTTTATACACTCTCTTAGTGCATAAGGGGTCTGAATGGCTTCCTGCAATAGTAGAAGGCTTTAAACTTTTTGGTACCGTCGGTACAGGATTGAATCAAGACATTGATCCTCTAACCATCTTTGATATGGGAGTTGCACTTCAAAACTCGATGGTTACTACCTTTAACCAGGAGTCAGGCGCAGACTCGGCTATAGGGGCATTGCAAAATATTTTCCCTGCTCTTTTGATGACCTTTATTTGCATCATCATTTTGATATCGTTTGCAGCTATGGCACTTCTATTGTTCTTGAGTATCGTTGAAGCATATTTACTCATGGCCGTTGCTCCAATTTTATTTGCTTTTGGAGGGGCACGATGGACGAAGGACATAGCCACAAAACCGTTTAACTCTATGATTGCCGTTGGCCTGAAGATCACAATACTTTATTTAATTCTTTCCATTTCGCTACAACTTGCTCCGTTGTGGGCAAAAACAGCAGCAAACTGGACAATGACTGATTGGAGTCCACTCTGGTATGTCGCATTTTCCGCTGTCGCTACCGGTGTACTTACCTGGAAAATCCCAAAAATAGCAGCCGATGCTTTATCCGGATCTGCTAGTTTGTCTGCAGGTGAAGCATTGCAAATTACTGCAGCAGCAATAGCGGGCCTTGCAGGGGCTGCAGCATTGGGGTCTAAGGCCGCAGAAACAACTGCAAATGGTCTTGGTACGGTATTAGATAAAGGTTTAGGTGCTTTGGGTAATGGTTTATCAAATCTACGTGCCCCCTCTATTGAACCAATGTCATCTAATGTACCAGTACCAGATCCGACTGGCCCAGCGCCAAGAGGTGATGGCAGTACGATAAGCACTTCGAATTCGCCAGGCGGTAATGCCAAAGGCGCAAACCTTAGCGGTACAGGTTCTGTAGGCCAAACTTCAAGTAAAGCTATTGATCGTTTTGCAGAGCAGCAGCAACAAAGAAGATTATCCGAAAGATTCCAAGATAGTATGAAAAGCTTGGAGTCTGCGATCCCAAACGATCAAGCAACTGTTGGTGGTGATTTAGTTAAAAATCACTCTGAATGATCGATTGAAAATTAAAAACCGCTTTCGAGCGGTTTTTTTATACCGAACACCTGATAGCATGACTGAATATGAAAACCGTTGAGACACTGAAACTTAGTGAGGCAGAGATCCTACGCATAAAACGCGAAGGCCAAGCTAAATCACGCCGGT
The DNA here is from genome assembly GCF_042676265.1 of Methylophilus luteus. Classification (NCBI taxonomy): domain Bacteria; kingdom Pseudomonadati; phylum Pseudomonadota; class Betaproteobacteria; order Nitrosomonadales; family Methylophilaceae; genus Methylophilus; species Methylophilus luteus. The sequence continues at coordinate 904,387 of NZ_JBHTKB010000001.1, forward strand.
TAGTCAAAGAAGGAATTCGTACGCAAGAGAGCATGTTTCTGATATCTCCTGAGGTGGCAAAGGCATCAAAAGTTCGGTATAGAGGATTTTAGACCCTCACTTCACAAAATCTTTAACTGCTCCCGAAGAGGTATGCCTTCACTCCTGATAACTTGACTGAATATGAAAACCGTTAAAACAGTAAAGCTTAGTGAAGCAGAGATCTTACGCATCAAACACGAACAGCAAGCCCGTGACCGTCAATTAGTTAAAGATGGTGTCCGCACTCAAGAAAGTATGTTTTTAATCCCACGCGAAGTCGTAAAGAACTCTACGGTGCGGCATCGTGGTTTCAGTTCAGATGATGATTGAGTTAATTTAAATACGGCTCATTCTTAACTTTATTGGATGGGCTCAATGTCTTTGAGTATCGAAAAAAAATTTAGTGGAATTTGGCATCGCGCGCTTTCTCATAGTCCGCTGACCGACTTGACGCCCGATTTGATCGAAAAATGGGCTACCGAGAAGCAACTTATCAATCCAGTAGCGGAACTTGCTAACGTCGGTGCGTTTCACACGACGCCCTGTATTGTGCTGACTGTCGAGGGTGGCAAAGCTTGCTTTCCGACTATTCCAGCTACAGGTGATGAAAACTGGGAAACTCGACGAAGACAACATGAAGATCAAGCTGCTCTATGGGATAAAGTTGAGTGGTTTATGCCACTTTGGGTACCTATGGGGAAAATATTTGAACTTCTTGCTTCTGTGAAGAATGTAACGAGAGGCAGAGCTCTAGAATTATTCAGGTATCACACTTCAATGTTTTATACATTGCCTTTCGAAGCTGTATGCATTGAGCAGATACTGCCTCAAGCTCGAAGTTTGAAAGATATCGTGCCTTTAGCACGGGAAGCATATCTAGGTGCTTATAGTGGCTACTGGGCGACAAGTGTTGGAACTCTAATACCAGCAATCGAAGGTAGTCTGACAAGAATTGTGTCGGATCTTGGAGAAAAGGCCACCACCACTGAAAAGATCGATTACGCAATCAATCGAGCGATTGAAACTGCTGCGCAACTCCACTTTGATCGAATGTGGGTGCCGCCAGAGTATAGAACATGTGAATATCTCTTCGGACAAGATGAGCGTGTTTTTGCTTTTGAGACATTTCGCAGATGGCTAAAAAATCATTTCTTTTGCAATACAGGCGAATACCATGGTGAAACTTGGTTGAACAGGCACATGTTTGCCCACGGTACAGTTGATTCATGGCAGCAATCTGGCAATTTTACGCGGATGATTGTTGCGCTAGCGACTCTTGCTGCTATCGAATCCTGGTATAACTCTTCTCACAGTGTCTCGTTTTTCCTCCCAGAGATGGATGATGCCAGTAAATTGTTGTGGCAACAGGCATTGCTCCGAGGCCAAACTCAGATGAAGATTAATCTTGCGGAGCTAGAATATTTCCGAAAACACGGGCATTTAGTTCCGCCACTACCAGTTGACAGTGGGGTTTCACTCCGTAAAGCCAGGCTAACCCAAGATTGTATGGACGACTTGGTTAGACCTTTACGAGATGCTGGATGGAGCGTGAAAGTTAATGAGGCCGAAGACACAGCACTTTATATGACTGTCGATGTATCAAACAGCGAGAAGCACTTTAGGGTCGCGTTGTTGTATAGCTGTGCCACCGATAATAAAATTTATAAAAAGCTGGCTGAGAATTGCAGGTTTATTCTTTATTGTGGAGCTCCATACCATCAGGACTCTTATGCTTACGGGCTTACAGTAGATGTTGGCCCAGTTTTAGGATGGCAGCCACCCAAAGCAGATGATCAATTCTAAAAGCAATATTAAATTCATGAGTAAAACCTAGTTTATTCAATAATGCACTAAATCCTAGCTCTAGGTATATTCCCTTTTCGAACAAACATTCATCTAATTTTAAGAGGTAATATGGCTGACCTATTTAGTGACATGATAGATATCGAAAGTTATCTGCCCAAAGAAGGTAAATGGCTGAGTTTAAATTCGGTCTACAATAATCTTCAATGGTATCCCCTATTAATTATCTATTTTGCACTAATCAAGTTTCTATTTGATAAGGGTGACATACTTGAACAGGTTTCAGCTTGTTTCCTTTTGGTTATCTGGTTGTTTCTAATGGCCACAGTTTCAGCACAAACGGCGGTCGTGATGGTCGTTATCATAATAGGGGTGTTCATCCACCCCTACAAACCAAATTGGTTGACTGACATGAAGTCCTTAGCGGACAACAAATTGATAAAATCTTTATTTTGGCTCGCAATTTTCCTTCTTACATGGATCAGCATTTTGACTGCTTTGGCCATTTTGAAAGCAATGATTTCACTGAAAGTGGGCTTATAAAAGCAAGGCTAACTTTAGTAGGTATGTTCATATGTGGAAGCGAAAACCTTCATACCATTCCCTTCCTCTTAAACAAAAACCTTCTCTTTAGGCAACAACAATAAGGCATTAACTCTTGCTATATTGCAAATAAACACCAGCTTGCTTTAGCCTATCCCGCAGAGGTTTGTTTCTCGGCACACTATTCTTTGGCTTAGGCAACTGTTTAACTTCCTGCTTTTCAATCAGCATTCTATTTCTAGCAATAGAAATACCTGCGGCCGGTACAAATGTTCCAGAATGGCACTTTTTGACTAAACCTGAAGCCAATGCCAGCACAGAAACTTTTAGCTTACCAGACTTGCAGATACCAACTATCTCGTCGCAAACCTCTTGAGCCTGAATTTGATCAAGACCTTGCAACAAAAGCCTCAATGAATTCAGTTCAGCAATTTTTAAGTTTTGGGGATAAACCAATAGACTAATGCTTGGTTTCGCTTCCTCACCTGGTTGTAGTAGTTTCTGAGTAATCTCTGTATTAGTAATCTCTGTATTATTGAGCTGTTGATTCTGAATCTCCTGTAGATTCAGTTTCTCCATTTCTAGAGATTTACTTTCTACATCTACAGGAGATTGAGTTTCTGCATCTCCTGTAGATTGAGTTTCTGCATTTCCCGTAGATTGCCTTTCGTCTTCTTCGATTAAAGCCATCTTTACTCCCATGCCTCCACTTGCTTCAGGAGGCGTATTTAAATGGCCTAATAATTCATCCAATGCGGCATCAGCTAGCTTGTGATTTCTAAAATAAAAAGTAAGGTTCGCTCGCTTATCTTGATAACTAGCATATAGCTTGCCTTTAAATTTATCGTTGGCTTGCTCGAATTCCGTCTTTGATTTCCAACGGGTACTAATCCGATCAAAAGCAGTTCTAAATTCAGCGACACTGACCCCGATCTCTTCCTGCCAGCTTTGCCCTAAAACGTATTTTGGGTGTTCAGAGGGTTCTAAAAATTTATAGAAACCTGAAGGATAACGTTCAAACCAATAATCCAGTTGTTGCATCAAAATGCATCCAACGACAGAATCGGTAAATATGCGTAACTCTTTGACGTATGGAATGACATTGCGAGTTAAAGAAAGAATCTTATTTCGCATAACTATCCCCAGCATCATGCAGTCTTTGGCCAGCCATTTTAGAAGCCTTTGTGGGCCTCCCACGACGAGTTTTCATTGCAGGCTGACTCTGGTCTCTAAGGCTGTCTATAAATTTAGCCAAATCCTGGATATATACAAACCTTCTAGACCCACTTAGCACTGTAGGGATCGGGAATTTCCCTTTATAGATCATGTTACGTGCTGTTTGCTCTTGAAAGCCGGCTGATGTCACCGCATCAACAAATGGAATAAGTATCTGGCCGTTAAAACGAGCCATTAATAACTGAACTGTGGAGGTGCTTTTATCCATGCTTTTCTCCTAGGCAGCTAGACACTCAAAGATGTCGCTACCCCTAAAATTCTAGCTTTGCAGCGTAAGCTGCCCGTTTTTAGGAATGGAGAAAAGAACGAGGTACGCCAGGAAGAGGCGCAAATGTATTGTCTGGAAGTGACTCTTTATAAGTAAATACTTGCGCTTCAAATAGCCTAAAGGATATCTGAGGCGTTATAGAAAGAATAACGGCTTTATAGCAATAAGCTGCCAAGACTGAAATGAGTCGCGCACTAAGAGAAGACACCATCAAAACAATTGATAGCAATAAGGTGCATGTAGACATAAAAATCATTGCAAGGCAAAGAACAACCAAAGCAGCAATGCCAAAGCGACGAGCAAACGCATTACCGCTCTCGACGACTCTTTTGCAAAACTGATTTAATTTGCCATGCCTGTGCATGGCTTTGAATATAACAAGGCATAACCATGTTGTCAAATAACAACATGGTCAAATTTGACCAAATTTTAAGGGATTTTTTGAGTATGCGAGGGTATAATTGAATATACCGATATATACTTTAACTTATTGATTTAATTTTGATTTTATTTGGTGCGAAAGGAGAGACTCGAACTCTCACGCCTCGCGGCGCTGGAACCTAAATCCAGTGCGTCTACCAATTCCGCCACTTTCGCTAATCCAGTCACTGCATTTGCATGCATGACCAACTTCGCCATTATAGCGCATTCAAGCTGTGCTCACAATCTGCCTGACATCACATTGACAAGCCGGGCATTCAACTGCAAGATGCGCAATTGATTTCGTAATTTGTGAGTGTCAGGACAGTATATGTATTCAGCCGAAGAAAACATGCTCAGAGCAGAACTTGAGCTTTTAATGAAAGAGCGCGAAGTGCTGCTTAAGATTGCGGGCGTGGCAGCAGGGTTGATCGCGGAGTTGAATTCGGCCGACCTGCCTATACGTACCGTTGAAGCCGCCGACTTGCTGGCGACCAGCATCAACCAGTTACCTGAAGACCTGTTACAAGATGCGTTGGATGCCGTCAACGCGACCATAGTTGAATAAGTACCTGGCGTTGAGTCATTCTATCGCACGACGACGCGTCGCCTGTCTATACTGTTGACCCCATGCGCTACCTTGCCTGTCTCTGCCCACTACTGCTTGCTGCTTGCGGTATTGCATACCAGGCCCAACCTATACAGCAACAGCAGAACATTGAAACCATACAGCAGGCCCAACCCACGCAAGAAGGTTTCAGGCAGTTTGTACAGACCCAATACCCGCAGACAGCCTGGCCTATCACCGCTTGGGATATAGACAGGCTCACTCTCTCAGCGCTCTACTTTCACCCCAGCCTCAAGGTCGCAAAGTCAGATTATGCGGTGGCACTGGCGGGTATCACCAGCGCCGGCTTGCGCCCGCTGGTCGGTTTAAATGGTCAATTAAGTAAAAGTAACCAGGCCAATGGCGATATCAGCCCGTGGGCATATGGGCTGCAGGTAGATATTCCTTTCATTACCGCCAACAAACGCCAGATCAATATAGATATCGCCCGCTACCAGGCTGATATCGCCAAGATACTAATTTCGGAAACCGCGTGGATGCTCAGGCAGCAACTGAGCCTGGACCTGATCCTGCTGGCAGAACAGCAGGCCTTGCAGGCCAGTCTGGCCAAACTGCAGAAATCGCAGGCCAGCCTGTTAAGTGCATATCAGAAAAGGCTGGATATCGGGGTCGCCGGTAAATCCGATGTGTTGCCTATACGCTTGCAGCATGATCAGGCCGCCTGGCAGTTACAGCAACTGACACTGCAGATCAGGCAGACCGAGCAGAAGATCATGCATGATGCCGGGCTGACCGGCCAGAACAATGCCGCCCTCAATATTGCGGCGATGAATATATCGCAGATACTGAAAGCCAGGTTCGACCAGCCGCAAGCTTACCAGGACGCGAAGACCATACAGCATTATGCGCTGACCAACCGCATGGATATACAGCGCGGCCTGGCACAATATGCCAGGGCCGAGTCGCAGTTAAGACTGGAGATGGCCAAACGTTACCCGGATATTACGCTCAGCCCGGGCATACTCTATGAATATGGCGACAGGATATGGGCGCTGGGCATAGGCGGCATGCTCAATCTGCTGAATAAATCCTCAGACCTGTGGGCGCATGCCGAGCAGCTGCGCCAGAATGAAGCCACGCGCTTTTATGCCTTGCAGCATCATATTATTCAATTATCCGAGCAAAGCTATTTAAAATACCGCGATGCCGCCAACCTGCTGATCAGCATGACCCAGGAATACGCGCAGCAATCGCAGCGCAAGCAACAGCTTGAAAACCAGTGGCACCAGGGCCTGATCGATAAAACCGAATATTTGCAGACCGAGATCCAGTTTTATGCGGCACAGCAACGGCTGGTGACCCAGCAGGCAAATGTGCTGCGTGCCTTGCAGGAGATAGAAAACGTGATGCAAAAACCAATATTGTTGTCACAACAAACGGCAACGTTTGCCATTCAAGCTCAAGAGGTGCCAGTCAAATGAATAAAAAAGCACTCTGGATCATAGGCGCTCAAATTGCATTCATCATAGTCCTGATCTGGGTGGTGGTACTGGTCGGCCGCGATGAATATGAGACCATGCAGGATGATCAGGAAGAAGAAATCGAAGGCCCGGTGCGTGTGGTCGAGCAAAACGGCCTGCAGATGGTGAAACTGAACCTGGCGACCCAGCAGAACAGCGGCATCAGCGTGCAGGCCCTGCAAGGCTATGACTATCATGGCAATATCAAGGTGCTGGGTTCTGTGGTTTCTATACAGACCCTGGTCGATTACAACAGCCAGTATCAGCAGCTGAACACCCAGCTCGCCATCGCCCAAAGCGTATTGCCTAACCATCAGCTGCAATACCAGCGTTACAAACAGTTGAATGAAGACGATAAGAACGTCTCAGACAAAGCGGTGCAAGAGGCGCAAGCGCTGGTCATTAATGACCAGACGCAGATCAGATCTACCCAGGCACAGCTGAAAGCGCTGACAGACACCATAGTCGCGCAATGGGGCAAGCCACTGGCGACACTGATCACCCAGCAGCCTGCATCCGGCCCGCTGCATGACTTGCTCATGCAAAAGAAAGTACTGGTGCAAGTCAGTTTCCCGCTCAATTTCAAAGAGCCGGAAGCGAATTCCACTATTTTCATCTCGCCTATCCAGGATGAAGTCAAACCTATACGCGCCGACTATGTTTCGCAATCGATACAGACTGATATCAGCAATATAGGCAAAACCTACTTCTATAGTGCCCCGGCGGATTTTCTGCGCGTAGGCATGCGCGTCAACGTCGTGCCTGCGCAATCGTCGTCGGCCATGCTCAAGGGTGTGCTCGTACCCAACCAGGCCATCGTCTGGCATGGCGGCATGGCCTGGATCTATGTCAAAACCCAGGCGGATACTTTTTTGCGTAAACCGGTGGCATCAGATGTAGAGCTGGATAATGGCTGGTTTGATAATAACCTGCGCCCTGGTACTGAGGTGGTCATCCATGGCGCGCAACTGTTGCTCTCGGAAGAGTTTAAATTCCAGATCAAAAATGAGAATGACGACTAAGCCGCATTTGATCAGCTTGGTGAAAGCGCCGTCGCCATGATGACTGCACTGGTCAGATTCGCGATCCGTTTTTACGGTGTCATTATCGGGCTGGCGATGCTGGTGCTGGTGTATGGCACTTACAGCCTGACGCAAAGCGACTTGAATGTCTTTCCCGAATTCGCCCCAACGCAGATCGTCATACAGACCGAATCGCCCGGCCTTTCAGCCAGCCTGGTCGAGAAACTGGTCACCCAGCCTATCGAAAACATCATCGCTGGCGCCATAGGCATTAAAAGCCTGCGTTCCCAGTCTATCCCCGGCCTGTCTGTGATCACGGTGATTTTCCAGGATAAGTCGGATATTTACCGCAACCGGCAGATCATTGCCGAACACCTGAATATGCTGGGTAACCAGCTACCGCCAGGCATCATCCCGAATATCACCCCGCTCACCTCCTCGGCCAGCACGGTGCTGGGCCTGGGCGTCACCTCAGACAAACTGAGCATGATGCAATTGCGCACCCTGGTAGATTGGCATTTGACCCCACATCTGATGGCTATCCCCGGGGTGGCGGATATCAATGTGTTTGGTGGCGAAGTGCGCCAGTTCCAGATCAAGATAGACCCGCGCAAGCTGATGCTGTACCAGTTGAATATACAGGATGTGGTGACTGCCGCCAGCCGCGGCACTGGCGTGCGCGGTGCCGGTTATATCCAGAATGATAACCAGCGCATCATACTCAATAGCCAGGGCCAAACCACCACCCCGCAGCAATTAGGCAATATCACGCTGATACGCAAGCTGGGCCGCACCATACGCATACGCGATGTAGCCGAGGTGGCTGAAGGGGCTGCGCCTTCCATCAGCGCTGCCGCGGTGAATGGCAAGCCTGCCGTCTATCTTTCGGTACAAGGCCAGCTGGGTGCCAATACCTATGCCTTGACCCAGTTGCTGGAAAAAAAGCTGGCCGATATCAAGCCCAGCCTGACCAGCCAGCAAGTGACCCTGCATGAAGGCCTGTTCCGCCCCGCCAACTTTATTGAAACGGCGATAGACAGCCTGCGTTCAGATATCCTGATCGGCTCGGTGCTGGTCATCGCTGTGTTGTTCGTGTTTCTGTTCAATGTGCGCACGGCAGTCATCTCAGCCACCGCTATCCCGCTTTCGCTGCTGTCTGCCATCGTCGTGCTGCACCAGTATGGTGTGGGGCTCAACATCATGGTGCTGGGCGGCCTGGCCATTGCCCTGGGCGAAGTGGTGGATGATGCCATCATAGATACCGAGAATATTTTCCGCCGCCTGCGCGAGAACCGGCAACTGGCGCAGCCTTTGCCTATCCGGCAAGTGGTGTTCCTGGCCTCTATGGAAGTACGTGGCTCGGTTTTCTATGCCACCATCATCGTGGCGTTGGTGTTCTTGCCATTGATCACCCTCTCCGGTGTGGCCGGTAAACTATTCGCGCCGCTGGCGTATGCCTATATCTCGGCCATTATGGCGTCACTGCTGGTAGCGCTGACACTGACGCCGGCACTTTGCTACGCCCTGTTAGGCAGAGCGCGGCTGGATAACCAGGAATCTCCCCTGCTGCGCTGGTTAAAACAAAGATACGTGAAACTGCTGCACCATATAGAGCACCGCTACCAGATGATTTTGGTGACCAGCTTTGTCTGTATTGCGCTGGGCCTGGTATTACTGCCCTTGTTCAGAAGCCAGTTTATCCCGGTGTTGCACGAGGGGCATTACATACTGCATATGACCACGGTGCCTGGCACTTCCGAGGCGCAATCAATCAAGCTCGGCAATCAGCTGACTAAGGTGCTGCTGGATATCCCCGGCGTGAAAAGTGTGGCGCAATGGGTAGGCCGCGCGCCCAATGCCGCCGATACCTTTGGCACCCACTACAGCGAGTTTGAAGTAGAGACCGGCACCGTTTCCGGTGCGGAACAGGAGCGCATCTACCGCAGCATACGCGAGGAGCTGGCCGGAGAGGCAGAAGATGACGACGATGATGGCAAAGTGGAACTGGGCTTTGTCGGGGCCAATTTTGCCATCAACACCTTTTTGAGCGAACGCATAGAAGAAACCATTTCCGGTTATGCCGCTGGCCTGGTGGTGAATATTTATGGCCATGACCTGGACGCGCTGGACAGAGATGCGCAAAAAGTCGCCCAGCTGCTGGGTAGCATACGTGGTGTCAGGGATATCATGGTGCAGTCGCCGCCGGAGACGCCGGAGATCGCCATCCGTCTCAAGCAGGAAAAACTTTCATTGTGGGGGCTGCAACCGGTGGATGTGCTGGACACGGTCAAAGCCAGCTATGAAGGTGTGCCGGTCAACCATGTGTTTATGGGCAACCGCTCCATAGGCGTCAGCGTTTTGCTCAACGATAGCAACCGCGACGATATCGCCGACATGCGCAATATCCCTATCTTCAACCCTGAAGGCCAGATGCTGAAACTGTCTGATGTGGCGTATATCACACAGGAAGGTGGCCGCTCCAAGATATTGCACTCGGGTGCCAAGCGCATACAAACCATTACCGCCAATCTTGCCGGGCGCGACCAGGCCCTGGTGATGAGCGAGATACAAAAAAGCTTACGCCAGAAACTGACCCTGCATACCGGCAACTATATGGAGTTTTCGGGTGAAGCCGAGGCCAATGCCGAATCACGCCGTGATCTGATCATACATTCGCTGGTAGCCGGGGCGGCTATCTTCCTCATGCTTTATATCGCTTTTGGCAGCCTGCGTAACCTGCTGCTGACTTTTGCCAACCTGCCCTTCGCCCTGATAGGCGGCGTGGTGGCCACTTTTTTTGCTGGCGGCTGGATCTCGCTAGGCACGCTGGTGGGCTTTGTGACCCTGTTTGGCATCACTTTGCGCAACTCCATCATGATGGTGTCGCATTTCCAGCACCTGGTGGATAAAGAAGGCTGTGTCTGGAACCTGGATACCTGCATACGCGGCGCGTCTGAACGCCTGCCTTCGGTGCTGATGACGGCTCTGGTGACGGCGCTGGGCCTGTTACCACTGGCAATAGGCAGCGGCGAGCCCGGGCGTGAGATCGAAGGGCCTATGGCTACGATCATTGTAGGTGGCCTGATCTCCTCCACCGTACTCAACCTGCTGATATTGCCGACCATCATGCTGCATTTTGGCCGCTTTGAAAAATCAGCTAGCTTTGATGAGGCAGAGTCACCAGCCCGCTAAGTATTTGCGCATCCAGGCCTGGTTCAAACTGGCCGACATGGCTGTGGTGCATGACCCAGGTTTGAAATGTCGCCTGCGGCAATATGCTGGATAATCCTGTATCGACGATGCCATCGGCCTGCAATGCAGCCAGTGCATGACTGGGCTGTTGCTGCAACAAGCGATCATCGGATTTCACCAGTAGCAGATGGCTGGCCTCCAGCTGGCAAGCCAGCCAGGCGGCTAAACTGTCAGAGGTGGTCTCCCAGCTCTCCGGCAGTGCCGTCCCCGCCCACAATTCAGGGTTCAAGGCCATCTCACTCGGCAGCCAAACCAGGCCGCGGTGCTGCCAGCCGCGCTCGGCGATTTCCAGCGGATTGCGTACCAGTGTCAGTTCAGGCAGCATGGCGACCAGGCTGCGCGCCATCTGGTCCATGGCATAAATGGCGAGTGCATGGGCATGCACATCGCTGAGATGCCCGGAAGGCAAGCTTTGTCGCATCTGCTGGAATTCACGTACCGCGTTGGCATACACACCGCCACCCGGTACTATGATCACTTTGCCATCACCCCAGCGGGCAACCAGTTGCAGCCATTTGAGCAAAATGTCATGGTGCGTCACGCTACCGCCCAGCTTGATCACCCACATGGTATTTTCCCCGGACATTAAGATGCTGTTTTGAATTGTGCAACCAGTTTTAAAAACTGGGAAGCTTTATCTAGCGTTTCCTGATATTCCTTGTCACAATCTGAATCCGCCACCACACCGCCACCGGCAAAAAAAGTCATGTTCTGCTGGCAGATCACTGCGGTACGGATAGCGATATTGGTATCCATACTGCCATCAAAACCGATATAGCCTATGCTGCCACAATAAATGCCGCGCCGATGTGGCTCCAGCTCTTCAATGATCTGCATGGCCCGCAGCTTGGGGGCACCGGTGATAGAACCACCGGGAAAGCAGCCGCGCAACAGGTCCAGCGCATGATAACCCTGCGCCAGCACACCGCGCACTATACTCACTAGGTGGTGCACATTGGTGAACCGTTGCAAGCGGAACAAGGCATCGACCTTGACCGAGCCTATCTCGCAGACCTTGCCGATATCGTTACGCAGCAGATCCACTATCATCAGGTTCTCTGCCCTGTCCTTGAGGCTGTTTTGCAATGCCTCGGCCTCTTGCCTGTCGCGCTCTGCATCTGCATGCCTGGGGCGCGTGCCTTTGATAGGCCTTGTCTCCACTTTATGCTCAGTCACCTGCAAAAACCGCTCTGGCGACATGGAAAGTACTTCAAACGGCAGCCCCTGGCCATCATCCACCTGCAGATAAGCCATAAATGGCGCTTTGCTCAGTTGCCGGAAGCTGTCATACGCTTGCCAGGCATCGCCGCTGACTTTGACCGCCAGGCGCTGGGCCAGGTTGATCTGGTAACAATCGCCGGCACGAATATAATCTTTGACTTTGCTGAATGCCTGCGCGTAATAGGATTTATCCATATTGTGCGCAATCTCGCCAGTGACGGCAAAGGGCTGCACCACGGCTTGTTGCCGTGTTTGAAGCAGGTCCTGATGCAGTATGTGCAAGGCAGCGATGTCACCAAACCTCTGATGAGACAGCAGCTGGCAGCGCCGTAAATGATGATCAACGACGATGGCCCAATCATAGATCCCCACCAGCAACTCCGGCAGAGGCATGTCCTGCGCGGCCAGCTCTGGCATGGGCTCTATAGTGCGCCCCAGATCGTAGCCATAATAGCCCAGCGCGCCACCGGCAAAAGGCACATCGACCACCCGCGCTAGCTGGTGCGGCTGTAACCAGCGTTTGATCACGGCAAAAGGGTCTTCTTCATCACGCACCATACCTTGCGCCGTATGTACTTCGGTATAAGGCCGTCTATGTATGATTTTTGCGACCGGGTCAGCGACGACGATATCGAACCTGGCTCCCAGGCTGACTTCTTCATCCACCGCAGATGCTTGTTCTGCAGTATCCACCCGCCCGCTCTCAAGCAGCATAGGCCACGGCAGATGCCTGACCTGTGCCAGCCAATGGGCACCTTCTACATAAGGTAAATCGAGTCGTATCAATGCCATGCCTGCCATAACCTCGCCACCGCATAAGCCGGAAAACATACCTGCGCGTGGTCTTTTAATGTGGGATCATCCGCCGACATCCAGCTAGTGGCCGGGGTGTAAGTCAGCTGCAACTGCTGCGCGATGGCCGGTAGCAGAAAACTGCCCGCGCCCAGGCCGGTTAAGCTTTGCGGCTGCAGATCTGCTTGTGTCACGCAGGACTGGATAGCATGCAAAAGACTGGCCACCTGCTGTTGCCTGAACGCCAGCGCCAGCGACTGCCAATCACTGCTGGTAGCATCTTGCAGATCATGGCCCAGCATACGCGCCAGACGGCGCATGCTGGCTGCTACAGAACGGTCCTGGCCATCGGCGGTATCCGCCAGGTCATGCGCCGGGTCTAATTCACCCAGCACGCGGTAAACATCAGCCGTGGTGGCAAAATATTCAGCGGCAAGATGGCGTGTTTGTTGCTGCCACGCTATATAGGGGCCAAACGCCATTAACGGCGTGCGTACCACGCCTGAATACAGCAGGCCATGGCTGGCCATACGCTCAGCGTCTGTCCAGCCGTTGGCGACCAGCTGTTTGGCATGGCACAGCGTGATATCGCTGGTGGTGCTGCCGATATCGACGATCAGCATGCTGGCAGCAGCACTGGTTTGGGCCAGACCACTGGTCTCGGCCAAACCACTAATTTCTGCCAAACCACTGGTTTCTGCCAGACATAATGCCGAAGCATGCCAGTTCATGGAGGCGATCGCTGGCTCCAGCCCGTGCACGGTCGCTGTGAACGAAGCGGCCTGATCAGCAGCAGCCATATAAAACACCGCCCCTGGCAAGCATTGTTGCACCGTCGCTGCGATCTCGCGCACGCCCTGCGCCCTACTTTCAAACAGATCGACCAGCTCGCCGGTCATGGTCACGGCATGTGTGCAGGCCTCTGGCGCCAGCGACCAGGATTGCAATATGGATCGCAGGCTCGCTTGCAGCAGGTGCAAGCCTTTCCACAAAGCGCAGGCCTGTTGCGAGACCTGCACGATACGCCCTGCATCATCCAGCCACACTGCTTTAACATGCGCGCCGCCTATATCCCAGCCTATCACTGCCTGACTCATTGCGCAGTGCCTTCCATCAGCGGTGGCAAGCTCACTGGCACTGCTGACGCGGCCACCAGTGTGGTTAAACAGTTATTCAATACTGCATCTAATATCATCCTGGCCGGATTCTGTTCTAACACTTTGCATAATCCTATATAAGGGGTGGTCAAACGCGGGTTGATTTCAACCAGGGTCAGCATATCATCCGCGCCTAGTATCAGGTCTGCGCCCCAATAACCGGTCAGTCCGGCAATCGCACGCTGTATGTTTTCTGCCATGGCCTGCATCAGCGGTAAAAAACTGGCGGCCTGGTTCACGCCTGCGCCCTGAAAACTGAACTGGCCAGCCTCCAGCTTCAGCCATTGCTGGTGTCCGGCGATGACTTGCACCTGCTGGGTACTCGCGATCACAGACATGCTCAAAGGCTGACCAGGCAGATAAGGCTGTAATAATAGCTTGTCATAAGGAATAGCAAAATTAGATTTAATTTTATTATTAAATTCAATAAGTTCAAAATCATTTTTAAAGTGATAAGTAAACTCACAGCCTGCCCCGTCGTCAGGTTTTACCACCCAGCCAGATTGGGCCCTGGCGTACCACGGCAGTGCCGGCAAAGGCATGGCGGCATGCAGGTAACAATGCGGAATAGTAGAGATGCCGGCCTGCGCGCAGATGTCGGCCATCAATGATTTAGAGCTGGTTTGACTGATCGCAGCCTGGCTGCAACCTATCCAGCGCTTGCCGGTTTCTGCCACCATCTGGCACATGCGCTCCAGTATGCCATCGGTTTCCGGCGCGATCACCCAGCAGGCATCTACATCAGCGGCTGCCAGTTGTGCACGCCAGATGGCATCTGCATCGTCACCAGAGTGTATGGCTATGCTGACTACACTGGCAGGCGCGGTCACCCGCGCGTCATGGCTGGTGATACAATCGACATCCGATAGTACCAGGTCAGCCAGCAAGGCATCGCGCATCAGCAGGCCTTCCTGTAACAGGCTGGCAGGCAGGTCGGCAGACGCCAGGCCACCGGCACTGACATATTCACAAACCCAGATTTTCAAACGAGATTTATTTTGCATATTATTCCCGTCATCGATTTGATGCATGGCCAGGTAGTGCAGGCCATACAGGGGCAACGCCAATCTTATCGTGCGATACAATCACAACTGACTGAAAGCCATGCCCTGCTCGATGTGGTGGCTGCTATTTTACAAGTTTATCCATTTGACTGTGTGTATATCGCCGATTTAAATGCCATCACCGGCGATAGCACTTTAGCCAACCACCGCGACCATATCGCCGCAGCGATTCAGGCATTTCCGCACATCACCTGGTGGGTAGATGCCGGCCTCAGCAGTGTGGCTGCACTGAAGCCGTGGCTGCATGATGCTATCCAGCCTATCCTCGCCAGCGAGTCGCTGCCAGACCTGCAAACCTATCAACAACTTCGCGTCATGGCTGCAAACAGCGTGTTATCGCTGGATTATTTCCAGGATGGCTTTCATGGCCCTGCCAGCCTGCAAACCGATCACGCACTGTGGTCGCAGCCCAGCATAGTCATGAGCCTGCCCAACGTAGGTGCCAAACTAGGCCCTGATCTGCACAGGCTGCAAAGCCTGAAGCAAAAAACCGGGGCATCTCTTTATGCAGCCGGTGGCGTCAGGCACATTGCGGATATACAAGCGCTTGCTCAGACCGGTGCTGACGGCGTATTGATCGCCAGCGCCCTGCACCAGAAACAGATCTCAGCGGCAGACTTACACAAGCTGCAGCCATAAAAAAACCGGCCATACAGCCGGTTATTGAGAGGAATAAAGCTTATTCCAGGTTTGCGTGCAATGCGCGCATGCCTTCTTCAGTCAGGCCTTTGGCGTGGATCAGCTCAGAAATTGCGCCTTCCAGGAACACCAGGGTAGACAATTCGAATTGACCGCCCATAGGCATGCCTTTTACCAGTGGGAAGCTGTCGTCCTGACCGATCTGAACGACCAGGTCAGCCACATCTGCCATGGCAGAAGATTTCTTCATAGAGATCACGACCAATTTAGCGCCGACTTCTTTGGCTTTTTTCACGAATGGCAACAAGGTTGCTGTACCGCCAGAACCTGAAACCAGGATCAGCAAGTCACCGGCCTTGATCGCAGGTGTCACTACTTCACCTATCATGAACACGCTGTAACCAGAATGTACCAGACGCATTGCGAAGAAGCGTGAAACCAGCAATGAGCGGCCAGCGCCACCAATGAATGTTGAGCCTGCTTCGCTTACCAATTTCAGTAATTCAGCCGCTTTTGACTTGTCAGTCACGTCTAAAATGCGTTTTAAATTGTCCAAAATAAACTGTTGATGATCCATTTTCTTGTCCTGTGTATTCAAAATATCAAATAAAAAAACCCGACTCATTACTGGGTCGGGTTTTATTATCGCTGATCAATAATTACTTATTGATAGTTAATAAATTAACCGTGAGCGATAGCAGTGATTTCAGCAGCAGAAGCAGCTGGATCAGCAGCGCCGTAGATAGCAGCACCAGCAACGATGATAGTCGCGCCAGCGTCACGTACTTGAGCAGCTGTAGCAGCTTTAACGCCACCAGCAACAGAGATGTCAACACCCAGGTTCAAACCTGCGATCGCTGCCAAGTCAGCGAAAGGAGTTTGACCAGCAGCTTGTTGGTCCAAACCAGTGTGGATACCGATGATGTGAGCACCAGCAGCAACAACTTCTTTAGTTTTAGCAACTTTGTCTTCAACGCTGATCAGGTCAACTTGAGCTTTTTTGCCATATTTGTTTGCAGCTTTGATTACGCCTTTGATTGTACCGATATCAGATACGCCCAATACAACAGCGATGTCAGCACCCGCTTTGTAGAATGGCTCAGACTCGTACTCACCAGCATCCATAGTTTTCAAGTCAACCAGGATTTTGTTGTTTGGGAATTTAGCGCGCAATGTTTCCAGCAATTTGATACCGTTGTGCTTGATGCATGGTGTACCGATTTCCAGAATGTCAACGTGCGGAGCAACTTTTTCTGCCAAAGCGATAGTTGCGTCAAAATCCAATGAGTCTAATGCCATTTGAGTTAATGCCATGTTTTTCTCCAAATATTTAAGTTTCTAAATGCTATTTCTAGCGTACTACCAATTCAAGCTGGTCGCTAATAGTAAGCCGGCAGCCAAAATAAGTCAATGTAACAGGCCAAATTATGCCTGAATATAAAATCAAAAACGGGCAGGTCTCTGCCCGTTCTCTCATCATCTCACACAGATATTACAGTTTTGCGGCTAATGCTGTTTCCAGTTTGTTCTGGTCAGCCACGAAACCGCGGATACCTTCAGCCAGTTTCTCAGTCGCCATCGGGTCCTGGTTCAATTCAAAACGGAACTGCTCTTCTGTCAGTTTAGCTGGCGCTTCTTTAGTTTTGCCGCCATCTTTCAGCACTTGTACCAAAGTACCTTCTGTCGCTGCCAGGTCTTGCAGCAGGTTAGGAGAAACAGTCAGGCGGTCACAACCGGCCAGGGCGATCAGTTCGCCAGTGTTGCGGAATGAAGCACCCATCACCACTGTTTTGTAACCGTGCTCTTTGTAATACTGGTAGATAGCACGTACAGAAACCACACCTGGGTCTGTTTCTTGTGTGTACTCTGTACCTGGGTTTTTCGCTTTGTACCAGTCAAGGATACGGCCAACGAATGGAGAGATCAGGAATACGCCTGCTTCAGCACAAGCACGTGCCTGGCCAAAACCGAACAACAATGTCAGATTACACTGGATGCCTTCTTTTTCCAGTTGCTCACCGGCCTTGATACCTTCCCAGGTAGAAGCCAGTTTGATCAGTACGCGGTCTTTGGAAATACCAGAGTCTTGGTACAGTTGGATCAGTTTGCGGCCTTTGGCGATCATCGCATCGATGTTGAAAGACAAACGTGCATCAACTTCTGTAGAGATACGGCCAGGAACCACTTTAGTGATCTCAGCACCGATCAGCACTGCCAGTTTGTCGGCTGCGTTTTCGATCTGTTGCTCTTTTGAACCGCCTTGTGCTTTTGCATAGGCAATCGCTGTCTCGATCAGAGGTGCGTACTCAGGAATCTGACTCGCTTTCAATACCAGGGATGGGTTGGTAGTTGCGTCTACCGGTTTAACGCTTTTAATCGCTTCAACATCACCTGTGTCAGCCACAATAGTGGTGATTGCTTTCAACTGATCTAATAAATTTGCCATTCGTTTGCTCCTAAAATGCAATTATCGTTACGTATAGTTATACATAGAAACCTCGAATATTATAACTGAATTTAATTGAGTTAGTTAAGGGCTGTTGCAATTAGCGGCTCTGTGCATGCCGCCCGCAGGCAGTGTATGGGCCGGATGAAAGTCAGGGCATATCCATCGGCATACCCTGTCATTGCAGCTGTGTCGGCTTTTCATCCAGCCCCTTTTCGGGCACAATTGCTGTTTTTTGCAAGTGTTCAAACAGTTAGAAATATGGGTTCTGTCACCTCTTTAAATAAAGAACAAAACAAGACTCGCTTCGCACAATTACCTGTTGACTGGTACCTCAATCCGGAAATTTATGCATTAGAGCAGGCGCACTTGTTCTCGCTGCAGCCCCAATACTTAGGGCATGCGCGCATGACGCCGAATGCAGGCGATTTTCGTGTGCTGGACTGGAAACATAATGCCATGGCGCTGGTGAACAACCATGGCGAGCACCAGCTGGTCAGCAATATCTGCCGCCACCGGCAAGCCGCCATGCTCAGTGGCCACGGCAATACCCAGCATATCGTCTGCCCACTGCATCGCTGGACCTATGACCTGAACGGCCAGCTGCTGGGTGCGCCCCACTTTGAACAAAACCCGTGCCTGCACCTGGAAAAACAAGCGCTGATCAACTGGCAAGGACTGCTGTTTCAAGCGTCTGCCGGCGCAGGCAAGGCCAAATCATTGTCTATCGCCGATACCCTGCGACAGCTGGGTTGCAAGCAGGATTTTGACTTCACCGGTTACTATTTCGACCAGGCCATCGTTGACCACTATGATTTCAACTGGAAAACCTTTATTGAAGTCTATCTGGAAGATTATCACGTTGGCCCTTTCCACCCGGGCCTGAACCAGTTTGTCGATTGTGGCGAGCTGAACTGGGAGTTCGGCGAGCATTACAGTGTGCAGACGGTGGGCTACAAACCTTTGCCTGAATACAGTCTGTCTCCTGCCTATAAAGCCTGGCAGCAGGCAGTGACGGACTATCAACAAGGCGAGCAGCCCAAGTATGGCGCGATCTGGTTCGTGCTTTACCCTTTGCTGATGATAGAGTGGTACCCCAATGTACTGGTGGTGTCGCATATCATCCCGACTGGGGTGGATTCCTGCAAAAACGTAGTTGAATTTTACTACCCGGAAGATATCGCCCTGTTTGAACGCGAATACGTCAAAGCGCAACAGGCCGCCTATTTTGAAACCGCGATTGAAGATAACGAGATCTGCCAGCGTATGCAGCAAGGCCGCAAAGCACTTTACCTGACCGGCAAGGATGAACGCGGCCCATACCAGCACCCTATGGAAACCGGGCTCGAACACTTCCACCGCTGGTATCGTTCACAACTGGAACCGCACCTGAGCGCGCACGCCGTGCGCTAGCGCCAGACCCCACCCATTTTGCTCAGCTTAATTCACCCCAGGCGCTGGTCGCACCCCAGACATTGGCAACTTGGCAGCCTGTGGATGCTGGTCGCCGGCCTGGGCTTTGCCGTGATGGGTGCTTTCGTGAAAACCGGCGCCGCCCGCTTCAGCAGCACAGAACTGGTGTTTTATCGATCGATATTCGGCTTTATCACCATTGCCGCCATGGTCTGCTGGCAAGGCAAGCCACTCAAAAGCCCCATGCTGGGCAAACAGATGGGCCGTGCCTTTACCGGTTTTATCGCCCTGCTGCTGTTTTTTTATGCCATTGCCAATTTACCGCTGGCCACTGCCATCACCCTTAATTACACCTCGCCCATGTTTCTGGCCTTATTGTCGCCGTGGTTGCTGACGGCCGAGAAACCGTTGTCGCGCTGGCAGCAAGGCACTTTGAATCTATGCGTGATGGCCGGGTTTATTGGTGTGACTTTACTGCTGCAGCCAAGATGGGAGCCGGACTTGTGGATAGCGGCCAGTGTAGGCCTGCTTTCCGGCCTGGGTGCGGCGCTGGCTTATGTGCATGTGAAACAACTGGGAGCAAGTGGCGAGCCAGATTGGCGCACGGTGTTTTATTTCACGCTGGTATGCAGTGTCGCCAGTGGCGGCCTGATGCTGAATACCGAGATCACGCCGCTGCACTGGCAAGACTTACCGTTTTTGCTGGGGCTGGGCGTATCTGCCACCATCAGCCAACTGGCCATGACGCGCGCCTATCGCACCGGCCGCACCTTGACCGTCGCCAGCCTAGCTTACAGCACAGTGGTGTTCGCGACGCTGATAGGCGTATTCTGCTGGGGCGAACATTTATCCTGGCTGGAGTATCTGGGCATGCTGCTGATCATGCTGAGCGGGATAGTCAGCTCGCGCGCCAGCAGCCCCAAACAATCAGAATAAGACCCAAGCAGATTAAGGTTCAGGCTGATTAAGGCTCAAGCAGACTAAGGTTCAAGTAACCCACAGCGCATGGCGATCAACGCTATCTCTGCCGAGTTCTGTGCGTTTAACTTCTGTTTGATATTGTATAAATGCGTGCCTACCGTGCGCGGGCTCAGAAACAGCGTTTCGGCGATCTCATTGGTCGACTTTCCGCGTGCCAGCGACATGAACACTTCAAACTCACGCTCGCTCAACACATCGACCGGGTTCTGCTCACCCGACAATTGCTGGATCGCCATTTGCTGGGCCACGCTGGCTTCAATATATTTTTTGCCATTGGCCACACTGCGGATAGCCTTGATCAACTCCTCGGCCGCACTGCGCTTGGTCACATAGCCCATCGCGCCTGCGTTCAACACGCGTTTGGGGTGCACGGAGTCTTCATGCGCTGACAGCACCAGGATGCGCGCATGATTATCTTTGGCGAGAATTCGTTCTATGGCTTCCATGCCGCCTATGCCAGGCATGGTGATATCCATCACCACCACTTGCGGATGATGTTCTACATAGGCACGTATGGCCGCCTCCCCGCTCTCGGCCTCAGCAATGACCTTGATATCCTGATCGGACTCGAGCAGCATTTTAAACCCCATCCTGACGACTGCATGGTCATCTACCAGCATCACGCTAATCATACTTTGCTTTCCTCTTTTTTAAGGCTGTTGTGTCAAGCCGCTTGTAGTGGTAATCGAATGTCCAATGTTGTTCCGCGGCCCGCGCCGGGCTCTGAAACGATTTTAAACTGGCCTTGCAAGGCTTGTACACGTTCGCGCATGCCCAGCAGGCCAAAATGCTGAGTTTGGTCCACCAGCTCCGGCTGCATGCCTACACCATCATCCGCTATCGTCAGCTGCAGGCCATCCGGCGCTGACACGATATGCACATTGATAGATTGCGCATGCGCATGTTTAATGGCGTTGTTGATCGCTTCCTGCACGATACGGTAAAGATTGATATTGACGTTTTCGCCCAGAGGATCGAACTGGCCGGACACCTGCAGCTGTATATTCAAATCCGCATGCTGTGCCTGGTAGCCAGCCACCATATCACGCAGGGTTTCAACCAGGCCCATATTATCCATGGCAGCAGGCCGTAACTGGCGGATGATATTGTGCATGCCGTCGTAAATATGGTTGGCGGCAGCGACTATGGTTTGTGCATTGGCAGCAATATCCGGTGTTTTATCTCTGGTTTTGTTGACGATAGCCACGGCAAAGGTTTTGATCGCCGTCACATACTGGCCCAGCTCATCGTGCAGCTCGCGCGCCAGGCTGCGGCGTTCATCTTCAATATGTTGCTGTATCAGCTGCGTCAATTGCCGGTTCTGTTCCAGCTGGCGCTCGGCATCCAGTGACAGCGCCATCTGGTTCAGGCTGGCACCTATGCGGTCAAATTCCGGCAATGGGAATTTCGGCAGGCGCGTCGCCAGGTCACCCTGCTCTATCTGGTTGATGGCACGCAAAATCTGTTGTACCGGCCGCAAGGCATGGCTTAACAAACCGTAAACCAGCAGATTTAATAACACGAAAAAACCGCTGCCCATCACTATCAGTTGCAAAAAACCTGACCAGGCTTCCCGGACAGAGCCTTCGGCGCTGGAGCTGATGATCAAAATGCCATAACGCACCCGGCGCGTCACGGTTTCCACTTTAGGTGAAACCAGTTTCACAAACCATTTGGGTGGCTCGATCTCGGATTTAAATGTAGATTCCGGCGAAATATACAAAGGCGTATTGGAATAATCATAAAGCTCAATGCGACTGCTGCGCACATAGCCTAACGACTTGAGAAAATCCTGCAACACGTAATGAGTAGGCCCCAGGCTGGGGTTCATCGCAGAGCTGACGATCACGGTATCCAGCAACTGCACGGTGACACGCATAGCTGCTTCCACGCGCTCACGTATGCTATCGCGGGTGTCGCGTACCAGCACTATGCCTGCTGCCAGCAGGAATGCCAGCGACAGCATGGTGACTAGAAGATTTAATCGAAAGCGTAAACTCATTTTTCAGACGCAGACACATTTTCTAACGCAGACATAAGTGGCGCTATTTAACCGTGATAGCCTGCTTTTTGACAGCGTAAAATCATTAAATTAATTTTTAACACTAATCCTTGATGACCAGCTTGTTCCAGGCTTTCGGTTTCTCGGGGTAGGCCAATGGCAAACTTTCCAGTGCCTGCAATAAAATCCGAGAAATCAGCAGGTTACGGTTGGTTTTTGAATCTGCCGGTATCACATACCAGGGCGCATAGTCAGTCGATGTTTCCTGCAAGACACGCTCATAGGCCTGCATATATTTGTCCCACAGCGCGCGCTCATCCAGATCCTTAGGGTTGAACTTCCAGTGTTTGGCAGGCTCGTCCAGGCGTTCCTGCAAGCGCTCTTGCTGCTCTTGTTTGGAAATATGCAGGAAGCATTTGATGATGGTGGTGCCCGACTCGCTCAGCATGCGTTCAAAATCGTTGATCTGCTGATAACGGCGTTCGGCTTCGGCTTCGTCTATCCAGTCATGTACTTTGACGATCAGCACATCTTCATAATGGCTGCGGTTAAAAATAACCAGCTCGCCTTTACGTGGCACCTGTGCATGCACACGCCACAAATAATCATGCGCCAGCTCATCCTCACTCGGTGCCTTAAAGCTCGCCAGGCGGATACCCAGCGGGTCACAGGCACTGAACACCTGCTTGACGGTACCGTCCTTGCCACTGGTATCCATGCCTTGCAGGATCAATAGCACTTTATGCTCAGCCTGTGCGTGCAGGATGTCTTGCCGCTCGTTGATGGCCTCGGTCAGTTGCATCAATATGGCAGCATCTTCTGCCTTATCGCCTGACCGCGCTGATTTGTCGTCTGCCTTGATTTGCTTGAGTGAAAACTTTTTCGGGTTGACGCGATAATCGCCTAAACTGAATTTATCCATGCACTATGCCAACTTCACTGTTAGAAAATATAAGCCAGTGTAGCGCAGTTTATTCAGCCCGGCACCATGCTGCCAGCAAAAGGACAGTAAGACTGATGAAAAAAAAGCCCTCAAATGAGGGCTTAATTAAGGATTACTTGGAAGACCGTTTACGCTCGTGCTCTAACAGGAAGCGTTTGCGCAGACGGATAGTCTTTGGTGTGATCTCGACCAATTCGTCATCATCAATAAACTCCACAGCGCTTTCCAGGCTGATAGAGATAGGTGGAACCAGACGCACCGCTTCATCAGTACCGGAAGCACGCACGTTGGTTAACTGCTTACCCTTGATAGGGTTGACCACCAGGTCATTATCACGGCTATGGATACCGATGATCATGCCTTCGTACAAACGGTCACCCGGGCTGGAGAACATCTTGCCGCGGTCTTGCAGCTTCCATAAGGCATAAGCCACCGCTTCGCCCTGCTCGGCTGAGATCAGCACGCCGTTACGACGGCCAGGCATATCGGCTTTCACAGGTGCGTATTCATCAAAAATATGCGCCATCAGACCAGTACCGCGGGTCAGTGTCAGGAACTCGCCCTGGAAACCGATCAGGCCACGCGCAGGAATACGATATTCCAGGCGGGTACGGCCATTACCGTCAGACTCCATATTGCTCATTTCACCACGGCGGCGGCCCAACTCCTCCATCACCGCGCCCTGGTTCTCGTCTTCCAGGTCCACAGTCAGGATCTCGTATGGCTCGCATTTCTCACCGTTGATCTCACGGAACACCACGCGTGGTTTACCCACGGCGATCTCAAAACCTTCACGGCGCATGTTTTCCAGCAAAATGGTCAGGTGCAATTCACCACGACCAGAAACGCGGAACACGTCGGTATCTTCAGTATCTTCAACGCGCAGGGCAACGTTGACTAATAACTCTTTAGTCAGGCGGTCACGGATCTGGCGTGAAGTGATGAATTTACCTTCGGTACCGGCCAATGGCGAGGTGTTGACCATAAAGTCCATGGTCAGCGTAGGTTCATCTACGCCCAGGTGCGGCAAGCCGACCGGTTTTTCGCGGTCACAGATAGTAAAGCCTATGCCTATCTCTTCTATGCCTGAAATAATGACGATGTCACCTGCTTCAGCTTCATCCACCGGCACGCGCTCCAGGCCTTTAA
This sequence comes from Methylophilus luteus, assembly GCF_042676265.1. Taxonomy (NCBI): domain Bacteria; kingdom Pseudomonadati; phylum Pseudomonadota; class Betaproteobacteria; order Nitrosomonadales; family Methylophilaceae; genus Methylophilus; species Methylophilus luteus. The sequence goes on from NZ_JBHTKB010000001.1 coordinate 928,847, forward strand.
AACCTAGCACCTGATTGATACGGCCTTGTGCCACTTGTTCGTCTTCACGCATCACGGCAACTACCTGGCCTGGTTTGATACGGCCATTGGTCACGCGGCCTACGCCCAGGCGGCCGGTATATGTAGAGTAATCCAGCGCTGAGATCTGCAACTGCAATGGCGCTTCGCTATCGCCTTTTGGCGGCTCAACGTGACTTAAGATCGTTTCAAACAAGGCACGCATATTATCTGAAGGTGCATTCATATCCAGTGTTGCAAAGCCATTTAAAGCCGATGCGTATACGACCGGAAAATCCAGTTGTTCGTCTGTCGCGCCTAGGTTGGCAAACAGATCAAATGTATGGTTGATCACCCAGTCAGGGCGTGCACTCGGGCGGTCAACCTTGTTGATGACCACGATAGGCTTCAAACCAAGAGCCAGGGCTTTCTTGGTGACAAAGCGCGTTTGCGGCATAGGGCCGTCCACGGCATCCACCAGCAACAATACGCCATCCACCATGCCTAATACACGTTCTACTTCACCACCAAAGTCGGCGTGGCCCGGTGTATCTACGATGTTAATGTGGGTGCCTTCATAAGTTAAGGCGGTGTTTTTTGCCAGAATCGTAATGCCACGCTCTTTTTCCAGATCGTTGCTATCCATCACACGTTCAGTCACTGCCTGGTGTGAGGCGAAAGTACCTGACTGTTGAAGTAACTTATCGACCATGGTGGTTTTACCGTGGTCAACGTGGGCGATAATTGCGATATTTCTAAGGTTGCGTGCCATGTGAACTGCCATCTGTTTGGAAAGGGCGCGATTTTAGCATAAATCACGTTAAATATTTGACTTTTAAAATAAAATGGCTATACTGCGCTCAACTTAAAACGCACTGGGCTGAAATTGATGCCCGACTGTTTTAAATTCATCGCCCTGACCCATCGATAAGCTCGTGAACTTTTGAGGCTATCATCTTTAGAAGTTGTTTTTATGACAACCTCTTCTTTTATCGGTTAGTGGCTATGCCTAGCGCCGGTAAAAGCGATTCATCTCCATATTTGCTTTGGCTTACCTTAATGAGTTAGCACACTGAATGATTGTGTGCGCTGTCATTGGTCAGCTTTGCTTTTTTGCTTTGCTTTAATTTGCTTTACTTGCGCCCTTTTTAATTGATATACGAAAGGGACATCCTTGTCTTTTGCAGATTTAAATCTAGACCCATCCATTTTGCGTGCATTAACCGATGCAGGCTATGAGAACCCAACCCCTATCCAGTCGCAATCTATCCCAGAAGCATTGCAAGGCCGTGACATCATGGCCTCTGCCCAGACCGGCACCGGCAAAACAGCCGCTTTTACCTTACCAGCGTTAAACCTGCTGGCAACACAACATCCGGTACGTAGCCGTGGCCCACGTATCCTGGTGCTGACCCCTACCCGTGAACTGGCAGCCCAGGTGAACGAAGCCGCCCGTAAATACGGTAAATTCCTGCGTGCCCGTTGTGTGAGCATCGTCGGTGGCATGCCTTACCCATTACAAAACAAACTGCTGTCACAACCACTGGATATCCTGGTGGCCACACCTGGCCGTTTTATTGACCACCTTGAGCGTGGCCGTATTGACCTGAGCCGCTTGCAGATGCTGGTGCTGGATGAAGCTGACCGCATGCTGGACATGGGTTTTATGCCTGATGTTGAGAAGATCTGCGCTGCATTGCCAGCCGAACGCCAGACACTGCTGTTCTCTGCCACTTTAGATGGCATCATGGATATCGGTAAGCGTTTCCTGAACAATCCGCTGACCATACAGGTCGCTGGCCAGAAACAGCAGCACGCCAATATCGAGCAACGTCTGCACTTTGTTGACGACATGAACCACAAAAACAAACTGCTGGAGCATCTGCTGATCGCTCCGGACGTGAATCAGGCCATTATTTTCACCAGCACCAAACGTCACGCTGACCTGCTGGCTGAAGACCTGTATGCCGCTGGTCACAGCACCGCTGCCCTGCATGGTGATATGACACAAGGCGCACGTAACCGCACCCTGACCAAGCTGCGTCATGGCGATGTCAAAGTGCTGGTGGCGACTGATGTGGCTGCGCGTGGTATCGACGTGCATGGCATCACGCATGTGATCAACTATGACCTGCCAAAATTTGCTGAAGATTATGTACACCGTATCGGTCGTACCGGCCGTGCCAACAACTCCGGCATCGCTATCTCTTTTGCTTCTAACACTGATAGACACCTGTTGCGCAAAATTGAGCAATACACTGGCCATAAACTCCAGCCAGCGGTGATCGCCGGCTTTGAGCCTAAGCGTGCAGTGCGCATGGATGACGGCGGTGACAAGCGCGGCAATGGCGGCAAACGCCATGGCAGCAGCAATGGCCGTCCACAGAACAAAGGTGGTTTCCGTGGTAACAGCCGCGATGGCCGTAGCGACAGCCGTGAAGGCAGCCGCGAGTTCCGTGGCAACCGCGAAAACAGTTCTTTTGGTGACCGCGTGATGCGCGAAGGCCAGCCGCACAAGCCGCGTGAACCACGCGCCGCGACCGGCGCCAGCGAGCAAAAGTCAGACCGCGAAGTCAACGGCAACAGCAAAAGCTACACTAAAGATACCGACTTTCAGTTCGCCCGCGCATTGACAGAAGAGTTTGGTCAACGTCGCCCGCGTTCTTCAGCCGGTAACCCATCAGCAAAACCGCAAGAGCGTTTTGGTAACCCTAATGCTGGCAATGGCAACCGTGGCGCAAATAAACCGCGCACCGGTGGCAAGCCTTTCGGTGAGTCCGGTGGTATCAAACGCCCTCGTTCATTTGCATAAGCCCACACTATGTCAGAGCAAATTACTGTAGATTTTCGTGCATTAGGCCTAGCCGAGCCGTTGTTAAAAGCCATTGAAGAATCCGGCTATACGACACCAACGCCCATACAGGCCAAAGCCATCCCGCTGGCGCTAGAGCGCAAAGACTTGATGGCAGGTGCACAAACTGGCACAGGAAAAACGGCCGCGTTCTCGCTACCGATTCTACATACCTTGCTACCTCACGCAAGTACCAGCACCTCTCCGGCAAAACACCCGATCCGGGCGCTGGTGCTGGCACCTACGCGTGAGCTGGCTATCCAGGTGTATGACAACATCAAAGCTTACGCCAAGCACACCTCGCTGCGTAGCCTGGTGGTATATGGTGGCGTTGATATCAAGACGCAGACGCCGATTTTAAAAACCGGTGTCGAGATCCTGGTCGCCACGCCTGGCCGCCTGCTGGACCACGTAGAGCAAAAAACGCTTTCTTTAAGCCAGGTGCAGTTCCTGGTGCTGGACGAAGCCGACCGCATGCTGGATATGGGCTTTATGCCCGACCTCAAGCGCATATTGGCTTTATTACCCAAACAGCGCCAGAACCTGATGTTCTCAGCCACCTTCTCGGATGAGATCAAAAGACTGGCTGATGCTTTCCTGAACCAGCCGACATTGATAGAGGTGGCGCGCAGCAATGCCACCAATGACAATGTGGAGCAAAAAGCCTATCTGGTAAATACAGATAAAAAGCCACGCTTTCTGGTGCAGTTGCTGAAACAGTATGACAGCCAGCAAGTGATCATCTTCACCAAGACTAAACTGTCTGCCAGCAAACTGGCACGCGTGCTGGAACGTGATGGCATCCCGTGTAGCGCTATCCACGGTGACAAATCGCAAAAAGAACGTATTGAAGCGCTGGATGCTTTCAAAGCCGGTAGCATTCATGCCCTGGTCGCCACTGATGTGGCTGCCCGTGGCCTGGATATCAGCGACCTGCCTTTGGTCATCAATTATGAGATCTCAACCGCGCCTGAAGACTATGTGCACCGGATAGGCCGTACCGGCCGCGCTGGCGCCAAAGGCATTGCCATTTCATTGATTGATGAAGAGGAAACCAAATACTTTGATGAAATCGAAAAGCTGATCAAAAAGCAGATTCCTAAAGAGAATGCGGTCACCAGCAGTGCGCCAAGCCAGCACTCAGCCACAGCCAGTCGGCAGACCTCAAGTCCACGTGCAACTGGCCAACGTGCGTCTAAATCTAAAAATGCAGATGACGCCTGGTTCTATCAACCTTATGAGTCCAGCGGTTTTGTTGAACCAGCCAAATCGGTAGTCGCGCCTGTGACTAAACCATCTGCAGCTAAACGTAAAGTGGTGGCGGCATTACTAGGTGGGTTTGGCTTTAAGGCAACGCCTAAAGCCAAAGGGCGTACGGCAGAAAGCAAACGGCAATCCCCTGCTAAAACCCGTCAGAAAGAGGGTTTGGAACAAGCGGTAGCCGAAATTGAAGTCGAAGTCGAAAGTTCTCAGTCATAATAAAAAGCCCCGTGAAAACGGGGCTTTTTATTTGCTGTGCAATATATGCTTGCTTAACCTTCACGGTTACGCATAAAGTCAGCCACACCATACAACTGGTTAGCCATATGCCGCATCAGGCTTTCCTCAAACTGGCATTGGTGCATGGCCTTGATCATGCAGTACATCCACTGGTCACGTTCGGATTCACCTATGGTAAACGGCAAATGACGCGCGCGTAGACGCGGGTGACCATAACGTTCGATATACAGCTGCGGGCCGCCAGTCCAGCCCATCAAGAACATAAACAGCTTTTCACGTGTTTCGGTCAGATCCGGCTGGTGCAAGGCGCGTAATCCTGCTGCTTTAGGGTCGCTATCCATGATGTCGTAAAAAGTCTCTACCAGCAGGCGTATATTTTCCGTGCCCTTCTCCGCGCCGCCCAGCCACTCAAACAATGATTGTTTTGCTGCATTTGGCTCTTGAATATCGGTCAGTGCCATGCCTTGCTTAACCTGCGACTTTAGGTGTTACCAGCGCTGCTGCCTGCTTGGCGCGTTCACGTGCCAGCTCAGTGTTTTCTGCGGTTGCCAGGGCGACACCCATGCGGCGGCGTACAAAAGATTCTGGTTTGCCAAACAGGCGGATTTCGCTATCAGGCACTGCCAGTGCTGCTTCCAGCCCATGGTATTCCAGGCTGGCCGCATCAGCGCCACCATAGATCACGGCACTGGCGCCAGCGTCGCGCTGGCTGACATCTACCGGCAAGCCCAGGATAGCCCTGCCATGCAATTCAAACTCATTCAGGCGCTGGGTACACATGGTGACCATGCCGGTGTCATGCGGGCGCGGGCTGACCTCGGAGAACCATACCTGTTCGCCCTTGACAAACAACTCCACGCCGAACAGCCCCTGGCCGCCCAAAGCCTCAGTCACTTTTCTGGCGACTTGCTGGGCATTTTCCAGCGCTTTGGGCTGCATGGCTTGTGGCTGCCAGCTCTCTACGTAATCGCCGTGCTGCTGCACATGGCCGATAGGCGCACAGAAATAGGTTTCCAGCTGGCCTTGTGCATTTTTCGCACGCACGGTCAGCAAGGTGATCTCATAATCAAAATCAATCTGGCCTTCTACGATGACCACGCCCTGGTTGACGCGTCCGCCGCTGGCGGCATATTCCCAGGCGGTCTTCACTTCACTGGCCTGGGTGATACGGGATTGCCCTTTGCCGGAAGAAGACATGGTGGGTTTGATAAAGCATGGATAACCAATGCCGGCATCGATGGCGGCCTGTAATTCGGTCTCGGAACGCGCAAATGCGTAAGGCGATGTCGGCAAACCTAATTCTTCAGCCGCCAGTCTGCGTATGCCTTCACGGTTCATGGTCAGCTGCACCGCACGCACGCTGGGCACTACGGTGACGCCGCCAGCCTCGATCTCAGCCAGTGCCTGGGTATTCAGTGCCTCGATCTCGGGCACGATGAAATGCGGTTTGACCTGATCGACCAATGCTTTCAAGGCATCAGCATCTGTCATATCTATCACATGCGCACGGTGGGCGACCTGGTGACCGGGCGCGTTCTTATAGCGATCAACAGCAATCACCTCTACCCCTAAACGCTGCAAGGCGATAATCACCTCTTTACCGAGTTCACCGCTGCCTAACAGCATGACTTTGGTCGCGTTTGCGCTTAATGGGGTCCCTATCATTACTGCACTCCGATGTAAAAGTGCAATTCTACCATGTGCGATTTGGATGACGGCTGCTCGACGTTGATTTAAATCAAGGATTTAAATCATGCGCAAGCGCTGCAGCCAAGGCCAGCCAGTTAAAAATAAAAGACCCCGCAGTGGCGAGGTCTTTTTCACAGCATTGCTGCCGCATCTGACTAGCGGCAGGCTATTGTATGCACATCAAACTGAGATGCCGTGCTTATCCATACGGTAACGCATGGTCATGCGGGTGATGCCGAGGATACGTGCCGCTTTAGAAACATTATTGCGCGCCTGTTCCAGCGCGCTTAATAACATGGCCTTTTCAGCACCATCCAGCGTCAGTTGTGCCTCATTGGCGGCTGCAGCCGGGCCAGCGGGCAAATGGCCTACCTGCGGCAGGCCCAGATCATGTTCTGAAATGACAGGCTGGGTACACATAAGCACCGCACGGCTGATCTGGTGCCGCATTTCTCGCACGTTTCCGGGCCAGCGGTATTGCTGTATGGCGATCAGCGCGGTCGGGCTGAACTCATGATGCGGCAAAGCATAGCGTTTTTCCGTCATCTGGCGGAAATAATTGGCTAGCAGTATCACATCCTGGCTACGGTCACGCAATGGCGGCATCTGCATGGTGATGACATTCAGGCGGTAATACAGGTCTGAACGAAAACGGCCTTCATTCGACATCTGGTATAAATCGCGGTTAGTGGCAGCTATGATACGTGCGTGTACCGGCCTTTCCTTGGTAGAGCCCAGGCGGCGGACCATGCGTCTTTCGAGTACATTGAGCAGTTTGGCCTGCAAGCCTAATGGCAACTCGCCGATCTCATCCAGAAACAGCGTGCCATCTTCGGCAGACTCTATCAGGCCTGGGCGTGAGGCCACCGCATTGGTGAAAGCGCCTTTTTCATTGCCAAACAACTCACTTTCAATCAACTCGGCCGGTAGTGAAGCACAATCAACATGCACGAACGGCTTATCGTGATTGACACAGCTGGCGTGCAAATAACGCGCAACCACATCTTTACCGGTACCGGTCTCACCGGTGATCAATACGGTAGGCTGCACGGCGTCACTCAGCGCGCTCAGTTGCGCGATACGTGTGATCTGCTGGCGCACGCTCTGCATGGCGGCGCTCTCGCCTATCAGCTGTACCGACTCATTTGCCAGCGTATCGCGCTGCCGCGAGTAATCCAGGCTGGTCTGTAATTCAGTTGTTTTTTCATTTTTTTGAATGATCAGCAGTAACTCTTCGAGATCAATCGGTTTTTTCAGGTAATCGATGGCGCCCAGTTTGATGGCGTTCACCGCATCGGTGACATCGCCATATGCGGTCATGACGATGATATTGATGTTTTTAGCGACGAATTCTGGCAGTAAATCGATACCGTTGCCATCCGGCAGGCGCATATCGAGTAACACCATATCCGGCTCAAACTGCTTTATCAGCAACCTGGCATCATGCAGGGATTCTGCGTGCTCACACTCAAAACCGGCTTTCTGCAAGCGCTTGACCACCGCCCTGGCAAACAGCACCTCATCTTCGACCAGCAAGATTTTCTTTTTGCTGACTAAACGAATCGGTTTATCTATAGATGATGAAATTTGTGAGAGCACGCGTCCTCCTTTAATTATTATTGTTAGTCTTTGTCGTAGCTAGCTAAAGATTGTTTCGGTTTAAACTCATAACGCAAACCAATCCAGCCAGCACGTGGAGCACCTGGCAACAGGCTCAGCACTTTACGCTCTTCGTCAAAATTGCCGGCGTTGTCAAATAGGCTTTCAGCCAAGCGTCCAGCGAGGTAATAGTCTTTATCAAAGATATTGGTTGCTTTAGCAAAGACTTTCCAGCCATTACCAAAGTTGTACTGACTATCGAGGTTTACGATAAAGTAACCACCGAGTTTGCCGCGACCAGTAGCACAATCATCACCGTCATTACAATTCGCAGCATTAGACTGGTGACTGTTATTCTCGTTACCCAATACATACTGGTTGGAATAGCCAATCACGTTAGTACCAATATTCCAGCTAGGCGTAACCGCATATTGTGCGCGCAGTTTCAACTGATGTTCTGGGATAGCCGGGATGCGGTCACCTGAACGCGCAGTGTAAATACCGTCAGCGTCGCCACTGGAGTTGGAGCCATTAACGAAATCAACATCGGTGTCATAGGTAGCGCGTACAAAACTATATGAAGCACTCCATTTGAATTTTTCGATAAAACCGTTAAGACCCAAATCTAAACCCTGGCGCTTAGTACGGCCCACGTTCTTGAAGTAACCTGCTCCGGATTGCGTATTCGCTGCGGTAAACTGGATATCATCATGGTTTACCGCGTGGTAAACACCTGCGTTCCAGTTCACGTTATCAGTCAACTGACCACGACCACCGAACTCATAGGTTTTAGCAACCACTTGGTTTAAAGGTGGGTCATCCGCCAATGCCGCTGGCAGCAAGCATGGAGAAGCTGGATTTGAACAGCCGACTTCAATCACCGTTGGTGCACGGCTGGACTCGCTGTAAGACGTGTAAACCGTCAGTGCTTTCGTTGGTGTATATGTCAACCCTACTGTTGGGTTCAGGCGAGTGTAGCTGTCTTTCGCGGTCAAACTATTAAAGTTATTCGCAGCAGATGCCGGGCCACGCAATGTGTCGGTATTGTCGATACGAGTAAAGTTCCAGCTGGCACCTGCATTCAAATGCCAGAACTCATTCAAAGACAAGGTATCAGTCGCAAATAAACGTGCTGTGTATTGTTTGCCAGTCAAACCAACCGTTTGCCTTTGATTCAATGCACCGGCGCCATCTAGTACAGGTGCTCTAGTATCATCAAATACAGGGTCACTCTCACCAATGCCTGTAACAGTACCGTCAATGTCACCTATGTTGATTTGTTCAGACTGTTTAAACCGGATCAGACTGTAATCGTAACCAGCACCGACAACAAATTGGTTTTCTTTGCCGAATAAATCCTGATTAAAAGTCGCCTGCCCTGTTGCGCCATATGTATTTTGGCTGGTATGCGTACGGTTCATCACAGCACCAGTCAATTCACAATCTGCAGGGTCATTACAGGTTACGGTTGGATAACCTGCCAAAGAGTCACCATCATCGACTTCAGCCTCGTAGCCATCACCATTCAAGGTTCTACGGTTAGATTTTTTGTAGTAAACATTACCTGAAAGTAAAGTGTCACTGTTCAACCAATGGCTGCCATTCAGTGCCAGGAAGTGTGAGTAATTGTTGGTCGCATCCGGTCGGGTATGGATCTGGTCACGGTCACCACTTAACAAGAATTCAGGAGTCAAACCGTTACCGATCAATTTATTGTCGGCACCGATGTAAGTCAGCTCCAGCTTGCTGGTTTCGCTTTGCCAGCCGGTTTTGGCAAACAGCTGATTCACATGCGAAGGTGAGTATTTTCTCCAGCCATCTTCAGTCGTATGCTGAAAACCTATCATGTAGTCTACTGAACCATCTTTAGACACACCGCCGTATTCAGCCAATGCGCGTTGACGGCCCCAGGAGCCAGCTTCATACTCAAGCGCAGCGCCCTGATGGTCGCGGCCATTTTTGGTTTGCACTGCGATCGCACCACCCAAGGTGTTCAAACCGTACAAAGGGTTAGAACCAGGGATCAGTTGCATGTCGCCTATGGCGAAGTTCGGGATCTTATCCCATGAGGTCACATCACCAAACGGCTCGTTGACGCGCACGCCATCAACGTAGGTAGAAAGGCCTTGCGGGTTGCCCAGTAATGATGAAGCAGAGTAGCCCCTGAAATTGATTTCTGGCTGCCATGGGTTACCACCCAGTTCGGTCACCGTCACGCCTTGCATATTATTGTTCATGTAATCGGCAATAGAGACGCCGACCTGATTGTTGATGGCCGCAGGGTTAGCTACCTGGATATTGGCAGGCACCTTGTGCAAAGGCAATCCTATGCCTTTGAGTGGCGTTGCACTGAACACTTCAACTTTTTGAATATTCAATGATTCATCAGCCTTTACGATGGCGGTTTGCGCTGCATATGCAGACACTATGGCAAGCAGCAAAGGCTTGACATTGGTTTTATTCATATAAGGTATCCTTTTCCCGAGAATTTGATTTTTAACTTTTTGAAAAAGCTTATTCCCTAATGCAATTAATGTTCCGCAATTGCAGCAAAGAAAAAGACCATTAAAATCAATACTGTAAAAAAGGACTGGTGTATAACAACCATAAAAATGGCTATTTACAACCAATTTTATGGTTGTTATTGGTTGTTGGCAACCAATTTATGCGTGATTGGGAAGTGGCTGCAGAGAAATTTCCAAGCCGTAAGCATTACGGCCCGGGCGCCAGGCGGCGTCTATGGCGAGCGAGGCGAGTGAAACCAGAGTCTGGCTGTGTGAGGGTTGGGTAGCGATGACATTCACCACCGGATAAAATGCGCGCTGCCAGGGCGGGATGGCCAGCATCTGGAAGATCACTTTTAATTCGCGACGCGGGCGCTTGGCATCCGGCTGCAGGCTTTCACCACCAGCCCGCGCAAATAGCATGAGTTCCAGGCCTTGGGCTAAGGTGATTGCTTGGCCGTAGCGCTTGTTCAAGGTAATGGCGGCAGGATGCACCCCCAGGCGGGCCAGGGCGATGCCGCGGCCTTTACTGACCTTAAACTGGACTTGCCAGTCACCCCAGATCTGACTTTTACCGCCCTGCCAGACCAGTGGCGTTTTGGGCAGCGCGGCGGGCTTGCCTACGCAATACAAGCGTTGCTGGTAATGATGCAGGTAAGCCTGGCGTTTGACTGCCTGCCCTTGTAAAGGCAAGTGCAGGTAGCGATGTGGTTTCACTGTAGACAGTTGCTGCCAGTAGTTCTGCAACTGTTCGGTATTAGGCATGCGCAGATCCAGCTGCTGAAACCAGTAGCGCAGCATGTTTTTCGCACGCGCATCACCTAGCTGGCGCAAACGCTGGATATCTACCGATTGCCCCAGCCATTCTTCGCGTACATCACAGGCGGCGATATCCTGGCCGGCCAGTGTATCGAGCAGCGACTGTGCTTCGGCCATATGGCTGGCACTGCGCGCCAGGGCGCTATCTAATTGCGGGTAGCGCTCGCGCATGACAGGCATCACCGTCTGCCGCATAAAATTGCGGTCATAGCTGATATCGGTGTTGCTTTCGTCTTCTACCCACTGGTATTGCAAGGCGGTTGCCTGTTGCAGAATATCGGCCTTGCTGACCTGCAACAGTGGCCTGAACAGCTTGCGCTCGGCATCCCAGTCGCCCATGGCAGACAGCCCTTTGACGCCGGCGCCGCGCATCAGCTGCAACAGCAAGGTCTCGCTCTGATCCTGCATATGGTGTGCGGTGACGATGGCCTGCGCATCGAGCTGCTGGCGCATTTGATCCAGCGCCTGATAACGGGCCTCGCGCGCGGTGGCTTCTATGCCTTGCCCGCTTTGCAGATTGACATGTACATTGGCCGAATAGAACGCTATGCCCAGCTGCTGGCACACCCGTTCGCACAGGCTTAGCCATTCATCCGCATGCGGGCTCAGGCCATGATGGATATGCATGGCGGATAAAGTGTAAGGCAGACGCGAGGAAAACTGCGCCAGGGCATGTAACAGCACAATGGAATCTACACCGCCACTTAACGCCAGTAGCAGATGTACCGGGGCAGTTTGCGGCGTTTGCGCAGCCAAAAAAGAGGCGACGCCCTTTTCTAGCTGCGTCGTAAATACGGCGTTATTTGTCACTAGTCGCTTTAAATTTACCGTAACTCATCAGGCGCTGATAGCGTGTTTCCAGCAATTGCGGTATTTTTTTAGATTGCAGTGATTTCAGTTGCAGGGCGATGGTCTGGCCTATGCGCTCCATGGTTTCTTCGTAATTGCGGTGCGCGCCGCCTAATGGCTCGCTGATGATGGTATCAATCAGGCCTAGTGATTTCAGGCGGTCTGCCGTAATGCCCAGGGTTTCTGCTGCGTCTGAGGCCTTGCTGGCACTCTTCCACAAGATAGAAGCACAGCCTTCAGGCGAGATGACGGAATAAGTGGAGTATTGCAGCATGTTCAGGTGATCGACCACGCCTAAAGCCAGCGCACCGCCTGAACCACCCTCGCCTATGACTATGCCTATGATAGGTGTCTTCAGTTCAGCCATCACATACAGGTTGCGGGCGATGGCCTCAGACTGGCCACGTTCTTCAGCGCCTATGCCTGGGTAAGCCCCGGGGGTATCTATCAGCGTGATGATAGGCAGATTGAATTTTTCTGCCAGGCGGAACAAACGCAAGGCCTTGCGGTAGCCTTCCGGGCGCGGCATACCGAAATTACGGTACTGGCGCTCTTTGATATCGCGGCCTTTCTGGTGGCCCATGACCATGACCGGGATGCCTTTGAAACGGGCGATGCCGCCTACGATAGCCGGGTCATCAGCAAAAGCTCTGTCGCCATGCAGTTCCTGAAAATCGGTAAACAGGGCGTTGATGTAATCTATGGTGTAAGGCCGCTGGGGATGACGGGCGACCTGTGAGATTTGCCAGGCAGTTAAATTCTGGTAGGTGTCTTGCAGCAGTTTGCTGTTCTTCTTTTGTAATAGATCCAGCTCTTTGGAGATATCCAGGGAATCATGCTCGTCATGAGATGACTGCAGAGCCTCAATACGCTTTTCAAGTCCGGCAATAGCTTGCTCGAAATCAAGATAAGTCAGTTTACTAGGCGTTAAACGTTTGGCACTCATTATGAATTCTTTAGTTAAAAAGTTCAGGCATTATAAAGGATTTTGACATTTTCTTTTGATAACCAGCCCTGTAAATTCAGCAGCAGGTCATCATGCAATACCACTTGCCAGTCTTCGCCCAGCATTAAGCTGACCTGCGCCGCCTGGTTATGGTAATCGACCTTGATCGGGCAACGCTTCTGCTCTTCGTTGGCGTAGCGATAAGGCGTTAATACCGTCATCAATCGCTGCAGATCAGACTGGCCATTGCAGCTAAGCGTCAGCATCTGCGCAAAACGGTTACGCACCGCGGCCAGGTCGTAGAGCTTTCTGGCGCTGACGCGGATACCGCCGGAAAACTCGTCATTGGAAATACGGCCTTCTACTATCAATAGCTGGTCTTCCTTGATCCACTGCGCGTGCTGCATCAGCAACTCAGAACCGACCACCACATCGGTACGCCCCACTGCATCATCCAGCGTGACAATAGCCATCTTGCCGCGCTGGGTCATACGCACGCGCACGCCCATCACCACACCTGCCAGTAATTTAGGTTCATTCTGCGGAGTCAGCTCGCCGAGGTTGCCTTTAATGAACGGCCCCAGCTGCGATTTGTAACTCAGGTAAGGATGGCCGCTGAGGTAGAAACCCAGCGCTGATTTTTCTTCCTGTAATGCCTGCTCTGGGCTCCAGGCGACCACGTCCGGCAGGTTGTGCTGTGTCTCGACCACCCCGCCAAACAGGCAATCCTGCCCGGCATGCGCGGCTCTTTGCTCGGCGGCGCTGATGGCACCATCCAGGCCGGCCAGCAAGGCGGCACGGTTTTGCTCAAGCTTGTCAAAAGCGCCGGCGCGTATCAGTGATTCAATCACGCGCCGGTTCACTTTGCGCAGATCCAGGCGCTGGCAAAAATCAAAGATATCCTTGAATGGCCCCTCAGCCTGGCGCGCTGCGACTATCAGGTCTATCGCCGCCCCGCCGGTGCCTTTAATAGCGCCCAGGCCATATAATATCTGCTGCGCGCTCAACGGTTTAAACTGGTAGATACTGGCGTTGACATCGGGTGGCAATACATCGACATGGTTGCCGCCGCAATCATCAAAAAACGTGTGCACGTTATCAGTATTGTTCATATCGGCCGACATGGTGGCAGCCAGGAAAGCGGCAGGATAATGCGCTTTCAGGTAAGCGGTGTGATAAGCCACCAGGGCATAAGCGGCGGCGTGCGATTTGTTAAAACCATAGCCGGCAAATTTTTCCAGCAAGTCAAACAGGTCGTTCGATTGCTGCAAGGTCAGGCCATTTTTCAGCGCACCCTCGTTGAAGATTTCACGCTGGATCACCATTTCTTCAGGCTTTTTCTTACCCATGGCGCGGCGTAGCAAGTCGGCACCGCCCAGGCTAAAGCCGGCCACCACCTGCGCGATCTGCATCACCTGCTCCTGATAGACGGCGATACCGTAGGTTTCTTTCAGGATGGACTCGGTAGACGCATGCGGGTACTCCACGCGCTGCGTGCCGTGCTTGCGCCGGCAAAAGTCAGGGATCAGGTCCATAGGGCCAGGACGGTACAGGGCCACCAGGGCGATAATGTCTTCAAACAGGTCAGGCTTGGCCTGTTTGAGCATGTCCTTCATGCCGCGCGATTCCAGCTGGAACACCGCGGTGGTGTTGGCGGTTTTCAGCAAGTGGTAGCTGCGTTTATCATCCAGCGGTATGGTCTCGAAACTGAGTGGCGGCAACTCCTCCTGCGCACGTTGCGCATTGGCGTTCTCCAGTGCCATATTGAGTATGGTCAGTGTACGCAGGCCCAGAAAGTCGAACTTGACCAGGCCGACCGCTTCCACGTCATCCTTGTCATACTGGCTGACCAGGCTGTCGCCATTAGGCTGGCAATAGATAGGTGAAAAATCAGAGATCTTGCCTGGGGCGATCAGCACGCCACCGGCGTGCATACCTATGTTACGCACCAGACCTTCCAGCCGCAGTGCCAGGGAAAGTAATTCCGAGACTTCCTCCTCTTTTTCACGGCGTTCCTGCAGCTGGGGTTCTTTTTCCAGTGCGGACTCCAGTGTGATGCCAAGCTCTAAAGGAATCAGCTTGGCGATGCCATCCACAAAATTGAAGGGCAAATCGAGCACGCGGCCTACATCGCGGATCACCGCTTTGGCCGCCATGGTACCGAAGGTGGCGATCTGAGATACCGACGCCAGTCCGTATTTGTTCTTGACGTAATCGATGACGCGATCACGACCTTCCTGGCAGAAGTCGATATCGAAGTCGGGCATGGATACCCGCTCAGGATTAAGGAAACGCTCAAACAGCAAGTTGTACTTGAGCGGATCGAGGTCGGTAATACCCAGGCTGTAAGCGACCAGTGACCCGGCACCGGAACCCCTGCCCGGCCCTACCGGCACGCCATTATTCTTGGCCCAGTTGATAAAGTCGGCCACGATCAGGAAATAGCCAGGGAAACCCATCTGGATAATGATGCCGCATTCAAATTGCAGCCGCTCTTCATACTCGGGGCGTTTCTGCTCGCGTTTAGCCTCATCCGGGTACAGGTATGAAAGCCGCTTTTCCAGGCCTTGTTTTGATTGATCGATCAGGAAAGCGTCCAGGCTTTCACCATTGGGCGTAGGGAAATCCGGCAAGTAGTTCTTGCCCAGCGTGAGTGAAAGGTTGCAGCGCTTGGCGATTTCGACCGCATTCTGCAAAGCGATAGGCATATCGGCAAACAAGGCCTGCATCTCTGCCTGTGTTTTCACATATTGCGACGCCAGAAAACGCTTGGGCCGGCGCTTGTCTGCCAGCACATAGCCTTCGGCGATACAGGTACGCGCCTCATGCGCCATGAAATCATCAGGGGTCTGAAACTGTATGGGATGTGTGGCTACCAGTGGCAGATCCAGTTGCTGCGCGATCAGCACGGTCTGCTGTATGCATAACTCCTGGGCACGCGACTCCTGGCTGCCAGGTTCATGCACGCGCTGCACCTCCAGGTAGTAGCGGCCCTCAAATATCTGTGCCCACTGCCGCGCCGCTTGCAGCGCCTGTGTCTGGTTACCGGCCTGCAAGGCCTGGCCGACATCGCCAGCCACAAAGCCGGACAACATCAACAGGCCGGCATTTTTCTCCTGCAACCATTCAGCTTTGATCTCGGCACGTTCACGGTACTGGTTCTCCAGGTAGGCACGGCTGAGCAGCTCGCATAAATGTCTATACCCCTGCGGGTTCTGCACCAGTAGCAACATGCGCTGCGGCTGGTCGCGCTGCAAGGCATTCTCTACCCATACATCACAACCCAGTATAGGTTTCAGGCCTTTGCCGCGTGCTGAGTTATAAAATTTCACTGCGCCAAACAGGTTGGCAAGGTCAGTCAATGCAAGCGCAGGCATGCCGTCTTGCTTGGCGGCTTTAACATAATCGCCTATGCGTACAGTGCCATCCACAATGGAATATTCACTGTGGCAACGCAGGTGTACAAATGCGGGCGATAAGGTTGGAGTGAGCGGTGCTTCCATGGGGTTATTTTACCCGCCATCCCCTTTTTTGTGATGCCTGCACATGCAAATAATCTGGTTGACAGCGATAAAATGACGGTGAGAACAAGCGATCAACTGCGCTCTTAACAGTTGCAAAAAGCACTTAAGCTGGCTGGCAATATGCACTATGATGTCAGGCTTATTGATAATTGAGCGCTCATGATTATGTCCCACGCCATTTCACTGCTTGATGAACCGATACTCGTGGAAGACAACTTACCGCGTGTGGGCGAAGTGCTGCCTTTTTTCCAGCTGGTGAATCACTCGCTGGAAGATATCACACTGGAATCTTTCCAAGGCAAACGCAAGATACTGCATTTTTTCCCCGGCATAGACACGCCGGCCAGCGCCGATAGTGTACGCCGGCTGGATGCACTGGCTGAGACCTTGCCTAACATCGCCATCCTGAATATATCCCCTGACCTGCCGTTCACCATGTCACGCTTCTGTGAAACCGAGCAACTGCGGCATAGCACCAACCTCTCCACCCTGCGTGGCCGCGACATGATTAAAAATTATGGCGTGCTGATCATGTCCAGTAAACTGGCAGGATTACCGGCGCGTGCGCTGATGGTGGCTGACGAGAATGACAAGGTCTTGCATGTGGAATTAGTGGAAGACCTGACCAGCGAACCAGACTTTGCAGCCGCACTTAAGTCACTCACCGGTCACTAAAGCATCACTTATTCACCAATTAACTTAAATTTACAAGTTGATTGCCGACCAGCTAAGCGCTATAGTAGCTACCTTTACCATTTAACCAGTCTTGGAGAACAATATGGCAAGCGTAACGCTTAAAGGCAACCCGGTCGCTGTTGGCGGAAAATTCTTAACAGTAGGTGATACAGCGCCTGACTTTCAACTGGCGGATGCCAAACGTACACTGGTAGGCCTGGATGCCTACGCTGGCAAACGTAAAGTGCTCAACATTTTCCCAAGCATAGACACTCCGACCTGCGCGACTTCTGTACGCACTTTCAATAAAGAAGCCAGCAAAGCCAGCAACACTGCAGTATTGTGTATCTCTGCAGATCTGCCATTTGCGCAAAGCCGTTTCTGCGGCGCTGAAGGCCTGGATAATGTAGTGACCTTGTCTACTTTCCGCGACACAGCTAAATTTGCCAATGATTACGGTGTATTCATCACCGACAGCAGCCTGGCCGGTTTAACCGCACGTGCCGTGGTAGTGCTGGATGAAAACAATAAAGTCCTGCACAGCGAACTGGTCAGCGAAATCGCCAATGAGCCTAACTACCAGGCTGCCCTGGCTGTTCTGTAAACCTGAATAGCTTGTAGCTGCAATAGAATCAGCTATCGTGCTGATTCAAATAATAAACCAGTTTTCAGGCTGGTTTAGAATAATAAAAAAGCCAGCTTACGCTGGCTTTTTTATTGTTTGCTGGCAACAACTTAAACTCGTTTGAACAACAAGCTGCCGTTAGTGCCACCGAAACCGAAGTTATTCTTCAGGGCGTATTCGATCTTCAGATCACGTGCGGTGTTAGCGCAGTAATCCAGGTCACATTCCGGGTCCTGATTGAATATATTGATGGTCGGTGGTGATACCTGGTGATAGATGGACAACACGGTAAACACCGACTCCAGCCCACCGGCACCGCCTAATAAGTGACCAGTCATCGATTTGGTTGAGTTAACCACCAGATTATAGGCATGGTCACCAAAAGTCGCCTTGATCGCATTGCTTTCGTTGGCATCACCCAGAGGCGTAGAAGTACCGTGTGCGTTCATAAACTGCACCTGGTCAGGGTTGACCCCTGCATTTTTCAATGCATTGACCATGGAACGGCGCGGGCCGTCCATGTTAGGCGCCGTCATATGATAAGCATCGGCACTGCGGCCATAGCCTGACAGTTCAGCATAAATACGCGCACCCCTGGCTTTGGCATGCTCGTATTCTTCCAGCACCAATACGCCAGCACCTTCACCAATAACGAAGCCGTCGCGGTCTTTATCCCAGGGTCGACTTGCCGTTGCCGGATCATCGTTGCGGCCAGATAAGGCGCGCGCAGAGGCAAAGCCACCTACGCTCAGCTCAGTGATCGCCGCTTCGGCGCCACCGGCGACCATGACATCGGCGTCGCCATACTCTATCATGCGCGCAGCTTCGCCTATGCTATGGGTGCCGGTCGTACACGCGGTAACGATAGCGATATTCGGCCCTTTCAGACCCAACATGATAGACAGGTTGCCGGAGATCATATTAATGATGGTCCCGGGAATAAAGAAAGGCGAGATCTTGCGTGGACCACCATCGTCATAACTGTCGTTAGTGGATTCGATCAAGCCCAAACCGCCTATGCCAGAGCCTATGGCGACACCAATGCGTTCGGCATTAGCCTCTGTCACTTCCAGGCCGGAATCACGGAAAGCTTCCAGACCTGCTGCCAGACCATATTGGATAAACGTATCCATACGGCGCGCATCTTTAGCTGGAATATAGTCTTCGGCGTTAAAGCCTTTGACTTCACCGGCTATTTGCGAGGCAAACGGGCTGGGATCGAATTTGCTTATGCGGGTAATGCCTGATTGACCAGCGATAAGATTGTTCCAGGCGTTCTGGTAGCCAATCCCAACTGGAGACACCACGCCTAAGCCGGTTACTACTACTCTGCGTTTGGTCATAATAGAAATCAGCCCTCTTGCGAGGGCTGATTAAAGAATTAATTCAAAGAATTACTTAAGGTTAGCAGTGACGTAGTCAATTGCTTGCTGAACGGTGGTGATTTTTTCTGCTTCTTCATCAGGAATCTCACAATCGAATTCTTCTTCCAAAGCCATGACCAATTCTACCGTGTCCAGAGAATCTGCACCCAGATCATCCACGAAGGATGAAGTGTTTTTAACGTCAGCTTCGTTTGCACCTAATTGTTCACAAACGATTTTCTTTACGCGTTGTTCGATGTCGGACATCTAAAATACCCCTTATTGATAAGTGTCTTGTTCAGTAAACCGGTATTCTAGCAAATCTTGCCCAGAATACCAAAAAACTATTGTAAAAATGAGCAGGCAGATGCACTTGCCTACTCCAGCTATGCGCTATACATGCCACCATTCACATGTATGGTCTCGCCAGTGATGTAAGCCGCCGCTGGCGATGCCAGAAAAGCCACCGTGGCTGCGATCTCATAGACTTGGCCCAGGCGACCTACCGCAATGCGTTCCAGCATTTTGGTTTTGATCTCTTCCGGCAGTTCGGCCGTCATATCAGTTTCTATGAATCCAGGCGCGACACAGTTGACAGTGATGTTACGGCTACCCACCTCTTGCGCCAGCGACTTGGTAAAACCAGACATGCCAGCCTTGGCAGCGGCATAATTGGTCTGACCGGCATTGCCCATGTGGCCCACCACGCTGGAAATATTGATGATGCGGCCCTGACGGGCTTTCATCATCGGCCGCAATACGGCCTGGCTCATGCGGAACACGGATTTCAGGTTGGTGTTCAGTACCGCATCCCAATCGTCGTCCTTCATGCGCATCAGTAAAGTATCTTTGGTGATACCGGCGTTATTCACCAATATAGTTACGTCACCGTATAGTTCTGCGATCTTCTTCAGCACCTGCTCTATCTGCTCGGGCTGGGTCACATCCAGTGCCATACCCACGCCATTCACACCTGCTGCCTTCAGCGAGGTGGTGATCGCATCTGCGCCGCTGGCAGAAGTGGCGGTACCGATCACGATCGCGCCCTGCTTGCCCAGCTCCTGGGCGATGGCAGCACCAATGCCGCGGCTGGCACCAGTGACCAACACTACTTGTTGAGTTAGCATCATCTCTCCTTTATTCACACCGTATTTTATTATTATTGGTTTACAAAAGCCTGTATGGCTTCTTCATTGATCAGCGCCACGCAACTCACTTCTGCCACAATGCGCTTGGCTAAACCAGCCAGCACCTTGCCTGGCCCACATTCTGCACTGACCAACACCTGCTGCGTCGCTAGTAACTGCACTGTTTCAACCCAGCGTACCGGGTTATAAAGCTGGCGTACCAATGCATCTTTTATCTGGGCTGCGTCACTATAAGATGCGACATCCGCATTGTGCAACACCCGCACTGCGGGCGCTTGCACAGTGACATTCTGCAAATAATCACGTAATTTTTCGGCGGCTGGTTTCATTAGATCGCAATGCGAAGGCACGCTGACCGGCAATGGTAGTGCACGTTTGGCACCTTTGGCTTTGGCCAGTTCCATACCGCGCTCTACCGCCGCTTTTTCTCCGGCGATCACTACCTGGCCCGGCGAGTTGAAGTTGACTGCCTGCACCACCTGGCCTTGTGCCGCTTCGCTGCAGACTGCACGTACAGTGTCGTCATCCAGACCCAGAATAGCAGCCATCGCCCCTAGACCTTCCGGTACCGCTTGTTGCATGACTTCGGCGCGGAATTTCACCAAGGGCAAGGCGTCGGCAAAACTCAGCGCGCCAGCAGCCACTAGTGCGGTGTACTCACCTAGGCTATGGCCTGCCATGGCTGAAGGCTGCTTGCCACCCAGGCTTTGATAGACGCGCCAGGTAGCGATACCGGCAGTCAGCATGATAGGCTGGGTATTCTGCGTCAGGTTGATCGCATCATTCGGCTCGGTGGCCATCTGCCAGAAATCCACTCCCAGCACGCTGGAAGCTTCTTCAAATGTTTGTTTGACGATAGCGTGGGATTCGAGACCTTGCATCATGCCCACAGATTGTGAACCCTGGCCAGGAAAGAAAAAAGCAAATGTAGACATAGGCGTTTTAAATCAGTAATTAATCAAGTTTTGAGTTGTGCAGACACGGCAAGTGCGTGTTAAAACTTTACCAGCGCAGAGCCCCAGGTAAACCCACCGCCAAACGCTTCCATCAGTAATATGTGTCCGCGCTGGATACGTCCATCCCTGACGGCGGTGTCCAGTGCCAAGGGAATTGAAGCGGCTGAGGTGTTGCCATGTGTATCTACGGTGACTATCACTTTATCCATGGACATCTCCAGCTTTTTGGCGGTCGCTTGCAGGATACGGATATTGGCTTGGTGCGGCACCAGCCAGTCGATATCGGATTTCTGCATATCATTGGCCTGCAGCGTTTCGTCTACGATCTGGTCCAGCGTATTCACGGCGATCTTGAATACCGTATTGCCTTCCATCACCACGGTATCCGGGCCATCCGGATTGCGTGGTACGTGCAAATGGTTCTCGTAATTGCCGTCGGCATGGATATGGGTAGACAGCACGCCGGGCTGGTCGCTGGTCTGCAGAATGACAGCGCCTGCGCCATCGCCCCACAAGATACAGTTGCTACGGTCGGTGTAATCACAGATGCGGGTAAAAGTATCGGCACCTATCACCAACACATTTTTATGCTGCCCGGAGCGCATAAACTGGTTGGCGGTGGCCAGCGCATAGATGAAGCCGCTACAGACGGCCTGTACATCAAAGGCCGGACAGCCGGCAATGCCAAGTTTGCGCTGCACCATGGTGGCGACACTGGGAAAGAGTTTATCTGGTGTGGTAGTGGCGACTATGATCAGATCGATGTCCTGCGCCTGTATGCCTGCCGCTGCGATCGCATTGAGGGCTGCCTTGGTCGCCAGGTCACTGGTCAGTTCATCGGTGACCTTATGGCGCTGCTTGATACCGGTGCGGGAAAATATCCACTCGTCAGTGGTATCGACCATTTTTTCCAAATCCAGGTTGGTCAATATATTGGGCGGCAGATAGCTGCCAGTCCCTGCAATACGTGTGTGAATCATGGGTGCGATTATGCCTTAAATGGAAAAAAACGCCTAACAGAACAATGGCTGCGAGCCCATCAGGACTCTTCTTCTGCCGTGGCGAGATGCTCGATCTCGAGCTGGGTCTGGATACGCTTGAGAACGCCGCTTTGCGCCTCTTCCATGGCCACGTGTATCGCATGGTAAAAACCTACGCTATCTGCGCCACCATGGCTTTTAACCACGATACCACGCAAGCCGAGAAAGCTGGCGCCATTATAAAGGCGCGGGTCTACCCGTTTTTTAAATGCCTTCAATACCGGGAAAGCGCCCAGCGCCATCAATTTGGTCAGCCAGTTGCGCTTGAATTCCTGGGTCAGGAACTTGCCCATCATGTGCGCCAGGCCTTCAGTGGTTTTAAGCGAGACATTGCCGACAAAGCCATCGCAGACCACTACATCAGTGGTGCCTTTGAAAATATCATCGCCTTCCACGTTGCCATAAAAATTCAGGTGGCTGCCGCGCAACAGTTCAGCGGCCTGTTTTGCCACCTCATTACCTTTGATATCTTCGGAACCGATATTGAGTAAGCCTATGGTGGGGTTAGCTTTATTGTTGACACAACTCACCACCATGGCACCCATGATCGCAAACTGGTACAGGTGTTCGGCGGTGCAATCGGCATTGGCGCCCAGGTCCAGCATAAAAGTACTGCCGTTCTCTGAAGGCAAGGTAGAGGCGATCGCCGGCCTATCTATGCCTGGCAGGGTTTTGAGCACAAAACGTGCTGTGGCCATCAGGGCGCCAGTATTACCGGCACTGACACAGGCTTGCGCTTCACCGGTTTTCACCATATTGATCGCCACCCGCATAGAAGAATCTTTTTTGTTCTTCATCGCGCTTTGCGGCGATTCGTTCATCAGCACCACTTCGCTGGCATGGTGCACGCGCAGGCGCGGGTTAGGCGTCACATGCAGCACTTTCAGCTCGGCCTCTATGGCGTCCTGCAGGCCGACCAGAATAATATTGAGATATGGGTTTTCGTTGAGGATACGAACTGCCGCAGGCACAGTCACATGTGGACCGTGATCTCCGCCCATGGCATCTATCGCAATGACAACTTCCTGAGATTGCCCGTGTTGACCAGTAGTCATGTTATTTCCCATGTTCACTTAAACACATGTGCTGCACTGCGCTAAAACCGCAGGCATACGCCAGATACACAAACGCCGCGCATTTTGTGCGCGGCGCAGTTTGAAACTTTATAACTTTGTGCCAGCGATTACTCGCCTTTTGCAGGCATCACTTTACGGCCACGATAAAAACCGTTCGGGCTCACGTGATGACGCAAATGCACTTCACCTGTGGTTGGCTCGATAGCCAAAGGTGGGTTTGTCAAAAAATCGTGGGAACGGTGCATACCACGTTTGGACGGTGTCTTTTTGTTTTGCTGAACTGCCATTTTAAATTACTCCAAAATTAACCGCCGCAATTTATCAATGGGCAGTTTAAAAACTAGAATTGCTACCTAATCCAGCATTATAAAATATTCCAGAGACAACTGCAAACAAATCCTGCAACTGTCGCTTTTCATTGGCTTTTTATGCAAATACAGGCAGCAACACAGCATGCAATCGTCTATTTTTCCAGCTTGAGGTTTTTAAGCGCTGCAAAAGGGTTGGGCTTCTCGCCCGCCGTATTCTGCAACGGTGCACACGCTTGTTCATGCATCACCGCAATAGGTAAAGCCATCAGCAGCTCATCTTCGACCAGTGATTCAAAGGTCGATTCTGCGTCAGACTCCAGCCAGTCCACATCCTCATCTTCAAGCAGAGCTTCAGGTGGCTCATCACAGATGGCAAATTCAAATTGCACATCCATGGCCTGCGGCATAGCGGCAAAACAGCGCTGGCAAACCAGCGGCAGGTCGGTTTGCACCGCCAACGCCAGCATGGGCAGCTGCGTGTCGCCAAAATAACGTGCTGGCAGACCCTGCAACTGATAAGCCACCGACACCCCGGCCAAGGCCTGGTCGTCACTGACGCCCAGCTCGCGCAAAGCCTCCTGCAGTCGTGGCAAAGCTGCTATCTGCAGCACCCCTTCAGTCTTTTTTTGCTGCCTGGCTAACTCCAGATAACGCGCATTCGACAAAAAAATCTCCTTCTGTTTACTTGCTATTTAATATAGCAAACTATGCAGTCATTGACGAATCCTTATATAGCACCCCATAGCCGCTGATCACTTCATAATGTATAAGCCGCAGTTTTTTGTTATAATAACGTCGCTTCACGCAGTGCTCTTTTCGAGGGTACAACCATGGTGCGGTTTGTATTATCGGCCAGCCTGTCCGGCGGTCTAGATAATATTCAACCACCACCAAACTAGCCAAAACATTGTAGATACAGGCATTTAAAAACCTTATAAAACAATGTGCTTAATAAAAACTCTGTCCTTTTTTTCTTGCTTTATTTAAGGGTAATGTGTGTTTAAGAAAATTTTAGTCGCGAATCGCGGTGAAATTGCGGTGCGCATTGTGCGCGCATGTTCGGAAATGGGCATTAAATCTGTCGCCATCTATTCCGACGCCGATCGCCATGCATTGCATGTCAAAAAAGCTGACGAGGCCTACAACATCGGCTCTGACCCGGTGGCAGGTTACCTGAATGCACATAATATTGTGAATATTGCCGTCGCCGCCGGCTGTGACGCGCTTCACCCTGGTTACGGCTTTCTCTCTGAAAACCCGCAACTGGCAGAGGTCTGTGCCCGCCGCGGCATCAAGTTCATCGGCCCAGAAGCGCATGTGATCCGCCAGATGGGTGACAAGATCCAGGCGCGTAATGCCATGATAGACGCCGGAATCCCTTGCGTTCCAGGTAGCGATGGCAATCTGGAATCCCTGGATGCGGCGATCGCACTGGCCAAGAAGATCGGTTACCCCATCATGCTCAAAGCCACTAACGGTGGCGGTGGCCGTGGTATCCGCCGTTGCGATAGTGAAAAAGACTTGCTGAGCAATTATGACCGCGTGATCTCCGAAGCCAGCAAGGCGTTCGGCAAGCCGGAAGTGTTTCTGGAAAAATGTGTGGTGCATCCGCGCCATATCGAAGTACAGATACTGGCTGACTCGCAAGGCAATGTGATCCACCTGTTTGAGCGCGATTGCTCTATCCAGCGCCGTAACCAGAAGCTGATCGAGATCGCGCCTTCACCACAGTTGTCACAGGCACAACGCGATTATATCGGTGGCCTGGGGGTGAAAGCAGCAAAAGCGGTAGGCTATGAAAATGCCGGTACGGTCGAGTTCCTGCTTGATTCAGACAACAATTTTTATTTCATGGAAATGAACACCCGCCTGCAGGTGGAACATACCGTGACCGAAACCATCACCGGTGTCGATATCGTGCAACAGCAGATACGCGTCGCCGCCGGCCTGCCATTGCAATACAAGCAAAGCGAGATCGCTTTCCGTGGCTTTGCCATGGAGTACCGTATCAATGCGGAAGATCCGCAAAAAGACTTCCTGCCCAGCTTTGGCAAGATCACCCGCTACTACGCACCAGGCGGACCTGGCGTGCGTATGGATGCAGCGATCTACAGCGGTTATGTGATCCCGCCCTATTACGACTCCATGTGCGCCAAACTCACGGTATGGGCACTGGACTGGGAAGGCGTGATCGAACGTGGCCGCCGTGCGCTGAACGACATGGTGGTATATGGCGTCAAAACCACGATCCCTTACTACCTGCAGATCATGTTACACCCGGATTTCCGTTCGGCTAACTTCAATACCAGCTTTGTGGAACAACACCCGGAGCTGACTGAATATGACGTAGGATTACCGAAAGAACTGATGGCCGCAGCGATTGCAGCCGCAATTGCAGCCCATGAAGGCATTTGATTAACCGTATCGCAGTATATTAATTAGATCGACAAGATTATGAGCAAAATACACGTCACCGAACTCGTTTTAAGAGATGGCCACCAATCCCTGATCGCTACGCGCATGCGTACCGATGACATGCTGCCTATCGCCGGCAAGCTGGATGATATTGGTTTCTGGTCTCTTGAAGCCTGGGGCGGGGCCACTTTTGACGCCTGCGTGCGCTTTCTGAAAGAAGACCCATGGGAGCGCCTGAGCAAACTGCGCAAGGCTTTGCCTAATACGCCTATCAATATGTTGCTGCGCGGCCAGAACTTGCTCGGCTACCGCCACTATTCAGATGATGTGGTGCATGCGTTTGTCAAACAGGCGGCTGATACCGGTGTTGATGTGTTCCGTATCTTTGATGCGATGAACGACATCCGCAACCTGAAAACAGCGATCGAAGCTGTTAAATCGGTGAAAAAACACGCGATAGGCACCCTTTCATTCACCACCAGCCCGGTGCATGACGTGGCTTATTTCGTCAACATGGCCAAAGAGCTTGAGGCGCTGGGCTGCGACAGCATAGGCGTAAAAGACATGGCGGGTCTGTTGACCCCTACCCTGGCTGGCGAACTGGTCAGGGAGCTGAAAGCAGCAGTGAGCCTGCCTATCCATATGCATAGCCATGCCACCTCTGGTTTAGCCAGCATGGTGATGCTGAAGAGCGTTGAGAACGGCGTAGATATCATAGACACCTGCAACTCGTCTTTCTCGGAAGGTGCCAGCCACCCGACCACAGAGAGCCTGGTAGCAGCCTTGCAAGGCACTGAGTACGACACTGGCCTTGATTTAGGCAAACTGCAGGAGATCACTGCCTACTTTAAAGATGTACGCAAAAAATACTGGCAGTTCGAGAGTGAATTCACCGGCGTGGATACCCGCGTCCTGGTCAACCAGGTACCAGGCGGCATGATCTCCAACCTGTCCAACCAGTTGAAAGAACAAGGTGCGCTCAACCGCATGGATGAAGTGCTGGCCGAGATCCCTCGCGTGCGTGAAGACCTGGGCTTTCCTCCGTTGGTGACACCGACCTCGCAGATCGTTGGTACACAGGCAGTATTGAATGTACTGACTGGTGGCCGCTACAAATCCATCACCAACGAAGTGAAAAATTACCTGTTAGGCCAATATGGTAAATCTCCAGCGCCGGTCAATGCCGAAGTACGCCAAAAAGCAGTTGGCAATGCAGAAGTGATCACCTGCCGCCCTGCTGACCTGTTGCAACCTGAAATGACCAAGTTGCAAGGTGAAGCCGAACGCTTTGCCAACAACGAAAAAGATGTGCTGACCTATGCCATGTTCCCGGACATAGGCCAGACTTTCCTGCAAGAGCGTAATGCCGGCTCACTGCAACCTGAGCAATTACTGAGCAAAGAAGCCGTGACCCAGCAGACAGCGGCTGCGCGCTATGCTCCAAATGAATTCAATATCACGCTGCACGGTGAAACCTACCATATCAAACTGACTGGTAGCGGCCATGCCGGCGAAGAGCGCCGTCCTTACTATGTGAAAGTAGATGGTATCTCTGAAGAAGTGTTTGTTGAAACACTGAGCGAGATGGAGATCAGTGATGGCGGCAGCTCCAACGGTGGCAAGAAAAAAGCCGCAGCCGTGGCTTCCAGCGGCCGTCCCCGCCCTACCCACCCGGGTTGTGTGACAACCGCCATGCCAGGCACCATAGTGACGGTCAAAGTCAGCGTTGGCGATAAAGTCAACGCCGGTGATGGCGTGCTGGTGATAGAAGCGATGAAAATGGAAAACGAGATACAGGCCAGCAAAGCAGGCACTGTGGTCGCGATCCACGTCGCCAAAGGCGATAGCGTGACACCGGATGAAACACTGATAGAGATTCAGCCGGATTAATCTTGCAACAGCCGTAAACAGCAATGCTAAAATCCCCGGATCGTTATCCGGGGATTTTTTTATCCTATGTCTGCATCCACGCCGCCCATTATTCTTGCCTCATCCTCACGTTACCGGCGCGAAGTGCTGGAAAAACTGCATCTGCCTTTTAGCTGCATCTCGCCTGACATTGATGAGACACCATTAGTGAATGAAAGCCCGGAGCAGACCTCATTGCGGCTATCTGAAAGCAAAGCGCGAAAAGTGGCAGAGCGTTACCCGCAAGCCCTGATCATAGGCTGCGATCAGGTAGCGACAGTGGATGGCTTGCAGATAGGCAAACCCGGCAATCACGAAAATGCGGTTAAACAACTCACCATACTCAGCGGCAAAGAAGTGGTTTTTCATAGTGCTATAGCTTTGTATGACAGCGCCAGCCAGCACATGCAATCGACTAGCGTGCCGTATCACGTTAAATTCAAGACACTGACGCCGCTGCAGATAGAAACCTATTTGCAGCTAGAACAACCTTACGACTGTGCCGGCAGCGCCAAATCTGAAGGCATGGGCATAGCGCTGCTGGATTATATGCGTGGTGACGACCCCAATGCATTGATAGGCTTGCCGCTGATCGCATTGGTCAACATGCTGCAGCACGCTGGTATCAATGTCTTATCCCTGCCACGTACATAGCCTATGTCAGGCTTGTTGCAAGCGGCTGTTAACTTTTGAACGGCTGCCGCGTTTACACAGTCACATGCTTACAAGTACACACAACAACGAGAGGACATTCATGCGACTCAGCTCCCTGCTACTGTTATCACTGGGCAGTTTTTCATTAGGCAATGCTTCATTGGCCCTGGCAGAAACAGCTACCATCAGCCCGCAATCAGACCAAACCGGTGTCGCCGTCACCATTTACAACGAAGATCTGGCCCTGGTTAAAGATAGCCGCAAGCTCAAATTAAACAGTGGCTTATCCGCCTTGTCATTCCGTGATGTCAGCGCCCAGATCAAACCAGAAACCGCGCTGCTGCGCAGCCTGCTGCCAAATACCAGCTTGCAGGTGCTGGAACAGAACTTTGATTTTGACCTGCTCAGCCCGCAGACCCTGTTAGAGAAGTTTGTCGGTCAGCAAGTCAGCGTGATCAAAACCAACCCGACCACCGGCGCCGAGACCGAAGAAAGCGCGACTGTGCTCTCGGCTCAGAACGGCATAGTGCTTAAGATAGGCAACCGTATCGAAACCGGCTTTCCTGGCCGTATCGCCTACCCTAACGTGCCCGGCCAATTGCGTGACCGTCCTACCCTCACCACACAAGTGCAATACAAAGGTGCTGAACAATCCAGTCTGGAGTTAAGTTACCTGACCGGCGGCCTGAACTGGAAAGCCGATTACGTGGCCGAACTCAGCAGCAAGGAAGACAGCATAGACCTCTCCGGCTGGGTCACCCTCAACAATACCAGCGGCACTTCTTACCCTAACGCCAGGGTGCAATTGGTGGCAGGTGACGTTAACCGCGTGCGCGAAGCGATACGCCCTAAAACCATGATGATGCGCTCAGAAGCCATGGCCGCCGATGCACCTATGCCCAGCGAGCAAGGCTTGCTGGAATACCATCTCTACACCCTGCCCAGAGCAACCACCATCGCCGAGAACCAGACCAAACAAGTGGCCCTGCTGACGGCGCAACATATCCCGGCACGTAAAGAGCTGGTGTTGACCGGTGCTGATTACTACTTCCAGGGCCAGTACCGCGCGGTAGAGAAAAAACAGAAGGTTCAGGTTTATGTAGAGTTTGAAAACAAGGAAAGCAGCAAGCTGGGCATCCCTTTACCCAAAGGCACCATGCGCGTTTACAAGAAGGATAACGATGGCACCGCGCAATTTGTCGGTGAAGACCAGATAGACCACACCGCTAAAAACGACAGCGTAAGGCTCAAACTGGGCAATGCGTTTGATGTGACCGCAGACCGCGTGCAGACTGATTTCAAAAACCTGACTAAAGAAAAGCAGACTGCGCTATATGAAAGCGCTTATGCCATCACCCTGCACAACGCCAAAAAAGAGCCAGTCACAGTCACCGTGAAAGAGCCTATCAACGGCGACTGGAAGATCCTCAATGCCTCACAAGCGCACGAAAAAACTTCAGCGCATGAGGCGACCTGGAAGATCAATGTACCAGCCGAGAGTGACGTCACCCTCAAATACAGGGTGCAGGTGAAATACTAGACAGTCATCACCACGCCATCACTGCGTGAGTGAGGTCTTTTAAAAAGCATTCCCTAAGCGGAATGCTTTTTTTATGCCTGGCATGGGATAATCCGGTTTTTGCAATCCTCCAGATACCCTTATGGCTACCGGTACTTTATATTTCATTCCTGTCCCTCTTGCAGAAGGCACCACTCCGCAACAAGTGCTGCCGGCAGAAGTGGTGCAACGCATGCATAGCCTGCGCCACTTTATTGTCGAGAACGAAAAAACAGCCCGCCAGTTTTTAGCCGCCAGCGGCCACCCGGTAGCGATACGCGAACTGACATTCGCG
The DNA here is from genome assembly GCF_042676265.1 of Methylophilus luteus. NCBI lineage: Bacteria > Pseudomonadati > Pseudomonadota > Betaproteobacteria > Nitrosomonadales > Methylophilaceae > Methylophilus > Methylophilus luteus. The sequence continues at coordinate 959,150 of NZ_JBHTKB010000001.1, forward strand.
CTGCTGACTAAAGACACCCAGCCCAAAGACTTGCCCGCGCTACTGCAACCATTGCAAAAAGGCATGGATGTGGGCCTGATGAGCGAAGCCGGCTGCCCTGGCATTGCCGACCCCGGCGCCGCGCTGGCTGCGGTGGCGCATCAGAAAAACATACGCGTGGCGCCACTCATAGGCCCCAGCAGTTTGTTGCTGGCTTTAATGGCTAGCGGCCTGAATGGCCAGCGTTTTACTTTTCTGGGGTATTTGCCCAGTGACAAAGCTGAACGCATCAAGGCTATTAAAGGCATAGAGTTTGACTCTAAAAAACAGCAAGCCACGCAGCTGTTTATCGAGACCCCCTACCGTAACCAGCATATGCTGGAAGACCTGATAGCCAACCTGCAACCGCAGACACGGCTATGTGTGGCCTGCAATATCACGGCACAGGATGAGTTGATCGTGACCAAGACTGCAGCTGAATGGAAAAAAACGCCGCTGCCGGATGTACATAAAAAACCGGCTGTTTTCCTGCTGCTTTCAAGTTAGAAATACAGATAAACAAAAAGCCCCGCATTTAACGGGGCTTTTTTTAAGTATGGTGTCGCTTAGCTCTTCAATGGCTGACTCGTAGACTACGCTTAAGCTTTACTAGCTATATTTATCTTGCGGCAAACAAGCAGCACCTCATCCACTCCTTCGGCATCTATCATTCCAGCGACAAGGGTTAGCTTTTTCTGGAAACGCACACCCATCGGCATGAATACATTGTTATACCACCACAGTGCGCGTTCACGCCTATGGGTGAGAAACCACATGCCCAGATCAAGCAGGCGTGACGATTTCGGCTGCATACCGTAAACAGCACTTTGCTCGATTTCAAACCCATATTTGGCAAGCTTGGCGACCAGCGATTGTGGTTCGTAGCGGCGACAGTGCCCGACAAACTCGTCAAAGGCTGTCCACTGCGATGGATGCAGAGGTACCGAGAGCAGCAATGTCGCACCGGGTGCAGCCACACGCGAAAGCTCGGATAAAGCGCCATCATCGTCATCGACATGCTCAACAATATCGAAAGCGCATACCAGGTCGAATATACCATCCTCAAACGGCAGCGCCGAAACCAGGCCCTGCATCGCATTTGCACCATGCGCTTGCAGCTTGGCAACTGCGGGTGCGCTGATGTCCACGAAATGTGTGCCCTCAATAGGTAATCGCGGTCTTAAGCCCGGAGCGATTTCAAGACGAGTTTGCGGTTGGGAGATCAAGGATGAAACTAACGGCCAGGTATTGAAGCGCTCAGGGCTAACCAGGCGCGCATCCGTCCATAGCGGGTCGTAGAATTGCCGGTTTGCTTCAATGAGTTCGAGGTCGTTACTGACAGTGGATGCTGCTGTATTTTTCATGCAGGCATACTAACAGCAGATTTGAAATAGCAGGAAAAAACATGCATCGACAATAGCTACGAGTCGCCAAATGCTTGCTTGCAATCTTCGTTTGTCTTTTCTAGCTGATGCGAATCGGCTTAATCAAGGTAAACGATGACGTTTCGCCAGTCCTATAACGCACAACCCGGCTAGCAATAGCATATAGCTTTCAGCTTCAGGCACAGGTGAGAGGATAAGCTTAGGTGGCAACTGAGGGCCGGTCAGCGGGCCTTCCCGCGGCGGCAAAGGGTGAGAAACGCCATCAAACTTGATAGAGCCGGAAAAATCCATACGCTGGTCTGGAATAAAATTGATCCGTCCACCGCCAATGAGATTGAGGATGCCAGAGAAGTCGATTTCGTTTGCTTTCAGCGTAGTATCCGCTACAAACAGATTTAAATAGCCAGCAATATTGATAGAGCTGTTCGCAATAATGGAGAAAGAAGCATTTTGGCTATTGCCAAAAATATCAATGCCACCGGAAGAAGTGATACTCAAGGAAGACAAGTCAAATATATCGCCGTCATTCACATATAAGGTCTCTCGCTGATCCACAATCAAGGGCGACCCAGCAGCTGGCATCACCAAGGCATGACTAAGATTGCTCAGCAAAGCCAAGTTAACCAGCAACACTGTTTTTAATATATTCACATTCACTCCCGATTAATTTTTCATTGTTATCAATTAGAAAAATATCAGAAATGTGCTGCTTAAAAGATGACTTTTTGATGAAAGCAGGACCAGTTTCAGAGTGAATGCCTATGGCGTAAGCGCCTTAAAAGCATACGCCAGGCTTAGTCTGTTAATTGGATATCGATTTGACGCTGAGAGCAGCATTACAAATGCTGGGTTTGCTATGCTTTATTTAGCTTTTTTATTCGCCACGCCAAACGGGATATGCACCATAGGAATATCTCCCGCAGAAGATTGCAAATGGCTACGCTGATCATCAAAGAACATATGCGGTTTTAACACTGAGAGTATCCTGGCTTTTTCCATGCCGCCCAGAAAAAACGACTCATCTGCAGAAACACCCCATTCTTTTAAGGTGGTGACGACTCGCTCATGTGAGGGTGCATTTCTGGCGGTGATAATGGCGATTCTGAGTATTTTTTTATAACTGGGGTTTTCTTTCAGCAATTTATCTTCCAGCTGTTGCATAAAAGATAGCTTTTTAAACAGATCAGCCAAAGGCCCGGCCTGATGCGGGATAGCCTGTTTCTCGACTTCGTGCGCTTCAAACTCGTTGAGATCATTATTCATTTTGAAAACGGCTTCAGCTTCGTCATCCGCAATCACGCCATCAAAGTCAAACGCTATCCTTAATTCAGTGTCGGCTTCATCATCGTAGACTTTGGATGGCAGCACCACGCCTGCTGGATAATCCAGATCTATCGCGCTTTGTACGTCTTCTTCATTCGCACTCAGGAATAATGATGTATTGAACGCCGGAATATATTCATGAGGAGACCTGCCGGTCATAAAACTGGCGCGGCTGATGTCCAGCCCATAATGCTGTATAGATCTGAACACGCGCAGCCCGGTCTCTGGTGAGTTTCTGGATAACAGCACCACTTCTACCGGTAATTCTGCAGGGAAGGCCTGGTTAATTGCCAGAAACCTTCGTATAAAAGGGAATGCCACACCTTTAGCAAAAGGAATATCAATATTGGTCTCCTGGTGCCTGCGATATTCCTCTACGCCTTGCGTCTTATAGATTTCGTGGGATTCAGTTAAGTCAAATAAAGCACTTGAAGCAACACTAATGACTAATTTTTTATCGATTGGATAGGCCATCACATCTTATTCTTATAAGCAACGCGTTACTGCCCACGCATAAACATCTTGTCCAGATCATTCAAACTCACCTGAAACCAGGTCGGCCTGCCGTGATTGCACTGCCCGCTTCTTTCTGTTGCTTCCATATCCCTGAGCAAGGCATTCATTTCCGTGGTGCTGAGCTGGCGGTTGGCCCGAACAGCCGCATGGCAAGCCATGGTGCCTAACACTTCATTTTGCCGTTCCAGCAGCACCCTGCTGGCACCATACTCATGCAGATCACGCAATACAGCGCGTGCCAATGACACCACATCGGCATCCTGCAGCATGGTTGGGACGGCACGGATAGCGATGGTGGTCGGCGATAAAGTCGCCATATCAAAACCCAGCTGTTGCAAGGTATCGCTGCCTTGCAGCGATTGCAGCGTGGCGACTTCGACCTTTTCTGCATAAAAGCTCATGGGGATCAGCAGCGGCTGCGTGGCTATGGCTTGTTCGCTGAGGGCGTTTTTCAGGCGCTCGTACATGATACGTTCATGCGCGGCGTGCATATCGACCACCACCATACCCTGGGCGTTTTGGGCCAGGATATAGATACCGTGCAATTGGCCCAGGGCAAAGCCTAATGGATATTGTTGCGGTTCTGGCGCGGGTTCCGGGACTAGTACTGCTTCAGACAGCGATATCGGGTTTAAGTAGTCTTCAGCCGCATGCGTTGGCTGCGGGTTGCCCAGAGCACTGATATCGGTCGCTTTCAGGTCACCATAAAGCTGGCCGTAAAACTGCTGGGCGATCGCTTCGCCCTGGTTGGCGACATTATCAGCGCGGTAGCCGCCATCGAATACCGAGCGGCTCTGCAATGGCATTTCGACTTGCTGCCGCGGCATGGATAAGCCTGGCGTGAACGGGTTGAATGGCGCTTGCACCGGCTGGCTGGCTTGAATCTCGGCCGAAGTCTTGCCCAGCGCTTTGTGCAGGCTATGGAAAATAAAGCGATGCACGGCCTGTGATTCACGAAAACGCACTTCGGTCTTGGCCGGGTGCACATTCACGTCGACTAGCGACGGCTCCAGTTCCAGAAACAGCACGAATGCCGGGTGTTTATCGCCATGCAGTACGTCCTGATAAGCCTGCTTGATGGCGTGCGCGATCAGTTTGTCACGCACAAAACGGCCATTCACAAACACATATTGTGTATCGCGGCTATGGCGCTGGTAGGTCGGTGAGGCAGTCATGCCCCACAGGCGCAGACCACTGCTCTGTTCATCCAGCCACACGCTTTGCGCGGCAAACTCGCTACCCAGTACATCGCTGATACGTTGCTGCGGCGTGCTGGCGGCCAGCCGCATGATGGCTTTGCCGTTATGTTGCAGCAAAAAGCCAATTTGCGCGCGCGACAGGGCGATACGGGTAAAGGCATCTTCACAATGGCCGAACTCGGTATTCTCGGTTTTGAGGAACTTGCGACGCGCCGGAGTGTTGAAATACAGGTCATGCACCTCGACGATAGTGCCTGCATCAAGCGCTGCCGGGCTCACAGGCTGGCCTTGTGTGCCTTCGGCGCTGATCTGCCAGGCGTGGCTGGCAGCCTGCTGCCGGCTGGTGAGCACAGTGCGTGAAATAGAAGCGATACTGGCTAGCGCTTCACCACGAAAACCCAGGCTACCCACCTGCTCCAGGTCATCCAGGCTTTGAATCTTGCTGGTGGCGTGGCGGGTCAGGGCCAGTTCCAGCTCATCTTTGGCAATGCCGTGGCCGTTATCGGTGACTTTCAGCAGTTTGGTGCCGCCTTGTATCAGGGCCACCTGGATCTGGGTGCTACCGGCATCTACACTGTTTTCAAGCAGCTCTTTGAGCGCCGAAGCCGGGCGCTCAACCACCTCGCCAGCGGCGATCTGGCTGATAAGTTGATCGGGTAATAATTTGATTTGCATCTCGCCATTCTAAAGGAAACTCGCAAGTAAATGGCTAGATGGGCAAATTTCTGCGTTGCATGCGCCTGGCCATGGATGCCGCGGCTACACTAATTTCTGGCTTGCAACACTGTTTTGCTAGAATAGCTGCCATGTCGCTTTCTGATTTCCAGGCCTACCTTTCCCGCTACGCCCTCGCCCGCCAGCTAAAACGCCAGCACCACTTTTATGTGGGCCCGACCAACTCAGGCAAAACTTACCAGGCGCTGGAAACTTTACGCAAAGCCGAGTCTGGCGTATATCTCGCGCCCTTGCGTCTGCTGGCGATGGAGATACGCGACAGGCTGATGCAAGCCGGCGTGCCATGTAACCTGGTGACCGGCGAAGAGCGCGTCATTATGCCAGGGGCCAGGCACACAGCCTCCACCATAGAAATGCTGCGGCCAGATCATGCGGTTGATGTCGCCGTGATAGACGAGATCCAGATGCTGATGGACCCTGATAGAGGTAGCGCCTGGACGGCCGCCTTAGTCGGCGTGCCCGCCAAACAGGTATTTATCTGCGGCGCCAATAGCGTGACTGCCAGTTGTACCCGCGTGCTTGATGCGCTCAATGAGCCCTACACCCTCACCCACCTGCAGCGCATGACACCATTGGTGATAGAAGACGCTAGTATCTGTGGCGAACGTTACCACGCCGCCAAATTGCGCAAAGTATTGCAGGCTGGCGACGCCATCATTGCCTTCAGCCGCAAAGACGTGCTGACGCTGGCAGCGCGCATCCGTCAGTGGGGCTTCAATGTGGCCACCATCTATGGCGCACTCTCGCCCGAAGTACGCCGCGGCGAATCGGCACGCTTTGCCAGTGGTGATGCACAGATACTCATCGCCACCGATGCCATAGGCATGGGCCTCAACCTGCCGATCCGGCGCGTGATTTTTGCCAATATCCATAAATTTGACGGCGTGGCACCACGCCCGCTCAACGCGACCGAAATGCGGCAGATCGCCGGGCGCGCCGGTCGCCACGGCTTATATGAGACCGGCTATGTCACCGTGCTCGAAGATGACGAACAATGGCATTTAAATGAAATGCTGGCTTGCGATGACACCGTAGCCCCGTTTGCCCTGCCCATGGCGGTGAGTGGTGGCGATATAGAAGCACTGAGCCAGCGCATCCCCACCTGGCGCCTGGCGGAATGTGTAGCGCACTTGCACGCCCAGTATCAACGACAAGCCGGGCCTGAGGCTTTGCAATGGCAAGTCACCCCTTTGCAATACCAGCAAGCGCTATTGATAGATGAAACCGCCCCCAGGCTGTCCATGCGCGATAAATACCGCCTGATGTGCGCGCCGCTGGCGATACAAGTCCCTATCGCACGGGATTATTTTGTGCAGTGCCTGCAAGCCATAGCCGATGAGCGCCCGCGTGCCCTGCCGCTATTGCCGGAGTGGTTAAAAGGTCAGCAGGCGCAGTATCTGGAACAGGCGGAACTGATATGCCAGCATTTGAGTTTGTATAGCTGGTTGAGTTATCAATACCCGCAGGTTTTCCCGGACAGGGAGCTGGTGGATGACGCCAGAAAAACCTTGAATGGGTTTATCAGCCGGGCGTTGAGGGTGCAGGCGGGGTATGGCAAGACGCAACGGGAGACGGAATTGGCGCAATTCCGTTAGCATGGTTGTCGCTATCAGGCGCTAAGCAATCGCTTGCTAGCCACGGGAATGGAAGGCGCAACCTGGCTTGCGCCTGTGCCACTGAGATAAGAGTGCTTGGTATGCAAGCAGATGCTCGCAAAAAGCGGCCGTCATTCTGGCGTAGGGTGTAGCTGGGGCTTCTCTGAGCATACTCAGAGCCTGCGAAACGGTTGGCTTATGCAGAAGCCAACGCGCCCTGCAAGGGAGAATCCAGGCAACGCTAATGCTTAGCTGAGTAACCTTAGATAGTCCCTGGCTACGCACATGGTTAAATGAGTAATTTAGTAGGTATTTCTTTGGATGGTCAGTGCTCTGTTTGTGTTCTATTTCAGCGTTTTCTTTCGCCTCTAGGCGAGTTACTTTTCTTTGTTTGCCCAAAGAAAATGTAACCAAAAGAAATGCACCCTAGCATCCGCTTGTTTCCTGCGTTGCTCATCAAAATAAGCGGTCGCGAAACTCGCCCTAGCGGCCTGCACAGGACGCAGGCCACCGCGGAGCTCAGACAGTCGCTCCCTTCCTCCTTATTTTGACTCCGCTACTCGGCGCGTCAGATAGGGGCCCGTTTAAAACCACCACGATGACACAATGGCTGAACTCAATGGGCTGAGGGCGCTAAGCGCCTGTGCAATCTAAAACCAAACCCGCCAACAATCTTTCTGCTTTGTTTTTGATTTGTTATTGCGCTCGTCGAGCGGGATGCTATGTGAAGAGTCTCACCTCACTCACCGCGTGGTGTCTTTCCGGGTCCCCTATCTGACGCGCCGAGTAGCGCAGGCAGCGTGGGAGGGGTCGGCCAGCGTCTGTTCGAGTTCCGCGGTGGCTTGCGTTTTGTGCAAGCCGCTAGGGCGAGTTTCGTTGGACGCCCACGTTGACGAGCAACGCAGGAAATAAGCGGATGCTAGGGTGCCCTTTCTTTTGGTGCCTTTTCTTTGGGCACGCAAAGAAAAGGCACTCGCCTAGGGGCGAAATAAAAGGCAGATACAGCGCACTAAACCATCAAAGAATTACCTGATCACAATGTTCAGAAATTGCAACTAACCCATGCTTGCGCCTTGCCTGAAGCGCCATCGCCGGAGATTTCCGCCTGTCAGAAAAACAGCGCTTTAAACCTAACGCTTATTTTTTAGAAAACGAAGGATTCGTTGCTATATAGGACTTAACGCCCATTAAAATCGCATTCACCAGCTTATCCTGATAAGCATCATCATTCAGCCTGGCCTCTTCCTCCGGGTTGCTGATAAACGCCGTCTCCACCAGGATAGAAGGAATATCCGGTGATTTCAGCACCGCAAACGCGGCTTGTTCCACATATTTGGAATGCAAGGTATTGATCTTTGCGATTCGGCCAAGCACGCCTTTACCCAGGCGGATACTGTCGTGTATGGTCGCAGTCTGTGACAGATCCAGCAAGGTGCGCGCCAGATCCATATCACGCGTATCTATAGCCACGCCACCGATCAGATCCACCGCGTTTTCTTTCTTGGCCAGGTAGCGCGCACTGGCGCTAGTGGCGCCGCGTTCAGACAAGGCGAACACCGAGGAACCACGCGCGGTGCTGTTGATAAATGAATCGGCGTGTATGGAGATAAACAGGTCGGCTTTTGCGGCACGCGCTTTTTTGACGCGGTCGCCCAGGGGTACGAAGTAGTCGCCATCGCGGATCAGGATGGCTTGCATATTATCTTCAGCATCTATCTGCTGCTTGAGTTTGCGCGCGATTGCCAGCGTTATATGCTTTTCGTGGCTACCTTTGGAGCCTCGGGCGCCGGGGTCTTCACCGCCATGGCCTGCATCTACCGCAATGGTGATGATCTTTTGCCCTGGCCTGGCTTGTTTGAGCGGTTTTTCAACCGGCTTTTCAGCCGGTTTTTCCGCTGCTTTTTCTGCTGGCGGTTTGTCTGCGGGTTTTTCTGCAGCCGGACTGGTAACGGCTGGCTCTGCCGCTGGCTCGCTGGCAGGGGCTGGCTTTTCTTCCGCGCTGGCAGCTTCGGCCTCTTGCAGTTTTTTGCTATGCGCCAGGGCCGGTGAACCTAGTGGCGGCTCGTTCGTGGCGGTGGCCGGGGCAATGCTGATCGCCAGGCGTTGTTGCGAGTTTCCGGCATTCATGTCAGTGACTAACGGTTTGATGTCCGACTTGATATCGAACACCAGCCTGGTGGTATTTTCAGTGAACGGCGCGATGCGTATCCTGGAAAGATAAGGGTGCTGCGGGTCCAGTTGCGGCGGCAGTGCTTTCAGGGTCGGGCTGAAGGCGACGGTGTCCATGTCTATGACCACGCGAAACGGGTTATCCAGCGTGAATACCCGGTATTTGACCTGCTGGTCCAGCAACAACTCCAGATGCACCTGGTTGCCCTGCTGCTGCAGATTGGCCAGTATCACTTCAGCGGCCTGGGCCGACATGCTGAGTGCACATAACAAGGCGATCAGCCATAGGTGCAGTTGCTTAAAACGACTTACTGACATAAACCTTCCAATGATAGCGGTTGCTGGCTGGTGATATGCAGCACGCGCCCATGTGGCAAAATATCAAAACGGATCTCAATATCGGCGATTGGTAATAAAGCACCGGCATTCTCAGGCCACTCGACCATGCAGATGCTCGTGCTGTTGAAGTAATCCCTGAAACCGGCGGCTTCCCACTCTTCAGGGTCTTGAAAGCGGTACAAGTCAAAATGGTAACATGAACCGATAGCCAGGTTGTAAGGTTCTACTATGGTATAAGTCGGGCTTTTGACTTTGCCGACGTGGCCGAGTGCATGCAATATGCCGCGCACCAGCGTAGTTTTACCGGCGCCGAGGTCGCCATGCAGATAGATCACCTGCCCTGGCTGTAACTGCTTTGCCAACAGGCCTGCCGCATGCGTGGTGGCTGCTTCGTCTATTAAAATCTGTGTAGAATACGTTTCTGTCATGTCACACCATTCACATCCCGCTCCCATACACCTGCCTGATCATCATGCTGCCGAGAAAATGGCGGCCACGATCAAGGGCTGGGCGCGCGAATTGGGCTTTGGCAATATAGGCGTTACCGATACCGACCTGTCTGCCGCAGAGCCAGGATTTATGCGCTGGCTGGAAAAAAAATACCATGGCGACATGGATTATATGGCAAAACACGGCTCCAAGCGCAGCCGACCGGCAGAATTGGTGCCCGGTACCCTGCGCGTGATCTCGGTGAGCCTGAATTATCTGCCGGACGACGCCCAGGATGGCTGGAAGGTGCTGTCAGAGCCGGACAAGGCTTATGTCGCCCGCTATGCCATGGGGCGCGATTACCACAAAGTCATGCGGCAAAAACTGCAGCAACTGTGCACACGTATCAGTAGCACTTTTGGCAGTTTTGAATACCGCGTATTTGCCGATAGCGCACCGGTACTGGAGGTGGCGCTGGCGACCAAGGCTGGCGTGGGCTGGCGCGGCAAACACACCCTGCTGCTCAACCGGCAACAGGGTTCATGGTTTTTTCTCGGTGAGATCTACACCAACCTGCCTTTACCTGTAGACCCACCCACCAGCTCACACTGCGGCAGCTGTAGCGCGTGTATAGATATCTGCCCTACCCAGGCCATAGTCGCACCTTATGAACTCGATGCCAGGCGTTGCATCTCGTATCTGACCATAGAGCATAAAGGCAGTATCCCGTTGGCGCTGCGCCCGCTGATAGGCAACCGCGTCTATGGCTGTGATGATTGCCAGCTGATCTGCCCCTGGAACAAGTTTGCGGTTGCCACTGAAGAAAGTGATTTTGCCGTGCGCAATGGCCTGGACAGCACAGACCTGGTGACCTGCTTTGCCTGGACAGAAGCAGAGTTTCAGCAGCGCATGGCGGGCAGCGCGATCTACCGTATCGGCTATGTGCAATGGTTGCGCAATGTGGCCGTCGGATTAGGCAATGCGCCTACTTCAGCCGCAGTGGTCAACGCGCTTACAGCCAGGCAGCATGATGACAGTGAACTGGTCAGGGAGCATGTGCAATGGGCTTTAGAAATTCACAATAAAAATACTATTAATCAATAATTTAATAATTATTTATAAAGTAATTTATTAAAATAAAAAAGCTGGCCAAAGCCAGCTTTTTTAGATTGAAAAGTGCTCAGACCGACTGTTTGCGTCTGGCCATCAGCCCAAGCAAGCCCAGCCCTGCCATTAACATGGCCACACTATCCGCTTCTGGCACCGCAGTGACGGTTAACGCTGAAGTGACTGCCCAGACATAGGTATGTGAAGTCTTACTGAAGCCATCCATCTGCGTGCCATCATCGGTGGCAAATATCCAGGCACCACCTGGCGTTGCAGATTGCAATGACGACCAATAGATATCGTACACCTCGTTATCAAAATAAGCAGTATCAGGAATACCGTCTGCGTCTGGCTGGTAATTGCCCAGTTTATCTCTGACCCCCTTGCCACCCAGTTCATCGTAATAGAGTTTGGCCATCTCACCGGTGCTGGTGTCCACGTTATAACCACAATCTGTGCCATTAGTCGAATAGTTGCAGCCTGTGCTGCCAGTATCGATAATGGTTGGCAGGCGCCACTGGTTGGTGCCGGCGTAAGAGACGCTGTTTAAATAGCCAATAAAGGCGTTTGCCCCAACCCAGGTCGCAGCGCCGTCACTCTCAAAGTCGCCGGCGGTTAAAGCATAACTCCCGGAATAACTGCCTATGATCGCATTCACCACCGTTGAAAAGCCCTGGCTGTTGAACATAGACCCCAGCAAATTGGCATCTTTAGTCCAGCTGATGTCACCGGCACTGCTATACACCACTTCGCTGCCAGCTGAAGTGTAGTTTGTTAATGCTGCGTGGGAAGAACTACTGAATAAACCGAACACGACGACAGAAATAAAAGCCGCTTTATTATTTTTTTGCACGACCAGCTCCTCAAGAATTTTTTTTTAAGTTTTTGATTGAATCTTTAAAAAGCGATTCAATTTATCACAAAAAGCTTGTCCCAGTCACCTAAGCTAACAGGCAGGCTAACAGTCACCTACTCTACATGATCAGCGAGTAAGGCAGCGCCCAGTATGCCGGCATTATCTGCCGAGGATGTCAGGTGTATCTTGATCTTGTCGCGCAACACAGGGATCAAGTCTGTCTGCAAACGCTGGTTAAAGGCATCCTGCATCAGTGGCCAGGAAGAAACCACGCCGCCGCCTACCACCACGTGTTCCACATCTACAATATTAAGCGTCAGGGCGATCGCCTGCGCCAGCTTGGCACCAGCCAGCTGGAACACGGACTGCGCCTGTGCATAGCCCTGGTCAGCCAGCGTCGCTACTTCAAAAGCGCTTAACTGTTGCTTGCTGAGCCTGGCGTAGTTTTTGCCGATGGCAGTGGCAGAAGCATATTGCTCTACGCAACCAAAGTTGCCGCAACCGCATTCCGGCCCGCCGGGTTCGACGATCAGGTGACCTAATTCCAGGGCATAACCATGGGCGCCCGCCCAAACCTGGCCAGCAGTGACCAGCCCGCCGCCTATGCCGGTACCCAGGCCAGCGTAGAGCAGACCGCCGTCAGGCCGGCCTAACAGGCAATACTCGCCATAAGCCGCAGCATTGCCATCATTGGCCACCAACACCTGACGCCCTAGCAAGCGCGATAGATCCTGGCCGAGGTTGACATTGAGCAGCCCGGGAAAGTTAGGTGATTGTGCCAGCACCCCGCTTTGCGGATTGATAAACCCGGGGAAACCTATGCCTATGGACTGGATAGCCGGATATTTTTCCAGCAGTGGCTGTATGGCCTGGGCAGTGACCTGCAATATCTGTTGCCAGGCCTGGTCCGGCGCGTGTTGCTGGCATATAGCGGAATAATTGGCCTGAAAGCGGGTATCTTCAACTAAGGCCAGGTCTGAAAAAACGCCTAATCTCAAGTTAGTACCGCCTACATCCAGCCCCAGGCGTAAAACGCTAGCAGCTTCAGGCATAGGCGCGGCCGCTTTCTTTCACCAGTTGCTTGAAGGCGGTTATCTTGTCATCGGTCAATTGTTCCCAGTGCATGCGCCAGGCCCAGTTATTGATACTGGTGCCTGGCGTGTTCATGCGTGCGCTGCCATCCAGGCCCAGAATATCCTGCATGGGCACCACGGCCAGAAAAGCAATGCTGTTCAAGGCCAGCCGCATCAGTGCCAGTGGCATGTCAGGACTTGCCTGCTGCAGATAGTCATGCAGATGTAAACGTGCGCCCTCTTCAACCTCCTGATACCAGCCCAGGGAGGTATCGTTGTCGTGGGTGCCGGTATACATCACGCTGTTTTCGTCTATATTTTCCGGCAGGTAGGGGTTATCGTAACCACTGCCAAAGGCGAATTGCAGGATCTTCATGCCTGGCAGGTCAAACGCGTGGCGCAAGGCATCGACATCTTCGGTGATGATGCCCAGGTCTTCGGCCACCAGGCTCAGCTGGGGAAAGGTCTGTATGATGGTTTGCAACAAGGCGTGGCCAGGAGCAGGCTGCCAGTAACCATTGATGGCGGTCGGTTCGCTGGCGGGGATCTCCCACGCCGCCTGCAAGCCACGAAAATGGTCTACGCGCACGATATCAAACAGCTTGGACTGGGTCTGGATGCGGCCCAGCCACCACGAGAAACCATCTGCCTGCATCAGCTCCCAGTTGTAATGCGGATTGCCCCAGCGCTGGCCGGTGATGGAAAAGTAATCCGGCGGCACGCCGGCCACTACCGTCATATTGGAATCGGCATCCAGCTTGAACCAGTGCGGGTGTGCCCAAACATCGGCACTGTCATAAGCGACAAAGATAGGGATATCGCCAAAAAGCTTGATGCCGCGCTGGTTGGCGTATATCTTGAGCTGCTCCCATTGCTGGAAAAATATGTATTGGGTGAACTTGATCAGGGTCAGTTTTTCCTGATGGGTTTCGGCAAATGCCTGCAAGGCCTGTGCATCGTGCCTGCGGTAAGCCTCTGGCCACTCGTTCCAGCTTTTATAGCCATGCTGTTCGCGCAGGCTCATAAACAGGGTGAAGTCTTCCAGCCAGTATTGCTGCGCCTGACAAAACCGGGCAAAGCCAGACCAGCTCAGGCCATGACCATCCACTTTGGAGATGGCGCCATTTGACTGCACACGCAACATCACTTTGGCGAACAATTCGGGTTGTGACAGGTTGACCTCATCCGGCAGGCACCAGCCTTCGTTCAACAACTGTTTGACGCTGATCATGCCGGTGTGCCCGGCATGCGCCGACACGCTCTGGTAGGGAGACTGGTCTTCATGCGGCAAGCTGACCGGCAGAGTCTGCCAGATGGTCACTTCCATATCCGCCAGATGATTCACAAAACGATACGCATCCGGGCCAACATTACCTTCCGGTAACGAGGTGATATGCATCAATACACCAACTTGTCTGGATTGCGTCATATTGTTCTTATTGAATAAGGGGAGATGATGATGAAGTTAATCGGGAAATCTGATCAGGTCGTTTTTAATGCCTGATCAGGACGTTCCTCTACGCATGGTGCCTGCATTTTCAGAGTTACCGCCACCATGACTGATAGACTGAGACAAATTATCAGGCGGGACTAAACCCAGCAGATGATAGAGATTGCTCAGGTTGCGGCGGTAGAGCTTGTCAAAACTGGTGACGCTTTGCGCATTGTTGTAATCACCAAACCACCAGAACCAGTCTGAGCTTTCGCAGACAGATAGCTGTTGCTGACACTTTTCTCTGGCTGACAGTGAAAGCTTGTGCACATGCTGGTCATACTGGCGCTTGGCCTCGCACAACAGGTCCCAGGCACGGTTCTTGGCCGGCTCGCCTATCCAGGTGCTGAAGGTGCCGTGCACCCAGCTACCGGCGCAAATATCTTGCAATAGTTTGGGCGGTGGTAATACTTTCGACTTCTGCAAAGCAACAATATCGCTAAATGTGGTCATCTGAATCAGCGGGTGACTTGCCAGGGCCTGGTATAACTCATTCAAGAAGTAATAGCCGTTGTAAGGGTAGTATTCCCAGGCATTTTCACCATCGAGAATAACGCTGACCACCGGCGTACTGTCTTCGCTATTGGCATGAATGGCTTCCAGCGATTGCACAAAATCATGCACCGCTTCGCTGGCATATTGTTTGGAGTATTCAAACCCGATTTTGTCGGATAGCTGGTCATCGCGGAAAAAGCAGACGATGTCCTGCTGGCCATTAGTCACACGATAAGGCTGGTACAAATAGTCGTTCGCTGTCTCATGTTCTAACCCCAGCGCTTTCAGACTATTAACCAGCACGCCCTGCCCGGTAGCTGCCCAGGCGACATCTTGCTCTGCAAGTAAAGATAAAGCCGCATGCGAGACCGCACCTTCAGCTGGCCACATGCCTGTGGATTTTTGCCCGAACACTTTCTCATGAAACACCTTGGCTGCTTCTACATGGGTGATCGCACGCGTATGCCCATCCGGGTAATTGGTCGATTTAGGCAGAGGCGCATCCGGCATTGCGTCTTGCGTACTGTTGAGATCAATCAACAATGGCAGGATAGGATGGTAGTAAGGTGTGGTGGTGAGTTCGATTTGCCCCTTGGCAACTAACGCCCGGTAGCGCGGCAAAATACCCTGCAGGGTTTCACTGAGCACCTCCAGCAACGCTACCCGGTCTTCCAGCGTGAAAAGCATGCCTTTTTTCATCAGGCGCTGTATCACTTTGCTCTTGCGGCGCAGGCCTTCTCCCGTCCACGCCAGGTGGTACCATACCAGCAGGTCCGCCTTGTACTGTGCGGATAGATAATGAAACTGCCCGGACTTCATCACCGGCTCTACGATCTCATACAGGTGCAACAGGCGCTGATAATGCGGGAAAGGGCTCAGCATCTTCTCATGGTGGGCCTTAAAGCAGCTATCTACGATCAGCTGGCAATCGGCATCGGTGATATGATCAAGATCAGGGCTGGCCAGCAGGCGCAACAGCGGGTCGCGCCACTGGCCGATACGCGATTGCTCGGCGTAATCCTGCAGTTGTTCGACCAGGATAGGCACAAAATTGAAAGTCACCCTCGCCGCGGCATTCTGCTCAAGATGGTAGGCCATGTCGCTGTAATCTTTCAGCGCATGTAAATATGTCCATGGCAGCACATATTCACCGCTGACCTGGTCGCGGTAATCTGGTTGATGCATGTGCCAATACAGATTTAACAGCAGTTTTTTATCGGACATACATATACCTCATTTCAAATTCGACCTACTTTATTTTTTTGGAAGCTCTGATCAAAACCCGCTGCGTCACCATACTCGTTGATTTTATTTTAAAGCCTGCCCATGCATGCCGCGTCAAAACAGGCATGTCACAGGCCGGTATTCACTATTTGACTCTATACAGATCCTGGCCCAGCATATCCGGCGTCACCAGTACTATGCCTTTTTCTGATACGTAAAAGCGCTTGCTGTCACGCACCAGGTCTACACCTATCTCCATGCCGGCCGGGATATCACAACCGCGATCTATCACCACATTCTTTAAAATCACGCCCTCGTTGATCTTCACCTTGGGCAGCACTACCGCGCCATCGAGGTCGCAATAATCCGCCACATGCACACCGGAGAATAAAACCGAGTTTGAGACGCTGGAACCACTGATCAGGCAACCGCCCGAAACCAGGGAGTCAGTCGCCTTACCGGTGCGTCCTTCGTCTTTGAAAACGAATTTAGCCGGTGGCAATTGCTCCTGGTAAGTCCATATAGGCCACTCGCTGTCATACAAGTTCAATTCCGGAATGACTTTTGTCAGCTCCATATTGGCTTCCCAATAGGCATCTATGGTTCCTACATCGCGCCAGTAGTAGCCGTTCTCGAGCGCGCCCACGCAGCTATCGGTAAAGCGATGCGCCTGCACCCGGTATTTGTTGATGATGTATGGGATGATGTCCTGACCGAAATCGTGGTGCGAGTTGCGGTCATACGCATCGCGTATGAGCTGCTCGTACAAGAACTTGGCATTGAAGATATAAATACCCATGCTGGCAAAAGCCTGGCTGGGGTCATTCACCATAGGCTTGGGATTAGCCGGTTTTTCATCAAAGGCGACCACGCGGTCAGAGGCGTCTACTTCCAGCACGCCAAAACCCTTGGCATCTTCCAGCGGCACATTGATGCAGGCGATGGTCATATCCGCATTGCTGCGCGCATGGGTGGCCAGCATCTTGCCGTAGTCCATTTTATAGATATGGTCACCGGCCAGCACCAGGATATATTCACCGCCATTTTCGCGCAGCAAGTCTATATTCTGGTAAACCGCATCTGCCGTGCCCTTGTACCACTCCTCACCCAGGCGCTGCTGGGCGGGGATAATGTTCACATACTCGTTGAATTCACCGCGCAGAAAGCCCCAGCCGCGCTGTACGTGCTGGATCAGGCTTTGCGCCTTATATTGGGTGGCGACATTGATACGGCGTATACCGGAGTTGATGCAATTTGAAAGCGGGAAATCGATGATGCGGAACTTGCCGCCGAACTGCACAGCGGGTTTCGCGCGCCAGTCAGTCAGGTTCTTCAACCGGCTGCCACGGCCGCCGGCGAGGATGATGGCGACGGTATTTTTGGTCAGGGTACTGATAAACCGGTCGGAATGCCGTTCTTGCCGCCGGGTATATTTTCTGCGTTCAACAAATTCTGCTTGAGACATGATGCCTTTTCCTTATTTTCCTGATTCCAAAAAATCAGCCTGCAGCAATGCACAGCGACGAATTGTAAAGGCAATATAACGCTTGTTAACTGCAGGTTTGACATCCACAGTCTGCATGATAATGCGGGCAAAGACAACGATATTTCCGCGCTAAACAGCGTAAAACTTCACTTTTTTTGTTAGGATGGCTGACTTTTTTTGTTAGGATGGGTGTTAGTCAAACGGACCTTGCCAGCATGACAGTCAAATTAGCTCCACCGAATCACACAAATAACCAGCACCTGCAACGCATACTTGATGCGACTCACCACGACCCTTTCCAGTTCCTGGGCATACACCAGGATACCGTAAACGGGCCATGGCTGGTGCGTGTGTTCCAGCCCAATGCCGGGCAAGTCTGGGTCAAGGTCGATGACGACTGGCAAGCGATGACCTTAGTCGACAGACACGGCTTATTCGAGTTTTCGTCCAAGGTCGCCATCGCGGCCCCGGTGGCATTACGCATACAGCCGCATGGCCAGACCAGCTTTTATGAGACCAGTGACACCTACTGCTTCGCCAGCACGGTGACGCAAGAAGAACTCTACCTGTTTGGCGAAGGCCGCTTACTCGAGGCCTACAATACCCTGGGCGCAGTGCCCATGACCTTGCAAGGCGTACCCGGCGTCAGGTTCGCCGTATGGGCACCCAGTGCCGAGCGCGTCAGCGTGGTGGGGAGTTTTAACCAGTGGGATGGCCGCGTGCATGCCATGCGTGTGCTGGGCGGCAGCGGCGTGTGGGAACTGTTTATCCCCCACCTGACAGAACATGATCTGTACAAATTCGAGATACGCAACCGTGAGCATGGTTTCGTCGTCATCAAAGCCGACCCTTACGGCAAGGCTTTCGAGCCCAGGCCAGGTGCAGCCAACCGTATCAGCCACAGCCAATACCAGTGGCAGGACCAGGACTGGCTGCAGCAGCGCCAGCAATATGATTGGCTGCATCAGCCTTTCAACTGTTATGAAGTGCATCTGGGCAGCTGGCAACGCGATGAAAATGGTCATTTCCTCAGCTATCGCGCCCTGGCAGATGCGCTGATCCCGCATTTGACCAGCATGGGCTATACCCATATCGAACTGCTGCCTATCGCCGAGCACCCGCTCAATGAATCATGGGGCTACCAGGTGACCGGCTACTTTGCGCCTACCCAGCGCCATGGCAGCCCTGACGACCTCAAATACTTTATAGACCGCTGCCATGCTGCCGGTATCGGCGTCATTCTCGACTGGGTGCCTGGGCATTTCCCCAAAGATGACTGGGCGCTGGCGCGCTTTGATGGCACCGCCTTGTATGAGCATGCCGACCCCAGGCTGGGCGAACACACCGACTGGGGCACCTATATCTTCAATTACGGGCGCAATGAAGTGCGCAACTTCCTGCTCAGCAACGCCTATTACTGGATAAAGGAATTCCATATCGACGGCTTGCGCGTAGACGCGGTGGCTTCCATGCTCTACCTCGATTACTCGCGCAAAGAAGGTGAATGGCTGCCTAACGCCTACGGCGGGCGCGAGAACCTGGAAGTGATAGAGTTTCTCAAGCAACTGAACACCATGGTCGGCGAGCGCTTCCCCGGCGCACTGGTGATCGCGGAAGAATCCACTTCCTGGCCGGCGGTGTCACGCCCGGTCTATGCTGGCGGCCTGGGTTTCAATATGAAATGGAACATGGGCTGGATGAATGATGTCCTTACCTACATGCAGCTAGACCCTATCTTTCGTCAGCATCACCACAACCGGCTGACGTTCGGCCAGATGTATGCCTATTCAGAAAACTTTGTGCTGCCTTTCTCCCATGATGAAGTGGTGCATGGCAAAAAATCCCTGCTCGGCAAAATGCCGGGTGACAGCTGGCAGCAGTTTGCCAACCTGCGCCTGCTGCTGACTTTCCAGATGACCATGCCGGGCAAAAAACTGAACTTCATGGGCAACGAATTCGGCCAGTGGCGCGAGTGGAACGTCAATCAAAGCCTGGACTGGCACCTGCTCGAAGAAAGCCATCCCGGCCATGCCATGCACAGGGGCGTGCAGTCACTGGTGCGTGACTTGAACAGCCATTACAAGCAACGCCCTGCCTTGCACGCGCATGACTTTGACCAGCAGGGCTTTCAATGGCTAGATTGCCAGGATAGCGGTCAGTCGCTGCTGAGTTATATTAGGCGCGGCAATGATAATAGTTTTGTTATAATAGTACTGAATTTCACACCAGTGCCGCGCCTGCAATATCGTCTGGGCGTGCCACAAGCCGGTGTCTATAAAGAAATATTTAACAGTGACGCAGCTTGCTACGGCGGAAGTAACGTAGGCAATGGCGACAGCTGTCACAGTGCCCCGGTTGCGTGGATGGATCATGCTGATTCTATCAGCATAAACTTACCGCCACTGGCAGGTGTCATACTTCAGTTACAATAACTGGCTACACTGTAGCAAATACATAAGCGCCTGCAGGCCAGCGATGAAAATCGCGCTGCAGGCGCTATAAAACGAATCGACTTAAAATTTAATTGACTTGAAAACTAAAGCAACAACATAACATGGCTAAATTAACGACGCACCCTAGCTGGCACGCGCTGAACCAGCATCAAAGTGATATCCGCAATGTTCAAATGCGTGATCTGTTTAAGCAAAACGCAAAACGATTTGAAGAATTCAGTTTAGATGTAGATGGCATTCTGCTCGACTACTCCAAACACCGTATCACCAAAGAAACCTTATCCCTGCTGTTTCAACTGGCACGTGACTCCAAAATAGAAACCTGGCGTGACCGCATGTTTTCCGGTGAAAAGATCAATATCACCGAAAACCGTGCCGTGCTGCATACCGCGCTGCGCAATCGCAGCAACACGCCGGTAGCCGTCGATGGCAAGGACGTGATGCCGGAAGTGAATGCCGTGCTGGCGCATATGCGTACCTTCACCGAGCAGGTGCGTAACGGCCAGTGGACTGGTTACACCGGCAAACGTATCACCGATATCGTGAATATCGGTATCGGCGGTTCCGACCTCGGCCCGGTCATGGCCTGCGATGCACTCAAGCCTTATGCCAGCCCTGATTTAAAAGCACATTTCGTCTCCAACATCGATGGCGCTCACCTGGTGCGCGCGCTGGAACAGTGCGACCCGGAAACCACGCTGTTTATCGTGGCATCCAAAACTTTCACCACCCAGGAGACCATGACCAATGCACATTCCGCACGTCGCTGGTTCCTGGCTGCAGCCAAAGATGAGCAGCACGTAGCCAAGCATTTTGTCGCCTTGTCGACCAATGCCAAAGCGGTAGAAGCTTTCGGCATCAACACTGACAATATGTTTGCCTTCTGGGACTGGGTAGGCGGCCGTTATTCGCTGTGGTCTGCCATAGGCTTATCCATCGCCCTTTACGTGGGCATGGACAATTTTGAACAGTTGCTGGCCGGCGGTCACGCCATGGACAAACACTTCCAGGAAGCGCAGCTGGAACAGAACATGCCGGTGATTATGGCATTGCTGGGCATCTGGTATAACAACTTCTTCCATGTAGACACGCATGCGATCTTGCCTTACGACCAGGGCATGTCGCGTTTTGCCGCCTACCTGCAACAGGCAGATATGGAAAGTAATGGTAAATTCATCTGCCGTGACGGCAGCCGTGTCAGCTATAAAACCGGCCCGGTCATCTGGGGCGAAGCAGGCACCAATGGCCAGCATGCGTTTTACCAGCTGATACACCAGGGCACACAGATGGTACCGGCTGATTTTCTGATGCCGGTGAAAAGCCATTACCAGGTCGGCAGCCCGGATGACCAGCACCACAAGATCCTGCTGGCTAATTTCCTGGCGCAGACCCAGGCGTTGATGCTGGGCAAGACACGCGAGGAAGCCCGTGCAGAGCTGGCACAACAGAACATGAGCGGCCAGGCGCTAGAAGACCTGTTACCGCACAAAGTATTTGAAGGTAACCGCCCTACCACTTCTATCATGTTCGAGCAGTTGACTCCATACACATTGGGCAAACTGATCGCCTTGTATGAACACAAGATCTTTGTGCAGGGCATTATCTGGGACATCAACAGCTATGACCAGTGGGGTGTGGAATACGGCAAACAGATCGCCAGCCAGATCCTGCCACTGCTGATCAGCGCTGAGGCGGTGACCAGCTTTGACAGCTCTACCAATGGGCTAATCAATTACTCCAAAAAAAATGCGTAATAAGTTTTGTAGATAATTGATTTAAAGAATAAAAAAAGGCCTTTAATAAGGCCTTTTTTTATTGCATTGATATTACTCGACCAACTGGTTCTTGATTGCGTAATGCGTGATCTCGGCATTGTGTTTCAAGTTCATTTTCTCGAGCAGGCGGGTGCGGTACATGCTCACGGTCTTCACCGACAAAGCCAGTTTATCGGCGATCTCGCTCACACTGAGGCCGGAAGCGATCATACGCATCACCTGGAATTCCCTATCAGACAAAGATTCATGCAAGGCGGCGGCATGTTCATTACCGACCTGTTCAGCCAGGATCTCCGCCACATTGGCGGTGATATATTTGCGGCCTTTGGCCAGGGTATGGATGGCAGTCAGCAACTCCTCCGACGCCGTATGCTTGCACAGGTAGCCGGAAGCACCCGAGCGTATCGAACGCACGGCATACTGGTCTTCCATATACATGGATAACATCAGGATATTCAGCGCGGCATTTTCGCGCTTGATCAGTTTAAGCGCTTCTATGCCGGTTTTATCCGGCAGGGAAATATCCAGCAGCATCACATCTGCCGGTATTTCGCGCACACATTTCAGTGCCTGTGCCACATTCTCCGCTTCGCCTACCACATCGATATCGCCGCTGGCGACCAGTATCTGTTTAATGCCAGAGCGCAGAATCGCATGGTCATCAACAATGATGACTCTGATTTTTTTAGTATCCAAGCTGTTGCCTCACGTTTTTTATGTTGCTGCCGTCCGCACCGGCGCCTGCACCCGTATCAGCGTGCCGGTCCCCTCTAGTGGTGATTCTATATAGCATTCGCCGCCAAAAGCGGCTGCCCGCTCCTGCATACCGCGCAGGCCAAAAGAATTAGGTTTGATTTTATCAGCCGGGGCAATGCCTATGCCATTATCCGAGATGGTCATGTACAAGGCTTGTTCGACCTGGTTCAACTCTACCCGCACCTCATCTGCCTGGGCGTATTTGGCGATATTGGACAAGGCCTCCTGGCAAATGCGGAACAGCGCCATGGATTTGTCATGGTCGCAGTCCAGCTCATCGCAATTGGTGACAAACCTGGCTTTTAAGCCTAATTGTTTCTTGAACTGGTTGACTTGCCATTCGAGTGCATCGACCAGGCCCAGATCGAGGATATTAGGCCGCAGGTTGCCCGAGATGCGGTGCACAGAATCAAAGGTCTGGTTGACGATAGATTGCAGCATGGTCGCCTGCTCCAGATCTACAGGCGCGCCCTGCTGGATTTTCTGCACTATGGTGGAAAGGCCTAGCTTCATCGCCGTCATATTGCCACCGAGATCATCATGTATCTCGCGGGCGATGCTGACACGCTCCTGCTCTTTTACCTGGTTGAGGTGGGCAGTCAGCGCCTGTAAATCGTGCTTGGCCTGTTCTATCTCCTGCTTTTCCTGCTTGCTCTGGCTGATATTGAGCATGATGCCATCCCATTGCACCGCGCCCTGGCCCAGGGCCTGTATGGTGGCGCGTATATTGACCCATTTCATATCCTGCCAGTCGGCGATCCAGATCTTGCCCTCCCAATCCAGCCGTTTGTGCTGGCGGGCGGATTGTTGCAGCTTATGCTTGAACTGGCTGGCAGACTTTTCTTCCATGGCATTGAATAGTGCTTGTGCGTCTTTAAGCAAAGCGGCGGCAGGAATGCCGAGCAAGGCCTCACAGCCTTCACTCAGGTAGGTGAATACGATCTGCGCATCGGCAGTCATATGCATTTGAAATACCAGGCCGGGAATGCTGGAAACAATGGCTGAAAATCTGCGCTCGCTTTCATGCAAGGCATCTTTGACGCTATCGACTGGAGAATCAGTTGCTGGGCTGGTCACAGGGCACCTCGTGTTAGATGCCAATCAGCATAGCATGACTCCCCGTGCGTTGGGTATGCTTTATGGGAAATGCCAGCAGCCGTTGCAGCTGACTGGCAGCTGGCAAGCTACTGGCGAGGTGATGAAAAGCAGAATCAGGACTGGCTAAGCTTTAGGTCTATCTCGGTCATCACCCGGTTTTTGCCACTCTTTTTGGCCAGGTACATGGCCTGGTCGGCGCGCAGCAATATAGAGCTGACATCGTCTTCCTTTTGAAACAGGGCGACGCCGGCACTGAAGGTGATCAGCAATTTCTGGTTGTTGCCTAGAAAATATTCCTTGGTGAGTGCGCGCTGTAAACGGCTCATGGTGATGACCGCGTCATCCAGGCCGGTATTAGGCAAAATAACCACAAACTCTTCGCCGCCCATGCGGGTGACGATATCGGTGGGGCGTACGGTACGCTTGACCACGCCAGCCAGGTGTTTCAAAGCACTATCACCGGCGGCATGGCCGTGCTGGTCATTCAGTAATTTAAAGTTATCGATATCGAGCAGCGCCACGCTCAGCGACTCACCACCCCGTTGATAACGGGCGATTTCGGTAGCAAAGGCATCATCCATACCACGCCGGTTCAGCACGCCGGTGAGCTGGTCTATACGCACCACTTCACTTAACTGGCTCAACTCGTCCTGCAACTTGAGGATGCGCGCCTGGGTATCGCTGGCGACCCGTTGCTGGTTAAGCAGATCGTCGCGTGAGCGCAGGATATCAGTCTGCATGACAGAGGTATCACGCATCAGGTGGGTGACCAGTTCATTGATCTTGATCAGGTCATCAGTCTGCGAGAGCTCCTGGGCATAAGTCTCTATCTTGCCGCTATATAGCTCGCTGGCCTCGCCCATGTATTTCAGCTTGTCTATAAATGAGCTGATCAGGGTTTTAAACGAATTTCTCGCTTCTATCAGGCTATGTTTCAACAAGCCCTGTTTATAGATCACTTCTTTCAGGCTTTTTTCTGCCTGCTTGAGTTTGGCGCGGTCCAGCGGTCCGCTGATGATGGATTGCACCGCGTAGACCTGGCCGCTCAACCAGCTATCTTCAGCCACCAGCTCGCCTATGTTAGACAGCAGCAGATGCAGCAGGTCTATGATATCGCCGCGCACATCATCTTCTTTCGCGCCTATCACTTCCACGCGCATCAGCAAGGCTTTGAGCGACTTGGCCAGCGCCTCCCACTCTTTGACTTTTTTCGCCCGTTCTGTGCTTTCCTGCACGGCGATGGCTTCTACCTGCAGGTCAGGATAACCTTCCAGACGCGGGATCAGACCTAGCTGCAGGGTCTGCTTGAGCAGGGTCTGCAGAATAGTGAATGCACCATGAAACTGCTGCACTTCACTGGGTAATTCGTCTTTGCTGAGTGGTTCTATCGCTGCGGGCAGTGCAGCCGGGCTGGCCACTTCTTTTAACTCGGGCACCGGGATGCCTTCTACCCTGGCGTCGGCCGGTAACCAGTTATTCGCCATGCCCAGCAATTTGTCAGACAGGGTGTCGTCATTGCCAAAATTGATCAGCACGCGTTCCAGCATCTCGCGCTTTCTGGCGAGGTCCATGCCGCTGCGCTTATCATCCCAGCCCTGCATCAGCGTGCGTATCGCTTTAGGCCATTTAGTGGAGTGACTGAGCTGCTGCTGCATGGCTTCTTTGAGTAGCTCACCCAGGCCTTGCCAGTTATCCTGCTTGAGCACTTTTTCCCAACGGTTCACCCAGTTGGTCTGTTCCATGGAGTCATGCGGTAACTGCTTCAATGCCTTGCGCAAGGCTGATGCAGCATCCTCTTTGGCAGGCTTGCCTGAAACTTCGAGATAGATCTGTGTGTAATTGTCCGGCGTAGGCTCCACACGGCGCACCGCCATCTGCTTGATGGTTTCGCGCGCGATCTCCGACGCAGTCATGGATGTTCCCTGGGTTGCCATAATTTAGTCTACCGCACACAGTCACTGAAAAATATGGCCTATTGTGCAATGCGCAGCAGCGATTTAATGTGGCCATAAGAAGGCAGATTGCGTGTCATTTTTGAATTGTGACGCCTGCCGTTTTAAACAAGCAGCTTTCAAAAAAACAAAGCCATGCCGGCCTGGTTTTGCGTTACAATAGCGCCGGCGGGCCTCCCCGCATTGTAAGATAGCCAACCTGGTCAGATGCGGAAGCAAGCAGCCACAACTGTCAAGCAAGTGCCGGGGGTTGGGCTCGCCCCTTTCTGTATTGCCATCCTGCCAGACTTTGATACCATCCTGCCGGATTCTACATCGCCATCCTCCGGATTCTTGCTTGTGTTGCCGGTATCATTTAGTTGTAACTATGTGCGCATGAGCAGGCAATTTAGGCTAAAGTATTGGTTTGGCTTCATGATATTTAATCAATAGAGACCGCAATGTCTTACCAAGTGCTGGCGCGTAAATGGCGCCCAAAATCCTTTAGTAACCTGGTCGGCCAAGACCATGTAGTGCAAGCATTAAGCAACGCGCTGAGCCAGCAACGCCTACACCATGCCTACCTGTTTACCGGCACGCGTGGCGTCGGTAAAACCACGCTGTCGCGCATACTGGCCAAGTCACTCAACTGTGCGACCGGCATCACCGCTATCCCTTGTGGTGAATGCGATGCCTGCCGCGCGATCGATATCGGCCGCTATGTAGATTATGTAGAAATGGATGCTGCCTCTAACCGCGGCATCGCCGATATGGTCAGTTTGCTGGAACAGGCGATCTATGCGCCCTCCTCCGGCCGCTTCAAGGTCTACATGATAGATGAAGTGCATATGCTGACCAAAGAAGCGTTCAATGCCATGCTGAAAACGCTGGAAGAGCCGCCGGCACACGTTAAATTCATCCTTGCCACCACAGACCCGCAAAAAGTACCGGTGACTATACTCTCCCGCTGCCTGCAGTTTAATCTGCGGCAGATGGCGAGCAGCACCATCACCTCGCACTTGCAGGATATCCTGGGCCAGGAACAGATCACCTTTGAAGCACCAGCCCTGCAACTGATCGCGCGTGCCGCCAATGGCAGCATGCGTGACGCGCTGTCACTGACTGACCAGGCGATCGCCTATGGTAATCAGTCTGTGCGCGAAACCGATGTGCGCAGCATGCTGGGGGCTATCGACCAAAGTTACCTGTATGAGTTATTGCGCGCCCTGATCAACAGTGACGCCACTGCCCTGCTCAATATTGCGCAGCAAATGGATTCACGCAGCATAGGCTTTGAAAGTGCCTTGAAAGACCTGGCCGCCTTGCTGCACCTGCTGGCCATCGCCCAGCACAGCCCGCAGGCGATAGCCGATGACCACCCGGAAAGGCAGACCCTACTAGACCTGTCATCGCAACTGACAGCCGAGATGCTGCAACTGTATTACCAGATCGCTATCTTCGGTCACCGCGATATCGGCCTGGCACCGGATGCCTATGCCGGTTTCACCATGACCCTGCTGCGCATGCTGGCATTCAAAACAGATGCCATGGCACCGGTTTCAACCGCGCCTGCCTCAGCGGCCCCGGCTGGCAATAGCAATTCTAATGAAAGCAACACTAGGTCAGCCAGCGCCGCTGGTGGCGCACGCGCCGCCCTGGCCCAGAGCCGTCAGCCAGCGGCTGAACCGGCAGCCGCTATGGTACAGGCTGCCCCTGTAGTACAAGCACCCGCGTTTGCTGCGCCAGCGCCTGCCATGGCAGTTGAAGCGACGATAGAGGTCACGCCGGCAGTGCCAGTGGCCCCGCCTGTGGCAGAAGCGGCAACTACCGCCCAAGCAGAACCTTCCCAGTTGGCCGAAACAAGTGAAATACCTGCTGCAGCCACAGCCTTGGCATGGGATGGCAACTGGCGCAGCCTGGTCGAGAACCATTTAAGTAAACTGGGCCTGGTGCGCGCACTGGCGCAAAACTGCGAGTTAGTTTCTTTTGATGCAGACACCATGGTGCTGCGCATAGGCGACGCGCACAAGCATCTGGCCAGCACTAACTACCTGGATAAATTGAACAGCGCCCTCAATAGCCATTTTGGCCGCCGCATCAAACTGACCATACAGGTCGGCCAGGAAGCCAACACGCCAGCCAGGCAAATGGCAGTAGAAAGAGCAGAATTGCAGGACCAGGCCAAAGACGCCATTCTGAGCGACCACTTTGTGCAAGGCCTGATGCAAGAAATGGGTGCGACCATAGTGCCCAACTCGATCAAACCTCTACATTAACCACATCAAACTTAGGAGCATACGATGATGAAAGGTGGCATGGGCAATATGATGAAACAGGCCCAGATGATGCAAGCCAATATGCAAAAGGCGCAAGCCGAGCTGGCGATAACCGAAGTGGAAGGCATAGCCAGCAATGGCATGGTCAAGATCACCATGACCTGTAGCAACGACGTCAAGCGCATACAGATAGACGATGCAGCCATGGATGACAAGGAAACGCTGGAAGACCTGATCCTGATCGCCCTCAAAGATGGCAAGGCCAAAGCCGAAGCCACCTCGTCTGCCAAGATGAGTGGCATGATGCCTGCCGGTTTTAAATTACCGTTCTAAACACAAGGTCATCGCTTGAACTCTCCGGCAGTCCTGGAACAACTGATCAACGCCCTGCGCTGCCTGCCGGGCGTTGGTCCTAAATCCTCCACCCGCATGGCCTACCACCTGCTGCAGCGTGACCGCGAAGGCGCACAACGCCTGGCCGCCAGTCTGCAACAGGCACTGGATAAACTGGCGCATTGCGATTACTGCAATAATTTCAGTGAGCATGCAGTGTGCAGCCTGTGCCAGGACAGCCAGCGCGACAAATCTGCCCTGTGTGTGGTTGAAATGCCCACCGACCTGATGATGCTGGAAAACACGCGCAGCTATCAGGGCCAGTATTTTGTGCTGATGGGCAAGCTGTCGCCCATGGATGGCATAGGCCCCAAGGATATACACCTGGATAAACTGCTCAAACGCGCGCAGGACAGCTTGGTTGAAGAAGTGATATTAGCGACAAACTTTACTTCTGAAGGCGAAGCCACCGCCCATTACATAGGGCAGATGCTGAAATCCAGGGGCATCAAAGTCAGCCGCATCGCCCGTGGTTTGCCTATGGGCGGCGAGATCGAATATGTAGATAGCGGCACACTCTCTACCGCACTGCTGGAACGCAAGTTCGTCACTTAGAACTTCCATTCTGTTTGCTGGCACACGCCAGTGGTCAACCGATTCCTACACAGATTTAAGCAACAGCCGATAACCCAGGCGGCTGTAACTCCTTATATTGATCATCATATTCTTCACTGTATGTTGCAGCTGTTTGCTTAACCCGGTTCAAATCCGGCGTGAACAACTGGTTTTTTGTGAAGATCCATCATAAATAAACAAGGAGCGGTGATGAAACTAACAAAATTATCTTTACCTTTCGTGAGTGTATTACTGCTGGGGTCATTACAGCTTTCGACTGCCTGGGCAGGTGGCGCGGCAGGCGGGGCAACTGGTGCGGCCGGAGTCGGTGCTGGTGCTGGTGGTAACACTGGTGCGGCTGGCGTAGGCGCGGGTGCTGGCGGCAATGCCGGTGCCAATGGTGTAGGCGTAGGCGCTGGCGGTAACGCTGGTGCGGCCGGCGTGGGTGTCGATGTAAACGGTAATGCAGGTGCCAATGGCTCGGTAGTACCGAATGGGTCAACGACTAACCGGACTGGCGTAAACCCGAATCAACCTGCCGCTCCTGCTGGACAGACCCAGAACAACCCCGCACCGGTGCGTAAAGACATCAACCGGGTAGACCCTGCAAACCGCGATACCAGGGCCAGAAGCAATACCTCTACTGTGCCTCCGGCTACCAATAACACCTGTACTACCATAGACGGCCAAATGGCATCCGGTAGCCAGTGTACTGCAACCGGCGCCACACCGAACACCCGTTAATCGTGTGGACTAAAAAAACCGCCAGCGTGTAATGCGCTGGCGGTTTTTCATGTGGCCATGATATGGCTAGATATAGTTGGCCTGGGTACGTGTCTAGCTATGCGATTTGTTGCATACACAGGCAATGCTAGATGTTTTAATGCCCGCTTAGGGATAGCCGATATCCCTGAGGTTTTCTTCAACCTGCTCCCGCGCCAGGCCATATCTTTCCTGTAATTTACCTATCAAATAATCTGTATTACCTTCTGAATCCTGAATCTCATCATCGGTCAGCCTGCCCCATTTGGCTTTAATTCTGCCAGCCAACTGTTTCCAGTCATCTTTTGCAATGTCTTCATTCATCAAACTCTCCTTTTAAAGGCACTTAAAATATTATTGTTTTAATCCAACTGCGCCTTTATAGGCTTTTACTGATTCATATGTAGGATTTTTTAGCTGAAAAGTGCTTTAAAAGTAATGTGTTCTGTAGATTTAAAAATCATGGCAAACCATTTATTAGGCAGGGTTTACTAGGTTTGTACTCTTAATAAAAACCGGTCAGTGTCGTTATAAAATTAAGACGCCTAGGTCTGATCATAAAGGCGCTTAGAGTCTGCCACACTTATAAAAAAGCAAGGTCGTATTAAATGGAATTATTTCTGCATACTTTTGACGCCAACAACCACGCTGATCCAGATAGTCCACTTTTCCCAGGAATCAATACTTCATCATTTAGCTACAGTTCAGAAACTGAACTGCTGCATATTCTGGACGGGGTGATCGCGACCGAGACTGCACGCACACTGCGCGATACCTGGGCGCTGGTGACGGCAGATAATAAGGCGATAAGCCCGATGGAGGCGCTGCAGGCCACGCTACCGTTCAATACCTTTTATGCGCGGCATAAATATCCATGGCTGCTTTCTGATCTGACACCCTATGTGCAAATGCATTATCAGCCGATTGTGGATTTTAACCAGAGCGGAAAAGTGTTTGGTTTTGAAGCTTTATGCAGGCTGAAAACACCCGAGGGTAAATGGCTGAATGGCATGGAAGCCTTTGCGCTGGCAGCAGAAGTGAAACGTACCCATGAACTAGATCTGGCTTGCCAACAACTGGCTTTGATTGGCAAGTCACTATCCATCTCTGCCGATAAGCCTATCTTTATCAATGTGCTGCCGCAAACCATTATGAGCCCTGGCTGGCTGGACTTTATTTTAAAGATATTGAATCAGCAGGAGATTGATAAACGTGATGTTGTGATCGAAATTGTAGAAAGTGAAAAAACAGACCCCGAAGTACTGGCGCGTTATTGTGATGAGATCCGCAGGCATGGCCTGCGAATCGCATTGGACGACATGGGTTCTGGTTTTAACGGTCTGCGCATTCTGGCCGAGGTGCGGGCAGATTTTATCAAGATAGATCGCGCGATCGTGCATGAGGCACAAGGCAGCCGGGTGCGCACAGTGTTACTCGAAGCCATTATTTCAATGGCCCAACGCCTGGGATGCACCATTATTGCGGAAGGTCTGGAACGCGTAGAAGATATCACCTATTGTCAGGATTTAGGCTTGCATTATGCGCAAGGCCATTATTTTGCGTATCCGCAAAGCACGCCTAGTGACAAAGTGACCGCGCTGCCAGTACGCGATGAGTCACACCGCTCACATGTGCCTGATGATTTTCATATCGGGGAATACATCAGTCACGGCCTGACCATTGATGTGAGCTGCTCGCTGGCCGAGGCAAGACGTTTATTCAATGCGCATGCCGATATTGCCAATGCGGTGGTGCTTGACGGGCAAAAACCACTGGGCGTATTGAGACGTGGCAAGGTTTTTTCTAAGAAACACACTGGTCTTGGCGCTTGCTGTGACCCGCTGCCCAAGGTCATTAACCATATGCTGCCCTCTTCCGTGCTGGCGCGCATCTTTTATCTGGAACGCGGCAATATCGATATCTGGATCACGGTCAATGACGATGGTGGCTATATGGGTGTCTTGCAACCGATGGAGATCATGGCCCAGTTAATCAGCCGTAAAGTCTCGAGCGGCAATCTGCACCCGCTCAGCCACCTGACCACCGGTCCAACGCTTAGACAAACGCTGGATAACAGCCTGCGTAATAACACCAATACACAACTGATCTATATTGATCTGGATCATTTCAAGGCATATAACGACCGCTACGGTTTTATCCGCGGCGACGCCATGATACGCTTATTATCTGAAATCATCCGTCAGGAATACCAGGATAAATCTGGCGTCATGGTGGGACATATAGGCGGCGATGACTTCGTGCTGATCTATGATCACAAAGCGCCTGCCCTTAACGATACCTTGCTACATATCATTAGCCAGTTTCAGGCGCTGGCTGTGCATCTGTATGATGCCAGTGATCTTGAGCGCGGATTCTTTACCACCGAAGACGGCAAAGATCACCCGGTAGCTAGCGTATCTATTGCCGTGGTCAATGGTAAACAAGGCGCTCTGGAAAACAGCGTGGTCGCGGCAGAACGGGCCGCCCAGCTCAAAAAAATCGGCAAAGCCAATATCGGTAGCATCGTCGTGGTCGAAGACACGCCGCCACAGACCATTTTGCCAACAAAAGAGTTTTACTCCGGCTGGCAACAAAAAGCGCTCTCAGCACTGCAATCATTGCTGAATACACACCGCTCAACCGGTTCCCACGACTTGGACAGCTGTTTCGCCGAATTCCCTTACTTTGAAGTGATCTTTGAGCTGGAAGCTAACGGCACCCAGCGTTATGCCAACTGGATAAATCCGAATATGTATGGAAAGATCAAAGCAGGTGGTGCAGGCATAGATCGTAGCCAGCAGGCATATTACCAACGCGTGGCAGAAACCCATGCGCCTTATATTTCAAGCATTTATCTCTCTACCGCCACTGAAGATTTCTGCCTCACAGTCTCTTTACCGATCTTGGGTGACGATGGCCAGCTAGCCAGTATTCTGGTGGCGGATATTAATATTGCAGCGATGGCAGTACTTAGCAGTGCTCGCAATTAACTGACTTGGCCATATACAGACCTGATGTACAGAACCAATGTAGAGACTTAGACTTAGGCTTAGAGATAGGACAACAAGTCTTGCGGGTGCTGAATATAACCCTTGGCACCCCACTGCTCAGGCTGATCGGTTTCTGACAGGTAGCCAAATAAGGCAACCAGCGTGGTCATGCCTGCCGCATTACCTGCCTGCACATCGCGCTCGGCATCTCCCAGGTAAATAGTGCTAGCCGGGTTTAACTGCATCTGCTCGCAGGCGAGCAACAAGGTCTGCGGTGAGGGTTTGGGCGCTGGGGCATCATCGCCACTGATCACTGCACCGGCACGGGCTGCCAGGCCTAGCGCCTCGACGATAGGTGTGGTAAAACGGCGCGGCTTGTTGGTCACTATGCCCCACTGCAAGCCGCGCTGTTCAATTGCGGCAAGGGTTTCGGCCATGCCCGGGAATAACACCGGCTGCCGGGTCAACACCTCGGTATACAAGGCCAGGTATTCGGTACGCATATCCTCAAAACTTTGATCCTCAGGGCTCAATCCAAAGCCAATTTCCAGTAGCCCCCTAGACCCGTGCGAGGCGTAAGGACGCATAGCGGCATCCGGCAGAAAAGCCAGGCCATGGCGCTGGCGCTGTAAATTGAGCGCATAACCGAGGTCGGCTGCGGTATCTACCAGGGTGCCATCCAGATCAAATAAAACTGCCTGCATCAATAGTCTTTAATCGCATGCAGCATGTAATTGACGCTGGTATCCTGCGTCAGGCTGTATTGCTTGTTGAGCGGGTTGTAAGTCACGCCTGACTGGTGTTGCAGCTCTAAACCTGACTGGCGCAACCAGGCCGCCAGCTCTGAAGGCTTGATGAATTTAGCGTAATCATGCGTGCCTTTAGGCAGCAGGTTCAATATATATTCAGCACCGACCACCGCCATCAGATAAGCTTTGGCATTGCGGTTCAGGGTAGAAAAAAACAGGTGGCCGCCCGGTTTGACCAGCGCCGCACAGGCACGTACCACACTGGCAGGGTCAGGCACGTGTTCCAGCATCTCCATGCAGGTCACCACGTCAAACGATTGCGGCTTTTCTTCAGCCAGCGCTTCAACCGCTACGCAGCGATATTCGACAGACGCAGCAGATTCCAGCGCATGCAGCTGCGCCACTTGCAACGAGGCTTCAGCCAGGTCTATGCCTGTCACCTGCGCGCCGCGGCCAGCCATGGATTCACTCAGGATACCGCCACCACAGCCCACATCCAGCACTTGTTTGCCATTGAGGCTGGCGCGGCTGTCTATATAATCCAGGCGCAAAGGGTTGAGCTGGTGCAAGGGTTTGAATACGCCTTGTGTATCCCACCACTGGTGCGCCAGCTCAGCAAATTTATTCACTTCAGCGGCTTCTACGTTTGCCATCATGACTCCTTTTCACTTCTCTCAAGATTGCACTGACTGTATTTTCAGTTGCCATTGCAATGCGATAGACCTTAATTCTTCAGTTTCTATGCCGGCGAAAACGGCCTGGCCTTCATCGCTGCGCTGATAGCGCAGATCGCCTGCCACCCAGGTGTGGCTGACCTGCTCGCGCCCGGCCACATAGACCAGGTGTGAGATCGGGTCATAACAAGGCAGGCTGTTGAGGTCATCCAGCCTGACAGCGATCAGGTCTGCCTGCTTGCCTGCTTCTATACTGCCTATCTGCTCTTGCAAGCCCAGGGCCTTCGCCCCGTTAATGGTGGCCATTTGCAGTGCCGTATAAGCGGGGATGGATTCTGCATTATCATCGGCGACTTTTGCCAGCAAGGCAGCGGTGCGCATTTCTTGCCACAGGTCCAGCCGGTTATTACTGGCCGCACCATCCGTGCCCAGGCCTACATTCAAGCCTGCACGCAAGGCGGCTGCAACCGGGGCGATACCGCTGGCTAATTTCAAGTTAGAGCACGGGCAATGCGCGAGATGCACCCCTTGCGTGGCAAGCAGCTCTAATTCACTTTGCTGCAGATGCACGCCATGCGCACACACGCTAGTGGGGCCCAGCATGCCTACCGCAAGCAATCTGTCCACTGGCCGCACCCCATACTGATCCAGGCTTTGCTGGATCTCGGCGCGGGTTTCGTGCAAATGGGTATGTATGCCCAGATTCAGCTGTTCTGCCAGGGTACCTATCTGCTCAAACGTGGCATCGCTTACCGTGTAAGGCGCATGCGGAGCAAAAGAGAAGCTGATGTCAGCGTCAGACTTGTACTGATCCCTGACTTCAGTGCCCAGGCGTATATATTCGTTGGCGGTAGCGGCGTAATTGGTGGCGAACTCCATGACCACCAGGCCTATGTGCGCACGCATGCCACTGCGTTTGGCCGCTTCTATGGTCGCTTGCGGAAAGAAATACATATCGTTGAAAGTGGTCACACCACCACTCAACATTTCGGCACACGCCAGCAAGCTGCCATCATGCACAAAAGACTTGGACACCCATTGCCGCTCGGCTGGCCAGATATGCTGGTTTAGCCAGGGCATTAAAGCATGATCATCGGCATAACCCCTGAGCAGATTCATGCTGCTGTGCGCATGCAGATTAATCAATCCAGGCAAAAGTGCGTGGCGGGAACAATCAACCACAGACCAGTAGCTGGCCCATTCCGGTATCTCGTTCTTGTGGACTATAGCCACTATCTTTCCGGCATCTACCAATACGGCGTGCTGTTCCAGAGTGGTCTGCTTGCCATCCATGGGGATCACCCAGCGTGGCTTAATAATAAATTGAGAGTCACTCATGTCTGAATTATAACCGAGGCAAGTAGCAGCTGTACCCGCTGCCAGGCACAGACGTAAAAAAAGCCACGCATTTGCGTGGCTTTTAGCAAGACTAAGTGCTAATTACTGGCAACCAAGTTGCTTGGTACCTTCAGCACGGATCTCAACGCGACGGTTAGGTTGCAGGCAAGAGATCAGTTTTTTGGATACTTTTTTACCTTCGCACTGTACTACTGGCTCAGATTTACCTTTACCTTCGGAAGTGATGATACCGCCATCAATACCTTGAGCGATCAGGTAGTCAGAAACTTGTTTAGCACGACGCTCAGACAATTTCTGGTTGTAAGCATCTGTACCGATACGGTCAGTATGACCAGTTACGATCACAGCAGTGATTTCTGGATTAGCCTTGATCTTGGCTGCAGTTTCTTCCAGAACTTTACGACCTTCTTCACGCAGGTTAGCTTTATCAAAGCCGAACAGTTTTTCAGCACTGACGGTAACTACTTCGTTTTGTGGTTTGCAAGTTGGTGCTGGTGCTGGTGCTACCGGTGCTGGTGCTGGCTCAGCGGCTGCTACTGGTTCCGGTGCCGGTGCTGGTGTTGGCTCTTCAACTACTGGTGCTGGTGCGCCGAAACGGAAGATACCGCCCAGGTTTACCAGAGTGTTGCCGATAGTGCCATCTGCATCAACTGTACGAGCAGCATTACGTGCATCAGCACGGCTCCACTGGTGACGTACATCTGCTTGGATACCAAATTTATCGCTAAACAAATATTGTGCGCCCAAACCAACGTTTGCCATCCATGAAGTGTTGGCTTTGTCAGACAAACCAGCATTGCTGTAGTCAACATCGTTACGTGCCGCACCGATACCTGCTAACAGGAATGGGCGGAATTTTTCGCGGCTGAATACATATAAAGCATCCAGGCCTAAAGCTGTTTGTTTGTATTTACCACTTGCACCAGCAATGCCGGTATCTTCATCAGAACGGGTATGGCCCAGACGACCCTGGATATCCCAGTGTTCGCTGATTTCTTTACCGATAGACAGGAAACCGCCACGGCCATTGTCAGCCTCAAGATCATTGTCGGTGTTGATGTATGTTGCACCTGGCACTACGTACCATGCGCCACGGTACATGTCTTCAGCTTGCGCAACTTGCGATGCTAATACAAATGCAGAAGCAATTGCCAAGCTCAAAAAATTCTTTTTCATTCATTGACTCCTTTATTATAGGCTTTAATAGCCACATCTTTGAAAAGACTTACAAGTTGAACTATACGCAAAGCGTAACTTTGACGCAACCCTCACCAGCACTCGAATCAAGTATTTATTGGCTTTGAGGCAATATTCAACAAAATGCCGACACTTTTGCCGTGACAAGATGTAACTTTTCTTTAATCAAGGGCTGTTCCCGGCGCTGATTCAGGCATAAACCGCTTCTAAAGCCCAGATAATCCGGGGACAGATCGGCTAGGCTATCCACTTGCGCCAGCTGTAGCCCGCCCGCCAGGCCGACATATAAGCCGTGTGCTTTTGCCGATTGGACAAAAAACCCCAGCAGATCGAGACTGATCAATGCTGTTACGGCCTGTGATTTTTGTATGGTGTCTATCATCACCCCCCAGTAACGCGCAGAGGCGAGATCCTGCAGCATAGTGCTGACAGCTGCTGTGCCGGAAAGATGATCGGCGGACAGCACGGCGATAAGTTTCACCCGTTGGGCCAGGAATGCCTTTATCACCGCTGTATATGCCGCATTCGCCCAAATGGTTTGCGGTAGCTTGATCACGTCCACCCCTATATCCAGCCTGGATTGGATCAGCTCACTGAGCGCCTCGGCTGAGCTGCAATCATCACCTATGGTGGCACTGACGATGATGCCGGCTTGTGGGTGTTGCTGCCGGTAACTATCGACGGCAGCAACCATAGCTGCAGACAGCGGGATATCCAGCGCCGCCAGTGCGCCATAGGCAGTTTCTTTCAGGTCTATCAGGCGCACGCCAGCTGACAATACCATCTGCGCTTCAGCGACTGAACTGACACTTACCAGCACTTGCATATGGCTTAGGCCTGTTGTAGGCCGCTTAGGCGTGCCAGATGGTTATTGACGCTATCGACCAGCCATTGCCAGGCTTGCAGCTCGCGCTCGCCAGCGGTTTTATCAATGGCGATCTGCAGGTATTGCATCTCCTGGGTGATCTTTTCAACCGGCAGCATATGCAGGCGGCTGACCAGGACAGCCAGCTCTATCACTGCCGCCTGGGCACGATTGAATCCCATGAACGGGCCGTGCAAGGCACTTTCCAGCACGCTCATCGTCAGCCTGGGCCGCACTTCATCTTCTTCGACCTGATCCAGCTTTAATACATGATGAGTCAGGCAATCTTGCAGGCGTACACAGCCGGCGGCCACCGGCAAGGTGGCAAACTGGGCTTTTTTGGCGATGGCGGCTGCGAATACGCGCACGTCATCGGTCAGGTTCAATACGGCATGCCCGGTTTCAAGGATGTTCTGCAAGGTGGCAGATGGCTTGAACGGCGAGATGATCACTTTGCCATCGAACCATTGCACACCGAATGGCGCAATATGCGTTTCACCTTGTGCAGAACAGGTCGTGACTATGGTTTCGTAAATCATGTGAGTGTTTCGTAAATCATATAAGTGTTTCTTGGATCAGCTTAATTGTAGCAACGTTCATGACAGGTCATTCTACATCCGGCGCCGGTTTAGCATCAGGGGTGGCGCGGGCATTTTCCTGGCGCTCTTTGATTGAAGCTTCTCTGTGCGCGATCTTGGCCTGCCTGTTTTGCGTGATGGAAGCCACGCCCCACTCCAGCATCTCGTCCTGCACATAGCGTTTTTTCAGCTGCCAGGCGATCTGCGCACGCGCCAGCTCAACGCCCAGGTAGAACGCATGCGATGCATCATTCTGCAGATTCAGCCCGGCATAAAAACTGAAAGGGTCAGTGCCATGCTGTATGCCGTCCCGGTTATAGACATGCACGCCCTGCTCGCTGACCATGACGCGGAAGCTGGGGTCTTTGATCTGGCTGGCCAGGTCCATGATCTCTTCAGTGCTATAAGGGAAAGGCTTGCGGTCATGCAGACCGAGTAAGCCGCTGGAATAACCGCGCGGCAATCGTTTATCCTGGCTGGCCCGGTACATGACGCGGCGCGCGATATCGGCTTCGGCGATCGCTTCAGCCGCATGCGGGCTGACCGAAGTCGCCAGCACGGCATTGATATTCAGCTCGCTGATCACGCCAAACAACAGCGCGTTGACGCCGGTGGTGTCGGCATCGGTCAGTTCGGTCAGGTTACCCACCCCCATCATCATCTCTATCTCCGGATAACGCTTGCGCAACTTGTGGTAACGCACGATGGAGTCGGTAAGGCCAAAATGGATAGGGTCCAGGATAGGGTCGGCGATAAAGCGGCGCCCTCGTTGCAGACAATGCTCTATCGCGCGGGTCAGACTGGCGACATTGGTTGGCTTGGCCGGGATCAGGATAGGCGTAGACTCGACTTCATCGGCTATCCACAGATTATTTTCATGCAGGCTGAGCAGATAGTCGGCCCCGGCTTTGCCTGCAGCCAGCAGGTCTTCATCGCGCATGGAGTCTACACTGACTTGAAAACCCTGGGCTTTCAGCGCTTGGATGGCAGCAGACATATGCGCAAATGACTTACCCGGCAAACAACCGAGGTCTATGACGTCGGCACCCTGCTGCTGAAAATGTGCGGCTTTGGCCACGATCTGCTCTACGCTCAGGTCTGGCGCATCGACGATTTCAGCAAAAATGGTCACGCTATGGCGCGTCAGGTCTGGCGCCTTGCCTTTTTGTCCAAAATATTGAGGCAGATCTTTCAAGTCTTTGGGTCCACGTTCCACTGGCACCCCCCACTGCGCCACTAAAGGTTGCAGATCACCCTGGCACAAGCCAGGCAAGATCACTTTGTCGATATTCTCGACTTTAGGCACCCGGCGCGCAATTAAAGATGGGGTCATTAATGCGGCCACCGACACCCCTATGTGTTTCACTTCATATTCAAACGGAGATTGTTTGCTATCGGCGACGATAGACGCCAGCACTTGATGCAGACTGTGTTCTGCCAGTTTTCCGGTTAGGAACAGCAGTTTTGACATCTCGCCTACTCAGCCAGCTGATCAGCGACCTGTATACCCGCGTGCAAATACAACTCATGATACGTCGCCAGACGCTGCATGATGGTAGATTGCAGAGCAGCCATATCCTCCACCACTGTCGTGTCAGCAAATGATTTCAATTTTGCCACATTCTCCAGATCGATCTGGCGCGGGTAGACCTTGACCATATGATCGCGCGGCGCTTCAGATTCGAGCTCAGGCGCTGTATCACAGGCGAACACCAGGCTATGCACACGCGTTTTACCGGCCTGGGCATATAAATTGGTGACCAGGCTATCCGAAAAGCCGTAAGCCATCTTGGCGATGGTGTTAGAGGTGGCAGGCGAGATCACCAGCGTGTGGTAGACGCCCTCGTAAAAGCGCTCTACCGGGATGCTGCTGGCGGTTTTGTCCTGATAGACCTTATGGCCGGTCGCGTCCAGCTGGTCCTGAAAACCATATTGGCGGATGATCTCGGCAGCGGCGCGACTCAGGTAAATATCGACATCCTGCAAGGTCTGCAGGATAGCGAGAGATTCCCGCAGATAATGGCCGGAACCGGTAATTGCCCAAGCCAGTCGCTGTGCGTGCATGACGGGAATCTCTTGATCAGGCAAACGGATGTTGCAAAACTATGGTCTCATCGCGCTCTGGGCCGGTAGAAACGATGGCGATAGGCACGCCGCACAAGGCTTCCAGACGCTTGAGGTAATGCTGGGCATTTTTTGGCAGGCCTTCCCAGGTTTTAACGCCAAAAGTAGTTTCTGACCAGCCAGGCACTGTTTCGTAGATAGGCTCGCAACGGGCGACATCATCCGCACCTACAGGCAACATATCCACTACCTTGCCATCGAGTTTATAGCCAGTGCAGATATCCAGCGAGTCTATGCCATCGAGCACGTCCAGCTTGGTGATGCACAGGCCGGTCAGGCCATTGATGCGGGCTGAACGACGCAAAGCCGCAGCGTCGAACCAGCCGCAACGGCGTTTACGACGTGTGACTGTGCCTATCTCCTGGCCTACGGTAGACATCTGATAACCAGGCACGCCTTCGGTTTCTATATCCAGCTCGCTGGGGAAAGGGCCGCCACCGACACGGGTGGTATAGGCTTTGGTGATGCCCAGCACATAATGCAGCATATTGGCACCGACACCGGTACCGGCCGAAGCTTGGCCAGCGATACAGTTGCTGGAAGTCACATACGGATAAGTACCATGATCGATGTCCAGCAAAGTGCCCTGCGCACCTTCAAACAGCAGATGTTCGCCACGCGCATTGGCTTCATACAAGGCGGCAGAAACATCTGCCACCATAGGTTTCAGCACTGCCGCATGCTGCATGCTGGCATCATATTGCTGCTGAAAATCCACCGCAGTCGCACCCAGATACTGAGTGAGTACAAAGTTATGGTAATCCATCACTTCGCGCAGCTTTTCAGCGAAGCGCTCGGGGTGGAACAAGTCATACACGCGCAAGGCACGGCGTGCGACCTTGTCTTCATAAGCCGGGCCTATGCCTTTGCCAGTGGTGCCTATCTTCTTCTCGGCACTACGCTTGGCTTCACGCGCCAGATCTACTGCAACGTGGTGTGACAAGATCAGCGGGCAGCCAGGGCTGACTTTTAAACGGCTTTTCACATCCAGGCCGCCCTGCTCCAGCGTGTCAATCTCGTGCAGCAGATGCGTGGTATCCAGCACCACACCGTTACCGATATAGCAATTGACACCGTCACGCACGATACCGGAAGGCACCAGGTTCAGTTTATACACCTTTTGTGCCGCGCCCTGGCCAACCACCAGGGTATGGCCTGCATTATGACCACCCTGAAAACGGACTACGCCCTGGGCGTGATCTGTCAGCCAGTCAACGATCTTACCTTTACCTTCGTCGCCCCACTGGGTGCCAATAACAACGACGTTCTTTGCTTGCCTTGATTGTGTCATGTTCAATATTTATCTTGTCAAAAACGAAAATGGGTTGCCAGTTCAAAACCAGATTAAAAAACCAGCTTAAACCGCAACCACCTGCCAGTGACCATCGACTTTTTCCAAAGCACGGTCACAGGCTAATTCAGAATAATCCAGCACTGCATTCGGCAGCGCTTCGACCACCACCTGGCCTTGCGCACGCAAGTTATCCACCATTGCTGCCAGTGCCGCATCGCCAGATGCCGGTGCCAGTATGCCTTTGCTCAGGGTGGCGGGACCCAATGCCTGCAAGGCACCACGCAGATCCAGGCTGAACCCGGTCGCCGGGCGTGCACGGCCAAAAGCAGCGCCGACTTCATCATAACGCCCACCGAGGGCGATAGGGCCGGCATATTCTCTGGCATAAGCGGCGAACACCATGCCGTTATGGTAGTGGTAGCCGCGCAACTCACTGAGGTCTATGGTGACGCTGACTTCATGAGTAGCCAATGCAGTCGCCACTGCGGCCATTTCATGCAGTGCCTGCTCGATCTCAGGCGAGTCAGGCAATACATCACGCGCCTGCTCCAGCACTTCGACACCGCCACTGAGCTGGGTCAGGGCGATAAAGGCTTTGCGTGATTTCTCAGACAGGTTGGCGATCAGCTCCTGCACGCGCGCAACATCTTTGGCCTGCAAGGCGATCTGCAGTTCACGTTCTTGCTGCGTGCCCAGCTGCGCCATATGCGACAGGCTGGCAAAGATCGCCACGTGGCTCAAATCCACGAACAAAGTGCGCATGCCTAGCAACTGCAAGGCTTTCACCATCAAGCGCTGCACTTCGATATCGCTTTCAATGCCGGCGTGGCCGTAGATCTCGGCGCCCAGTTGCAGCGGCTCACGCGTACGTGCCAGGCCGTCGGGCTTGGTACGCAACACGGTGCCTGCATAACAGAGACGCGAAACACCTTGATGGTTGAGCATGTGCGCATCAATACGCGCCGCTTGTGGGGTAGTATCCGCGCGCAAGCCCATCAGGCGGCCGGTGAGCTGGTCCACCACTTTAAAGGTTGCAATATCCAGGTCATGACCGGTGCCGGTCAGCAATGACTCCACATATTCCATCATGGGTGGCATCACGTATTGATAACCATGCACGCGGAATAAATCGAGGATTTGACGGCGGTAAGATTCTAGACGTGCCGCCTCGGCCGGCAACACATCTTCAATATATTCGGGAAGTAACCAATTATGCATGGCGTTATTATACCTGCAAACCCCTGCCTTAGACATGGCTTTAGCGATGGCAATGGCTAGCAATGGCCTGAGCAGGCAATAAAAAAGGCACGCTCTAGAAAGCGTGCCTTTAAAATATCCGGCAGGATAATCAGCGATTAAGCCATAACAACAGCAGGCCGACTGCGGCAGAAACAAAACCGAGAAAACGGATCTGCCCGTCTCTCAGTTGCAGCAGCTTTTCAAAGGTTTGCCGCCATGCCTGCGTAAACAGCAAGGGCATCAATCCTTCAATCAACAGTACGCCGCCTATCAGCCACCACCAGTTCATCATATGCCCCAGGACACTGAATAATCCCGGACGCCGGCCTCAACTATTTCTTACCGGAATTGCGCATGTATTTGAAGAAGTCAGAGCTCTGGTCTATCACCATGACATCAGACTTGCTCTTGAAGCTGTTCTTGTACGCTTCCTGGCTACGGTAGAAGGCATAGAATTCAGGGTTTTTGCCGTATGCCTGTGCATATACTTCTGCAGCTTTGGCATCGCCTTCACCCTTTATTTTTTGCGCTTCGCGATAAGCTTCGGCAATAATCACTTCACGTTGTTTGTCGGCATCGGCACGTATCTTCTCGGCAGCGGCAGCACCTTGTGAACGCAACTCATTGGCAACCGATTTACGCTCGGCTTCCATACGCTGATAGACAGACTCACTGACCTCTTTAGTCAGGTCTACCCGGCGCAGGCGTACATCCAGGATCTGTATGCCCATCTGGCGGCTTTCCTTGTCGGCACGCTCACGCAGGATATTCATGATAGTGGCACGCTCACCTGAGACCACGTCGTGGATATTGCGTTTACCGATCTCTGCACGCAGACCATCATTGACCATCTGCGAGATACGGCGCTCGGCCTGCACCTCTTCACCACGCACGGATACATAGTATTTGGCCGGATCTATGATGCGCCACTTGATGAATGAATCCACCAGCACGTTTTTCTTCTCGCTGGTGATAAAGCGGTCAGGCTCTTCCCAGTTCAGGGTCAGGATACGCTTGTCGTAATAACGGATATTCTCCACCATAGGCATCTTGAAGTAGAGGCCAGGTGTTTTCTTGACTGACACGATCTCACCCAGGCGGAACACCAGTGCAAACTCGCGTTGATCTACCGTATATGCCGATGAAGTGATCACCACCAGCAAGACGAATACCCCGATTAATATACTTCCAATATTTCTCATGTTGTTTTTCCTTCAGGGCAGACTAGCGATATTCGCGATCACGGCTACGCATGGCATCGCGGGTGCGATCCAGCACACCGGCATCAGATTGTGAGGATTCCTGCGCCGGCTTTTCAGCCGCAGGGGCCGCGTTAGTGCCACCAGCGGCGCCAGTCGCGCTCATCAATTTATCCAATGGCAAATAAAGCAGGCTGTTGCCACCCTTTTGATCCACCAGCACCTTGCTGGTGTTAGAAAGGATGTGTTCCTGCGCATCCAGGTACAAACGCTGACGCGTGACTTCCGGCGCCTTGTTGTACTGGGTCAGGATCTGCTCAAAACGGTCGGCGTTACCTTTGGCCTCGTTCTCAACACGCAGTTTATAACCAGAAGCTTCTTCACCCAGACGAGCCGCCGTACCGCGGGCTCTAGGGATCACGTCATTGGCGTAAGCCTGACCTTCATTCTTCTGGCGCTCGAGGTCCTGCTTGGCTTTGACCGCATCATCAAAGGCGGCTTGCACCTGCTCTGGCGGCTGCGCATTCTGCATGGTAACGTTGACCACATGCACGCCGGACTGATAACGGTCCAGCATTTCCTGCATCAGTTTTTTCGCTTTGGCTGCCACTTCATCGCGGCCTTCATAAAGCACGAAATCCATCTTGCTTCTACCAGCGACTTCACGGATGGCGGTCTCGGCAATGCCGCGCACGCTTTCTTCTGTAGAGCGGTTGCTAAACTGGTAATCTTCAACTGACTTGAGGTTGTATTGCACCGCCACTTGCAGGTCTATGATGTTTTCATCATCAGTCAGCATCAGCGATTCACGCGGCTCTTTGCTACGGCCAGACTCACCCTCAAACGAGCGATAACCCAGTTCTATGGTGCGCACCTGTTCAAGGTTGACATTTTCAACCGTTTCAATCGGGAAAGGCAGGTGCCAGCGCGGGCCGGGCGTGGTGGTTTCCACATGTTTACCAAACCGCAACACCACCCCACGCGAACCCTGGTCAACGATATAAAAGCCGGAACCGAGCCAGATCAGGGCCACCAGGCCTAAAATCGGCGCGATAGGCAAAGGTTGAGGCGCAGGGCCATTTGCCTTA
This sequence comes from Methylophilus luteus, assembly GCF_042676265.1. Taxonomy (NCBI): domain Bacteria; kingdom Pseudomonadati; phylum Pseudomonadota; class Betaproteobacteria; order Nitrosomonadales; family Methylophilaceae; genus Methylophilus; species Methylophilus luteus. The sequence continues at coordinate 1,003,946 of NZ_JBHTKB010000001.1, forward strand.
GGGCCGCCCTGCCCGCCTTTGCCACCGAACATACGATTCAGCTTTTGATTCAAATCCTTGAACACCTCGTCCAGATCGGGCGGGCCTTCGTTATTTTTATTCCAAAAGCCTGGAAACTTTCTCATTCATGTACTCCGTGTTTTCTATTTCCGGTTAAACGTAAGCACGCTCTTCCGTACTTAGTTTTTTCAAATGTTGTTGATGCTCAAGCAGCGCCTGACGCAGATCCTCTATACCAGTACCATCCCTGGCCGACACGCGTATGGTGCTGATATTACCATACTCGTCCCTGTCGATTCCCGGCGCCATGCCCATGCGGTCTATCTGGTTCAGCACCAGTATCTGCGGCACCTGGGCAGCGCCTATCTCGTTGAGTACGATATTCACCTGCTCTATCTGGTTATCGCGATTGGGGCTGGCAACATCAACGATGTGCAGCAACAGGTCAGCTTGCGAGGCTTCTTCCAGCGTGGCACCAAAGGCTTCTATCAGGGTGGTAGGCAAGTGTTTGATAAAGCCGACCGTATCTGAAATGACCACAGGATAACCTTCAGGCAAGTGCATCTTGCGCGAAGTGGTATCCAGCGTGGCAAACAATTGGTCAGCAGCGTAGACGCCGGAATGAGTCAGCCGATTGAACAAGGTGGATTTGCCGGCGTTGGTATAACCCACCAGGGAGACGGTCAGCAAAGGTGACCGTTTGCGGGCACGGCGCTGCATACCGCGCTGCTGTTTCAGTTTAGACAGCTTTTCACGCAGCTGCTTGACGCGTACGCGCAGCATGCGCCTGTCCAGCTCCAGCTGCGTTTCACCAGGGCCGCCACGCACACCGATACCACCTTTTTGCCGCTCAAGGTGGGTCCAGCCGCGTACCAGCCGCGTTGATAAATGCTCAAGCTGCGCCAGTTCGACCTGTAATTTACCTTCGTGCGATTGTGCACGCTGGGCAAAGATCTCCAGGATCAGGCCGGTGCGGTCTACCACACGGGCTTCGAGAAACTTTTCCAGGTTGCGTTGTTGCGAAGGGCTGAGGTCGTGATTAAAAGCGGCCACTTTACTTTCGCAATTGGCCATCAGAGCTTTCAGTTCATCCGCCTTGCCCGACCCGATAAAAAACTTGGGGTCAGGTGACTGGCGTTTGCCTTCAAGCGTCGCAGAGATATTTAATCCGGCAGTACCGGCAAGGTGGCGGAGTTCTTGTAAACTTTCTTCATAATCAGCATCACCAAAGTTGATACTGACCAGAACGACAGCATCTCCGCCGCTAGGTCTATCAAACATGCATTAAGATTCTTGTGCGGGTTCGTGTGGCCCCAGGCTCACAGGACGGGCTGGAACGATGGTGGAAATAGCGTGTTTGTATACCATTTGCGTCACAGTGTTTTTCAGCAGAATGACATACTGGTCAAACGAATCTACCTGACCCTGCAACTTGATACCGTTCACGAGGTAAATAGAGACTTGAACATGCTCTTTCCTCAACGCGTTCAGAAAAGGGTCTTGCAGCATTTGGCCTTTATTATTCATCGAATTGCTCCTTCATTGTTTTAATCATATATTGGAGTTTTTATTATGTTGAACACCAATCCCTTACAGTGACTATGATTGTACTAATTTGTTCCAATTTCAATGCCTGTACCTTATTTTTTTGGAAATAATGTGCGAATGCGCTGCAAACAGGCGGTTTTGCCCAGGATAGACATCACCTGATCTATGCTGGGTGACTGCGCGATACCGATCAGAGCCACCCGCAATGGCATCGCCAGCTTGGGAAACTTGATCTGTTGCTCAGCAACGACCTGGTTCAGGCCATCGTGTAAATTATCGGCAGTCCAGTCTGAATCTTTAACTTTTTCCAGAAAACTTTCGATATAGGCCGCTGTTTCCGGCACTATATGTTTGCTCGCATCCGCCTCATTGATCTGCGGGTCGCGGTAAAAGAAAGCGATCTCCTGTGCCAGCTGGTTCAGGTTATTGCTACGCTCACGGTAGAGGTTGAGCACAGCCAGCAAGTCCGGCGATTGCGTTTCTGTCACGCCTAATTTGGCCAGGCGCGGTTGCACCTCGGCGGCGATCTGCTCCAGCGGCAAGGTCTTGATATAGTGCGCATTCAGCCAATTGAGTTTTTCAGTGTTGAACTGTGCAGCGGATGGCGTGATATGGTCGAGGTCGAACCACTGGCAGAATTGCGCCATATCAAAGACTTCGTCATCGCCATGCGACCAGCCCAGGCGCGCCAGGTAATTCAACACCGCCTCGCGCAGGTATCCATCTTCATGGTATTGCATCACACTCACTGCGCCATGGCGCTTGGAGAGTTTCTGGCCATCATCACCCAGTATCATGGACAGATGCGCATATTGCGGCACCTGTGCACCCAGCGCCTGCAACATATTGATCTGGCGCGGCGTGTTGTTGACGTGGTCATCGCCACGTATCACCTGCGTCACGCCCATTTCCCAGTCATCAACCACCACACAGAAGTTGTATGTCGGGGTGCCATCGCCTCTGGCAATGATCAGGTCATCCAGCTCGGCATTGGCGATCTCGATACGGCCTTTGACCATATCATCCCACGCCACTACGCCGTCTTGCGGGTTCTTGAAACGCACCACCGGCGGAACATCTGCGGGGGGCTGCGGCAATACCTTGCCTGGCTCAGGCCGCCAGCGGCCATCGTAACGTGGTTTCAAACCTTGCTGCATCTGGCTTTCACGCAAGGCATCCAGTTCTTCCTTGCTGCTATAACAGTAATAGGCCTGGCCTGCATCCAGCATTTTCTGGATGGTGGCCTTATAAGTGTCCATGCGCTGCATCTGGTAGTAAGGGCCTTCATCATGGTCCAGCTGCAGCCAGGCCATGCCATCCAGGATGGCCTGCACGGCTTCAGGGGTAGAGCGCGCAACATCCGTATCTTCTATGCGCAGGATAAACTGGCCAGCGTGACGCTTGGCATAGGCCCAGGAAAATAAGGCGGTACGCGCGCCACCAATGTGCAGGTAGCCAGTCGGGCTGGGCGCAAAACGGGTTTTAACAGCTTGTTGCATGATGACTCTCTGAATTCTTAAGCGGGCTATTTTAACATGCTGGCGCGGCTATTGCCCGGCGCGGATTTTTTGCATGCTGGCAGATTGAAGCACAGGGTCAAACGCGTTATCATGCGTCCATGATGCAGTCTACCCCTACCAGCAGCGCTATCCATGTCGGCGAGCTTTACGGCAAACCGGCCATGCCTGGGCAAACCAGTGTGATCTACCATGTGGTTGCCGTACACAAGCAAGGCATCACCTTGCAGAATATGGATAACCCTTTAAGCCAGTTTGAGACCACTGAGAAAAAACTGTTGCAGTCCGGCTATGTCAGGCTTAGCCAGACGCCTTATGTCAACCTGGCCCAAACCGGCAAACGTAAAAACCTGCAGGCTACACTGAAACGCTGCCCTTACACGCTGGATATCTTTGCTGACCGCGCAGACTGTGAACGGCCGCAGCTGGTGCAGGCTGCATAAAGTAGCGGTGGTCTAAGTAAACATTGGTCTAGACAAAAACTGGTCTAGACAAAATAAAAAATGCCGCAATTGCGGCATTTTTCATATTCGCTACAGCGATTAAAACTCAGGCGGCGCGCCTATCAGGTCATGCCCTTGCGCATCTACAATTTGCACATCGACAAAGTCGCCAGGGCTGATGCCATCGGCGTCCTGCAGATAGACGATGCCGTCGATTTCCGGCGCATCGGCCTTGGTACGCGCGATCGCGATCACATTGCCAGCGTCATCTTCAGTCAGTTCATCCACCAGCACGGTTTGCAGGCTACCTATCTTGGCTGACACTTTGGCCGCACTGATGCGCTCCTGCACTTCCATAAAGCGGCTCAAGCGCTCTTTCTTGATCTCTTCCGGCACCTGGTTATCCAGGGCATTGGCGGTCGCGCCATCTACTGCGGAATAAGCAAAGCAGCCTACACGGTCCAGCTGTGCTTCTTCCATAAAGTCGAGCAGCATTTTAAAGTCATCTTCGGTTTCACCGGGGAAACCGACAATAAAGGTACTGCGGATAGCGATCTCCGGGCAGGTCTCGCGCCAGGCCTTGATACGTGCCAGGTTGTTTTCACTACTGGCCGGACGTTTCATCGCTTTCAGTATGCGCGGGCTGGCGTGCTGCAGCGGCACATCCAGATAAGGCAGGATAGCGCCCTCTGCCATCAACGGGATCACTTCATCCACATGCGGGTACGGGTATACATAGTGCAGGCGTATCCACACACCCAGCTCACCCAATGCTTTGCTCAAGGCAGTCATATGGGTCTTTACCGGCCTGCCGTTCCAGAAACCGCTACGGAACTTCATATCCACGCCATAGGCCGAGGTGTCTTGCGAGATCACCAGTATCTCCGAAACCCCGGCATTGACCAGGTTCTCGGCTTCGTTCATGACATCGCCTATAGGGCGGCTGACCAGGTCACCACGCATGCTGGGGATAATGCAGAAACTGCATCTGTGGTTACAGCCTTCAGAGATCTTCAGGTAGGCATAATGCTTGGGCGTCAGGCGCACGCCTTGTGGCGGCACCAGGTCGGTATACGGGTCATGCGGTTTGGGTAAATGCGTGTGCACATGGCCCATCACTTCTTCCAGTGCATGCGGGCCGGTCACCGCCAGCACGCTGGGGTGCGCGCCGGTGACTACATCTTTTTTGGCGCCCAGGCAGCCGGTGACTATCACCTTGCCGTTTTTATTCAGCGCTTCACCTATCGCGTCCAGCGATTCCTGCACTGCAGAATCAATAAAGCCGCAGGTGTTCACCACCACCAGGTCTGATTGCTCATAGCTGTTGCTGATCTGGTAACCCTCAGCGCGCAGCTGGGTCAGAATACGTTCTGAATCCGAGCCTGCCTTGGGGCAGCCCAGTGAAACAAAACCAACTTTAGGCATACTCTGCATAAATAAAACCTTTTAACCTTCTACCAGGAATTTGGTGATAGCGACCGAAGCCACACCCAATGTGATCAATAACAGTTGTAACAGCGTATCGCGCATGGCGGTGCGCTTGTGCAAGCCGGGGATCAGGTCTGCCACCGCCACATACAACATGCTCGAAGCCGCCAGGCTCAGGATATATGGCACCCAGTGCTGCACCATATTCAGCCCGGCATAAGCGATCAGGCCACCCGCCAGCGTCGCCAGGCTAGAGGCGATATTGAACAGGAATGCCTTGCGCTTGCTGTAGCCTGAATGTAACAAAATCAGAAAATCGCCGACTTCCTGCGGGATCTCGTGCGCGATGATCGCCAGCGCAGTCACCAAGCCCACCTGCATATCGACCATAAAAGCGGCACAGATCAGCACACCATCGACAAAGTTATGAAAGGTGTCGCCTATCATGATCATCATGCCGCTGCGGCCATCATCATGATGGTGGTGGTGACTCAGCACCTGCGGCGTTTCGGCTGGCAGCGGCCGGAATTTGATCGCGCCCTGCGGCACTTTCACTTTTTGTGCCGAGGCTTTTCCGGGGTGCAGTTCCGGGCAATGCGCTTCGTCATGCATGGCATGCATCTCACAGTGCTCACCGTGACAGTGCCGCCATAACACCAGTTTTTCCAGCGCAAAAAACAGCAAGATACCGAACAGCATGGTAGCTGTCATCGCCTCTATATTCGGGCTGGTTTCAATCGCGTGCGGCAATATCTCGAGGAACACCGCCGCCAGCAAAGCGCCTATCGCATAACTGACCAGCAGCGGCACCCAGTGCTTTCTGGCGTTGAGTGCAAACAGGGCCGCGATAGACACACTCAGCACGCCACCGGCCAGGCAGGCGATCACCATCCCGGTCAGGGGTGACATGGTTGCCAGGCTGGCGGTCAGATCGGCTGATAAATTAATCATGCGTACCTTGTAGAAATAAGGCGCGCATTATACGCGAGTTCTGGCAAAAATGAGCAGAAACAATCAGTTATCATCAATGCCGGCCTGTGGATCATATGAACTGCGCAATCACATAGCCTATGACTATGCCTATCATCAGCGCCATGGTCAGACCACGGTAAGTCAGCACATCTTTTGAATAACCACGCCGGATAGCGACGAAAGAAATAATGTAACCCAGCGCATTCAGCAACCAGATAAAACCAAAGCTCAGCACTTTGACGATGATGGGCCCGACCACGGGCAACAAAGCGATCAAACCCATGATCCAGACAAACACGCCGGAAACCAGGCCGACCAGCACAGTCACCCCGGCCAGCATTTTCACGTCCCAGCCCTGATGCAGGCCCCACCAGACAAAGCCGGTGATGAATACTGCCACCGGCAGCATCTGTTTCCAGTCCTGCCAGTGCCAGCTGCGGTCGCTATCTACCGGCCTGGCCGGGGGGCGGCGCACCCTATGCTGTTTCATGATTGAATACCCTGGTTGCCAGCGATCAGTGCCGGCAAGTCACCAACCGCGGTGCAGCTTTGCCAATGCGGTTTTTTCTGGGCCGCATCGGCGGCGTAGCCCCAGGTCACCAGCACGAAGTCCATCTGCTGCGCATCCGCCGCCAGGCCGTCTTCGAGGCGGTCGCCTATATACAGGCATTCTTCTACCGGCAGTGCCAGGTCCTGCACTATGCGGCCTATCATATCGGATTTGCGGCTCAGGGCGGGCTGAAAATAATCCAGCGCAAACACGTCCTGAAACAACGGCTCCCATTGCAGATGGCGGATGATCTTTTCAGTCGGGTATAAACGCTTATTGGTCGCAATATACAACTGGTAGCCTGCACCATGCAGTTGCTGCAACAGCTCGCTCACACCGGAAAACACTACAGATTTCAGGTAGCCGCTGCTGTCGTAATGCTGCTTGAATGCTTCTGCCAGGGCTTGCAGCAGTGCATCATCGTCACTGCCGGAAAGTATCTTCAGGCTTTCTATCAGTGGCGGGCCTATCACGTCACTTCTTAATGGCACCTGTAATGGCGTGTCTGTGGTTTTAAAGGCCTGGTCATAGCCTTCGAGGATACTGGGGGCGGAATCGATCAGGGTGCCGTCCAGGTCAAAGATCAGATGTTTTTTCATGGATTTATATTATGGGTCTCAAACTGCAGGGAGTGGGTGTGTGAAGGTTATTGAATTGGAGTAGTTGCCGGGGTATGCCCTACTCCAGCCAGATCATGGTCGCCATGCGCCCGGTTTCACCATCACGCCTAAAACTGAAAAATGTGTCGACCTCATTGTAGGTGCAGCGGCCGCCACCATAAATACGTTGTATGCCTAAGTGGTTCAGCCGTTGCCTGGCAATGGTATATAAATCACCCAGCCATTTTTCGCCATGGGCACGGAAAGCAGTTTCCGCTTGCGTATCCTGCGCCATGAATTGCGCACGCACTTCGCCACCGACCTCAAAAGCATCCGGGCCTATGGCCGGGCCCAGCCAGGCCAGCAAACGCCCGGCTTTGACCGGCATGCTGTTGACGGTGGCTTCGATCACACCGTCACACAGACTGCGCCAGCCAGCATGGATAGCGGCCACTGCGGTGCCCGCCTCGTCACACAGCAAAACGGGCAAACAATCGGCGGTCATGGTCACGCAGACCACATCGCTGCGCGTGGTAAAACTGGCATCTGCGGTTTCCAGGCAACTGGCGGCAGCGGCATCGATCACGCGTATGCCATGCACCTGTTGCAGCCAGACCGGTTCAGTCGGCAAAAACGGGCTCAGCAACTGGCGGTTATGCGCCACATGCTGCGGGTCATCCCTGACGTGGTCACCCAGATTCAGGCTGGCGTAGTTGCCGCTGCTGACACCGCCAGCGCGCGTGGTTTGTAGCGCTTTGACGCGCGCTGGCGCTGGCCAGTCGGGAATAATGAATTCGGGCTTAGGCATCTTCCTCGTCCGCCAGCAACTCGTCATCATCCCAGTCTTCGTCGTCTTCGAGGTCGTCATCGCCCCAGTCTTCATCGTCGTCACCGATAAACAAGCCGTTCTCATCTACATTGAGGTCTACCGGCGACAACGGCTCATCAGGCACTTCGGTCGCACGCATGGCTTCGAGCAAGGCACGCATATCGTCCGCCAGCTCGATCTGCCACTCCATATGCTCATTGGTTACCGGGTGAGTCAGACCGAGCTTGATGGCATGCAAAGCCTGGCGCTTGAAATCACCGATCACGGCGCGCAACTCTGCCGACATCATTTTATGCGGGATGATATTGCCTATGCCGTACAAGGGGTCACCAACCATAGGCGCTTTTAAATGCTGCAGATGCACACGGATCTGGTGCGTGCGCCCGGTTTCAAGATTACAGCGCAGATAGGTGTTGGTGCCAAAGCGTTCCAGCACCTGATAATGCGTGACTGCGGATTTACCGCGGCGTATCACCGCCATTTTCACGCGCTGGTGCGGGTGGCGGCCTATAGGCTGGTCGACCTTGCCGCTACGCCACAGCTGGCCCCAGACGATGGCACGGTATTCGCGCTTGACCGAATGCGCCTGCAACTGGCGTACCAGGCTGGTTTGCGCCTCCAGCGTTTTCGCTACCACCAGCAAGCCGCTGGTATCTTTATCCAGCCGGTGCACTATGCCGGCACGCGGCACTTCCTTAAGTTGCGGCCGGTGAAACAGCAAAGCATTGAGCAAAGTGCCGCTCCAGTTTCCGGCGGCCGGGTGCACCACCAGGCCGGCCGGCTTGTTGATCACGATCAGGGCATCATCTTCGTAAACGATATCCAGCGGGATATCTTCCGGCTCAAATGCGTTGTCCTGTGCATTTACTGGCGGCGTCACTGCAATGTTTTCGCCACCCCAGACCTTGGTTTTTGCGGTGGGGGCCTTGCCATCCAGCAACACCAGGCCCTCTTTGATCCAGGCCTGTAACCGGCTACGAGAATGGTCGGGCAGCATTTGCTGCAAAACCAGATCCAGCCGCTGCCCACCAAGGTTGGTAGGCACGACCAGATGTAAGGAAGCGCTTTCTTTCATATTTTCAAACGGCATCAGTTATAATGCCCTGAGTTTCCTTATATATAACGATATTGAACAACATGCTTCGCATTTTACCGCTTAACGCCCTGCTCACGCGCGCTTTTATTTTTTTCGCCGCGCTCACCCTCAGTGCTTGTGCTATTTTCGGCGACCCGAATCCGCTGGACGAAACCAAAGGCTGGCCTGAACAGCGCCTGTACGCCGCCGGTCAGGAGAAAATGGCGGATAAAAACTACGATAAGGCAATCGATTACTTTCAAAAGCTCGAAGCGCGTTATCCGCACGGGGCTTATGCCACCCAGGCCCAGCTTGAAGTCGCTTACGCCTACTACAAAAAATCAGAACCGGTGCTGTGTCTGTCTGCTGTTGACCGCTTTATTAAACTGCACCCTAACCACCCTAACCTGGATTACGCCTACTACCTCAAAGGTCTGGCGACGTTTAACGAACGTGGCATTATCGAAAAATACACCAAGCAGGAAATCAACGACCGCGACCCTAAGACCCTGCGCGTCTCATTCAATGCCTTTAAAGAGCTGGTCGAGCGCTTTCCTAATAGCCGTTACGTCAAAGACTCCACCCAGCGCATGATCTACCTGGTCAACACCCTGGCCATGCACGAGATGCACGTTGCGCGTTATTACATGCAGCGCAAAGCCTATGTCGCCGCCGTCAACCGTACCAAATACGTGCTCGAGACCTACCCTAACTCCAACGCGGTTGAAGATGCACTGGTGACCATGATCAGCGCCTACGACGCCATGAACCTGGACGACCTCAAGGCTGACACCCTGCGCGTGCTCAAAAGCAACTACCCTGAGAACCCTATGGTCAGCGGCAAGATCACCGAGGACGAAAAAGTGTGGTGGAAATTCTGGGAAAGCCTGTACCAGTAATGCCTTAAGGCTATGCCGGTCTACAAAAAAAGCGCTCATAACATGAGCGCTTTTTATTTGGCATAGGCAAGTTTGATAGGCGGTTTATACCTGCTTGCGAACCGGCGGTTTTGCCGTAGTGACATCCGCAGCAAAAGCCTCCAGCTCAAAAGGATTGTCGTAATACATGTGCCGCCCGCGCAACTTTTGCCACAGCCCGGCCAACAGATAGGCGGGAATAAACAATATTCCCCAGCGCTCAGCCTGCCGCACATGCACATGCTCATGCGGGCGCAACTGCTCCAGCCGGCTGGCTGAAAACCCCATGATCACATGACCCAAGGCAATAGCAGCAAACCCCCGCCGCATAAACCATAGTGCCAGCTTGCCACCATGCACCTCAAGCACGCCGTGCGCCACCCGCAGCCTGGCGCCAAACGACAGCCAGAGCACGGCCGCCAGCAGCCCCACCAGTGTCGTAGGCAAGGCCCATAACAAAATCAGAAAACGCATAAACCGGGCATCCTTTATTCAACTGATACGCTTGCAACTGATACGTTGATACGTGAGCCTGCTTGCCTGAGCAGCTAGTCTCGAATATCTCAGCAATATATCGCATTCATAGATTTCGCGCTGTTCAATATGCGATGCCTTATGTTTCCAGATGAAAGTCTGGCGACAACATCAAAGCACACGCTTTAATCCTGTTCCAGTTAAGCTAAACGCAGCAAGGATATAGCTAGTCATAGATTGCTTGCTGGATAGAGCCCTTTTTCTAACCAAACTTCAATCCAATTCCGGCTAAGCGCTATATTTATGCCGACCGCACATATTGACAGCCCTATCACCCGCCACTTATCATGTTGAGAATAATTATCATTAGTAATGATTCCCCTCATGTCCATTGTGGATGCGCCACCGCAACAAGAAGTTCATACGCTATACCATACGCATCACGCCTGGCTGGTCAGTTGGTTAAAGCGGCGTTTAGGCTGCATCCACCATGCCAATGACCTGGCCCATGATACCTTTGTGCGGTTGATCAGCAAATCACTCGGCACCGCCCACCTCGATGAACCGCGAGCTTTTTTAACCACCATCGCGCATGGCCTGATGGTAGACCAGTTTAGACGCAAGGCTGTAGAGCAGGCCTACCTGCAGGCGCTGATGCATCTGCCTGAAGCCATGGCGCCTTCGCCTGAAGAACAGCTGGCCCTGTTGCAAACCCTGTTGCAGATAGATCAGTTGCTACACGGGCTGAAACCGGTGGTGCGCTCGGTTTTCCTGCTGTCCAAGCTGCAGGGCCTGACCTATATCGAGATCGCGGCAACGCTCAAGATCTCACTGCGTAGCGTAGAAACACATATGGCGTTCGCCTTACACCATGTGCTGCTGTCACGCAGCCGTTGAATCACAGTGTATCCATTCGCGCTATGTCTAACTCACACGCTCAAGCCTTGAACGATCCCCAGCCTATCCCGCCGGCGGTGATGCAAGAACGATCGCCTGGTCAGTCAAACTCAGCTCAGGCACAGCCAGCGCACAAGACCAGCAGGATTTTGAGCAATGGCGCGCCAGTGACACTATGCATGAGAGCGCCTGGCAGGCCTTGCATGCGCTGGAACAGACGCTGAATGCGGTTCCGGCAAGCTCAAAATCGCTGCTCACCCAGAGTATCGCCCTGGCCGACCAACAATCGCAACGTGCTACAAAACGCCAGGGCAGGTTCAAGCAGCTGGGCATAGGCGCGATCGCGCTGTTCACGCTTGCCGTGCTGGTCAACCAGTTTGCTCCGTGGCAACAACAAGCACATTTTGCCACGCCGCTGGGGCAACAGGCAGGCTATACACTCTCTGATGGCACCAGGCTGACGCTGAATACCAATACCAGCGTCGACATTCATTACGCCCTGCTCAAACGTGAGATCGTACTCAATGCCGGCGAGATCTATGTAGAAACCGGCCACGATAGCCAGGCACTGTTGGGTCGTCGCGCATTCTGGGTAAAAACCCGGCAAGCCAGTTTACAAGCCATAGGCACGCGCTTTTCGGTTTATCAGCAAGAAACGGGCACCCGCCTGCATGTGAGCGAAGGTATCGTGGCCATGCATACGCAGTCGCATCCGCCGGTGCGCGCCTATGCGCATGAGTCTTACCGCATGCAGGATGCAAACACGCCACCGCAAAAAGAAGCACTGTCCGAGCAAGACCCCACGGCCTGGCTGGAAGGTATCATCGTGGCGAAACAGATGCGTCTTGATGCACTGCTGGCCGAACTGTTGCGCTACCAGGCGCTGCCGGTGACTTATGACAGAGAGGTAGCCAAGCTCACTGTGTCCGGCGTGTTCCAGCTTAATCGTGCCGACCCAGCCGAACATGCCTTGCAAACTATAGCCCAGACATTACCTATACGCATCAGCAGACGACATGACCAGATCGTGATCAGAAAAAAATAATTTGAAAAAATCTGCGGGTTTTTTCATGGTTATCCGGCATAGGGTTATTTCTCATATTTCTCAAGAGGTTTAACCTGATGCAAGCTAGCACCATCCGCAAAAAATCTACCCTGAAACGGCAACTTTCTCATGCGCTGCATGCCGCATTGCTCACCGGCCTGGCTGGCAGCCTGACCTTAGCCTCGGCCGTGACCGCCTATGCTGAAGAAAGCAAGGTGTATGATTTCCAGCTACCGGGGGGCAAACTGGCAGACGCGCTCAATGCACTGGCCAGGCAATCCGCCGTCACCCTCACCTTTGATGCGGCACAAGTCCAGGGTAAAAGCGTACCCGCGCTGAAAAAGCAATTGACGCGTGAGCAAGCGCTGCAGCAATTGCTCAAAGACACCGGACTGCAAGCCAGATCAGTCAACGGCGCAACCATTATTGTGCCGCGCCCGCTGTCACAGCATACCGACACCCTGCCCGAAGTTGCCGTGCAAGCCAGTCGCGGCCAATCTCCCAGCGATCTGCCGGCGCCATTTGCCGGCGGTCAGGTGGCAAAAGCCAGCCGCATGGGCATTCTGGGCAATGTCGATATTTTCAAGACCCCGTTCAGCAGCCAAAGCTTTACCGAAGAGTTCGTGCTAGACCAGCAGGCCCGCCGCCTGGCGGATATTGTTGCGGTAGACCCTTCCGTGCGTAGCGCCATGGCGGAATATGGCGATAGTGAAACCTATCATATCCGTGGCTTTCCGTTATTCACCAACCAGGTGGGTATCAATGGTTTATACGGTATGACAGAACTGCGCCGCATCGCGCCAGACTTTTATGAACGCGTGGATGTGTTAAAAGGCCCTGCCTCCATGCTCAATGGCAGCAGCCCATTCGGTGTCACCGGCGGCAATATCAACCTGGTCTCCAAACGTGCTGCCGATACCCCGCTTAACCGCTTTACCGCCAGCTATATCTCAGACAGCCAGTTTGGCGGACATCTGGACCTGGGACGCCGCTTTGGTGAAGACAACGCCTGGGGCGTGCGTCTGAATGCCCTGGCCAGAGAAGGCGACACCCCCATCAGCCGCCAGTCCGACCGCATGTACATAGGCTCACTGGCCGTGGATTACCGTGGCGAAAAGCTGACCGCCAGCCTGGATATCGCCAGTCAGGACCGCCTGACCAAAGGCTATTCAGCCAATATCGTCTACAACTCAGGCTTTGCTTTGCCCCGCGCACCACAAAATGACAAGAACTTTGTCAATGACTGGGAGTTCTTTAGGGGTGACTCCAACTACTGGATGACAAAAGTAGAGTACGAGTTTGACCCTGCCCTCACCGCCTATCTCACCTATGGTCAGGCCAGGGGCAACGAAGAATATTTTTATGCCGGCTCGCAAGGCCGTCGCATCATCAACAGTGCCGGTGACTTTACCGCGCGTGCCGGCGGCTACACCGGCTGGTATGAAGTAGCCACCTATGAGTTGGGCGTGCGCGGCCAGCTGCAACTGGGTAGCGTCAGCAACAACTACGCGCTGACTTATACCGATTTTGACCGCACCGCGGGCGGCTTAACGGTCAATGCCATTCCGCAATATACCGGCAATATCTATCAAAGCCCCAACCTGCCTAAACCTACGGTCAATTATGGCCCTATCCCGCAGAATGGTGATTTGCAACTGCATAGCGTCGGCCTGGTCAACACCTTCGGTTTCCTGCAAGACAATCTACTGCTTACCGTAGGTGCCCGCCACCAGTCACTCTACAGCGGCATTTTTGCCTCTGGCGTCAAAGCAGATGCATATGACGAAAGCAGAGTCACGCCTACGGCAGCCCTACTCGCCAAACTGGGTGATTACTCGGTGTATGGCAATTACAGCGAAGGCTTATCCCAAGGTGCAGTCGCCCCCAACACAGCGGCCAACGCTGGCGAAAGTTTGCCGCCCTTTGTGACGAAACAGCAAGAAGTCGGCGTGAAATACAACGCGGGCACATTTGGCGTCACTGCGGCCGTGTTTCAAATCACCCAGCCCAGTTCATTCACAAATGCCGCTAACCGCCTGGTGGCTGATGGCGAGCAGCGCAACCGTGGCCTGGAGCTCTCCACATTCGGCCAACCATTCAGCGGCGTGCGCCTGCTTGGCGGCGTCACTTTTATTGACCCGGAGCAAACCAAAACACAGAGCGGGCTCAATGATGGCAAAGACGCAGTCGGGGTGCCGAAAATAAGCGTAGTCATCAATGGCGAATATGATATTTTCGCCGTTCCCGGCCTGACATTGACAGGCCGTATCTCCGGTTTTAGCGAAGCACAAGCCGATATCGCCAACACCCAGAGTATCCCTGGCTGGACCACGTTTGACGCAGGCGCAAGATATGCGACGCAGATTTCAGGTAACAAACTCACTTTTCGCGCCAATATCATTAACCTGGCAAACAAGGATTACTGGAACTCAGTTTCGCGCAGCTTTATCACTATGGGAGCGCCACGCACGGCACTGATTTCGGCAACCGTTGATTTTTAAGCGTTAGCTGCAATTGATTATGCAGTTTTAAAAAATATGGCAGCTTGTAGCTATTACAGGCTGTCATATTTGCTGATAGGCAAGGAAGCGTTTAGTTTGTTTGGCTGAGAGGCGGCAAATTTTGACTACATTTACCGGGAGTTGTAATTAGGTATTTGTTTGGATGGTTTAGTGCTCTGTTTCAACGTTTTCTTTCGCCTCTAGGCGAGTTACTTTTCTTTGCTTGCCCAAAGAAAACGTAACCAAAAGAAATGCACCCTAGCATCCGCTTGTTTCCTGCGTTGCTCATCAAAATAAGCGGTCGCGAAACTCGCCCTAGCGGCCTGCAAACTGCGCAGGCCACCGCGGAACTCAGACAGTCGCTCCCTTCCTCCTTATTTTGACTCCGCTACTCGGCGCGTCAGATAGGGGCCCAAGGTCAACACCACCACGATGGGCCATTAGTGAAACTCCATGTGCAGCGGGCGCTTAGCAACTATGTAATTGTCGACTTAACCCGCCAACTATCTCTCTGCTTTGCTTTTTTTTTTATTGCCCTAGTCGAGCGGGATGCCATATGTACAGTCTCACCGCTCTAACCGCGTAGTGTCTTTCCGGGTCCCCTATCTGACGCGCCGAGTAGCGCAGGCAGCGTGGGAGGGGTCGGCCAGCGTCTGTTCGAGTTCCGCAACAAGCCACGGGTTGTGTGGCTTGTCAGGGCGAGTTTCGTTGGACGCCCACGCTGACGAGCAACGCAGGGAAAAAGCGGATGCTAGGGTGCCCTTTCTTTTGGTTACTTATTCTTTGGGCAAGCAAAGAAAAGTAACTCGCCGAGGGGCGAAATAAAATGCTAAAACAGAGCACAGAACCCTCAGCATCAAACCATCCAAAGAAATACCGATTAGAAAATCAGCTCGCCCTGCTCTACGCTGCCTGCTGCAGACCGCTGGTGTAAGCGTGGTCGCTTAGCGTGCCATCACTGCCTTGGAGCAAACATGATAATCGCCATCCCCAGCATGGCGACTGCTGCACCTAGCAGGTCCCAGGCGGTCGGGCGTATGCCATCTACCAGCCACAGCCAGACGATAGCCACGCCTATATAGACGCCGCCATAAGCGGCGTAAACGCGTCCGGCGGCCGTGGGGTGCAGGGTCAGCAGCCAGGCGAAGATTGCCAGGCTGATGGCTGCAGGCACCAGCAGCCAGATGCTTTTGCCCTCACGCAACCAGAGATAAGGCAGGTAGCAGCCGACGATCTCGGCGATGGCGGTGAGCACAAACAGCAGTAAGGTGTTGGCCACGTTTATTCCTGCTCTGAGATCAGCAACTGGTTGTGGTCGGTTTTGAGGTAAAAGGTGCCGTTAGCGTCAATCTGGATAGCGCGTATGCGGTAATCGCTCAGCACCGGCTCGGCATACACCAGCGTAGTGCCTTCGCGGCGCACGCGGTACAAGGTGGTGTTGCCCATGCCGGCGACAAACAGATCGTTATCCCAGAAGTCGTTGCGCCCGGTGGGTGGATATTTGGCCAGCGCGCCTATGCCTATCGAAGGCACAAAGGTCATCAGCGGTTTTTCGTGGCCTTCATG
Organism: Methylophilus luteus; assembly: GCF_042676265.1. Classification (NCBI taxonomy): domain Bacteria; kingdom Pseudomonadati; phylum Pseudomonadota; class Betaproteobacteria; order Nitrosomonadales; family Methylophilaceae; genus Methylophilus; species Methylophilus luteus. The sequence continues at coordinate 1,020,307 of NZ_JBHTKB010000001.1, forward strand.
GCTGTTGAATTTATTGCCGTAATAGCCGCTCATGCCATCGCGTTCATAAATCGTGCCGTAGCTGACGATAGGCCAGCCATAGTTTTTGCCGCGCTTGATCAGGTTGATCTCATCCCCGCCACGCGGGCCATGGTCGGTGAGCCACAATTCATTGCTTTCTTTATCGTAAAACAGGCCGCCCGAAGGTGAGCGGAAGCCGGTGGCATACACTTCGGCATTCAGGCGCTGCAGATCGATACGCATGACTTTGCCTAATGAGGTGGTTTTATCCTGCACGCGGTCAGGCTTGGAAAAATCGCCTATGCTCAGATACAGGGTGCGTTCATTCTCGCCCAATGCCAGCTTGCCGCCGACCTGGTGGCCGAGGATAGGCTCTTTGATCGCCGGGCGGCTGATGTAGATCTCGCGGTCAAAACTCACTTCGCTGTTTTCTACATCGACAGCAAACTCACTGACAGCCAGGCGCACGCCGTTGGTCACTTCATCCCATGCGGTATACGCCACATACAGGGTCTTGCCTATCAGCAGTGAGTCTTTGACGCCGGAAAGCTCCTTGCAATACACCAGTTGCTTGCTGCTGCTCTCATCGGCCGAGGTATCGCCGCCAGGAATGTATTTCGCCAGTTGCTTGCCGGGTTTCACCAGTTCCAGCGTCTCATTCTGGCGCACAAAATAGACGTCGCCACATTTGCTGATAAACAGGAATAAATGCTTATCCAGGCGCTCAAAAGGACCGCTGGGATAGGAGTCTTCAAAAGGCAGTTTATAGACTTTAAGAGGTTGGGTGCCGAACACCGAGCTGATCCTGGGCGGCTCCGGTTCTTTGTTGGCTTCTTTCTCCGCTTCGGCGGCACCGTTGCCGGATAACAGCAAGCGAGGTACTACGTCATCGCCGGCGTGCGCTGCAGGCTGCAGCATATGCCAGCTGATACTCAGCCATAACAGGGTGAGCAGAAAATATTTAAAAAATGATGGTTTTGTTTTTTTGTGGTTCAGGGCAAGCAAAGCAAGATACTCCATTCTTATGATTGCATTCGAGTTGCAAGCATAGCGAAAAGTTTACATAAGGCAGATGTAAAAATATTTTTTATATTTAAAATCAATTGTCTATTATTTTTTATTAATCCATTTTGTTATGAATATTTTCAACAGTAAAACCGTGATCATCACCGCCCAGGCGGCCAAGGTCAATTGTATGAACAAGGCAAAAGTGTCTTGCTGGCAGACTGCACCGAGGGCGGGGTCCAGACTATCGCAGCCAAAGGACACCACTGCAAATGCAAAGCCCGGCCCAAGATGCAAGATGGCCAGCCCATAAATCAACGCGCTTAACATACCACTCCACTACTTTGTTTATACTAGTTTCAGCGTGCTAGTACTAGTTCCAGTTATCGATTTTGACATCATCAGGCGAAGGCCGCCCCTGGCCGCTTTCTACCAGCATTTTCAAGCTCATGAGGAATGTTCCCCATTTCATATTGCAGTGCGCCATAAACTCCCCCGGCTCGGACCAGTCTCTATGACCAAACAGTACGATGGTGTAATCGCCATCCTGAATCAGGTCAAAGCTGGCATGGGTAGTCAGCCACTCTTGCGGCCCGGAGATAAATCGCCAGATCACCTGTTTGTCGGGCTGTAATGTCATCACCTCAAACTTGATCACACCTACGCTTTCACCAGCCACAGTTTTAAACACAAGTTCTATGGCACCACCCGGGGTTGAAACACCCGTTGCCTGTTTTGACCACCAGGCAGCGACGCCTTCAACCGTTGCAATCGCAGCATAAACTTTAGCGATAGGAGCTTTGATGCCTACTCTATGGATAATGTCTGCCATTCCTTCTCCCACTATTCTCAAACTTCAGGTGTCAAACTCCAGGTCTCAAACTTAACGCTTAAACGCCAGCACCAACACGCCGCTGGCCACCAGTGCCACGCCCAGCCATTCACGCGTTGACAGCCGCTCACCCAGAAACAGGAAAGCGAACACTGCCACCAGTACCAGGCTGAGTTTATCCACCGGCGCTACTTTTGAGGCTTCGCCCAGCTGTAGTGCGCGAAAATAGCATATCCACGAAGCACCGGTCGCCACGGCCGACAACACCAGGAACAACAATGAGCGTGCCGGCATAGCCAGCGGGTTGCTCCACTTGCCGGCAAACCACACAAACGGTGCCAGCACCGCGGTGATCACCAGCGTGCGTATCAGGGTGGCAAAGTCGGAATCTACGCCGTGGATGCCGATTTTGGCGAAGATGGCGGTCAACGCGGCAAAGCAGGCAGACAGTGCCGCCCAAAACAACCAGTCAGTCATCATATTGCTGCGCGCCTAATCAACATTCTGGCCTATGCGCCACAGCACGCCTGAAGGGTCGGCAATACAGAAGTCACGCATACCCCAGGGTTGCAGTGTCACTGGCCAGATCTTCACGCCATATTTGGCCACCACCCCGCTGTCTTCCACCTTTTGCCACCAGGCATCCACGTCTTCCACCAGCAGATGCATCATGTAGTTCTCGGCAAAACCTTCTGCACAGAAATCCTGCAGTAAAAAACTGCGATATTCATAGTGAAAATAAGCCACGCCGCCGCCTTCTGAGGCCATGGTGAAACCTATGTCCTGATAAAACTGTTTGGATATTGCAAAATCTTTGGCCGGCACAAAGGCCTTGATCTCTGTGACTTTCAGATTTGCCATGATGGTAGGTCTGCTCCGCGATGATGGTTGGATTGATTTGTATGAGTATAAATCAAGCTTGCTGCTTAGGTGCAAGCGTGTGGTGTTCAAGATGCAATGCCAGTACTACCCGGGCTATCAGATTCAGCGGTAATGGTTGCGCCAGCGGGAAAGATAGATTGCCTTTTTCACCGCGGTAAGCTGCCAGCGCGGTGATCAGCGCCTGGTCATGCCTGACCGGTGGGTAGATGCCTATGTGATTTTTAAATGCAGCGAAATAGAAGAACACGCGTTGGTCGTGGTAGGCAGGGATACGATAACTGATGCAGCGCGTGGCTGCGGGTAACAGGGTTTCGACCAGGTGCTGGATAGCTTGCAGCTTAGACCTGACTTCTGGCGCCAGGCCGGCAAGATAGTCGTCATGCGTTAGCAAAGCCATAGCCGCTTTCTGAAAACCTGCGTGCTTGCTGCGACTGCCAGGCTGGCAGCTTTATTCGGCAAGCTGCCAGTCCGGATTAAAGACTATCTCCCACAGATGGCCATCCGGGTCCTGGAAATAGCCACCATAACCGCCCCAGAAAGTATCCTGGGCCGGTTTCACTATGGCCGCCCCGCTCGCTTGCGCTTGCGCCATCAGTGCATCCACCGCCGCGGGGGAAGCGACATTATGCCCGATTGCAAAACTGGGTGTGCCTGGAGCTGTTGCGGCTTGCTTTGTTGTGCCAGGCGCTGCCGCCGGCAGGCCGGTATCATGCGCAAGGCTGGCCCGCGGCCAGATTGCCAGTTTGAGACCACCTTGCAGCTCAAAGAACACCACCGCGCCGTGCTCGAACTCGGTGCCCATGATGCCTTCAGTGGCCAGGCCCAGGCCGTCGCGATAAAACGCCAGCGAGGCTTGCAGGTCATTCACGGCCAGCGTGATGATACTGATATGGGCTTGCATGCGTCACCTGATCAGCATATACGCGCATAGCCCCAGCGAAGCGGTGGATAGCGCCAGTGACAGGAACAGCATGGTCTTGTAGGCAGTGACTTGTTTTTGTGCCTTTTGCGCAGCGGCTTCTATGCCCTGAATAGCCAGTTGCATCTTCTCGGCCAGCACATGCAGTGACTCTGCGTTCTGGGTCGCCGCCGATTGCAACTCCTCTATCTGCTTGGTTAATAAAGGGTCGACTTTGGCGACTTCAGGTTTGGGCGTAAACGCCGGGATCGCCGCGGTGGCCACTTGCGCAATATAAGGCGCGAAGGCTGTGATGATAGGTAAAAACTGAATAGCCACTTAAACCCCTCTCTGACTTGTAGACTTTAACTCATAGTACGGGCTGGGATGCCATACGTCTAGCCAAATTACGCTGTAGCCTAGCCGGCATCAGCCGTGTCTGGCCGCTTCAATGGCAGCGATATCTATCTTGCGCATCTGCATCATCGCCTCAAAAGCACGCTTGGCAGCAGCCGGATCCGGATCAGTGATCGCTGCTATTAATGCGCGCGGTGTGATCTGCCACGAAATACCCCAGCGGTCTTTACACCAGCCACAGGCACTCTCTTCACCACCGTTTGCCACTATGGCCTGCCATAAGCGATCGGTTTCAGCCTGGTCGTCGGTGGCGACCTGAAACGAGAATGCCTCATCATGTTTAAAAGCCGGGCCGCCATTCAGGCCCAGACAGGGGATGCCCATCACAGTGAATTCCACAGTCAATACATCGCCCTGCTTACCTGATGGATAATCGCCGGGTGCGTGGTGCACGGCCCCTACGCGACTATCGGGAAAAGTGGCGGCATAGAATTCGGCAGCGGCCTGCGCCCCACCGTCAAACCAGAGGCAGATCGTGTTTTTAGCAACGCTGGCTTTATCCATAAACTGGCTTCCTTCATAAAAAGTTAAAAACCATATATAGCGCGGTGGTGGTTTTAATCTTGACCAATCGTTGGCGATACAAGTTCTGGGTCACTCGCAGCGGTATTTTATTTTATTATCCGCCTACAATAATAAAAAATGATAATAATTGATATTTTTCAATATTTAATTTAAATTTAGTGCACCTTTAAAAAGAGTTCTATTTATGGATAGCATACCCTTGCAAACTCCTCAGACCAAGCTGTTCCCCAGCATAGTCGAGCGGCTGGAAGCGCTTAAATATAGCAAGCGCACCGAAGAGTCTTATATCCAGTGGATAAAACGCTTTATCACTTTTCATGACAAGCGCCATCCGCGCGAGATGGGTAGCGCAGAGATAGCCGCTTATTTAAACCATCTGGCGCTAGAGAAAAAGGTGTCGGCCAGCACGCAAAACCAGGCCAAAAGCGCGCTGCTGTTTTTATATAAAGAAGTGTTGCAGCGTGAATTGCCGCCTATGGAGAATCTGACCAGAGTCAAAGCCGATAAGCGTTTGCCGGTGGTTTTGAGCAAACATGAGGTGCAGGCCATACTGTCGCGGCTGGATGGCAGCATGTGGTTACTGGTGAGCCTGTTATACGGCAGCGGCCTGCGCGTAATGGAATGTTTGCGCCTGCGGGTAGCCGAGATAGACTTTGACCGGCTGGAGATACTGGTGCGCGACAGCAATGGCTATAAAAATCGCGTCACCCTGTTGGCGACCAGTCTGGTAGAGCCGCTCAAAGCCCATTTGCAGCAAGTGGCAAGTTTGCACGATGAAGACCTGGCCAAAGGTTTTGGCGAGGCCAGGATGCCGCCAGGGCTGGCAAATAAATATGCCGACGACAGCGCAGCGCTGACCTGGCAGTATGTTTTCCCCTCAGGCAAACTTTCAGTCGATCAGCAGACTGGCGCAGTCTATAGACACCATGCCGATGAAAAAACCGTGCAGCGTGCGGTGAAAAAGCTGGCCAAACAGGCCGGCATCCACAAGCAGGTGACACCTAACACCTTGCGGCACAGCTTTGCCACCCATTTGTTGCAAGGCGGGCAGGATGTGCACACGGTGCAGGCCTTGCTCGGCCATGCTGATGTGAGCACCACCTTGATTTATACCCAGGTAGTCAATACCGGCAGCCGCGGTGTCGCCAGCCCGCTGGATGTCATTTAACGGCAGTGATTTAACGGCAGTGATGCACGGCCTGCTTGTCAGGCAGCAGACGTCAGGTTCTTGATGCCTATCAGGCTGGCAAACTGTGCGGCCGGCATAGGCTTGCCGAACAGGCTGCCCTGCCCCTCTTCACATTTTTTCTCTTTTAAATAGTGGTACTGGCTTTTGCTTTCTATGCCTTCGGCGATGGTCTGCAGGTCAAAGCCATGCGCGATATCCAGCGTGGCACAGACCACGGAATCGTCCTGCTTGTGCTCCAGCATGCCATGCACAAAAGAGCGGTCTATCTTGATGCGCGTCAGCGGATAGGTTTTGAGCAGGCTTAACGAGGCATAACCGGTGCCAAAGTCGTCAAAGGCGATGCCCACGCCATACAGTTTGAGCTTGCGCAGTGCGTTCAGCACCACTTCATCGTTATCGAGGGCGATGTTTTCGGTGATCTCCAGTTCCAGCGCCTCTGGCGGCAAGCCGTGGCGGGCCAGTACATCCATCACCTCCTGCACCACGTTGCCGACGTGAAACTGCGCTTCAAACAGGTTGACGCCTATACGGAACTCGCTGGCGCCGTTGCGCCGCCAGTAAGCAGCCTGGGCACAGGCTTCATCCAGTATCCATGAACCGACGATGGCGGCCAGCGGCCCGCCTTCGAGTGCCGGTAAAAACGAGATAGGCGTCAGCACGCCGCGCTTGGGGTGGCGCCAGCGCAATAAAGCCTCTGCGCCTATCACCGCACCGCTGTTCAGGTTGACCTGCGGCTGGTAATAGAGCAGGAATTCACCCTGGTCTACGGCGCGGTGCAGCTCCATGGCGTACAGGCGGCGTGCCACTGCTTCCATGCGCAAAGCGGGTGTGAACAGAAACACCCGGCCGCGCCCGGACATTTTGGCCTTGAACAAAGCCAGGTCGGCATCGCTGACCAGTTCCAGCGCTTCCTGCGCATGCATAGGTGCCAGGGCGACGCCACAGCTGGCGGCGACACGGACTTCATGGCCGTCTATCAGGATAGGCATGGCGATGCGCTGTATGACTTTTTCAGCCAGCTGCATGGCGGCTTCGGCACTGACGATATTAGGTACTATGATAGCGAATTCGTCACCGCCTATGCGGGCGGCCAGCCCTGGCACATTGACCAGCTGCGACAACTGCACCGCCACTTGTTTGAGCACCGCGTCACCCAGCGTGTGCCCCAGCGTGTCGTTGACATCCTTAAAACCATCCAGGTCTAGCATAAACACGGCGGCAGGCTTGGGCAGGGTCAGGGTATCTTCTACCACCCGGTAAAAGCGCGCGCGGTTGGCCAGGCCGGTGAGCAGGTCGGCATTGGCACGCAGCCGCAATTCGGCCTCTTCCATGCGTTGCTCGGTGATGTCTTTGAGGATAGCCTCAAACCGCATCTTGCCGGACTCTTTCCAGGCAAACAGCGAAAAGCCGAGCAGAAAACGCGTGCCGTCTTTACGCAAGCCGGATATTTCAGAAAAGGTATCCAGATGGCCCAGGGTATCGGCGGCGATGGCTTTATCTATGGTCTCATGCAATATGGGGCGATCGCGCTCCGGCACCAGCATATCGACAGGCTGGCCTACGCCTTCTGACAGCGTATAACCATGCGAAAGTGCCGCCGCCGCGTTCCAGGCGATGATCTGCAGTTGCTCGTCAAACCAGACCACAGGCGTGGTTGAATTGCCGGCATATTTTTCAAAGGTCGGTCTATGGCGGTTGCTGGAGGTTTCTATGCGTCGCAGTTCCAGTCGGTCTGAGACGATATGCGCCAGTTCCACTAACCTGCGCTGATCTTCTGCAGAAAAATCCGGGTGCGGCTTGTTATCGATGACGCAGAACGCGCCCAGTGCTAGCCCGCCCGGCGAGCGCAGCGGTACGCCGGCATAGAATCTGACATTGGCGTCACCGGTGACCAGTGGATTATCGTGAAAGCGCTCATCGAGCGCGGTATCAGGCACCACCATGATCTGCGGCTGATTGATGGCATGCGCGCAAAAAGACACATCGCGCCGCATATCCGTTTCGCCCACACCCACTGCAGCTGCAAAAAACACATGGTCGCTGCCTATCATATTCACCGCCGCGACCGGCATATCAAACATGCGCGCGGCGATCTGCACAATAGGCTCTAAACTAGGAACCAGCCCTTCATCGTCAAACCCATGTTCATACAGCGCAGCGAGACGCTCTTGTTCATTGGCTAATATTGCAGGGCACTTCACTGCCTTCTCCTTAATAACTAGCGTAGGTATATCTGGTCTGGCACTTTGATAAAAGTATAGACAAAATCACATATATTTACACCAATTTTATTTCACGAACATGAAATCAGGCGGGCAAAGGCTGCCAGGCGTGCACTTCAAGCCCGGCACAAGCTTAAGGCAGAATTAACATTTGTTATTTATGCTTGCCATCGCCGATATGGGTCTGCCCACGCGCTTTGGCCAGTTTGACCTGTTTTTGCCGCTCGCGCAGAGAATCGCGTTTATCAGCAGAGAGTTTATGATAGCAATACGGGCAGGAAATTCCCGCCTCGTACTGTTCGCTGTGCATTTCTTCCTGCGTGAGCGGCATGCGGCAGGCGTAGCACTGCTCATGGTCACCGACTGCCAGCCCATGTTTGACCGCCACGCGCTGGTCGAAGACAAAGCAATCGCCCTGCCACAGGCTTTCTTCCTCAGGCACGGTCTCCAGATATTTGAGTATGCCGCCCTGCAAGTGGTACACCTCTTCAAAACCTTGTTGCTTCATGAATGAAGAAGCTTTTTCACAGCGTATGCCGCCGGTACAGAACATGGCCACTTTTTTATGTTTGGTGTTATCCAGGTTGTCAGCCACGTATTTGGGAAACTCGCGGAAGGTCGTGGTCTTGGGGTCCACCGCGCCTTTGAAAGTGCCTATGTGCACTTCGTAATCGTTACGCGTGTCGAGCAGGATCACATCCGGGTCTGAGATCAGTGCATTCCAGTCTTCCGGCTTTACATAGGTACCCACCACGTCATTCGGGTCTACGCCCTGCACACCCATGGTGACTATCTCTTTTTTCAGCTTGACCTTCATGCGGTAGAACGGATGGCTGTCGGCCCAGGATTCCTTGTGTTCCAGCTCTGCCAGGCGCGGGTCGCTACGCAGATAGGCCAGGATGGCGCGTATAGCATCCGGCTTGCCGGCGATAGTACCGTTGATTCCTTCATTGGCCAGCAGCAAAGTGCCTTTGATGCCCAGCATCAGGCATTGCTCCAGGATAGGCTGTTGCAGGTCTTTATAGTTTTCTAGGGTGACGAATTTATACAGCGCGGCGGTGAGGTATTGACTCATGTGCGGAATAGCTTGGTTGCAAAGAATGGCATTTTACCACCCTAAGCCGCTGAATGAAAAAGACAAACACGCAAAAAACAAACGGGCGTCGCGCCCGTTTGACTAATGTTGATCCAGATCAAAAAATGACCAGAGCAATCAACCACAAGATTATAGGATATGCAGGATCTCTGCCTTACCCAGGCCGCCCATATCGCCCATCCAGCGTTGTACGCGCAGGCTGCTGATGCTGGCAAAACGGCTATCGAGCAGCTTGAACGATTTATACAGGATATTCAGGAACGGTAACTGATGCAGGCCGCAATCTATCCAGGTCGCCTGTGGCGCAGGCGCTTTGGCCAGCAACAGGGTGCCGCGTTTCATGCCATAACCTAGGTAGGCGCCGGTAGTACCCAGCACGCCCAGGGTGCCGGCCATCATGTCAGAAGCACAATAATCACCGGCATCGCCTTCTATCAGCAACATGCCACGCCGCATGCGGTCACCTGCCCGCGCGCCGGCATTGCCTTTGCAGATCAGCACGCCTTGCTGCATCTGTGCGCCTAAAAAGTCACCGGCATCCTGCTCTACGATGACCTGGCCCAGCGTCATGCCGAAACCGATATAGGCATGGTAAGCACTGGTGTTTTTAAACACCAGTTGCACGGCGCCCTCAGTGTCATCTACGCTGATATCGAACACTTCAGCAGCAGTGAGATTCTTCGCCAGTTTGATGGCCTCTATCTCAGCCACGGTTTTAGCCTGCAAGGCTTGTGGCGACAAGGCGCAGCAATCAACCACGCGTGTGATGGCTTTGGCTGTTAATGTGATGATACTCATGCGACCTCCCCGCTTAAAATCGGGCGCAGTTTGAAGTGATGTGGCCCCAGCTTGCCGCCGTAGTTACCGGCAGAAATGCGCAGTATGCCATTGTCTTTACCAAGTCCACATGCGGCCTCAATACCCGCCTTCATCGATAACGCGATATCTTCAAACGTCAGGCCATTGACCACGATCTCCATCACGCTTTCCACGCGCGGGTCGAGCTCGCTCTTGACCACGCCTTTCAGCGTCGGACAGAACGCATCGTTGGTACTGGCAAACATTTTCGGGTATTTGCTACCGACTTTAGAGCCTGAGCGCACCACCCCACCAGGGAAAGGCATGATCACATTCGCAAACTTGCGCATGGCATCAATCGCTGCTTCACATGCCGTCAGCACTTGTGCCTGGCTGGTGCCCAGCACCAGGAAGTTGCCGCCACCGATGGCACGCACCATGCCAGTGGTTTCTTCAGTGAGGAACTCACCATCCATAACCGGGATGCGCCAGTAGCGCTTGAGCTTGCCGTCGGCATTGGCGATCTGTTTGGAGATCTGGTTGCCATCGCCGAAAAAGCGCAAATGCTTGCCCAGGCTGATCATGTCTTCTGACTCGATACCAGCAAAGGCTGCCGCCGTCGGGCAAGTGAGGATACATTGCCCCATGCGGGTTTCCAGTTGCTGCATCAACACTTTGCTGCCCATGGCAAACAGCAGCACGCTGACACCGGGACGGCCATCAGGCGTTTCTTCCGCTGTCAGTTCACGCTCTATGCCTGCCTCTACGCCACAACCGATCACGCTGGTGGCAAAGCCGGTCATGGCATTGGCTGCGTTATACGCCCAGCGCAGGTTTTGTGCGGTGATCAGCACGCGCGTGGCGCGCATATTGAATGCTTCAGCAAAGGTGTCGTCTATTTCTACGCCGTTAATGATCATCATGCCCCCTGCACATGATTAATGACATGGTTGCGGCCATCTTCCGCAATATGGTCATTACTGATTTTAAAATGTTGCATCTGCATGGTGTGGTATCTATCAAAATACTGCTTGATGTCTTTTTCCACCCCTGAATCAAATGCAGGCTTGGCGGTATGGGTAGCGCCCCACACCACCTTGATGACCTTGCCTTCTTTGACCACCAGCTGCCCATCCTTGAACACCAGGTCTGGCTTGGCAAACATGGCTTCTTTATCGGCTTGCTCGGTGTAAACGGTGATATCTGCCGCTGCCCCTACCCCTAAATGACCCCTGTCATGCAGGCCTATCAGTTTAGCCGGTGCGGCACGGGTCATGACGGCGATCTCATACAAGCTGTATTCGCGGTCCAGCGCCTTGAGGTTGCTCATGGCCTGCGCGTCGAGGTTGAGTTTATCGAACGCGTCGTTGCGGAAAGACCTGTCCATCAGCAAACGGATCAGATGCGGATAGCTGGTGAACGGCGCGCCATTCGGGTGATCAGTAGTGAGGAATACCCGCCATGGGTCTTCGACACTGAGGAAGATCTCCAGCCCTATCGCCCACTGCAAGGCATTGACGTAGTTTTCATCGCGGTATTTGAATGGCACCACACCACAACCGGCATCACACTCTATATCCATGATCACCGATTTTTTCGGATTGGCGACTTTGGCATTCAAATGCTGCATCATATTGTCGCCGGATGCGGTCACAGTCTGGCCAAACAGGATCTGGCCGACATCTGCAGTGATATGTTTGTTTGTATTGATCGCTTCGGCAATATTGGCAGCGGCAGAAGAGAATTTCTTGTCGCCTTCGGTGCCGTAGCTGTGAAACTGGATATGCGTCAGGTGCATGGGCAAACCATCGCTGGCGCCCATAGTGTCCAGCGTGGTCTGAAAGTTGCCAGCCACGCCCAGGTTGTTACAGTGCACATGCAGGGGCTTGGCAATGCCAAGATCGTTCACGGCACGGCTCAAAGCCTGCAGGATGCGGCGTGGCGTGATGTGGTAATGGCTGTGCTGCTGGTCCAGGTCCTGGCGACGCTCGTTGAATTTGAAAGCCGAGATACCGCCCGGGTTGACCACCTTGATGCCTATGGTCTGCGTCGCGTGTAAAGTCCAGGCCACATAATCATTGATCGTTTTCTGGTCAGCATTCTGGCTCAGCAGGCGTAGCAGGTAATCATCGTTACCCAGCATGGCGTAACCGCCTTTGTCTATCATGGGCGTATCGCCCATCTCCATATGTGCCTGGCGCGCATTGACAGCCAGGATAGCCGGCTCAAATGCTGCGGTATAACCCATCTCTATATAGCGCATGCCGGTGTCTGTGGTGTTCGGCGTCGCATGGTGGCTGCAGTTCGCGCCACAGATATGGGCTTCCGGCTCCTGCAGGCGGCGCATATCCTGATACTCGGGCAGCAACATACGCGCGATATTGACCTTGCCGCCGCCGATATGGCTATGCATATCAATGGCGCCGGCCATCACGATCTTGCCGTTCAGCTCATGCGCCTGGTCTATTTTTTCAGTCTCAGCCGGTTTGTCTATGATGCGGCCGTCACGGATATAAATATCTTCCAGCACGCCATCTTTATTCTGGGTAGGGTCTATCACCCTGGCATTCTTGAGTAAGGTGATCATGCCGGTTTCCCTTCATTCACTAGTGTTTCTTCTATCAATGCCACCACCTGCGACAAGGTCGCTACGGCAGAAGGTTTTGCCGCTGTCAGCGGCAAGGTCACCGAGCCATCGACGCGGAATTGCTGGCCACTGGTATCCAGGCCCGGGGTCGCTACCGGTATGAACACAGCAGGCGCGGTGCTGAATACGCTGTCAGCGGCGCCAAGCACGATGACTGGTGCGACATCCGCCGGCGGCATGGCTTCGGGGCTAAAGCTGTTCACCCACACCACGGCATCATGTTCCTGCCAGTTTGGCGCATCTATGATCACGCCATTAAGCCAGGTGTGTGCGTAATTGACACTGGTATCGCCATCGCTGCCACCCAGCGACAAACCCATGGCGCGGCTTTTCTGGTTGAGTGCGACCACGGTCTCGGTGATGTTTTCTATGGTGAGTTCAGCATGCTGGTAGTGCAGGTCTTTGGCGACCCAGACCAGAGTGGCGTATTTTGCTGTTTTCAGGGTATCTGCCAGCGCCTGCAAGGTGCTGACCTCGACCCCGGCCACGGCTGTGCCCGCCACCGGTTTATTCATGACCAGTGCGCGCAAGGCAGACACCACTTGTGGCAATTGCTCGGCAGCACAGTCTATCACTTGTGGCGCACGGCCATCCGGTGCCGTACCAGCCTGTGTTTTCAGCTTATCGCCACCCAGGTAAATGATCTGGCGGGCGCCAGGCTCGGTGAACATGGCTTCATCCACCCACACCACGCGCTCAAAAAAGCGTGCATTATGGCTGACCACATCGGTGCCTATCATGAGGATCACATCGGCACGGTTGCGCACTTCGGTCAGCGTGGTGGTCTGCCAGCCGCGGTGCTGCAACACTTTCATATTGCGCAAGGTGCTATCGGCATTGAGGTGGGTCATGGCGGCACCGCTATGGTTGGCCAGCCTGACCAGGGCACGGGCGCCATGCACATCGGTGCTGCTACCCGCGATCAATGGTGCTTTGGCCTGGCCTAACAACGCGGCAGCGGCGGCCACGGCTTCAGCCAGCGTGACTGGTTTGCCATTGACCTGCGGCTGCGCGGCGACTGTCTTGCGCGCGTAAAATTTTGCTGCCTTGCCGCACGAAAACTGCTGTTTGGCAATGGCATCCCCCGTAATATCGTCACATAGCAAGCCACAGGCTGGGCAGGCATGCATATTCTGTTCTGTATTAATCATTATGGAAAGATCTCTCGTCTACGTTGAAAAAGCCAACGCCATCGTTGAAAAACCATCACATCATACAAACATCTATACACTCTGGATAGAAAAAATAACGCTGGGAATGCGCGTTATTTACACTGTTAAAACCAAACCGGCTGCTGGCGGGTGAACCAGGCATCAGCCAGCCATGCATAAACAATCCGCAATCAAGGTTTATCTATCACGTTAAAAATAGTAGAATAGCTGTTTGATTTTTCTTGTTAATTAACTACACATTGGAGTTTTCATGGCTTTAGAGCGCACACTTAGCATTATCAAACCAGACGCGGTTGCAAAAAACGTGATCGGTCAAATCTACACCCGTTTTGAAAACGCCGGTTTGAAGATCGTCGCTGCTAAATTCACGCAACTGACACAAGCTGAAGCTGAAGGCTTTTATGCTGTGCACAAAGAGCGTCCTTTTTTCAACGACCTGGTCAAATTCATGATCTCCGGCCCGGTGATGATACAAGCACTTGAAGGTGACAATGCAGTATTGAAACACCGTGACCTGATGGGTGCTACTAACCCTAAAGACGCAGCGCCAGGCACTATCCGTGCTGACTTCGCTGAAAGCATTGATGCCAACGCTGTGCACGGTTCAGACAGCCTGGAAAATGCAGCGATTGAAATTAAATACTTCTTTGGTTAATCATTGAAGCTTCGTCATGACACGGCGTTGCCTGCTAAAAAACGATTTCCTTACATACTCGAATGTATGCGGCGTCATCATTTTTTAGCCTGCGCCTGATCTCATTTAGAAGCTTAAATGATTGAGAAGATGAGAAATGGAACTTTGGTTAATTTACTGAACTTAAACCAGCCGCAACTCGCCGATTACTTTAACAGTATCGGCGAGAAGCCTTTCCGCGCCAAGCAACTGATGCGCTGGATGCATCACTTCGGGGTGTTAGACCTCGACCAGATGACAGATATCGCCAAAGTCCTGCGTGAAAAACTGCGCCAGGAAACCGAATTCAAACTACCCGATGTGCAGTTGGAACAAGTTTCCGACGACGGCACGCGTAAATGGCTGATAGGCACCAACAACCTTAAAGACGGTACTGCCAATAGCGTAGAGACCGTGTTTATCCCCGAAGATGACCGTGGCACGCTGTGCATTTCCAGCCAGGTCGGCTGCGCACTTGAATGCACATTCTGCAGCACCGGCCGCCAGGGCTTTAACCGCAACCTCAGCGTGTCAGAGATCATAGGCCAGCTATGGGTGGCTAACCACTCGCTGCGCCAGGCCGAAGGCTACAACATGCTGCCTGCCAGTGACCGTATCATCTCCAACGTGGTGATGATGGGCATGGGCGAACCGCTGGCCAATTACGATAATGTAGTCACCGCCATGCAGATCATGCTCGACGACAGCGCTTATGGCTTAAGCCGCAGGCGTGTGACCTTATCGACCAGCGGCATGGTGCCGGCGATGGACAGGCTGAAAGAGGATTGCCCGGTGGCACTGGCAGTGTCATTGCATGCGCCGAATGATGCCTTGCGCGACGAGATCGTGCCTATCAACAAGAAATACCCGATCAAAGACCTGATGGCGGCCTGTGAACGCTACCTGGTCAAAGCACCGCGTGACTTTGTCACCTTTGAATACGTGATGCTGGATGGCGTCAATGACAGCATAGAGCACGCCAGGCAATTGCTGGACGTGGTGCGTGATGTGCCATGCAAATTCAACCTGATCCCGTTCAACCCTTTCCCTAACAGCGGCTATGGTACTTCCAAGCCCATGCAGGTACGCGCGTTTCGTGATATGTTAATGCAAGCTGGCTATGTGGTGACCGTCAGGAAGACCCGCGGTGAGGATATCGATGCCGCTTGTGGCCAGCTGGCTGGCAAGGTGCTGGACAAAACCCGCCGCACACAAAGAACCATTGCCATACAACCGGGCGAATAAGTGATGAGAACACATTTTTTTGCGCAACCCATGCTCTTGTTAGCGCTGGCCACCTGCCTGTGGCTGAGCGCTTGCGCGCAAAACCCATCTGCCAGCTCAAACAACCTGCCCTATGACCAGCAGCCCACCAGCCGCGAAACCGGCGATGAGGAATCTGCACGTGTGCACACCGAGCTGGGCGCCGAATACTTCAGGCTCAAACGTTACGATGTCGCGCTTGAAGAGTTCAACACTGCCACCGAGCGCAGCCCTGGTTATGCACTGGCGTATAACGGCCTGGGCCTGGTGTATGCGTCACTGGGCGATAAACCGCGGGCAGAAGCGGCTTTCCAGCGTGCGATCCAGCTGCAGCCTGCCAACTCAGAATCACATAACAACTATGGCCGCTTTTTATGTGACCAGGGCCGTTATGAAGATTCGCAAAAAGAATTCTTGCTGGCGGTTAAAAACCCGCTCTATAAAACACCGCAGGTGGCTTATTACAATGCCGGCGTGTGTGCCTTGCGCAGCAAACAGAAACCACAAGCCGAAAGCTATTTCAGCAAAGCCTTGCAGGTGGACCCTCTGGCACATGCCAGCGCTTACCAGCTCGCTAACCTGCAGTTTGCGCGCGGTGATGCCAGCGCGGCTTTGAGCACACTGCAAACCAGCGTCAGTGTCGCCCCTACCCCTGAATCACTGTTGCTGGCTGTGCGCATCTACCGTGCATTACAAATGCCGGATGAGGCACATCATTACAGTGTACAGTTGCATAAACTGTTTCCAAATTCCAACGAAACCAAACAACTGTTGAAAATGGAGTAAATGCAAGTGACGTCAGAAGATAACATCAACGTCAGCGCCCCTAACACAGAGGCGGCAGATAAACCCAAACGTGGTCGCAAGCGTAAGGTCGACACGGAAGCCACGCCTACACTGGTGCCCGCTACCGGCGTTGAGGCCCAGACCTATGACCCACTGACACCGACGTTAACAGGCGACACACACAGCATGCAACCTTCTACACCAGAAACGGCAACGCCACTCATTGAAGAAACCCCGCCTATTGAAGAAACACCGATAGTCACACTACCGGGTTCCGGATGCGGCAATGTGCTGAAAGCCGCACGCGAAACACAAGGGCTGAGTATCCATGAGGTCAGCAGCCATCTGCGCCTGGGGCCTAAACAGATACAGGCCATAGAGCAGGATGACTTTGACAAGCTGCCGCAACCCAGCATAGTGCGTGGTTTTATCCGCAACTATGCCAAGTTGCTGAATATTGATGTGACGCCGGTGCTGGCAGCTTACCAGCGCATAGTGCCCAGCACTGCGCCTTTGCCATTGAGTGTGAGGTCCAACGCCAGCCCATCGGTGATAGACAAACCGGCACGCACCATTAGGCCGCAGCGCATACTGACGTTTTTTATTTTCCTGATCCTGGCCGCGATACTGGCTTATTTCTATATCAACCATATCAAACCGCAGGCGCTTAAAAACGCCTCGCTGGCGCTGGATGTAGATGAGATCAGTGAAACCACCGGCCAAGACATCAATGTGCCGCCGGCAGTGACCGAGACTGTGTCACTGCCTGCAGCAGCAGATGCAACAGCTACTACTGGCCAGGCAGCCGCGCCAGCCACAGCAACTGCGACTGAACCCGCTGCAGGCATCGCGCCTGAAGCTGCGACTACCCAGACCCAGGCCCAGGTGGCGGAGCCAGCCGCAGTGGCAACCTCCACGCCTGACAGCACCATAGTCAGCACCCCCACCCCGGCTGCCAACAATGCGGTGGAGAGCACTACGCTTAAATCTGCAGACCCGCAAAAAGCCATACTGGTGTTCCGCGTCACTGAAGATTCCTGGGTGCGTATCGAGGATATGCAAGGCAAGAAGATACTCAGCGAAGTGCTGAGTGCCGGATCTGAGCACAATGTAGTGGCCGAAAAGCCGGTCAATGTGATTGTTGGCCATGCCCAGGGCACACAGCTGACCATAGACAACCAGCCTTATGACCTGACCCAGGCCACCCGTGGCCGTGTGGCCCGAATACAATTAAAATAAGCACAGTTTGAAATAAGCACAATTGAGAAGCATGATACAACGTCGAAACACCCGCCAGGTCATGATAGGCCACGTCGCAGTCGGCGGCGGCCTCTACGGCACCACTGCTTCGCCTGTGGTGGTGCAAAGCATGACCAATACTGATACTGCCGATGCCGAAGCTACCATACGCCAGGTGTATGAGTTATGGCAGGCCGGTTCTGAAGTGGTGCGTATCACGGTCAACTCGGCAGAAGCAGCCGCACAGGTAGCGACTATACGCAAAGGCCTGGATGCACTGGGTTGCAGCGTGCCCTTGGTCGGCGACTTTCACTTTAATGGCCATAAATTGTTGCAGGCTTATCCGGAATGCGCACAAGCGCTGGCTAAATACCGCATCAACCCGGGCAATGTGGGCAAAGGCAGCAAGCGCGACGAGCAGTTCGGCGCCATGATAGAAGCCGCCATCCACTATAAAAAAGCGGTGCGCATAGGCGTCAACTGGGGCAGCCTGGACCAGGCCAAGATGGCGCAGATGATGGATGATAACGGCAAGCTGGCCGAGCCGCTGTCTGCAGATGCGCTGATGCGTGAAGCACTGATCCAGTCAGCGCTGGAAAGTGCGCAGCAAGCCATAGACCTGGGACTTAGCCCGGACCAGATCATTATTTCCTGCAAGGTCAGCAATGTGCAAGACCTGATCCAGGTCTATAGCGACCTCGGCCAGCGTTGCGAGTACCCGCTGCACCTGGGCCTGACCGAAGCCGGCATGGGTTCCAAGGGCATAGTAGCGTCAACGGCGGCGCTGGCTATCCTGTTGCAGTCCGGCATAGGCGACACCATACGCGTTTCGCTGACGCCAGAGCCTAACGAATCGCGTACCAAAGAAGTGGTGGTCGCGCAGGAGATCCTGCAGACTATGGGCATACGCTCGTTCACCCCTTTGGTGACGGCCTGCCCCGGTTGCGGCCGCACTACCAGCACCTATTTCCAGGAGCTGGCGATGCAGATCCAGACCTGGTTGCGCCAGCAGATGCCGGTGTGGCGTGGCCAGTACCCCGGGGTAGAGACATTGAACGTGGCGGTGATGGGCTGCGTGGTCAATGGTCCAGGCGAATCCAAACTGGCTAATATAGGCATCAGCCTGCCTGGTACCGGCGAGACCCCGGTAGCACCGGTGTTTGTCGATGGTGAAAAAACGGTGACGCTGAAAGGCGAACGCATCGCGCAGGACTTCCAGTTGCTGGTGGATGAATATGTGCGTACCCATTATGCCGAAGGCGGTAAATTACGCGCCCACAAACCCAGCGTGATCCCTATCGTCGCCATCCCACAATAATTAAAGCAACGGCTGTTAGCAATGACCCAAAAATTCCAATCCATCAAAGGCTTCTATGACATATTGCCGGAAGCCACCCCGCTGTGGTTCAAGCTGGAAGACACCGCACGTGCCATTTTGAGCCAGTACGGCTACAACAATATCCGCATGCCTGTGGTAGAGCCTACCGAATTGTTCGTGCGCAGTGTAGGTGAACATACCGACATCGTCGAAAAAGAAATGTATGCCTGGCAAGATGCACTTAACGGCGACAAACTCACCTTGCGCCCGGAAGGCACTGCCGGCTGTGTACGCGCAGTAGTAGAACATAACCTGACCTATAACGGCCCGCAACGCCTGTGGTATATGGGGCCTATGTTCCGCCATGAGAATGTACAAAAAGGCCGCCAGCGCCAGTTCCACCAGATAGGCGTGGAAGCTTTTGGTTTTGATGGCCCGGATGTAGATGCTGAACAGATAGTGCTGCTGGCACGTTTGTGGCAAGCGCTGGGTATCAAGGATGTAGAGTTACAGATCAACAGCATAGGCGACGCTGATGAGCGTGCGCAATACCGCGAAACGCTGATCGCTTATTTTGAGCAGCATGCCGAATTGCTGGACGAAGATGCCAAACGCCGTCTGCACAACAATCCATTACGCATTTTAGATAGCAAGAACCCGCGCATGCAGGCCATGTGCGAAGCGGCACCCAAACTGATGGACGGCCTGGGTGATGCCTCTAAACAGCACTTCGCACAGCTATGTGCCCTGCTCACGCAAGCCGGCATAAACTACACCATCAACCACCGCCTGGTGCGCGGGCTGGATTACTACAACCGTACCGTATTTGAATGGGTGACCACCAAACTAGGCGCGCAGGGCACCATCGCCGGTGGTGGCCGCTACGACACCCTGGTAGAACGTATAGGCGGCAACGCCACCACCGCCTGTGGTTTTGGCATAGGCCTGGAACGCGTATTCCTGCTGATGCAGGAATATGGTGTCAGCGCCCACAACCAGCCTGACATTTACCTGGTCAATGTCGGCGAGCTGGCAGAACAAAAAGCCTTTACCGTGGCGGAAACCCTGCGTAATATGGGGCTTAGCGTGGTGCTACATGCCGGTGGTGGCAGCTTTAAATCGCAGATGAAGAAAGCTGACCGCAGCGGTGCCCGCTACGCTGCCATTTTTGGCGATGATGAAGCGGCCGCCAATGAGATCAGCCTGAAACCCATGCTGGGCCAGGGTGAACAGGCCCGCGTGCCATTCGAACAAGTATTAGGCATAGTGCAGGCTGCATAATTGCCATGCCAGGAGGCCAGCAGTTGCATGACTCACAGGTTTCCACTTATGACACGGGGCCACTTATGCACTGGCTGTTTTCATGATTAACACTCTAGCCCTCTCAACTCTGGCACCCCTATCAGATGACTGAAATTTTACGCATAGACCAGTTAAGCATCGTTCCGGCGCACACGCCGGAACGCAAACTGGTGCGTAACGTTTCGCTTTCATTATCGCGCGGCAAAACCACCTGCATCGTCGGCGAATCCGGCAGTGGCAAAAGCCTGACCGCACTCAGCGTGATGAAACTGCTCTCCCCGCAGCTGCATATGCAAGGCCATATCGTGTTTCAGGGCCAGGACCTTGCCAGCCTGGATGAAAAAGCCATGCAAACCGTGCGTGGCCGGCAGATAGGCATGATCTTTCAGGAGCCTATGACTTCATTAAATCCGGTACTCACCATCGGTTTTCAGATCGGTGAGCCATTGCAGACGCACCTGGGCTTGCGCGGCGTTGCGTTAAAACAAAAAGTCGCTGAGCTGTTGCAGCAGGTGGGCATAGACTCTGGCCGCGCCAACAGCTACCCGGATGAACTATCGGGTGGCCAGCGCCAGCGCGTGATGATTGCCATGAGCATCGCCTGCGAACCTGCCCTGCTGATCGCAGACGAGCCGACCACGGCGCTGGATGTGACAGTGCAGGCACAGGTATTGCGCTTGTTGAAGCAACTCAAAGACCGTATGCACATGGCCATGCTGTTCATCACGCATGATTTTGGCGTGGTGGCCGATATCGCCGATGAAGTGGTGGTGATGTTCAGGGGTGAGATCGTTGAAGTCGGCAGCGTCAGCCAGGTGCTGACCCAGCCGCAGCACCCATACACCAGAGCATTGCTGGCCTGTGTGCCGGATGCCGAAGGTAAAAAAATACTACAGCCTATGACCTATGACTGGCTGAGCCCGGCCTGATGGAACGCATATGACTGATCTTATCCTGCAAGCGCGCAACCTGAGAAAAACCTATATTCAGCGCACCGGTGCGCTGGGTTTAGGCAAGCAGACCATCACCGCACTGGATGATGTCAGCCTGCAGCTCAAACGCGGCACCACCCTGGCGGTGGTCGGCGAATCCGGCAGTGGCAAATCTACCCTGGCGCGCGGCATTTTACGTTTACTGGCGCTGGATAGCGGCGAAGTAGAGTTTGACGGCACAGACTTTCTGGCCCTGGATAAATCGGCCTTACGCCGCGCGCGACGCGATATCCAGATGATATTCCAGGACCCGTTCGCTTCGCTCAACCCGAGAATGCGCGTTGGCGATATCATCGCTGAAGGGCTGGTGATACACGGTATGGGCGATGCCAGCCAGCAACGAGACAATGTGCGGCAGATGCTGGAAAAAGTCGGTCTGCTGGCAGAGGACGCTCAAAAATACCCGCACCAGTTTTCTGGCGGCCAGCGTCAACGCATAGGCATCGCGCGTGCCCTGATACTGCAACCGAAACTGGTGGTGTGCGATGAGCCGGTATCGGCACTGGATGTGTCAGTACAGGCGCAGATCCTGTTGCTGTTAAAGCAGCTGCAGCAAGAAATGGGGCTCAGTTACCTGTTTATCACCCACGATTTGAGAGTGGTCAGACATATCGCCGACCAGGTGCTGGTGATGCAAAAAGGCAAAGTAATTGAGCAAGGAAGCGTAGAAAACATTTATAATGCACCCGATCAAATTTATACACAACAATTACTTAGCGCGATTCCCGGTCAGGGCTTGCGCTCAGCGATCACGTAATCACTCAAACAAAAAATAAGCAGGAAAATATCATGGCGTACGATTTGGAAGAACAGGAACAGCTGGACGAATTCAAAGTCTGGTGGAACAAGAACGGCAAGATGGTGACACGCCTGCTGCTGGCCGCCATCGTGGCCTTTGCCGGTTGGCAGGCTTACCAGACATGGATGGAAAACAAAGCCACTGCTGCTTCCACCGCTTACCAGACCCTGGTCAGCAACTCATTGCAGGACGTAGATGCTAAAAAAGCCGAGCAGATCAGCAATGATGCGCAGGCCTTGCAAAAAGATTACAGCATGACGCCTTATGCAGGCAGAGCGGCCTTGTTTGCTGCGCGTGCCTTGCACCAGGCCAAACAGGGCGAAGCGGCCGAAAAGCAACTGCAGTGGGCAGTAGCTGAAGCCAAAGAGCCAGCGATCAAGCACATGGCAGCGATTGAGATCGCCGGCCTGCAGATAGAGCGCAATGCACTGGATGACGCCAGGAAAACACTGGAAGCCATCGACGACAGCGGTTTTGACGGCCTGAAAAACAGCATGCTGGGCGATATCTACATTGCCAAAAAACAGGATAAAGAAGCAAAACAGGCTTACATTCAAGCACTTAAAGGCCTGGACCCAGAAGGAAAACTGTTTTACCTGACCCAGCAAAAACTGGACGCACTGGGTTAACATGCAACGCTTGCCTAGCTCAAATAATCTGCCTATGAAAAAACCTCATTTGCTCAACAGCCTGACTCTGGCTGCCATATTGCTGCTAGGCAGCGGCCTGTCTGCCTGCACCGCTTTCAATGACGTTAAAACCAATCTGAGCGAAAGCATTTTTGGCGCGGAACCTGCCAACCCGCCAGTCGAACTTGAAGAGATCAAAAGTTCTTACGAAACACGTATCGCCTGGTCTACCGACGTCGGTGAGCCGGGCCGTTTCACCTATGCGCCAGTGCTGGCGGATAACATGGTCTATGCAGTCAACGCCGAAGGCACCGTCACGCAACTGGCGGCAGACAATGGCAAGATCCAGTGGCAGACCGAGTTGAACGAGCCTATCAGCAGCAGCGTAGGCCTGGGCGGCGGCCTGATACTGGCAGGCACCAGCAAGGGTCACTTATACGCCTTGAATATGAATGGCAAAAAACTGTGGAACGCCATCCTCAGCAGCGAGGTTCAAGGCCAGCCCCGTTATTTTGATGGCACCGTGATAGTACGCACCAGCGATCACCATATTTACGGCATAGATGCCGCAGATGGCCGTCGCAAATGGGTATATGAACGCGCCACCCCTTCGCTCTCACTGAAGAACCAGGCCGGTATCGTGGTTGACGGCGGCGCTGTTTATGCCGGTTTCCCGGGTGGTAAACTGGTTGCTATCCGCGCCGACAATGGCAAACTGCTATGGGAAGCCACCGTAGCGCAGCCTAAAGGCGTGACCGAGATCGAGCGTATCGCCGATATCACCAGCCTGCCATACGTCGATGGCGCTATGGTCTATGTCGTGGCCTATCAGGGCAAAGTCGCCGGCGTAGACCGCCAGCGCGGCCAGGTCGCCTGGAGCCGCGATATCTCCAGCTATGTAGGCCTGACCGTTGATAACAACAAGATCTATTTAAGTCACACCATAGGTTCTGTCTACTCGCTGGATACCAGCAATGGCAAAACTTTCTGGCGCCAGGGCAACCTGGGTTACCGCCACCTGACCGTGCCATTGCCTATGAGCTCTGTGGTCGCGGTGGGTGATCTTGAAGGCTATATACACCTCCTCAGTCAGGATGATGGCAGCTTTGTAGGCCGCACTCAGCTTGGCTCCAAACCAATCATGTCACTGGTTGCAGGGACTAATAACCAGTTTCTAGCACAATCACGTGATGGGCACATTTATGCCGTCACATACAAGTAATGTTACCTACCATTGTTCTAGTCGGCCGGCCAAACGTCGGCAAATCCACTCTTTTTAACCGCCTGACAAGGACGCGTGACGCGCTGGTTGCAGACCTGCCCGGCCTGACACGCGACCGTCACTACGGGCGCGGCCTGGGTGCCAGCCAGCCTTACCTGGTGATAGACACCGGCGGTTTTGAACCTACCGCTGATAGCGGCATCCTCAAGGAAATGGCCAAGCAGACCCTGCTGGCCATAGATGAAGCCGATGTCATCATCTTCCTGGTCGATGCGCGTGCCGGGCTCACCCCGCAGGAATTCACCATTGCGCAGACCTTGCGCAAGGCACAACGCCCGGTGCTGCTGGCCGTGAACAAAACCGAAGGCATGCGTAAAGCAGTGGTCAGTGCCGATTTTCACGAGCTGGGCATAGGCGAACCGCTCTCCATCTCCTCCGCCCATGGCGAAGGCGTGCGTGACCTGATAGAGATCGCGCTGGAAACCATGGTCGCCAAAGAAGAAGAATCCTCGCCACCAATCAACCCGGATACGCCAAGGATAGCCATCGTCGGCCGCCCTAACGTAGGTAAATCCACCCTGGTCAACGCCCTGCTCGGTGAAGACCGTGTGATCGCGTTTGACGAGCCAGGCACGACGCGCGACTCGATAGAGATAGACCTCGAAAAAGACGGCAAACACTACACCATCATAGACACCGCCGGTGTGCGCAAGCGCGGCAAAGTGTTTGAAGCAGTAGAAAAATTCTCGGTAGTGAAAACCATGCAGGCGATCGAAGACGCCAACGTCGCCATCCTGGTGGTCGATGCCAAGGAAGGCATCACCGAACAGGATGCACACGTCGCCGCCTATATTCTGGACTCAGGCCGGGCACTGGTGGTCGCCATCAATAAATGGGATGGTTTACAAGACGATGAACGCGAATGGATCAAACGCGAGATCGACCGCAAACTGCAATTCCTGGACTTTGCCAAATTCCACTATATTTCTGCCCTGCGCAAAAAAGGCCTCAACGAGTTACTCGGTTCAGTGGATGTCGCCTTTAAGGCCGCCATGGCCAAGCTGGCCACGCCGCAGCTCACGCGCGTACTCGGCGAAGCCACCACGCAGCACCAGCCACCGATCACACGCGGCATACGCCCCAAATTGCGCTACGCGCACCAGGGCGGCAGCAACCCGCCTATCGTGGTGGTACACGGCAACCATATCGATGGTATCAAAGACAGCTATACCCGCTACCTGGAAGGCATCTTCCGCAAAGCCTTCCAGCTGGTAGGCACGCCACTCAGAGTGCAATATCACAAAGGCGACAACCCGTTTGACAAAGAAGACGAGCGCAAACAAGGCGAAGGCCTGGTCACCATGCGCCGTCGCAAGAACGAGTTGCGCGCCAAACTCAAGCAGCGTAACGAAAAGAACAAGACCAAAAAATAATTCTTTTTTGAATCAGGTTTTAATTTGGGCATGCCTGGGTTAAAACTTGATTGAATCATTCTGATATAACGCTTTGATTTAAAAGTCTTTTACTAAAAGCGTTATTTGATAAGTCTGCCAATGCGTGTGTTCTGCAATCCTGTCATAACAGGCTCTTGCACGCTGATTATCTTCTGCCGTCACCCAACGGACCACTGACCACTGGCTGGCCTGTCCGATAGCAACAACTGTTTTAATCAATTGCCGGGCAATGCCCTGCCCTCTTGCCTCAGGCAACACAAACAGATCGTCCACATAGCCACCCATACTTGCGGCCAATGGGCGCACAAATGTCCGGAAATGCAAAAAGCCGATTACATTCCCCACTTGATCCACTGCCACCAGTGCAGAAACTAATGGCGCGGATTGATGTATCCAATGCCACACCTGCTCACGCATCCCCTGAGTTTGCTCAACAGCATAGAATTCAGCATACGCGGCATATAGTTGATTCCATCCAGCATAATCATTGACTTCAATTGCGCGTATTGTGAGCGGAAGATAATGGGTCATACGAGTAATATCCGGTGAATAAAATCGAGAAATAAAAAAGGGACCTAAGGTCCCTTTTTCAAAATAAAGCATTGCAGGGATTAGCGCAGCATTGGCAGCAAGCTCTTAGCATTTAGGCCCAGCTCGTGGCCCATACTCGCACCGAGTTTTTTGGCGAAACGGTCAACCACGGTCTCCTGGTAGGTGAAATCCACGATCTCGGATTCTTTGATCACTTCGCGTGCCACGTAATCAGCACTGCCTTCAGCGTCAGCCAGGCCGAGTTTGATGCTTTCTTCGCCATTCCAGAACAAGCCGCTGAAAGTTTCCTGAGTCTCTTTCAGGCGGTTGCCACGTCCATCACGCACCACTTTGATAAACTGCTGGTGTATCTGGTCCAGCATGTTCTGTGCAAACGCTTTTTGCTTTGGATTCTCAGGCGAGAACGGGTCCAGCATGCCTTTGTTCTCACCGGCGGTCATCAGGCGGCGTTCTACGCCGACTTTTTTCATTAATTCGGTAAAACCGTAGCCATCCATCAACACACCTATAGAGCCGACGATACTGGCTTTATCGACAAAGATCTTGTCCGCCGCCACTGCGATGTAATAACCACCCGAGGCGCAGATATCTTCTACCACCGCATATACCGGCACTTCAGGGTGCAGTTTGCGCTGACGGTGTATCTCGTCATTGATAATGCCGGCTTGTACCGGGCTGCCGCCTGGGCTGTTGATACGCAAGATGATGCCTTTGGTGCCTTTATGGTCGTAAGCATCTTTGAGGCTGCTGATGACGGCATCGGCATTGACCTGGCCACCCGCTTCGATCACGCCATTGATATCTATCAGGGCCGTGTGTGCCAGCGAGGAGTTCTTGTTCGCCCCTACCCAGCCCAGCAGCATCAGCAGTAGGAAGAACAGGTAGATAAAAGTCAGGGATTTGAACAATACCGACCAGCGCCTTGAAACCTTTTGTTCCTGCAAGCCGGCCAGGGCTATTTTTTCCAGGCTGCTGATAGCCGAATCCTGAGAGGCCTGGCTATTTTTTAGTTGTGGCGACTGCGGGTTTTCTTCTTGCATAACTCAACTTTCATTAATAAATTTTAGTCAGTTTAACGATTTTAATCAGTTTGCCACTATTTAGTCATCATGCGCTGAAAATAAAACTGTTCAGAACTGATCCAGATGCACGGTCACTATGCCATCGTGCTCACTGACCGGGATAGGCGACAGCGATTTACCCTGGCATGGGCCGACGATGCAACGCCCGCTCTGCGGCGAATACATGGCACCATGGGTGGCGCAGATCAGCCATTCTTGCGTCATATTGAAAAATTTTCCGTGTTCCCAGTCCAGTTCCACCGGCACATGGGCACAACGGTTGACATAAGCATAGGCCTTGCCCTGGTAGCGCACGACAAATCCGCTGGCATGCGGCCCCAATGCCGGTATGGCAAAACGCAGGCCATCGCCTTTTTCCAGCAGGTCGGCACTATTGAATGTCAGCACGGTGTCACTCATGTCGCCGCCAGCAACCAGGCACTCAATGTTGCCACATCATGAAACATGTGATCCGGCGAATACTGCTGCAAATGCGTGGCAGTTTGCGAGCCGTAACTCACCGCAGCGGTGATAACACCGGCATTTTTGCCCATTTGCATATCATATTGCGAGTCGCCTATCATCAGGGTGCGCTCGGGCATGACCACCAGTTCGTCCATCAACTCATCCAGCATCTGCGGATGCGGTTTTGAAAAGCATTCGTCCACCGTTTTGGTGGCGCTGAAATATTTGCCCAGGCCAGAAAGCTGCAAGGCGGCATTCAGGCCACGGCGGCCTTTACCGGTGGCGACCGCCTGTTTACAGCCTTTTCTGGCTATGCTGGCTATGGTGTCGCTGATGCCGGAAAACAGCAGTATGGTTTCTTCTGCAGCGTAATAGTTGCGGTTGTAATGTGTGATCAGCGCCTGCACCTGCTCGGCCGGGATATTGCCGAATAGCACTTCTATCGATTCACGCAAGCCCAGGCCTATGATGCTGCGTGCACGCGCTTCACTGAGCACAGGCAGGCCGGCTTCATCGGCGGCTTTGATCAGCGCCTGTGTGATCATGCCGGTGGAGTCGGCAATGGTGCCATCCCAGTCCCAAACAACCAAATCAAACTGCTTCACGAGAACGCTTTCTATCATTTATTTCAATTCTTTTATTATTAAGTATTCTGTTGACGCTGATATTGCAAAAAAGTGTCCAGTTCTGCCGGTAATGGCGCGACCAGGTGCAATGGCTCGCCGGTCAGCGGATGCGCGATGCGTGTTTCACTGGAGTGCAGATACATGCGCTTTAACTTTTGCTTGCTCAGCTGTTTATTGAGCGTGAAGTCACCATATTTATCATCCCCCAGGATAGGAAAGCCCAAATGCGATAACTGCACGCGCAACTGGTGGGTACGCCCGGTGATCAGTTTGGCCTGTAGCAAGCTGAACTGTCCTAGCGCCTCTTGCAGGTAAAACCAGGTCTCAGAAACTTGTGTCTCAACTTCAAAGCGGCCTTTAGCTGCCTGCTGCGTGGCGATCACGCCAGCGGATTTGACTGATTTACGCCCACCTGGTGCATTGTTGAGCAAAGGCTGCTCCACTACATGCACGCGCCGCTCACCGCTTTCAGTCACATACTTCTGCAGATCAAGAATGACTTTCTTTTTTGCTTCCAGCCACTGCCCGTGCACCATCATCACGTAGCGTTTATCCATTTTGTGCTGGCGCATGGCTTCGTGCAGGGCGGTCAGCGCCGAACGTTTTTTGGCGATCATCAGCACGCCGGAAGTTTCTCGGTCCAGCCTGTGCACCAGTTCTAGAAACTTGGCCTGCGGGCGTTCCAGGCGTAACTGTTCGATCACACCCAGGCTGATGCCACTGCCACCATGTACGGCCATGCCGGCCGGTTTGTTCAGCGCCAGCATGGCGTCATCTTCATAGATGACCATCTCGGCCAGTTTGGGCCTGACCGCAGGCACGCCAGGTTTAGGCGCGGCTTCTGCCATGCGTATAGGCGGTACCCTGACCTCATCGCCCAGTTGCAGGCGGTACTCGGCGGTGACGCGTTTTTTATTCACCCGCACTTCACCACTGCGCAAAATGCGGTAGACGTGGCTCTTGGGCACGCCTTTAAGTACCTTGGCCAGATAGTTATCCACGCGCTGGGTCTCAGAAGCCTCATCCACCAGCAGCAAAGTGACTCTGTCACTGGCTGGTTTATCCTGGTGCAATGGCTTTTGCGCGTTGTCTGGCAAGGCCGGTATTGGTGTTTGTTGTGAATTGGGGGTCATATGCAGGTCTTGCTTTGCTTTATCAGGACTTATAGATATACTGTCGGCATTCTGGGTCTGCGTTTTTTCCGGTATCGTCAACAATTTTTCACATTGCTGGCAACGAAACAACCTTAGCGACAGCGGCCATTTTACTGGCCCTGCGTGTCAATTCAGAATCAAAAAATTTTGGTGAATACCGCTCGCCATCAAGTAGCGATAATTAATAGAAATACGAAACGCGAAAGCTCAAGCAGAATAAATAACGATATGAGCCCGGCGTTTGCCAAACCCGAATTTTAACGAATTTAGACTCTGCATAGGGTTTTATTTTAGTAGATAAATAGTGCTAAATCACACAGGTGGATAACAACGACACACCTGACTAGCCTTTCATCAGCTAAGCTCTTTCAGATAATATGAGTATCAATATGATTGCCCTTGTGGCTCATGGACATACTCAAAGATTGTGCATATTGATGCCTGCACTGCTTCATTAGCTTTGCAATTGCCATTGCACTGGCCTCAGGTTAAATCTGGCCTCACGTTAAATTCTGGCGGTTGATACACAACCCTGGCTCGCCCTGTACTCATTTTTATTCTGCAGCTTCCGCCAAGGAGCACTGCATGAAAAGAATGTTGTTTAACGCAACGCAATCGGAAGAATTACGCGTTGCCATTGTCGATGGACAAAAACTGATAGATCTGGATATTGAACACGCTGGTAAAGAACAGCGTAAAAGCAATATCTACAAAGGGGTGATCACCCGCATTGAACCCTCACTTGAAGCCGCGTTTGTCGACTACGGTACTGACAGACACGGCTTTTTGCCTTTTAAGGAAATCTCCCGCAGCTACTTTCAGGAGAAACCTGAAGGTCGCGCCCGCATCCAGGATGTGCTTAAAGAAGGCCAGGAAGTCATCGTCCAGGTGGACAAAGACGAGCGCGGCAGCAAAGGTGCAGCATTAACCACCTTTATCTCGCTGGCTGGCCGCTACCTGGTGCTGATGCCTAACAATCCACGCGGAGGTGGTGTCTCACGCCGCATTGAAGGTGAAGACCGCAATGAGCTGCGCGACACCATGGCGCAACTGGAAGTACCTAACGGCATGAGCATCATCGCGCGTACCGCCGGCATAGGCCGTACCGCTGAAGAGCTGCAATGGGATCTGAACTACCTGACCCAATTATGGCAGGCGATCGAAGATGCTTCCAATTTCCAGCCTGGTGCTTACCTGATCTACCAGGAAAGCAGCCTGGTAATCCGTGCCATCCGTGATTACTTTAGTGCCGATATCGGCGAGATCCTGATTGACACCGCAGATGTGCATGAACAAGCCTTGCAGTTCATGAACCACGTCATGCCGGGCAATGTGACACGCGTCAAGTTGTACCAGGATGAGATCCCCCTGTTCTCGCGCTTCCAGATCGAGCACCAGATCGAATCTGCGTTCTCGCGTGAAGTCCGCCTGCCTTCAGGCGGTGCGATCGTGATCGACCACACTGAGGCGCTGGTGTCTATCGACGTCAACTCTGGCCGTTCCATCAAAGGTGCGGATATTGAGCAGACAGCATTCAATACCAACCTGGAAGCAGCTGAAGAAGTCGCGCGCCAGATGCGCCTGCGTGACCTCGGCGGTCTGGTCGTGATCGACTTTATCGATATGGAGAACCAGCGTAACCAGCGCGAAGTGGAAAATGCGCTGCGTGATGCATTGCACCATGACCGCGCCCGGGTACAAATGGGCAAGATCTCGCGCTTTGGCCTGCTGGAGCTGTCACGTCAGCGCCTGCGCCCTAGCCTGGGTGAAACCAACCATATGACCTGCCCGCGCTGTAACGGCACCGGCCATATCCGTGGCATCGAATCAACTGCCTTGCATATCCTGCGTATCACGCAGGAAGAAGCGATGAAAGACAACAGCGCCATCATCCAGGTACAACTACCGGTTGAAGCGGCGACTTTCCTGCTCAATGAAAAACGTGCCGATATCCACAAGATAGAACAGCGCACTGGCGTTGAGGTCATCCTCATCCCTAATATTCATATGGAAACGCCTAACTACAATATCGTGCGTATCCGCAATGATGATGTCAATGAAGAAACCACCCAGGCCAGCTACAAAATGGTCGACCTGCCGACTGAGTCAGACTACCAGCACCGTTTAGAGCAAGCAGCAGGTCCAGGTAAAGTTGAAGCCCTGGTCAAAGGCATCACCCCGGCGACTTCTGCTCCTATCGTGGAAGAAAAACCAGTGGTGGCCGCGGTAGATCCTAAAAAGTCATTCTTTGGCGTGATCAAATCCTGGTTAGGCCTGGAAGAAAAACCTGTCGTTGAAGAAACCAGCAAGCCAACGCGCGAAGGCAAAGACCAGGGTCGTGACCGTAACAAGAACCGTAACCGTCGTGACCGTGACCGTCAGCGCGAGCGTCCACAGCAGGAACGTGGCGAGCGCCCGGCCAAAGATCAGGATGCCAAGCCTAGACAGGAAAGACCGCAACAGGAAAGACCTGCAGCAAAAGACAGGCAAGACCGTCCTGACAGACAGGAAAGAGCAGACAGGCAGCCACGCCAGCCTGCACAGGAAGCAGCCAAAACCGAGACTAACCAGCCCGCATTGACCGCGCAACCAGGTGAGAACAAGGAACGTGGCGAGCGTGGCAACCGCCGCAACCGTCATGGTCGTCGTGACCGCAGGCCACGTGATGAGTCTGGCAGCACTGAGAACACTGAAGGCCTGAACAACAACGCCCAGGCCCAGGTGAACGAGTCGCAAGCGGCAGCACAGACGCCAGACCATGTTGAGACCTCTAACCAGGCTACCGCAGCGCCAGTTGCAGCCAAGATAGAAGCTAAGCCTGAGGCCAGGACTGAAGTAAGGACTGAAACCAAGGCTAGCGCAGCGGCTGAAACGCAATCTGTAGCACCAGCCAGCAGCGCAGACACTGCTGACCAGGCAGAGGCCAGCAAGGCAGCGCCAGCAGCAAAAGTCGCAGAAAAAGCGCCAGCTGATGACAGCACTGCAGAAAAACCGGCACGCAACCGCTCACGTGGTGGCAAGACCGCTGGTAAAGGCCAAGGCAAAGCAGCAAATGGCAAGGCTGCAGAAGAAACTTCTGCAACAGCTGCGCCAGCGATTGAACTGGTTGAAACAGCACCAGCTGCCAAACCAGCCAGCAAATCAGCAGTTGCTGATCAGGCAGACACTGCGGAAAAGAAACCGGCAGCACGTAAACGCAAACCGGCCGCTGCCAAAGCAACCGCTGACAGCACTGCGGCAGACCCAGGCATACAATTGGTTGAAACCAAGTCTGGTGACAGTAAACCCGCCGCTGCCGCACCCACAGAAGCGGCGAGCAAAGCCAAAAAGCCACGCTCAGCTGCCAAGTGGAAAAAAGATGAAGCAGCCGCTGGCGAAGCCAACGCGATGGTGATGGTTGAAACGCAAAAGAAATAAGCTATCAGCCATAACCACCCGAGCCAGTTTTAGCCAGCCTGAAACTGGAACCGGTAACAAAAAAGAGAGCCAGTGATGGCTCTCTTTTTTTATGTGCCTGGTTTTATGTGGTGGCTGGTAGCAGTTATTGCCAGCGCAGCACACACCAGTAACCAATGATGGTCAACACAATAGAGACGATGACATGGCTGCTGATATAAAGCATGGCCCAACCGTAGTTTTGCTTTTGCAGGAGTGCGAAGGCTTCTGCCGAAAAAGTGGAGAATGTGGTCAAGCCGCCCAAAAAGCCGGTGGTCATCAGCAAGCGCCATTCCGGCGACAAGGCCGGCACAGTTTGCAAGATGCCTAATGCCACGCCCATCAGCAAACCGCCGATCGCATTTGCCAGGAAGGTACCCAGCGGGATCACCCCTATCCCATTCAGGCTCAGCGATAAACCCCACCTGATCCATGCGCCCACACTCGCGCCGACCGCCACTGCTAGCCATGATTTCATTTTAATGTCCTTCTAAAACTGTTTCAGGCAATGTATCATAACTTGCCAGTGACACTTTATAGTGACATTGCCTATCCACCACATTCAGTCGATTTAAAGAGATTCCCTTGCGTTTATTATTTGCCACCTCAGAAATTTTCCCCATTATCAAAACAGGCGGTTTAGCAGACGTAAGTGGCGCACTCCCCACTGCATTATTCGCCAGCGGGCTGGATATCCAGATCGTCCTGCCGGCTTATCGTGGCATTCTGGCCACCTGTGAGTCACCGCGTTTACTCGGTGCATTGCAGGTGTTCCACGACATAAGTTGCGATATTTACCAGACCACCTTGCCTGGCACACACATTCCGCTGCTGCTGATAGATCACCCGCAACTGTATGACCGCGAAGGCGGGCCTTACCATCATCCGCAATACGGCGAGTGGCAGGATAATGCCTTGCGCTTTGGCGTGCTCTCCAAGGTGGCGGCCCTGCTGTCTATGCCCAATGACTTACAGACGTGGCAACCGGATGTGATCCACTGTAATGACTGGCAGACCGGCCTGACACCCTACTACCTGCGCCAGATGGGCAGCAGCACCAAGTCGGTGTTCAGCATACACAATATCGCTTTCCAGGGTAATTTTCATGCCGACTGGCGCCATCGTTTGACGCTGGATGAACAGGATTTCAAAACCGAAGGCTATGAGTTTTATGGCCATGTCTCATTTATGAAAGCCGGGCTTTACTACGCCGATGCGCTGTCTACCGTGAGCCCGACCTACGCCAAGGAGATACAGACCGAGCAGTTCGGCTTTGGCTTTCAGGGCCTGCTGCAGCACCGCTCTGCCGATCTGACCGGCATACTCAACGGTATAGATACGCATGTGTGGGACCCTTCTACCGATGCCTACCTGCCTGTGCACTACAGTGTCAGTAAATTGCGCTGTAAAAAAGAAGTCAAACATGCGCTACAGACCGAACTGGGGCTGACAGTGGATGCCAACGCGCCTTTGCTCGGGGTGGTCAGCCGCCTGACGCACCAGAAAGGCCTGGATATGCTGGCGACCATTGCCCATCAACTGCTGGACAGCGGCTGTCAGCTGGCGGTGCTTGGCAGTGGCGAGCCGGCGCTGGAACAACAATACAGGACCCTGATGCAGCTTTATCCAGGGCAGGTGTCTGTCACCATAGGCTATAACGAACCCTTGTCGCACCGCATCATGGCGGGGGCCGATATCTTTGTCATGCCTTCGCGTTTTGAGCCTTGTGGGCTGAACCAGATGTATGGCCTGCGTTACGGGACGATTCCGGTAGTGGCCAACACCGGTGGGCTGGCAGATTCCGTGCATGGCGGCGCGCCGACTGCAGCAGGAAAACTGCCAGCAAAAATGACAGGATTTGTTATGCCCTACCATAACCCGTGGACACTTTTGGTCACCTTGCGCCAGGCAATCGCGATTTTTGCCAATTCTGGTCAGTGGTTACAACTGCAAAAACAGGCGATGCGGCAGGATGTGAGCTGGGAAACGCGGGCAAAACACTATCAGAAGCTATATGAAACGCTGGTTCCAGGCTGATTAGCCCTAAATTTTGATGATACGCAGAGGGAAAAAGGAGAGTTGGCACAAAAGCTGCTAATTACTAATCAAGCTTCTCCAAAGCTAACTTCTCCTCCCTCAAGGCGCCCAAGTAGGCGTCTTTTTTTTATCCTGCTTTTGCCGTTTATTCTGCCTTGGCTGGCGGCGTCATTACCAGGAAATGCTCACGGTAATATTTAAGCTCATCGATGGACTCATAAATATCTGCTAGTGCTTCATGGCGGCTGGCTTTTTTAAAGCCTGAGTAAATATCCGGGCGCCAGCGACGTGACAACTCTTTAAACACGCTGACATCCAGGTTGCGGTAATGAAAAAACTGCTCCAGACGCGGCATGTAACGCGCCATAAAACGTCTGTCCTGACAGATGGAATTACCACACATAGGTGATTTGCTGGCTGCGACGTGCTCTTTGAGAAAACTGAGCATGGCATCGGTGGCCGCTTCTTCATCCAGCGTAGACGCTTTCACTTTTTCGATCAGGCCACTGCGTCCGTGTGTGCCTTTATTCCAGGCATCCATGCCATCAAGCACGGCGTCAGACTGGTGAACGACCAGCACCGGGGATTCTGCGATCACATTCAGTTGCGCGTCGGTAACCACCGCTGCCAGCTCAAGAATACGATCAGTCTCTGGCAGCAAGCCACTCATTTCCATATCCAGCCAGATTAAATTGTCCTGATTAGTCGCCAATTGTGTGCCTCACGTCATGATTTCCATTAAAATGGGACATTATATTCAGTTCAGTGAACAAGGTGGGTATAAATCCATCAAAATAGCTAACCGAAAACACTTAGCCAGAATCATTTAGCGAACCCACGAACGATATGCCTGAACTCTTTACTCAAATCTTTATTGCTGTCATTGCCATCAGTCTCGCTATCCGTGTCTGGCTAGGCTTGCGGCATATCCGGCATATCCAGCACAACCGCCAGCAGGTGCCCAAGGCGTTTGAAGAAACCATCAGCCTGGAAGCGCACCAGCGTGCCGCCGATTACACCACTGCCAAAGTCAAACTGCGTTTAAGTGAAACCATCATTGAATCAGTGGTGTTAGTTGTCCTGACCCTGGGCGGCGTGTTACAAAGCCTGGACCAACTGTGGCAACAATGGCTACCTGCGCATGAGATCATCCGTGGCGCGCTGATGATCTGTTCGGCCATGCTGATCTCAGGGGCGGCGACATTGCCGTTTGATTACATTCAAACCTTTAATGTGGATGAAAAATTCGGTTTTAACAAAATGTCGCGCGCCATGTTTTTTGCCGACCTGGTCAAACACAGCCTGGTCGGTTTGCTGCTGGGCGGCCCTCTGCTGTTTGCAGCCTTATGGTTGATGGAAGGCGCTGGCGACTGGTGGTGGTTATACCTCTGGCTTATCTGGAGTGTATTCAACCTGTTTATGCTGGCGGTCTACCCTATCTGGATTGCGCCATTATTCAACAAATTCACGCCTATGCAGGACCAGAGCCTGAAAGCCCGCATTGAAGCACTAATGCAAAAATGCGGCTTTGCCAGCCAGGGTCTGTTTGTGATGGATGGTTCCACACGCTCGGGCCACGGCAATGCCTATTTCACCGGTTTTGGTAAAAACAAACGGGTGGTGTTTTTTGACACCCTGCTTGAGAAACTCAATGCCGACGAGATCGAAGCTGTACTTGCCCACGAACTGGGCCATTTCAAGCATAAACATGTGATCAAACGCATAGTCATGATGTTCGGTCTCAGCCTGCTGGGCCTGGCTTTGCTGGGTTTTCTGATGAAGCAGGACTGGTTCTACCAGGGCCTGGGCGTAGTGCAGGCCAGCAATCACATGGCTTTGCTGCTGTTTATGCTGGTCAGCCCGGTGTTTATGTTTATATTGCGCCCGCTGATGGCGGCTTATTCGCGCGTAAACGAATTTGAAGCGGATCAATACGCCTCGCAACAGTCGCGTCCGCAGTACCTGATAGATGCACTGGTCAAACTGTACCGTGATAATGCGTCTACGCTGACGCCAGACCCATTACACTCGGCCTTTTACGATTCACACCCGCCCGCCAGCCTGCGTATCGCCAAATTGCAAACCTACGCATGAGAGCAGCCATCATCCTTGCACTAAGCACAATGGCGGTCAGCAACGCATACGCAGAGGCGACTGCCGATGTGCAGGCAGGGGAAAAGCTGGTGAAAAGCCAATGCATCTCCTGCCATGCCAGTAGTTTTGGCGGTGATGGCAGTGGTATTTACACCCGCGAATACCGTAAAGTGCGTTCACTCAACGGCCTGAAAGCCCAGGTCACCAACTGCAACACCATGCTCAATCTCAAGTGGTTCGATGACGATGAGCTACAGGTGGTGCAGTACCTCAACCAGACCTACTACCATTTCTAATATGCTGGAACAGGGATTGATCGTCGCTGCCTTTGGCAAGCGCTATAACGTCGAGCTGGCTGATGGACGCATACTCAGTTGCGTCACGCGTGGCAAAAAAGTCGATAATGCGGCTGGTGACCGGGTCTCGGTCAAACTCACCTCCAATAAAGAAGGTGTGATTGAAAAGACCGCTGAACGGGATACCCTGCTCTACAGAAGCAACGCCTTTAAAAGCAAGATCCTGGCGGCGAATGTTACCCAGATATTGATAGTACTGGCCACCCAGCCCAGCTTTTACGAAGACCTGCTCAACCGTTGCCTGATCGCGGCCGAAGCCGCCGGCATACGCGCGGTGATCATACTGAACAAGAGTGACCTGCCCAACCCGGATGCGCTGGACAAGCTTGCCCGCTATGCGCAGCTGGGCTATATCTCGTTACCACTCAACGCCAAAGCGTCGGTCGATGCCTTACGGCCTATACTTGCCGGGCATACCAGCATACTGGTCGGTCAATCGGGCATGGGTAAATCCACCATCATCAACGGTTTATTGCCAGAAGTGCGCAGCAAGACCCAGGAGATCAGCACCACCCTGGATAGCGGCAAACACACGACCACGGCCACCCATTTGTATCACCTGGATAATGACAGCGCCATCATAGATTCCCCCGGCCTGCAGGAATTCGGCTTATACCACATAGACAGTATCGCGCTCGAATATGCCTTTGTTGAATTCAGGCCGCACATAGGCCACTGCAAATTCAATAACTGCACGCACACGCATGAACCGGGATGCATGATATTGCAAGCGGTCGCCAAAGGTGAGATCGCCCCGGCACGCCACCAGATATTTCAGCAGATACGTGCTGAAAATGCAGTGCATATCTACGGCTAAGCTAGCCAGTACCGTCTTAAGGCCAATGCCTTCTATTACCAGTTAAACTTCCGGCCTACTCAGGTCTCGTCCCGCAACTTAAATCTATTGTTGAATTCCACAAAACAAAACACCCTGCCGAAGCAGGGTGTTTCTAAGACTACGTATTGCTAAAGTAACTTTGAGATAAATCTCGAATTACAGTGAGAATACATTCAGTGCACCGCCGCCAGGAGCAGCGTTGTACTTGGTCAACTCTTTGTAACCACCAGCAGCACCCAGTGCGTCGGTATCACTGGTCATACCCAGGTTCATCGCCACGCCAGCCCAGCCACCGATACCGGAGAAGATACCAACGTATTGTTTACCTTTGTTACCGTAGGTGAATGCGTTACCGATCGCGCCAGAACCAACCTGGAATTTCCACAGTTCTTTACCAGTTTTGGCATCTACTGCCTTGAACCAGCGGTCCAGAGTACCGTAGAACACAAGATCTGTTGCAGTCGTCAGAGCACCACTCCAGGCGGAGAATTTCTCTTTGTTGTACCAGACTTTTTTGTTGGTCATAGGATCATAAGCACCGAAGCCACCCATCACACCGTCAGGACCTGCAAACATGGTCAATGTCGCGCCAACCCATGGCTGACCAGCAACATATTTGGACTCAACTGGCTCGTATGTCATACATACGTGGTTGAGTGGAGAATACATCAAACCGGTTTTTGGTGAGTAAGCAGCAGGTTGCTGGTCTTTAGTACCCAACGCAGCCGGGCAGATACCTTTAGCGTTGTAGTCCTGGTGAGTAGAGTAACGGCCATCTTTGCTTGGCACGCCTGTTTTCAGGTCTACGTCAGCAGCCCAGTTAACAAACGGGTGTACTTTTTCAGCAGCGATCAGCGTACCGGTGTTTGCGTTCCAGGTGTAGGCGAAACCGTTACGGTCATGGTGCCAGGCGTATGTTTTGCCACCTTTGTCGAACAGGATGACTTCGTTCACGCCATCGTAGTCCCACTCATCGTGTGGAGTCATTTGCATCGCCCATTTGGCCACGCCGGTGTCCAGGTCACGCGCAGTCACTGTCATAGACCATTTGTTGTCGCCTGGACGTACGTCCGGGTTCCAGACAGATGGGTTACCAGCACCGTAGTAAACCAGGTTTGTTTTAGCGTCATACGGCCACCAGCCCCATACGGAACCGCCACCATGTTGCCAGCCGTCTTTGATCGCCTGTGGTTTCAACCAGGTACGTGTACCCAATTCTTTTTCGCCACCTTTGATCTGTGAAGCGTCCAGACGCTTGAAGGAACCGCCTTCTTTGTTACCACCGTTTACGTCCTGGTAAACTGACAGCGCGTTGTACAGTGGGTTGTCTTTGTTAGTGTTGGCGTCGTGCAATGTTTCAGCATCAGGGCCTGTTGAGTAGGCTTTCCATGCCAGAGAACCGTCTTTCAGGTTGTATGCAGCGATAAAGCAGCGTACGCCGAATTCAGCACCTGAACAGCCGGTCAATACTTTGTCTTTGATCACGTGCGGTGCGTTAGTGTTAGTCGCGCCAACTTTTGGGTCAGTGTTTTTTACTTCCCAGATTTTTTTACCATCTTTGGCATCCAGAGCGACCAGCATGCCGTCGTTCTGTTGCAGGAAGATCTTGCCGTCGCCAAAGCCCAGGCCACGTGTCACGTTATCGCAGCACAGAACCGCTTGCACGCTTGGGTCTTGCTTAGGGAAATAAGACCAGACGATTTTCTGGTTATCGTTCAGGTCCAGCGCGTAAATGTTGTTCGGGAAAGCAGACACCAGATACATCATGTTACCAACGACGACTGGAGAACCTTCGTGACCACGGTTAACACCGGTAGCGAATGTCCAGGCAGCTTTCAGGTTCTTGATGTTGCCTTTGTTGATTTGTGCCAGGCTGCTATAACCTTGGTTGTTATGTTGGCCACGTGGGTGTGCCCAGTTATTTGGGTCTTTCATGGCGGCTTCCTGGTCAGCAGCGGCAAATGCCAGCACTGGCAAGGCAAGCGCTACGCTAGCAGCAACACCAAAAGCGGTTTTGATTTTCATCATAGTTATATCTCCGGAGATAAATCACATGTAGCAATATTGTAAAAATATTGAATAAACGTAAAAACATTGAGCGACGCTTAGTTTGCTACCGGACTAGGCTTCCAGAGCTGTTACCCATCCTGTTACAGATGTATCACTGTATTAAGCGGATGTAACTGTAATATAGATAGCACGCGATGACAGCCAGCCAGTTTCGGGTTTTATTCATGGGCCAGATAAGGAATTTTTCCGAAAACTTTGTTGAAATGCATTTCTTTTGTATCATGCAGACATTGGAGGGCACGTCCTAGTGTGATCTTCAGGTAATTGCGGCATCGTCTTAACGGCGGTATCGCGTTCTTACTTGATATGATTGAAGGTATACACTGGCTGTGCTCAGACCCTGGCATTATTCCCTGGTATTAGATAAAGAAGCTGCGGCCTCTATCCATCAGCAATTGATAGAGCATTTTCGCGGCATGATAGAAGGCGGTGCCTGGCTGGGCGGCAGTGCCCTACCCAGTTCGCGCGACATCGCGCAACGCCTCAGCATCAACCGCAAGACCGTTTCCCGTGTTTATGAAGAACTGTCCGCCCTGGGCCTGATCTATACCGAGCCTAAACGCGGCACCTTTGTCACCGCCACTGCGCGCGTCAAACAGCCCGCCAGCGCCCTGCGCGACGCAGAGTCTGTTGCGGCCTCGCTGCAGCGGCCACAGTCAGACCCTTACGCCAACAGCATACACACCCTGATCCAGAAAACCAGCCTGCACCACATCCGCCGCGCGGCATTGCATATGCACAAGCTGCAAACGCATGATTATGATGCGACCGGCCTGTTCAACCTCAAGCACATGCTGGCCAACCTGTTAGCACATGAAAAACGCTTTCTGGTCTCGCCTGACCATATCGCCTGCGGCAGCTGGCTGGCGCTGCAAAACGCTGTCATCCATAGCATCAACCCGGATGATGGCTTATTGCTGGTAGACCACAATATCAGCGCCAGCCTGATCACGCTGCTGCAAAAACAGGGCATACATGTGATACAGCTGGCCGAAACTGCAGGCAACCAGGCTGCGACCTTTGCCGAGCAGATAGAGAAATACTGCATCAACTACCCGGTCGCGGCGCTATGGTGCGACACCTCCGCCCTATTCAGCAGCGAAAACTATGTGACAGACCAAGCCCTGCTGGCGCAAAAGCTGGCCGATTACCGCCTGCTGCTGATAGATGACCAGCGCAGCAGTTTTCCACTCAGCCAGGAAAGCCCGCCGCCACTAGCCAGCAAATATGCCAGGAGCCTGATGATAGGCAGCCTGTATGGCGATTTTTGTGATGCTTTTAATCTGTGCTATGTCGCCAGCAATGAAAACCTCTCCAGCGCCTTCCTGGACGCCCTGAATACACAGCACCAGCAGTCTTCGCTGCTCAATATGCTGGCGCAGAGCGAGCTAATCAAACGCGGTGAGTATAAAAAGCTGCTGACGGGCATACACCGCTTTCTGCAGTCTGCCTGATTCTGTCAAACAAGAATTGGTTGTAAATACGCGGAATTACAACCAATTGGCTGTTATCAGCCACCAATAATTCGGGATAAATTCCCATTGACTAAAAAAATAGTTTTTTCAATCATGCGCTTAAAAATCAGGGTTGTACTGGCATATTTAATGCTCATTACCAGCAGGGAGTGAACTATCACTAGGACCGATATGAGCAACTGCAAACTTGCTCCTATCGGGGTAGACGCTCCCTAACTTGCATATTGATCTCATGCAAAAAAGGCACCGCATATGCGGTGCCTTTTGACCTACTGAGTTACTAGTCTGAACGCCTCAGTATAACAGGCGGTTCAAGTCAGCCGTTTACTCCTGGCCGATCTGGTAGACTTCATAGCTGGTTTCAACGATCTTGCCGGTGGTCGCATCAACTTCCACTTTCACTTCTTCGTTGTCTGCTTCCAGAATATCAAACTCGTATGAAGCTTTGCCGTCTGGCTCAAGCTCGTACTCTGTTTCTACCACTTTACCTGGATGCGCAGCCAGTGCAGTGGCTTTCGCGTCTTCTTCAGATACTTTGGCTAATGCCTTGAATCTTTCGTCATCAGCTGTGACTTCTTCTTCTACTTCAGTGATCTTGCCAGTTTTAGCATTGCACTCGATATCCCATGCTTTGCCATCGCTGGATTGCATGTCAAACTCGTAAACCAGTTGCTTGCGCTCTGATTTAGCTTCAAGTTTAACGATTTTGCCATCGTGCTTGGATAAAGCTGCTTTTACACACTTGCCCAGGCTATCGTAGGCTTTAGGTTTGAGGGTGGCGTGGTCAGCAAAAGCCTGACCCGACAATACACCGCACAGCGCGGCAGTGATAAGTGACACTTTTATTTGCATTTTGATCTCCTTGTTAAATGTCATGATTGAGGTGTGGCGCTCAAGCTAGGTACTCTTACACCACGATACATAACGCGAAAAAGGATAACAAAAACAGCTTATTCTGGTGCAAAAATTACATCTTGTTAACAAAATGGCTAAAAATAGCCATTTGTCAGGATTTATCAGCGACTGGACTATACAGCGACTGGCGCCTTGATGGCCGGGTGCGGGTCGTAGCCTTCCAACGTGAAATCTTCAAAGCGGAAAGCGAAGATATCTTTCACCTCGGGGTTGATACGCATGGTCGGCAATGCGCGTGCTGAACGCGACAATTGTTCTTTGACCTGGTCCATATGGTTGTTATAAATATGCGCGTCGCCCAGTGTGTGCACAAAGTCACCCAGTTGCAAATCACAGGCCTGCGCAACCATCATGGTCAGCAGTGCGTAAGAAGCAATATTGAATGGCACGCCGAGGAAGATATCGGCACTGCGCTGGTACAGCTGGCAGCTCAGCTTGCCATCGGCGACGTAGAACTGGAAAAAAGCGTGGCAAGGCGGCAGTTTCATCTGCTCAATATCGGAAACATTCCAGGCAGACACGATCAGTCTACGTGAATCAGGCGTTGTTTTGATCTGATGGATGACCTGGCTGATCTGGTCTATGTGCGATCCGTCCGGCTTGGGCCAGTTACGCCATTGGTAGCCGTAAACCGGGCCCAGGTTACCTTCGGCATCTGCCCATTCATCCCAGATACTAACGCCATTCTCTTTCAGGTAGGCGATATTGGTGCTGCCTTTTAAAAACCATAACAGCTCATGAATGATGGATTTTAAATGCACTTTTTTGGTGGTCAGCAAGGGGAAGCCTTCTGCCAGGTTGAAGCGCATCTGGTAACCGAATACCGAGATGGTGCCGGTGCCGGTGCGGTCGGTTTTCTGGTGGCCGTGCGCCAGTACGTGGTTGAGCAGGTCATGATACTGTTGCATGCGAGGGCTCCCGAAAATGATTAAGTATTGGCGACTATAAACGCTTTGACCGCATCTACACTGGCATCCATCACTGTGGATCTCTGCGGCAGGTCCTCCAGGCCATTGAGGCTGGCTGGCCGTTCGGGGGCTACACCCAGCGCTTCTACGATGGCATCTTCAAACTTGGCCGGCAAAGCGGTTTCCAGCACCAGCATGGGCACTTGCGGATCGCGTTTTTC
Organism: Methylophilus luteus; assembly: GCF_042676265.1. Classification (NCBI taxonomy): domain Bacteria; kingdom Pseudomonadati; phylum Pseudomonadota; class Betaproteobacteria; order Nitrosomonadales; family Methylophilaceae; genus Methylophilus; species Methylophilus luteus. The sequence continues at coordinate 1,063,874 of NZ_JBHTKB010000001.1, forward strand.
CAGCGCGACCTTCAGGCCATCGGCGGTATGCGTATCTATGGTCACGCCATATTTCTGTTTGCTGGCACGGATGGTATTCAGGCGGTCAGCGTGATTGCTGCTGCCAGACACAAAACCAAAGTCAGCGACCTGGTCAAAGTAGCCGTCGGCATTGAGGTCGAACTTGCCGCCATGGTCCACTGCCGTCCATAACTCGCGCACCCTGGCACTATCCTGCCCTACCAGGTCAAACACAAAACGCTCAAAGTTAGACGCTTTGCTGATATCCATAGACGGGCTGGAGGTATGGTAGGTATTGGCCGCGCCACGCGGGGCGTAGACACCGGTCCTGAAGAACTCGTCCAGCACATCGTTTTCGTTGGTGGCAACGATCAGTTGCTCCACTGGCAGGCCCATCATGCGGGCGATATGCCCGGCACAGACGTTACCGAAGTTGCCACTAGGCACGGTGAAACTGACTTTCTGTTTATTATCCCGGGTGACTGCCAGGTAGCCTTTAAAGTAGTAGACGATCTGGGCTGCGATACGGCCCCAGTTGATGGAGTTCACTGCACCTATCTTGTATTGCGCCTTGAAGTCATGGTCATTGGACACGGCTTTGACGATATCTTGCGCATCGTCGAACACGCCTTTGACGGCGATATTAAAGATATTGTCATCCTGCAGGCTGAACATCTGTGCAGTCTGAAAACGGCTCATCTTCTGGTATGGCGACAGCATGAATACGCGCACGCCCTTTTTGCCACGCATGGCATATTCGGCGGCAGAGCCGGTATCGCCAGAGGTGGCACCCAGGATATTGGTGGTCTGGCCGGTTTTGCTGAGTACGTATTCAAACAGATTGCCCAGCAACTGCATGGCCATGTCTTTAAAGGCCAGGGTAGGCCCGTTGGAAAGGCTTAGCAGGTACAGATTCTCTTCCAGCTTGAGCGTAGGCGTGATGTCTTCGGCAGACTGCCCGGCACGCGCAAAGCCATATACCTCTGCTCTATAGGTTTTATCTATGATGGCTTTGAGGTCGCTGTGCGGAATATCGCTGTCATCGACCAGGCGTGACAAGATGGCAAACGCCAGTTCACGGTAGTTCATGCCGCGCATGGCGGTGAGGTCTGCGTCGCTGAATTGCGGATATTGCTCAGGCAGATAAAGGCCGCCATCCGGCGCCAGGCCACCAAGCAGGATCTCACTGAAACTCAAGGCCGGTGATTGGCCGCGGGTACTGATATATTTCATTACATATTACCTAATGTATTAGCGCTGGTTCAGGCATGGCGCAAACCAGCATGGCTAGCGTTAGCGGGACAATGTTTAGCGGGACAATGTTTCCAAGCGGATCTTGGTCACTGCACCGTCAATAGCAGGCAAAGCCTCAATGTTGCCTATGGCAGCGTCCATGATCTTTTCCTGTGTAGTATGCGTCAGGATAATGATATCGGCTTCGGCTTCACCTTCCTCTGGTTCTTTTTGCAGCATGGCATCTATGGAGATCTTCAGGTCGGCCAGTATCTTGGTAACATCCGCCATCACGCCTGGCTTGTCTGATGCACGTAAGCGCAGGTAGTAGCCAGAGTGCACTTCAGCAATCGGCAATACCGGTAACGCTTGCTGCTGCTCAAGCTGGTAACCGAGGAAAGCCACACGCTGTTCAGCCGTGGTGCCTTGCAAGCGGGCAATATCCACCAAGTCAGCCACCACGGCGCTGGCCGTGGGTTCGGCACCGGCTCCGGCACCGTAATACAGCGTAGGCCCGACTGCATCACCTTTGACCACCACGGCGTTCATCGCGCCATCCACATTGGCGATCAGGCGTTTTTCCGGGATCAGGGTGGGATGCACACGCAATTCCACACCGGCTTCTGTTTTTTTACTGATGCCCAATAACTTGATTCTATAGCCTAGCTCTTGCGCGTATTGGATATCCTGGCTCGTCAGCTTGGTGATGCCTTCGGTATAAGCCTGCTCAAACTGCATAGGTGTGCCAAAGGCGATGCTCGCCATGATTGTCAGCTTGTGGGCGGCATCTATGCCTTCCACATCAAACGTAGGGTCTGCTTCTGCATAGCCCAGGCGTTGCGCTTCTTTCAGCACGTCGGCAAAAGCCAGGCCTTTGTCACGCATTTCAGTCAGGATAAAATTAGTGGTGCCATTGATGATGCCGGCCACCCATTCTATCCTGTTGGCACTTAAGCCTTCGCGCAGCGCCTTGATAATAGGGATACCGCCAGCCACTGCCGCTTCAAACGCGACGATCACGCCTTTTTCAGCCGCAGCCTTGAAGATCTCGTTACCGTGCACGGCCAGCAAAGCCTTGTTAGCGGTGACCACATGCTTGCCATTGTCTATTGCTTTTAACACCAGCTCTTTGGCTATGGTATAACCACCGATAAGCTCGACCACTACATCCACTTCAGGGTTATTCACCACGGCAAAAGCATCGTCAGTCACGGCCACCTGGCCACCGGTGACTTGCCTGGCTAATTCCAGGTTACGGTCTGCCACCTGCACGATACGGATATTGCCGCCTATACGGCGCGTAATATCTGACTGGTTGCGTGTGATCACAGTGTATGTACCACCGCCTACAGTGCCAATGCCTAACAAACCTACTTTGAGTTCTTTCATATTCACATTCTATAACTTAAGTCACACTCTAAATGAATCATCAGCACGTGCCGGCACGCGCTATTTGCTATGTTTTTTACGGTAACCATCCAGATAACGGCCTATGCGCGTCATCGCTTCGGTCAGGTCATCGACATTGGGCAGGAACACCACCCTGAAATGGTCAGGGGTAGGCCAGTTAAAGCCGGTACCCTGCACCAGCAATACTTTCTCTTCCAGCAACAGGTCGAGGATAAATTGCTGGTCATCCTGAATCGGATAGATTTTAGGATCCAGCCGTGGAAACAGATACATGGCCGCTTGCGGCTTGACACAGCTGACGCCAGGTAAGGCGGTCAACATCTCATAAGCCAGGTCACGCTGCTTGCATAAGCGTCCGCTAGGTGCGACCAGGTCATTGATACTCTGATAGCCGCCCAATGCGGTCTGTATCGCCAACTGCCCTGGCACATTGGCACATAGCCGCATAGACGCCAGCATATTCAGGCCTTCGATATAATCCTTGGCCGGTTTTTTATCGCCGGAGATGATCATCCAGCCGGAACGATAGCCACAAGCACGGTAATTTTTTGATAGCCCGTTGAAGGTGACGAACAGCACATCATCTGCCAGCGAGGCGATAGAAGTATGCGTATTGCCGTCGTACAGCACCTTGTCATAGATTTCATCGGCGAAAATGACCAGGCCATGGTGGCGCGCGATCTCTATGATGCCTTCCAGGATTTCTTGGGGATAGAGGGCACCAGTCGGGTTATTCGGGTTGATGATGACTATGCCCTTGGTATTGGCAGTGATCTTGTTTTCGATATCCTTCAGGTCTGGCAACCAGCCTGATTTCTCATCACAGATATAGTGACGCGCACTGCCACCGGCCAGATTCACTGCCGCCGTCCACAACGGGTAATCCGGCATCGGGATCAATACCTGGTCGCCATTGTTGAGCAGGCCCTGCATCGCCATCACTATCAGCTCAGACACACCATTACCAATGATGATGTCGTCTATGGTCACGCCTTCGATATTCTTTTGCTGGGTGTAATGCATGATGGCTTTACGCGCTGCAAACAAGCCTTTTGAATCGGTGTAGCCAGAGGCCTGATCCATGTTGTGGATCACGTCCTGCACGATCTCCTCCGGCGCATTAAAACCGAATGGCATGGGGTTACCGATATTCAGCTTGATGATGCGTTGGCCGTCTTCTTCCATCTGGCGGGCGCGCTGCAATACCGGGCCGCGGATGTCATAACAGACATTACTTAATTTATTTGATTTATTGACTGGCTGCATACACTGTTAACAAACGCATTTCGCGTGTGTTAAGCTCTTAAAGTAAAACTTTCATTCTACCTGCAAACCCTTGCTTCATCAATGAAACAGGCGAGCAGATCATGCTGGTTCAGGCAGATGCAAGCTTTTATTTTTGAATGTTTAGAGATGATCACCGCGCATGAAATTACACCTGCATAAAAGCGAGCAGCAATACCAGATCAATGGCGTAGACAGCCAGGCCATCACCATCAATCAGCAGCCATACACGCAGTCGCTGATCATCAGTGATGACGCGCTCACTACCGACTGGTTCAGTGGCGCGTGGGAGACTCTGGATGCGCAGGCACTGGCAGCGATTCTGGCGTTCAAGCCGGAGGTGGTGTTACTCGGCAGTGGTGACAAGCAACGTTTTGTGCACCCCAAACATCTGCAGGCATTTCAGGCGGCACATATCGCGGTCGAATGCATGACCACTGCCGCCGCTTGCCGTACCTTCAATATACTGACCGCAGAAAGTCGTAAAGTGGTGGCGGCCTTATTGCTCGAAAAACATCTGACCCCGTAATAGCATAATAGCTTACACTGGTGCGGCTGTCATATCACTGGGGCTTTAAAGTCACCAGCACTTCATCTGCCGTGATGCGAAGATCAGTCGGCTGGTAATGCGTGCCGCCATACACCAGCTCCTCCGGTTTCACCTCATATAACACCAGTTGATTCAACCACTTGCTGCCTGCTTCCTTGGCCAGCTGCTGCAGCATGCCATTCCATTGGCTATTGGCACCGTCCAGCTGTATGGCTTCTATCGCAGGCTGATCCAGGATCACCGCATTGCGCGCCGCATCGAATTTAAGCAGCCCGGACAAGGTCGCCTTGCCGGTCGCCGTGTTTGCCAGTAACTCACTGCCTATATTGGCGTCCATGCTGGTATGTATCCTGCCAGTGGCCGGGTCCAGCGTCACCAGTGCGTTGGAGAGCTGCACATGGAACATCTTCTTCACCGTGAACGGTTTTTCCAGCTTGCTGTTCAGCTTTTGCTGGATCTGGCTGGCACTCATGCGCACTGTGCGTTCACCCATCATGGTGGCACACTGGCTGAGTAAAATGACCACCAGCAACGCTGAAAAAATGTTTTTAAAAAGACGCATTTGTAAGCCCTATTTAACACTTGCAACATTCATCAAAAATTCGCATTCGCTGCATATGCTTACAGTAAGATAGCGCGCGATGCATAAAAATGACACTCTAAATCCTGAACTGAAACATGCCGCGAGCACTGAATCCGGCTTCACCCTGGTCGAACTGGTGGTCGCGCTGCTGGTCATCTCGGTGCTTGCAGCCGGTGCTTATTCGCGCCTGGCAAACACCGATACCCAGGCCAGGCTGGCATCGTTACAGTCTTTCAAAGCCACCGTGCTGTCGGTCGCCGCCATGGCAAAAGGCATGTGTATCTCTGACCCGCAATGCGATATCGATCAATACCAGACGACCTCCTCTACCACCATAGAAGGCAAACCCATTTTGTTCACCGGCAGGTACCCGGTCGGTTTGGCTCCCCACGGCGCCGGCGGCCTGGACCAGTTGATGATGCCTGGCAAATTCACCATACAGCCTGCACTTTCTGACACCAATCGTGCCACCTACTTTCTGGCAGGCGCGCATGACGAGCGTCATTGCAAACTGGAATATAGCATCACTTCAGCACAGTCCAACCCATCTGTGCTATCAGTAACAGTAGACAGCAGCGGCTGTTAAGAAAATCCTGCAGCGGGAAAAAGCGGCGGCTAAAAAAGATAAAGTGTGCCCCTGGTTTTCAGGAACACACTTTCGGCTTAGTAGGGACTAGACGCTAGAGGCTAGAGATTTTTGGTTGACAGTGTCAGGGTGGCGTTAGTGCCACCAAAGCCAAAGCTGTTTGACAATGCAGTCTCTATTTTTGTAGCCGTGATAGGCTGGCGCACAATATTCAAGCCTTCGGCTGCCGGGTCCAGGTTATCGATATTGGCAGAAGCCGCAATAAAACCATGCTGCATCATGAGCAAGGTGTAAATCGCCTCGTTGACACCCGCTGCACCCAATGCGTGACCAGACAGTGACTTGGTCGAAGCGATGGCGGCCTTGCTTTCGCCGAACACGGTGCGTATCGCTTCCAGCTCTTTGGTATCGCCTACCGGGGTGCTGGTGCCATGGGTATTGATATAATCGATATCATTGATGTCTAGCCCCTGCAGCGCCTGCTGCATACAGCGCACTGCGCCTTCACCGCTAGGCGCAACCATGTCGTAGCCATCCGAGGTCGCACCATAGCCTACTACTTCGGCATAGATATGCGCACCGCGCGCTTTGGCATGTTCGTACTCTTCAAGCACCACGATGCCACCACCACCGGAAATCACGAATCCGTCACGGTCTGCATCATAAGTACGTGAAGCTTTGTCCGGAGTTTCGTTATATTTGCTGGACAGCGCGCCCATGGCATCAAACAGATAGCTCATGGTCCAATGTTCTTCTTCGCCACCGCCGGCAAACACGATATCCTGCTTGTTGAGCTGGATCTGCTCAACCCCTGCGCCTATACAGTGCGCACTGGTAGAACAAGCAGAGCTGATACCGTAATTGACGCCCTTGATCTTGGCACCTGTGGCCAGGCAGGCGACGATGCCGCTGCTCATGGTCTTGGTCACCATATAGGGGCCGACGCGGCGTATGCCTTTTTCTGCCAGGGTATTAGTGCCTTCCAGCATGCTTTCGGTAGACGTGCCACCGGCACCGACGATCAGGCCGGTACGCACATTGGAAACCAGGTCTTCCGGCAGTTTGGCATCGGCGATCGCTTCCTGCATCGCCAGCCAGGCATAGGCATGGCCTTTCGCCATAAAGCGCAACAGTTTGCGATCTATCAGTGCTTCGACATCCAGATTTTTAATAGAGCCAGCCACATGCGAACGCAAACCGCGCTCAGCATATTCCGGTTGATAGGTGATACCGGAACGGCCAGCTTTCAGGCTGTCCAGCACTTCCTGTTTGTTATTACCAAGACTGGATACGATACCAAATCCTGTAATCACTACGCGACGCATTGCGCCTCCTTAGACTTCAACACTATAACGACTTCTAGAAATTATCCGTGGTAGTAAACAAGCCTACACGCAAATCACTGGCATTATAAATCTCACGGCCATCGATTTCCATGCGTGCATCGGCAATACCCATGACTAATTTACGCATGATCACACGCTTGAGATCAATGTGGTAACGTATCATTTTAGCGGTAGGCAATACCTGTCCGGTAAACTTGACCTCACCTGAACCCAGCGCGCGACCACGACCCAGGCCACCTTTCCAGCCCAGGAAGAAACCTACCAGCTGCCACATGGCATCCAGACCCAGACAGCCTGGCATCACCGGGTCACCGGTAAAATGGCACTGGAAAAACCATAAGTCAGGGCTGATATCCAGCTCGGCAATGATCTCGCCCTGGCCGTATCTGCCACCTTCGTCAGATATTTTAACTATCCGGTCAAACATTAGCATTGGCGGCAAAGGCAGTTGTGCATTGCCCTCACCAAACATCTCACCCCGGCCACAGGCCAATAGTTCTTCTTTACTGAAACTGCTTTTTCCAGACATGGAATTCGTGGACATGTAATTTTAATTTTTTTGATAAAACAATATTTTCGCCGGAAATCGCGTTTAGTCAAAGCTTTTTGTCAGAGCAAGAATATACAGACCTGTATACTTTTAGCAAAAACCTAGGTAAGATTCCCGAAATTGTTACGGAATTTTACATATTGGAAAGTGTCTTTGCATAAGGGTTTAAGCGATAATCTGCGACAAATGCCTGTTAAGAAATTACAATTTAGTTACAATTAACCTTCAAAAAATTATATTACGTCAGGAAATCAGCAATGCATGATCAACAACTAGCCGATTGGCGGGTACACGCGTTAAAACTTGAATCAGAAGTCAATAAAGTGGTGGTCGGCCAGGAAAGCCCGGTGCGTTTGATCACCACGGCAGTGTTTGCCCGTGGCCATGTATTGCTTGAAGGCGATGTAGGCGTAGGCAAGACCACATTGTTGCGTGCATTCACCCGCGGCATTGGTGGCGGATACCAGCGTATCGAAGGCACCATAGACCTGATGCCTAACGACCTGGTCTACCACACCTACCTCGGTGAAGACGGCAAGCCGCATGTGAGCCCGGGGCCGTTGCTGATGTCCGGTCAGGACTTGTCCATCTTTTTCTTTAACGAGATCAACCGTGCCCGCCCGCAAGTGCACTCGCTGATGCTGCGGGTGATGGCAGAACGCACCCTGACCGCTTTTAACAAAGAACATTATTTCCCGCACATGCTGGTGTTCGCTGACCGTAACCAGGTCGAAAGAGAAGAAACCTTTGATATCCCGTCTGCGGCGCGTGACCGTTTCATGATGGAGATCCCTATCGTGGTGCCGCCTGCGCACGACATCATGGAATCACTGATCTTTGATACGCGCTTTCATGATGTGGATCAGCTGATAGGCAATGTAGAGGCCCATATACTCAAGTTCGACCAGCTCAACAGCTTTGCCAAAGTCATACAGGAAAACATCACTGCCAGCCCTGCCCTGCGTAAATACGCATTGAACCTGTGGTTGGCCACCAAAGACCCGCTGGCTTACGGCATCAAGGTCTCCAACGTGGATATGAAACGCCTGGTATTGTCCGGCGCCAGCCCGCGCGGCATGGGTATGTTGCTGCGTGCTGCACGTGTCAATGCCTGGCTGAACGAGCGCGATGCGGTAGTGCCTGAGGATATTCATGCCGTGTTCCACGAAACCATCGCCCACCGCCTGGTGTTCAGCCCGGTGTATGAGATGCGCCGTACCGAGATTGCGCGCGAGATGCTGTCCGGCATCGTCAATGCTGTGTCTGCGCCTTAAGCCACGCCTGAACTGACGCAGCTTATGGACTACATCAAGGAATTCAGCTACCACATCAGCTGGCGCTCACGCTCCCGCCGCCCTGGTCGCCATAAAAGTAACCAGCGCGGCATGGGCATGGAGTTTCGTGGGCATACCACCTTGCTTTCCTACCCTGACCCGCGCCGTATCGATATACGCCAGACCATACGCGACCCTATGGAACAGGTTTATGTGCGCATTTTCAACCAGAAAAGCGCCACACCGGTGTTTGTCATGTGTGACCTTTCTGGCTCTATGCAGTATGGGGTGCCGCATACCAAGTTGACCACCGCCGCACAGATCACGCGTTCGGTGGCGCAATCCGCGACCCGTAACGGCGACCCGGTGGCGTTTGTCGGTTTTGATGACGAACTGCGTGATGAATGGCTGAGCACCCTCTCCGCCCGGCCGCATAGCATGCTGGAACTGGCCGACCGCCTGGAAAACCATCTACCGAACGAGGTAGGTGCCGGCGCATTGCTGGAAAGTGCCCGCCTGCTGCCGCGTGAACGGGCACTGATCTTTCTGGTATCAGACTTTCACATGCCGCTGGAACACCTGGAAGAGACCCTGTTACTGATGCTGCGCCACCATATCGTGCCGGTGGTGTTATGGAACAGCACCGAATACAAGGACCTGCCGGAGTTTGGTATCACCAGCATCAACGATCCGGAAACCGGCGAACGGCGTACCCTGTTCCTGCGCGCCTCTTATCACCAGCGCATACTGGATACCTTTGCCGCCAGACGCCAGGCGATAGAAGATATATTTATGAAATTTGATATGCAGCCATTTTTTGTGGAAGACACGTTTGACGCAGACCTGCTGTCCGACTACTTCCATCAATATGTGACTGTCTGAGGAATGCGATTGATGAAAGCGCCTAAATCCCTGTTCACCTGTTTGCTGCTGGCGGTATCACTATGCGCCGCGCTGCCTGCCAGTGCCGATGTCACCTTGCCCAACGTAGACAATAAATATGTCACGGTCAAGGAGATCAACCCTACGCGTGACGCCGGTTATGTGGTCGGCGACAAACTGGAACGCACCATCATACTCACCGTTAAAAAACCTTATGAACTGGTGCGCGAATCGCTGCCTATCGTCGGTTATGAGCACCGCTATCGCGGCCAGGTGTCTGGCGTTGAACTGGCTGGTATCAGTGTAGAAGAGGAAAAATTCTCCGACCGCAGCGAGCACACTATCCACCTGGTCTACCAGGTGTTCAAGTCCGGGCGCGTGGTCAGGCCAGCCATACTGCGCGGCGAGATCGTCAAGCTGCGTCACAACGGCAAAACAGAACTGCGCCAGTTACGTTTTCCGTCTTTCAATTTCCGCACCTCACCACTGTCTATCTATGGTGAAGTCAACCTCAAGAGTGAGATGAGCCCGCTGATCCCGCCTTTCACCATCAGCACGGTGAGAGAAGAGCAAGCCCTGAAAATAGCGGCGGCGGTGCTGGCGCTGAGCCTGCTTGGTTTACTGTATATACTGGGTGCCCACACCTGGTTGCCACGCATGGGGGGTGCCTTTGCCAAGGCTTATCGCAAAGTAGGCAAGCTGCCTGACAATGAAGAAGGCCTGCAACAAGCCATAGGCGTAGTACACCAGGCCATACAGCAGGTGGCCGGGCACAGCGTGTTCAGCAACAATGTAGAACAATTCATACAGGAAAAACCCGCCTATCAACCGGCCCGGGCCGAGATTGAGCGTTTCTTCAACCTCTCGCGCCAGGTGTTTTTTGATGCCAAGACCACGCCGGAACTCGGCATGCCGGCCAAACAATGGTTGCGCAAGTTTTGCCGTCATATGCGCGATTGCGAACGCGGCCTGACACCAGATTTACAAGCAGGGGCGAAATAGCATCATGGCATTCACTCACCCCTGGGTACTGTGGGCATTACCACTGGCGTTGCTGCCATTGCTGCTGGAACGCTCACACAGCAAACATTATTCGTGGATAGGCCTGCTGCCGCCTGACCCTTTATCCAGCATCATAGGGCTGTTATTAAAAGCGCTGGCCGCACTCAGCATATTGTTTGTGATCTTAGGCCTGGCCGGGCCACATACGCTGGAACAAAAAGTCCTGCGTACCGGTATAGGCGCGCAGATAGGCCTGGTGCTGGACCGCAGCGCCAGTATGGATGATGCTTTTGTCGGCGATAAGGACGGCCATATAGGCGAGACCAAGTCGGTAGCGGCTGCGCGTATCATCACCAACTTTATTAAAGGACGCCGCAATGACATGATGGGCGTCATCACCTTTAGTAACTCGGCCATGTATGTATTGCCGCTGACCGAGAACAAGGAAGCCGTGCTGTCTGCCGTGCAGGCCACAGCAGGCAACTCGCTGTTCCAGACCAATATCGGTGGCGGCCTGACCAGTGCGGTAGAGTTGTTCAAAGACGTGCCTGACTCCGGTTCACGCGCCATCATACTGATCTCGGATGGTGCCGGCCGCGTCAGCGATATGGTACAGCAGAAGCTGCGTGACTGGCTGCAACGCTACAACATAGGTTTGTACTGGATAGTGTTGCGCCAGCCAGGCGGCATCACCATTTTTGACCCCAAGTACACCGCCAGCGGTTATGACGGCCATATGCCTACCGAAGTGTTGCTGTACCAGTACTTTCAGACACTGCGCACCCCGTTCAATGCTTATGAAGCGTCTGACCCGCGCTCACTGGAAACAGCGATCGCCGACATCAACAGCAAAGAAAAAAAACCAATTCAATATATGGAAAAAGTCCCCGGCCATGATTACACCAATGTGTGTTACTGGATCGCGATCGTCATGATCGCCTTTCTGCTGGCGGTTAAATATCTGGAGATCAACACATGGCGCTCAGCGTAAAAAAACTGGTCACAGGCCTGATCGTGGTCGCAGTGGCCGCCACAGTCACCATGGCTTATTCCTGGCAACGCATACAACAGGCCAGGGCATTCAATGCAGCCATCACCACCGCAAAAACTCCGCCAACCGACCAGCAGAGTTTTGAAGCCAAATATGCAGTGGCTTACTGGCTGGCAAAGAACGAGCGCTATAAAGAAGCCACCCTGCTGTTTGCCAAACTGATAGATGGCACCACGCCTGTGCAACGCGCCGCTATCCTGCATAACATAGGCAATATGTTCTTTCTCAAGGCGATACAGGTCACCGGCGGCAACGACAATAACACGCGCGATGAGGTGGAGTACCTGCTGACGCAGGCCATGACCTCGTATAAGAGCGCGCTCAAGGCAGATAACAGCCACTGGGGCACACGCCGCAATTACGACCGCGTGCTGAGCTTGCTGCCGGAAAAACCGACTCCGGGTGTGGGCGAATCCGATAATCCCGGCCTGATCATGGGCAATATCCCCAATGGTCTGCCTTAATCGCTGGCACTATACAAACTGAAAATATGAATATCTGGCTCAGACGATTTATCAAACACCGCGACTCTGTCCTGCTAGGGCTGGCGCTGCTATTCCTGCTGGGCGCTATTTTGCGCCCCAGCATCCCTTTCAAGCACAATATCTACACCTATTTTCTGGTGGCCGATATTTCGCAGAGCATGAATACCAAAGATATGGTCATCCGTGGCAAAAAAGTCACGCGCCTGGCCTATATGCAGAACATGATGCATGAGGTGGTCGGCTCCCTGCCCTGCGGCACCAAGGTCAGCATAGGCTTGTTTGCCGGCAACTCGGTGGCCGCCATGTATTCGCCTATCGAGATCTGCCAGAACTTTGCCGCTATCCAGGACACCATAGAACATCTGGATTGGCGTATGGCCTGGTCAGGCAACAGCCGCCTGCGTGAAAGTTTGTTTGTCACGGCCAAAGTGGTGCGTGGCCTGTCAGAGCCAGCGCAGGTGGTCTATTTCACCGATGGTGAAGAAGCGCCCAAACTGCATGCCTTCAACACCAAGAACCTGGAAGAGTTTCAGGGCGGCGATGACTGGATCTTTGTCGGCATAGGCTCAGAAGAAGGCGATGCTATCCCCAAGCTCAGCGAAGATAACCAGGTGATCGGTTACTGGTCTAACGAAAGTTTTGCCATGCAGCCTGGCATCGCGCAGATCTCGGAAAGCACCCTGGGCGTGCGCGATGACAACGTGGCCGGCGACAACGACCGCTATATCTCAAAAATGGCGGCTGAATACATGCAAAGCCTGACCCAGGAGATAGGTGCCAAATATATCAAGGGCGACAACAGTTACAACGTGCTGCAAGCCATGCGTGCACAAAAGCCCGCCCGCAGGGATATCGCGCCGCTGCCGCTGGGCTGGTTGCTGGCGACCCTGGCCGGATTATGTATAGTTGGCACTTATGCCAGCCGCCACCCGCTACGGCAGATCAAACAGAACCTGAAGATCTATCATCATGAGATCAGGTCCAGACTATTCACCCGCAGTGAGGCGATCGCGCACGACAACCATTTTCAGTAATTTTTTTGTTAACGCCTGATTTACCTCGGACATCCTAGGCCAGTGATGCAGGCACATCATGAACGAAATACCGCATGGCGGTTTTCCGGGGATACACCATGAACACTCACTGGCTCAAATACTGGCTTAAACATAGAGACAGCTGCCTGCTCGCAATGGCTTTATTCTGTTTACTGGGTGCCATCCTGGTGCCTACTGTGCCTATAAAGCGCAACGTACATACCTACTTTCTGATTGCTGACGTCACCCAGAGCATGAATGCCAAGGACGTGTCGCTCAACGGCCGCACTGTCAGCCGTTTAGACTACACCAAGCACATGATGCATGAGATCGTGGCCCAGCTGCCCTGCCACACCCGTCTCAGCATAGGCTTGTTCGCCGGTGATGCAGTGGCGGCGCTATATACCCCGCTGCAGGTGTGCCAGCATTTTTCGGCCATACACGAGACCATAGACCACCTGGACTGGCGCATGGCCTGGACCGGCAACAGCCAGTTACGTGAAAGCCTGGCGATCACGGCCAAACTGCTGCGGCAGATGCCGGAAGCGACTAAAGCGGTCTATTTCACCGATGGCGATGAAGCGCCCCTGCTGCATGCGTTCAACACGCGCAATCTCAGAGGTTTCCAGGGTGGTGATGGCTGGTTCTTTGTCGGCATAGGTTCGGATAAAGGCACAGGCATACCCAAACTGACCGAAGACAACCAGATGATAGGCTACTGGTCGAATGAAAGTTTTGCCGTGCAGCCCAATGTCGCGCAGGTGACTGCCAGCAAAAGCAGCGGCCGCGACGACAGCGTGGCACTCGCTGATTATGACCGCTTTATTTCCAAGCGCGACGGCCCTTACCTGCAGAAACTGGCGCAGGAGATAGGTGCGCAATATATCCGCGGCGATGATACCTACGAGGTGCTGCAAGCCATACAAGCGCACAAATCACCGCGGCATGAAGTAGTGCCATTCTCTATCGCCTGGATACTGTCTACGCTGGCTGGCCTGTGTCTGCTGGCGACCAGCATACACCGGGATTCCATACGCCAGTTCAGGCATGCTTTCGGCCTCTATCGCAAGCAGGTAAGAGCCAGGTTGTTTGCCCGCAGTGAATCGGTGGCGCACGACAATCATTTTCAGTGATGCCGCAAGCTGTTATTCACGCAGGCCCCAGTTCAGCCACACCCGCATCGCCTTTTGCGCGGCTGGCTCTGCCTGGTCAAACAAGATCAGCAGCCGCCTGGGGCGTAGCAGCCGCCACAACTTGTCAGCTAACACCTGGCAATGCGGTTCTGCCACTGACGGCGGCGATGGCAGGTAAACTATATGCAACACCATCAGGCCATGATGCACCACACTATCCGGCAACACCAAGATCTGCCAGCGCTGGCCAGATGCATAACTCACGCTCATCTGGCCAAACACATCCACCTGCAGGGTCTGCACACTGAATCTCCAGCGCGTGGCGACCAGTTGCGTCCATTGCCAGCCACAGGCGAGCCCGTAGAGAGTAGTCAAGGCGAACGCCCATGCCACGGGCAGGCAAAGCCAGACACTGGACAGCACCGCCATTGAAAATAGAGACCACCATCCCCATAAAAATTTAGAGGGATGAAAGCGCAATACAATTTCAGTTGGTAGAATAGGTTTTTTCATCAAGTCTGCATGCAGCCGATTGATACCCCATCATTCGCGCCCCTAAGGAAGGTCTTTTATGTCCAACGCAACTATTTCCAGCGCAACTATATCCAGCGCAACCTGGCAACAATTCTTAATTTCACAAGGTGCCCAGTTCAATGCAACAGGTGAAGCTGTCTTTACTACACCGGCAGCGCCTGCCTCCGGCCAGTTATTCGATCTGTCTAGCCATGGTCTGATCGCAGTCAGTGGCGCGGATGCGCTGACATTTTTGCAAGGCCAGTTCACCAATGATATTAAGCAGCTGTCACAAGCCGCGCAATTCACCGGTTACTGCACGGCAAAAGGCCGTTTGCTGGCCCTGTTTTATGCTTTTAGCATCAATGAGACTATTTACCTGCAATGCCCGCGTGCATTGATTGCGGCGCTGGTCAAACGTTTGCGCATGTTCGTCCTGCGCAGCAAAGTGGTGGTTGAAGATGCCAGTGAACAGTTTGTCATCCTTGGGCTGGCAAGTGCTGACTCAGCAGCGCATATTCAACATCTGCCGCTGCATGCACACCAGTACAGCCAAACGCCTTTGGGCAGCCTGATCCGCCTACCGGACAGCCACGGCAAACAGCGCGCGCAGCTGATCGTTGAATCCGCCCAGGCTGAAGCTGCCTGGAAAACCCTGGCGGCCAGCTTTAACCCAACCGACAGCGAGCAATGGGACACGCTGGAGATACAGGCCGGTATCCCTCAAGTATATACAGCTACCCAAGAGCAATTTGTACCGCAAATGCTGAACCTGGATGCGCTGGATGGCATCAACTTTAAAAAAGGTTGCTATACCGGCCAGGAGATAGTGGCACGCACCCATTACCTGGGCAAAGTAAAACGCCGCACCCTGCTGGCGGCCTTGCCGGAAACGGCAGTTGCGCCCCAGGTGGGCGATGCGGTGCTGGATGCCAAACAGCAGGAGGCAGGCCAGTTAGTACGTGTGGCAGCCAACAAACAAGGTGGCTGGTGGTTGCTGGCAGAATGCAGGCTGGAAGCCAGAGCTGCAGGCAGTATCTATTGGCAGGAGTATGAACTGGCGTTTGCGGAATTACCGTATACGCTGGCATAAACTGCAGCTTGCAGAACTGTATCTTGCAGAAACAAAAAATGGCGCATCATGCGCCATTTTTTGTTTAAAGCTTTAATCTCAATCAAGTACTGCTGGCGGTGTTTCTGAGCCGGGTGCCGGCGTTTGTTGCGTGGGCGTTGCTTGCGTGGGGGCAAGCGGCGGCAGCACGGCTTCTTTAGGAGGCGTGGCGGTGATGACGCTGGCAGGCGCGGCAGGGTTAGGGTTCTTGCGCTGCATCACCTGGTAAAACACTTCGTCCTGCTTGATCATGCCCAATTCACTGCGGGCACGTTCTTCTACCGCTGACTGGCCCTGTTTCAGGTCACGCACTTCAGCGCGCAAAGTCTCATTACGCTGGCGGTAATAATCATTGCGCTTTTCATGTGCCTGTATCTGCTGTGAATACTGCCAGACACGCAACCAGCCGCCCTTGCCCAGCCACAATGGATATTGCAGCAGGGCAATCAGCACTACCAGTACTATGGTCAGTTTGCGCACATCGGCCTGTGTAGCAGTGGCTCAATTATTTGAATAATTGATAGAAAGCAGACAAGCCGGCATAACTGGTGGCATCGCCCAACTCTTCTTCAATACGCAGCAACTGGTTGTACTTGGCGATACGCTCAGAGCGGCACAGCGAACCGGTTTTGATCTGCAAAGCGTTGGTGGCGACAGAGATATCGGCAATGGTGGTATCTTCTGTTTCGCCAGAGCGGTGAGAAACCACAGCGGTGTAGTTTGCACGTTTTGCCATCTCAATGGTCTGGAAAGTCTCAGTCAGAGTACCGATCTGGTTGACTTTGATCAGCACAGAGTTAGCCACGCCTTTCTGGATGCCTTCACGCAGGATCTTAGGGTTGGTCACAAACAAGTCATCACCTACCAGCTGGGTGGTTTTACCCAGGCGTTTTGTCAGCAGATCCCAACCTGCCCAGTCGAATTCGTCCATGCCATCTTCGATGGTAATGATAGGATATTTGCCAGCCAGATTAGCCAGGTAGTCGCTGAATTCAGAGGAAGTCAATGAAGCGCCTTCTGACTCCAGGTGGTATTTGCCATCTTTGTAGAACTCGGTACTGGCGCAATCCAGGCCCAGGTAGATATCTTTGCCTGGCTCATAACCTGCAGCTTCAATCGATTCCATGATCAATTGCAAGGCAGACTCGTTAGATGGCAGGTTAGGTGCAAAACCACCTTCATCACCCACTGTGGTAGCCAGACCTTTGTCATGCAGTGTTTTCTTCAGGGCATGGAAGATCTCGGCACCAGCACGCAAGGCTTCGCGGAAAGTCGGCAGGCCAGCCGGCACTATCATAAACTCCTGAATGTCTACCGAGTTGTCAGCATGCGCGCCACCGTTGATGATGTTCATCATAGGTGTAGGCAATTGCATGAATGCAGAACCGCCCAGGTAACGATAAAGTGGCAAACCACTTTCTTCAGCAGCAGCACGCGCACAGGCCATAGATACACCGAGGATGGCATTGGCACCCAGACGGTCTTTGTTATCTGTGCCATCAAGCTCTATCAGTGTTCTGTCGATAAAGCTTTGCTCTTCAGCATCCAGACCCAGAATGGCTTCAGTGATCTCGGTATTGACGTTTTCAACCGCAGTTAATACACCTTTGCCCAAATAACGGCTTTTGTCGCCATCACGCAGCTCGACCGCCTCTTTTGCACCGGTCGACGCGCCTGAAGGTACCGCAGCACGGCCGATGACGCCGCTTTCCAGCAACACATCCACTTCAACGGTCGGGTTGCCACGTGAATCCATGATCTCGCGGGCGATAATATCTACAATTGCGCTCATACTATTTTCCTTATGTTTTTCTAACTTAAAACTTTACGAATATCTGCGATGCCTGGTGCAGGCAGGGCTTACAGCGTTTGTTCTGCAAAGCCTGCTTTTTTCACCAATTTGTCCAGATCGACCAGTAAATGCAATAAATCTTCCATTTTGCCTAATGGCCAGGCGTTAGGGCCATCCGACAGCGCCTGGCTAGGGTCAGGGTGAGTCTCCATAAACACGCCGGCGATGCCACTGGCCACCGCAGCACGCGCCAGCACTGGCACAAACTCACGCTGGCCACCGCTTTTTTCGCCCTGCCCGCCCGGCTGCTGCACCGAATGCGTGGCGTCAAACACCACCGGGCAATCGGTTTCACGCATGATGGCCAGGCCGCGCATATCAGAAACCAGGGTGTTATAGCCGAACGAAGCACCTCGCTCGCAGACCATGATATTGTCCGCACCGCCATTGGCTTCCTTGGCTTTGTTCACTACCTGTTTCATATCGCCCGGAGCCAGGAACTGGCCTTTCTTGATATTGACCGGTTTGCCGGATTGCGCACAGGCGACGATAAAATCAGTCTGCCGGCACAGGAAAGCCGGTGTTTGCAGCACATCGACCACCGCCGCCACATGCGGCACCTGCGCTTCGGTATGCACATCGGTCAGGATAGGCACATTCAATTGTGCACGCACGTCATCTAGTATCCTCAGGCCTTCATCCATGCCAAAACCACGGAAGGTCTTGGTCGAGCTGCGGTTGGCTTTGTCATAAGACGATTTATAGATAAAAGGCACGCCCACGCGTGCCGCCATCTCTTTTAACTGGCCGGCAGTATCTATCGCCATTTGCTTGGACTCGATCACACAAGGCCCGGCAATGATAAACAGTGGATGTTGCAGACCCACCTCAAAACCACATAACTTCATAATGTTCCCTATCTGCTTATTCTGGTTCTGCTTATTCAGGCCTGGCTTTTGTTTTTCTGGGCCAGCGCAGCTTGCACATAGGCTTTAAACAAAGGGTGGCCGTGTCTTGGATTGGAAGTGAATTCAGGGTGGAACTGGCAGGCGACGAACCACGGGTGCTCGGTCTGCGGCAACTCTATCATTTCACACAATTCTTCACGCGGCGTACGTGCTGAAACCACCAGTCCTGCTGCTTTGAGCTGGTCTACATAATGGTTGTTGACTTCGTAACGGTGACGGTGACGCTCATTGACCTCACTGCCATAAATGCTGGCCGCCAGCGTGTCAGGCTCTATAGGCGAGCTTTGTGCGCCCAGGCGCATGGTGCCGCCGAGGTCAGAATGTTCATCACGTTTTTCGATCTTGCCGGTGGCATCCTGCCACTCGTCGATCAGGCCTATCAGCTTGTGTTCTGTGGCCGGGTTGAATTCAGTACTGTTGGCATCGGCCAGACCCGCTACATTGCGTGCGAATTCGATCACTGCCAGCTGCATGCCCAGACAGATGCCCAGGTAAGGCACTTTATTCTCGCGCGCGAATTGAATCGCCTTGATCTTGCCTTCGGTACCACGCACCCCAAAACCGCCTGGGATCAGGATGGCGTCCATGCGGTTCAGGGCGTCGGTGCCGGATTTTTCTATATCTTCACTGTCTATATAGTGGATTTTGACTTTGGATTCAGTGTGTATGCCGGCGTGTATCAAGGCTTCGGTCAATGATTTGTAAGACTCGGTCAGGTCAACATATTTACCGACAAAGGCGATATCCACCTGCGCTTTAGGATTGGCCACCGCATAGGTGATCTTCTGCCAGGCAGACAGATCGGCAGCCTTGGCCAGGATATTCAATTTATGACAGACGATCTCATCCATCATCTGCTCATGCAGCAAGCCAGGGATCTTGTAGATAGAGTCGCTGTCGATGGCGCTGATCACCGCCTCGAAAGGCACATTGGTGAACAATGCGATCTTGCGTTTTTCATCTTCCGGGATCTCGCGCTCGGCGCGGCACAACAGGATATCCGGCTGGATACCGATCTCGCGTAGCTCTTTGACTGAGTGCTGGGTAGGCTTGGTTTTCAACTCGCCTGCAGTCGGGATCCACGGCAACAGTGTCAAATGCACGTAGCAGGCGTTGTTCTTGCCTTCTTCAAAACCCATCTGGCGTATGGCTTCCAGAAAAGGCAGCGACTCAATATCACCTACCGTACCGCCGACTTCAACGATGGCGACATCGGCGCCTTCGGCACCGCGCTTGATATGGGATTTGATTTCATCAGTAATATGCGGGATCACCTGTACGGTTTTACCCAGGTATTCACCGCGCCGCTCTTTCTTGATCACGGTTTCGTAGATCTGGCCGGTGGTAAAGTTGTTGCGCTTGGACATCTTGCTGCTGATAAAGCGCTCGTAATGCCCGAGGTCGAGGTCGGTTTCCGCGCCATCATCGGTGACGAACACTTCACCATGCTGAAACGGCGACATGGTGCCAGGGTCAACGTTGATATAGGGGTCAAGCTTGAGCATGGTCACTTTGATGCCACGCGATTCCAGAATAGCGCCCAGACTAGCCGCTGCGATACCTTTTCCAAGAGAAGAAACTACACCGCCGGTTACGAATACATATTTGGTCATGGATGAGGTACTTTGAGATTGTTGCAGACGGGAGAACATTTTACCGTAAAGCCCCTTCGCCCACAATGAAGCAAAGGGATAAAATCTTGCACACACTCGCTAATCCGCACAGACAGGCATACAATCAAGCCATGTCTCACTACCAGTCTAACTCGCCTGCCCTGTGGGAAGCCTTATTGCCCAGCCCGCATAGCAACAGCCATAAATACAGCCGTGGCTATGTGCTGATCCAGGGTGGATACCCGGTCACAGGTGCCGCCAGACTGGCAGCATTAGCCGCCGCGCGCAGTGGTGCCGGCATCACGGCGATCGCAGTGCCTGCAGCGGCCCTGGCCATTTATGCCAGCCAGCTATTGAGCATCATGGCCAAACCCTATGCCAGCACGCTGGATTTATACGCACTGATCCACGACCCCAGGATAGGCGCTTTCCTGATCGGCCCCGGTGCCGGCGCCAGCAAGGAAACACGCGAAACCACACTGACCATGCTGCAGACCGCCAAACCGGTGGTGATAGATGCCGATGCCCTGACCGCCTTTGCCAGAAAGTCAGATAGCTTGAAAAAAGCCATCCTCGGCCAGTGCGTGCTGACGCCGCACGACGGCGAGTTTGAAAAGTTGTTTGGTTTGCAGCCAGCAGATCAGCTGCCTGAACGCATCGCGCAGGCCCTGGTTGCCGCCAGGCAAACCAATGCCATCATTTTGCTAAAAGGCGCAAACACCATTATTGCAGCACCTGATGAGCGCGTCATCGTCAATGAAAGAGCGCCCGCCACGCTGGCCACCGCAGGTGCCGGCGATGTACTGGCAGGCTTGATCACCGGCTTGTTAGCGCAAGGCATGCCGGCATTTGAAGCGGCGGCTGCAGCGGTATGGCTGCACAGCACAGCCGCTGAACTGCATGGGATAGGTTTGATCGCTGAAGACCTGCCGGGCTTGATCCCGGCAGCATGGCGCCAGCTAACGCCTTGAAAACCTGATTCTTAAATTGCAAGAGAGGGTCAGGAGAGAATATGGTGCTGATCAGCGGCTACGCACTTTGTTTTTCAGCAACTGGCTTTGTTCACGCTTCCAGTCTTTTTCACGCTCTACATCGCGTTTGTCGTGCTGCTTCTTGCCTTTTGCCAGGCCGATCTGCACTTTCACCCGGCCACGCGTGAAATGCATGTCCAGCGGCACTATGGTGTAACCGGCACGTTCCACCTTACCGATCAGCTTGCCTATCTCTTCGTTATGCAACAGCAACTTGCGCGTGCGTATCGCGTCCGGGCGCACATGCGTAGAAGCCGCACCCAGCGGGGTGACATGGCAGCCTATCAGGTAGATCTCGCCACTCATGATCACCACATAGGCTTCTTTGAGGTTGATGCGGTTATCGCGTATGGCCTTGACTTCCCAGCCTTCGAGCACGACACCGGCCTCGTACTTCTCTTCAATAAAGTAGTCAAAAAACGCTTTTTTATTTTGCGCGATGGTCATAACGCTGGTTTGCCGGCTTAAATCACTTAAAATAGCATTTTAACCCAAAACCAAACTCCGTTCCGGCGCTATATATAATAATGGCTCAAGTAGAAAAAACCGTATTGGTCATGCACTCCTGCGCCACCATGTTTCAACTGGTGGACGCGGTAGAGGATTACGCCAGCTTTTTACCATGGTGTGGTGGCAGCGAGGTGACAGAGCGCACAGAACAGGTGACCCAGGCGACTATTCATATCCGCTACCACGGCATAGTGCAACACTTCACCACCCGCAACCACAAACAGTTTCCGCACCAGATGGATATCACCCTGGTGGATGGCCCGTTCAAGCAGCTGACTGGCCACTGGCACTTTACCCCCTTGCGTGAAGATGCCTGCAAGATCGAATTCAAACTGGAATATGTATTTGCCAATGGTCTAATAGAGCGCATCATCGCGCCGGTATTCAGCCATATCGCCAATACTTTTGTCGACAGCTTTGTCAAACAGGCCAACAAGCTTTATTCCAAATGATGACCGACTCCATGCGTGAAACGCTTGCTGAGATGATGACAGTGGAGGTGGCTTATGCACTGCCGCAAAAACAGTGGCTGATCGCAATCACTGTCGCCAGTGGCACTACTGCGCTACAGGCTGTTCAACAATCAGGGCTGTTAATGCAATTTCCTGAAATAGCCATAGAGAAATGCAAGATAGGTGTATTTGGAAAAGTAGTTCAGCGCGACCAGGTACTGCAAGCCATGGACCGGGTTGAAATCTACCGGCCATTGATCGCCGACCCTAAACAGGCGCGCAGATTAAGAGCTGCGATTAAGAACACTGTTGCTGAGAAGAAGCAGGCTGCCAAAACTGGTCAGCAAAAACGTAAAAGCAAGTGACAGTGCTAAGGTCAGCGTTCGTCAGCTGGACAATTTTCGTCAATCTCGAACTGGGCGCGGGCCAGATTCTCCCGGATCTGCTCATCGCTTAAATACTCTTTTTCACCGAACTCGTTGACGTTTTGCATGCGTCCGCCCACCGCATAATTGCGGTAATTAGAACGTGCGGCGGCACAGTTTTGCGCTTTCATGCGCGTTTCTGCAGCCAGGGCCACCGCCGCAGCTTCATCTGAGAGCGGCTTGCGCAACTGGCCTTTTCCGGCCGCAGTTTCTTTATCTGCCGCGGCAGCTGGTACATCCTCTTTATAAGCATCGGCGCGGGTCAGCGGGTATTCACTGGAGACTTTTGTGGCTTTGATCTGCTGGGCAGCCTGCTTACCTGCCGCGGGCGGAACGTCTGAATAATTCATCACTCCTTTGGCATCACGCCATTTATAGATCTCGGCGTGCGCGGATATATGCAACAGGCAAATCATGCATACGATATTCCGAATCACTTTCATTAATCTCACGTTCAATTCCCACATTAACAGTCTATGCCCATGTCCAGCATTCGAAATAGCCATGCATAAACCATGCCAGAGAGAGCTGTTTTAGCGGCAAAAAACACAAAACGCTTTGTCAAGCTAAAACGAAATCGGTATAATTATATTTTGGAGATAAGGATTCCACATGCGTTTGTTGCAACAAGCTCTAACCTTTGACGATGTTTTACTCGTTCCAGCCCATTCTACCGTGATGCCTCGTGATGTCAGCTTGCGCACAAAACTCACAAAAAGCATCACTTTAAACATCCCCCTGCTTTCTGCCGCCATGGACACCGTGACGGAAGCCCGCATGGCCATTGCACTGGCACAGTTGGGCGGCATGGGTATCATCCACAAGAATATGTCTATAGAGATGCAGGCCTCACGCGTCTCGCGCGTCAAACGCTTTGAATCCGGCGTAGTGATAGACCCGGTGACCATACACCCGGCAATGACAGTGCGCGAAGTGATAGAACTGACCAAGCATCATAAAATCTCCGGCTTGCCCGTATTGCAGGATGGCAAGGTGGTAGGCATAGTCACCAACCGTGACCTGCGTTTTGAGACCAACCTGGACCAGGCTGTGAGCAATGTCATGACCTCGCAAGACCGCCTGGTGACAGTGCGTGAAGGTGCCAGCCGTGAAGAGATCATGGGCTTGCTGCATAAACACCGCCTCGAACGCCTGCTGGTGATAGGCGAGCAATATGAGCTCAAGGGCCTGATCACCGTCAAAGACATACAAAAATCCAGCGACCACCCGCTGGCCTGTAAAGATGAAAAAGGTCGTTTACTGGTCGGTGCTGCCGTCGGTGTCGGCGACGGTACTGATGAACGTATCGCCGCCCTGGTTGAAGCAGGTGTGGATGCTATCGTAGTGGATACTGCGCATGGCCACTCACAAGGCGTGCTCGATCGCGTGAAATGGGCCAAGACCCGTTACCCGCAACTGCAAGTGATAGGCGGCAATATCGCCACTGCCGATGCCGCACTGGCACTGGTAGACCACGGTGCCGATTGCGTCAAAGTGGGCATAGGCCCCGGCTCTATCTGTACCACCCGTATCGTGGCTGGTGTCGGTGTGCCACAGATCACTGCCATCAGCAATGTGGCTAAGGCGCTGGAAAAATCCGGCGTACCGTTTATCGCCGATGGCGGTATACGTTTCTCGGGTGATATTTCCAAAGCGATCGCCGCGGGTGCCAACAGCGTGATGCTGGGTGGCATGTTTGCCGGCACTGAAGAAGCGCCTGGCGAAGTCGAGTTATACCAAGGCCGTTCTTATAAGTCTTATCGCGGCATGGGCTCCATAGGTGCCATGCAAAAAGGCTCTTCTGACCGCTACTTCCAGGACAACACTTCTAACGCGGACAAACTGGTGCCAGAAGGCATTGAAGGCCGCGTGCCTTACAAAGGCAGCGTACTGGCAGTCGTGCATCAACTGATGGGCGGCCTGCGTGCTTCCATGGGTTATGTAGGCTGCTCCACGATCGAAGACATGCGCAGCAAAGCCGAATTTGTACAGATCACCAGTGCCGGCATGCATGAATCGCATGTGCACGATGTTCAGATCACTAAAGAAGCACCGAACTACCGTATTGATTAAGTTAACTGTCAAACACTAAACCTGGCCACAGAGGACACAGAGGACGCAGAGATTTTTCTCTGAACCCCCTGTGTCCTCTGTGCACTCTGTGGCTAAAAAAATGTCTCACTCAAAAATCCTTATTCTTGATTTCGGTTCGCAAGTAACCCAGCTGATCGCCCGCCGTGTGCGCGAAGCCCACGTCTATTGTGAAATTCACCCTTGTGATGTGTCGGACGAATTTGTCCGTAATTTTGGTGCCGATGGCATCATCCTCAGCGGCAGCCATGCCAGCGTTTACGAAGAGGAGACCGACCAGGCCCCGCAGGCAGCATTTGAACTCGGCATCCCGGTGCTTGGTATCTGCTATGGCATGCAAACCATGGCGCAGCAATTAGGCGGCAAGGTAGAAGCAGGCCAGAAACGCGAATTCGGCTATGCCCAGGTGCGTGCACGCGGTCACTCTGCCCTGTTCCGCGACATTCAGGATGCGACCAATGAACAAGGCCACGGCCTGATAGACGTCTGGATGAGCCATGGCGATAAGGTCACCGAGTTGCCAGCCGGCTTTAAAGTGATCGCCAGCAATGACACCACCCCTATCGCCGCCATGGCGGATGAAGATCGCAAGTTTTACGCGGTGCAGTTCCACCCTGAAGTCACGCATACCAGACAAGGCCAGGCCATGCTGGAGCGCTTTGTACTTGAGATCTGTGCCGCAAGACCGGACTGGGTCATGGGCGACTATATCGCCGAAGCGGTGGCCCGTATCAAGGCACAAGTCGGTGATGAAGAAGTCATCCTCGGCTTGTCCGGCGGAGTGGATTCCTCAGTGGCTGCGGCATTGATACACCGCGCCATCGGCGACCAGCTGACCTGTGTGTTCGTAGACCACGGCCTGTTGCGTCTTAACGAAGGCGATATGGTGATGGAAATGTTTGCCGGCCGTCTGCACGCGAATGTGATCCGTGTCGATGCCAGTGCGCAATTCATGGGCAAGCTGGCCGGTGTCAGCGACCCGGAAGCCAAGCGCAAGATCATAGGCGGCGAGTTTGTAGAAGTATTCAAGGCCGAAGCCGCCAAACTCAAGGCCAGCGGCGGCGGTCACAAAGGGGCGACTTTTCTGGCACAAGGCACTATCTACCCGGATGTGATCGAATCCGGCGGTGCCAAATCCAAAAAAGCCGTCACCATCAAAAGCCATCACAACGTAGGCGGCCTGCCGGAACAGCTGGGCCTGAAGTTGCTGGAACCGTTGCGTGAACTGTTTAAAGACGAAGTGCGCGAACTCGGCGTCGCCCTGGGCTTGCCGCGAGACATGGTCTACCGGCACCCTTTCCCTGGCCCTGGCCTAGGTGTACGCATACTCGGTGAGGTAAAAGCCGAATACGCCTTGCTGCTGCAACGCGCCGATGCGATTTTCATTGAAGAATTACGTAATACCGTGGACGAAAAAACCGGCAAAACCTGGTATGACCTGACCAGCCAGGCCTTTACCGTGTTTCTGCCGGTGAAATCGGTAGGCGTGATGGGCGATGGCCGCACTTATGATTATGTAGTGGCTTTGCGTGCCGTGGTGACCAGCGACTTTATGACTGCGCACTGGGCAGAGTTACCTTATAGCCTGCTCGGCAAAGTGTCAAACCGCATCATCAACGAAGTGCGCGGCATCAACCGCGTGGTCTACGATATTTCCGGCAAACCACCGGCCACCATAGAGTGGGAATAAACCCTGATTTTTGATTCGATCTCACATTAAACAGAGAACAAGACGATGAGCACAAAACCGATTATCCTGACTGGCGACCGCCCTACCGGACCTTTGCATCTGGGGCATTTTGTCGGCAGTTTGCGCAACCGTGTCAAATACCAGCACGAATACAAGCAATACGTGATGCTGGCCGACGCGCAGGCGCTGACCGACAATATGGATGATATTGATAAAGTGCACCGCAATGTGGTGGAAGTCGCGCTGGACTACCTGGCGGTGGGCATAGACCCCAAGCTATCGACCATTTTTATCCAGTCACAAGTACCTGAGCTGACTGAACTGGCGTTTTACTACCTCAACCTGGTCACTGTCGCGCGCCTGGAAAGAAACCCGACAGTGAAAGAAGAGATCCGCCTGCGCGACTTTGAGCGCGATATTCCGGCCGGCTTTCTCACCTATCCGGTCAGCCAGGCGGCAGATATCACCGCGTTCAAGGCGACCCTGGTGCCTGTGGGCGAAGACCAGATCCCTATGATAGAACAGACCAACGAGATCGTACGTCGCTTTAACCGCACCTATAAGCATGCCAGCACCAAGCAGGAGATCCTGGTCGAGACCAAGGCGCTGGTGCCGGAGCTGGGCCGTTTGCCCGGCATTGATGGCAAGGCCAAAATGAGTAAATCGCTGGGCAATGTGATCAACCTGGGCGCAACGGCTGATGAAGTGAGCAAAGCCGTGAAAAAAGTCTACACCGACCCGCTGCACCTGAAGATAGAAGACCCAGGCCATGTAGAAGGCAATATTGCCTTCACATACCTGGATGCGTTTGATACAGACAAAGCGGCAGTGGCCGAACTGAAAGCGCATTACACGCGTGGCGGCTTGGCAGACAGCATCGTTAAAAAGCGGCTGGAAGCGGTATTGCAAGAGATGCTGGAACCTATACGCACCCGCCGTGCCGAACTGGCTGACGACAAAGGCTATATCTTGCAACTGCTGCGTGAAGGCACTGAGCAGGCGCGCGAAGTCGCCGCCCTAACCATGAGTGAAGTCAGAGCTGCGCTCGGTTTAACATATTTCTAAAGTTTAACTTATCTCTAAGCTTTTGTATTTGTCATAACAGCCAGCCAACAGGAAACGATCACACATCAAGCATGAGTCGCGGATTTGTAAAGGAAGACGACCTTGAGCGGGCGGGCACTGATCTGCCAGAACGCCCGGTCAGCCCGCATGCAAATTATGTGACACCCACCGGCCTGCAGCAGTTACAACTGACCGCGAAGACGCTGGAAAGCGAGCGCGCTGAATACAGCAAACGCAAGGAAGACCCCAATGCGCAGCAAAAACTGGCAGAGATAGACCGCGATCTGCGTTATTTTGTGGCCAGACTGGAGTCTGTTCAACTGGTCACCCCAGAGCAGCAGCCACAACATACAGTATTGTTTGGTGCCAAAGTCACGGTTGAAGATGAAGAAGGTGAACAGCAGCAGTACCAGATAGTCGGTGAAGATGAAGCCGATATCGCCCAGCACAAAGTCAGTTATGTCTCGCCGCTGGCTAAAGCTTTGCTGGGCCGTAAAGTTGGCGATAGCTCCACCTGGCAACGTCCGGCTGGCCCCTTGCAATTAGACATTTTAAATATTGAGTATTGAAGACCAAATGAAAGTATCACAAGCCATCAACGAACGACGTTCTGTTAAAAGTTACGACCCCAGCCATCGCATGACAGAGGCTGAGATCGAACAACTGATGTCGCTGGCTATGCTCTCCCCCACCGCATTTAATATCCAGCATTGGCGATTCGTGGTGGTCACGGACCCGGTGCTGCGTCACCAGATCCGTGCTGTGAGCTGGAACCAGGCGCAAGTGACTGATGCCTCCTTGCTGATCATACTGACCGCAGACCTTAAAGCATGGGAAAAAGACCCGGCCAGGTATTGGGTGCATGCACCCAAGCAAGCCAGTGATTACCTGGTGCAGGCGATTCATGACTATTACACCGACCACGCCCAGGCTGAGCGTGATGAAGGCATGCGCTCTGGCGGCATGGCAGCCATGACCCTGATGCTGGCCGCCAAGGAAATGGGCTATGACACCTGCCCTATGGATGGTTTCGACTTTGACGCAGTGGGCAAACTGATCAACCTGCCTGCCGACCATGTGCCGGTCATGTTCGTCGTGGTTGGCAAACCACTGGAAGCTGCCAAGCCACGCAGCGGGCAATTGCCATTGAATGAAGTCGTCATTTACAACCGTTTTGAATGATTTTGCGTGAAGCGCGCAGTCTTAATTAACCAATTTAATTAACTATTTTTGAGAGTTCTTGCATGTTAGTTGCGAACAATATCACCATGCAGTTTGGTTCCAAGCCACTGTTTGAAAACGTTTCCGTGAAATTCGGCGACGGCAACCGCTATGGCCTGATAGGTGCCAATGGTTGCGGCAAATCCACCTTTATGAAGATCCTGGCCGGTGTGCTGGAACCTTCCAGCGGCAATGTCAGCCTGGACCCGAATGAGCGTATGGCTTTCCTGAAACAGGACCAGTTCGCCTATGAAGACCAGCGCGTGCTGGATGTGGTCATGATGGGCCACGAGCAGATGTGGAAAGCCATGCAGGAACGTGACGCGATCTACGCCAACCTTGAGGCGACTGAGGATGACTACATGCGCGCCGCAGAACTCGAAGGCGAGTTCGCCGAGTATGACGGCTACACCGCTGAAGCGCGTGCTGGCGAATTGCTGCTGGGCGTAGGGATCCCTATCGCACAGCATACCGGCCCCATGAGCGCCGTAGCACCTGGCTGGAAACTGCGCGTGTTGCTGGTGCAGGCCCTGTTCGCCAACCCGGACGTGTTACTGCTCGATGAACCGACCAACAACCTGGATATCAACACCATACGCTGGCTGGAAGATATCGTGAATAACCGTGACTGCACCATGGTGATCATTTCGCATGACAGGCACTTTCTGAACCAGGTCTGCACGCATACCTGCGACATGGATTACGGCAAGATCACCTCTTACCCGGGTAATTACGACGACTACATGGAAGCCAGCATCGCTGCGCGTAACCAGCAGGCCAAAGACAACGCCAAAGCCAAGCAGCAGATCGCTGACCTGCAGGACTTTGTGCGCCGCTTCTCGGCCAATGCGTCTAAAGCCAAACAGGCCACCAGCCGCGCCAAGCAGATCGACAAGATCAAGGTCGAAGAATTCAAGCCTTCCAGCCGCCAGTATCCGTTTATCCGCTTTGAGTACGACGAGAGAGAAAAACTGCACCGCAATGCGGTTGAGCTGAAAAAACTCAGCCATGGCTTTGATAAACCTTTGTTCAATGGCGTTGAAATGATGTTTGAAGCTGGCGAGAAAGTGGCGATCATAGGCGAGAACGGCATTGGTAAAACCACCTTTCTGCGCTGCCTGGCTGGCGACCTGCAGCCCAAGCACGGTGAGGTGAAATGGGCAGAAAAAGCCAATCTCGGTTATTTTGCGCAAGACCATGAATACGAATTTGAAAAAGGTGAAGACCTGTTTGAATGGATGACCGCACAACGCCAGCAAGGTGATGATGACAACACGGTACGCAGCATGCTGGGCCGTTTGCTGTTTCCCACCGAGGCGACCAGGAAATCCGTCAAAGTGCTGTCCGGTGGTGAAAAAGGCCGCATGCTGTATGGCAAGCTGATGCTGGCCAAAACCAATGTGTTATTGATGGACGAGCCGACCAACCACATGGATATGGAATCCATAGAAGCGCTCAACACCGCGCTGGATAAATACAAAGGCACCCTGTTCTTTGTCAGCCATGACCGTGAATTCGTCAGTTCTATCGCCACCCGCATCATTGAGATCAAGGCCGATGGCATCGTCGATTTCACCGGCAACTATGAGGATTACCTGGCCAGCCAGGGCATAGAATAAGCAATGACCTGCCAGTTGACTCGCCACCTGTTGCGTATTGGGTAGCGATACATTCAGATACATAAGCCTGCAGCCCTGACAAACACCCGATACATTCGGGTGTTTTAATATCAACATTGCAATTTCGCAATGATGATTGAAAAGGATACATCATGAAATTAAAACAATTGGCTATCGCAGGTAGTTTGGCTTTGCTTTCCGTGACTGCCTTTGCAGATCATGGCCCTGCATGCGGTAAAGGCAAGTTCGATAAAACAACCTGGCAAGAACATCGCGCAGAACATTTTGAAAAGCACCAGGAAAGATTGCATACCGTGCTGCAACTGACGGCCGCACAAGAGAACGCCTGGAAAACCTACCAGACGCAGATCAAACCTAAAGACAAAGGTGAGCGCCCTGATGTGGCCGGCTTGGACAAGCTGAATACCGTGCAGCGTCTGGATAAATTAGATGCGCTGGATAAAGAACGTGATGCACGCCAGGCCGAGCGTTCAAAAGCCATACGCACTTTCTATGCACAATTGAACGATGCACAGAAAAAAGTGTTTGATGAGAATGCTTTCCCGCACCCGCATCATGGCGGACGTGGTCACGACCATGGTGGCCCTCAGCATGACAAACCACTCCATAATCAGCCACCGCAGGACCAGCCACAATCGTAATCGCAGCTGATGACTATAAACCGGCCTGAATGGCCGGTTTTGTGCTCAAATATTGACTTCAATTCATAGAGATAACCAGTGATGACAGAAACCAGCCACGAAACCCATGTACTGGTGGTAGATGATGATGACGCGATCCGCGATCTGCTCTGTGATTTTCTGCATGAGAATCAGCTGAGCACCCATCAGGCCGCTAATCATGCGCAGATGTGGCAGGTGTTGCAGCAGAAAGTGCCTGATGTGGTCATCCTGGATATCAATATGCCGCAGCGCAATGGCATAGAACTGTGTCGCGAGCTGCGTGAATCGCCCAAATACCATAGCATCCCCATCATCATGCTCACAGCGCGCAGCAGCTCGCTGGATACCATTATGGGCCTGGAGACGGGCGCGGATGATTATGTTGCCAAACCGTTCGAACCGCTGGAATTACTGTCGCGTATACGCAGCGTAGTGCGCCGTAGCCGCATGGCAGCTGAAAATTCCGGCAAGCACGCAGAAGAGCTGGATAACGGCATTATGCGCTTTATTGCCTTTAACGAATGGACGCTGGACATTCAGAACCGCACATTGATCGATAAACTCAATACCAGCATCCCGCTCTCTAACGCAGAATTCAAGTTCTTACGCTTTATGTTATTGCACGCCAACCGCCCGCTCAGCCGCGACCAGCTGATGGAAGAAATGCACGGCCGTGAAGCCGGCCCGTTTGACAGGTCTATAGACTTGCAGATCAGCCGCATACGGCAAAAGGTCGAAGTCGATAGCAAAAACCCCACTGTGATCAAAACCCTGCGCAATGAAGGTTACTTGCTCACCGCCGATGTGCGTTATCTCAAATAATGAGGCTTAAGGCTATGTTGAAAAACCTGCTAGGGGCGATGTCAGTCAGAATCTTCCTCATCACTGTCATCGGTATCCTGCTGACAGCCACCGTGGTCAATATGCTGGGCGAGCGCGACTCACGCGTCAATGAATCAAGGCTGCGTGATCAGTTTGCGTTTGACCGGGTCGAAAGCATGATACGCATCCTTGAAATCACCGTGCCAGAAAAGCGCCAGGAGATCCAGCAGGTGTTCAACCGCATGGGCAGCAGCCTGAAACTGCACGCCAGGCCACCACAAAACGCCGAGTCCTTGCCTGCCGAACTGGCCAACCTGAATACTTTACTGGTGCCAGAAATCGCCGATCAACTCGGCATCCTGGCGCTGGATCAGTGCGCCCCGCGCAACCGCCCGCCCCCACCGCCTTCCGGCTTTGGCCCTACGCCGCCACACCTGCAAGGCTATTGTCTGGCGGTATATACGCACTTGCAGGATGAAACGCCGGTGCTGATCCAGCTGCGTTACGGTGGCCATAGACCGCCTCCCGGCCACCCGCCAGAGCGTAACCCGCTCGCCTTCCTGCTGGCCTTGCTCGGGCTGATCAGCATCATCTGGGTGGTCGCCTCGGTAGCAACCCAGCCCTTGCGCAAACTGGCAAACGCGGCCCTGCAACTGGCACGCAATATAGAACATCCACCCCTGCCTGAAAACCAGGGCTCCACTGAAGTGCGCCATGCCGCCAAAGCCTTTAACGAGATGCAGCGCAGCATACTCAACCATGTGCAGGAACGCGGCTTTATCCTCGGTGCGATCGCGCATGACCTGCAGACCCCGTTGACCCGCTTACGCCTGCGGCTGGAAAAAGTCAAAGATGCCGAACTCAAGCAAAGCCTGGTCAACGACCTCACCGCTACCCAGGAGATGGTGCGTGAAGGCCTGGACTTTGCTCGCCTATGCAGTGAAAGCATAGATAAGAACCGCGTAGACCTGACCGCCCTGGCCAACGCCGTGTGCGATGATTTTGAAGAAGCAGGCTACCCTATCAACAAAACATTGCCGGCAGAAGCCATCACCATCATGGGCTCGGCACACCTGCTCACCCGCTGCCTGAATAACTTGCTCAACAATGCCATACACTACGCCAAATCGCCCGCTCTCGCGATACACCGCGAAGACACACGCGTGATCTGCATCATCAGCGATGAAGGCCCCGGCATTCCGCAACAAGAACTGGCAACCGTGCTGGAACCATTCCGCAGGCTGGAAGATTCACGCTCGCGCCACACTGGCGGCACCGGGCTGGGATTATCGATCGCACGCATGATCGTTGAAAAACACGGCGGCAGCATGACACTCAGCAACAAACCGGCGCCTGCGTCCGGGCTCGTCATCCATATCGAACTGCCTTTGAACTGAGCCGCGAGCACAACCAGCCCAGCACACTGGCTAGCCAGATTTATATTGAAACCCGCCATGCGCCCGGTGTAGACTATCGCCCTTGCCAGGCAGTGAATGCCTGCGCAAAATCGGAGAAGTGGCAGAGCTGGTTGAATGTACCTGACTCGAAATCAGGCATGCGTGAAAGCGCATCGAGGGTTCGAATCCCTCCTTCTCCGCCAGCGCTAGCGGGACAGCGTTCAAAGCGCATCTACTAGCGTACAGTTAGCCTTAAAAAAATCCCCAAATACCTGCCTGCGATCGTGCAAGCACCGATAGCGAAAATTCGGGAATAACTCCCATATACACAATTAATGATTCCCGGCATTCTGACTAAGGGCTAATTTGCCGACTAGGACAGGCTGAAATAAGGCGACTTGTTTTATCCTGGGCGAATCAGCCCCATCCCCAATTTAGTTTGTATGTAGTCTCCGAGTTTAAAGGCACCTGTTACAGGGTGCCTTTTCTTTTTGATGCCTGCGCATGCGCATAGACATACCCCGTGACGCCAGTGTTTCATTCAAGCCACTTGCAAGCTCAGTGGCTGCGTTAAGTCTATTCAATTAAAAATATCAGCCTGTCTAACTGGACTACGTTGTTTAACGTATTAATAAACAATAGCTTAGATGCGAGCATAGGGTCATCAACCAGCAACATTAACACGCTTGGCTGATGGTTAACTTATGCAGTTATTGCACACGCATACAACCCGCCATCCGCCCACGACCAGTAATTCAAAATCAGGCGATCTTGAATAAAAGTATTTATGTATTTTTAACTCAGTGGAGTCTTTTAAAATGGCGGAACATACTTGTAGTCCCGGTTGTAATCATGGCGTCACCCCAGAGAACGAGGCGCTGGTCAAAGAGGAGTTTCACGAGGCCAGGCGTTCTTTCCTGAAAGATGCGTTTGCGGTGGGCGGCAGTACGGCGGCCCTGGGCGCATTGGGCATCACTATGTCACAGAGTGCATTCGCTCAAAGCCCAAAAGTCGGTGCCGGCGCCGGGCGGGCCAGTCATTACTATGTGCCAGCCAACGATAAAACCGTGCACTGGGGCTTTTTCAGCAAGTCGCTCAAACCGCTGATAGAGGTTGAATCCGGTGATTATGTGACGCTGGAGACACTGACCCACCACGCCAATGATGACGCCGAACGCATGGTGCGCGGTGACCCTGGCGCAGAAAGTGTTTTTTACTGGGACAGCAAACGCAAGGGCGTGGACCGCCGCGGCATAGGTGCCATGAATGCCAAGGTCGGCGCGGGTGGTGGTTTGGGCGTGCATATCTGCACCGGGCCGGTTGCCATTAAAGGGGCTGAACCTGGTGACATCCTGGAAGTGCGTATTGTAGATGTCACCCCCAGAGCCAGTGCCAATCCGCTATATAAAGGCAAGGCCTTTGGCAGTAATGCCGCTGCCTGGTGGGGCTTTCACTACGGCGACACGGTAGAAGAACCCAAAAAACGCGAAGTCATCACTATCTATGAGGTGGATGCCACCGGCGAAAGAAATTATGCCAGTGCCGTGTATAACTTCCGCTGGACACCGCAAACCGACCCGTTTGGCGTGGTGCACCCTATCATAGACTATCCAGGCGTGCCGGTAGACCACAAAACCATACAGGAAAACCACAATGTACTTAAAAATGTGCGCGTGCCCATACGCCCGCACTTTGGCACCATGGGCGTGGCACCGGCCGAGGCAGATATGGTCAACTCTATCCCGCCCAGTTATACCGGCGGCAATATCGATAACTGGCGCATAGGCAAAGGCGCGACCCTGTATTACCCGGTGTCGGTGGCAGGCGGTTTATTCTCGGTCGGTGACCCGCATGCGTCACAAGGTGATTCTGAGCTGTGTGGCACCGCGATCGAATGCTCGCTCACCGGCACTTTCCAGCTGATACTGCACAAAAAAGCCAGCTTGCCCGGCACGCCGCTGGAAAGCCTGAAATATCCGTTGTTGGAAACGCAGGATGAATGGTTGCTGCATGGTTTCAGCTACCCTAACTACCTGGCTGACTTGGGTGCGGATGCGCAAAACAGCATCTTTGCCAAATCGTCAGTCGACCTGGCTTTGCGCGATGCTTATCGCAAGATGCGGGATTTCCTCATGAGTACGCAGGGATTAAGTGAAGATGAGGCGATTTCGCTGATGTCTATTGCTGTGGATTTTGGTATCACCCAGGTAGTGGATGGCAACTGGGGCGTACATGCCCTGGTGAAAAAAAGTATATTCCCGCCACGCAAAACCTGATCCCACAAGATCTGATCCCACAAAACCTGATTATGGTCTGGCTAGCGTTTGGGGATAGCTCGCCAGCCCAAAATAAAAGAAGCCGGTTGCTTGCAGCAAACCGGCTTTCTTCTTTTTTAAAAAACGGCTTAGCTTTCTTTCAGCGCCCGGATCTCCGGCAAGTTGCGCCACCAGCCATACACATCCATACCACAGCCGAACACGTAGCGGTTGGGTACGCTTAAGCCGACCACGTCTGCTTGCAGCGGCTTGGTCAGGCCATTATCTTTTTCAGTCAGCACGGCAGTCAGCACCTGTTTGGCATTCGCCTGCTGGCAATGCTGCACCACTGCCGCCAGCGTGATGCCTTCATCCAGGATATCGTCCAGCACGACCACAGTCTGCCCGCTGAGGTCGAACTCCGGCAGCCTGGCCCAGACGATGTCACTGCCGGCAGTGCCATGGTAGCGATTGGCTTGCAGGTAATCCAGGCGCGCCGGCAGTTGCAGCCTTTGCATGAGCTGCCCGGCCAGGTAAAGCCCACCACGCATCACGCATAACAGCAATATGGGTTGAGCGGCCAGCCTGGCCTGCAAGGCTTGGGCTATCTGGTCCAATGCGTGCGTTACCTGGTCTGCACTGAACACCAACTCAGAGTTGGCAAGCCAATAGTCTGGCGAGCGGGTATTAGGATCTTGCATAGTGATTTAGATAAAACTGACTTGAATGCAGGTTTAAATCGCCAGTGTTTTCAGGTATTCCCTGAAGCTGTCAGCGATCTCATCATGTTTTAATGCCAGCTCAACGTTGGCTTGCATAAAGCCCAGTTTGCTACCGCAATCATAGCGTTTGCCTTTATAGCGGTAGGCTTTCACTTTTTCGAATTCCATCAGCGCAGAGATACCGTCAGTCAGTTGGATCTCGCCGCCCTTGCCTGGCTTAACGTGTTCCAGGCAGTCAAAAATACGTGGTGATAATACATAACGGCCGACCACCGCCAGGTTGGAAGGCGCTTCTTCCGGTTTTGGTTTTTCAACCATGCCTTTGACTAACAGCAGATCATCGGTTTCCGCCACCGCATCCACCACGCCATAGCTGCTGGTTTCTTCAGGCGCAACTGTTTCTATACCCAGGATAGAGCATTGATTCTGCTCGTAGACATCCACCATCTGCTTGGTGATAGAAACATCGCCACACAGCAGGTCATCTGCCAGCAGCACGGCAAATGGTTCGTCACCAACGACAGGTTTGGCACATAACACAGCATGGCCCAGGCCCAGCGCTTGTGACTGGCGGATAAACACGCAGCTCACGCCTTTAGGCAGGATGCTGTGTACGATATCCAGTAATTTCTGTTTACCGGCGGCTTCCAGTTCGGCTTCCAGCTCATAGGCTTTGTCAAAATGGTCGGCGATAGAACGTTTGTTACGGCCGGTGATAAAGATCAGTTCAGTGGCACCAGCGGCGATCGCCTCTTCAGCGGCGTATTGAATCAGCGGTTTGTCTACGATGGGCAACATTTCCTTGGGGCTGGCTTTGGTCGCCGGCAGAAAACGGGTCCCTAACCCGGCAACAGGAAACACGGCTTTTGTAATTCTTTTCATGGTCATATCCTAAGAAATTTCTAGTTATAAAAAAAATAATATCAATCTGACATTAGCAGCGTGCAATTGATTTCAATTTTAACAAAAGAACCACACTTGCCAGTACTGCAGTGACCGCATTGGCAATGATCACCGGCCAATCACCTATTAATAATCCATACACCAGCCATAAAATGACACCCAGGGTGAAGATGGTGTACATAGGCAGCGAGATACCACTGAGGTCGCGCGTGCGCCATGATTTGATCACCTGTGGCACAAATGCTAACGTAGTGCAGATGGCCGCTATAGACCCAATACAGGCATTTAAGCTGATCATTTCAAATCTTCTACTTCGGCACCAAAAGCCTGCAACTTGAGCTTTTTGAACTGGTCACGGAACTGGGCTGCTTTTTCAAACTCGAGGTTCTTGGCTGCGTCGTGCATGGCTTTTTCAATACGCTTCAGTTCTTTGGTCAGCGTTTTTTCGCTCATGTTTTCATAGCTGGCCTGCTCTTGCGCGGCCTTACGCTCGCGGTGTGCCTCATCCTTGTCGTATACACCCTCAATGATATCCTTGATACGTTTGGACACGCCTTTAGGGGTGATGCCGTGCTCGGCATTGAACGCTTCCTGTATCGTACGCCGACGATCGGCTTCGTCCATCGCCAGCTTCATGCTGCGAGTGATCTTGTTGGCGTAAAAGATCACCTTACCATTCAGGTTACGCGCGGCACGGCCTGCGGTCTGTATCAGTGAGCGTTCCGAACGCAAAAAGCCTTCTTTATCTGCATCCAGCACCGCCACCAGCGATACTTCAGGGATATCCAGGCCTTCGCGCAGCAGGTTGATACCCACCAGCACATCAAACTCGCCCAGGCGCAGGTCGCGTATGATCTCCACCCGTTCTACCGTTTCAATATCGCTGTGCAGATAACGCACTTTCACGCCGTGTTCAGACAGGTAATCGGTGAGGTCTTCTGCCATGCGTTTGGTCAGCGTGGTGGTCAGCACACGTTCACCTACCGCCACGCGCTCCTTGATCTCGCCGAGCAGGTCATCCACTTGCGTATCCGCCGGTTTGACTATGATTTTCGGGTCGACCAGGCCGGTGGGACGTGCGATCATTTCCACCACTTGTTGCTGGTGGTTCTTTTCGTAATCTGCCGGTGTGGCCGAGACAAACACGCACTGGCGCATGATGCGCTCAAACTCTTCAAACTTGAGCGGACGGTTATCCATGGCTGAAGGCAGGCGCCAGCCGTAATCGACCAGGTTGGACTTGCGTGACCGGTCACCCAGGTACATGCCGCCTATCTGCGGCACGGTGACATGGCTTTCATCTATGATCATCAGCGCCTGCGCCGGTAAATAATCGATCAGGGTCGGCGGCGGGTCGCCGGGGTTGCGGCCAGTCAGATGGCGGCTGTAGTTTTCAATGCCTTTGCAGAAACCGATCTCGTTGAGCATTTCCAGGTCAAAGCGCGTGCGCTGTTCAATGCGCTGTGCTTCTACCAGTTTGCCATCCGCTAGGAAAGTCGCCACGCGGTCGCGCAATTCGACCTTGATGGTTTCCATCGCCCGCACGGTCGCTTCACGCGCAGTCACATAATGGCTGGAAGGGAAAATACGGAAGTTATGGATCTTGTTGAAGACCTGGCCGGTCAGTGGGTCAAACAATTGTATGCTATCTATCTCATCATCAAACAGGCTGATGCGTACCGCTGTTTCACTGTTTTCAGACGGGAACACATCAATGATGTCGCCGCGCACGCGGAAACAGCCACGGCCAAAATCAAAATCGTTGCGGTCATACTGCATGGCGATCAGGCGCGCGACCACATCTTTCTGCGCGATCTTCAGGCCCTGGTGCACATGCAGCACCATGCCATGGTATTCGCCGGGGTCACCGATACCGTAAATGGCAGACACGGTAGCCACGATCACCGCATCTTCACGCTCTAGCAAGGCTTTGGTGGCGGCAAGCCGCAGCTGCTCGATATGCTCGTTGATGCTGGAGTCTTTTTCGATAAATAGGTCGCGTGAGGGGACGTAGGCTTCGGGCTGGTAATAATCGTAGTAACTGACGAAATATTCCACCGCATTGTTAGGAAAAAACTCCCTGAATTCACTGTATAACTGCGCCGCCAGGGTCTTGTTCGGTGCCATGACGATGGCAGGTTTGCCGGTACGTGCGATCACGTTGGCCATGGTATAAGTCTTGCCCGAGCCGGTCACGCCGAGCAGGGTCTGAAACTTCAAACCATCTTCTATGCCCTTGGTGAGTTTTTCAATGGCCTGAGGCTGATCACCAGCCGGTGGAAAAGGCTGATGCAACTCAAACTTGCTACCTGGAAAGGTGACGATCACAAAAACAATCTGATGAAATATACAATAGTGTCATTTTAACCGTTTTTAGTTCATCAGGCGCGTCATTTACATTTGAAAGCGCAGGCAATTCAGCGAACTTTTAGCGGTGAAAAGTGGTCCTTTTTTGAATGCCTGCAAAATCACCCTGGGGAATCGCTTGAAGCTTCTGTTATCGGTTTGCATAGTACTACTCTCTTCAGCAGCGCAGGCTTACAACCAGCAGGCCATGATGGAAGCTTATTTCGGCGTGGTCATGATACGCGGCTACAACGAGAACGGCGGCATGGCGTATGGCTCGGGCGTGATCATCGCTGACCATACTGTAGTCACCAACTGCCATGTCTTGCGCGCCACCAAACAACCCTGGGTGTCGCGCGGAGAAGACACCTACCCTATCACCAGTGTGCGCGCCGATGTCTGGCACGACCTGTGCGTGGTCAGCTCGCCTACGTTGCCATTCAAACCGGTAGTGCGCGGCAACAGCTACGCCCTAGTGCGCGGGCAGGAGATCAGCGCGATCGGCCACTCCAACGGGGTGCCCGCGCCCATCACCTCTATAGGTGAGATCCAGGGCCTGTACCCTACCCCTTCCGGCAATATGATACGCAGCAGCGCAAAGTTCCTCATGGGCGCCAGCGGTAGTGGCCTGTTTGATATGGAAGGCCGGCTGGTCGGCATCAACACTTTTAAAACCGCCGGCCATGGCGGCAGCATACACTTTGCACTGCCGGTGGAATGGCTGGAGACGCTGGAGAAGATGCCAGCCACTAGCGAGTTCCCGGTGCGTGGCAAAGCGCTGTGGGAAGAAGACGAAGATAAAAAGCCTTATTACATGCGCGCCGCCGTGCCTGAATCGCGCCAGGACTGGCCTAAGCTAGAGCAAATAAGCCAGCTGTGGACACAGCAGGAAACCAATAACGCCGATGCCTGGTTCAGCCTGGGCCTGGCCGAACAATCGCTGAAACAGCTGGATGCTGCCGCCCTGGCTTTCCAGAAAGCGGTGACCCTGGACGGCCAGTTTGTCGAAGCCTGGTTCAGGCGTGGCGAAGTCGCCCAGCTACTTGGCGATAATCAAACAGTCAAAGATGTTGAACTGCAATTGCAGAAAATCGACCCGCTGCTGGTGTCTGTGTACCAGAATTACCTGCATTGCGAGAAAAACTGCCAGAAACAATGAGTTAAAGCGGTAAAAAACGCTACTCGCTGGCTTCCACGACAGGTCGTTTTTGCGTAAAATGTTGCGTTTTTCATTTTTTTGCAGGCGTCTGCTGCCTGCTTGTGCACACCGACCAACAAGGAAGCCATTTTGAGCAAACCTGCCGCCAACGTGCTGTCTGCGCGTGTTTTATCCATTAAAGAATCCCCTACTTTGGCGATCACGGCCAAAGCCGCCAGATATAAATCTGAAGGCCGCCCTATCATAGGCCTGGCAGCAGGTGAGCCGGATTTCGATACCCCGCAGCATATCAAGGACGCAGCCAAAGCCGCCATTGATGCCGGTTACACAAAATACACACCCGTCAGCGGCATCCCGGCGCTGAAAAAAGCCATCGTCAACAAATTCAAAAACGAAAACGGTTTTGATTATGCGGTCAATGAAGTGATCGTTGGCGTAGGCGGCAAGCAAACCATTTTCAACCTTTGCCTGGCCGTGTTAAACCCGGGCGATGAAGTGATCATTCCGGCACCTTACTGGGTCAGCTATGCCGATATCGCCATGGTGGCCGAAGCTAAACCGGTGATCCTGGAATGCGGTATCGAGCAAGGCTTTAAATTGCTGCCTGCCCAGCTGGAAGCCGCCATCAACAGCCACACCAAGCTGGTGATGTTCAACTCGCCGTCCAACCCTACCGGCGCCGTTTATACCCTGGATGAATTAAAGGCCCTGGGTGAAGTATTGCTCAAGCACCCGCATGTACTGGTCGCCACCGATGACATGTATGAACACGTCAACCTGACTGGCGAAAAATTCCATAACATCCTCAATGCCGCGCCTGGCCTGAAAGACCGCTGTATCGTATTGAACGGCGTCTCCAAAGCCTATTCCATGACCGGCTGGCGTATCGGTTATGCAGCTGGCCCGGCTTATATCATCAAGGCGATGGAGATCCTGCAAAGCCAGTCGACCAGCAACCCGGCTTCGATCTCGCAATATGCAGCGGAAGCGGCCCTGAGCGGTTCACAAGACTGTATCAAGCCTATGGTGGCTGCATTTAAAGAGCGGCATAAATATGTAGTTGACCGCTTTAACGCCATGCCTGGCCTGAGCTGCCTGATGGCTGGCGGCGCTTTTTATGCCTTCCCGGATGCGCGCCAGGCGATCAGCAATCTGCACCAGGCCGGCAAGATCAAGGAAACCAGCGATATGGCCCTGGCTGAATACCTGCTCGAAGAGCATAACGTCGCCGTAGTGCCTGGCTCTGCTTTTGGTGCCGAAGGTTATTTCCGCATCTCATTCGCCACCAGCATGGACAACCTGCGTGAGGCTTTGGACAGGATAGAAAAAGCACTCAACGTTTAAGCAGTTTTCTAGATAGCAGACAATAAAAAAGCGCCTCAGGCGCTTTTTTAGTTTTAACACTTTAGTTTTACCACTTAGGTAGGTTTAACACTAGGGCATCAATCATTCAGAAAATCTTTGATCGGGCCGTTAGGCAGGCCGATATCGATAGTTGAAGTCTGTGTCATCAGATCCGCCAGCTGCGTCACCGGCATCACCGCTGCAGGCAAGGCCGCATGGTTGTCGCCGCTAATCAACACATCATGGATATTCAGCGCATCAGGCTGCAATACCCGCTCAGTGACAGACGCATGCGTGATAGAAACGAAAGCACTGCTGTCGTCTTGCAAAGTGCTGGTCAAAGGTAGTGATAAATCGATTGCATCATTCAACTGCAAGGCAGCCAGCAAATGCTGTATCACCGCCGGATTCACGGCATGCTCGCTGATATCCACCAGCTCAGGCGAGGCAGACAACACTTCAGACAGCTTGATCGCCTGCTGTTCGGCAAATTGCACCAGCTCGCCATTGCCCACTTGCATGGTGACCTGCGCCCCGGCCACTGTGATCAACTGGTCACCCTCATGCAAGGCATCGCCCGCTTTCAGCAAATGATGCTGACCCTGCTGATCGACAATTTCTGCAGCACCGGCCAGACCAACGACTTTTCCTAATACTGTACGCATAGTAATCTCCTGTTGCGCTCATTATAAACGACGTTGGCACAATAAAAAATTGGCCCATTTGGGTAATAAAGCGGCATTCTGGCCGGGTAAACCCCTTGACTTTCACAGCTAGTTTATTAGCGAAACCGGCATTTAAACGGCACATAGAAAAATATAAAGAAATTCGCAGAAAGTGGTTGACCAAGGGGCACGCTCTCAGTAATATAGCGCCTTCAAACGACGTACCGATTCCTCAATAGCTCAGTCGGTAGAGCGCCGGACTGTTAATCCGTAGGTCCCTGGTTCGAGCCCAGGTTGAGGAGCCAAATTAAAAAGGCCTTGCAGAAATGCAAGGCCTTTTGCTTTTGGCTCAGCGTTGCCAAGCACGTTGTGGATGATCAATCAGCAGGCCGTTTCATCCAGTCCGGTTTTATTTCCAATCAATAAACAACAATTCGCAA
This sequence comes from Methylophilus luteus, assembly GCF_042676265.1. Lineage (NCBI taxonomy): Bacteria > Pseudomonadati > Pseudomonadota > Betaproteobacteria > Nitrosomonadales > Methylophilaceae > Methylophilus > Methylophilus luteus. Next base: position 1,107,114 of record NZ_JBHTKB010000001.1, read on the forward strand.
TCTTCAGCATGCGCGACTTTGGCGACTTCACCTTTGCCATAGCACTGCAGTTTTACTGCTTGCCCTTTTTGTAGCTCAGCTGCCTTGCTTTTTTCACTGTCAGCCAAGATGAAGTGTGGCTCCAGCGAAGGGTCCCCGCCACCTTCGAGTACCAGTACCGCATGGTCAGATGCATCAGCATCCTTCTTGACGACACTGCCGCTGACAATAAAAGCTTTATTTTTGTACTTTTCATCTGCTGCCACGCTATCGCTGGCATAGGCTTTTGCGATTTCAGCTGCGGTGGTTTCAAAAGGTGGCGCATCGTCACTTGGCCCGGTGTTTTGTTGCGTAGTTTGTTGCGTCTCTGTTTCTTTGAACGACTCCCCCACTATCAGCCAGGCGATGATAAGCACTGCCAATATCCCCAAAACCCATTTAATATTTTTCATTGTTATCTCCATTTTGAATAATCAGTCACTGCTCAGTGAATTATCTGAAGTTTTTATCATGTGCTAGCTGCCACAGCTTATAACCTTAACACTTAACTCAACACTCATAAATCTAAGCAGCGCTGACTTTTATGATGGATGCAACTATCTTGGCGAATATCCGCTCCATGTTATTACCCTAGTCACTCTGTTAACATTCCTGCGTACAACATCACGCCAGGCATGTGACTAGCGGTAGTACTGTGCGCTATATATAAGGATAACAATGTCTGATCTGGCATTAACGTTAGCAAGAATCCAGTTTGGGTTCACCATCTCTTTCCATATCATCTTTCCGGCCATCACCATCGGCCTGGCAAGTTACCTGGCGGTGCTTGAAGCCAGTTGGTTAAAAACCAAGAATACGGTTTACCTCGATTTGTACCACTTCTGGGTCAAGATATTTTCTTTGTGTTTTGGCATGGGCGTGGTGTCTGGCCTGGTGATGGCTTACCAGTTCGGCACCAACTGGGCTGGGTTTTCCACGGTGGCCGGTAGCGTGACCGGGCCGCTGCTGACTTATGAAGTGTTGACTGCGTTTTTCCTGGAGGCAGGCTTTTTAGGTGTGATGCTATTTGGCTGGAACAAGGTCGGGCCGGGTCTGCATTTCACCGCGACCTTGATGGTGGCCATAGGCACGCTGGTGTCGGCGACCTGGATACTGGCTTCAAATAGCTGGATGCATACGCCGCAAGGGTTTGAGCTGGTCGATGGCAAAGTGATCCCGGTGGACTGGTTTAAAATCATTTTCAACCCTTCTTTCCCCTACCGGCTGGTGCACATGGTGATAGGCGCTTACCTGGCGACCGCCTTGTTCGTATCGGCGGCGGCTTCGTGGCAATTGCTGCATGCTAAAAACAACCCCAGCGTGCGCAAGATGCTGTCCATGGGTTTATGGCTGATTCTATTGCTCGCGCCGCTACAAGCCATGATCGGTGACTTGCATGGCCTGAATACCTTGAAACACCAGCCGGCCAAGATCGCCGCGATCGAAGGCCATTGGCAGAACCCGGGCGATGAAGCGTCGCCACTGGTGCTGTTTGCCTGGCCGGATATGGCGCAGGAAAAGAATCATTTTGCGCTGGAGATCCCGCTTCTGGGTAGCCTGATCTTGCGCCACTCGCTGACCGAGCAGATCCCGGCGCTCAAGGACTTTCCGGCTGCGGACAGGCCGAACGCGACCATAGTGTTCTGGACCTTCCGCGTCATGGTAGGCCTGGGGCTGCTCATGATATTGCTGGCTGCCACCTCGCTCTGGCTGCGTTTCAAAGACAAGTTATACAACAGCCCGCCTTTCCAGAAATTCAGCATCGCCATGGGGCCTGCCGGGCTGGTTGCTATCCTGGCTGGCTGGTATACCACCGAAATAGGCCGGCAACCGTGGGTGGTATACGGTGTTTTGCGCACCGCAGATGCAGTCACGCCACATACGACTGCTGAAATGGCGCTGACGCTGGGCCTGTTTGTGGTGATCTACCTCGCGCTATTCGGCATGGGTACTTTATATGTGTTGCGGCTGGTGAAAGTCGGGCCTAAAACCGGTGAAGCCCTGCAGGGCGATGCGATCTCCATCAATCGCAACGAGCTCGATGAATTCACCCTGGCGCCGGAGTTTCACCCGGATAATAAAAAGCCAGCCACTGCCGACAGCAAGACTGAGCAGCAAACCAACCCTGATAAAAAGGATAATTAAATGGATTTATCACTGGACTTATCATTGGTTTGGGCCGGCATCATCCTGTTTGGCATCATGATGTATATCATCATGGACGGTTTCGACCTCGGCATAGGTATTCTTTATCCTTTTTTTAAGGAAAAGCACGACAGAGACCTGATGATGAATACTGTGGCACCGGTCTGGGATGGCAATGAGACCTGGCTGGTGCTGGGCGGTGCCGGCTTACTGGCGGCCTTTCCGCTGGCCTATGCCGTAATACTGAGCGCGCTTTCGCTACCGCTGCTATTAATGCTGATGGCCCTGATCTTCAGGGGCGTGGCGTTTGAATTCCGGTTCCGCGCTACTGATGAAGAGCGGCATTTCTGGGATAAAGCCTTTTTGTGCGGATCGATCGCCGCGACTTTCTTCCAGGGCATGACGCTGGGTGCTTATCTGCAAGGCATCAAAGTCGTCAACGACGCCTATGCCGGCGGGCCGCTGGACTGGATCTCGCCATTTTCCATCTTTACCGGCTTAGGCTTACTGGTGACTTATGCTTTGCTCGGCTGCACCTGGTTAATCATGAAAACCGGCGGCGAGTTGCAGGCCACCTGCTACAAACTGTCGCGGCAGGTTTCCATCATCCTGCTGCTGATCATCGCTGCCATCAGCCTGTGGACGCCGCTGATGGACAAAGGCATCGCCGAGCGCTGGTTTACCATGCCCAATTTTCTGTTGCTGTCGCCGGTGCCGCTGCTGGTGGCATTCTTTTTTTACCGGCTGCAGGCATCGCTGCGCGCAAGATCAGAAACCACGCCGTTTATCTACACGCTGTGTCTGATCCTGCTTGGCTATGTCGGCCTGGGCATCAGCATCTGGCCGAATATCATCCCGCCGCATATCTCCATATACGCCGCGGCAGCGCCGCCGCAAAGCCAGATGTTCGCCCTGATAGGCGCGCTGGTGATCATCCCTGTCATACTGATCTACACCGGCTGGGCCTATTACGTTTTCCGTGGCAAGGTAGACCCGGATGAGGCTTACCATTGATAAGGGGTGGTAAAGAGGCGCAGTGTATGACAGGCACCAAACCGAAAAACAGTTTTGCCAAACGATTAGGCTGGCTGCTGCTGATCTGGCTGGCGAGTATCGCCGCACTCAGCGTGGTCAGCCTGCTGATCAAGTTTTTGATGAAAGCCGCAGGATTTAATAGCTAATCCTGATCATTGCAGGCTAGTATGGCCGCAATCAAAGAATCTTTTTTGTTTTAGCAGGTCACTACTATAGTGAAATTTATAATGACATTGCCATCGCAGGCAAGATCGAATGTGCTTGCCCGGTCAAAACCAATCCGTTTAACATGCATATAAAGCTGACCTGAACAAACCCAACCTACCCTGATGACCACTACCCAGCAAAAAATAAAATGGCGGCGCTTGCGTGCCTGCAGTGCTTGCGATATGGTCAGCGCCATCCCCGTGCTGCGCCCGGGCGAGCACGCCAGTTGCCCGCGTTGTGGCCATGTCTTGGCCAGGCGCTATTTGCACCCGGTGCAGCGCAGCATCGCGCTGGCGGTCACCGCCTTGCTCAGTTTGATGATCGCCATCGCCTTTCCGTTTATCAGCATGGATACCAATGGCCTGGATAGCCAGATCGCGCTGCCGCAAACCGCGGTCACCATGCTCAATGTCAACCAGCCGCTGGTGGCCCTTATCGTCAGCGCCACCGCCATCATCCTGCCCGCGCTGTATCTGATAGGGGTGATACTCATGCAGGCCAATGTGCTGCGTACAGTACCGCGCGCTTATAGTGATGTGATCGCGCGGTTATTTTCGCGCCTGCATCCGTGGATGATGGCCGATGTGTTCATGATCGCGGCGCTGGTGAGCCTGGTGAAACTGACCGACATAGGCGAAGTGCAGCTGGGCGTTTCGTTCTGGGCCTACTGCGTGTTTGCCCTGTTATTACTGATGACCACCCGCTCGGTCGATATCGATCTGCTATGGCTGAAACTGGCTGGCGAGCCGCCGCCAGATACCGGCATACGCTGCGGCGTCAATGCGGCAGAACAACATGTTGCCGGCTGCACCACCTGCGGCTTGCTCAATACGCTACCACCGGCAGCTAAAGGCTCGGCTTATCTATGCATGCGTTGTGGCAGCACGCTCTATGCGCGTAAACCGAACAGCCTGCAATTCACATTGGCCTTATTGCTGACCGCAGCCGTGCTCTATATCCCTGCCAATGCCTACCCGATGATGATCACCACTTCGCTGGGCCAAAGCCATTCTTCTACCATCATAGGCGGCATGATAGAACTGTGGCAGCATGGCTCTGAGCCGGTGGCAATGATTATTTTTGTCGCCAGCGTGCTGGTGCCTATCATTAAAATGCTGATACTGATGCTTTTGCTATGGCTGGCGCGCCATCCGGGCCCGTTGAATGCGCAGCAAAAAACCGCCCTTTACCGGATCACCGAACTGATAGGCCGCTGGTCCATGGTAGATGTATTTGTCGTCGCCATCATGGTGGCACTGATACAATCAGGCAACCTGATGTCAGTATTGCCCGGCCCGGCGGCACTGGCGTTTTGCGCAGTCGTCATTACCACCATGCTGGCAGCGATGGCTTTTGATCCCCGTTTATTGTGGGATACCCAAGGAAAACCTTATGACAGAGCATAACAATAATCAGCCACCCAAAAACCCGCCCCGCCCTGATGAACAGAATCCGGATGAACAGAATCCGGATGAACAGAACCCTGCTGAACAAAGCAATGTTCAGCCAGAGTCCGCTCAGCAAAACAGAAGCCAGCCCACCCACGAGCATCTGCTGGCCAATGTCAGCAAGCAGGTGCGCGTTTCGCCGATCTGGATAGTGCCTATCGTCGCCCTGTTGATAGGCTTATGGCTGATCTATGATAATTACACGCGTGTCGGCAAACAGATCACGCTTTCCATGACCAATGCCGAAGGTATAGAAGCCGGCAAAACCAAGATCAAGGTGCATAGCGTGGACATAGGCCAGGTGGAACAAGTGACCTTGTCTGACGACCTCAGCCATATTGAAGTACTGGCGCGTATCACGCCCAAAGCGCAACCCATGCTGGTGAAAGACACCCAGTTGTGGGTAGTCAAACCGCGCATAGGCCTGGAAGGCATCAGCGGCCTCAACACGGTGATCTCGGGTTCTTATATCCAGTTGCAACCGGGTAAAGATCAGGAAGAAACCGACCACTTCACCGTGCTGGACCAGCCACCTATCTCACTCAATGGTGCCAAAGGCGTGCATGTCAACCTCGAAGGCAAAGTCGGTAATGCCTTGCGCGTCGGCGACCCGGTCACTTACCAGGGCTTGCGCGTCGGCCGCGTGGTCAGCGCCACGTTTGACCCCAAACAGCGCAAAATGCAGCACGAACTGTTTATTGAGCACCCTTACGATGTGCTGGTCACGGAAAACTCGCGTTTCTGGACCGCAGTCGGCATAGACGTCAAACTGGATGCAGAAGGCTTTAAAGCGAATATCCCCACCGTAGAGTCACTGATCGCCGGTGGCGTCAGCTTTGGGCATCCCGACGATACGCCTATGGGGCAACCGGTGCGCTCAGAGACCAAGTTTGAACTGTTCGCCAATGAAGAAGCCGCACGCCAGCAGACCTACGCCCAGTACATAGAATATGTGTTGCTGGTGGATGACACCGTGCGTGGGCTGACCAAGGGCGCCCCGGTCGAATTCAGGGGCTTGCGCATAGGCACGGTGATGAACGTGCCGTGGAAATTCAACTCGCCTGAACGCAAGAAAGACTTCCGCTATGCGATCCCGGTGCTGATCCACCTCGAACCAGGCAGACTGGCCGACAATGGCCAGGCTGATCTGGCAGAATGGAAAACCCGCATCGGCCACATGCTGGATCGCGGGCTGCACGCCACCCTCAAATCCGGCAATCTGCTCACGGGGTCGGTCTACGTCGACCTCAATGTGGGCCCAAAAGGGCATAAACCCTATAAACGCGAGCGTTTTGAAGGCTTGCCGGTATTGCCTACCAGTGCTACCAGCCTGGCGCAGATAGAACAAAAACTGTCTGACCTGCTGGATAAACTCAACCGTCTGAATGTAGAGCCTGTGCTTTCCGGGCTGGATAAAAACCTGCAGCAGTCCGAGATCACCCTAAAAGAGATCCGTGCGCTGAGCGTGCAGGTCAACCAGTTTATCAGCCAGCCAGACCTGCAGCAGATGCCAGCCAACCTGAACAAAACCATGCAGGAGGTGCAAGCCACGCTTAAAGGCCTGTCACCAGATTCACCGGCCTATCAGGAACTGACCAGCACCTTGCAACGCCTGGACAAAGCCCTGCGTGACATACAGCCACTGGCCCGCACCCTGAACGAAGAGCCGAGTGCTGTGCTGTTTGGCCGCAAACCGGGGAATGACCCGGTGCCTCAAGCACCGGCTGACCCACAGTTGCCACTAGCACCGGCCAAGCCGTAAGGAAACACATAGATGATAGCTACCCGCAAACACTTACACACCGGCTTGTTGCTGATTGCCGCATGCAGCCTCAGCGCATGCCTGAAATCGAACCCGCCGGTGACCAGCCAGCGTTTCAGTCTGCCGGAAGTCAGCGCACAGCCGGCTGCGCCGCAATCGACTTCTGCAGCAAAGCAGACGCTGGTTTTAAACCGCATTCAACTGGCAGATTATCTGGATACAGACCGCATCGTCGTGCAACTGGATGATGTGACTTTGCACCCAGCGCGCGACCATCTATGGGTAGACAACCTGTCACAGGAGTTACACCGTGGCCTGCGTGCACGCCTGGCCAGCCGCCTGCCGGATACGGTCATCACAGACCCACTGCCTGGCGCGGCGCCCTCTGCTACCAGCCTGCAATTGACCATAGACCAGTTTCACGGCCAGATCAATGGTTATGCCATATTGAGTGGCCAATGGCAGTTGCTGTCTGCTGAGCGCAAGCCTTTGCAAAGCCAGTCATTCAAGTTCAGCACCCCGCTGGCCGAGAGTGGCTACCCGGCGCTGGTACGCGCACTGGGCAGCAACCTCGATCTGCTCAGCGCGCAGATCGCCGGGCAATTGCCACACACTCATTAGCCTCCTCCGCCTGCAGCCACCTGTGGCTGCAGCATCTGTAGTAGCGCCCCGCATGCCAGGCAAAGAAATACCGTCCTGGCGGCACTAGTGGCGCAACTCTGTATTTGCTATGATGACTTTTCCATTCACAATAAAAAAGTCAGGAGCTGCAATGGGTTTATTCTCTTTTATCAAAGAAGCGGGTGAAAAGCTATTTGGGGCTGGCGAGGCCAAGGCCGCGCAGGAAACAGCCACTAAAACACCTACCTCTGTCAATGTAGATGCCGCCAATACAGCTGCCGCCAAGGCCATCCAGAATTACATTGCAAAAAACAATCTGCCAACTGCAGGCTACGACATCAAGTTTGATGGCGCCAGCGCTACCGTGATAGCGCAAGGCAATGTAGAAACACAGGAGATCAAGGAAAAGATCCTGCTGTGCTGTGGCAATGTGGCCGGGGTCGAGGCGGTACAAGACCAGTTATATGTGCCCAGCCAGCAAGCAGAAGCCAGGTTTTACACGGTGGTCAAAGGCGATACCTTATCCAGGATAGCCAAAGAGATGTATGGCAATGCCAATGCCTATATGAAGATCTTTGAAGCCAACCGGCCCATGCTTAACCACCCTGACAAGATCTACCCGGGTCAGGCCTTGCGCATTCCCGAATAAGTCACAGCCAGCCTGTGCCAGATTGTTAACCTCATCGTAAATGATACAAAACCATTAGGAGCCAAGATTATGTCTGCATTTTTTCGTTTGTTGATGATTGCCGGTTTAACTGCCAGCTTGCTGGTTGGCTGCGGCGAGAAAGAACCCACGGTTGAAGAAGCGCTCGAATCTGCGCAAACCCACACTGAGGCCGCCGCAGCAGAAGCCAAAGATGCCGCTGCAGATGCCGTTCAGGCGGCAAAAGACGCAGCGGCGGCGGCAAAAGAGAAGATAGCTGAAACCACCGCAGCAGCTGAAAAAGCGGTTGAAAACAAGTAAGGCCGCGCCCGCATAAAAAGCCCGCATTTGCATGCGGGTTTTTTATTGCCGCCAGCACAACGTTAGTTAGTAACTCTTTGCTTTTCTTAATCGCCTGGCCCAGCTATCTGCCGGGAATTTTTCATGTACACTGCCCCGTGCTTTACAGCGTTGACTGGGAAATTTAGATTGCAACGATATCGGCTTTGGACGCTACTGACACTGTGGATCAGCCTTGTTCCAGCAGTGATCTGCCTGGTGCCACTGGCATCTGCGGCCCCGGCTTTGCTCGGAACAACCTGCATAGACCAGCAGGGAGATATCATTGCCAGCATTCCCCTGCAGGGCGGCAGGTTCGCCTGCCAGAGCGTGCTTAAGATCACCGAGGCTGGCCAGTATGTGATCGATTTTAAAAACACTTCTACCATTGCCCGCTTTCAGCATGAGATCACGCTGGAGAATAGCCCTCAGCTGGCGGCTACCCAGGGTAAAAATCCCCCGGCTGACCTAGCAGCAGAATCTGTAAGGCCTGACCAGGCATTAGCGCAAAGTCCACACAAAAAACAACAACCTATCGTGCTGACTGGTGGTTTGAGCAGTACGGCTCACAACCCTTTCATGTTGCGGCACGGGCGCATAGTCAGCCTGCAACCAGGCAGCTATAGACTGGTCACCTGGCTGCAATCACCTTATTACCTGGCCGCGCCCAGCCTGGCAGTCAGCGAGCTGGCCAGCTACCAGCAACAAAGCAACGTCAGCGCCGCCACCAGTTTGCTGTTACTGGGCATATTGCTGGGCCTGTTCAGCTATTACGCCATTTTGGGATCGCTACCCGGCCACCTGACCGAACGCATGTATGCCATCTTTATTTTTGGCAACCTGCTGTTTCACGCCGCCGCCATGGGCGTGTTCAACCAGTTTTTTCACTGGCACTGGTTTTACCTGACCGGCCTGCCCTTGCTGATCGCCAACCTGGCGTATGTGAATTTTATCTGCCACCTGCTGGGCATCAACCAGTTTCACCGGCCGCGTTTATACCAGTTATCGCTGATCGCCAGCAGCCTGCTGATCGCCCTTATCGTACTCGGCATGATCTTCCCCGACTGGATGCTGGAAATGTCGCGCCTGGGCATAGTGATCTTTCTCGCTTTTGGCCTGCTTTGCGGGCTGCGCCTGAGTGCCCAGCGACAGATCATCGCCCAACTCTACCTGCTGACCACCATAGGCTTTGGCATACTGGGCATGATGGCGGTCAACGCAGCCAACGCCAGCCAGCATATCTTCAGCATTGAGCAGTTGGGGCTGTTTGCGGTGACGGTACACGCCATTCTGCTCGCTATCCTGGTCGCCTATAAACACAGTCGTCTGCATCATGAAAAAGAGCAATTGCTGCTCGAGCTGCAAAACACACGCTCACTGGCTTTGAACGACAGGCTTACCGGCATCCCCAACCGGCATGCGCTGGAAAACAAGCTGCTGAAGTTGCCGCAACATGGGTGCCTGATGTTTCTCGATATGGATAACCTCAAGCATGTGAACGATCAGTTCGGTCACGAAACGGGTGACACGCTGCTCAAACTGTTCAGCCAGATTTTGTCGCAAAAGCTCAGCGAGCACGGCCAGCTTTACCGGCTGGGCGGCGATGAGTTCGCCATCCTTTGCCATGAAGATGATGTCGAGTGGTGCCAGCACCAGCTGGAATACACGCATCTGCAACTGCACAAAGAGGGTTTCAGCGGCGTGGGTGCCAGCATGGGCATCGTCTTCGCGCATGAAGCCAGCAGCACCGAAGCACTGCTGCGTATCGCGGATAAACGCATGTACGAAAACAAACGCACGCGCAAGAACCGTAAAGAAATGATGCAGGTGCTGCACCCGTGATTCAGGCCAGCGCGCCAACAGCAACGTTGCCAGGCGCAGTTTTTCTGCCGCTTGGTGCATAAGTCGTTTTAAAAGCGCAAGCCGCGCCGGCTTTGATTTATACTCTGGCTATGGATTAGTCAGGCAGCGCACTCAGCCTGTGATTGAAGACTTTACGCTTCAATAACACCAGGCCAGCGTTTGCCTTGCATCAGTAATAAAGAAAGTAGTGATGCCTTTACTTACCACCCTGCTTGTTCTCATCGTTTGTGCCCGCCTGTTAGGGCAAGTGTTCAGCCGCTTTAACCAGCCCGCCATCATCGGTGAAATGGTCGCCGGTGTCATTCTCGGCCCCAGCCTGCTCAATTTCATCACCCCTACCCCGGCCTTATCCGGCATTTCCGAGCTGGCGGTGTTTTTGATCGTGCTTTCCGCCGGGTTGGAAATGAATTTCAAGGAGGTCATAGACTCCATGCGCGGCAAGGGCATAGTGATCGCCCTGCTAGGCTTTTTGCTGCCGCTCACCGGCGGCATACTGGTCGGTGTGGCGTTCGGGCTGGATGTCAGCCGTACCATCTTTTTAGGCTTGTGCGTATCCATCACCGCGCTGCCAGTCACTGTCAGCATACTGCAAAGCTTTAAACTGCTGGACTCAGACATTGCCCGTTATTCGGTGGCCACCGCCATCTTTAACGATATCGCCGCACTGCTGGTGTTGGGCGTGATCCTCAACCTGCCGGAACAGAAATCCTACCAGGCTGTGAGCTTTGCCATCTTTCACGCCAGCTGGAAGCTGATACTGCTGATCTTGCTTATCCTCAGCGTCAGCCTGATCATCAAGAAAGTGATAGATAAAGGCGTCAACCTGCACTTGTGGTCAGAAAAACTGGTGGCGCTGATAGGCAATGAAGCGTTGTTCGGCATCTTGTTGTTATTTGTGCTGTTGTTCGGTTCTGTGAGTGCCGCGCTCGGTTTCCATTTCGTGATAGGCGCATTCTTTGGTGCACTGTTGATAGACCGCAACTTTTTCCTGCCCGCCCGCTACCAGGAACTGGAGTTGACGCTGGGCTCTATCACCGGCGGTTTTCTGGCACCGGTGTTCTTTGCCTACCTGGGGCTGGAATTCAAAGTGCAGATCATAGAATCATTCTGGTTTGTCGCGGTGGTGTTGCTGGTGTCTATCGCGACCAAGATCCTGGCCGGATGGCTGGGTGGCCGCCTGATAGGCCTGCCGAAAAGCGACGCGCTGGGCATAGGCTTTATCCTGAATGGCCGCGGCGTGATGGAACTGGTGATCGCCAGCATCGCCTACGAGCGCGGGTTTATCGGCCAGGACCTGTTCTCGGTGCTGATCCTGATGGGCGTAGTCACCACCCTGATCACGCCGCTGATGTTCCGTAAATGGATCATGCCGCAGATAGAAGCCAGGGCCAGCACGCTATCGTCAACGTCGTCATCCGGGCATTGATGACCATGAAAAAGTCTTGCCACACCGCCGGGCTTTTTCTATTATCAATACTGCGGTTGTCTGCATTACACGCGAGCATACTGACCGTTGCGCATGCTTTCACGCTCCATTCAGGCGTGAATTCATACATAATAGCGTTTTATCCACTGCCAGTGCTCAAGGGTGCGTTGTGCTGACGTCAACTATTCATCGTTATTTGTGGCTGTTGCTCAGCCTGCTGCTGGCCAACCCTGCGTTTGCCCAGCCCAGCCTGGGCGCGACCTCATGCCAGGACGAGCATGGCCATGCGGTGGCACAGATCCCGCTGCAAGGTGGTAAATTCACCTGCCATACCCCGCTGACCATCACAGACGCCGACGACTATGTGCTCGACTTTAAAAATACCACGGTGATCGCCAATTTCAGCCATCAGCTCACCACGGCAGATGGCGTCAGCCACATGGTGCACGGTGGCCTTAACAGTCACCAATCTAACCCCTACCTGCTGCGCCATGGCCGCAAGTTCAACCTGTTGCCTGGCACTTACCAGCTCACTACCCAGCTCAACTCACCCTATTACCTGGCGCAACCGGAACTGTTTATCGCCAGCGAGCCGGATTATTTGAGCCAGGTCATTAAAAGTTCGGCCGGTGCGATTTTGATGCTGGGCGTGCTCATGGGTATTTTTGTCTATTACATCGCCATCGGCATGGCCCCTGGCCACACCACCGAACGCATGTATGCCCTGTTTATTCTGGGCAACCTGATCTTTCAGGGCGCGGCACTGGGCGCATTTGCGCAACTGGGCGATGCGCACTGGTTTTACCTGAGCAGTGCGCCTATCCTGTTGTCCAATATGGCCTACGTCAGCTTTGTGCGCCACCTGCTGGGCATCAATGCCACCCACTACCCCAGGCTGCACCAGCTGTCACTGGTGGTCTACGCCATTTTGCTCGCCTTATTGATCAATGCGCTGATCAACCCGAACTGGATGCTGGAAATGGCGCGCACCGGTGTGGCTATCTTCCTGGTCTTTGGCATGATCTGCGGCGGTTACTTCAGCTGGCTGAAACATCGCACTGCCCAGTTCTATCTGATCGCCATCACCGTGTTTGGCGTGCTCGGCGGCATCAGCATCAGCGCGCAAAAACTCAGCACCAATATCTGGACCATAGAACAAATGGGCCTGATCGCCGTGACTGTAGAAGCGATCTTGCTGGCACTGGTGCTGGCCTATCAGATCAACCGCCTGCACCAGGACAAAGAGCGCATGCTGGTCGAGCTGCAGGATACGCGCTCCCTGGCCCTCACCGACCGCCTGACCAACCTGCCCAACCGGCATGCGCTGGAAGGCAAGATGCTGAATTTTCCGCCCTATGGCTGCCTGATCTTTCTCGATATGGATAATCTCAAGCACTTTAATGACCACTTTGGTCACGAAGTCGGCGACACTCTGTTAAAGAACTTCAGTTTGTTCCTCAACCAGCGCCTGGGCCACGACGCGCAGTTATACCGGCTGGGTGGCGATGAATTCGCCATTCTGTGCCATGAAGATGAAGTGGAATGGTGCCAGCACCAGGTCGATGCCACCAACAAACAGCTGCAAGCCAGCGGCTTTATAGGTGCAGGTGCCAGCCAGGGCGTGGTGTTCGCGCGTGAAGCCGACACCTCGGCAGACCTGATGCGCATTGCCGATAAACGCATGTATGCCAACAAGCGCTCGCGCAAAGACCGCAAGGAAATGATACAGATCTTGCAATCCTGACCCGCAGCCCAGGTTTCTGGGTATATTCCGCTAAATTTAGTGTTATAAACCCGCTCAAAAACTAAGCAACTATATTGATATGTTAATGTTTGACGCCAAGTCAGTTTGACAGCTACTCTAACCCTCAGCATTTAAAAACAAACTGAGAGGACTAAGTGATGGCTAAGCAATATACAAATAGCAAGTTATTGAAAGCATTGCATTATTCACTGTTAGCAACCGTGCTGGGCGTTAGCTTTAGCGCCCAGGCAGCTGTTTACAATGTCTATGGCACCATCAACTTTGAACCAGTCGGTTCGGTGGTGGATAATCCGCTTGGTCAAACTATTGTTGATACATTGAATGGCAAGTACGCGGCATTTTCTTTGACTGTGGATACCAGCGTCACGGATAGCGATAACGACCCCAATGTGTTTGATCTGCGCAATGCAGTGATTTCAACCGCCAATATTGCAGGCATTACTTTCACAAGTAACAGTCAGTCGTGTACCAACCAGGAATTGGATTGCAGAGTGACTTCGCAATTGAATATTGGTGGCTCTACTTTCGACAGACAAACGATCACCGGCCAGTTTCTAGCTGCTACCGCATTTAGCGCGGGGGATAGGCTGAGTTTCGCTGTTTACACTTCTGGCAACGACCTCTACACCTCCCCGCAACTGATAGATCCTTTCTCAGGCAACATTGGTGCCAGTTTCGCCATTTATTACCTCAACAACAACCAGGCAAACAGAATCGCTTTCCAGCTCTCAAACATTACAGCTACCCCGGTGCCTGAACCAGCCACCAGCGCAATGTTTGGCGCCGCAGCACTACTGTTAGGTTTACGCCTCAGGCAGCAGCGTAAAAACCCAAGCATTTAATGATCATGCTTGATCACAAAAACCTCCCAAGCGGAGGTTTTTTGTTTTAAGCGACGATCACAAGATTAAGTAACACAGGTTTCACAATCTAAATCCCCGCCTTCAGTTATAATGCCGCCACCTTTGGGGAGTAGCCTGCTTCGGCCCAATAAGTTTTTGGGGCATGAAGCGCCTGTGTCAACATAATCGACTCACGTCGTGGTGCAGGCAGCCGTTTTCGGTTGGCGAGACTAATGGATATCAGTGCGACAAAAGTCGGGCGTGCTGCTATCTGTTAATTTCGTCCCGACTAGAAAACAACACGCAATGAACCTTACCAGCACCTCCATCGCGCTCATCGCGCTAGCCATGTCCACCGACGCCTTCGCCGCCGCTATCAGCAAAGGCGCAGCGCTCAAAAACCCAAAACTGTCAGAAGCCCTACGCACCGGTTTGATCTTTGGTGTCATAGAAGCCATCACGCCCTTAATCGGCTGGGCCATCGCCACCTTCACCATCAAAACTTTTGCGTCACATTACATTACTGATTGGGATCACTGGATCGCCTTCACTCTATTGCTAGCCCTTGGCCTGCATATGATTTACGAAGGCTTTCAGCCAGCAGAACCTGAAGAAGAAAAACCAACCAGTCGCTCTTTCTACATCCTCGCCCTCACCGCAGTCGCCACCAGCATAGATGCCATGGCCGTAGGCGTCAGCCTGGCGTTTATGGAAGTGAATATATTCGTCACCGCCGCAGCGATTGGCTTTGCGACTTTTACCATGGTGACCATTGGGGTGATGCTGGGACGGGTGTTGGGGTTGATGTTTGGGAAACGGTCAGAGATCGTGGGTGGCTTGGTGCTGATTGCGATTGGGTCTTATATACTTTATGAGCATCTTAATTTTGCAGCTTAATTAGGCAAACTACACAAATTGACGAAAAATCATTTTTTGTGTAAAAATACACAAAAACCTGGATGACCAACAAATGGATTCCAAATCGTTATTGCAACTGCTTTACGATGATGGTTGGCAAATCGTTAGAACAAAAGGTAGCCATCACCATTTAAAGCACTCAGTCAAACCTGGTTTGGTCACAGTCCCGCATCCTAAAAAGGACCTGCCACTTGGGACTGTACGCAGCATTTTGAAACAAGCCGGACTCAAGTAACGTAAAGGAAACGCTATGTTATTCCCTATCGCAATTCATAAAGACCCTAAGTCAGCTTACGGTGTCACCGTGCCTGATGTGCCCGGCTGCTTCTCTTTTGGTGATACTCTAGACCAGGCTTTAATCAACGCCAAAGAAGCCATCATTGGGCATATTGAGACCCTGTTAGAACTCGGCGAACCTGTTGATATCAAGGTCAGTGAGATTGAAAAACTCCAAGCTGAGCCTGAGTTTAAGGAAGCTGCCTGGGCATTTGTCAATGTGGACTTAAGCGAGCTGGATGCAAAACCAGAGCGCGTGAATATCAGCCTGCCCAAGTTTGTGCTCAACCGCATTGATCACCATGTCGCAAGCAAGCATGAAACGCGTAGTGGATTTTTAGCCAGAGCTGCCCTGGCAGCATTAGCGCATGAGAAATAGACTCCCCTTTGAGTCAATCGAGCCTGACGCATAGCTTTATTAGCTTTAATATTTTTCTGCCACATTCACACCTCCTGACCGTACATTGTTTCCTTCATTCTTTACGAACATCTAGTTATGTAAGGCAATTCATTGCTGTTAATTCGGATATTATGTATGAATATCTTTGTAGCCCCTCATGTTACATAAACGGGGCAATCCGTTGAGCTGACGCATTACCTATTTGCCCATTAACAAAACTAAAAAAATGACAATATCTAATAATGAGATTCTTCAAATTGTAAATAGCATCGCAACTATCGCAACACCTTTTCTTTTGCTATTTTTAGGTGGAATAGGTTGGCTAATTCAAAACAAGATCTCTATTTCGAATTCAAAACAGCAATTTTCTGAAGCAAGAATTCAAGAACTAGAGTCAAAGCTAAGAGAAGATAGAATAGATACATATTACGCGTTGTTAGATCCATTCTTTTTGATTTTTATGAGCGATGCCGCTTTTGCAAGTGACCCTAAATTTAAAGGAAAAGATAAATTCAAATTAGCCGAGAGCAAAATGCTATCTTGGGAATACAAAAAAGTCGGCTTCAAACTTTCGCTAGTCGCTAATGATGCTGTAGTCATTGCATATAATGATTTGATGCAGTTTTTCTACAATGCAGAGGAAACTAAAACTGACGAAGAACTCACCGCAAGAACATGGGAATGGATGGAGTTAATAGGAACGTTGTTATTAGAAATTCGTAAAAGTATGGGGAATGAGAGTAGCGCACTGAGTAATTGGGGAATGCTTGAGTGGTTCATGAAAGATGCTAGAAAAAAGAGCTAAAAATTGAGGTTTTTTTATTGCAGAATCTCTTGTCTTTAGAAACTAAAACTCCACATAAGTCGAAACACTTAGTACCCCAAACAACCATCCGCGTTAAAATACCGCCACTCTCGTTTTATTAAAATTTATATGGATAAACGTATCCCCGTCACGCTGCTCACTGGTTTTTTGGGTAGCGGCAAAACCACCCTGCTTAACAAGCTGCTGCATAACCCGGCGATGAAAGATACCGCCGTGATCATCAACGAGCTTGGCGAGGCTGGCTTGGACCAGATTTTTGCCAATAGCCAGATTTCACAGACAGTTGAGAGCGAGCATGTCGCCGATAATACGGTGCTGTTGAGTTCGGGCTGTTTGTGTTGCTCGCTCAAGAATGAGCTGGCCGATACCATGCGCGATTTGTTTTTTAAGCGCAGTTTGCAGGCGGTGCCGGAGTTTAACCGGTTGGTGATTGAAACTACCGGCATGGCTGACCCTGGCCCGATTTTGGCCAATCTGATGAATGAGCCGGTGATTGAGTCGGTTTACCGTCTGGATGCGGTTGTCGTCACCATAGATGCAGCTTATGGTTTGCAGCAGATTGCGACGCAGAAAGAAGCTTTGAAACAGGCGGCGGTGGCAGATGTGTTGCTGATCACCAAGTCAGACACGGCCACGCCTGAGCAGATAAGCGCGTTGCAATCCAGGCTAGCCGCGATCAACCCGAATGCGACGCAGCAGTTTGTGTTGCATGGCGAGATAGACCCTATGCAGATCATTGATGTGGGGCTGTTTGATTTTGCCAACAAGCAGGCTAACCCAGAGCGCTGGTTGCGTGCGCCTGCCAGCGGTTTTAGCACGGCTAAAAAAGGCACGTTGCCGCAGGCACCGGCGCATGACGATGTGACGACTTTTACCGTTTATTTGCCCAAGCCTATGGCGTGGGCTGACTTCAGGGGCGTGATCCTCAAACTGTGCCAGGTGCATGGTGAGCAGTTGCTGCGTTTAAAGGGGATATTGCATGTGGAAGATGCGCCAGCACCGCTGGCGGTGCACGCGGTGCATTTCACGCCCTACCCGCCCACGCTGCTGGAAGGCTGGGATGAAGAGGAGCCTATCAGCCGCATTGTGATCATAGGCAAGGGTATAGATGAAGCGGCGATTCGCGAAATGTTAGTACAGTTTTAAGTTGTTGCCGTCATCATGACGGCGTCAAAACTATTCATCATGATAGATGACTAAGAGAAGTTCTTGTGCAACCGCACAATGTTATTTGGAGTTTTTATGGGACGTTATTTAGAAAAATTATTAGAAGGCTGGATCTTCCAGAGCCGCTGGTTGATGGCACCTATGTATCTGGGTTTGGTGGGTGGCCTGTTTATCCTGCTGGTGAAATTTGGCCAGGAGTTCTTTCACATTGCCTCGCACCTAGCCTCACTCACAGAGCAGGAAACCGTGCTTTCACTGCTGGCGCTGGTGGATATCACCCTGGTGGGCAATTTGCTGATCATGGTGATTTTCAGCGGTTATGAAAACTTTGTGTCGCGCATAGATACGGCCAACAGTGAAGACCGGCCTGAGTGGATGGGCAAGGTCGATTACTCTGGCCTCAAGATCAAGCTGATCGGTTCTATAGTGGCGATTTCGGCGATCGACCTGCTGAAAGCGTTTGTGCACCAGAGCTCGGGCACTGCCAGCTTTACCACCGAGCAAATGGCATGGCTGGTCGGCATACACCTGACCTTTATCATCACCGGCGTGCTGTTCGCCTGGATGGATAAGATTGCCGGTCACAGTCATGCCAAAGGTAAGTCAGATCATTAAGTAATTTGTCAGCACAGAAGTTATACTGATTCAAACAGCAAAGACTGTACACGGAAATTTCCGTAAGAAATATTTCAAACAATTAATCAGATAACCTTGGGATAACCACTATGACAAAAAAAATTGTTTTATTAGCTTTAATGAGCATGCTGCTTTCAAGCTGTGTCGTCTTGCATGACCGTGATCATTGCCCGCCGGGACAGGCTAAAAAAGGTAATTGCTAGATTAAGTAGTTAGACTAACAAGTTGAAAATAAAAAGCCTCACAGATGTGAGGCTTTTTATTTCGCTGGAAAGATCAGTGCCCTATGGTCCTGATCTGCCAGTTTTATAGAATGTATAAAAAACGGGCGCATAAGCGCCCGCCATCAGTTCAAGAGATCAATATCGATTAAGCTTGTTTACGGCGTTTAGCAACTGCACCTACTAAAGCCAAACCGGCAAACATCAGGGCGTAAGACTCTGGCTCTGGCACCACTGCGGCAGAGGTCACGGCGGTGTATTGCAGGCTGAGAAAGCCATTGCCGTTGAAAGGCAACTGCCAGCCCTGGCCAGGAATAGTGCTGTTGTAGGCATGGCCCAGGCCAAAGCCAGTGGTGTCGGCAGCCGTTTGCGTACGGGACAACTGAATGCCAGTCACACTGGCGTCGCTGCTGGTCAGGTAGGCTATGTACTTGGTGCCGGCAGTCAGGCTCAGGCCCAGGTTTTCAAACGACAGCGTGGTGTAACCACCGGTGGCATTGTAGGTATCCACCGCGTTGAATGTGCTGGTCAGCAAGTTGCTGCCTACGCTATTCACGGCCTGGTTCTGCGCGTTAGTGCTAGGGTTCCACTGCGCGACGTTGAGTTGGAAAGAAGCTGAAGTATTGCCGATAGCGTAGAAGCTGAAAGATGAAAGCAGGCTGTCTGCTGTCAGCGAGAACACCTGGCCGACCTGAGGGGAATCACCACTTGGGTTGCCGGCATTGCCAAACGAGGCGAATGGCAGACCGGTGGTGGCACCAGCTGGCACGTTGCTGTAAACCGCCGCTGAAGCGCTACCGGCAAAAGCCAGCAACAGGCCGGCCACTACTTTCATTTTGAATGCTGATGAGATCATGATTTTTCCTTAATATCTGGGGATGGCAGTGAGTTAAAACACGTTGTAACGCTGCCAAATTACGCCTGGAATATTGCAGATATTTGAAAAAAATGACTCGCCATAGTCCGAAAAACGCATGCTATGCATACAGACTATGGCGGCAAAGCCTGCATGTAAATTTAAATAAAATACAGCCTTAAGGGAGTTTTACCGGTGCTGATCAGCACCGGGGATTTTAATGCCCTGCCTTATTCGCGTTGCAGCAGGATAGTGATCAACAGCGTGGTATCGGTGAGCGCTTTTACAGTATGTGGCTCATTGGCTTTTAAATAAACCAGGTTGTTCACTTTTAGCACCCTGGTTTCATCCCCTAACCCCAGTTCTACCTCACCTTCTATGCACTGTATGGTGATCGCACCTGCTGCGGTATGTTCCGGCGTGGTTTTACCTGCCTTCAACACAAACCTGAACACCTCGATATGGCTCTCGCGTATCAGGGTCTCAGATGCGGCATTGGCAAAGTCAGACCCATAGGGGCTGATATCAATGACCTGGCCAGGTGCAAAATGCTGGATACTCATATGCTAACCTCACTTGATGCGTGTGCTGTCGATTCTAACGCGACTTCGCTGGCTTTCCAAATAGGCTTAAGGCAACCTGGCTGGCGATGGCTAATGCACCCACGATAAACACGACATCGCCGAACGTCCTCACCCAGCGCAAGGTTTGCAAGAGAGGTTGTTGCATAAACGCTTCGCTACGCGCATACCACAGACCATGCGTAAAACTTGCCTGAAACTGCATGATACCGATAGGCAGCAGGCTGGTGAAAATCATCAGCAGCAAGCCGATATTGAGCGTCCAGAAGCCAGTGCGCATCAGATTTTCATTAAAGATGGCATGGGGCCGGATATAACGTAGCACCAGCAGTGTGAAGCCTATCGCCAGAAAACCATACACGCCAAACAAGGCGGCATGCGCATGTACTGCCGTGGTATTAAGGCCCTGGATGTAATACAGCGAAATGGGCGGGTTGATTAAAAAGCCGAACACGCCTGCGCCTAACATATTCCAGAAAGCCACTGCGGCAAAGCAGCACAGCGGCCAACGCAGATTTTCCAGCCAGGCGGCACGTTTATGCAAATGCCAGTGATGCCAGGCTTCGTGGCTGAGCACCAGCAAAGGCACGACTTCAAGTGCACTGAAACTGGCGCCTATGGCCATTACCGGGGTCGTGGTGCCTGAAAAATAAAGGTGATGAAAAGTGCCCGGAATACCGCCCACCATAAACAGCGATGCCGAAGCCAGGCTGGCAGTCGTGGCAACCGTGCGTGACACCAGGCCGAGCGACATGAAAATATAGGCCAGCGCGGCGGTGGCAAATACCTCAAAAATGCCTTCTACCCACAAATGCACTACCCACCAGCGCCAGTACTCCATTACTGAAAGATTGCTGTGCTCACCGTAAAACAGGCCAGTGCCATAAAACAGGCCTATGGCGATCACAGATGCTGTCAGCAATGCCAACAGGTTTTTGTCGCTGTCTTTTGCCTTGAGTGCGGGGATCATGCAGCGCAGCATCAGGCCCAGCCACAGCAACAACCCGATAAACAAGGCGATCTGCCAGAAACGCCCCAAGTCGATATACTCATAGCCCTGATGCCCGAACCAGAAGTTAAATGCAGCTGGCATCAGGTTAGCGATGGCTGAATACTGGCCTAGGAAAGAGCCGACGACTACGATGAGCAAGGCGACAAACAGGCTATTCACACCTAGCTTTTGATAAGCCGGATCTTTGCCGCCGTTGATGATGGGGGCAAGAAACAACCCGGCTGCCAGAAAGCCAGTGGCTATCCAGAACAAGGCACTCTGAATATGCCAGGTACGCGTCAGCGAATAAGGGAACCATTGCGAGACATCAACGCCATAAAACTCCTGGCCTTCAACCGTGTAATGTGCGGTAAACCCGCCAATAAACACCTGAAAAACCAGCAATGCAACCACTATGAACAGGTACTTGCCCAATGCCTGTTGCGAAGGCGTTAAGCTAAAACTGCTGATCGGGTCAAGCTTGCCGGCCACGGGCGGCACATCATCCTCTTTACGCAAGATAGACCAACCCAGAATCAACAAGCCTATGCCTGCCAGTAAAAATACGATACTACCCAGGGACCACAGCATATTCTCACTGCTGGGCTGGTTATCAATCAGCGGCTCGTGCGGCCAGTTATTGGTGTAGGTCACTGTGCCTTCAGCACGTTCTGTCGCGGCAGCCCACGCTGTCCAGAAGAAGAAATAAGCCATTTTTTGCCTGGCTTCGGCAGCAGGCAAAGTGTTGTCCTTCATGGCGTAGGCGACGCGTGTTTTCTTGAGTGCAGGTGCGTCAGAAAATAAGGCCTGGTAATAAGCAGCGGTCTGTTGCACTGCCTGCGCGCGGCGTGGTGTCAGCGTTAAAGTGCCCTGCGCATCCAGCCGGTTGCTGCGATACTCTTGTTTCAGCAGCTCACGCAGGCCAGCCTGTTTAACCGGGTCTAGCGTATGGTAGCTTGCACTGTATTGTTGCTGTGCGGCCAGATCCAGCCAGTTGACCAGTTCACGGTGCAGCCAGTCGGCCGTCCAGTCTGGTGCCTGGTAAGCGCCATGCCCCCAGATGGAACCCACCTGCATGCCGCCTATGGATTGCCAGTGTGACTGCCCTGCGAGAATATCGGCTGCTGCAAAATTGAGGCGCTGGTCACTGCTCACCACAGCGGCAGGCACTGGCGGCGCAGAACGGTAGATCTCCACCCCCATGTAACCAAGGATAGTGAACGTCGCTATCAGGACGGCAATCAAAATAAGCCAAAGCTTTTTATATATCCCCATGAGGCACTCTCTTTTCTTATCAGGCTGGGAGGAGCGGAGGTTGTACTCTCAGCATAAATTATTCATGTGACTGCGATGTCATGCAAGCCTAAGCATACACAACAAGCGCGCATCTACATTTGCGATAGATCAACCTGCCAGCTTTCTGAAGAGGGAGATTTTGCTACAGCACGGGATGGGAAAAAAGCGATGGATGCGATGTGATCAATGAAAAAGGCCGGTCTCCCGGCCTTGGTTTTTACAACATGCACTGCCAGGCAGTGCGATCAGGAAAGATATTTATCCGTTGAGATCACCGAGCCATAGCCAAACGCAAACGCTGCCATCGCGGCGGCATGCACCTGCGCTGCAGGGATATTGACGCCGTCAAACTCCAGGTCCAGCGTGGCACAGGCATCATGCAATATGGTGGCGACATAACCCAGGTCTACCGCGGCACGCACCACGGCATCTATGCACATATGGCTCATGGCGCCGACCACGATCACTTCTTCTACCCCTTGCGCATCCAGCTGCTGTTGCAGATCGGTATCGCGAAAGGCATTGATGTGGTTTTTGACGATGACCACCTCCCCTGCCAGCGGCGCAACGCTGGGCTGGATCTCTACCCCAGGCGTACCAGGCACAAACACTGGCGCTTCACCGTTGGCGAACTCATGGCGGATATGGAAGACAGGAATCCCCTTGTGGCGGGCATCGGCGATCACCCTGGCGGCATTGGCCGCCGCAGACTCTATGCCGGTTAACGGCAGTTTGCCGCTGGGCAGGTATTCATTTTGCAAATCGACAACAATGAGGCCACTTTTATTCATGCTGCTCTCCTGCAAAGGTTCAAAGGTGATTTAGGTCAGCCAGTTTCCATCAGGCAATGTCGCACTAACTGAAATCATCACGATCATTTTTCTTCGGTGGCGATATTCAACCTGTTGTATTCGCTGGTGTTTTCAGAGGCATAACACTCCAGTATTTTGGAATCATTGGCCTTGAATTTGATGCTTTCTATAGAATTGATGTTTTTTTCAAAAGCCGGGTCTAACTCGCCGCACTTCTTGGCCCGGTTACTCACAAAATGTAAATAATCTTTCTTGTTCAGCTCAGAATGGATAGAGCCATCATTGAGCAAATTGGTATAAGCACGCCGCAACCTGAGTTCAGACACGCTCCACAGGCTGAAAGTGATCTGGTTGGTAGACACGTTCACCATAGGTCGCAGGTCTTCTACCGGGGCTGGCTCAACGCTTGGCGCTGGCGCAGTTTCGGCGACCGGCGCTGGTGCTGCTGGCGGTGGCGTGATCACGGCTGGTGCGGCCACAGGCGGTAACGCTTCTACATCGGCAGGCTTGGGCGCTGCTTTGACCGGCGCAGCAGCGGTTTCAGTCTCTTCCTCGACTTCGGGCAGTGCTATCTGTTGCTCGGCGCGGGTTAAGGAATCTTCGACTGCGCTCAATGGCTCGACTGGCGGCAATGGTTCAGTTGCCTGCAAGCTGTAGATGACCAGGCCGAGCACGACCAGGCCGGTCAGGTAAAACAATATGGTGGCGATGAAGTTGAATTTTTCATTAGCCGTATCTTCACTGCCGCAATTCGGGCAGTGTGACGATAGCGCTTCATCCTTGGGGTACCAGATAAATCCGCAGGCGTTGCAGACCTTGTGAAGTCGAAGAAATAGGCTCATCAGGGGTTCTCTTATTGTTATTGAATCATCATCATATTTAAAGCCACTGCCGGTACGCATATATAAGCCAGTGCGTGCATTAGCTGGCATGCTGCCTAATTTTAGGTTTTGCCATTTGAGATAAGTTCACAGCCACGGCCACAAATAGACATTGCCCAAAAGCCTGCAGTATGAATTTTAACGCATATGCAGGGTCGGTATGAGTAATGCGAATGAAACAAAGGTGGGCAAATGGAAGAAACCGTATTTTTTAATTTTAACGGCATCATCGTCAGCAATAGCCGCTTTATCGTGCGCAGCCAGACTTACGCCATGCAAAGCGTCACTTCGGTGAAACCCGGCGTGGTCAAACCATCACGCACGGTAGCGTTGGCATTTATATTCATAGGTGTGCTGTTGCTGATCGCTGAACTGCTGGCGCTGATTGATCAGCAAGGCGTATTGCTGGTGGCAGGTGTGGTCGCCATTTTGCTAGGGCTGATCGCCTGGTACCTGGCAAAACCCAGATACTCGGTGGTTTTGCATACTTCTGCTGGCGAGCACCATGCACTGGTCAGCGACAACAAGCAGGACATAGAACATGTGCTGCAGGCGCTGAACCAGGCTATAGTCAGCAGGGGCTAGTTAAAAAGGCCAAAGCTAGGGGCTAAGGCCTTGCACCACTCACCTCGCCTTTAATATTTGGCTGGCACAAACATTTCTTTAGGCACAGGGCCACGGATGTAATCCGGGTTGTGCACGCGTTTAGGCAACACCACTGACGGGTGCTCTACTTTGTCATACTCGATCTGGCTCAGCAGATGGTTGATGCAGTTCAGCCGCGCTTTCTTTTTATCCACCGCTTCTATCACCCACCATGGTGCCTCAGGGATATGCGTGCGTTCCAGCATGATCTCCTTGGCTTTGGTGTATTGCTCCCACAGGCGGCGCGACTCCAGGTCCATAGGGCTGAGTTTCCACTGTTTGAGCGGGTCCTGGATACGCGTCATAAAGCGCAGGTGCTGTTCATCGTCGGTGATCGAGAACCAGTACTTGATCAGGATGATGCCTGAGCGCACCAGCATTTTTTCAAACTCTGGCACCGAGCGGAAAAACTCTTCGTACTCTGCTTCATTACAGAAGCCCATCACCTTTTCTACGCCGGCGCGGTTGTACCAGCTGCGGTCAAACAGCACGATCTCACCGCCGGCTGGCAGATGCGAGATATAGCGCTGGAAATACCATTGTGTGCGTTCACGCTCGCTGGGGGCCGGCAAAGCGGCCACCCGACAGACGCGCGGGTTGAGGCGCTGGGTGATGCGCTTGATCACACCGCCCTTGCCTGCTGCATCGCGGCCCTCAAACAGCACCACCACTTTCAGTTTGTTGTGCACTACCCAGTCCTGCAATTTGACCAGCTCGCCTTGCAGGCGGAACAGTTCTTTAAAGTAGATCTGGCGGTCAGACAGCGATTCGCTATGCACGCCGTCCAGGCCGGTGGCTGTGGCGTACTCAGCCAGCAACTGGTCCATACGCTGGTCGTCCAGCTCCATCTCCAGCTCTTCGTCAAAGCTATCCAGCATTTCATTATGCATCTGTGCCTGGCTGAATTGCTCATCGCTAAATTGTTCATCACTGGATGATTCGTGGTTTGCAGAGATTGCGGCGGCTTTATCTATGGTCATGGTGGCTACCCTGGGAGAGATTAGGTGTTATCTGGGCATGCTAAATTTCCTGCATGACAGTTTGATGACTATTTTGCTTTTGCTGGCGGATGGCGACCTGTAGCTGTCATCAATTTGTCACATTGAAAATCAATACTCGGGGTTCTCGATAAAAATATCAGGCTAATATCATGAATACTTCATCTGCCAGTGCCTCATCGTTATTACCTAGCAGTTCCAGACCTAACCTCGACAACAAGCCGGGTCTGCTCACCAAAGCCATCTTTATAGGCTTGCTGGTCATGGGCCTGATCTACACCGGCTTTAGCCTGATGCACGACGTCAACGACAACGGCGCCAGCACCACCACCTGGCTACCGTTCATTTTGCTGGGCGTCGCCCTGGTGATCGCACTCGCGTTTGAGTTCGTCAATGGTTTCCATGACACCGCCAATGCAGTGGCCACCGTGATCTATACCCATTCATTACCGGCCAACTTTGCGGTGATCTGGTCTGGCACCTTTAATTTCCTCGGTGTGCTGGTTTCCAGCGGTGCGGTGGCGTTCGGCATCATCTCACTACTGCCGGTGGAGTTGATCCTGCAAGTAGGCTCAGGCGCTGGCTTTGCCATGGTGTTTGCCCTGTTGATCGCCGCCATCCTGTGGAACCTGGGCACCTGGTTGCTAGGCTTGCCGGCTTCATCCTCACACACCCTGATAGGCTCTATCATAGGCGTAGGCGTAGCCAATGCGCTGATGCATGGCCGTAATGGCACCAGCGGTGTCGATTGGGCACAGGCGACCAAGATAGGCTATTCATTATTGCTGTCGCCGGTGATAGGTTTCTTTTTTGCCGCTTTATTGCTGCTGACACTGAAAGCCTTTGTCAAAAGCAAAGAGCTCTACCAGGAGCCTAAAGGCAACAAGCCGCCACCACTGTGGATACGTGGCCTGCTGATACTGACCTGTACCGGTGTTTCGTTTGCGCACGGCTCGAATGATGGCCAGAAAGGCATGGGGCTGATCATGCTGATCCTGGTGGGGACTGTGCCTATGGCGTATGCCCTGAACCGTGCCATGCCGGTAGACCAGATGACACAATTTGTAGCAGTTGCGCATGTCACCCAGCAGTCACTGCAACAAAACACGACTGCCACACCGCCTGCCAGCAATGACGCTGCCCGCCACACCCTTACCGAATACGTACGCACCAAAACGGTGACGCCGGAACTGATCCCTGCCCTGGCTGCCATGACCGGCAGTATCGGCGACCAGGTGAAAGCGCATGGCACTTTTGCCGCAGTACCCGCCGAGCAGGTCGGCAACGTGCGTAATGATATGTACCTGGTGTCAGAAGCCATACGCTTTCTGGATAAAGATGAGCAAGTGAAATTTGAAGGCGACACCAAAGCGAATGTGACAGCGTTTAAAAAAGAGATCGATAAAGCCACCAAATTCATTCCGCTATGGGTAAAAGTGGCGGTCGCCATTGCCTTAGGATTAGGCACCATGGTCGGCTGGAAACGCATCGTCGTCACCGTAGGCGAAAAGATAGGCAAGACCCACCTGACCTACGGCCAGGGTGCCTCGGCCGAACTGGTGGCAATGACCATGATAGGTGCGGCGGATATGTACGGTTTGCCGGTATCGACCACCCATGTGCTGTCATCCGGCGTAGCTGGCACCATGGCGGCGAACAAGTCTGGCTTGCAAATGTCCACTATCCGCAACCTGCTGATGGCGTGGGTGCTGACATTGCCGATGGCGATGCTATTGTCAGGCAGTTTGTACTGGCTGTTCACCCAGCTGTTTTAACTAACACGCCAGCCACTGAAAACCGCGATAAACCATCGCGGTTTTTTTATTGCTGTCCCATTCATCAACTTGCGTTAACTATGTAAATTGATTTATGCAAACTTAAGAACTAAGGGTAAAACCACGCTTTTGTTAAGGAAATGGAACGTAAATCCGCGCTTTATCGGCAAATCCTTTTTGCTGTGTTGGGTATTTAATACAGGCTATAAACAAACAACAATGGTTAAAACCTACCCAAGTGAGGGCGATGCATAATGAGTATTGATTTTCTGAGTAAACTGACTGGTAAAGCGGGCAAATCCAGCGAAACAAAGCCGCGCGATGATAGCGGGCAGATTCAAGCCATACATCAGGTGATGGGCGTGATCGAGTTCGACCTGCAAGGCAATATCCTGGCGGTCAATGACAACTTCGCGGCGGTGACCGGTTACAGCAAGCAGGAAATCATCGGTCAGCATCACAGCTTGTTTGTGGACCCCGACTACAAGAAAAGTGCCGAATACAAACAGTTCTGGGAAGACCTGGGCCGCGGCAAGGCCGATAACGGCCAGTTCAGAAGAATAGGCAAAGCCGGCAAGGAGATCTGGCTGGAAGCCAGCTATGTGCCGGTCAAGGATGAAAGCGGCAAAGCGTTCAAAGTCATTAAATATGCATTCGATATCACGGCTGAGAAACAGCGTGATGCAGAATCACAAGGGCAGATCGCCGCCATTAACAGGATCATGGGCGTGATCGAATTCGACCTCAAGGGCAATATCCTGGCGGTCAATACCAATTTTGCTGCTGTCACCGGTTATAGCAAAGAAGAGATCGTCGGCCAGCACCACAGCCTGTTTGTCGAGCCGGCTTATAAAAGCAGTGCCGAATACAAACAGTTCTGGGCCGACCTGGGCAACGGCCAGGCCAATGAAGGCCAGTTCAAGCGCGTGGGCAAAGGCGGCAAAGAGATCTGGTTGCAAGCCAGCTACAACCCTATTTTTGATAGCCACGGCAAACCATTCAAAATCGTCAAATACGCCACTGACATCACCGTCAGCCAACTGCGAAATTCGGATTACTCTGGCCAGATCAATGCCATAGGCAAAGTCATGGGCGTGATCACTTTTGACCTCAAGGGTAACGTCACCGATGTCAATGATACTTTTGCCGCCGTCACCGGCTACAGCAAGCAAGAGATCATAGGCCAGCACCATAGCCTGTTTATCGAACCAGCTTATAAAAGCAGCGCCGAATACAAACGCTTCTGGGAAAACCTGGGCAGCGGCAAAGCCGAAGAAGGCCAATTCAAACGCATAGGCAAAGGCGGCAAAGAGATCTGGCTGCAAGCCAGTTACAACCCGATATTAGATGCGGCAGGCAAGCCTTTCAAAGTGGTGAAATACGCCACCGATATCACTGCAGACAAACTGAAAAATGCAGATTCTTCAGGCCAGATCGATGCCATAGGCAAAGTGATGGGCGTGATCAGCTTTGACCTCAGCGGCAAGATCACTGACGTCAATGATAACTTTGCCGCAGTCACCGGCTACAGCAAGAGCGAGATCATAGGCCAGCACCACAGCATGTTTGTGGAAGCGGCTTACAAGAACAGTGCTGAATACCAGCAGTTCTGGGAAAACCTGGGCAAAGGCAAAGCCGATCAGGGCCAGTATAAGCGTGTAGGCAAAGGCGGCAAGGAAGTCTGGTTGCAAGCCAGCTACAACCCTATTCTAAATTCTGACGGCAAGCCGTTCAAAGTGGTGAAATACGCGACTGACATCACCGCCAAAGTGGCTGAAGCCAATATCATGCAACAGGCGGTGCACGAGACCGCGCAAGTGGTCGCGGCCACCAAGAGTGGCGACCTGACACAAAGGATAGACACCGATAACAAACAAGGCGAGATCAAAACCCTGTGTGAGGGTGTCAACACCATCGTTGATGAAATGACTGATATCCTGTCTTCGGTCAAAGTCGCCGGCGAAGCGATCAGCACGGCTGCCTCGCAGATCTCGCAAGGCAATAATGATTTATCGCAACGCACTGAAGAACAAGCCAGCTCACTGGAGGAAACTGCTTCCAGTATGGAAGAGATCGCTTCTAACGTGAAAAATAACGCTGAAAATGCGCAACAGGCCAACCAGATGACCGACCAGGCCAGCAGCATTGCAGCCAAAGGTGGTGAAGTATTTGGCAAGGTGGTGTCTACCATGTCAGAAATCACCGAGAGCTCTTCACGCATTGAAGAAATCATTTCGGTGATAGACAGTATCGCCTTCCAGACCAATATCCTGGCGCTGAACGCAGCGGTTGAAGCCGCGCGTGCCGGTGAACAGGGCCGTGGCTTTGCCGTGGTCGCCAGCGAGGTGCGTAACCTGGCACAACGTTCCGCCAGCGCTGCCAAGGAGATCAAGTTGCTGATCAATGATTCGGCCGCCAAAGTCGCCAATGGCTCTACCTATGTAGAACAGGCCAGCGGCACTATGGAAGACCTGGTCAGCGTGATCGAACGCTTCTCGCAGCTGATCAGCGAGATCACCAGCGCCTCGGTAGAGCAAAGCAGCGGCATAGACCAGATCAATACTGCGGTCTCGCGCATGGATGAAGTGACCCAGCAGAATGCTGCGCTGGTTGAAGAAGCTGCTGCCGCTGCGATGTCACTGGTGGATCAGGCAGAAAAACTGCAGGAGACCGTCAGCCATTACCGCTTTCAGGACAACGGCGCTGGCAGCTCAGCTGTTAAAGCCGCCAGACCGCAATTGCAATCCAGAAGCCAGAGCTTTGCAAAAAAAGTCAGAACCGGTACCAATAACGCTGGCTGGGATCAGTTTTAAAACCAGTCACAATAGCTGATGCAAAACCCGCCGCTGGCGGGTTTTTTTATGCCTGCCCGGCTGGCGGACGCCTGCTGGTAGCAGATGCTGACAGTCAGTGGCCTCAATATGCTTAGCTGCTGATTTCATGGAGTATTTTTCAAAAACTGGGTAACTATCTGGCCTACATCTGGCTTACTATATGTCTCGCCAAATGGCAAACGAAAGCCAACATTTACAGATGTTATTGTCAATTATATTTACTTAAATTAATTGAGCTATAAATCCCTCTCTGTTTCATCAGTTAAAAATCCACGGTGTATATTAAGATAAATTAACTTTATTTCATCTTATTTATGACCTCGGAGAGTTGATATGCTCAGTATTTTTAATGGTAGTAAGAATTCCAGCAAAGAACTGTTACTCAAGCAGATCGACCTCACAGGTCAGATCGACGCCATCCATAAAGTGATGGGCGTGATCGAATTCGATCTGCAAGGAAATATCCTTGCAGTCAATGAAGGTTTTGCGGCTGTCACTGGCTACCCTGCGCAAGAGATCACCGGCCGCCACCACAGCATGTTTGTGTCAGCAGAGTACAAAGCCAGCAGCGAATACAAACAACTGTGGGAAAAGCTAGCCAAAGGTGAAGCAGCAGATGGCCAGTTCAAACGCATAGGCAAAGATGGCAAGCAGCTGTGGCTGCAAGCCAGTTACAACCCTATCTTCGATGAGGATGGCAAACCATACAAAGTGGTGAAATATGCCACTGACATCACGCAGGATAAACTCAAGAACGCCGATTTTTCAGGCCAGATCGCCGCCATAGGTAAAGTCATGGGCGTGATCGAGTTCGATCTGCAAGGCAATATCCTGTCTGCCAATGACAATTTTTCCGCAGTGACCGGCTACAGCACCCAAGAGATCGTCGGCAACCACCACAGCATGTTCGTAGCGCCAGAACAAAAAGGCAGTACTGAATACCGTCAGTTCTGGGAAAACCTGGCCCAGGGTATCGCCAGCAACGGGCAATACAAACGCTTTGGCAAAGGCAACCGCGAGATCTGGCTGCAAGCCAGTTATAACCCTATCTTCGATACCGATGGCAAACCATTCAAAGTAGTGAAATATGCCACCGATATCACGCGTGAAAAACTCAAGCATGCCGATTTCTCCGGCCAGATCGCCGCCATAGGCAAGGTCATGGGCGTGATCGAATTCGACCTCAAGGGCAATATCCTGTCTGTGAATGACAATTTTGCCGCAGTGACCGGTTATAGCGCGCAGGAGATCGTCGGCAACCATCACAGCATGTTTGCCACCACTGAATATAAAAACAGTGCAGAGTACAAGCAACTCTGGCAGCAACTGGCCCAGGGTGTGGCCAACGACGGCCAATACAAACGCATAGGTAAAGGCGGCCGCGAGATCTGGTTGCAAGCCAGTTACAACCCTATCTTCGATATGGACGGCAAACCGTTCAAAGTGGTGAAATACGCGACGGATATCACCCGCGAAAAACTGCAATACGCTGATTTTTCAGGGCAGATCGCCGCCATCAGTAAAGTCATGGGCGTGATCGAGTTCGACCTCAAAGGCAACATCCTGGCGGTCAATGATAACTTTGCCGCAGTCACCGGTTACAGCGCGCAGCAGATCATAGGCAACCACCACAGCATGTTTGTAGGCTCGGCCTATAAAAACAGCCCTGAATACAAGCAGTTCTGGGACAATCTGGGCCGTGGCCAACCCGATAGCGGCCAGTACCAGCGCGTAGGCAAAGGTGGCAAGGAGATCTGGCTGCAGGCGACTTACAACCCTATCTTTGATATGGATGGCAAACCGTTCAAGGTGGTGAAATATGCGACTGATATCAGTGCCAAGATCAAAGAGACACATGCCATGAAACAGGCGGTGGATGATGTGGTGCGCTACACCAAGACCGGCGACCTGACTCACAGGATACCTACTGCTGACAAATCCGGCGAGATCAAGCAGTTGTGTGAAGGCATCAATATCATCATCGACGCCATGACCGGCATTCTGGCCACCATTAAAACATCAGGCGCAACCATTTACTTGTCTGCTTCTGAGATCTCTATGGGTAATAATGACCTCTCTCAACGCACCGAGGAGCAAGCCAGTTCACTGGAAGAAACCGCAGCCAGCCTGGAAGAGATCGCTGCAACCGTCAGACACAACGCCGAGAATGCCAAGCAGGCCAATATCATGACCAGCAAAGCCAGCGAAGTCGCCAATAAAGGCAGTGAAGTGTTTACCAAAGTGGTGCAGACCATGGCCGAGATCAGTGAGAGTTCTTCGCACATTGAAGAGATTCTGACTGTGATAGACAGCATTGCTTTCCAGACCAATATCCTGGCACTGAACGCAGCCGTCGAGGCCGCGCGTGCCGGTGAACAAGGTCGTGGCTTTGCCGTGGTGGCCAATGAGGTGCGCAATCTGGCGCAACGCTCAGCCACCGCCGCCAAAGAAATCAAGCAATTGATCGCCGATTCGGCCAGTATCGTCGCCAGTGGCTCACAATATGTAGACCAGGCCAGCGGCACCATAGAAGAGATGCTGCATGCGATCAAGAGTGTTTCGGCCATTATTTCCGAGATCACCGCTGCCTCTGCCGAACAGACCACAGGCATAGACCAGATCAACTCGGCCATGAACCAGATCGATGAAGTGACCCAGCAAAATGCGGCACTGGTGGAAGAAGCCGCTGCCACGGCCATGTCGCTGGTTGAACAAGCCAACAAACTGACTGAGACGGTAGACCAGTACAAACTGCCGGACAGCCGCCCTGCCGCGCACAGCCAACCGGCCAGCAAACAAAGCTACCAGATCGCCGCTGCGGCCTAAGCCAGTTTACGCTGTGCCATAGCACAGACCAGAGATTCAGATTCGATACCTTGCACAGCTCCTGCAAGGTATTTTTTTATCTTACGCTTGTAATTACAGTGTGTGTGGAATTGACGCGCTGCCGGCCATGGCAGCGCAACAGCCAAGGCTGTAGGCCGGGGGGTTAATGCCCGTATAGATCCTGGGTCTTGTAGTTAGGCCCAAAGAACTCTTTCATCAGGAAATCCTCCAGGCCGGCACTGTCGGCAGGTCTGGCCGATAAAGTCACAGTGCGGCCAAGGCGGTTGGATATCCAGTCGAAATCGCCATTGTAATGCTCGCGTATGATGGCGATCATGCGACGTACCATGACCAGGCGTATATCTTCACCGGTGCCCGCCTCTACCTGGTAAAACTGGGTATTGGCAGAGGTATAGTCATTCACCCAGCCTTTAAAGCTGAAGCTGGCATTGTAAGGGTCCATGCGCTTGATAGAGAACAGGCCATTGGTTCCGACCTTGAGGTTGTTCATGATGTTTTTGGTGCGCCGCTCGTCTTCACTAGGCCCACGCTCGGCGGCCGCGGCTGCATCGTTGACCTGCTTGGCAGCCATTTCTTCCGAAAAGCGGTCCGACTGCCTGCGCTTGATCATGCTGGAGAAATCTTCTGCCGGCGGCGGTGGCACCTGCTGTGGCGTAGGCTGCGGACGTGGTTGCGGCTTGGGCTCAGGCAGCTTGAAACTGCTGTCCGGGTTTTGCGATTGAATGATCTTTTTAGGCAGCTTGGGCGCTTCTTTAGGCTGCGGCTTGGGTTTGGGCTGCGGCTTGGGCGGCTCTGGCAGTTCAAGTGGCGGCTCAACGACTTTGGGCGGGGTGGCAGCGGGTTTGGCCGTGTTCAGCACTATGCTTAATGGCGCTTGCGATGACTCTTCCATAGGCGTCAGCAAGTCCAGTATAAAGCCCCAGAACAATAACGCGTGAAAAAGCAGCGACAGCAGAAAGCCCCACATCAACCTGGCCGGGATGCGCAACACATAGTCCCGCTGCTTTGGTTTCAGCCAGTTGGGCGTGCTAAAGGGTTCAAATGGGGAAGGCTTGCGCATGAACAGGATTAATCACTGAGTTTGCTGATGTCACGCATGACTATTGTATTTCTTGCCAAAGTTTTTCGAGTCTTTTGATTGAGACAGGATAAGGCGTTCTTAATTCCTGTGCAAATAATGATACACGTAACTCCTGTAACTGCCACGCAAAGTCTTGTAACCTGGCTGTTACAGAGGCATTCGCCTTGCGTAACTGTTCAACTTTTTGCTGCCAGCGCTGCTCCAGTTGCCCTATAACCTGCGCGTGCTTGCCATCACGTTCTATGCTGGTCGGATATTTATCTATGCGCATGCGTATCGCTTTCAGATAGCGCGGCAGATGCGGCAGATATTCCCAGGGCGTACGGCTGAAGCATCCGTGATAGACCAGTGCCTGCAACTGTTGTTCACATTCACGTTTGATCTTCTGCGTCACCGGCGTCATTTTTTGCAGTTGTGCCATCAACAGCTGGTATTCGCTGGCGATCAGCTGCACCTGCCGGGTCAGCGCTTCAGCCACCGCAGGCAGACGCGTGCGTGCGCGTTGCTTGAGCTGCATGAACTCAGCATTGGTGCGCGGCAATGCGTCTTCGGCGATAAACGCGCGGTCTGCGATCGCTTGCAGCATGTCTTCACGCAACTGGTCCGGGTTCATCACCGCGCGTAGCAGCAAGGCATACTGGTTAAAGCCCGGCAGGCTTTTTTCCAGCTGTTTCATCTGTTCCTTGAGCTCAAAACGCATCAGGCGGCACACGCCTTTGCGATGGGCCACATCAGCCGCCTCAGGCGTATCAAACAGCTTCACCGCCACGCTGTCCTGGTTATCCTCCACCGCCGGATAACCGGTCAGCTGGCGGCCATCCTTGCTAAAGGTCAGCGTTTGCGGCAGGTCACCAAAGTCCCATTGTTTGAGCCCGGTTTTTTCAATATCCGGTGAACCGCTGCGGAAAGTCAGTTGCGCGGCTGAACCCAACTGTTTCTTGAGCGTATTCCAGTCACGGCCCATGCCTAGCTCGCGGCCTTTTTCATCGACCACGCGGAAATTCATCAGGTGATGCGCATCCAGTCCGGCCAGGTCAAATTCCTCAGCTTTGAGCTTGAGCGCAGTCTTGTGCTGGATAAACTGCGTCAATGCCGGTAGCAAGGCCCCGCTGGCCTGGTGTGCCTGCAGAAAACCGGTGACAAAGTCAGGCACAGGCACGCACACGCGGCGCAAAGTCTTGGGCAGTGCCTTGATCAGCGCGGTGAGTTTGTCACGCACCATGCCTGGCACCAGCCATTCAGTCACGCTGGCATCCAGCTGGTTGAGCAAAGCCAGGGGGATGGTGGCGGTCACACCGTCCAGCACATGGCCAGGTTCAAACCGGTATTTCAGCGGCACGGTAGCGCCATCTATGTTCATCTGCTCGGGAAACTGTACTTCGGTGATGGCATTGGCACCGTGGCGCATCAGCGATTCACGCGTCAGGTATAACACTTTAGGGTTGATCTTTTCCGCGTCCTGCCGCCATTTTTCAAACGAAATGCCATTGAACACACGGTATTGCTCGCTGATCTCAGGCACCACCTTGTCGTAGAAAGCAAACAGCTGGTGTTCGTCTATCAGCACATCCTGGCGACGCGCCTTGTGTTCCAGTGCTTCCACTTCCGAGATCAGCCTGCGGTTAGCCTCCTGAAAAGGCGCGCGCGTATCAAACTCCATATTGGCCAGGGCTTCGCGTATGAAGATCTCGCGTGATTGTGCCGCATCTACCGGCCCGTAATGCACGCGGCGTTTAGGCACTATGGTCAGGCCATACAGGCTGACACGCTCCCAGGCGACTACCTGCGCGGTCTTGCGGTCCCAGCGCGGGTCACTGTAATGGCTTTGCGTCAGGTCACGTGCCCCGCCCTCGTGCGCCACCGGCTCTATCCAGTCCGGGTCTATCTTGGCAACGATGCGTGCATACAGTTTGCTGGTATCGACCAGCTCGGCGGCGATCACCCATTTAGGCCGGCTCTTTTTCAGTGCCGAACCGGGCGCAATGGTAAAGCGTATGCCGCGCGCACCGGCATAGGTCTCACCGTCGCCATCCTTAAAGCCGATATTGCCGAGCAAGCCGGATAGCAGCGCTCTGTGCACCTGTTCATAGCTGGCTTCCTTATCGCCGAGCTTGAAATCCATTTCTTCAACCATCTCGCGCAGTTGCGCATGCAACTCACGCCACTCTTTCAGGCGCAGAAATGACAGAAAAGATTGATGGCACTGGTTGAGCAGCTCGCGGTTGGATTTCTTGGTCTTTAAAGCCTGGTCGTACCAGTCCCACAATTTGAGATAGCTCATAAAATCGGAGTCATCGGCCTTGAACTTGGCATGTGCCTGATCAGCCGCTTCGCGCTTGTCCATAGGCCGCTCGCGCGGGTCTTGTATGCTGAGCACACTGGCAATGATCAGGATCTCGCGCAAGCAGCTTTCTTTTTTGGCCGCCAGTATCATGCGCGCGACGCGCGGGTCCAGTGGCAGGCGTGCCATCTGCCGCCCGATCTCGGTGATCTCGCGCCGCTCGGTCACCGCACCCAGCTCCTGCAGCAACTGGTAACCATCGCTGACCAGGCGCGATGAAGGTGCCTCGATAAACGGGAACTCGGCGACATCGCCCAGGCGCAGATCGGCCATGCGCAAGATCACGCTCGCCAATGAGCTGCGCAAGATCTCCGGCTCGGTGAACGCCGGGCGCTGGTTAAAATCCTCTTCCGAATACAAGCGCACACAGATACCGCTGGACACCCGGCCACAACGCCCTGCGCGCTGTTTGGCCGCTGCCTGCGAGACTTTCTCTATCTGTAATTGCTCAACCTTGGCGCGCGGGCTGTAACGGTTGACGCGCGCCAGCCCGGCATCGATCACATATTTAATGCCTGGCACCGTCAGTGAAGTCTCAGCTACATTGGTAGAAAGCACGATGCGGCGCTGCCCGCCGGGACGGAAGATCTTCTGCTGGTCTTCAATGCTCAGGCGCGCAAACAGTGGCAGTATCTCAGCCGATTTCAGCTTGAGTGACCGGCCCTGGTTTTTGCGCAAATGGTCAGCGGTATCGCGGATCTCGCGCTCGCCGGGCAAGAACACCAGGATATCGCCGTCGCCCTGCCGCAACAGGTCTTCAGCCGTATCAAGGATGGCATCTTCCATCACCTCCTCTTCGTCATCCTCTTCCAGCCAGCGTGTTTCGGTACGTGGCGGTTTGCGCTTGATGCCCATCAGGTCCTGCGCGAAACGGTCTATATCGTCCAGGCCGTCATCAACCGGCACCTCTACCGCCACCATAGTGGTTTTATTGCCCAGCGGCCGGTAGCGGATCTCCACCGGATAAGTGCGGCCAGAAACCTCTATCACCGGCGCGCCATTGAAATGACTGGAGAACCTATCCGCATCTATGGTCGCCGAAGTGACTATGATTTTCAGGTCTGGCCGCTTGGGTAACAGCTGCTTGAGGTAACCCAGCAAGAAATCGATGTTCAGGCTACGCTCGTGCGCCTCATCGATAATGATGGTGTCATAGCCATTGAGGAATTTATCACTTTGCGTTTCTGCCAGCAAAATACCGTCTGTCATCAGCTTGACGTAACTGCCGGCCGAGAGTTTGTCGTTAAACCGCACCTTGTAACCCACCGCCTCGCCCAGCGGACTTTTAAGCTCCTGCGCGATACGGGTGGCGACCGAACGCGCCGCGATCCTTCTGGGCTGGGTGTGGCCGATCAGGCCGCTGACGCCGCGCCCGAGTTCCAGGCAGATCTTGGGTAGTTGCGTGGTTTTGCCGGAGCCGGTCTCCCCACAGACGATCACCACCTGGTGTTTCTGGATAGCCGCCGCGATCTCGTCTTTCTTGCCACTGACAGGTAATTCTGGCGGGTATTCCGGCTGCGGCAAGGCTGCCTGGCGCGCCTGCAGGCGTTGTTGCGAAGCCTGCACTTTATGTGCGATATCCACCAGAGGCTTATCGACGGGTTTGTTCTGTTTCAAGGCATCGCGCAACTGGTGCAAACGGCGCTTGAGCGGAAAACGGTCAGCCAGCATGCACTGCAGAAGTTGTTTTTCGAGTTGGCTGATGAGTTGTGCGGGGGAGACAGCGGTCATAGGGGTGAGATTTTAACATGCCGGGGATTAAAGCTATTCATGGTTGGCGTGGAGATCAGCAGGGAATTTTCGGGATAGATGCACTTGCTGTGAGGTTGTAATTCGTATTTCTTTGGAAGTTCTGTGTTCTGTTTTAGCTTTTTCTTTCGCCTCTAGGCGAGTTACTTTTCTTTGCTTGCCCAAAGAAAACGTAACCAAAAGAAATGCACCCTAGCTTCCGCTTGTTTCCTGCGTTGCTCGTCAGCGTGGGCGTCCAACGAAACTCGCCCTGACAAGCCACACAGAACGTGGCTTGTTGCGGAACTCGAACAGACGCTGGCCGACCCCTCCCACGCTGACTGCGCTACTCGGCGCGTCAGATAGGGGCCCAAGGTCAACACCAGCACGATGGGCCATTAGTCAACCACCATGTGCAGCGGGCCGCTTAGCAACTGTGTATTTGTTTTTGATTTTTTTTATTCGCTCGTCGAGCGGGATACGATGCGAGAAAGACTCACCTCACCAACCGCGTAGTGTCTTTCCGGGTCCCCTATCTGACGCGCCGAGTAGCGGAGTCAAAATAAGGAGGAAGGGAGCGACTGTCTGAGCTCCGCGGTGGCCTGCGTTCTGTGCAGGCCGCTAGGGCGAGTTTCGCGACCGCTTATTTTGACGAGCAACGCAGGAAACAAGCGGAAGCTAGGGTGCCCTTTCTTTTGGTGCCTTTTCTTTGGGCACGCAAAGAAAAGACACTCGCCGAGGGGCGAAAAAGAACGGTGAAATAGAACACTAAAGCATTCAAGGAAAAGTAACTCGCCGAGTGGCGAAAGAAAAGGCTGAAACAGAGCACCAAACCATCAGCCCAGAACCATACTAAGAAGTACCGATTAGAACTTCATAGAAATTTACCTTCTCACACACTCCTCAACACCCGTATTGCCGCCTTTAAACGCCGGTTCAAAATAAAACTTCCTGAACATCAACCGCCCGTCCGTGCCCTTCTTGAATTCCGCAATGCCGGTGCCAAAATCACCGGTCTTGCCACCATACTCGCCATTTTCCATCGGCAAAGCAAAATGCATAGCCGCATGCATGCCATGTGCCGCGGCATGGCCTTTGTAGATGCCGTAATTGGGGACTTCCAGCTGGAAGTCGTAGCTGCTGTCTGCACCCTTGCTATGCTCTTTGCGCAACTTCATCGTCACTATGCCGGTATATTCACCCTCATGCGCATCCTCGCCTCTACAGTCGTAAACACCGCTTAAATCCAGGGCGTAAACACTGGTGGTGATCAGGCACATCAGCAGCGTTGCTAAGCATTTCATATTGTTTCCTTTAAACAATGCTTGGTACTTTGAATACAAAGTTAATGAATTAATTTTTACTTATAAATCATAGCACTTGGCACCATAACTTATCGTGATGCATGAGGTCCATCCAGAGGGCGATCAGGCTTAAAACTACCAGCATCAAGCCACTGATACGCATGCCTGTGCTCTCCTGCATCCAGCCGGGTAAGGCTTGCTGGCCTGAACGCCACAAGACAGGGGCGATAGCCAGGATAGTGGCTGAGCCTGTGGCAAAGGCCATCATCACCAGTGCGCCTTGTAGCCATTGCGATTGCAGCGAAGCCAGCATCACGGCGGAATAAAGCAAGCCGCACGGTAACAAGGCCCATACCATGCCGGTGAACAGGAAGTTGAATCTGGCGTGGCGGGTATGCTGTTTGATCCAGGCCCACACCTGCTGCGCGCCCTGCACTGCCCATTGCGGCTGTTTACCGGTGGCTAGCAGCAAAAAGCCCCAGGCAAAAATGAGGGTGTGCGAGAAGGTCCACAGTGGCTGGAATACCTGGCTTTGACCGGATAACCAGGCCAGGCCACGCAGGCTTTGCGCGGCTAATGCGCCTAGCAAGCCGTAACCGAGCATGCGGCCCAGGTAAAAGCTCCAGGGCACGGTCTGGGCTATGCGTATGGGAATGGATCTGGCGTTGGAGGGTGTTTGCATGGCGCCGCAAGCTGCACCACACATGGCAATGCAGTGAGGCCCGCCTGCCAGCCCCATGACAAAGGCGGTCAGGAGTAAACTGGCTAACATGGCGAGAGTTTAAAGGATTTTGGAAAACCTTGCACGGTTGGCGTCGTGCTGCAAATAGCGGTCAAACACCATGGCGATGGCACGTATAAAGAACCAGCCCATTTCGGTGACTTTAATGCCGTCGT
The DNA here is from genome assembly GCF_042676265.1 of Methylophilus luteus. NCBI lineage: Bacteria > Pseudomonadati > Pseudomonadota > Betaproteobacteria > Nitrosomonadales > Methylophilaceae > Methylophilus > Methylophilus luteus. The sequence goes on from NZ_JBHTKB010000001.1 coordinate 1,147,542, forward strand.
CTTCTAATACCACCAGGCCTTGTTTCTCTTTTTCAGCAAGTTGTTGCAGCTCAGACTTAAAGTATTCTCTGAAGTCTGCCATATAGGATAACTCTATGGATTCATAGCTCAATTCGCCATGGCACATGATGGCCATGATCACGGCACGGCGTATCAGGTCATCACGGCTGAGTGCCAGGCCACGCACAACCGGCAGCTGCGACTGATCGAGAAAATCATAATACTCAGCCAGCGTTTTGGCATTCTGGCTGTAGCTGGCGCCCATCTTGCCTATGGCCGAGACCCCCAGTGCCAGGATATCCTGATCGGCCATGGTGCTGTAACCCTGAAAGTTTCGGTGCAACCTGCCCTGCTGTTTGGCTATGGCCAACGCATCTTGCGGCAAGGCAAAGTGGTCCATGCCTATGTAGACATAACCGGCCTGGATCAGCTGCTGTATGGCTTCGGAAAGCATCTGTATCTTATCGACAGCGCTGGGCAGGTCTTCATCCAGAATACGCCGTTGCGGTTTAAAACGCGAAGGCAGATGCGCGTAGCCATACAAGGCGATGCGGTCTGGCCGCAGCGTGATGATCTGCGAAATGGTCTGCCTGAAAGTGATGGGCGTCTGCTTGGGCAGGCCGTAGATCAGGTCGGCATTCAGTGACTGAAAACCCATCTCACGCGCCTGACGCATCAGCAAGGCCACTTGTTTGTAGGTCTGTATGCGATGCACGGCCTGCTGCACATCGACATCAAAATCCTGCACGCCGAAACTGAGACGGTTAAAACCCAGGTCGCGCAAATGTTGCAGGCGCGCGCTGTCTACGGTGCGCGGGTCGATTTCGGCTGAATACTCGCCCTGGTCGCTGAAGACAAAAGCCTGTTTCAGCATCTGCATCAGGCGGGATAACTCTGCGTCACTGAAGAAGGTGGGTGTACCGCCACCCAGATGCAATTGATTGACCGCCTGCTGCGGACCTAATGCCTGCAGATGCAGGTCCAGTTCGCGTTGCAGATAATCCAGGTAGATAGCGCTCTGCTCGTAGCGCTTGGTGACTATCTTGTTGCAGGCGCAATAAAAACACAGCGAGGCGCAAAACGGGATATGCACATAGACAGACAGCGCCTGTTTCCAGCCACTGATATTGCGCTGTTCCAGCGCCTTGCCATAAGCGGTGGCATCATAGGCTTCAACAAAGCGGTCAGCGGTGGGATACGAGGTATACCGCGGCCCCGATACATCGTAGCGCTCTATATGCTCCTGCGTGATCATCAACGGTTGTTTCATGGTATCCAGCACACTTTTTCCTGTTCTCTATGGATGGCTTTACGCCTATCACAGCATGGCCGCCACTTTGCCACAAAGTAATCCTCGCCCACTTGATGTACATCAAACCCGCAGCAGTCATGCGCCTGCATAATGGCACTACATAATAAAGGGAAGAGACCTCGTATCATGTTCACTGAAATTGCCACCAACGGCATGGCCGTCTTTGAAACACCTCACCAGGGCGCGTATAATCCGCTAGATACTCAACGCCAGTCCAGGACAGCCTCTATGCATGCCGAGCCCAAGCCCATAGCACCCAAAGCAGCGGACAGCAAACAGGCGGAATCCAGCTTTAAAGTCGCCTGCTCTAACTGCAATCTGCGTGAACTGTGCCTGCCGGTCGGCCTGAACGCAGACGAGATGCAGCAACTGGATGGCATGGTGGCCACCCGCAAAAAAATCAAACAGGGCGGGCATCTGTATAGCAGTGGCGACGCCTTCACCATGCTCTACGCCATACGCACCGGTTTTTTCAAAACCAGTGTGGTGTCTGAAGACGGCCGCGAGCAAGTCACAGGGTTTCAGATGGCCGGTGAGATCATAGGCCTGGATGGCATAGTCAGCGATAAACATAATTGCAATGCCATCGCGCTCGAAGACGCCGAAGTCTGCGTCATGCCTTTCAACCATGTGGAAGACCTTTCGCGCGAGATCCCCATGCTGCAACGTCATGTGCACAAGATCATGAGTCGCGAGATTGTGCGTGAAAATGGCGTGATGATGCTGTTAGCCAATATGCGCGCAGAAGAACGCCTGGCAGCTTTTTTACTCAATCTGCTGCAACGCCTGCACGCCAGGGGTTACTCGCAAAGCGAGCTCATCTTGCGTATGACGCGTGAAGAGATAGGCAGCTACCTGGGCATGAAGCTGGAAACGGTGAGCCGCACCTTCTCCAAGTTTAGCGAAGACGGCATTATTGAAGTCAAACAGAAAAATATCCGCATCCTGGATCACGATAAACTGAAAGCGATATTCAACGCCAGCACCTGCTGATGCAAACACTACTGCAAACATAAGTGCAGGCAATACAGCATGCTGCTGCAAGCGCTATTCAGCGAGCTCGCCGCTTATACAGCGACCCGTGACTGGCAATATGTCTACCCGGTCTGGTCACGGCGCGCGCAAGGCATTTCTATCGGCATAAATCTGCACCCCAACCATAGCTGTAACTGGCATTGCATTTATTGCCAGGTGCCAGGTTTGCAACGCGGCCCGTCACCTATGATAGACATCGCGCGTTTGCAGACCGAGCTGGAACACTGCCTGGACTGGATCAGTGCGCAGGCTGTCAAGCATGGTCCAGACCTACTCTCCCCTCTAATACAGGACATTGCCTTTGCCGGTGATGGCGAACCAACCACCTCTCCACAGTTTAACCAGACCTTGAACGTCATCAGCCAGGTTCTTAAGCACCGTCAGCTGGTGATATTAGTCAGGCTGATCACCAATGGCAGCCAGCTGCAGCATGCGCATGTGCAACATGCCATTCAGTGTCTGCATGCGCTAGGCGGCGAGGTGTGGTTCAAGCTGGATGCCGGCAGTGATGCCGAGATGCGGGCGGTGAATGGCAGCCATGTGCCGCTGGCTTTGCATATGCAAAGGTTGCACACTTGCTGCAGCCTGTGCCGCACCTGGGTACAAACAGCGATAGTCAGCAGAAAGGTTTATCAGCAGCTGGTCACTACGCCATCCCTACCTGGCTATATAACAGCACTGCAAGCGTATCAGGACAAGGTCGCAGGTATTCTGCTATATGGCATTGCCAGGCCTAGCCAGCAAGCGGCTGCAGCGAGCCTGCAGCCTGTTGCAGCCAGTGTGATAGAGGATTATGCAGTGGAACTGCGCGCACAAGGCTTTCAGGTGCGCGCATTTGATTAGGATTGCTTTAGAAATCAGGGTTTAATCGTCAGCCGGTTTCATGCCGGTTTGTGCATGGTTGCGTGCCTGCACGGCCGGCGCCATGCCATCGCGCTCGGCATCCAGCGTTTTGTTGATCTCTATGCCTTTGCGATAGTAATCGTCTATAGGCGGGTCAGGATGGGTGATCGCCAGATATAGCGTGATAAACGAAGCCACCACCACCAGTGCCGGGCCGCCAATAATCAACCAGACATAGGGGTTCTGGTACCATTTTTGTGGATCGACCATCTGTGTTCCTTTATGCATCATGCTTTGTGCCACTTTGCTTTACTCCGTTGGTTCGCCGTTAATTAGCGCTGAGCCATTAATGACTACGTGAATGACTGCATTAATTACTGGGTACGATAAATACAGATTTTTCCCTGATGGTTTCTTTGGCCTGAATATCGGTCATCTCAAAGAAGATCTTGTGTGAACCGGCGCGTGTCTCGCCATCCGGCAACTGCACCTCAACAATGACATTACGCTTCTCAAAAGGTTTAAGCGCTTTGATCTGCTGCGCATTATTATCAGAAAAATGAATGGCCAGCTCAGGTAAACCAGTGACTTTCAGGTCATAATCCCGCACTACTTCGGTCTCGTTTTCCAGCTTGAGGTTATAGACGTTCTCTATCTTGCCATCATTGCTGTAACGCGCCATCACCGCGCGGTCACGCAACACATCCAGCCTGAAATCCGGTTTGTAGTAGATACCTACACCCATACCTAGCACCATGGTCATCAGGATAGTGGTATAGATCAGCACACGCGGCCTTAATAAACGCGCCCACATCTGCTGGCGCGACCAGCGATTATCCATGCCATTTTGCGTGGTGTATTTAATCAGGCCTCTGGCGTAGCCCATTTTTTCCATGACATCATCGCAGGCATCGATACAGGCACCGCAACCGATGCACTCGTACTGCAAGCCGTTACGGATATCGATACCGGTCGGGCACACTTGTACGCAGATATTGCAATCGATACAACTGCCCAGGCCATTGACGTTTTCACTGGCTTTTTTCGAACGTGCGCCACGCGGCTCACCGCGCGCTTCATCATAGGTCACCGTCATGGTGTCGCCGTCAAACATAGCACTCTGGAAACGTGCATACGGGCACATATATTTGCAGACCTGCTCGCGCATGTAACCAGCGTTGCCATAGGTGGCAAAACCGTAAAAACATACCCAGAAAGTCTCCCAGCCACCGGCCTGGAATTGCATCAGGCTGGGCACCAGTTCACGCATGGGGGTAAAGTAGCCGACAAATGTCACGCCCGTCCATAAGCCAAAGGTTATCCAGGCAAACTGCTTCAGCGATTTACGCGTGACCTTGTTCAGGTTCCACTTGCTGTCATCCAGGCGCATGCGCGCAATGCGGTCGCCTTCTATCTTCTGCTCCATCCACATATAGATCTCGGTATACACCGTTTGCGGGCAGGTGTAGCCACACCATAAGCGCCCGGCGATGGCAGTGAACAGGAACAGCGAAAGCGCAGACACGATCAGCAGAAACGCCAGGTAGATCAGGTCTTGCGGATGAAAGATCAGGCCAAACACATAAAAGCGCATGCCTTCGAGGTCAAACAGCATGGCCTGGCGGCCATCCCATTGCAACCAGGGCACACCATAGAAAAACAACTGCGTGGCCCACACCATCACCCAACGCCAGTTGTTATAAAGACCGGAAACGCTGCGGGCGTAAACCTTATCTTCAGATTTATAAAGCGAAAAAACCACCTCCTGCTCAGGAATGGTGGTTATTTTCACAGCATTTTTTCCAATGTCACCCATGGATTTCTGCATGCCTTACTTGTTAGAAAGACCCCAGACATAAGCCGTCAGCAGATGGATCTGCTCAGGGCTAAATTTTTCTTCCCAGGCTGGCATCTGGTTGGTTTTACCTTCGTGTATACGCTTGATAATGGCCGCTTCACCCTGGCCATGCAACCAGATGTTGTCTGTCAGGTTAGGCGCGCCTATCATCTGGTTACCTTTACCTTCAGGGCCGTGACAAGCTGCACATACCACGAACTTATCCTTACCGGCGTTGGCACGACCGGAGTCATGTATGCTGCCAGACAGGCTTAACACGTAGTTAGCCACGTTTTTAACATCTTCTTCGCTACCAACAGCGGCTGCCATAGGCGGCATCATGCCTATGCGGCCTTCGGTGATGGTTTCCTTGATTCTTTCAGGGCTGCCACCGTATAACCAGTCGTTGTCTGACAGGTTAGGAAAACCGCGGCTACCTTTGGCATCTGAACCATGGCAGGCTGCACAATTGTTGAGGAAGATACGTTTGCCGATATCGCGTGCTTCAGGGATCTTGGCGACATCTTCTACTGACATGGCGGCATATTTGGCATACAGCGGCGCAACTTTTTCGTTGTTTTTAGCCACTTCAGCTTCGTACTGCTTGACGCCAGTCCAGCCAAACTTGCCTTGATACTCACCCAGACCCGGGAACAGGTACAGGTAAGCCAGACCAAAGATCACCGTGATGATAAACAAGCCTACCCACCACATAGGCAAAGGATTGTTCATTTCCTTGATGCCGTCCCACTCGTGGCCATTGGTATTATCACTATCCAAAGTCACTTTTACGCGGCTAGCGAAAATCAGCAAGCCGACACAGAATGCAATCCCACCCAGGGTTATGGTCGAAATCCAGATCGGCCAAAATCCACTTACAAAATCACTCATGATGTTTTTCCCTTAAACCTTTACGCACACAGTCCACTAGTCTTCATCGAACGGCAGGTTCTGCGCGTCCTTGAACTGTGCGGAGTTACGATTGCGCCATGCCCACACTGCGATCACTACAAACAGGACAAAGGTGAGTAATGTAAACAGTATGCGTAATATGCTGATGATATCCATGGCGCGTCTCCTTATTTGAGGTGTATACCCAACACTTGCAGGTAAGCCACCAGTGCATCCATTTCAGTTTTACCCTTAATGGCCGCACCACCCTCTTTGATCTGTTCATCGGTGTAAGGCACGCCTACTTTACGCAGGGCCGCCATATGGTCACCAATGGTGGTATCGTCAACCAGGTTTTCATTCAACCAGGGATAAGCTGGCATGATGGATTCCGGAACCACGTCACGCGGCTGGTTCAAGTGCACACGGTGCCAGTCATCAGTGTATTTACCGCCTACACGATGCAGGTCAGGGCCAGTACGCTTGCTACCCCACTGGAACGGGTGATCGTAAACATATTCACCAGCCACTGAGTAGTGACCGTAACGCAGCGTTTCAGCATGGAAAGGACGTATCATCTGTGAGTGGCAGTTGTAGCAACCCTCACGCTGATAAATGTCACGGCCAGCCAGCTGTAATGCAGTGTATGGTTGCAAACCACGGATAGGCTCTGTCAGTGTCTTCTGGAAAAACAAAGGCACGATTTCTGCCAGACCACCAAAAGAAATGGTGATTAAAGTCAGCACGATCAGCAGAAAGTTATTGGTTTCTATCTTCTCGTGCAGATTGCCACTATTGTGTTCATGAGATGCCATGATGTATTCCTTAAGCGTGTGCAACCACAGCCGGTATTTCTACCGTTGCTGGTTTGCCGCTGGTTGCTGTTTTGTAGGTGTTCCACAACATGATCACTAAACCGCTCATGTAGAGGAAACCACCGATCGCACGTGTGAGGTAGTACGGGAATTTTGCTTTTACGCTTTCAACAAAGGTATAAGCCAAAGTACCGTCAGCGTTCATCGCACGCCACATCAGGCCTTCCATCACGCCAGAGATCCACAACGCAGCGATGTACAGCACCACACCTATCGTTGCCATCCAGAAATGCACTTCGATCGCTTTCACGCTGTACATCTGTTTCTGGCCGAACAGGCGCGGGATCAGGAAGTACAGTGAACCGATGGAAATGAAACCCACCCAGCCCAGGGCACCAGAGTGCACGTGGCCTACTGTCCAGTCAGTGTAGTGAGACAAAGCGTTCACAGTCTTGATCGCCATCATCGGGCCTTCAAAGGTACTCATACCGTAGAAAGACAGTGAAACGATCAGGAAACGCAGGATAGGGTCAGTACGCAGTTTGTGCCATGCGCCGGACAAGGTCATGATGCCGTTGATCATACCGCCCCAGCTAGGTGCAAACAGGATCAGCGATAACACCATGCCTAACGACTGGGTCCAGTCTGGCAATGCGGTGTAATGCAGGTGGTGAGGACCCGCCCACATATAAGTAAAGATCAGTGCCCAGAAGTGCACGATAGACAAGCTGTAAGAATACACAGGACGCTCGGCTTGCTTAGGCACAAAGTAGTACATCATGCCCAGGAAACCCGCTGTCAGGAAGAAACCAACCGCGTTGTGACCATACCACCACTGCACCATCGCATCTTGCACCCCTGCATAAGCAGAGTAAGACTTGAACCAGCCAGCAGGAATCGCCGCACTCTCAACGATGTGCAACAAAGCCACCGCCAGGATAAACGCACCGTAGAACCAGTTAGCCACGTAAATGTGCTTGACCTTGCGGATACCTATGGTACCGAAGAACACGATGGCATAAGAGATCCACACCACAGCGATGAGGATATCGATAGGCCATTCCAGCTCGCCGTACTCTTTACCCTGGGTGTAACCCAAAGGCAGGGAGATAGCCGCAGCGACGATCACCGCTTGCCAGCCCCAGAAAGTAAAGCTCGCCAGTTTATCGCTGAACAAGCGCGTCTGGCAGGTACGTTGTACGACATAGTACGAAGTCGCAAACAAAGCACAGCCGCCAAATGCAAAAATCACCGCATTGGTATGCAGTGGTCTCAGGCGGCCGAAAGAGGTATATGACAAGCCCAGGTTTAAATCCGGCCACACCAGCTGGGACGCAATGATCACGCCCATTAATGTGCCAAAAACACCCCAAACCACTGCCATGATTGCGAATTGGCGCACTACTTTGTCATTGTAGGTCGCAGCCTTCACGGTTGCATCTTGCATGGATTTCTCCCAATCATTAAAACAAACACCCAACATGAAAAAACTACTTTTTTAGATACACACCCAATATCGCACACATTACATGGCGAGCATTTGACACATATCAATCCTGCTCTAGTATTCGGGACCCTTCTTCTTCCAGATCCTCAAATTGTCCTGTATGGATGGCCCACCAAAAGCCACCCAGAATCACAAACACCAGCAGCACTGCCAGTGGTATCAACATAAATGCTATTTCCATAGAGCTATGCCTGACCTTTCTGCCAACGCGACTTGTCCCAATCGGTCAAGCGCAATGCATTGAGCAACACCAGCAGCGAACTGGCCGCCATGCCTAAACCGGCCAACCAGGCTGGCAGCAGGCCCATGATCGCTAAAGGCACACCGGCAGCGTTATAAAGCGCCGCCCATAACAAATTTTGTTTGACGATGAGGATGGTTTTCTTGCAGTGCGAAATGAGCGAAACCAGCACTCCGATATCATTGCCCAAAATCACCATATCGGCTTGTGCCTGCGTCAAAGGGACGCCGGTACCCATTGCAATAGAAGTATGCGCTGCAGCAATGACAGGGCCGTCATTCAAACCATCACCTACCATTAAAACTTTCCGCCCCTGTTGTTGCAGCAACATCACGTGTTGCAGCTTATCTTCTGCTTTTTGCAGACCTGACGCACTCTGAATACCGAGTTGTAATGCCAGATTTTTTACCGGCGCTATTCTATCACCAGATAACAGTTGAATATCAAGCCCTTGTGAAATTAATTGTGAAATCGCCGCCTTGGCATGTGGCTTCACTTGCTCGGCCAAGGTGAATCTGGCGACCATCACATTGCCAGCCATCAGATACACCTGGCGCTCTGCCCCGCTCTCTGCTTCTACCACGCCGCTGAACTGCGCATTACCGAGTCTGACTGCTACGGCAGTATCAGCCTGGGTATCCAGCGTAGCTGAAATACCGCCACCGACCACTTCCTGCCAGTCATGCATGACCAGGTCAGTGAGGGCATCTTGTTCTACCGCATAAGTATGCAAAGCCTTTGCTACCGGGTGCAGAGAGTCGCGTGTGATCGATGCCAGCATATCCAGAATTAAGGTGTTACCCCAATCCGCATGCGTTTCTGCCAGCTGCACTTGTTGCAGGTTTTCGGTCAGCGTGCCGGTCTTATCAAACACTATGGTGTCGATTTCGCTGATGGCCTGTATCGCCTGCAAGCGGCGTATCAGTACGCCACCTTTGGCAAAGGTGCCAGCACTGGCCAGCATGGCCGCCGGGGTCGCCAGCGACAATGCGCACGGGCAGGTCACTACCAGCACCGCCACGGCAGACATCACCGCTTTGGCCGGGTCTACAGACCACCAGTACACCACCGCCAGCAGCGCTGCCAGCAATACGCCCCACAGAAAAGGTTGCGCGACTTTGTCTGCCAGCAGGGCGATGCCAGGTTTTTCAGTCGATGCCGAAGCCATCAGATTGACCAGCGCATGGTATTGCGTGCCCTCACCCACCTGCTCGACCTGCATTTCCACCACTGAAGTCAGGTTGCCGGAACCGGCGATCACCTGTGCACCGGTGGCTTTCATCACCGGCTCAGATTCACCGGTCAGCATGGATTCATCTGCACTGGTATTGCCGACCACCACTTTGCCATCGGCGGCGAACACTTCACCGGGGCGCACAAACAGGATATCGCCGACATTGATATTGCTGGCAGCGATCTGCACCCACTCGCCGGCCTGGTTTTTCTTGAGCACGGCATTGGGCAAGCGGCGCATCATGTTTTCCAGCGCGCCAGCGGTACGGTTGCGCAGTTTCACATCCAGCCAGCGCCCTATCAGCAGAAAACTGACAAACATGGTGAGTGAATCGTAATACACCACATCGCCCCACCAGCCGCCAGGCGCAAACGTCGCCAGTGTGCTCATGACAAATGCGGCGATGATACCCAGCGACACCGGCACATCCATGCCCAACTGGCGCTGCCTGAGGCTGGCCCAGGCTTGCGACAGGAATGGCGTCGCCGAGAACAGCATCACTGGCAAGGTCAGTACCCAAGAAGCCCATTTCATCAGTTGCACCATATCCGGCGCCATGTCGTTGCTGTCAGCCGTATAGGTCGGGTAGGCGTACATCATGACCTGCATCATGCAGAAAACCGCGACCACCAGCCGCCACAGCATCTTGCGCTGCTGTATGGTTCTATCGGTGATGGCGTTGTACTCGTTGAGCGGCAAGGCGGAATAGCCTATCTGATCCAGATCGGCAAACCATTGCGAAGGGGAGATCTTTTGTGCATCCCAAACCACACGCACGCGTTTGGAAGCAGCGCTGGCATAGACGGCAAGGACGCCGGGGATTTGTTTGATGTTTTGTTCTATACGCCCGCTACAGGCGGCGCAATGCATGCTTTCGACCCACACATGCGAGGTCCAGATATTGGAAGTGCTAGACTCACGCTGGCTAAAACGCTCCCATTCAGACTGGATATCCAGCCCTTGCCAGGGATTTGCGCTGCTCACAACCTGCGACTTTGCCATTGCAATATGGACCATTCGTGAAACATTATACAACTTTATATTATATGATTGAATATAATATAAATCAATGTCTTAGCTGATAGTTGAAACGTAGATTAAGCCCGAAAACGGCTGCCTGTTACTTGATTCAGCGCAAACATCTGCTAGCAGAGCTAACGCTGGCATAGCAAATGCCGGAGCAATCGGCTCCGGCATGCCCTCACATTACTTCACGCGCATGCCTGGCTGCGCACCACTGTCTGGCGACAGGATATAAGGCCCGCCGCGCTCGTCACTGGCTGCCAGCACCATGCCTTCACTCATGCCGAATTTCATCTTGCGTGGCGCCAGGTTAGCGACCATGACGGTAAGCCTGCCGACCAGGCTGGCAGGGTCATAAGCAGACTTGATCCCGGCAAAGATCTGGCGAGGGTTTTCTTCGCCTATATCCAGCATTAACTTCAGCAACTTTTCTGCACCTTCCACATGCTCGGCACTGACGATCTTGGCAATGCGTAAATCGACCTTGGCAAAATCATCGATAGAAATATAAGCGCCCTCTTCTGCAGCCTGGCTGGCTGGCGCAGGTTTGTCGGCCTTTGCTGCAGCTGGTGCCGGGATTGCCGCCGCAGCCTGCAGGTTGTCCTTGTTAGCTTCTACCATGGCTTCGATCTGCTTGCTTTCCAGGCGCGTCACCATATGGCTATACGGCTGTATGCTTTGCGAGCCCAGGCCAAAAGCCGCATCCGCCCATTGCAAAGGGGCTACGCTGAGAAAAGCTTCTACCGCCGCTGCAATATTCGGCAGCACCGGTTTCAGGTAAATGGTCAACAGACGGAACATTTCCAGCGCGTTGCTGCAGATCGCATGCAACTCCGGTGCTTTGCTGTCATCTTTAGCCACCACCCACGGCGCCGCTTCAGCCACATAAGCATTGGCCGCATCGGTGAGTTTCATGATCTCGCGCAAGGCACGCGCAAAATCGCGCGCAGCATACGCTTCGGCGATGGCCGGTGCCGCAGCGCGCATATCATCGATCACCGCATGCTGGGCAGGAATGATCTTGTTATCGAACTTTTTGGCAATGAATCCGGCAGTACGGCTGGCGATATTGATATATTTACCCACCAGATCACTGTTCACGCGCGCGACAAAATCTTCCAGGTTCAGGTCTATATCTTCCATGCTGCCATTCAGTTTGGCCGCATAGTAATAGCGTAAATACTCCGGATTCTTGACATGATCCAGGTAACTGCGCGCCGTGATAAACGTGCCGCGTGACTTGGACATCTTCTCGCCATTCACAGTCAGGAAACCATGCGCAAACACCTGCGTAGGCGTGCGGTGACCTGAATATTCCAGTGTCGCCGGCCAGAACAAAGCGTGGAAATACAAAATATCCTTACCGATAAAATGATACAGCTCGGTGGTGGAATCCTTTTTCCAGTATTCGTCAAAATCCAGTCCTGCCTTGTTGCACAGGTTCTTGAAACTGGCCATGTAACCAATCGGCGCATCCAGCCACACGTAGAAATACTTACCTGGTGCATCCGGGATCTCAAAACCGAAATAAGGCGCATCGCGCGAAATATCCCAGTCAGACAACTTGTTCTCGCCCGCTTCGCCCAGCCACTCGTTCATCTTATTGGCAGCTTCAGCCTGCAAAGTGCCTGATCGCGTCCAGTCACGTAAAAAGTCTACGCATTCACTTAACTTAAAGAAGTAATGCTCGGTCTCTTTACGTACCGGTGTCGCTCCGGACACTGCGGAATAAGGATTGATCAATTCTGTCGGGCTGTAAGTGGTCCCGCAGACTTCACAGTTATCCCCATATTGATCTTTGGAATGACACTTAGGGCACTCACCTTTAATAAAACGGTCAGGCAGGAACATGCTTTTGACCGGGTCAAAATACTGTTCTATGGTCTTATTGGCGATCTTGCCATTGGCTTTCAGCGCACGGTAGATATTGCCGGATAACTGGCGGTTCTCTTCAGAATTGGTCGAATAGTAGTTATCAAACTGCACCAGAAAATCGGCGAAATCCTGGCTGTGCTCCACATGCACTTTTTCGATCAGCGCCTCAGGCGTGATGCCTTCTTTTTCTGCACGCAACATGATAGGCGTGCCATGCGTGTCATCCGCGCAAACATAGTGCACAGTATGGCCCTGCATTTTCTGAAAACGCACCCAGATATCGGTTTGAATATATTCAACCAGATGCCCCAAATGGATACTGCCATTGGCATAAGGCAAGGCGGAAGTCACCAGAAGTTTGCGTGTCATGAAAGCAAGACCGAAAGTAAAAGGAGCTATTTTAGCAAACCGGCGAGCGTTTCTGCGACATTTATGCGGATAATCGCCGGCAAACAGCAATTGGCTAAATTACACCAACATGGCTGTATACAGCCAGTCAGATTTTTTTAGCCATTACGCCTGCGCTTAAAACTAGATTTGAAAACAATCAGTTATCGTTAAACCGGCCATCTGCCTGCCCCCGGTACAATCCTTGCCTTAGATTCAGACTTACTATTCACTCGCAGAGTCAAGATGTTCTGGCACGGTATCAATCTACATTGGGCGTACACCACACTGCTACCCGGCATCCGGCGCAAAACCCACTGCCAGCATCAGGCCAAAGACATTCTGCATGATGGTTTTTTGCGCTTTGCCTTGACCACCAGCCCCAACCGCGAGCAGGAGCCGCACGCCTACCTGCGCACCATAGTGCAGAACCTGATCCTGGAGCAACACCGCAAGCAAAGCTACTTCGCCGACTACCAGCAACAAATCGATCTCGAAGAGCCGGCCACTGTTTCAACCGAACACTTGGCCGATATCAAGCAGCGCCTTGAGCTGGTCACGCAAATCATCCAGGACTTACCGCCGCGCTGCCGCCAGGTGTTTATCATGTACCGCATTGAAGGCTATGCGCAGAAAGAGATCGCCAGGGAGCTCAGCATCACCCTGAATATGGTAGAGCGCCACCTGATACGCGCTTTGCTGGATATACGCGCCGCCCGTGAGCAGTTCCTCAAATAAGCATGCAGACGCAAAAGAAAATCAGTGAAACCGCCGCCCGCTGGTTTATCCGCATGCAGGAAGCCGCACCCGATGCGCCTGAACGCAGCCAGTTTGAAGCCTGGCTGCTGCAACACCCCGCGCATCAAAAAGAATATTTAAGCATCAGCGATGCCTGGCAAGGCCTGGATTCAATGAACGAGTTGAAAACCATGGCACAAGCCAAACAGGCCGATGTGTTCTTCAAGCAAAGCGAGCGCAAAAAAACCACGCGCAAACTGGTGGGCACCCTCTCCGGCTGTATGGCATTGCTGTTTATAGGCTGGGCCGGTTACCAGCAATATCAAACCTGGCAAGCAACGCCTACCCTGCAACTGGCTTCAGAAACCACGCGCGCGCAACTGGTGACTCAGACACTGGATGACGGCAGCCGTGTGACCCTGAATGCCAACACGCAAATTGAAATCAAGTACTACCGCAACCAGCGCCATATAGCTCTGCTCAAGGGCGAAGCCATATTTGAAGTGCAACGTGACGCCGAGCGGCCGTTTGTGGTGGAAACTGACCGCATTAAAGTCACCGTATTAGGCACGCGTTTCTCCGTCAACAAACTCAGCCGTTTAGAACGCGTCAGCGTAGACCACGGCAAAGTAGAAGTCGCTTCCAAAACTGGGGAAGAAAAAATCATCCTGCAAAATAACCAGGTCGGTGAGTTCAAGCAAACCAGATTACAACCACGTACCAATGTATCGGCACAGGATTACTTCAAATTCACCAGCGGCACACTGGTCTTTAATCAGGCTGAACTGGCTGAGATCGCAGAAACTCTCACGCGCTACAACCCCACACCGGTGCTCGCCGATGGCTTGTCCAAAGACCATATCAGCGCAGTCGTAGCCGTGAAAGATACCAATAACTTTATCTCCACCCTGCCACGTATCGCCAATATCCGTATCAAGCAAACATCCGCAGGCACACTGCTAGAAACCACCCCGGCAGCTAAATAATTAGCCAAAGCAGTTAGCAAACACCAAGCGCCTAACAATCTTTTGCAATTGGCATATCAGGATTTTGATTCCCCGTGCATTAAGGCAATAACAAGCCAAGCAATAACGAGGAAGTCCTGATGCAACGATCCAAAAAAATCATTCTGAGCGCAGCGGTAGCTGCATGCTTTGCCAGCAACCCGTATTGGCGCGCGCCCTTGCAGGCAGCAGAGCTCAATACCAACATTCCAAAATCAGATGAAGAGATTGTTCTCGGGCAAAAAATCACGGTAAATTTACCGGCCCAACCGCTTGCGGCTTCGCTCAAAGCACTCAGCGCCAAAATAGGCTTGAACATCACTTATAACGATAAACTGGTATCTGACAAACAAGCACCCGCGCTAAGTGGCTCAATGCGCAGTAAAGAAGCGTTGCAAAAGCTTCTGGCAAATACCGGGCTTGAGGCAAAGCTGAATGATCAAACACTTTATATTCAGCGTATTCCAATGCGCGCCGAAGACAAAAGCGTAGAGATTGATAAGGTTGAAGTCAGAGCAAAGAAGTTTTATGAGATTGGCCCAATGCCAGGCCTGGCTTTGACAAAGGAAGAAATTCCAGGCAACGTACAAAGCATTTCAGCAAAAGAAATTAAAGAATCACATTCTGTAAGCATCAGTGATCTGATGAATAGAAACTTGCAGTCTATCTCCGTGAACGATTACCAAAGCAATCCTTTTCAGATGGATGTTAACTATCGTGGATTTACTGCATCTCCACAGTTGGGAACAGCACAAGGTATTTCGGTATTTTTCGATGGAATTCGAGTTAATGAACCATTTGGAGATGTTGTGAATTGGGACATGATCCCAATGAATGCTTTAGCCGGAATCGATGTATTCCCAGGGTCAAACCCAATTTTCGGACTAGGGACTCTTGGCGGCGCAATTTCCATGCGCACTAAAAGCGGCTTTGACGGAAAAAGCCTGGATGCAGAAGTGTTGACCGGCGCTTTTGGACGCAAACAATTACAGATATCCGCTGGCGGAAACAATGGAGTAATTGCAGGTTTTGTATCTGGCAATTTCTTTCTAGAAGATGGTTGGCGTAATGACTCTCCCAGCAAAGTGAATCAGGTATTTGGTAAGGCTGAATGGCAGAACGACCGTGCGCGCTTAGGACTATCCATGCTGTATGCCGGCAATAAATTGACTGGCAACGGCTTGTTACCGCAGCAAATGGTAGATCAAAACCCTAAGCAGGTTTACACCTCACCGGATGAAAGTAAGAATGATTTGTTCCAGTTTCAATTGAGTGGTATCTGGGATGTAACAGATACCTTCAATATCACAGGCCAGATTTATAAACGAAATAGTAAACGTAAAACAAGCACATCAGATGTGAATGAAAACTTTGGTGGTACTCGAGGCCGCTCCAACCTGGCAACGGTAAGGGATCGTAACCGTCAGCTTCTGTCTGGATTACGCGATGAAAACCGCGACGGAAAACCTGACTACAATAACTATGCCATGAATGTAGCTTCCGACGCAGCTGATAACCCTTTAGCTACTGAGGAAGTTTTAGACGGTTCTGGAAATGTCATAGACATAAAAGTAGTTCCATGTACCGACCCCAGCGCACCTTGTGCCAGTCGTCTGATTTATGGCACCAACTTTGGTACTCAAGCGCAATATCTCGATGAAAATAATCAATGGCAAAATGTTACCGATCAAGATAGGGTCACTGCGGCAGATGGCTCAGGCAATCAAGTATGGAAGTGGACTTATCACCCGGCTATTAACACAGAAAATATTCAAGAAGACCCTTCGAATGCTCCCCGTGTTTTCAATGAACCAGTGACTGCAGAGTATGACCAGTTAGTTCGCTTTGCTAATGCAAATTATGGCTTATTACTTGCTGGTCTGAGTATTGGTAGCTTAGGTGGAAGGCTACAATCAAACATTCCACATCCTGGTACAGGGGCTCCAACTTATAATTACAACATTGGCAACGCAATGGGCCTCGCAGGGACAGATGGTAGTTACACCGATAATGAAGGGTTCTACCATTACTTCCAAGAGCTATATACGCCAATTAATAGCGCAAACTTAACCAATCCAATTACTGCGGTAGGTGGATTATCAACTATTGCTAGTATTGGGCCTCTTGCAGTCGATTCAGCCGGAAACACGATATATCGCGATGGAGCAATGGGAGCAGCTAATGGCTCGCTGGATAGCGGTTATATGGAAGGCACTCCAACTGCAATTTTCACAGATACAAACATCGATCAAGCAGGCACGGGCGGTGCGTTACAGCTGAATTGGAACTTGGATAAACATAAAGTGATGGTGGGAAGTTCCATTGACAAATCAGATAGCCTTTATGATAGTAAACAATATCTAGGTTTACTGGACTCAAATCGCCATGGTTTTGTAGCGCCTGATTTGTTAGGGTGGGAATATTACGCGAATAGTCCAGCTTTTGGCGTTGGTCTAAATGACTTTAGTGGCAAATCAATGACCAAAAGTATTTATGCTAGTGAGACTTGGTCGCCTACAAAAAACTTGAGCATTACAGCAGCTGCTCGCTTTAACCATACAGCAGTAGAAAATAAGCTTGCAGTAAATGCGTTAACATCATTTAGTGATGTTAACTCGATTCTTAATTTTCTTAACCTCATTAATTTATGTACTGACAACGACAACAACGGTACGATTGACGCCAGTGAATGCCCCAATGGCTTAGATGGAAATATAGTACCTTTCAACCCTGCCGTATTACCTTCAACGGCTCAAGGACAAAACGTCGGCGATTTCAGGCCGCCAGAAACAGATAAATTCAAATATCGTTCTTTTAACCCATCCCTAGGGATTACTTGGCAAGCACGTGAAGACTTAAATTTATACGGGAATATTGGGCGCGGCGCAAGAACACCAACAGTCATAGAATTGGGTTGTGCATTCGATCCAAGACCTCTTCCAGGAAGTAACATACCTCGCTCTATTGAGGAGCAAAGAACCTGTACATTGCCAGGAGCGTTATCGGGCGACCCTTACTTGAAACAAGTACGCTCCACCAGTTATGAGATAGGTGTACGCGGGAAGCTAGCAGATAATATCGAATGGAATACCAGCCTCTACCGTACTGATTTGACTGATGACATCTATTTTGTAGCAGTAAATGCCACTGATAGCTTTTTCCAGAATGTTGGAAATACACGCCGCCAAGGTTTAGAGCTGGGTTTAAAAGGCAAATGGGGAAAAGCTCGTTTTGGTTTTAATTATGCATTCACAGATGCGACTTTCCAATCAGCCATTAAGTTGGCTAGCCCTCATAATAGCTCAGCTGACCCTCGTGAAATCATAGATGATGGTGGGGTTAATAACGTCGGCCAGCCAATTGATATATTAAATCCGGATTATCAGCAAATAAAAGTTAAACCAGGAAATCGTCTTCCAGGCATTCCTTTACACAATCTAAATTTCAACTTTGCATACGAGATAACCGACAACTGGACAGTTGGCTTGAATGCGATAATGCATTCAAGCGCTTTTGTTCGCGGCAACGAGAACAATCAACATCGTGCAGGCCCTGCTGAGCCACTTGTACTTATTTGCCCTGCAATCCCGGGACAGCCAGCTTCCGGAATTTGCCCTGTAGCACGTGCTGATTTTGGAGATGGGAAAACATCAGGGTATACCGTCTTTAATTTTCGGACCAGTTATAAGATTTCCCCGGAATGGACTTTTGGCATGCAGGTAAATAATTTATTTGACAAAGACTACGCCAGTGCTGGACGACTTGGTTTAAATGCATTTTCACCTTCGATTCGTGGCGTGATAGGTGAAAGTGGTTTTAACTACAACAGCGCTGACTGGCAAGGCAGTAGCTTTCTGGGTACAGGCGCACCTCGCTCTGCTTTCGTTACTTTGAGCTATGAGTTCCAACCTAAGAAATTAGATCTTATAGAATGACTTTTCCAAATTATCCAAACTACAATATTGGCTGATATTAGCCAATATTGTAGTGCGGTAACCATTTATTTAAGATGGACTTAAACGCAAACGCATGAAAAACAAAGGCTTGCAAAGAACCCTCAACACGGCATAAATATTGCAGTAAATACTACTCAATACACTCCACTTGGTTTATGTAATGAGTTTTTTAAGCAAAGCCGATCATGATAGTTACTGGTGCAACCTGAGCCTGAAATGGGTTTACACCGATTTGTTTCGCAGTATTTACGGGCAAACCAGGAATTTTCATCTGGCGAACGATGTATTGCACGACGCAATTGTGAAGTTTGCGGTGAAAAACAGCCTGCGGCAGATTGATGAGCCGCAGGCTTATATGCGTGGCATCGTTAAAAATACCATTGTCGATTATTACCGCGACGCGGCACATTATGTCGATATGGAATTGTCAGGCGCCAACCAAGATTTACTGGATGCCGAGCATGAACTCAGCTACCAGCACTCACCCGAGAAAATAGCAGATTTAAAACAGCGCATGCTGGCGCTGCAAAATATCATCGACTGCCTGCCGCCCAAATGCCGCCAGGTGTTCTGGATGCACCGCATAGAAGGCAAGCTGCAGACGGACGTTGCTACTGAACTCAACATCAGCCTGAATATGGTTGAGCGACACATGATACGCGCGCTGGTGGATATTTCACTGGCTAAAGATTTCCTGCTAAACGACAAATGACCCGGCAACGACACCTGATCCTGGAGCAAGCTTCCAAATGGTTTATGCGCCTGAAGGACGCAGCGCCGGATCACGTCGATAGAAGTAAATTTGAAGCCTGGTTGATGGAGTCTGAAGCGCATAGACAGGCGTATCAAACCATTGCAGAAACCTGGGGCGATTTTGATTCATCGGCGCAGATCCGCCATATTTCGCAAGCGATGAGCATGCGCAAACTGGATGAAGATATCCGCAAGCGTCAAAAAAAAGCCACCTTTGCCAAGCTGGGGGCCATCGCCATCATAGGCCTAGCCAGCCTGTTTGGTTTTAACCAGTGGCAGCAATGGCGTGCCCAGCCGCTGGAAACCATCGCCCAGACCAGCACGCCCGGCCATATGGTCAGCCGCTATTTGCCAGATGGCAGCAAACTCACACTCGATGCGCACAGCGACACCAAAGTGCTGTATTACCGCGATAAACGATATGTGCAACTGCTGCACGGCCAGGCGGTGTTTGAAGTGTTGAAAGACGCCGACCGGCCATTTATCGTAGAAAGCGACCACGCAAGAATCACCGTGAAAGGCACGCGCTTTGTGGTGAATATGATCAATCACAAAACAGTGGTGGCCGTCGACCATGGCAAAGTGCTGGTCGAGACCCTGCAGGCTGGCCAGACCAACAGCGTGCTACTCACCGATGGCCAGGTCGCGGAAGTCAAAGCGCAAGCCAGCCCGGTGAAAGTGCAAAAACCGGCCAAAGACTATTTTTCTTTCCTGCAAGGCAAGATGATTTTTGATGGCGCGCCGTTGAATGAAGTGACTGAAACCCTGTCACGCTACCGCGAGCCGCCGTTAGTCAATCACTCACATGCGCATGCAGAAATCTCGGCTGTGGTCGATGTGAAAACGCTGAACAAGTTTATCAAGACCCTGCCAGCGGTGGCACCGGTCAAACTGCAGGAGTCAGACACTGAAACCGCCGTGCTTGATCGCTAGCGCAACGTAAGAACACGACTTTCTGCCTGCCTCACAAAAATTTACCTTTCCCACATCAGGGAGTTGCCGCCCTCCTCGTCATTAGTCTGTTAAGGGGACTTTTTGAGGTGGGTAGCAACATGTTTAAAACAAAAAAAATCAATCGTATCGGTAAACAATCGGCATTACTGTTTTGCGCGATGTATCACATAGGCATTGCAGAAGCTGATCCTTTAAAAACCGATATCCCCGCCAATATCAATATCCAATCGCAACCACTGGGCAACGCTTTAAAACAATTTGCCACCCAAACCGGCAAAAATATCATTTTTGATAAAACACTGGTCAATGGCAAAACCGCCCCGCCAGTGAAAGGCAACTACGGCGAGATGGATGCCTTGAAACGTGTGCTGGAAGACTCTGGCCTTGAAGCAGTGCAAGAAGATGGCACCATCGTGATTCGCACAGCGCGACCTGTCGTGCAAAAGAAAGCAGAGAGCCTGGAACTGGATAAGGTTGAAGTGCGTGCCAAACGTTTCTACGAGATCGGCCCACTACCCGGCTTGGGTTTAACTAAAGAGCAGATTCCTGGCAATGTACAAAGCATTTCCGCCAAAGAGATCAAAGAAGCACACTCGCTAAGCATCACCGATTTAATGAACCGTAAATTGCAATCCGTCACGGTCAATGATTACCAGGGCAACCCATTCCAGATGGATGTGCAATATCGTGGTTTTACTGCGGGTCCACAGATAGGCACGCCACAAGGCTTAAGCGTTTTTCTCGATGGTATTCGAGTGAATGAACCGTTTGGCGACGTGGTGAACTGGGACATGATTCCCATGAATGCGCTAGCAGGTGTGGATGTTTTTCCAGGTTCCAACCCGATATTTGGCCTCAATACTTTGGGTGGCGCATTCTCTATGAAAACCAAAGATGGTTTTAATAATGCAGGTGTGGATGCCGATATTTTGACGGGCTCATTCGGACGCAAGCAGTTTCAGGTAGAAGGCGGTTGGAACAACGGCACCGTAGGTTTATTTGGTGCAGGGAATTTCTTTTTAGAAGACGGCTGGCGTAAAAACTCTCCTAGCAAGGTTAACCAGTTTTTTGGTAAAGCGAGTTATCGGGGAGATAAACTTGACCTGAATTTTAGCGCTTTAATGGTGGGCACTGACTTGGTTGGTAATGGCACAATCCCGAGTGAAATGTACAACCAAGACCGAAACGCTTCATTTACCTCAGAAGATGAGACAAAAAATCGATTACAACAATTTCAGCTATCAGGTGCATTTCAAGTAAATGACACTTTTAGTGTGACCGGACAGGTTTACAGGAGGAATAGTAAACGCCATCAGAAAGGTGCTGATGTATTTATCGACTATGACGAGTTGCGTGCGGCAAAATCAAGACCGGCCGCAACAGACGGTTATACCTGCATGTTCAAAACGACAGCTAATCCGACGGATGGGAGTAATCCAAATGTATATGGCATCCCCGACTATTTAGTCATTTCGATTAATCGCTCTGCCGGAGAGCTCCTTGAAACGCACCCAATTTTCAATGATTGGAATAACAATAATGGTCAAGTGGATTTATCCAATAGTCCTACTGGTTATGGTCAATATAAGAATTTAGCTGTATTACCAGAAAAGTTTGTGAACGGGTTCAAAGGGAATTTTGAAGCAAGAAAAAATTTTGCAGAAAAGTTTTATTATGACCGTGGTAGTACAGACGATTTCATACCAGAAGATCAGTTTGACTTTGATGGAGATGGCATCGCCACAGAAGTTGCTTATGGCATAGGAGGAACCACTTTCGGTGGACCAAGTTCTGGATTTGGTGGACTTAGTTTTTTTCCAAACCAAAACATCCTACTTGGATTCTTTGATTCTTATTATCCGGAGGTAAAAAGTAACGGAGATATCTATCAGAATTTTGTGATTTTCTTGGCACCGACAAACAACTCCACTTGTCGAAACGATATCAACGTCTCATCTGATTTTCCCGGTCCTTATAATATTATTAACCCAGATACAGGGTTTCCAGTATTGATTGATGGCTTTGTTTTTAACGAGCCTGGATATGCAGATGGAACGCCGACTGCCGTAATTACTGATAACAAAATTGACCAATTGATAGATGGAGCTTCATTACAATTAAACTGGAATTTTGATAAACACAAATTGATGGTTGGGGCCTCAATTGATGCTGCTAGTGCGGCATATTCAAACACACAGCAATTGGGTTTTCTGACTGCAGACAGAAAAGCCTATTTGGATCCTGCGCAGGCAAACCCGCAATTTGGAGGAGCTATTGACCCGCTATCAAACAACGATTTCAGTGGAACAAACACGACCAAGAGTGTTTACTTCAGTGAAACTTGGACACCAGTGCCGACATGGAATTTCAATATTTCAGCACGCTACAACGAAACTAAAACACAGAATAAGATTGCCACCCGTTATGGTTTTGCCGCTTTTTCTGTTGGTGATATTCGATATCAACCAGATGATTTTGAACTCTGCCAAACAGATGCAGAGTGTGCAATTCCAAGAAACTACAGGCCTGCCACCATCAATAGAAAAGTGCTTGACCCTGCAGAAACAGAGAAGTTTAGCTATTACTCACTAAACCCCTCTATCGGCGCAACATGGCAAGCAAAAGAAAATCTAAATATATATGCAAATGTAGCCCAAGGCACACGTACCCCAAGTGTGATTGAATTAGGGTGCGCTCTCGATAAAAAACCATCCGGTGTATTTTACAGTGACGGGGAAGGGGGAGTTTATGAAGTTCCAAAAAGCGTATTGGAAAATCGAGACTGTTCACTACCGACAACCTTATCTGGCGACCCATACCTGCCGCAGATAAAGGCCACCACTTATGATATTGGGATGCGGGGTACTTTTGGCAACAGCATGCAGTGGAATTTAGGTGCATTCCAAACTGACTTAAAGGATGACATTTATTTTATTGCTGCAGGTGATGGTAGGGGCTTTTTTGACACCATTGGTAAGACCCGCCGTCGAGGGATAGAAGCAGGGTTATCAGGAAAAAAAGATAGGCTTGGTTTTAGCCTCAATTACAGCCTCACAGATGCAACATTCGAAGATGATTTTCTGATGATTAGTGATGACAATAGCAGCGGACAAGCTATTCCTATTCTAGGTAACAGCATTATTCAAGTTAAACCTGGTAGCCGTATGCCTGGCGTTGCATTACATAACTTAAACGCTAGTATGAATTTTGAGTTAACACCAAAATGGACAGTGGGCCTTAACACGGTAATGCACTCTGAAAGTTTTTTAAGAGGAAATGAAAATAATGAACACCAAAAGGGAATAAGTCGAGAAGTGCTTACCGCATTTGGAAGTGCCTTTAGACAACCTACATCAAATCCTGGAAATATTCCCGGCTATGCTGTGTTCAATCTGCAAACATCTTATAAGTTGAGCAAAGAATGGACTGCAACGATGTTGATAAATAATCTTTTCGATAAAGAGTATTTTAGTGCTGGTCGATTGGGTCGAAACCCATTCTCGCCCTCAATCAATGGCGCAATTGGTGTGAGCGGCTATAACCACAACTCCGGCGACTGGCAAAGCACAAACTTTGTAGCGCCAGGTGCACCGAGAGGCATTTGGTTTAGCCTGAACTGGCATTTTGTCCCTGACTAATAATAGCTGTTCGAGCAAAAGCCTGAACAAGGCTTTTGCTGATTAGCACAACAATCACTAGCTTTTCGGAATAAGCACAGCACTCACTGTATGAATCACGCCATTGTCAGCATTGAGTTCATTGCCAGTCACTTTCACGTTATTCACTTTTACCCCCTCGGTGACTGAGAGCTGTAGATCAGCGCCTTCTAAGGACTTTATTTTTCCGGCGCTGACATCGGCCTGGGTGATTTTGCCGGGGTAGATATGGTAAGAAAGCACTTTTTTGAGTTGATCGCTATTCGCCATCAAGGCGTTTAGCTTGGCTTTGGGCAGTTTGGCAAAAGCGGCATCATCTGGCGCAAATACGGTCATCGGGCCATCGCCATTCAAGGTGTTATCCAGGCCAGCGATTTTGACTGCTTTTAAAAAGGTTTTAAAGCTGCCATCCTGTTGTGCGGTTTGCAACAAGGTATCGGCATAGGCAATGCTGGAAAAGCTGAAGGCTAAAAGTGTAAGTGCGAGTATTTTTTTCATGATGGCTTTCCTGATAATGATTAAGCACGGATGCCGGTCTTGCGACCCGGTCACCCATGTGCTCACACTATCCCTCTCGCCTTACGTTTAACTTACCGCCCTGCCCTTAAAACTTACAGGCAACTTACCGACCTTAAATTGTGCCGAATGCCGGTGATTAAGTGCAGCGCTATTTTTCAGTTAGCAGCTGCTCTTGATCCACCGGTTTGACTTCCACCGGTTTGACTTCCACCGGTTTGACTTCCACCGGTTTGACTTCCAGCAGTTTGACTTCCACCAGTTCGGCAACACTCACGTCTTTGCATTTGTTCATTTTGGCTGTGGCACAGCTGAACTCCTGGCCGTGGAACAACTCCCTGGCTTTTTCATAGTAAATTCTGGCCGCCTCTTTATGGCCCATGCCCTCAGCGGCCAACCCTAAATGGTAATAAGACAGATCGGATTTGTGATTCACCTTGATCAGCGTTTGCATCAATCTGCGCCAATCCTCTTTTTGTAGATATTCGTTGATGGTTGAATTGCTCATCATGTTGCTCAGCCCGCAATTAAGGCAGGTCAGCTCCAGCGTGCCTTGTTTAAATGCGGCGTACTCGGCGGAATAGAATATGCGTGGTTTGATCACTGCAGTGGGTGGGACCAAGCTATTGCTAGCTCCCTCACTGCTCACCACCCTGACATTGCTAGAGTTGGCTAAGGGGTCGGTGCCCATTTTTACAAAATTGTAACTGGCCTGGCTCTCTGCCGTGTAGCTAGCTTTGCTTTGGGCATAGATTTGCTGCATGGGGTCTTGCAGCGCTTTGAATGCATCTATGCGGTTAGGTGGTGAGGGATGGGTGCTCCAGAAATCACCGCGTGATTGCTGGCCGGTGGCGTTCATCATCTTCTCCCAGATGCTGATGGCTGCGGCCGGGTCATAACCGGCTTGTGCGGCGATCTCAACGCCCATTTTGTCTGCTTCGGTTTCGGCAGTGCGGCTGTTGGGCAGTGTGATAAATGCTGCTGTCCCCACCACCGCCACATCTTGCAACACTCTCTGCGTTTGCTGGTTGTAACGGCCATTGTTGCTATCCGCAGCGGCGGCGACCACAGCTACGGTGCCGACTATGATCTGGCCCAGAATCTGATTCGACATCTTCTCTGCACCATGGTTAGCCAGGGCATGCGAGATCTCATGCCCCATGACCTGCGCCAGTTCGTCGTCGCTAGGCTGTATTTTCTCGAGCAAGCCGGTATTGACGCCCATCTTGCCGCCAGGCATGCAGAATGCATTGGGCGTGTCATCTTCTATCACGTTGACTTGCCAGTTCCAGTCTGCGGTTTCCGGCCTGTATTCTATGGCCCGGTGGACAAGACGGTTGGTGATGGTGCGCACGCGCTCGTTCACTGCCGGGTCTTTTGAGATCTTGCCTTTTTTCTCGTAGCCATCGACCAGTGACAGATACATGCTGTCACTTTGCTGTATCACCGATTTTTCAGAAACAAACGCCAGCTGCTTTCTGCCTGTCATGGCATTCGTGGCACACCCCGTCACCAACATCAGCAAGACGCTGATCACAACCAGTCTGTAGAACCTCATGATTGATCCTATCTCGTTATTATTTAAATTTTTTATGCTTATAACCGTAGCATAAGTCGATTTTAATTCGGAGTAAATGGCTATCAGCTGGGTCGCATTCTGGCATGCCTTTTACTGGCGATCTGGCCTTCAAACCAGTGCCATGTGACTGAAAAAGGTGGCTGAAATTAGTGTGGTGCCTATTTGCAAGGGATGCAGTAAAATACCCGATTCATTTAGTCAGGCATTTCTGCAGGAATCCCAAGCATGGCCATCAGCGAACTATTGATTCAAAGCACTTTAAAACTCTGCATAGACCCGAACACTGGCAAGGATTTTATCAGCACCAAATCCATCAAGAACGTACAGATCAGCGGCAACGATGTCAGCCTGGACGTGGTGCTGGGCTATCCGGCGCAAACACAGCTGGATGTGCTACGCCAGCAAGTGGTAGATGCCTTGCGCGGTATAGATGGCATAGGCAACATCAGCGTCAACATCGGCAGCCGAATTGTCGCCCATAGCGCGCAACGCGGCGTCAACCTGTTGCCTAATGTAAAGAATGTGATCGCGGTGGCTTCTGGCAAAGGGGGCGTAGGTAAATCCACCACTTCCGTCAACCTGGCGCTGGCGCTGGCGGCGGAAGGCGCTACGGTGGGCTTGCTGGATGCCGATATTTACGGCCCCAGCCAGCCGCAGATGCTGGGTATTTCCGGCCGCCCGGACAGTGCCGATGGCAAGAGCATAGAACCTATGCGTGCGCATGGCATACAGGCCATGAGTATAGGCTTTCTGGTGGATACCGATACGCCTATGGTGTGGCGCGGCCCTATGGTGACGGGCGCACTGGAGCAACTATTACGCGACACGCGCTGGCAAGACCTGGATTACTTAGTGATAGACCTGCCGCCAGGCACCGGTGATATCCAATTAACGCTGGCGCAGAAGATCCCGGTCACCGGGGCTATCATCGTCACCACTCCGCAAGACATCGCCCTGCTCGATGCGCGCAAAGGCCTCAAGATGTTTGAGAAAGTCGGTATCCCTATCCTCGGTATAGTCGAAAACATGAGTACGCATATCTGCTCCAATTGCGGCCACGAAGAGCATATCTTTGGTGCCGGTGGCGGCGCATTGATGGCAAGTGATTACAACGTCGATCTCCTGGGCAGCCTGCCGCTGGATATCAATATCCGCATGCAGGCTGATAGTGGCCAGCCTACCGTGGTGGCAGCGCCAGACAGTGCGGTGGCGGCCAGCTATAAACAGATAGCGCGCAAAGCCGCCAGCAAGATCGCCATCGCCAGTCTGGACCATAGCGCGAAATTCCCTAATATAGTGATCCAGAAAACCTAGCCAGAAAATTTAGAAAGACACACCCATGACCAAGCGTGAGCATCATCTTGCAGAACAGCTGATAGGCACGCAGTACGAGGCCATGGATGAAGGTACAAAAAGAGTGGCGCGACAGCTGACCGAGCGCCGCCACATTTCGCGCCAGCCTGGGCAAAAGGCTGGCGGGCAGTCCACCCTGGGGCAGCGTGCCGCAGATGCGATGGCGCGTTTTGGCGGGTCGTGGACCTTTATTTTTATTTTCCTTCTGATCCTGGTCAGCTGGGTGGTGCTCAACTCAGTGATTCTGTTGCGCCACGGCAGTGCGTTCGACCCCTACCCTTATATCCTGCTCAATCTGTTTTTATCCATGCTGGCTTCTATCCAGGCGCCTATCATATTGATGTCACAGAATCGCGAAGCCGAGATAGACCGCGGCCAGGCCGAGCATGACTACGAAGTCAACCTGAAAGCAGAATTAGAGATATTGCTGCTGCATGAAAAAATGGATGGCCTGCGTAACCAGCAATGGCAGGAGTTGATTGAACTGCAACAGCAGCAGATCACCCTGCTGGAAAAATTGCTGCTGGATAAAACCAAAGCCAGTTAAATCCAGAGCCAGTTAAATCCAGAGCCAGTTAAACACTAGACACATAACTGATATAAAAAAAAGCGCCAGGGATGCTGGCGCTTTTCTGTTTGCTGCTCACGGCGAGCTGCTTATTTCAATTCCACACCAAAATTATACACATCGATCCCATTCGGTGACTGGATCAGAGTCGCTGGAATAGCGACGCCGTTACGCCAGTTGTCGACGGCTTCCTGCTTGCCGGCACCTGTCACCAGAAACATGACTTCATGTGTGTTATTCAGGCGGTCCTGGCTGATGGTGATGCGGTCAGCCGGTGGCTTGGGTGAGTTGAACACCGGCACCGCATCTGCCGTATTGTTAACGACCTGGCCGGGGAACAGGCTGGCGGTGTGGCCATCTTCACCCAGGCCGAGGATGACCAGATCAAAGGTACGCACGCCTTTTAATGTCTCAGCATAGGCCTTGGCACCTTCAACATTGCCTAATTCGGCAGGAATATCATGGATCTGGCTGGGCGGGATAGCCACATGGCTCAACCAGGCATCACGCGCCATTTTGCTGTTTCTTTCGGCATGGTCTGCTGGCAGGCAACGGTCATCGTTGTGATACACATGCCATTTGGACCAGTCAGCATCGGCTTTAGCCAGCAACTGGTAAACCGCTTTCGGTGTGCTGCCACCCGCCAGAACGATCAGGAAATCACCATATTTGGCGATGGCTTCATCAGCTGCTTTTAAAATGCGCTGCAGAGCCGCCTGGTTGATCTCATCTTGTGATTGAAAAGTGTGCCAACGTGTTTGAGAATTCAAAGACATAAAAAACCTGTAAGAAAACGATACAAAACAACTTTAAGACATTCACAAAAACACTTTGTGACATTTTTGTTAAATAACAAAATGCAGCCTTTCAGTCGCTGGCTGCATTTGTTATAATTATAACCGACTCGACATGATAATTCTGCAAAATTATCAAATAACCCGCTCGGGTTCATGCCATCCAAAAGATGGGTGTTTCAATAACTGTCCTTACACCATAGGAAAATCCTGATGAAATTAGCAATGATTGGCTTGGGCAAAATGGGCGGCAATATGGCTGCACGTTTGCTTCGTCACAAAATCAACGTGGTTGGTTTTGACTTTAATACCGAATTCGTGAACAAATTAGTAAAAGACGAAGGCCTGGAAGCAGCAACCTCAGTTGCTGATGCAGTGAGCAAACTGGAAGGCCAAAAAATCGTCTGGTTGATGTTACCAGCTGGTGAAATCACTGAAAACCAAATCAAAGACCTGATCCCACTGCTGAACAAAGGCGATATTATCGTTGATGGCGGTAACTCTAACTACAAACACAGCCAACGTCGTGGTGCTTTACTGGCTGAACATGGTATCGGCTTTATCGACTGTGGCACTTCCGGTGGTATCTGGGGCCTGGAAAACGGCTATTGCCTGATGTACGGCGGCGACAAACAGTTCGCAGACGTATTGGCACCTTATGCACAAGCATTGACACACGCTGACCGCGGTTGGGCGCACGTAGGCCCAGTTGGTTCAGGCCACTTCACCAAAATGATACATAACGGTATCGAATACGGCATGATGCAAGCATTTGCTGAAGGCCTGGACCTGATCAAGGGTAAAGAAGATTTCCATCTTGACCTGGCTCAGATCACTGAACTGTG
This sequence comes from Methylophilus luteus, assembly GCF_042676265.1. NCBI lineage: Bacteria > Pseudomonadati > Pseudomonadota > Betaproteobacteria > Nitrosomonadales > Methylophilaceae > Methylophilus > Methylophilus luteus. Next base: position 1,177,258 of record NZ_JBHTKB010000001.1, read on the forward strand.
GCGTCATGGTTCCGTGGTACGTAGCTGGTTGCTGGACCTGACAGCTGAAGCGCTGAAAGACGACCAGAAACTGGAAGCGATCGCACCATACGTGGCTGACTCCGGTGAAGGCCGCTGGACAGTGGTTGAAGCAGTTGAACAAGGCGTGGCAGCGCCAGTGCTGACAGTAGCACTGCAAGCCCGCTTCCGCAGCCAGGACTCAAAAGGTTACAGCTACAAACTGCTTTCGCTGATGCGTAATGCATTCGGCGGTCACGCAGTAAAAACCAAGTAATAAAACAAGCCTCTCTCGCTGAGAGGCTTTTTTGCTTATTGCTACTGTTTTTTAAAAATATGGGAAAGGCTTGCCCTTTCCCGTTTACATTTTTATCTTAAGGTTAGAAATGACGAATAAAATTGATCCTTGCACACTGGTACTGTTTGGCGCTAGTGGCAACCTGGCCCGCGTTAAACTGTATCCTGGTTTGTTCAGACTGGACTCACTGGGCCGCTTGCCGGCAGACCTGAAAATCGTAGGCGTAGGCCGTCAGGTAGTTGACCTGGAAGCCTGGCGTGCAGACATCAAAAGCATGCTGGATGCGAAATTTAAAAAAGGTTACGACCAGGCCGTGTTTGAGCGTTTTATTGCGCGTAACTTTTACCATGCCAACCCGCCAACTGACCCAGATGCATTCAGCAAGCTGAAAGCGACCCTGAGTGACGAAAAAGTATTCCCGCAGAACCTGGCTTATTTCCTTTCTGTGCGCCCGGTGGACTTCGCCCCGGTGGTGGAATCACTGGCTAACGTAGGCCTGACGCAAGAAGACAAATACTGGCGCCGTGTGGTGATTGAAAAACCATTTGGTACTGACCTGCCATCGGCCAAAGAATTGCAGGCTGCCATCACCAAACACCTCAAAGAAAGCCAGATCTACCGTATCGACCATTACCTGGGTAAATCGGCTTTGCAGAATATCCTGCTGCAACGCTTTACTAACACCGTGCTGGAACCAATCTGGAACAACCAGTACGTAGACCATGTGCAGATCACTAACACCGAAATGCTGGGTGTAGGCGACCGTACCCAGTTCTACGACAGCACCGGTGCATTGCGTGACATGTTGCAAAGCCACATTCTGCAGACCCTGGCACTGACAGCGATGGAACTGCCCAAGGACTTGTCTCCAGAAGGTGTGCGCGACGCCAAGATCGCATTGCTGGAGCAGATCCGCCCTATCCCGGTGGATGACCTGGAAAAACACGCCTTCCGTGCGCAATATAGCGCTGGCGAGATCAATGGCGAAAAAGTGCCTGGTTACCTGGAAGAGCTGGGCAACAACGATAGCGTGGTTGAAACTTATGCCGCACTGAAGCTGTTTATCGACAACCCGCGCTGGAAAGGTGTGCCGTTCTATATCCGCACAGCTAAACGCCTGCACGAAGCCGACACCCGCATTGCGATCCGCTTCAAAAAAGCACCGCTGCAGATCAATGACCAGGACCAGAACTGGCTCATCATCGGCATACAGCCACGCGAATGCATCAAACTTGAGATCCAGTCCAAGATCCCTGGCCTGGATATCCAGACACGCACCATACAGCTGGATGCCGCCAACCGCTTGGATAACGACGACAGCGTAGATGCGTACGAGGCACTGTTGCTCAACCTGATGCAAGGTGACAACTCCAACTACCTGCATATTTCAGAAGCCGAAGCGCAATGGCGCCTGGTTGATCCAGTCGTGAAAGCCTGGGCTGAAGACAAGCGTCCGGTATATCAATACCCGGCCGGCAGCCGCGACCCTGAAGCGTCTAAAGTGATCTTTGAAGGTGAAGATCAGTTCTGGCGCTACAGCATTGAATTGGGCGGCGACAAATAAAGACCAGCGGTTGCAAAACCGCTGTCTTAAATAATCGCCAAAAATTCATAAAATAATTGCAAAACTGACAACATTTGTTGTTATTATTTGCACTCACTAAAAGCGGGGTTTAAACTCCGCTTTTTTCTCTTTATTGCAAGCCTGTATACAACGAGCTGGCACGCAAGGAATGGATAAGGCAATGAGCATTAAGTCGGACAAATGGATACGCAGGATGGCTGAACAACACGGCATGATCGAGCCGTTTTCGCCGACACTGATACGTGAACAGAATGGCGAAAAAATCGTCTCCTACGGCACATCATCGTATGGTTACGATATCCGCTGTGCTGACGAATTCCGCGTGTTCACCAACATCAACAGCACCATCGTCGACCCTAAACAGTTCGACCCGCAATCATTTGTCGAAGTCTCAGGCAAAGGCTACTGCGTGATCCCGCCCAACTCCTTTGCATTGGCCCGCACGGTAGAATATTTCCGCATCCCGCGCTCGGTGCTGACGGTTTGCCTGGGCAAATCCACTTATGCGCGTTGCGGCATCATCGTTAATGTCACACCATTTGAACCAGAGTGGGAAGGCTATGTCACACTGGAGTTCAGCAACACCACACCGCTGCCGGCCAAGATTTACGCCGGTGAAGGTTGCGCGCAAGTGCTGTTCTTTGAGTCGGATGAGATCTGCGAGACCAGCTACAAAGACCGCGGTGGCAAATATCAGGGCCAGGTCGGTGTGACTTTGCCAAAAATCTGATTGTCGCCGTCATTCTGGCGCTGGCCAGAATCCAGGCCAGCTGAAAACTGCGAAGAAATTAATATGTAACCTTGTGGTTATATCATGACTAATCAGCCGTGAAAAAGCACTCAAATTTTGGAAGCGCATTGCAAAACTGCGCATTATTGAACAGATGAATCCAGATTGGCTGGACTTGTATCGTGAAATTACTGGTCTGGATTCTGGCCTACGCCAGAATGACAGCCATTACAAAGGTTGACTATGAAATTCCGTTTCCCTGTCGTCATTATTGACGAAGACTTCCGCTCCGAAAACTCTTCAGGTCTGGGCATCCGTGTGCTGGCTAAAGCCATTGAAGAAGAAGGGACTGAAGTCCTGGGGGTTACCAGTTATGGCGACCTGACTTCGTTTGCACAACAGCAAAGCCGTGCTTCTGCGTTTATTCTATCTATCGATGATGAAGAAATCGTCGAGGAAAAACCGGAAGCCATAGAGCAGCTGCGTAATTTCGTGCAGGAGATCCGCTACCGCAATGAAGAGATCCCTATCTTCCTGCACGGTGAGACACGTACCAGCCGCCATATCCCTAACGATGTGCTGCGCGAACTGCACGGCTTTATTCATATGAATGAAGATACACCGGAATTCGTGGCGCGCCTGATCATACGCGAGGCAAAGGCTTATCTGGACAGCCTGCCACCGCCGTTCTTCAAGGCATTGACTCATTACGCGGCCGATGGCTCCTACTCCTGGCACTGCCCGGGCCACTCCGGTGGCGTGGCTTTTCTCAAATCACCGGTGGGCCAGATGTTCCACCAGTTTTTTGGCGAGAACATGCTGCGTGCCGACGTCTGTAACGCGGTAGATGAATTAGGCCAGTTACTGGACCACACCGGCCCGGTCGCTGCTTCAGAACGCAATGCTGCGCGCATCTACAACTGCGACCACTTGTACTTTGTTACTAACGGCACCTCGACTTCCAACAAGATCGTCTGGAACTCCACCGTGGCGCCTGGCGACATCGTGGTGGTAGACCGCAACTGCCATAAATCTGTGCTGCACTCCATCATCATGACCGGTGCGATTCCCGTGTTCCTGATGCCTACGCGCAACCATTTCGGCATTATCGGCCCTATCCCGAAAAGCGAATTCGCCTGGGAAAACATCCAGAAAAAAATCGCGCGCAACCCATTTGCCAGTGACAAGAACGCCAAACCACGCGTGCTGACCATTACCCAATCCACCTATGACGGCGTGTTGTACAACGTTGAAGAGATCAAGGAAATGTTGGATGGCAAGATAGACACCCTGCACTTTGACGAAGCCTGGTTGCCGCATGCGACTTTCCATGACTTTTATGGTGATTACCACGCCATAGGCGCCGACCGTCCGCGCTGTAAAGAGTCTATGGTGTTCTCTACCCAATCCACCCACAAACTGCTGGCTGGCCTGAGCCAGGCTTCGCAGATCCTGGTGCAGGACGCACAGGATAACCACCTGGACCGGGACCTGTTTAACGAAGCCTACCTGATGCACACCTCCACCAGCCCGCAATATTCCATTATTGCCAGCTGCGACGTGGCTGCCGCCATGATGGAAGCACCGGGCGGCACTGCCCTGGTCGAAGAATCCCTCAAAGAAGCGCTGGATTTCCGCCGCGCCATGCGCAAGGTAGACGAAGAATGGGGCACCGACTGGTGGTTCAAAGTCTGGGGGCCTACAGATCTGTCTGAAGATGGCCTGGAAGAGCGCGACGCCTGGATGCTGAAAGCCAACGAACGCTGGCACGGTTTCGGCAACCTGGCCGAAGGCTTTAACATGCTGGACCCGATCAAAGCCACCATCATCACCCCAGGTCTGGATGTGGACGGTGATTTCTCTGAAGAATTCGGCATTCCCGCCGCCATCGTCACCAAATACCTGGCCGAGCACGGCGTGATCGTAGAAAAAACCGGCCTCTACTCGTTCTTTATCATGTTCACCATAGGCATCACCAAAGGCCGCTGGAACACCATGGTAGCCGCCTTGCAGCAGTTTAAAGACGACTACGACAAGAACCAGCCACTGTGGAAAGTCTTGCCCGAATTTGTGCAAAAACACCCGCGTTATGAACGCATAGGTCTGAAAGATCTGTCTACCCAGATCCATGAAGTCTACAAAGCCAATGACGTCGCGCGCCTGACTACCGAAATGTATCTGTCAGACATGGTGCCGGCCATGAAACCGACCGATGCTTTCTCAAAAATGGCGCACCGCAAGATAGAACGAGTGGCGATCGATGATCTGGAAGAGCGCGTCACCGCCGTATTGCTGACGCCCTACCCGCCTGGCATTCCATTGCTGATCCCTGGTGAGCGCTTTAACAAGGTGATTGTGAATTACCTGAAATTCGCGCGTGAGTTTAATGAGAAGTTTCCGGGTTTTGAGACCGATAACCATGGTTTGGTCAAACAACTGGTGAATGGCAAAGCCGAGTATTTTGTTGATTGCGTCAAGCAGGACGATTAGGGCCTCATTGAAAGTAGCGGGATAGATAGTCAAGGCCTGATGACTTTTGTTCCGCTGGCTTTTGCCGAATGGGGCGGCAAAACCTTTGCTGACGCACTTGCTGTGACGTTCTAATCGGTATTTCTTGGATAGTTCTGCGCTCTGTTTCAGCTTTTTCTTTCGCCTCTAGGCGAGTTACTTTTCTTTGCTTGCCCAAAGAAAATGTAACCAAAAGAAATGCACCCTAGCATCCGCTTGTTTCCTGCGTTGCTCACCTCAGGACTTTCGTCCGTTGCTTTGCCGGACTTAGGCATAAGCGGTCACGAAACTCGCCCTGACAAGCCACACACCCCGTGGCTTGTTGCGGAGCTCAGACAGTCGCTCCCTTCCTCCTTATTTTGACTCCGCTACTCGGCGCGTCAGATAGGGGCCCGGAAAAACACATGCCCTTAGTGAAGCTGGGTTTTTTCACATTCATTCCCGCGCAACCATTGCCATAGAATCGGTATTTGTTTGGATAGTTTGCGCTCTTTTTCAGCGTTTTATTTCGCCTCTAGGCGAGTTACTTTTCTTTGCTTGCACAAAGAAAATGTAACCAAAAGAAATGCACCCTAGCTTCCGCTTGTTCCCTGCGTTGCTCGTCAACGTGGGCGTCCAACGAAACTCGCCCTAGCGGCTTGCACAAACCGCAAGCCACCGCGGAACTCGAACAGACGCTGGCCGACACCTCCCACGCTGACTGCGCTACTCGGCGCGTCAGATAGGGGCCCAAAGTCAACACCACCACGATGAGACTTCAGTTAACTGCCATTGCTTGAGGTCGCTTACCAGTTGTGGAAAAAACAACCCGCCAACTCTCTTCCCTGCTTTGTTTTTGTTTTAGTTTTTGCTTTGGTTTTTATTTCGCTGGTCAAGCGGGATGCCATATAAAGAGTCACACCGTTCTAACCGCGTAGTGCCTTTCCGGGTCCCCTATCTGACGCGCCGAGTAGCGGAGTCAAAATAAGGAAGAAGGGAGCGACTGTCTGAGTTCCGCGGTGGCCTGCGTCTTGTGCAGGCCGCTAGGGCGAGTTTCGCGACCGCTTATTTTGACGAGCAACGCAGGAAACAAGCGGATGCTAGGGTGCCCTTTCTTTTGGTGCCTTTTCTTTGGGCACGCAAAGAAAAGACACTCGCCGAGGGGCGAAAAAGAACGTTCCAATCATCTAAAGAAATACCTAATTACAACTTCCAGCAATCTATCTCTCGTTCTGCGCGAATCCGCCAGTATGAACAAGCAAAGAAAAGTAAGTCGCCGAGTGGCAAAATGAAATGGTGAAATAAAGCTCAGAACTATCCAAAGAAATACCGATAGCGCTTCACAGCAAAAGCATCATTCTAACCAAGCAATTCATAAACCCAGCCTTGTTGCTTGTTACAGGTAAGCCCTGCACTCATTCAAACTGCAAATAATCTATAAACCAATCAGTCTTTAAGCTTACGCCGCTGATAAACCATATCACTATACTGCAACCCTTTTTCCGAAACGTGCGCCTGTTCCGACACCAACTCCCACTCGCTCATTTCCAGCGGCGGGAAAAACGCATCTCCCTCCACTTGGGCAAACACCCGTGTCAGGTATAAACGCGTCACATGCGGCAAACCTTGCAGATACAACTCGGCACCACCGATCAAAAATGGCTCTTCATCGCCTGCACACGCCGCCAGTGCCTCGGGGATGGAATGCACTACCTTAGCCCCCTCGACCTGGTAAGTCTGGTCACGCGTGACCACTACCGTGGTACGCCCGGGCAATAAGCGCCCCAGTGACTCATAGGTTTTACGGCCCATGATGATATGGTGGCCCATGGTGAGCTGCTTGAAACGTTTCAGATCTTCCGGCAGGTGCCAGGGTAGCTGGTTGTTGTGGCCGATGACTCGGTTATCGGCATGGGCGACGATCAGTGAGAGTGCTTGCATGATATTTCTAGCTTAAAAAGCGGAGAGCCGTTTGAGGTCTTTGATAATGGCTTCGCTATGCCCGTCAGGGTTCACGTTGCTGTAGATCTCGGCGATAGTACCTTGCGGGTCAATGACAAAGGTAGTGCGCTTGGCGACCTGGAATACCACCAGGTTGAATAAGGCGCCATAGGCATCGGCGACCTGACCATCGGTATCGGCAAGTAGCGGGAACGGCAGGCGATGCTTGTGGGCAAAGCCTGCGTGGCTGGCGACGGTATCTACGCTGACGCCTATGACTTCGGCACCCAGGGCATGGATCTGCTGGATATCGTCGCGAAAATGGCAGGCTTCCTTGGTGCAGCCTGGCGTATCATCTTTGGGGTAAAAATACAGCACTACCCATTGGCCATGCCAGTCGGCCAGTCTGCGCTTTTCGCCCTGCGCGTCCTGCAGGGTAAAGTCAGGGGCTTTCATGCCGACGCTGACCCGCGCAGACGGTTGTTGATATTGGCGATAGCCCCACACCGCTAGCCACAGTATCAAGCCATACATGATCAGTTTGACGAACATTGCTACTTTTCCTTTCTAAACAGGTCTACACGACAGATGGGTCGTTGACGCATCAGGCTGCTTATTGTACCTTAATCCGCCATTGCCCTTTTTAAGGCCCACCAAAAACGCGTGTAGTATTGCAGTTACCCCCCATGAATAATGAAGCCATCGCAAAACTGCTGAAACTGATTGCCGCTGACCCGCAAAGGTGGGAGGCGTACCAGAAGCTGGCAGGCCTGATGCTGCAGAATGACGAGTTTCATGCGGCCGAGCAGTATCTGATGCAGGCCATCAGCTTGCAGCCCAAGGCGCTGCAGTTACGCTTGCAACTGGCTAATCTGCAGATGCGCACCCAGCAGTTCGCGGCGGCACATGACACTTACAAACAGGCGATCAGGCTGGATGCCAGGCAGTCACAGAGCTACTACCTGGATGCGCGCGCACTGAAAAACATGGGCCGTACGCAAGAGGCGATCTTGCGTTTGCGCACGGTGACCAAGCTGGACCCGCAGCATATCCAGGCCTTTACCGAATGTGTAGACCTGATGCTGCAGGCACAACAGTTTGAGCAGGCGGTGGCTGTGCTCAAGCAGGCGGTGACCGCCCACCCTGAACATGCGCACTTTCACTATAGGCTGGGGGTGTTGCAGCAGCAATTGCATGCCACGGCAGAGGCACTGGCCTGCATGGATGCTGCCATCCGGATACAGCCGGATTTTGCCGAAGCCCATCACCAGCGCGCATTGATATTGCAACTGCAAGGCCAGGCGGCACCAGCCTTGCGCGCGTTTCATCATGCCATTGCCTATCAACCCAATTTACCGGTGCCCTACAATAATCGCGGCGTGGTGTTATGCCAGCTGGGCAAATATGCCGACGCCATTACCGACTTTCGGCAGGCTTTGCGGCTGAACCCGGGCTATGCCTCGGCCTATTGCAACCTGGGGCTGGCCTTGTATGAAAATGGCGATAGCGAAGAGGCCTATCCATGCCTGGAAACAGCCTTGAAACTTGCCCCTGCCCATGCACAGGCGCGCTATGTCTTGAGCATGCTAAAACTGGCCCGGGGCGAATATGAAGAGGGCTGGCCCATGTATGAAGCCCGCTGGCAGGTGCTCACCAGCACCGCTTTACCGGACCGGCAATTGCGATGGCCTGGCAACAGCTCGCTGGTGGGCAAAACCATACTCATCCTGGCAGAACAGACGCTGAGCGATACCCTGCAGTTTTGCCGCTACATTACCATGGTCAAGAGCTTTAAGCCCAACCAGATGATAGTGGCCGTGCCGGATGCGCTGTATACCCTGTTTAATGAGTTATGGGGCCACGATGTCGAGATACAGGTCATCCGGCAGGACGGCCGTGCATTGCCGCACTTTGATTACTACTGCCCCATGCTGAGCTTGCCGGCGGCATTCAATACGCTGACAGCAACCATTCCGGCTGCCTTGCCTTACTTGCAGATCGCCGAACGGCACCAGCAGCCCTGGCAGCAACTGCTGGGCCCGGCCAGAAGACTGCGTATAGGGGTGAACTGGTGTGGAGATGCACAGAATAAATATGACAGGCAGCGCAGCATCCCGCTGCACCTGATGGCGCCTTTATTAAAGATGGAAGTCGAGTGGCACAGCTTGCAGAAAGAGTTCAGGCGTGAAGACCACATCATGCTCAAGCGCTTTCCCATGCTGGAATGCCATCACCCGTTGCTGTCTGACTTTAGCGATACTGCCGGGCTGATCATGCAAATGGATCTGATTATTTCGGTGGATACCGCAGTCGCGCATCTGGCTGCCGCGCTCGGCAAACAGGTGTGGTTGTTATTGCCGGCGCAAGCGCATTTCCGCTGGTTGCAACAGCCTGAAACCTGCGCCTGGTACCCTGGCATGCGGCTGTTCCGGCAAGCGCCAGACAGCAACTGGGAAACCCTGATCGACCAGGTACACCAGGCGATCACCGATGTGCTGAGCCAAGGCTATCGCAGCGAATAAAGTTATCGCAGCGAATAAAGTTTATTCGGCGTGCGGCACGCCGACGATGTGCATGACGCGTGGCACATCCACATGCAGCAACTGGGCGATGTCCTTGTAATCATCTGGCAAGGCGGCATTGTCCCAGCCTTCGGCAGAATGCCTGGCCAGGTTAACGGCTAACTGCACATTGCGCACGCGTGGCAGATCTGCACGCTGTTCATCCATCAGATCAGTCAGCAATGAAGGCAGATTAAAGGTGTGCACCAGTTCGGCCTGCAGGTCCAGTATCCTGAAACCCAGCACTTCCTGCTGTACGGTGCGGCTGCGCAAGGTGGCATCGGCATGCTGGCGCTTATGGATCTCTATCATGGCTTCGGGGTTAAAACACCACATCAGCATTTCGGCAAAGTCGTATAAAGAAGCCGCCACGCGTAACTCTTCAGCATGCAGATCCATCAGGTGTGAAGCAAATTCTGCCGCGAAATAACCGGCACGGTGAGCACGTACCACCAGTTTGATCAGATTGACCAGCGCAGCCACATGCTGGCTCAACAGGTCTTCCACATGCGGCACGGTAGGGATCTGCGCAAAAAAAGTACTGGTACCCATCATGATGATGGCCTGCTCCACCTGCACCAGGTCTTGCAACTGGTGACGGCTGCGATGGTTATTGGCAAAGGTCAGCACTTTAAAAGTCATCAGCGGGTCGTTAATGACCACGCGCGTGATATCGCGCGCGCCGGTTTCCTCTTCATGCTCGTGCAATTCGGCCAGCTCGCGCGCAGTTTGCCGCAACACCGGGATATCGGCATTTTCAAGGAATTTTACCCAACTGGAAATGTTCCGATTGGCCCTGGCCTCGCTAAGTGTCACCATCTAAACGCTCCTGCTTGAACTTTATACGCCCGAGTATAAAACAATGCTGTTTTGCGGCATGTGCCGAAAAGTCACTGAATTCAGCGCCAGTTTCTATCATGACTTCAGTCTGCCAGAGCCATAAAACGCTTGCTCAAGGCCATAAAAGGCTTGTTTCTTTAGCCATTAGACCCAATCTGCTATGTTAGAATGCAACTTTAGTGACTGATTTCAGGGTCAGGCGTATTTGCCGTGACTCTATTGTGACCAAACTATGGCGATTATTCTGCATACCCCCGAAGATATTGAAAAAATGCGCGTGGCCGGACGCCTGGCATCAGAGGTTCTGGATTACATCACGCCATTCGTCGTCGCCGGTGTCACGACCAACAAACTCGACCAGCTCTGCCATGACTACATCGTCAATGTGCAGCAGGCGATCCCGGCGCCGCTGAATTATGCGCCGGATGGCCACACGCCTTATCCAAAGTCTATTTGCACCTCTATCAACCAGCAGATCTGCCACGGTGTACCCAGTGAAAAAGAGCTGAAAAATGGTGATATCGTCAACCTGGATATCACTGTGATCAAGGATGGCTACCATGGCGATACTTCGCGCATGTTTATGGTGGGCACGCCCTCGCCGCAAGCCAAACGCTTGTGCGAACTCACCTACCAGGCCATGTGGCGCGGTATAGAAAAAGTCAAACCAGGCAACACCCTGGGCGATATCGGCTACGCCATCCAGTCATTTGCTGAAAAAAATGGCTACAGCGTGGTGCGCGAATTTTGTGGCCATGGCATAGGCAAGAAATTCCATTGTGAACCGCAGGTGCTGCATTACGGCAAACCTGGCACTGGTGTCACCCTCAAACCGGGCATGATCTTTACCATAGAGCCTATGATCAATGCCGGCCGTCGCGATATCAAGTTCATGTCGGATGGCTGGACCGTGGTGACCAAAGACCGCAGTCTTTCTGCACAATGGGAGCACACCATAGTCGTGACTGAAGATGGCTTTGAGATCATGACAGTATCTGACGGCACTCCTCCGCGGCCAACCCTGTAAAACCCCGAGAAAGCATGCCAGTGATAGCCAAAGAACAACTCAAGCAGTGGCGTGAGTCGTTCCAGCTGTCACAGCAGCAGCTCGCCGCCGCCTATCTGGCCAAACCCAATGCAAAAGTCCTGCTACAGCAAAACACCCGCCAGCTCGATCAGCTATTACGTGAGATCTGGTCCAGCTTTCAGCTGCCTGCCACCGTCAGCCTGATCGCTGTTGGCGGTTATGGCCGCGGCGACATGTTCCCGCATTCAGATATAGACCTGCTCATACTGCTGCCGGAAGACTGCCCTGCTGCCTTGCAAACAGAGATAGAGTCGCTGATAGGCGCATTGTGGGACATAGGCCTGAATATAGGCCACAGCGTGCGCTCGCTCAGCGAATGCCTGGCCGAAGCGCAGCTCGATGTGACCATCATGACCAATCTGCTGGAAGCACGCTGGCTGGTCGGGCAAAAAGCCAGCTTTAAGAAACTGATGCAGTCTTTGCATGCGCAACTGGATAAACCGCGTTTTTTTGCCGAAAAATTACGCGAACAGCAGATACGCCACGCAAAATTTCACGATACCGCCTACAACCTCGAGCCTAACCTGAAGGAAAGCCCGGGCGGCCTGCGCGATCTGCACATGATTTTGTGGATAGCGCAAAGCCAGGCGCTAGGTAATGACTGGCATGACCTGGTGCAGGCCGGCCTGCTTAGCCTCACACAGGCGCGACGACTGAAAAGCCATGAGCGTTTACTGCAGAATCTGCGCATACGCCTGCATTTAATGGCCAAACGACGCGAAGACCGGCTGGTGTTCGACTTTCAGAACACGCTGGCAGAGCAAATGGGCTATCAGACCACTTTGCAGAAACGCGCCAGCGAGCAATTGATGCAAGGGTTTTACCGCAGCGCCAAAGCCATCATTATCGAAAATGAAGTCTTGCTGAAGCTGATGCATGCCGGGGTCAGCCCGCAAACTGAGCCCGCCACCGTGATAGACGAAGATTTCGTGCTAGCGCAGGGTCTGCTCAGCGCACGCACGCCAGACCTGTTGCAACGCAAGCCTGAGGCTATTCTGCGCTGTTTCCAGCTGTTACAGCAACACCCTGCCATTGCAGGTTTTAGCGCACCGCTGGTCAGGGCCTTGCAGGCAGCACAACCGTTGATCAATATCCGTTTTCGTCAGCAATCTGCCAACAAGGCCTTGTTCCTGCAGATTTTGCAATCGCGCGAGGGCGTACATCGCAGCCTGCGGCGCATGAACCGCTACGGCATCCTGGGCCGCTATATCCCGGAGTTTGGCCGCGTCATCGCGCAAATGCAGCATGACTTGTTCCATGTCTATACCGTGGATGAACACACCATGAATGTGCTGCGCAACTTGCGCCGCTTTGCCAAGCCCGAGTTACGGCATGAGTTTCCCTTATGCAGCCAGCTATTCGCCGAATTCAGCCAGCCGCATCTGCTTTACCTGGCAGGTATTTTTCATGATATCGCCAAAGGCCGTGGCGGCGACCATTCGCTGCTGGGCACCATAGATGCAAAACGCTTCTGCCAGAAACACGGCCTGCCCAAAGCCGATGCCGACCTGGTCGCCTGGCTGGTAGAAGCCCACCTCAAGCTCTCCAGCACCGCGCAGAAAAGCGATCTTTCCGACCCGGATGTGATCGAAGCCTTTGCCAGACTGGTGGGCACGGAATACCGGCTGACTGCTTTGTACCTGTTAACGGTGGCCGATATACGCGGCACCAGCCCCAACGTGTGGAACGCCTGGAAAGCCAAGCTGCTGGAAAGCCTGTTTTTACAGACGCGCCGCGTGTTGCAGCAATCATTGGATACCGAAGCCCAGTTAAGCCTGCGCAAACAGGAAGTCCTGCAAAAACTCAGCAGCTTCAACCTGAAAGAAGACTCGGTACAGCCCTTGTGGCAAGCATTTGGTGAAAGTTATTTCCAGCGCTTTGACAGCGATGAGATCGCCTGGCAAAGCCGTTTGCTCATTCCGCACAAACTCACAACAACCGCCATCGTACGCGCGCGGCTCAGCCCTAAAGGCGACGGTATCCAGGTCATGATCTACAGCCGTGACCAGAGAGAGATCTTTGCGCGTATCTGCCATTTTTTTGACAGCATGCAATACAACATCGTGCAAGCCAGGATCTACACCACAGCCCATGGCTATGCGCTGGATAACTTTATCGTACTGGAACCGGACACGCACCAGATCAGCTACAACGGATTACTCAAGCATATCGAGCAGGGGCTGACTGAACAATTATCCACCGCCACCGCTATCCCCACCCCTATCCGTGGCCGCGTCAGTCGCCAGGTGAAACATATGCCCTTGCCTACGCAGATCTTTATCCACCCGGCCAGTGGACATCACGACCAGCAACAACAGCTACAGCAACTGGATGTGGTTGCCAACGACAGGCCAGGCTTGCTGGCAAACATGGCGCTGGTGCTACTCAACCATGATGTGGCGCTGCACAATGCGAAAGTAAATACGCTGGGCAATCGCGTTGAAGATAGTTTTCTGATCTCAACCAGTGACGGCCAGCCTTTGGACGAAGCGCAGATCATCGCGCTGAAATCAGCTTTCAGCGAGCTCTAGCCGCACAGACCATACCTTACAAACCCGGCCTGATGGCTTAGAATGTAAGTCTTACCATGTTTATTTATCCGCACCTCACACCCTCAGAGCAAGCCAGCCTGCCCAGGCTGCTCGCCCAGCCCCGTGCTATCCCGAACAAGTTTTCGGATAGTACGCATCAGCTATTTCATTGCCAGACGGCGGATGGTGATATGGTGCTGAAAGTGTGCAATCAGGCCACTATACAAAGATCTCAGTTCTGGTCAGGCGCAAACCATTTATTCGCAGCTGACTTTCCCAATAGCCTGGGCGAGATCCATTTAACGCATGATTTCTTGCAGAAGTATGGTCTATTTAGCGTGCCTGAATGTGTTTCAGCCAGCGCACACCGGTTCGTACTTACGCGTTTTTTAACAGGCAAAGATGTAGAAGCGCAGCATATCAGCGAGCAGTGGGTGATACAGCTGGCCGGGCATATCGCGCAATTGCACCAATGTAGTTACGCCAGCTGGGGCAATCTTCACGCGCCGCAGTTTGCTGCCGACCTATGGGCCAGCCGCTTGCACGAGACACTGGTTTTGCTGGCCAGCCAGCACGATACGCCCATTGCACAACCGTTATTGGCTGAAGTACTCGCAGGCGCAAGAAATAGCCATGAAACCGAATTCGTACCCATGATGCTGGATTTACGCTGGGATCAGTTCCGCAGCGCCAACGCCAACTCCAACGACCTGGCGCTGATAGATCTGGATGCATTTGTGATCGCGCCGCGCGCGCTGGACCTGGTGTTGCTCGAATATGTATTAACACCCGCGCAACTGGCTTTATTCAAACAATACTATGTGCAAACGCACCCCTGGCCTGACCATAACGAAAATACCCCTGGCTACCAGTTACTGCTGTTTTTGATGAATATACTCGGCGAAACTGACCTGGCAAAGTGGATGCAGCGCCTATAAGCTGCCCCCTTAACCTGTGAGTCATTTACCTGGCCTGTTGCCGGTAAAGCTTGACCCAGCTGATAAAACCGACCACGGCCAGGATAGTGTTCAACACAAACAAAGCCCCCGTCGCGTAATAACCGGTTTGAATATACAAAATCGTGGCAGCACCATCGATCACCGCCCAATATAGCCAGTTTTCCAATACCTTCCTGGCGATCAGCCAGGTGTTCATCACTGAAAAAACCGTGGTATAAGCGTCTAACATCGGGCTTTGCGATTGCCCGGTTTTTTGCAGATAGGCACTCACCAAAGCACTCACAACAATACCCAGCGCAATAAAACCAGCATGCCAGAGCCAGGGCCAACGGCTGATAGTTAAGGAGTCAGTTTGCTTGCCATGTTTATGCCATAGCCAAAAGCCATAGATCGCCATGCCCATATAATAAAAATTCAGCAGCGCCTGCATGGGCAGCTGGCCTTCCCAGAACAGCACGGTGTAAACCACGGTGCTGAAAAAGGCAAACGGCCAGCACCATTGTGACTCTTTTGAGGCCAGCAGAATATAAGCGACACCCATGAGCGCAGCGGCAATTTCCCAGGGCGACATTTGCTGAAATGCCGTCAGGACAGCCTGAAAATAATCTTGGTTCATGGTTAGCAAGTACCGAACAAGTGAACGACTGTGTTGTTATACATCAACCACATCCGCCCTGTCAGTGCCTATGAATTTCATCACAAACACGCTGTGCGGCAGCGCATTAAACACCGCTTCCATTTCCGCATCCAGGCAATCCATCACTGCGCGGTAATCGCCAAACACCTGTGTCGCCAGACTGTTACGCTTCACCACCAGATTTGGATTGGCTTCCAGCTTGTTGATGAACTCCAGAATGGGCTCAACATAACCTTCGGTTAAGGGGTATAGACTGATATCGACTGAAATACGCATAAAAACTCCAAAATTTAAACTATCCCAAAAAGGGCAATCATGCCCTGGGCTTAATAATCGTAAGTGACAGTGATCCCGCCAATGCGAGGCTCAGCATACTGAACGTACTTTTCATTCACCAAAAAGTTATTGGCCGGATTGTTCGCAAAGAAAAATCCACGTGTAGCATAGTCTTTGTCGAATAGGTTTCTCGCCCATACACTGATTTTCCAATGTTTATCAAACCTGTAGTCGGTACTGGCATTCAGCACAGCATAAGCGTTTGATTTGGCATTGTGGCTGTCTGAAAAGTAGAAGCTATCTTTGCCTTCGACATTGGCGCGTATTGTCCAACTGTCGTTCGGGTAGTACTCTGTGCCCAGGTTAAAAGTATATTTTGGTGCATGAGCGACTTGGCGTCCTTGCGCATTGTAGGCAGCCGGATTCGGATTTTGATAGCTGTCAAACTTTGCATCCAGCAAACCCAGTGAACCCATGATACGGAATTGATCCGTCAAGAACCAGTCCAGGCTTGCTTCCACACCTTGATGTGAGGCTCTGGCAGCATTATCATAAAATTCGATAAAATTACCGGTGCCCGCTATCTGGGCAGAACTATGCGTTTGCGCATCCAGCCGCTTGGCGTAAAAAGCTGCCAGATTGGTGATCAATGAGCCATCCAGCCAGCGCGATTTAAGCCCTGTTTCAAAATTCCACATGTACTCGGTGTTGAACTGCCTCTGGTTTTGCGGCAAATTGGCCTTGTTGTTGATCCCGCCAGGTTTGTAGCCGCGTGTTAAAGATGTATACAGTAATTGATCCGCGTTAGCCTGATAATTCAGGCCTAATTTGGCTCCAAAAAGGACTTCGTCCAGACGCTTTTGCGTGCTGCTAGGGACAGAGGTAACAAATCCACTATCAGCATAGTCGGCCTTGAAATCCTCTACCCGCAGACCTGAGACCAGTGTTAATTTGTCAGTTAAATGGCTATCTAATTGTCCAAACAATGCCGTGTTCTCTGTTTTGTATTTACCCCTCAACTGAGTCAATTCATCAGGCCCGTAACTTCTGTAATCGACACTGGACTTGAAGTGTTCATCTTGCACAAAACGATAAACACCTACCGTCCAATCCGTGGAGCCATTGAAGATACGGCCAGCTTTATCAGACAAGGCACGTAACTCAAATGAGTAATTGTCGCGGTCACGGTTATGTTTTTCGAAGTCATTCTCTGTTCTCCAGTCACCATCAAAACTGTAGGTGGATGAAGAATTTAAATAAGTGGCTTCAGACTGTATGATCACTGCATCCGAAGCCTGCCAATTAGCCTTTACCGCAAACGCGTTGGTGTTCTGTGTGTCTGCACCAGGCTGATTGGCCTGGCTGCGCCTGGAGTTGTCCAGGGTAAATGCGTCATAGCCATTATTCACATTCACATGCATCAGGGTGAAATCCAGGGTCAGGTCTTCAGTCGCGAATAACTTGAATTTACTGCGGAAGGTCAGCTCATCCTGCTTTTGCGTGTCGTCCCTACCCAGGGTGTCGTTTTGCATATAGCCATCAGATTTATGCGTATAGATAGAAGCGCGCCCCAGCAACTGGTCCTCGACTATGGTACCGCCTACCGCGACGCCAAAGTTACGCGTGTTGTATTCACCTATCCCGGCTTGGGCGCGCATTTTAAATTCTTTGCTAGGCTCGGCACTGCGCATGGTAATGGCGCCGGCAATCGCATTGGGGCCGAATTTAGTGCCCTGAGGCCCTTGTAGCACTTCTATCGCTTCAATATCAAACAGCGTAGCTGCACCACCCAGGCGGCTAAAGTCTATGCCATCGATGATCAAACCGACTGACGGGTTCACCGGGTTATCGTATTGACTGAGTATGCCCATGCCGCGGATCTGGAAAAATCGTCCGCGCGATGCCCCTGCTGACACATTGACATTCGGTGCCAGGTTCAACACTTCTTCCAAATGCTGCGCGCTACGAGCTTCTATGGTTTCCTTGTCGATCTCGGTCAGGCTGACAGCGGTTTTCTGTGCGGTGCTGGGGCGGAAATCCGCGCTCACTACGACGTCAGGCAGTTTGACTGCTTCGTCATCCTCGGCGGCCAGCGCGGGCGTGGTCAGTAACAGCCCTATCAGGGACAATGGTTTGCTAATCGGTTTCAAGGTAATCCTTTCTATAAGACACATAAAAAGGACAGGGGGAGAGTGACAATGACGTGAGTAGGTGTGTTGAGGGGACAACAAACCAAAAACTTTTGCGTTGTAGATGCTCTGCCTGTCCCTACGCCAGCATTATCTGGGTCAGGTTCATTGGGTTCCTCGCTTGCGCGAGATCTCAGGCGTTAGCCACCCCAAGGCGGTTTGATTTTTCAATCAGGATGAGATTGTAGTTTGATATCAATTACTTTGCTAGAGAGTGATGCGCTATTAGGCTTAAATCCGCTGCATACTTTGCAAAGTTTAAACATAGCGCCTGCAGCAAAAACAAAAAACCCTGCATGGCAGGGTTTTTTTATTGAATACTTGCTACAACAATCAATTAGAAATGTTTGTAGTGTTTTTTCAATTGTTTAACTACTTCCCACTGGGATTTCAGGCCTTTTGGAAACTCAACGTAGTCACCAGCTTTGATAGTCACTGTGTCGCCACCTTGTGGAGTCACTTTGAATTCGCCTTCCAACACATAGGCTTTTTCAGTCATGGTGAAATCGAGAGGGAATTTTGAAGGTGCGCAATCCCAGGTATTCCAGCTTTTTACGCCCAGGTCTTTCAATTTTTCTTCAGATGGATTGTGGTCGATGATGATTTGTGTCATGACATTTCCTTAATAAATAAAGCGATAATAAAAACTTTAAATGGTAAAACTTTAAATAGAAATGCCGCAATCATGCGGCATCTTGGTAACTGGCGGAAGAGGTGAGATTCGAACTCACGGAGGGCGTGAACCCTCGACAGTTTTCAAGACTGTAGCATTAAACCGCTCTGCCACTCTTCCGGAAGGCAGGATTATAGCAAAATATCAGTCATCTGGAAACGTTATTCCAGGAAAAAGTACATCATTAAAGCCAAATTTTGACATATCGCGGATACGCATGGGGTAAAGAACGCCAAACAGGTGGTCACATTCGTGCTGCACCACCCGCGCATGAAAGCCGCTCGCAGTGCGGTCTATCACATTGCCCTGCGGGTCAAAACCGCGATAATTCAGGCTTTGGTAGCGTGGCACCAGGCCGCGCATGCCAGGTACTGACAGGCACCCTTCCCAGCCATCCTCCTGCTCATCATCTAGCGGCGTCAGTTCAGGGTTGATCAGTACGGTGAAAGGCACTTCTTCGGCATCCGGGTAACGCGGGTTCTTGCCGACGCCAAACATCACTACCTGCAAACTGACGCCTATCTGCGGCGCAGCGATACCGGCACCATTCATTGCGCTCATGGTGTCATACATATCCTGGATCAAGGCATGCAATTCAGGCGTATCAAATTCGGTGACCTTTTCTGCGACCTGATACAGCACAGGGTCACCCATTCTCAGTACAGGTTTAATCGCCACGCGTAGGCTCCCGCAAAAGTGATAACACCATCAGGCCGTTGCGCACTGATGGTCAGACAGACATTGCGCAATGATGCAGCGCACTTTATCCATGGTTTGCTGTAATAAAGGCATGACCTGCTCAAAATGGATGGCTTGGGCGCTATCGCCGCGGCCTGCCGCAAAATTAGCCACCGGGCAGATGGCAGCATAAGCCAGCCCCATCTCGCGTGCCAGCGCGGCTTCCGGCATGCCGGTCATGCCGACGATGGTGGCACCATCACGTTCATAGCGGTCTATTTCTGCGGCCGTTTCCAGCCGTGGGCCTTGCACGCAGGCATAAATGCCGCCCTCGACCAGCTGGCATCCGGCAGCGGCAGAGGCTTGCAGGCAGCGCTCGCGCATGGCTTGCGAGTAAGGCAGGGTGAAATCAATGTGCCTGACCGGCAGTTCTACGCCATCGTGGTAGGTGTTATCGCGGCCATAGGTGTAATCCAGTATCTGGTGCGGCAACACGATATCGCCAGGAATCAGGCGATTGCTGATGCCGCCTACTGTGGCCACTGCCAGCAGATCAGTCACCCCCACCGAGTGCAGTGCCCAGATATTGGCCCGGTAATTCACTGCGTGCGGCGGTATGGTGTGGCCGCCGCCATGACGCGCGAGAAACACCACTTGTTTACCATTGATCTCGCCAAACACCAATGGTTGCGAAGGCTTGCCGTACGGCGTGCGCACTATCAGGCGTTTTGAAATATTCAGATTGGTGAGCTCTGTCAGCCCGGTGCCGCCGATAATGCCTAACATCCTGTCTTCTCCGACATTGCGTTCTCTTTACTACTGGTTAATGTGCAAGGCGTAAGCGTATCACGGATTTATGGCATACTTAAGCCATGCAAGCCTTTTCCAAGCCAGTGACTACACCGGCCAGCGTGACCCTGGCACACACACATTATGAGAATTTTCCGGTCGCTTCTGTGTTGCTGCCGGCCCATTTGCGTTATGCGGTGAGTGTGATCTACCAGTTTGCGCGTGAGGCGGATGATATCGCCGATGAAGGCGATGCCAGCGAAACGGAACGCTTGCAAGCACTGCAGGCTTATGAAGATGAGTTATTGCTGATTCAGGCTTATATCCAGGCCGAGCGCCCATTATTTAAAACCCTGCAGCACGTGGTCCACAGCCATAAACTGGAGGTGCAGTCGCTGCTGGACCTGATCAGCGCCTTTAAACAGGATGTGGTCAAAACCCGTTATGCCGACTTTGAGGAGCTGCTGGATTATTGCCGTCGCTCGGCCAACCCGGTGGGCAGACTGATGTTGCAATTGTATGCGGCGGATACGTCGCAATACCGGCAATGGTCTGACCAGGTTTGCACAGCTTTACAGCTGATCAATTTTTACCAGGACATTGCCATAGATCTGCAAAAACACGGCCACAACGGCCGCATTTACTTATGCCAGGACGAAATGCAGGCCGCCGGCATTACGGAACAGGATTTACGTGATGAGCGGCTGGATAGCGCCTGGCAGGCATTCTTTTTGTACAATGTAGCCCGTGCCGAGCAATTGCTGCTCGCCGGCAAGCCACTGGGCCGGCATTTAAGCGGCCGTATCGGATTCGAACTGCGCATGATAGTCGCCGGTGGTGAACGAATTATTTATAAACTAAAGCGTTGCCGCGGCGATATCTATCGCCACCGGCCCACGCTGCGTGCTTTTGATTGGCCGATAATTTTGCTGAAAGCCCTGTTCAAACAATGACCCCGCAACAATATTGTCAGCAGAAAACCAAACAAAGCGGTTCCAGCTTTACCCTGAGTTTTTTGTTTTTACCCAAACATAAACGTGAAGCAATGACGGCACTGTATGCCTTTTGTCGCGAAGTGGATGATGTAGTCGATGAATGCAGCGATTACCAGATCGCACAGACCAAGCTGCAATGGTGGAAACAGGAGATCCATCGCTTGTTTCACGAAGTGCCGCAACACCCGGTCACCCGCGCCTTAAAACCTGTGGTTGAACAGTTTGCGCTGCAGGAAGCGCATTTCATCGAGATCATAGATGGCATGCAGATGGATACGCAATACAACCGCTACGCCGATTTTGAGCAACTGGCGCTGTATTGCTACCGTGTCGCCAGCGTGGTTGGCCTGCTTTCGGCGCAGATCTTTGGCTATAGTGATAAAGCCACCCTGGCTTATGCACATGACCTGGGCCTGGCTTTCCAGCTGACCAACATCATCCGCGATATCGGTGAAGATGCGCGTCGCGGCAGGATATATATCCCTATCGATGAGCTGGAAAAAGCAGGCGTGACCGAGCAGGCACTGTTACATAGCCAGCCATCGGCGCAGACACAGGCTTTATTGCTCAAGCAGATAGAACGTGCGGAAATGTTTTATGACAAAGCCCTGAGCCAGTTGCCGGCAGCCGATATCAAAACCCAGTTGCCAGGCCTGATGATGGCTGCCATTTACCGCGCATTACTGCAGGAAATCAAGCAAGACCCCAATCTGGTCCTCAGCCACAAAGTCATACTGCCACCCTTCAGAAAACTGAAACTGGCTTTAGGCGTATGGTTGAAACGCCGCTGATGCACTGGAATGCTTAAGCACACGCATACTCCCCGCCATGTCGCTGTTGTCGGTGCCGGGCTGGCCGGTTTGGCTGCCGCGCACACCTTACTGCGTTCAGGACACCAGGTATCGTTATTTGAAGCTGCCCCGCAAGCCGGTGGCCGTGCGCGTGGCGTGCCGCATGCTGAAACCATGCTGGATAACGGCCAGCATTTATGTATAGGGGCTTATCAGGCCACATTGGCATTATTAGGCCAAGCTGGCCTGGAGCCGGCGCAGATATTCACCCGTTTGCCGCTGGCCTTGCATATGCATCATGGCGCAGCGCGCATGTCACTCGTCACGCCCACCTGGCTACCTGCACCGCTACATTTATTATGGGGCTTGCTCAGCGCGCGTGGATTGAGTTTAAACAGCAAGTGGCAAGCCATACGCTGGATGCTATGGTTAAAACGATGTGCATTTACCCTGGGGCAAGATACCACGGTTGCAAGCCTGTTACAGCAAGGCCGGCAGACAGACGCTGCTATCAAGCTTTTATGGGAACCCTTGTGCCTGGCCGCATTGAATACCCCCATCCAGATCGCCAGTGCGCAGGTGTTTCTGAATGTGCTGCATGACAGCTTTCAGCAAAACCGCGCTGACAGTGATTTTTTGATTTTGAAATCGGATCTATCCAGCAGCCTGATCACACCTTTACTGGCAAACATCACCGCAGTTGGTGGCAAGGTATTTCTGCGTACGCCTGTGGTTTCAGTCAAGAACCAACATCCATATTGTGTGCTGGAAACCTCACAAGGCACACAGTTATTCGATGATGTGATTCTGGCGGTTGGCCCGCACCAACTGAAAACCGTGGCGAGCGACCTGGTTGTGCCGGCGTTTGACTACCAGCCCATCACCACGGTCTATCTGCAATATCCGCCAGCAACAGCGCTGCCACTGCCAGTGATGGGTTTATGCCATGGATTAGCGCAATGGGTATTTGACCGCGGGGTATGCTGTGATCAGCCAGGATTACTGGCCGTAGTGATCAGTGCGCATGGGGTATTAAGCGCTGACAGATCCAGACTGGTGCAACAATGTATCGCCGAAATAAACCAGGCCCTGGCGGGCTACGGCTGGCAGCTTGCACAACCGGCGTGGACACAGATCATCACCGAAAAACGCGCGACCTTCAGTTGTACGCCTGATCTGACTCGTCCGCCCACCCATACTGCGCTGGCGCATATATTCCTGGCGGGCGATTATGTCGCGGGCCGCTACCCCGCTACCATCGAAGGCGCCGTCATCAGCGGGATAGCCGCCGCGGATGCGGTGCTGGCTGCCACCTGACGCCCTGCTAGCCTAAGTTCACACCTGCTTGCAGCTGACCACCACATGGTTTCTGGCCGGCATATAAATGCCGTCACCACTGTCTGGAAAAGTTTCCCTGAAAGTCATATGCGGATCTACATCATAACCATGTGAACACAGCTCACTGGCTTTCACTTTGCATTGTTCTATGGTGGTATTGAATTCGCTACAGGTCAGCTTGTAACCGGCTTTGCCACTACTGGTGGTTTGCGGTGTCGGCTGCATGCTGGCACAAGCTGTTAATAGCAGAGGAATCAATAAGAGTGTTTTTTTCATTTTTCGGCTCCTGTTCCGTTTTTTTATTCACCGTCATATTCTTGTCATATTCATGTGGTATTCCACACAGATTAAGGCAAACAAGTTGCATGAATAGTTGCATGAACTTTTTGTGAAAAAACAAAACAGCCACCCCCTGCGCAGCCTTATAAATACTGGCTAGCAGCGAATGTATCAGCCCGGCTACACATTGCTACAAAACCCCGCCCAATGTAACTGACCTGCCCGCTTGAATTTTTTATACTGTTTCTGAAATCACTACGCAGGCTTAAACCCTGTAGTGTGAAATGAAAAGCCGGATGTTCTGCATGCCGATAGTTGCAGAGACGCCCCTGCTGGCATAGTGAATGAATAAAGGATCAAGCAACACGCGAAGCGCAATACGGAATATCAACACCACTTCCCTGTGGCTGTTCACCCTCTTCTGAACAACCACCACTCCCGGCAACGATGGCACTCCCTGGCATCGTTGCCCTTTTTTTATCCGCGTAGCAGATCCAGGGCTTGTTCCAGCCTGTCTATCGCATCGATATGCAAGCCCGGTACACCGCCTTTGGGAGCATTAGCCTTGGGGATGATGGCATGGGTAAAGCCCAGCTTGGCGGCTTCTTTTAAACGTTCCTGGCCACGTTGTACCGGCCGCACCTCGCCCGCCAGCCCTACTTCGCCAAACACGATTAATTTGTCTAGTAATGGTTTATTTTTAAAAGATGAAACAATAGCCAGCAGCACGGCCAAATCCACGGCAGGTTCGCTGATCTTCACGCCGCCTACTGCATTGATAAATACATCCTGATCAAAACAGGCAACACCGGCATGGCGATGTAATACCGCCAGCAGCATGGCCAGGCGGTTTTGCTCTAATCCCACACATAGTCGTTTAGGATTAGGGGCATGAGAGGTATCCACCAATGCCTGGATCTCGACCAGCAATGGACGCGTACCCTCTTGAGTCACCGTGATGCATGAGCCGGGAACAGGGGTATCGTGATGAGACAAAAACAGGGCAGACGGGTTGCTGACCTCGCGCAAGCCTTTTTCAGTCATGGCAAACACGCCCAGCTCATTCACCGCACCAAAGCGGTTCTTGAAGGCACGGATCAGGCGGAAACTCGAATTCTGGTCGCCTTCAAAGTAGAGCACGCTATCAACAATATGCTCCAGCACGCGCGGCCCGGCCAATGAGCCTTCTTTGGTCACATGGCCGACCAATATCATGCTGATGCCCAATTGTTTGGCGATGCGCGTCAATTGCGCACTGCATTCACGCACCTGCGCCACCGAGCCCGGGGCTGATTGCAGCGCTTCGGAATACACCGTCTGTATCGAGTCTATGATCACCAGGTCAGGCTGGTGCTGCTGCAATACGTGGCTGATTTTTTCCAGGTTGATCTCAGCCAGCACATCGACCTGGCTGGCATCCAGCCCCAGCCGTTTTGCCCGCATGGCGATCTGCTGCGCAGATTCTTCGCCACTGATATAAAACGATTTCAGCGTTTGCGACACCTTGCACACGGTTTGCAGCAACAATGTGGATTTACCTATGCCCGGGTCTCCGCCTATCAACACCACCCCGCCAGCGACCAGGCCACCACCCAGCACGCGGTCAAACTCGGCGATACCGGTTTGCTGGCGTGAGACATCCTGCGCTTCGACCTCGGCCAGTTTTTGCAATTGCGCAGTAGGTGCCAGGCTGGCAAAACGGCTCTGGGTGGCGACTTCTGGCACACTTTCCACCAGAGTGTTCCAGGCGTGGCAACTCGGGCACTGCCCTTGCCACTTGGGCTCAGAGGCACCACATTCGGTACAGGTATATTGTGTTTTAGCTTTTGCCATGATTATCAATTTATTCTTCAAAAATGGCCTGTACCCGCATCAGGCACGCCTGCACAATGTCATCTGGCACTGTTTCTTTTTTTCTTGCCTGGCGCGTTACCAGATCCAGAGGTCGCACCGCATTCGTTAACACAACACCCTGTGTTTCGGTGCCTGCGCCAGTCAGGCTGACTGCAAACCCGGCAAAACGCGCTTGATTGCCACCCTGAGTGATAGGCGCTACCATGGCCGTCCCCAATGCATTGAAAGCTTTGGTTGAAAGCACCAATCCCGGCCGCCATTCACCCTGCAACTCACGTCCTAGCACAGGGTTGAGATTAACGTACACAATATCTCCGCGATCAAACACGGCTGGGGCTACCATAATTCATTGCCAACTGCTGCACTGCTTTCCCATGCGCCTAAATCTTCTGGCATAGGTGCATTGGGGTCACATTGAGCGAGTAATTCGCTCAGGCTTATTTTTTTTGTCATTGGTTTTAATAAAAGGCCTTGCTCAGTTTGCTCGAGCTTGATCGTTTGTCCAGCGGACAACGCCATAGAGTCGCGTAATACTTTAGGAATGACCACCCCAAGACTGTTGCCGAACTGGCGTAATGTTGTTTCCATGATTCACCTCACAGTTTTACTTTGTCAAACCATAAGACATGCGCAGCATAATGTCAAACTTAATTTGACAATATCAACTGCAGGAGTTTATTTAAAAGGATCAGGACAGCGACTAATCAATCACATGCACAGGCACGCGTGCAGTGACTGCGCATAGCAATTCATAGCCTATGGTGCCACTGGCTTGCGCCACCGCATCTACTGGCACCAGGTTACCCCATAGCTCTACAGCACTGCCGATAGCGGCTTGGGGGATATCGCTGATATCCACTGCCAGCATATCCATAGACACACGGCCCAAAGTGCGGGTCAGCACGCCATTCACGGCTATCGGCGTACCGGTGGGGGCATGGCGCGGATAGCCATCGGCATAACCGCAGGCGACTATGCCGACACGAGTAGGTTGGTCTGCAGTGAACAGGCTGCCATAGCCTACACTTTCACCGGCGGCGATCTCCTGCACGCCTATCAGGGCGGAGCGCAGTGTCATCACCGGGCTTAACCCAAGCGAGGCAGCAGACTTTTCCGCGATCGGGGTCGCCCCATACAGCATGATGCCAGGGCGTACCCAGTCAGCGTGGGTGTGTGGCTGCTGGATCACCGCAGCTGAGTTGGCGAGTGAGCGCTTGTAGGCTTGCGTGCCCATCACCTGCGCTACGATATCCATTGCCTGCGTGACACCGTCAGCCAGGTCCGAGTTGGCAAAATGTGTCATCAGCACCACTTCACTGACATTGGCACTGGCGCTTAAGCTATCCAGTGCTGGCTGGTAATCGGCAGGCTGAAAGCCCAGCCTGTGCATGCCGCTATCCAGTTTGAGGTAAACCCGCAAAGGCATATTCGGTTGGCTTTGCAGCAACCATTGCAATTGCATGTGATGGGAGACCACAGTATCCAGCCTGTACCTATCGACCAGCGCCATTTCCTCGGCAGAAAAAACGCCTTCCAGCAACAGGATAGGATGCTGATAACCGGCATCGCGCAAGGTCACCGCTTCTCTGATATTGAGTACGGCAAAAGCATCTGTCTGTTTTAATCCACGCGCGGCATTCAGCAGGCCATGGCCGTAAGCATTGGCTTTGACCACAGCCAGCACTTTGGCATGCGGCGCATAACGCCGCACCTGCGCCAGGTTATGGGCCAGTGCTTGTTCCGAGATCTCAGCAACGATGGGACGCATCTTCAGCCGCCCCTAGTATTCGTCTGGCATATATGACGCATTGGCATAGTTCTCAAAGCGGGTATGCGCGCCCATAAAGGTCAGGCGCACACGGCCGATAGGGCCGTTACGCTGTTTGGCGATAATGATCTCGGCCGAGCCTTTTTCAGCACTATCCGGATTGTAGTATTCATCGCGATACACGAACATGATCAAGTCGGCATCCTGCTCGATAGCGCCCGATTCGCGCAAGTCACTCATCACCGGGCGTTTGTCAGGCCGCTGGTCCACACTACGGTTCAGCTGCGAGATGGCGATCAGTGGCACATTGAGTTCTTTTGCCAGCGATTTCAACGAACGCGAGATCTCCGAGATCTCCGTCGCCCGGTTTTCGCCTGAACGCCCTGCCGGCGAGGTCATCAACTGCAAATAATCGATCACGATCAGGCCCAGCTCACCCGCCTGTCTATGTAAACGTCGCGCGCGTGCACGTACGTCAAAGCTGCTTAAACCGGCGCCTTCATCAATATAGATAGGCGCTTCGTTCAGCTTGCCCAAGGCCGTGGTCAGTTTTTCCCAGTCCTCATCCTCGAGGTTACCGTTACGCATCTTGTGCTGGTCCAGACGCCCGATAGAACCTATCATACGCGTCGTCAGCTGTGTCGCGCCCATCTCCATCGAGAAGATAGCCACAGCCTTGTTGGTTTCCAGCGCCACGTTCTCGGCGATGTTGATCGCAAACGCCGTTTTACCCATAGAAGGACGACCGGCAATAATCACCAGATCACCGCCCTGCAAGCCGGAAGTCATGGAGTCTAGGTCACTAAACCCGGTGGGGGTGCCAGTCACATCAGAATGGTTTTCACGCGAATACAGGTAATCGATACGATCGGCCACCTGCGGCAACAACACTTGCATGCCCAAAAAGCCCTGGCTCTTGCGATTACCGCCTTCAGCGATCTGGAAGATCTTGGCTTCGGCTTCATCCAGCAACTGCTGCGCATTGCGGCCATTCGGCAGATAAGCACTTTCGGCGATATCAGTGCCCACGGTGACCAATTGGCGCATGACAAAGCGTTCATGCACGATCTCGGCATAGCGGCGGATATTGGCCGCTGTGGGCGTATTC
Source organism: Methylophilus luteus (assembly GCF_042676265.1). NCBI lineage: Bacteria > Pseudomonadati > Pseudomonadota > Betaproteobacteria > Nitrosomonadales > Methylophilaceae > Methylophilus > Methylophilus luteus. The sequence continues at coordinate 1,205,649 of NZ_JBHTKB010000001.1, forward strand.
TGTGCCAGCGCGCCCAGATAGGCTACCCCGCCTATCGTCGTCAGCTCAGCCGTACTCTCCAGCGATTCGGCGACAGTCACAATATCGGCCGGCTGGTTACGCTCTATCAGCCGGGTGATATGTTCATAAATCAGTTTATGGTCGTGCTGGTAGAAATCCTGCCCGGATAAAATATCGGCAATCTTGTCCAGCGCTTCATTGTCGAGCAATAACCCGCCGAGCACGGATTGTTCGGCTTCTATGGAGTGTGGGGGGAGTTTGAGAAATTCTAGTTGTTCGTCAGCCATCTGGCGATTATACCGAAAAGCCAATCGGCATTTTCGTGTTTTGAAATTAACTGTAAATCAAGAGGGAGAGTGATGCTCTATCTTTGAAGTTCTAATCGGTATTTCTTTGGATGGTTCAGAGCTCCGTTTGCGCTCTGTTTTAGCATTTTATTTCGCCTCTAGGCGAGTTGCTTTTCTTTGCTTGCCCAAAGAAAACGTAACCAAAAGAAATGCACCTAGCATCCGCTTGTTTCCTGCGTTGCTCATCAAAATAAGCGGTCGCGAAACTCGCCCTAGCGGCCTGCAAACGACGCAGGCCACCGCGGAACTCAGACAGTCGCTCCCTTCCTCCTTATTTTGACTCCGCTACTCGGCGCGTCATATAGGGGCCCAAAGTCAACACCACCACGATGACACAATGGTCAACATCCATGGGCAATGGTCGCTTAGTAATTGCTTTTCTCAATGGTTAAGCGGGATGCGCTGTGAGCAGATTCACTGAAATAACCGCGTAGTGCCTTTACGGGTCCCCTATCTGACGCGCCGAGTAGCGCAGGCAGCGTGGGAGGGGGGTCGGCCAGCGTCTGTTCGAGTTCCGCGGTGGCTTGCGCAGTGTGCAAGCCGCTAGGGCGAGTTTCGTTGGACGCCCACGTTGACGAGCAACGCAGGGAAAAAGCGGAAGCTAGGGTGCCCTTTCTTTTGGTGCCTTTTTCTTTGGGCACGCAAAGAAAAGACACTCGCCTAGAGGCGAAAAATAACGTTCAAATCATCCAAAAAAAGTTACTCGCCGAATGGCGAAATAAAATGGTGAAACAGCGCGCACAACCATCCAAAGAAATACCGATTAAAACGTCACATGAGATGCAACACCAGCTCGACCAACCCAGCCCTACCCCATAAACCATCCGTCTTTTACAAAAATAAAAAAGGCTACCGAAGTAGCCTTTTTAAGTACTGCTAAACGCTTAAATTAAGCTTCAGCAGCCACTGTCACATTGATATCAACAACAACATCATGGTGCAGTGCAACGCTCACAACAAACTCACCGATATTTTTCAGTGGGCCGTTAGGCAAACGTACATCTGATTTTTTCACTTCGTGACCTTGGGCTTGCAAAGCTGTTGCAATATCCAGATTGGTCACAGAACCAAATAGACGGCCATCAACACCAGCTTTTTGCGAAATGGTTAACGCAAAGCCTGCCAGTTTTTCGCCACGTGTTTGAGCAACAGCCAACAAATCAGCCTGTTGTTTTTCCAGATCAGCGCGACGGGCAGCAAATTCAGCCTGGTTAGCTTCGGTTGCGCGTTTGGCTTTACCTTGTGGGATCAGGAAGTTACGGCCGTAACCGTCTTTCACTTTAACCACATCACCCAGTCCACCCAGGTTTGCTACTTTTTCTAATAAAATTACTTGCATGTTATTCTCCTAAGCCGCCGATTAACCTGGGTGTTTGTCTGTGTAAGGCATCAGCGCCAGGAAACGTGCGCGTTTAACCGCAGTTGTCAGTTGGCGTTGGTATTTAGCCTTGGTACCAGTCATACGGGCTGGAATGATTTTGAAGTTTTCAGAAACGAAATCTTTCAACAGATCCACGTCTTTGTAATCAACTTCTTTGATGCCTTCTGCACTGAAACGGCAGTAACGGCGGCGTTTGTACATATCTCTTGCCATTTATAACTCCTTCAATTCTGTCTGCTGTATTAGCTGTATCTCTTGTATATGCATGACCACTTGTGTGCTTTTTGCGCTGCGCTGCGCCAGAAAACCTTTGGCTTTGATGCGATCTCCGCTTTGCAGTGGCAGACTGGCTTTTTCACCAATCAACACTGCGGCTAACTGACACTGCACTTTGCGATTCAGGCCAGCTTCTTGCTGTTCTGAATCATGTTGCAACTGCAAACGCAACAAGGGTAACCCGGCCGGTGTATAGCGTAACGGTTCAATCGTTTGCACCGTTGCGGCGATCACCAGCGTATTCACGACGCTTAGGCGGCTGCCTCAGTAGTTGCTGCAGGTGCGTCACCAACGATGGTTTTGGATTTTTCCTCTTTCATCATCGGGCTTGGTGCAGTCACTGCTGTTTTAGTCGAAATAGTCAGGTGACGTAATACAGCATCGTTAAATTTGAAGCCGTGTTCCAACTCTTCCAGTACTTCCTGACTCACTTCGATGTTCATCAACACGTAGTGGGCTTTGTGTACTTTGTTAATTGGATAGGCAAGTTGACGACGGCCCCAGTCTTCCAGACGATGGATGTTGCCGCCATTGCCAGTGATCTGAGTGCGGTAGCGCTCAATCATCGCAGGCACTTGTTCACTCTGGTCTGGGTGAACAATAAACACGATTTCATAGTGTCGCATGTAATCTCCTTACGGTTATCAGCCACCCCGAATGCGAAATCAGGTGTGGCAAGGTTGGAAAAGCGTGCGATTATAGACTATAAGTCCTGTGTGAATCAAGGACTTATCTTTAATCCTGGCGCTGACTAGACACTATTGTCTTTATTTTCCAGGCTTTTGTCTTCTTTGGGCAGGTAATAAGGGTCGGCCACATAACCCGGCCCTTTCATGATGATGATCACCACTAAGCCTATCATCAGGGCGCCGATAAAAAACCAGAAGGTGAACAACAGGCCGAGAAACATAGAGGTGCGTTCAATGTTTTGCGTCAGCAGGTCTTCCTGCTGCCACCAGGTGTAGGCGATAGGGCTGGCGAATACCAGCGTACCCAGCAACCACCACTTGGGCAGTTTTTTCAACAGTTGCCACTCTTTGTGGCTGGAATAACGTACCCCGTTCGGGAGTTTGTTCAACATAAGCTTACTCTGCTCGCTGATAGATCATCAGGTAGTGACACAAGAAAAAAACATTCATTCATTTTATCGCAAGTCGCGGCTGGCATCAGCCTTGGACATTACCGCACGCACCCGCGCTTGATGTTTAGCCAGCGTCTATTTCAGGCGGGCGGGCTATTTTTCAGCAACAGATTAAAGAAGCACGCGCTTGCTGCCGTAAACAAAGTTAAACCATAAATGCGCATGGTTGTAGTTGGCCTGCGCACAATAACTTTGAGGTATCTCCATGCTGGCACAAAAAAAACAAGCACATTGGGAGGGAATTCTGCATGCAATACAGAATTCATACGCCATTCAACGCCATGTTGACTTTTTCAACTGGCTAAAACAAGACATACATCCTCTGATGCGCCACGACGCCCTGCTGGCGACCTGGGGCAATTTCAGCACCGGTGAGCTGCACTTTGATGTTTCTTCTGCGCTGCCTGAAGTGACCACACAGTGCCTGCTGCAGGATTCGGCCATCGTCAATTATCTGATGTGCAACCTGCACAAGCGCTGGCTGGAAAATGACGAGAAATGGTATGTGATCAACCGTTTTGACGCCAGCGGCATACATGCGCAATCGCCCAATGCCTTTACCCAGCAATTAATGAAAATGCACTCGCTGCTGGTGTATGGGGTACGCGATACCCGCGGCAAAAATGATTGTCTGTATGTGTTTTTTGACCGCACCCGCGAGTTTCATGTGCCTGACCAGTTTCTCGGCATGATCATGCCGCATGTGGATGCAGCCATACGCCGCGTCGGCCACCTGAAACCGATAGTGAAAGATGAAGACCTGCTTGATAGCATGGCCCATGGTGGTTTGTCTGACCGCGAGCAGGAGATCTTGCATTGGGTGCGCGGTGGCAAAACCAATCTGGAGATAGGTATGATCCTGGATATCAGCGCCAACACGGTTAAAAACCATCTCAAGCGTATTTTCCAGAAACTGGATGTTTCATGCCGTGCGCAGGCGGTGGCAAAAACCGGCACCGTGACTGCTTACCCAAAACCAAGCTAAGCTGGAATGCGGTTTAATCCCGGCCGGTAAAGCGCTGGATATCGCGCATTTGCCGTTTGGTGGGGCGGCCTACGCCGCGGTCACGTTCAGCAAAATGATCAGCGCCACTTTCCTGGGCCTGTTGCCGTATGCGCAGGCTTTCTTCGGTTTCGCGGTATAGCAGTGCCGCTTCTGGCGCGCCGCGCCGCACATTACTTAGTGCCAGCACTTCGACTTCTATCTGCATGTCTTTGTTTTTGATGCTGACGCGCATGCCAGGCTTCATTTCCCTGGCATTCTTGGCGCGGTCACCATCTATGCGCACTTTGCCGCCATCAACGGCATCGGCTGCCAGGCTGCGTGTCTTAAAAAACCGTGCCGCCCATAACCACTTATCCAGACGGCAACTGTCATCCTCGTCTTTATCAGCGGGCGATTGTTTATCCTGCTTTTTATTATGCGTTCTGGCCATAGTGCGAATTAAGACTTGCCGGTCTCTGCCTGCGGTTGAATATAGGCCAGATGCGCCTGGTTGCGCTCCAGCGTCTGCCTGAAACTGGCAAGCACGGTTTGCGCGCGCGCCATCAGCGTATTGCCGCTATAAGTGCCGTCAGCTTCCTGCGTGCCGGCTTCGCAACCAGTCAGGTGCGCGATGCCTTCCAGCACATGGTCTATGGTAATGATCTTGAACATGCCATTATTCACCGCCGTCACCACGCTTTCATCGAGTACCAGGTGGCGCTGATTGCGTTTGGGGATGATCACCCCCTGCTCGCCATTCAGGCCCAGTGCCTGGCAGACGCGGAAATAACCTTCTATCTTCTCGTTGACGCCGCCTATGGGCATCACTTCACCAAACTGGTTGAGTGCGCCCGTTACAGCGATGCCCTGCTTGATAGGCAGGCCAGTCAGTGCCGACAGCAGTGCAAACAACTCGGCACAAGAGGCTGAATCACCCTCCACGCCGTTGTATTCCTGCTCAAACACCAGCGAAGCACTCAGGCTTAGCGGGGCCAGCGCCCAGAAACTGGCACTCAGCCAGTTTTGTAATATATAGATGCCTTTGTCGTGGCTGGGGCCGCTCATTTCGACTTCGCGGTCTATATTGATCACCCCGCTACGGCCAGGGTAGCAACGCGCTGTGATACGGATAGGCGAGCCAAAACTGGCATCGCCGAGCTCGATATGGGTCAGGCCATTGACCTGGCCGACCACATCGCCGTGCACCTGGATCAGCAGCTCGTTATCAATGATAGAGTCGCGGATCTGCGTTTCAAAGAATTGCTGGCGCAACAGGCGCGCCGACAGCGCCTGCTTGACATGCGCATCAGTCACCAGGCGTGCATCTGCCGCGGCCGCCACGCTTTCATGCATCAGTTGGTCCAGGTGCGCAAAACGGATGCTGATGCGGCTCTGGTCTTCTTCCAGCCTGTGCATAAAATGCAATAGCTCATTGACTGCCGCGCCACTGAAATGCGGCAGGCTGTGCTGCTGGCATTTTTGCGCGATATAACCAGCCACCCAGGCATAGTTTTCCAGCGAGGCCGCTACGCGGTCTTCAAACTCGACCTTGACCGGAAAAAAGTCAAAGAAATCAGGCTGCGCTTCCAGGCAATCATAATAGTCTTCGCGCGTGGCGATCATGATCAGCTTGACATGCACCGGCAAGGCGCCATGGCGATTGCCGCCCGCGCCTTGCTGGGCATGGTTGGCCCAGTCTTCTATCTGCACTTCGCGGTTACGCATCAGGCGGTAGAGTTTTTCCAGCAAGGCACCGCCGTTATTCTCATCCTGCATCAGGTCACGCAGATGCAGCAGCAGCATGCCGCCATCTGCCCGGTGCACGCTGCCTGCACGCAAGCGCAGAAACTCCGGCCATTGCGCGGCTTCACCGGCAGCGTTTTCCAGCATGCCGAACAGCGCAGCGAAACCGGGGTCTTTTTCTTCCACCACCGGCTGTTTGACTGCGGCGGTCAGATTGGCGCGCTGGTCTACCAGCAGGTTGACGCGGAAACGTGCTAAAAAGCTTTCATTGACCAGGCCATCGTTACTGCCTTCAGGCTCACTGCCCAGTTGCTGCCAGGCTTGCAGATAAGCGAGCACTTCCGGCTTGATCACATTAAACAGCGATGACAGCTTGGCACTGCTCAGCTGTGCGCGCAGGCTGTCTACCCGTTCTTCCAGCCAGACTTCCGCCTGCGGGAAATTCACCTGGCCGTTGCTATCCAGCCACTGCGACATTTCCACCATCAGCGTTTTGATGAATGCATCCATCACTGTGCGCAACTGCGAACCCAGCCCGGCCGGCAGCTTGATGTAATTGGCACAGGATTGCTGGCTGAAATCATACAGCGCGACCAGGTCAGTCAATGAGCTGTCTATGCCGGTCACGGCAGCAGCCTTCATGGCGGCCAGGCTCAGGCTGGCACGACCGGAGCCAGGTGTGCCCAGCACCAGCACATTGCAACCGCCCTCTTGTATAGACAAGCCCATCATCAGGGTCTTTTGCGCCTCGGGCTGCAGTTTCCAGCCGTAGTCGGTCAGGCTCATGTCAGAGGCATCCAGCAACTCTTGCGTAGATTCAAACGACATGGGCGACAGTTTGTACGCCACTGTCATTTCAACAGGATTCAATACTTGCATCATGTAGGTGACTTTCCATTATTCTTTTGCCACTGTTGTTTTGCGTGTTCATCCGAGGCACGGGCTTCGACCCAGCGCTCGCCAAAATCGCCGATTTCTTTTTTCCAGAACGGAGCTTCTGTCTTCAAATAGTCCATGATAAAAGCGCAGGCTTCAAATGCTGCCTGCCGGTGCAGGCTGCTGGTGGCCACCAGCACGATCTGCGCCTGTGCCGCCAGGGCTCCGACGCGGTGGATCAAACGCACACCGAGCAAGGGCCAGCGCTGGCAGGCCTGTTCGGCGATACGCTGCAAGGCCGCTTCTGTCATGCCCGGGTAATGCTCTATCAGCATCTGGTCCAGCTTGCCATCTGCCGACAGGTCGCGCACCAGCCCGACAAAACTGACCACGGCACCAGCTTGCGGCGTCGCCGCCCGCAGTTGTTGCAACTCAAGGCCGGTATCAAAGTCTTGCGGCTGTACAGAGATGTTCAGGGTGGCAGGCACGCTCAAGTTCAGCCTCCGGTCACCGGTGGGAAAAACGCCACTTCGTCGCCATCATCCATGGTCGCCATATCATCCACCAGCTCATGGTTGATGGCGGCACGCACCACGCCTGTGCCACTGAACAGTTTCTGCCAGGTGGCACCGCGATTGGACAACCAGGCCTTTAACGCAATGATGGTCTCCACACCTTCGGGCAGCGCCACCTCCTCCGAGGAGTAGTTGACGACTTCCTTGATGCGGGCAAAGTACAAAATGGTGATCTTCATGTCGGGTTACTCTTCTCAATTTCCTCTAATTCTTCCAGCAGCTCGATTGTGCCTAACCCTTCTTCCTGCGCCAGCTCCACTTTCTCAATCTGGGCAAAACGCCTGGTGATTTTCTGGCTGCTGATATGCACATCCTGCGCATTTTCGTGGGCCTGGCGTATATTATCAGCCAGTTTTTTCATGCGTGTATCAAAGCGGTTGAAGTCCTTGCTCAGTTTGCCCAGTTCATCTTTAATGATATGTACCTGCTTGCGCATTTCCACATCTTTCAGCACGGCGCGGGCAGTGTTCAGCACCGCCATTAACGTGGTTGGTGACACCAACCACACGCGTTTCTGCATAGCATAATCCACCACTTCACTATGGTAGGCATGAATCTCGGCAAATACTGCTTCGGCTGGGATAAACATCACCGCGCCATCTGAGGTTTCATTGGCGATAATGTATTTATTACTGATATCGTCGATATGCTTCCTGATATCCGCCTTAAACTGTTTCCCTGATTGCGCCTGCAATACTTCACCAAGGCTGCTGTCATACATGCGGTGGTAGTTCTCAAGCGGAAATTTACTGTCTACTGCCACGGTCCCGGTTGGATCAGGCAGGAATAATGCGCAATCCGCGCGCGCGCCATTACTGAAAGTATGCTGCATGGCAAAACTGTTACTAGGCAGCACATTGCGCACCAGCCCTTCCAGCTGCACCTCGCCAAAGGCGCCACGGCTGCGTTTATCACCCAGCAACTCCTGCAGGCTCACCATATTGACGCTGAGACCATCAATTTTCTTTTGTGCTTCATCAATGGTCGCCAGGCGCGCCATGACGTTGGCAAAGGTCTCGTTGGTTTTTTTAAATCCCTCTTCCAGGCGCTCGGATACTTTGCCGCTCATTTCTTCCAGGCGTGTATCCACCACCTTGGTCAGCGCCTCTATACCTTGCATCAGGCTATGCGTGGTGGTCTGCAAGGCGGTGTTGAGCAGGTTTTGCTGCGCCATGCCCTGCTCAGACAAGCCATTACGCAGACTCTGGCTGAGCTGCTCGCTACTTTGGGAGAGATGGTCGCGCTGCGCTACCTGCAGCTCTTGCATGGTGACACGCAAAGCCTGCATGGAATCACGCGTAGCATTCAGCTCCTGTGACAGCTGCGTGCGTAAACGGTCTTGCTGGTCGGCGTTCTGGTTTTGCAACCTGTCTGCCAGCAGATTGAGCGATTGATGCAACTCGCTCATCATCAGCCTATGTTTTTCTTCGAGTTGCTGTGAAAGCAACAAGGCCAGCGCTTCCTGTGTAGCCTGTTGCTGCTTGCGTGACTGCCAGACCAGTATGCCTATGATCAGGGCTAGCAGGAGTAATTGAATGATTTGTAGGGCCATCAGCGCATTATAGCCGATGACAGTTGCGCCATAGCGCCTCGCAGAAAATTACGCTGCGAGGCGCTAGCTTAGCTGGTGACTGGCTGCCAGGCGTGATTTAGTGATTATGCGCCTGCAAACCAGGTGTAACTCAATGATTGTGCGCCTGCAAGCCAGGCGCACCGTGCGCACGGGTCAGCCATTGCATTTCCGAAGGGTTATGTTCCATATCGCCGAGGTCGGTGAAATCGACATGCTGGTAATTGCTCAACGTCGCCAGGCTCGCTTTAGGCGCGATCACCGCGTCGCCGGCAGCCGGGGCACCGGTCTGCAAAACCTGCAGCTGGATAGTGACGGTATGCTCGGGATAGTGGTATTGCACTGAATAGGGCAATTTCACCGCCGGCATCCACAATACCTCGGTACGCACGCCGTTACCCAGCTCGCCTACATATTTCTCTACATCGTGACCATATTGCTGTTGCTTTTCCATTTGCTGTTGCATGTCTAGGGCCACTTTTTTCAGTTTGCCCAGCTCTTCATCGGTGACCAGTTGTGATTTCACCTGCCAGATATTGAGGTCGGTTTTGATCGCCAGCAACTTCAGGTCTACATCAGAATAGTCGATAGTGCGGCCATCTTCGTGCATCAGAAAACTGTAATTGAACTGCCCGGCCGGTTTTTTCATCCACAGGCTGCTGTTGTGTGCCGGCTGGCCATTCTGGTACAGGTGGCGTATCTCGACCTGATCGTCTTCGCGCATCAGCCACCACTGCAGGCGTTTAGCGGAAGCATCTGTACATGGGGTCGCGCATTGTGTGGTTTCGAAACGCGCATTGACGACTTCCTCGGCAATACTTGCTTTGGCCGCCAGCATAGCCAGCGCGGCCAGACCCAGCATTTGAATAGTTTTGTTCATTATTTCTTTCCATCAAGTGGTACAGGGCGACAGATCGCCGCCCTGCATTGCAAAACACCTAAACTAGCTACGGACACTTTCTCAAACAACCTGGAAAAAGTGAGCGAGCGGGATAAAGTACCAGGCGCACGGCACGCAAAAACCGGAATGTACATAAGTACATGAGGATTTTGAGTACCGCGCAACGCAGTAATTTGCCCGCGCAGCCACTTGTTTTCCTCAATTAGTAACCGAAAGCGTCTTTCATGACCTGGTAGATATAGCTTTGCTCCTGCACGCCGTGCACCAGATAAGATTTAGGGCCGATGGCATAGATGGCCACTTCTTCACCAGCGTGGGTTTCAGAGCTCAATGGCACCAGTGCTTCCTGGTGGAAATCAGGGTCTTCAGTATCTACGCCTGACATATCCACCACGCGGCCAGCGGCGATCGCTTCATTGTAAACAGCTTCGCCTGGCGAGTTTGTGTGATAACCAGGGCCGTTAGCAAAGCTCACTGTGGTGTAAGGCTTGCCATCAGCAGCCAGCGTTGGCGCTGTTTTACCTGGCTCAACCACTTTACCCAAAATAGGGTTGCCACGTTTTGGGTAACCACCGATAGTCAAGGTGTGGCTATGGTCGGCCGTCACAATGATCAGCGTTTCGTTGAGGTTGACCTTGCTGGCAGCTTCACGTACCGCGTCAGACAGTGCTACCGCGTCCTTGAAAGTACGGTAGGCGTTACCAGCGTGAGAAGCGTGATCGATACGGCCAGCTTCAACCATGAGGAAATAACCATTCTGGTTTTTCTTCAGGATATCAATGGCTTTGCCGGTCATGTCAGCCAATGAAGGCTCACCGGCGATATCGTTAGCACGGTCTTGCTCAAACTCCATGTGCGATGGGTTGAACAGGCCGATGACTTTGTTGGTGGTCACTGGATTCAAGGCATTGAAACCGTTCTGGTCCTGGATATACACACCACCGAATTTGTTGACATATTCTTGCGGCAGGTTACGGCCATCGGTACGGCGGCCTTTAGTACCTTCGATATCTGTCACTGTGTTTGGCAGGAAATAGCTACGGCCACCGCCGAATACTACATCGATGCCATCACCGATCTTGCCGGTACCGAAATTGTCTATCAGTTGTGCAGCAATGTCTTTGACACCATTGGTCGCGGCAGCAGCTGACAGGTTGGCGTTGCCTTCCCAGTCACGGTTGGAGATATGTGCATAAGTCGCAGCCGGAGTCGCGTGCGTGATACGCGCTGTAGATACCACACCTGTGGATTTACCGGCGATCTCAGCCTGTTCCAGGATAGTCGTCACTTTGCCAGCGTTGATCACAGACGGATTCGCTTCGTTTCTGGCCACAGACTGGTTCAGCGAAATAATGCCATCGTTGGTTTTCACGCCAGAGATGATCGCTGTCATGGTAGGTGCAGAGTCAGAAGTCTGCTGGTTAGTAGAGTAGGTTTTTGAAAGAGCTACGTAAGGGAACTCTTCAAATGACAGCTTGTTACGCTCGCCGTCTATGCCTTTTAACTGGCCCTCAAAAATGCGTGCGCCGGTCACGGTTGAGATACCCATGCCATCGCCCACGAACAGGATGATGTTCTTGGCTTTTTTGGCATTCGGTACCAGCTTTTTGCTGTCATTCAGGCTGGCAGCGCCATCATTCAGCCAAAACTGTGCATTTTCAGCCTGTGCCACATTAGACAGGGCGAATTGCGAGCCCAGCAGCATGGCAACCACGGCCGTGCGTTTCAAGTTTAAAAAGTCCATGATTTTTCCTTTAGAGAGTTTATTTTATATATATAAAGTATTTGTTCAGCTACGACGACGGCGCACAACACCTGCCATCAGGCCCAGGCCGGCCAGCAACATGGCGACTGAATCGGCTTCCGGCACAGAAGATACTGCATTCAGGCTGATGTTATCCACACCCAGCTGTAATGAATTCTGGTTTGCCACGGTGGCAAAGCGCAAGATATAACTACCGCCTGCAGCCAGGCTGGAACTCAGGTCAAAGCTGTAATTCACATAGTTGTTCGCAGTCAGCACACCATTGGCGCCGCCGATATAAAGGCTTTGTACAACATCCGCGCTATCGATAGAGAAAGGGTCGGCACCGGCTTTCAAGATATCTACACGCACGTGCTGGTTAGGGTTATCTGTAGCATCTACGCTGTAATCCAAGCCGGCAGCATCGATATTCGTGGTGCTGTTCTGATTATTGACAAACATCTGAAAGCTTAAAGTAGCAGAAGAAACTGCACCAGTGCTAAAGGTCTGGAACAATGCATTGCTGGCATAACCGTAGTTATCCAGAATGCCATAGTAGCTGCCCTGATAAGCGCCCACGGTAGCGTTGGCGGTGGCTTCGGTAGATGTGCCGGTTTGCGCCAGCACACCGCCGAAAAAGCCCTGCTCTGCCACTTGCCAGCCGGTGATATCGTAAACATCGGCTCCGTGTGACTCAAAACCGCCATTTTGTATGAGTTCTGCCGCTTGTGTCGCAGGTGACAGTGCTGCCATGACCAGCAGGCCGGTCATTGCCCAAGAGTTAAGCTTCATGTGTAGGTTCTCCCTGATTGTATGTGATTAACTTGCGCGCCAGCATGCAAGCCAGCGCGTTTACCTGGAGTATTGTTAAAAACATCTGTGGCAGAAAGGTTGCACTTACATGAAGCTTGTGTGACGGGGGAGACTAGGCTGCTCGGTAGGCTGGTGCTGATGGGCGGCAGAAAAGAAAAAACCCCGTCACGACGGGGTTATAAATGACTTTAAACTTGAAAAACACGCCACACTCACACAAAGACATCCATCATGCTGATGAACATGAGCAAAATAAATCCAAAAAACACGATTTTCAGATTTACACTCATAAACGACCCTGCGCATTTGTGATGTTGCTAGAATAGGACTATTAGCGTTGACGCTCAATGGCCCGTTCGGGTCAATGCAGGCATGGCGTCACTAAAATAATACCAACCGGGAAAATACTAAAGCGTGACCCGTCACCACCACGGAGCGATATGCTAAAACTGAAACTCATGCTCGGGTTCTGGCTGGCCAGCCTGACCCGCAGGCTCAAGAATAACTTTTATCTCTACCTGGCGCTGCTGTTCAGCGCGGTGATCCTGCTGGATGCCGGCGTATTTCATGTCGGCCAGAACATGCGCGACAAGGCGTTTGACCTGATGGTGAAAAACCGCATCTTCAAACCGGCCGCCGACCCTGCCATCGTCATTATCGATATCAATGAAGCCAGCCTGGAAGCCATGTCCAAAGAATATGGCCGCTGGCCGTGGCCGCGCCAGGTGCTAGGCGAGCTGGTAGAGAATATACAGCGCCAGCAACCTAAAGCCATCATTTTCGATATCGTGTTCTCGGATGCCGATGTATATAACCCGGATAGCGACAACTATTTCAACGATGTCATCACCGCCTGTGACAATTGCTTTTTTCCGTTGCTAAGGCTGGATGCCAGTCAGGATAGCAAAAGCCAGCTCACCTATGCGCAGATCCCCGGCCTGGCGCACACGCCGGATGCAGACCAGCAGGCCACTTTTGCCGCTATCCCGCCCTATTTCAAAGGCGCCTGGCAAGCGCAGCGTATGGGTACGCACAATGTCTACCCCGATAACGATGGCGTCGTGCGCCAGTACCGCATGCGTCATCACGACAGGGGTTGGACCCTGCCTGCCCTGCCCTTGCTGGTGGCAGATGCCATGCAGTACGAGACTGGCAATACGCCGGATGAGATGCTGCTGAACTGGCGCGGCAAACCGTTCACCTATCACTATATTTCGTTCAGCGAGGTGTATACCGATAGCGCCAGCTCGCAGCCCAAGCGCCCGCAGGATGAATTCAAAGACAAGATCGTCATCATAGGCTCTACCGCACCGGCGCTGTTCGATATCAAACCTACCGCCATGGATAAGCAGTTTCCGGGGGTGGAGATCCTGGCAACGGCGCTGGACAACACGCTGCACCAGGATTACCTGAAAGTCTGGCGCGGCAAACTGCCTTATATACTGCTCAGCCTGTTGCTGGTGTGGCTGACCACGCTGGCGTTTTATTTCAAGGTAGACCGCGACCGTTTCAATGGCATCTTCACCGGCAGCCAGATCGGCCTGCTGGTGCTGTCTTACCTTGCTATCAACCTTTTTCATACCTATCTCGACCTGGCGGCCCCCATCGTCTGGGCAGTGGCCTATTTCGGTGTTGCCAAGATCTATGCCCTGGCGACCGACCGTGCCCTGCAGCGCTGGCTGGCATTTGGCCTGAGCGCCAACAGTGCGGAGCTGGAAGTCTTGCTGATGCCTATCGTGATCGAAAGCCCGGACACCCTGGGCGATGCGGTGATGAAACTGGTGCGCAAGGAGATAGAATCCGCCTGCCGTGCGCCCAACCAGACAGATATACTGTTGGGTACGCAAAGCGGCATCTGGGGCCTGTTTGGCGACCTGGTCATCGTCAGCTGGCAATACAAGCCAGAGACCGTTTACCGCGAAGCTGCCGCGCAGGACGCGCAACAGCTGGCAGCACAATTACCGACTTTGCTGGATAAATTGCGTCTACCCAATAAGCCGGCTATCCGCTATGGCATGCATCAGGGCAAGATCGCCAACCAGGCGCCGCAACTGGCAGCACAATGGCGCATTCTGTTTGCGCAAGCCATCATCCAGCTAGAGATGGCAGATTTAACAAGCATGGCAGATTTACCCGGCACGGAGAAAGTGGAGACACCCATATGACAAAAACAAACATGATCAAGCTAAGGCTGATCGCGCTGCTGGCTGCATGCTGTTGCAGCAGCGCGATCGCGGCAGACACCGGCGTGGTGCTGAAACCTGACCAGCTGCGCGCTGATGCATTTGGCGACGCCAAGGTGGTCGGCAATGTGAATAAGAATGACGCAGTCGAGATACTGAATAAAAAAGGCGCATGGCTGCAGATCAAAACGGCAGGCAAAAGCGGCTGGGTACGTTTATTGACCGTGAAACGCAATAGCGCCAACGGCAATAATGTCGCCGGTGTGGTGGGTGTGGCGACTGGCCGCAGCGGCACCGGAAAAGTGGTGTCTACCACCGGTATCCGTGGCCTCAGTGCCGAAGACCTGAAAACCGCGCAGTTCAATGAAGCAGAGACCAAAAAGCTGGAAAGCTATAGCGTGACTGCAGACGAAGCAAAACAATATGCTGCCAGCGCTGGCTTGAGCAGCCAGCAGATCCCTTATTTTCAGGGAGGTAACCAGCCGTGAAGAAGCAGTTATTGAACCATACCAGGCTTAAACAGGCAGTCATCGCTGCCGTAGCTAGCGGCTTACTCACTGCTGGCAGCGCCATGGCGTTTGACCTTAAAGGGGCACTCAAGGATGCCGTGAGCGACCAGCTGGGCGGCAACAGCAAGACAGTGCAGCCTGCGGCAAGCGATAACCAGAACGCTGCTGCCCAGGAAAAATCGGCCCAGGAAAAACTAGCCAATATCGACTGGAAGAACCCCAGCCAGGAAGACGAGATCGCCGTCGGCCGCAATGTGACCGGCACCATACTCGGTGCCGCGCCGCTGGTGAATGATGCGCAGTTGCAGCAATACGTGAATAAGGTAGGCCGCTGGGTGGCCAGCCAGTCAGAACGCACCAGCCTGCCCTGGCATTTTGGTGTGATAGACAGTAGCGATGTCAATGCCTTTGCCGCACCTGGCGGCTATGTGCTGATCACCAAAGGCCTGTATCAACGCTTGAGCAGCGAAGCACAACTGGCCGGTGTGCTAGGGCATGAGATCGCCCACATCGTGCAGAGGCACCACCTGAAAGTGATGCAGAAACAGGCGCTGATGGATGCAGGCAGCTCATTTCTGAAACAGAAGATCAGCAAAAACAAAATCACGCAACGTGCCTTGTCTACCGGTGCTGAGATCAGCGCCCGCAACCTGGATAAAAGCGCCGAGTATGAAGCCGACAGCATGGGCACCGTGTTGGCTGCGCGTGCCGGCTATGAAGTCTATGGCCTGGCTGAAGTCCTGCAGGACATGGAGACCCTGAGCAGCAATGATGGCAGCGTGGCCTTGCTGTTTCAGACCCATCCGCACCCGGATGAGCGTGTCGCGCAACTGAGCCTGACCAGTGGCGAGCAGATAGATAAGCTCAGCGGCGGCAAAACGTTGGAAAACCGTTTGTACAAGCTGAAATAATATTGCCGGATAAGCAAACAGGCTCGCAATCGCGAGCCTGATGTTTTTTTGCACACTGCCAGCCTAAACCCAGTCAGCCTAAACCCAGTCAGCCTAAACCCAGTCAGCCTAAACCCAGTCAGCCTAAACCCAGTCAGCCTAAACCCAGTCAGCCTAAACCCAGTCAGCTTAAACCCAGTCAGCTTAAACCCAGCCGCGTTCGCGGCACTCACTTTTAATATAGGCGTAATAGATAGGCGCTGCCACTATGCCAGGCAAGCCAAAGGTCGCTTCCATCAGCAGCATGGCCACCAGCAGCTCCCAGGCATGCGCGCGTATCTGACTACCTACGATGCGTGCATTTAAAAAGTATTCCAGCTTGTGGATTACGATCAGGAAAAACAGCGATCCTAGCGCAACTACAAATGAATGACTGATACTGACGATCACAATCACGGTATTGGAGATCAGGTTACCCACCACCGGCAGCAATCCGACCAGAAAGGTGATCAGTATCATGGTTTTGGTAAACGGCAGATGTATGCCGCACAGGGGCAATATGATGGCCAGATAGACCGCAGTCAGGCTGGCGTTCACTGCAGAGATCTTGACCTGGGCAAAGATGATATTCTTGAACGCCTGTGCGAACAGCGTGATGCGCTGCAACAGGCTTAGCGCAAACGGGCGCGGGTTGGTCTTGCTCTGCACGTCATGCAAAGCCACCATCGCCCCTATCACCATACCTATCAGTATATGTGCCAGGTGATGGCCGGCTTCTTTACCCAATAACTGCCAGTCAGCCGAGTGCGCGCGCAGCCATTCGATCACGGTATGCTGCAAGGTGATCGCATCATCCGGCAGCCTGTCATTGAGCCATACGGGCAATACCTGGCGCGAGTCTTCAATGATCTTGGCCAGTTGGTCGAACAACATGGTCAGCCCGCCGGTGTCACTGCGTATCAGGGTGATGATACTCATACCTATGGCGACCAGTAAGCCTATCACCAAAGTCGCCAGCAACACCACTGCCAGCCACTTGGCATATTTGCCTGGCAAGCGGCGCGCGATCAATGGCGCGATGACATGTATCAACTCATAGACCAGCAAACCGGCCAGCAAGGCAGGCAGCAATTGTACTTTCAATACCAGCCACATCAGTACCGCCATCAACACATAGGTGGCGGTATCGAATTTTTGCGTTTGGGTCACATCAGACTCCGGACTTTAATCATAAATGGCTAATATTTGGCCTGTAACTGCCTGGCCGCATCAATAGGTAGTTTAAGCAGGAAATGCACCGCTTCATCAAATTTCTTGTCCAGCACCTCGCCGTGCAATCGCTGCACTTCGCGGGTCAGCTCGTCGACACGTTTGTAAGTCGTTGAGATCTTCAGCTGCACCATCTCAACGAAAGCAATGCTGCCTGCCTGTTCCATCGCCTGTTTGGCGGTGCCGCCATAAGCCCTGACCAGGCCGCCGGTGCCCAGATTGATGCCGCCATAATAGCGTATCACCGCGACACAGCAGTTCACATAATCCTGCCCGTCCAGCATCTGCTGTATCGGTTTGCCGGCAGTACCAGCCGGCTCGCCAGCGTCTGAGAAACGGGCGACTATGCCTTCAGCCGTCTTCATACGGAAAGCATAAGCCAGATGGCCTGCGCTTTGATGCTCGCTGGCAAACTGGCGCAAAAACAAGGCCAGCTCACGCTCGTTCTCACAACGACCGGCACGCGCGATAAAGCGCGACTTATTGATGGTCTGGTCGGCGTGGCCGGTTTGTTGAAAGGTCAGCATGAATATTCGTCTTTCGTATGCTTAACCCTGGGTAGTCGCATGCTGACGTATCCATTCGGCAAAAACCACTTCATCCATATCACCAGCGGCCACGGCCAACATGACCATGACGCACTCAACATCAGTAGCATTGAGCTCATAACCGTTGAGGACCAAAAATAACTCCACCGCGACAAAGGCGGTGCGTTTGTTGCCATCCAAAAAAGGATGATTGCGCGCGATGCCATAGCCATAAGCCGCAGCCAAGGCGGCATGATCCGGGTCATCGTATACAGCCAAATGTTGTGGCCGACTCAAAGCCGATTCAAACAAGCCCAGGTCACGCACACCTGAAATACCGCCATGTTCAGTTAATTGTTCATCGTGTACAGCCAGCAATACCTGCGCATCCAGCCATATCCAGCTTTGCCCGGCAGTCATTTAGCGAGCTCGCGTAAGACTTCTCGCCTGGACTTCATGATCTTCCTCGCCACATCCATCTGTGTTTCAAAGGCCGGATCATGTGGCGATATAGTCACTGCACCAGGCGCATCCGTCAGGTATACCGTATCGCCTTTTTCCAGCTTGAGCCTGGCGAGTACTTCTTTAGGCAGGATCACACCGACAGAATTACCGATTTGGGTCAGTTTGAGAGAATGCATATTGCGCTCCTGTAAATATTGACGTTATAACAAAAGTTATAATATCAGACTATAGCGAGAAAAAACAGGTTCAGGAAAGGCCAAGAATACGGCCGCTATCGTCTACAGCTATGCGCCCGCTGGCCGGCTGTTTGGGCAGGCCTGGCATGGTCATGATGTCACCACATATCGCCACCACAAAGCCGGCCCCGCGTGACAGGCGTAATTCGCGCACATGCAGGGTATGGTTTTGCGGCACATTGCGCAGTTTGGCATCGCTGGACAGCGAATATTGCGTTTTGGCGACGCATACCGGCAGGCCATCACTGGCGCCAGCCATATCCAATAATTGTTTCTGCGCCAGTTCGCTTAAGGTCACGCCATCAGCGCCATACAGCGATTGTGCAATCACCGTCAGTTTTTCTGGCAATGACAGATGATCTTCATAAAGCAGGGTTGGGTTTGCCGGCTGTTGTGCCAGTGCGGCCACCGCATGTGCCAGCTCCAGCGCCCCTTTGCCGCCCTCGGCCCAGTGTTTGCAGACATGCAGGCTGGAACCCCAGGACTCAACGGCAGCGCGTAGCTGTGCGACTTCTGCCTCGGTATCCTGGGTAAAGTGGTTGAGCGCCACCAGCACCGGCAAGCCAAAATGCTGGCGCATGTTATCTACATGTTTTTTCAGGTTGTCTATACCGACAGCCAATGCTGGCAGATTTTCGCTGTTCAGGTCAGCAACTTCCACACCACCATGATATTTCAGTGCGCGCACAGTGGCGACCACCACCGCCATATCCGGCCGCAGGCCAGACTGGCGGCACTTGATATCCATAAACTTCTCGGCACCGAGGTCAGCGCCAAAACCAGCTTCAGTCACCACATAATCGGCCAGCCGCAACGCTGTCTGCGTGGCGACCAGGCTGTTGCAGCCATGTGCGATATTAGCAAACGGGCCGCCATGCAGCAGCGCAGGTGAACCTTCCAGTGTCTGCACTAGGTTAGGCTGGAAAGCATCTTTGAGCAAAGCTGTCATCGCGCCCTCAGCCTGTAAGTCACTGGCCAGGATGGGCTTACCCTGTTGCGAGACACCCACTTGCACGCGCCCCAGACGGCGGGTCAGATCGGCCAGGTCAGTCGCCAGGCAGAATATCGCCATCACCTCACTGGCAACGGTGATATCAAACCCGGTGTCATAAGAGGTCGGCTGGTTAATGGTGATCCTGCGCAGCGCCCTGTCATTCATATCCATACAGCGGCGCCAGCTGACCTGGTCGAACTGCAGCGCATTGCCATGGTAGATATGGTTGTCGACCAGCGCCGCCAGCAAATTATTGGCGGCGCTGATGGCGTGAAAATCGCCAGTGAAATGCAGGTTGATATTCTCCATGGGCACTACCTGCGCATAGCCACCGCCGGTGGCACCGCCCTTCATGCCAAATACCGGCCCCAGCGAAGGTTCGCGCAAACAGGCCAGTGCCTGGTAGCCGGCCAGGTTCAAGGCATCGGTCAGCCCCACCGTGGTGGTGGTTTTGCCTTCGCCTGCGGGGGTAGGGTTGATGGCGGTGACCAGTATCAGTTTGGCACGGCTGGGCTGGCTATGCAGGTGGTTGACTGTGGCCTGCGTCAGCTTGGCCATGTGCTGGCCGTAAACATGCAGGTCAGTGGGCGCCAGGCCCAAGCGCTGCGCAATATCGTGTATGGGCCGCAAAGTGGCTGCTTGTGCTATTTCGATATCGCTGGACATGCGTTTTACGTCCCCTTTAGCTAAAGTTTCAGCGCTTAGACTTGCTGCCGCCGAGTATAGAGCCGAGCACGCCGCGGATAATGGCGCGACCAAGCTGTGAACCTATGGCGCGTGCTGCCGATTTAGCAGCAGATTCGAGCACAGAATCCGAACGGCCGGTTTTGCCAGTGAGTATGCCGCCCAGATCGAAACCGGAAGAAGATTCCTGTTCCTGCGCGGTTTTTTCCTGAGTTGCGCTAGCCGCCTGCTCAGCCCGCTGTTTGAGGATCTCGTAAGCTGATTCTCTGTCCACCAGTTTGTCATAGACACCGGCCACCAGCGATTGCTGCATGACCTGCTGGCGCTCGGCATCGCTTGCCGGGCCGACACGGCTTTCCGGCGGACAGATAAAGGTGCGCTCCACCGGGGTAGGTGCGCCCTTCTCATCCAGAAACGACACCAGCGCTTCGCCTACGCCCAGCTCGGTGATCACGGTCGCCACATTCAGTTTAGGGTTAGCCCTGAAGGTCTGCGCTGCGACCTGCACTGCTTTCTGGTCGCGCGGCGTGAAGGCACGCAAGGCATGCTGCACGCGGTTACCCAGTTGCCCCAGCACCACATCCGGGATATCCAGCGGGTTTTGTGATACAAAATAAATCCCTACGCCCTTGGAACGCACCAGGCGCACCACTTGCTCTATCTTCTGCATCAGCATGGCAGGCGCATCATTGAATAACAGGTGCGCTTCATCAAAGAAAAACACCAGTTTGGGTTTTTCCAGGTCACCCACTTCCGGCAGCTTTTCAAATAGTTCGGACAACAGCCACAGCAATAAAGTGGCATATACACGTGGCGCATTCAGCAGTTTGTCTGCCGCCAGGATATTGATATAGCCCAGGCCTTTGGCGTCCGTCTGCATCATGTCTTCGAGGTTGAGCGCCGGCTCGCCAAACAAGGCGTCGCCGCCTTCGGTTTCAAGTTGCAATAAGGCACGCTGGATAGCGCCCACGCTGGCGGTAGAGATATTGCCGTATTGTGTCTGGTAGCTGGCTGCATTTTCAGCGCAATGCTGCGCCATGGCGCGCAGGTCTTTAAGGTCGAGCAACAGCATGCCATTGTCATCTGCCACCTTGAAGATCGCATTCAGCACCCCGCTTTGCACTTCATTCAGGTTGAGCATGCGCGACAGCAGCAACGGCCCCATCTCACTCAGGGTGGTGCGAACCGGATGGCCTTTTTCGCCAAACATATCCCAGAACATGGTCGGGTATGCTTTATTACTATATGCGCTCAATGCCAGCTGCTGCACGCGCGCTTCGACTTTGGCATTACCGCCGCCAATCTGGCTCATGCCGGAAAGATCGCCTTTGACGTCGGCCATAAACACCGGCACGCCTATGCGTGAAAACTGTTCGGCCAGGCTTTGCAGGGTCACGGTCTTGCCTGTGCCGGTGGCACCGGCGATCAGGCCATGGCGGTTAGCCATTCTTGGCAGCATCACGCTGTCGGTTTCATTATTTTTGGCGATGAGCATGGGTTGTATCATGTTAGCTACTCGGATAAGTAATCAGGTTGTTTCGAGTATAGGTGATGGGCCTGAAAAGTGGAAGGCAGTCAGCCTAAATCGATATGTTGTGGACGCTGGCTCAGATCGCGAACAGGGTTAAAAGTCGCCGCGTCTGGCTTTTTCCAGCAAGCCTATCAGGGCATCTTCCAGTTGCTGCGCAGAAGCCTGCGCCCTGGGCGTGGGGTTCTTTATATTTTTCAAATCATGGGTAGGCCGGTCCAGCCCCAGATACAGATGCCGTTTGCCTTGCGCATCCGGCTTTTCATAAATGGCTACCCGGCAAGGTGCAAACACCAGAAACTCTGGGTGATCGAGAATGATCTCCGTGCCCATGCTCAGGTTGCAGAATGTACGCACCTCCTTGATGCCTTGTGGGTCCTGCCCGCGCAGTTTCATATGCTCACCGATGGGGAAACTGGCCGGGCTGACAAAATTCATGCCTTCAGAAAGTGACTTCAGGCTGTCGACCAGATCCTGGTAGCTGACATTGGCGGCAACCGGTACTTCATAGATCGCGTTATCCAGGTCTACATCGGGCATGCCATGCCCGATCACGCGCAGATGGGGCTGATTAGCCGGTGGCGCTGCCTGCAAGCCTAGCGGCAATATCAAGCACAGCAAAGCCAGACGATGACGCATAGAAATCCTTTATTCGCTATATCCACCTTATTACAGCAGCAAGGCAGCGGCTGATCGGTGACTGTGGTTACAAGCCTGCAGATCTACATCAGTCAGGTTTTAATCAAAGGTCCTGATGAAATGCGCGTTGCACAGTGCGCTTGTCATATTGCGGCGACAGCATGGTGATAAAGTTCAGCATATAGTCACGCAAGAAAGCATCGCGCCTGACCCCTAAGAACGTAGTGCTATTGGGGAACAAGTGGCTGCAATCCAGGCTTTTGAGCGGCGCGTCACGCGTTTCATCATAGGCCATATTGGCGATCAGGCCTATGCCCAGGCCAAGGTTGACATAAGTTTTGATCACGTCGGCATCGATCGCGGTAAACACCACGTTAGGTTGCAGGCCGGCGTCGTGAAACACTTTTGAGACCAGCGTGCCGCCGGTAAAAGCAAAGTCATAGGTGATCAGCGGGTAATCGGCCAGATCTTTGAGCGTCAGCCGCGACTTTTGCAGCAGCGGGTGTTGTGGCGGCACCACCAGGCAGCGGTTCCACTCATAGCATGACAGGCAGGACAAGCGCTCGTCATCACTGATATTCTCAGTGGCAATGCCTATATCTGCCTCACCCGAAGCCACATGTTCGGTCACTTGCGCCGGGTTGCCCTGGTGTATGGCCAGTTTGACATTTGGATATTGCGCCATGAATTGCTTGACCGCCGAAGGCAGGCGGTAACGTGCCTGCGTGTGGGTGGTGGCGATGGTGAGTTCGCCACTGTCTTCCTGGCTGTATTCATCGCCGACGCGCTTGATGTTCTGCATATCCAGGATCACGCGTGCGGCCAGGTCAACGATCTTGCGACCAGGTTCGGTCACGCCTATCAGGCGTTTGCCATTACGCTGGAATATCTGCAAGCCCAGTTCTTCCTCCAGCAGCTGGATCTGTTTGCTGACCCCGGGCTGCGAAGTATGCAGGACTTCTGAGGCTGAAGAAATGTTCAGCTGTTGGCGGACGACCTCGTGTACATAGCGTAATTGATGGAATTTCATCACCGACTCAATATAAGCAAATGCTATATCATAGAACAACTGGTTATTAAATCAATAATTAAAAATCTGGTACATTTCGCGCACTAAAGTTTAAGAAGATACTCCTCATGGAATTCGGATACATACTGGCAGGCTTTGTGGTCGGCTTTCTGGTGGGCCTCACCGGCGTAGGTGGCGGCTCGTTAATGACCCCTATCCTGCTGCTGATTTATAACATCAAACCGGCAGTGGCGGTAGGCACAGACCTGCTGTATGCATCTGTCACCAAATCCGTTGGTATTTTTGCACATGGCAAGCTAGGGAACATAGACTGGGTGATCGTCAAGCGCCTGGCCATCGGTAGCGTACCCGCCTCAGTGGTCACGTTATGGGTGTTGCACAATACAGATCTGCAATCTGACAATGTCGTTTCAACCATCAAGTTCTGGTTAGGCATTGCCCTGATTGTCACCTCTATCGCCGTATTGCTGCGCAACAGGCTGCATTCTTTAGTTTCAAATGGAGAGTGGGTGCCTGAACGCCATGTCCCCCTGGCTACCGTCATACTCGGCATCATACTGGGCGGCCTGGTGACACTCACTTCAGTAGGTGCCGGCGCATTGGGCGTAACCGCGCTCATCATGCTCTACCCTAAAGAAAAGATCACCACCATAGTCGGCAGTGATATCGCGCATGCGGTGCCATTGACGCTGGTGGCAGGTGCAGGTCATGCCTCTCTGGGCACCATAGACTACACCTTGCTGGGTACATTATTGATAGGTTCTATCCCCGGCATCTACCTTGGCAGCCACCTGAGTTCAAGGGTTGCCGAGCACTGGGTGCGTATTGTACTGGCTATGATATTGATTTATGTAGGCTTTAAGCTGGTTTTCCATTAAAATACTGCCTCTTCGCATATGGCGAAAAAGTGATTTAAGCATGTACAAATACGACCCTATAGACCAACAGATTGTCAATGAACGTGTTGCGCAATACCGCGACCAGACCCGCCGCTATATCGCTGGCGAGCTTTCAGATGAAGAATACCGCCCGCTACGTTTGCAAAATGGCCTGTATATCCAGCGCCATGCACCTATGCTGCGCATCGCCATCCCTTATGGCCTGCTAGCCAGCAGACAGCTGCGCAAGCTGGCGGATATCACTAAAAAGTATGACCGTGGTTACGGCCATTTCAGCACCCGCCAGAACCTGCAATTGAACTGGCCCAAGCTGGAAGATACTCCGGATATCCTGGCTGAACTTGCCACGGTCGAGATGCACGCCATCCAGACTTCAGGCAATTGCATACGCAATATCACCACCGACCAGTTCGCAGGTATCGCACCGGACGAGATCATAGATCCGCGCGCCATCGCCGAAATCATGCGTCAATGGAGCACTTTCCACCCTGAATTCGCCCTGTTGCCGCGTAAATTCAAGATCGCAGTTTCTGGCACTACCCAGGACAGGGCGATCGTGCAGGCGCACGATATCGGCCTGGAATTCTACAAAGACAGCAACAATGAGATGGCGATCAAAGTCTGGGTCGGCGGTGGCCTGGGCCGCACGCCTATCCTGGGCATGGTCATACGCGAGCACCTGGAATGGCGCCATATCCTTTCTTACTGCGAAGCCATCATCCGTGTCTATAATGTGCATGGCCGCCGTGATAATGCCTATAAAGCGCGTATCAAGATCCTGGCCAAAGCACTGGGCATAGAAGAATTCAAGCGCCAGGTAGAAGAAGAATGGGCGCATTTAAAAGATGGCCCACTCACCATCACACAAAACGAGCTTGACCGCGTGGCCAAACATTTCGAGCCTATGCCTTACGAGACATTGCCGGCGAACGACGCTTCATTCGACGCCGCTATCGCCTGCAACCCGGCCTTTGCTGCCTGGGTGAAACGCAATGTGCAAGCGCACCGTGTGCCTGGCTACCGTGCAGTGACTTTGTCATTGAAACCGCATGGCAAAGCGCCTGGCGATATCACCAGTGAGCAGATGCATGTAGTGGCCGATCTGGCCGATGCCTACAGCTTTGGGGAACTGCGTTCTTCGCATGAGCAAAACCTGATTTTGGCTGATGTCAAACTTTCAGACCTGTTTGCGGTGTGGGAAAAAGCACGCGCAGCTGGCCTGGCAACGCCTAACATAGGCTTGCTGACCGATATCATCTGCTGCCCTGGCGGCGATTTCTGCAGCCTGGCCAATGCCAAATCCATCCCGATCGCAGAAGCGATACAGCTGCAATTCGATGACCTTGATTACCTGTACGAGATAGGTGACATCGAATTGAATATCTCCGGTTGCATGAACGCCTGCGGCCATCACCACGTGGGCCATATCGGCGTACTCGGTGTGGATAAAGACGGTTCGGAGTGGTACCAGGTCACCATAGGTGGCAAACAAGGTAACGATGCCAGCATAGGCAGCGTGATCGGCCCTTCTTTCTCCGCCGAAGAAATGCCTGGCGTGGTGCAGAAACTGATAGAAGTGTATATCCGCGAACGTCATGAAGATGAGCGTTTTATCGATACCGCGCGCCGCCTGGGCATCGCCCCGTTCAAAGCGCATGTCTACGCCGACCAGAAAAAAGGAGCCACGGCATGAGTAACCTGATCCGCCTGAATGCCCAAGGCGTCGCCGAGATCGTGCAGGACGAATGGACGCGCGTGATCCCGCCTGCCCCGGCTGAAGAATCGGTGCGTAAACAGGCCGGTAAAGTGGTGCTGTTCAAACTGACCGGCGAAGCCACCTTCACCCCTGAGCAGATCGCAGAGACGCAGATCCCGGCCAGCGGCAAAGTGCTGCTGCCACTGACCATCTGGCAGGCACGTAAAGCCGAGTTGCAAGCGCGCTTTGACGCTGGCGAGGTAGGCATAGTGCTGGCCACCCATGAAACCGCCGAAGCCTTGCAGGCCGAGTTTGCTGACATCAACCGCCTGCCGCTGGTTGCCGTGTTTGTCGAACGCTTTGCCGATGGCCGTATTTTCACATTGGGCAACTGGTTGCGCACCCGTTTTGCATATAAAAACGAATTGCGTGCCATAGGCGACGTATTACGCGACCAACTGTTTTTCCATAAACGTTCTGGTTTTAACAGCTTTCTGATCCGTGCCGACCGTTCTGCACAAGAAGCAGTGGCCAGCCTGAATGATTTCAGCCAGCCATATCAGGGCGCGGTAGATGACGTACCTGTGTGGCGGAGAGTCAACCGCACATGAGTGGTGCTGTCAGCATGCTCAAGCCGGCGTTTACAAACCCGGCTACCAGCCCTGAATTAACAGACGCTCTGGTTGCCAGCGTACAAGCTAAACGTGCGCAATTATTGGACTTGTTAAAGTCTGCTGCAGCCGAGTTTCCTGCGATCACGTTTGCCAACAGCTATGGCGCAGAAGACATGGTGCTGACTGATATCATCGCCAAAGAAAATCTCGCGATCGAGATCTTCTCACTGGATACTGGCCGCCTGCCTGCTGAAACCTACACGCTGATGGCTGACGTGGAAAATACCTATGTGATCAAACCCATGGTGTTTTTCCCCAAGCACGAAGCGGTTGAAAGCTATGTGCGTACGCAGGGCATCAATGCATTCTATGAAAGCATAGAGCTGCGCAAAGCTTGCTGCCATATGCGTAAAGTGGAGCCACTGCAGCGCGCATTGGCCGGCAAGCAGGCCTGGATCACCGGTATGCGTGCGGAACAGGCCACCACGCGTTCCAACCTGCCAGTGCGTGAATACGACGCCGGCAACCAGCTGGAAAAATTCAATCCTTTAAGTGATTGGACAGAAAAAGAAGTCTGGGCTTATATTCGTTTGTACAGCGTGCCCTACAACGCCCTGCACGACCAGTTTTACCCCAGCATAGGCTGCGCGCCTTGTACGCGCGCCGTGGCCATGGGCGAAGATATACGTGCCGGCCGCTGGTGGTGGGAAGACCCGACCAGTAAAGAATGCGGACTGCATGTTAAAAAGTAAGGACAGCTGCATATTTAGCAAGCATCTGTCGCTGATTGATAGAAGATTGAAATGACTACAAAACAACCTTTGTCTCACCTCGACTGGCTGGAAGCCGAAGCCATTCATATTTTGCGCGAAGTCGCTGGTCAATGCGCCAACCCGGTATTGCTGTTTTCCGGCGGTAAAGACTCATTATGCATATTGCGCCTGGCTGAAAAAGCGTTCCGCCCTGGCCGCTTCCCTTTCCCGCTATTGCATATTGATACTGGCCACAACTATCTGGAAGTGGTCAACTTCAGGGACCAGCGTGCTGCCGAGCTCGGTGAGCGCCTGATCGTGCGTTCGGTAGAAGACTCGATGAAACGCGGCACCGTGGTGCTGAAATCAGCCGATGAACCGCGTAACAAGCACCAGTCGGTGACCTTGCTCGAGGCGATAGAGGAATTCGGTTTTGATTGCTGCATAGGCGGCGCACGCAGGGACGAAGAAAAAGCCCGCGCCAAAGAGCGCATCATGAGTTTCCGTGATGAGTTCGGCCAATGGGACCCGAAGAACCAGCGCCCAGAATTGTGGAACCTGTATAACGCCCGCGTGCACAAAGGCGAAAACATACGCGCTTTCCCGATCTCGAACTGGACAGAAATGGATGTCTGGCAATATATAGAGCGGGAACAACTTGAGTTGCCCAGCATCTACTTTGCGCATCAACGCGACATCGTCATGCGTCATGGCGCTATCTTCCCGGTCAATGTGCCGCTCGCGGATGGCAGCGTGATCAATCAGCCTAAAGCCAGCGAAGAAGTGATCAATATGCAGGTGCGCTTCCGCACCGTGGGTGATATCACTTGTACCGCGCCGGTGATCTCGGACGCCGATGACGTGGGCAAGATCGTACTGGAAACGGCGACCACCACTATTACCGAACGTGGCGCGACCCGTCTGGACGACCAGACTTCCGAGGCTTCGATGGAGCAGCGTAAAAAAGAAGGTTATTTCTAAAAATGCAGATAAATCCATGGGTAACATCCATAGCGGCGTTGCGCGGTGCTCAAAATCCTCATGTACTGAATGTACATTCCGGTTTTTCCGCGCCGTGCGCCTTGCTCTGAACGTTCCCCAAGAATTTATCAAGCATTTTAATTAAGTGAAAATTATGACAATAGAACACAATGATTCTTTGCTGCGCTTTATGACTTGCGGCAGCGTGGATGATGGCAAAAGCACCCTGATAGGCCGTTTGCTGTACGACACCAAGACCATATTGGCCGATACGCTGAGCAATATTGAGCGTACTTCCAGCAAACGCGGCATGGAAGCCGTGGATCTGTCACTGCTGACCGACGGTTTGCAGGCAGAGCGCGAACAAGGCATCACCATAGACGTGGCTTATCGCTATTTCAGCACCGGCACACGTAAATACATCATTGCCGATGCGCCCGGCCACGAGCAATATACCCGCAACATGGTCACTGCCGCTTCTACCGCCAATCTGGCGATCATTCTGATCGATGCGCGCAGAGGCGTATTGACGCAAACGCGTCGCCACAGCTATCTGGCGCATCTGGTCGGTATCCCGCATATCGTGGTTGCCGTCAACAAAATGGACCTGGTGAATTATGACCAGGCCGTTTACGAGAAGATCAAGGCCGACTACATCGCCTTTGCCAGCGAGATAGGCCTGGCCCAGGCGCGTGACATCAAGTTTCTGCCCATGTCTGCCCTGAATGGCGATATGCTGGTAGACCGTCTGGACAATATGAACTGGTACCAGGGCGAAACCCTGCTGGAGACACTGGAAGCGGTGCCGGCTGCACATAGCGAGCAGGCTGAAGCATTCCGTTTCCCGGTGCAGTTCGTCTGCCGTCCGCATGACTCAGCCAATCCTGAACTGCATGATTTCAGGGGCTTTATGGGCCGTGTAGAGTCCGGTGATATTGCCGTGGGTGATGCGGTGACAGTGTTGCCGAATGGCTACCAGTCCAAAGTCAAAGCCATACAATTGGGCAATCAGCAGTTGCAAAGCGCACAAACGGAACAAAGTATCACCCTGCTGCTCGAAGATGAGATCGATACCTCGCGCGGCGATATGATAGTGAAAACGGCTGAAGCGATAGAGCCGGTGAAGCAGATAGAAGCGCATGTGTGCTGGCTGTCTGAAACACCGCTGTCTACTGCGCGCACCTACATCGTACGCCATACCAGCCGCGAATCTAAAGCCAAGATAGGCAGCATTCAATACAAGGTCGATGTGAACACCCTGGAACAACAGGCCACTGCCGACCTCAAGATGAATGATATCGCGCGTGTCAGCTTTAAACTGGCGCAACCGTTAATGGTGGATAGCTACGATAAGAACCGTGCCACCGGCGCTTTTATCGTGATTGACGAAAGCACCAACAATACCGTTGGTGCTGGCATGATAGTTTGAGACCAGGCAAAAAGCCACATCGTCATTTAGACTGATTTGCAATAAAATATCGTTTTAGCAGTACCTAATATTCTGGCTGTAACGTAGCCACAAAGGATTTGAAAATATGACATATGTAGTAACCGAAAATTGTATTCAGTGCAAATATACCGACTGCGTAGATGTCTGCCCGGTAGACTGCTTTGTTGAAGGCCCCAATTTTCTCGCCATTAACCCGGATGAGTGCATAGACTGCACCCTGTGTGTGGCAGAGTGCCCGGCTGAGGCCATCTTCTCAGAAGATGATGTGCCAGCTGACCAGCAGCATTTTATCGAGCTGAATGCGCGCCTGTCGCAAGTATGGCCTGCCATCACCGCCAGGAAAGACCCGCTGCCTGACGCTGAGGAAATGAATGGCAAAGCCGGCAAGACAGAATTACTGATCGAGTAGTTTTTTGACTGGCAACAATAAAAAAAAACCGCTAGCTGATAGCGGTTTTTTTTGTTTGCTGCGCGCTGGGTAATATTCAGCTAAACCTATATTCAGCTAAACCTAATATTCAGCTTGAGTATTCAGCTTAAGCCAGCAATTTTTTCACTGGCGCGTAACTGAGGCGGTGCTCGGCTGTCACGCCATGCTCGGCCAGCCGTTGCAGGTGTAAGGCGGTTGGGTAGCCTTTGTGCTGGGCAAAGCCGTATTGCGGATACTGACTATCCAGCGCCAGCAACGAGGCATCCCTGGCAGTTTTGGCCAGGATAGAAGCGGCAGAGATCTCGGCGACCTTGCTATCGCCTTTGACGATAGCCTCGCACGGCAGGTCGAACTTGGGGCAGCGATTACCGTCGACCTGGATCAGCGTGGCATGCAGGCCGAAATCGGCCACCATGGCCAGATAGGCGCGCTGCATGGCCAGCATGCTGGCTTGCAGTATATTGATCTCGTCTATCTCCTGCGCGCTGACGCTGGCGATACCCCAGGCCAGGGCATGTGTTTTGATTTCAAGCGCCAGTACATCACGCCTGGCTTCAGAGAGTTTCTTCGAGTCTGCCAGCCCGGCGATAGGCCGTGCCGGGTTGAGGATCACCGCCGCTGCAAACACAGCGCCGGCTAATGGCCCCCTGCCCGCTTCATCTATGCCACACAGTACATTCATGCGGCAGGTAAAAACTGCTGTATGACAGCGGCGGCTTTCTGCGCACTGTTCTGTTTGAGCTGGGTGTGTATAGTGCGGTATTTCTCACGCAACTCGCTCAAGCCGGTCTTATCTGCCAGCAGGTTATACAGGGTCTGTGCGATCTGCTCGGGGTTAGCGTCTTTTTGCAATAACTCCGGCACGATGAACTCACCAGCCAGAATATTGGGCAAGCCCACATAGGGTTGCAGCCGCATGCGTTTGAGCAGCTGCCAGCTCATATTCGACATCTTGTAGGTGATGACCATAGGCTTCTTCAGCAAAGCGGCCTCCAACGTGGCGGTGCCTGAGGCTACCACAATGGCATCGGCGGCGATCATGGCCTCATGCGCGTGACCGAACATGATCTGCATATCGATGTGCACATCAGGTTTTTGCGTCAGCAGCTGATGCCAGGCATTCTGGAAGATATCGCGGGTTTCCCGCGTTACCAGTGGCACCAGGAATTGCACGGTGTTGCCATTCTCGCGCATCAGGCGCTCAAACGAGATCGCGCTTTCCAGCATCAGCTCGGCATGAAAGATCACTTCTGACTGGCGGCTGCCAGGCAACAGCGCGATCACCACGCTGTTTTTTTTCATTTTGAGTTTTTCGCGCATCTGCGCGACGTTCGGTTCCATAGGCAGTGCATCTGCCAACGGGTGACCGATATAGGTCACAGGCACGCCTACCTGTTGATATAGCGCAGGCTCAAACGGAAACAGCGCCAGGATATGCGACACCGCCCGCTTGATGGCGTGGATACGGTTTTTGCGCCAGGCCCAGATAGACGGGCTGACGTAATGGATAGTGGCTATGCCTTTGGCCTTGAGTTTTTTCTCTAGCCAGAAATTGAAATCAGGCGCATCAATGCCAATAAACACATCCGGTTTTTGTTTGAGGATCTGCTTGAGTAACTCTTTGCGTAGTTTAAGCAAGCCCCACAGATGCCTGAGCACCTCAAGATAGCCGCGCACAGAAAGACGTTCTATCGGGTATAGCGATTTCGCACCCAGACTCATCATTTTTGGGCCGGCGATACCGAAGATCTCGATATCCGGCTGCAGTGACTTCAGCTCCTGGATCAGGTGATAACCCAGCAAGTCACCGGAAGCTTCGCCCGCCACCATTGCAATCTTGGCCATATATTTTTGAATTAACGCACAATGCCGCGCGTGGTCTGCGCGAGAAAACGGGTCATCAGGCCAATCTCGGGGCAAGACTGCTCCATCGCAGCCAGTGCTACTTTGGCCTCTTCAAATGACAGGCCCTGTCTGTATAACACTTTATAGGCGCGCTTGATCTGCTGTATGGCTTCGGCACTGTAGCCACGGCGTTTCAGGCCTTCGGCATTGATGCCATGCGGCTGCGCGTCGTAGCCGGCAGCGGTGACATAGGGCGGAATATCCTTGAATACCACGGAGCCGACGGCGGTGATGATATGCTCGCCGATCTGGCAGAACTGGTGCACCAGGGTGAAACCACCGAGGATGGCGTAATCGTATATGGTCACATGGCCGGCCAGCGACGAGTTATTGGCCATGATGGTATGGTTACCGACGATACAATCATGCGCGATATGCACATAGGCCATGATCCAGTTATGGTCGCCTATCTTGGTGGTGCCTTTATCCTGTATGGTGCCGCGGTTAAAGGTGCAGAATTCGCGTATGGTATTGTGGTCGCCTATCTCCAGCAGGGTAGGCTCGTCCTTGAACTTTTTGTCCTGCGGTTTTGCGCCCAGTGAAGAAAACTGGAAGATCTCGTTGTGTTTGCCTATGGTGGTCGGGCCTTCGATCACCACATGTGAACCGACTTTAGTGCCGGCATCAATACGCACACCGGCGCCTATGGTGGTGAAAGGGCCCACCTCTACCGAACTGTCCAGTTCGGCTTTGGGGTCAATAATGGCAGTAGGATGGATCAGGCTTTGCATCTTTAATTGTGTGCTGCATACCGCCAGCAATACGGAGCTAGGAGGTTATTTTTCAATGGCTTTGAGAATACACATCATGCTGGCTTCAGCCACCACTTCGTCAGCCACTCTGGCGACTGCGTTGTATTTCCAGATGCCTTTCAGGATACGGTCTATCTTGACGTGCAGGATGATCTGGTCGCCCGGAGAGACTGGTTTCTTGAAACGTACATTATCAATGCCGGCAAAATAATACACAGAGTCATTGGTCGGCTTGGTATTCATTGTTTTAAACGACAGCAAGGCGGCTGCCTGGGCCATGGCTTCGACAATGAGCACACCTGGCATGACCGGATGATACGGGAAATGGCCAGGGAAGTATGGCTCGTTCACTGAGACGTTTTTAACCGCCACAATTTCCTTACCCAGTTCCATAGACAATACACGATCCACTAATACAAACGGGTAACGATGCGGCAGGTGTTCTAAAATCTCATGAATATCCATGCTATTCATTGCATTCTCAGCCATAAACTCTCTCAATCTTCTGTATGTTTTTTTATACTACTTATTGCTTGCTCAAGCTGCTTGAGCTTGAGGTTGGTTTGTTCCAAATGGCGGATATTCGCAGCTGTACGCAACCAGTCTTCGTGTTTCTGGAAAGGCATCAGCGCAGTATAAGTGCCTGCTTGCTGGATGGAGCGCATGATCATGGAGCCCGGTGATATCGTCACGCCATCGACGATCTGCAGGTGACCCAGTATCATCGCCGCCCCGCCTATCTTGCAATGCTGACCTATCACAGCGCTTCCGGCAATGCCTGTACAGCCTGCAATCACGGTATGCGCGCCAATGCGGACATTATGGGCGACCTGTATCAAATTGTCCAACTTCACACCATCTTCGATCACAGTATCATCCAAAGCACCGCGGTCTATGGTGGTATTGGCACCGATATCGACATGATTGCCTATCACCACCCGCCCTACTTGCGGTATTTTAACCCATTGGCCTTGTTCTTCGGCATAGCCAAAGCCATCATTTCCTATCACTGCCCCGGAAAAAAAATGGCAATCATGGCCTATGATGGTGCCGTGCTTGATCACCACCCTGGGTTCGAGGATGGTATTCGCGCCTATCACCACATCATCCTCGATCACGCAGCCAGCGCCTATACGCACACCTTTACCCAGCTTCACGCGGTCACCTACGGTAACCATGGCATCTATGGTCAGGTCAGACGGCAATTTGGTCTCATAGCCTATCACCGCACTGGCATGCACATGATGCGTATACTGCTTGGGCGGATTCAACAGCGCAGACAACCTGGCAAAATAAGCATACGGGTTGTCAGTCAGTATAGTTGGCAAACCTGTCAGGTGCTGATGCTCAGGACGCAGGATAACCGCAGTTGCCTGCGTAGACTGCAGTGACTGCGTGTATTTGGTGTCATTGAAAAAACTGATGGAGCCAGCTTGCGCATGGGCCAGCGAGGACATGCGTGACACCAGTATTTTAGCGGGGCTGGTGTCAGAAAGCCCAATATTGACTTCGCCACCCAATGACGCCGCAATATCCTGCAATGAAAAAAGTTGCGCCATGGGTTTATTTGACCTTAAAAATGCTTTCCTGCTTGATATGGCAAGTTTATTTCTTGCCCAGCAGCTTGAGGACTTTATCAGTGATATCGATACGTTTGCTGGCATAGGCAATGCCACTGTAAGCCACCAGGTCGTAACCTTCGCTCTCCGCCACTGTTTGTACTGCCTTATTGATACGCTCTTGCAGCACAGCCAGCTCTTCATTCTTGCGCAGGTTGATATCTTCGCGCAATTCACGCTGTTTGCTCTGGAATTCCAGACGCATATTGTTCAGCTGACGTTCCTTGACGCGGCGTTCTGATTCATTGACGTTGCTACGCTCATGATCGAGCTGGGTTTCGAGGTCGCGGATCTGCTTTTGCAGTTTTTCCAGGTCCAGCGAACGCGGGCTGAACTCTTTCTCCAGCTTTTTACCGGTTTCTACAGTTTGTGGCGCTTCTTGCAGCAGTTTGTCTACCTGCACATAGCCCACCTTGAAGTCGGCCGACCAGACCTGGCCGCTCCATAGCAACAGGCTTAGCCACAATACAAAGATATTTCTCATGCAGCGATTCCTTTCCGCCCGGGCATTGTTGCCGACTTAAGCCAGTCCGCCATTAAAATTGCTGACCAAACTGGAATTGTAAGGTTTGCGTATCGTCGTTCTCTTTTTCTTTCAGCGGCTTGGCCAGCACCAGCTTCAACGGGCCAAATGGTGAGACCCAGGTCACGCCGACACCGGTTGAGAATCGCAGATAATCAGAGTTGATGGAATCGTTTTCGCCAAACACACCACCGCCGTCGATAAACGCGCTTAACCTGAACTGGTTAGATTGCGACACAAAAGGCACAGGCATGAATAATTCGATATTACCCACCAGACGCTTAGTACCACCGATGGCGAAATCCGAACCCGAGATCGGGTTAACATCACGCGGACCCAGTGAAGAGTTCAGGAAACCACGCACGCTGTTGACACCACCGGCATAGAAGTTCTTGAAGAACGGATAGTTCTTGCCACCATAACTCTTGGCATAACCGGCTTCACCATTCAGCATCAGGGTGAAGTCTTTACCCATGTCTTTGAACCAGCTGTGCTGGTAACTCATTTTGTAGTATTGCAAGTCCAGGCCTGGCAATGAGACATCGCCTGACAAGCGTTGCAGCACACCACGCCGCGGGAACAGGATGTTATCCCTGGAGTCGAAGGTCCAGCCTGCGTTCAATACGATGGAGTTACTGCTACAACCGCTGCTGTTCTCGCAGAATCGCAGGTACTGGATAGGACTGTCAGCAGACAGGTCTACGCTGGTCATATCCAGGGTGACACCGGCACTGAGGAAATCCATTTCCGACATAGGCATGCCGAAACGCATACCTACACCATAAGACTGGCTATTGTAAGTACCGACGTTCAGGGTAGAAGAGTTTCTTCTGCTGGTATCCACATCGCGTCTGTAGACATCGAAGCCACGGCTGATGCCATCCGGCGTGAAATAAGGGTCGGTATACGACAATGAATACACGGTGTTGTAGCTACTGGTGTTCACCTGCAGGGCCACCCGGTTACCGGTACCGAGGAAGTTAGGCTGGTTGACGTTAAAGCCCAGCACCACACCATCACTACTGGACAGACCGGCACCGAACTGCACGCTACCGGTGGCTTTTTCAGCCACGGTCACCGTCATATCCACCTGATCATTGATGCCTGGTACAGATGGGGTCTCGAGCTCTACACTGTCAAAGAAGTTCAGGCGCTGGATACGTTCTTTGGAACGCTTGATCTTATCGCCAGCATACCAGGCGGATTCCAGCTGACGCATCTCGCGACGCACCACTGCGTCACGCGTTCTGGTGTTGCCTTGTACATTGATACGACGCACATAGACTTTACGGCCCGGGTCGATAAAGAAGGTGAAAGCGACGGTATGCTCAAGCTTGTTGATCTCTGGCACCGCGTTGACGTTGGCAAACGCATAGCCATCTTCACCCAGCTTGTCATTGATGTTCTTGCTGGCATCGGTGACTTTTTGACGGTTGAACACATCGCCGTCCTGGATATTGATCAGTTTTTTCAAGTCTTCTTCAGGCAGCAACATCTCGCCGGCCAGCTTGGTTTTGCTGATATTGTATTTTTCGCCTTCAGTGATGTTGACGTTGATATACACGTCACGCTTGTCCGGCGAGATCGATACCTGGGTGGAATCGATGGAGAACTCCAGGTAACCCTGGTTCATGTAAAACGAACGCAGCGCTTCCAGGTCAGCAGTCAGTTTCTGTTTGGAATACTGGTCATCCTTGTTCCACCAGCTCATCCAGTTAGGCGTGGTCAGCAAAAAGTTGGCGCGCAGGTCTTCAGTGGTGAACAGGTGATTACCGACGATATTGATATCGCGGATCTTGGCGGCCGGGCCTTCGGTGATCTCAAAACGGATAGAGACGCGGTTGCGTTCCAGCGGGCTGGAAACGGCTTTCACTTCGGCGCTGTATTTACCTTGTGACAGGTACTGGCGCTTGATCTCCTGCTCGGCGCGGTCAAGTTGCGCCTTGTCGAATATCTGGCCTTCGGCGATGCCGATCTGCTTGAGGCCTTCTTTCATCTTGTCGGTAGGGAAAGATTTGTTACCGCTAAAGTCTATCTGCGAGATGGAAGGTCGTTCCTGTACGGTGACCACCAGTACATCACCGTCATTTTCAATGCGTATATCCTTGAAAAATCCGGTGGAATACAGGGATTTGATCGCTTGTGCGGCCTTTTCGTCGCTCATCACATCGCCTACCTGCATAGGCAGGTAATTGAACACCGTACCGGCTTCGGTACGCTGCAAGCCTTCGACGCGGATGTCAGAGATGACAAACGGCTCTGTCGCGTGAGCTTTCAGATGGATGATTGCTGTTAACAGGCACAACAATAACTTGGAACTAGACTTTATTCTCATTAACTATGCTCTCAACCTACCAGGTAGCGATTAATGTCATTAAAAAACGCAATAAACATCAATGCAGCCAGTAACCCCAAACCAAGGCGCTGACCAATCTCCAGCACCCTGTCAGGCAAAGGTTCTCCTCGAATCAATTCCGCCATATGATACAACAAATGCCCGCCATCCAATACTGGTATTGGTAGCAGATTCATGACTGCGATGCTGATACTCAGCAGCGCGATAAAGCCTATATACGGTTTAAGACCCAAACCGGCTGTTTCACCCGCCGCATCTGCAATACTGACAGGGCCGCTGATGGCTTTTAATGAGGCCTGCCCGGTCAGCATCTTGCCTATCATCTTCAATGTGAAAACGATTTTTTCCTGCACCCTGTGGACTGCGCGTAGTGCGGCTTCGGCCACCGAGTAATGCCGTTCTACACGGTAGGGCTGCATGTCCACGGCATCCATATTCACGCCAGCACCCAGGCGGCCTATCTTTTGCCCGGCTTCTACCACTGCTTCGGGCAGCAATTTCACCTGCAGGGTTTCGTTGCCGCGCTGATATTCCACTTTGAGTGGCTGTGATGGGTTGGCCCTGACCCATTTCACAAACTGTTGCCAGTCTTCTACCGGCTTATTATTCACCCGCAGTATACGGTCACCGACCTGCAAGCCACTTTTTTCTGCCACCGAGCCTGGCAGTATCTCGCCCACCACAGCCGGGATCACCGGCATCAGCATGGAAATACCCACTTTTTGCAACACATCGCCTTCAGGCTCGCCAGGCAATTTTGACATCGGCAATACGTGCGTATGTGACTCGCCTTGTTGCGTGCGCGTCACTACCTTTAGTGGCTTGTGTGCCACCCAGGCTTCAAGCAGTTGCCATTGGGCATCTTGCCAGGTGCCTATGGGCTTGCCATCCAGCGAAACCAGCAGGTCACCCGAACGCAACTTGGCCTGAGCTGCCAGCGAACCGGACTCTACCGGCCCGATATAGGGTTTCAGGCCGACCTCGCCTTGCGCGATCAGGCCCCAGTAACAGACGAACGCCAGCAATAGATTAGCCAGTGGCCCGGCAAACACTATCCACATTTTGGCAGCGACGTTTTGCCGGTCAAAAGCGCGTGACCAGTCGCTGGCCGCAAGCTGTTGTTCGGCAGGCTCTGACGCGTCAGTCTCGCGACTATCCAGCATTTTCACGTAACCACCGAGCGGAATCCAGGATAACACCCATAATGTAGACTGTGGCGAGTGCTGGTATTGCAGGATAGGCTTGCCAAACCCGATAGAGAACTTGAGCACCCTGACACCACAGCTGCGTGCAGCAAGGTAATGACCGAACTCGTGTATGGTGACCAGCACGCCGATAGCGACGATAAATGCCAATACCGACATCATAGCGCCAGCGCCTTGTAATCCGCGTCGGAGAGATTACGCATGGCCTGCTGCACACAGGCGCGGGCTTTGGCATCGATTTCCAGCAACTGAGCGATAGAAGTCACGGCTTCGACCGGCAGCGTCTGCAGCGTTTGATCTAACAGGCGCGGAATATCCAGGTAATGGATCTCATCGCGCAGGAAAGCAGCCACCGCGACTTCATTGGCGGCGTTGAGCACGGCAGGTGCGGTGCCGCCTGCCTCCAGTGCGTCATAGGCGAGTTGCAGACAGGGGAAACGGTCAGTATCAGGTGCTTCGAATTCAAGTTTGGCGATCTCGACCAGGCTTAACGGTTTCACGCCTGAGGCTATGCGTTCCGGGTATCCCAGCCCATAGGCGATAGGCGTGCGCATATCCGGGTTGCCCAGTTGCGCCAGTATGCTGCCATCGACATATGACACCATGGAGTGGATCACGCTTTGCGGATGCACCACCACTTCTATCTGCTCTGGTCTGGCATTGAATAACCAGTGTGCTTCTATCACTTCCAGCCCCTTGTTCATCAGGGTAGAAGAATCGACAGTGATCTTAGCGCCCATCACCCAGTTGGGATGTTGCAGCGCCAGTGCGGGCGTGACTTGCGCCAGCTGCGCTTTGCTATAACTGCGAAACGGCCCGCCAGAGGCAGTCAGAATGATCTGGTTGACACCGACCTCGGCCAGGTCAGCATAGGCCTGGCGCGGCATGGCCTGAAAGATGGCATTGTGTTCGCTGTCTATAGGCAGCAACGTCGCCTGACCCTGCTTGACGGCGTCCATAAACAGCTGGCCAGCCATCACCAGTGTTTCTTTATTGGCGAGCAATATTTTCTTGCCGGCTTTAGCAGCGGCCAGCGCAGGTAATAGCCCGGCAGCACCGACGATGGCAGCCATCACCGCATGCACGCTGGCATGCGCCGAGACCTCGATCAGGCCTTGCACGCCAGCAAGCACCTCAACCTTACAACCTTCTGCCAGCAAGCGCTGGCGCAGCGCTTGCGCAGCCTCTGCATCCTGCATCACGGCATACTGTGGCTGGTAACGCACACATTGCTGCAACATGGCTTCCACATTGCGGTGTGCGGTCAGGGCGAACACGGCATAACGGTCCGCATGCTGTGACATCACATCCAGCGTTTGCTGACCTATGGTACCTGTACTGCCCAATATGGTGACGTATTGCAAAGTGGCCTTTTAAAATGAATAAGACTGTTGCCAGTAATGAAACCAGAACACCAGGCACAAACCGACCGGCAGGGCCGGGATCACGCCATCGACACGGTCCAGCAATCCGCCATGCCCGGGCAGGAACTGCCCGCTATCCTTGAGGTTGGCGCGGCGCTTGAAAAAGGATTCAAACAGATCGCCGTAAATGCCGACGATGGTGATCAGCCATAAGCCGGGCAATATCCACCAGGTCGCTACCGCTGCGCTGGCTTTCAAAGTCACAGCATACACTGCTACTGCCAGCAAAGCACCCAGTACGCCCTCCCAGGTTTTACCCGGGCTGATCGCTGGCGCCAGCTTGTGGCGCCCGAACTGCTTGCCGAAAAAATAAGCGGCACTGTCTGCCAGCCAGATAGTGGAAATGATCACCAGCAACACATATGGGTTCACTTCCTGCGCGGTCACCAGCGCCATCCACAACGACAGCATCAGAAACCAGCCCAGCAACAGATTCACTGCCTGCTGCTTAAAAAAGGTGTTAAAGAACATCGCCACCGGCACCACCAGCAGCCAGAACAGAGTCATGCCCATAAACACATGCAGCGCATGATAAAAAAACCAGTGAAAGCCCCACTGCTGCAACAACACCAGCAGGCCCACGCCGGTGACGGTAGACAAGGCCAGGTAAACACGCGTCTGTAGCGGGCTTAACTGCAGAAATCCGGCCCACTCATGCAAACACACCAGCGTCAGCAGCAGCATGGCCGCAGCCCACCATAGCATGGGCAGAAAAAATAAGGCCGGGAGAAATAGCCCCAGCAACACAAATGCCGTAATGACTCTGGTTTTCAACATAGCTTAAGGGGCGCTGCTATCGCTGCTGAATTGTTCACTGGTGCGTCCGAAACGACGCTCGCGCTGACGATAGGAAAGCAATGCCTGCTCGAACGCCGTATCATCAAAATCCGGCCACAAGGTAGGCGTAAAGTAGAGTTCGGTATAGGCAAGCTGCCATAACAGGAAATTACTGATGCGGGTCTCACCGCCGGTGCGGATAAACAGGTCAGGCTCGGGCGCATACGGCATAGAAAGATAAGGTGTCAGGTCAGACTCACTGATCTCGCTGACCTGCCCAGGGTTGGCTTGTAATAGCGCGTTGACCGCATTGACTACGTCCCAGCGGCCACCATAGTTGACGGCGATAGACAGGGTCAGACCGGTGTTGGCTGCGGTTTTCTGCTCGGCTTCCAGCATCTTTTGCTGTAACAGCTCGTTGAACAGGCTGCGGTCCCCTATCAGTTTGAGGATGATATTCGCTTCATGCAGCTTGCTGACTTCGCGCTCCAGCGCTTCGAGGAACAAGCCCATCAGGAAAGTCACTTCGTCAGAAGGCCGGCGCCAGTTCTCGCTACTGAAAGCAAACAGGGTAAGAAACTTGATATCAAGACGTACGCAGGCTTTCACCAGTTGCCTGACAGACTCGAGGCCGCGCTGGTGACCGGCGACACGCGGCAAGAATCGTTTTTTTGCCCAACGTCCGTTACCATCCATGATCACTGCCACATGTTGTGGCAGCTCACCGGTGTCAGGGACTTGCTTGGTAGAACTGGAAAAGAAACCCAAAATATATACGCCCAGCCTGATAGCAGCTTACACTGCCATCAGATCCGTTTCTTTTTGCTGTAACAGTTTATCGACTTCAGCCACTGCCTTATCGGTCATTTTCTGCACTTCGTCCTGTGCCCTGTGCTCATCATCTTCCGAAATGGCTTTGTCTTTGACCAGTTTTTTCAAGGCATCGTTGGCATCGCGGCGCACATTGCGGATGGCGACTTTGGCGCCCTCGCCTTCGGTGCGCACGATCTTGGTCAGGTCCT
The DNA here is from genome assembly GCF_042676265.1 of Methylophilus luteus. Classification (NCBI taxonomy): domain Bacteria; kingdom Pseudomonadati; phylum Pseudomonadota; class Betaproteobacteria; order Nitrosomonadales; family Methylophilaceae; genus Methylophilus; species Methylophilus luteus. Next base: position 1,247,360 of record NZ_JBHTKB010000001.1, read on the forward strand.
TGCGGCGCTCTTCAGTCAGCATAGGCATAGGCACACGGATCAGATCGCCATTGGTAGCCGGATTCAGTCCCAGGTCACTGTCGCGTATGGCTTTTTCAACCTTGGCGATCATGTTTTTCTCGTAAGGCTGCACGTTGATGGTACGTGCATCGCCCAGGTTGACGTTGGCCACCTGGTTGACTGCCACATAGGAGCCATAGTATTCCACCATCACATGGTCTAACAGGCCGGCATGCGCACGTCCGGTACGCACTTTCGCCAGGTCAGTCCTTAACGATTCCAGTGACTTTTGCATTTTCTGCTCAGCAGATTTTTTAATTTCTTCAACCATGCTCGTTCTCCAATCTCGCTCTACTTGCACATGCCTCGAGCTTTAAGCCCTGACGCGTGTGCCTTCATTCTCGCCCAGAATCACGCTTTTCAGGGCGCCTTCCTTGAAAATACTGAATACCGCAATCGGCATCTTCTGGTCCCTGCATAAGGTGAATGCCGTGGCATCCATCACTTTCAGGTTTTTATTGATCGCTTCATCGTATGACACTGTGTCATAACGTGTCGCGCTAGGGTCTTTTTTCGGGTCGGCGGTATAAATACCATCCACCTTGGTGGCTTTTAATACGATCTCGGCATCGATCTCCACACCACGCAAAGCGGCAGCCGTATCTGTAGTGAAGAACGGGTTGCCGGTGCCGGCGCCAAAAATCACCACCTTACCTTCTTCCAGGTAACGGATGGCCTTGCCACGGATATACGGTTCAGCCACGGCTTCAATGTTCAAAGCACTTTGCACACGCGCAGCCACGCCGGCATGTTTCATGGCGTCCTGCAAGGCCATGGCATTCATGACTGTGGCCAGCATGCCCATGTAATCAGCGGTAGCGCGGTCCATGCCTTCGGCTGCGGGTGCGATACCACGGAAAATATTGCCGCCACCGATCACGATACCGACTTGCACACCCATATCGACGATTTCTTTGACTTGCTGGACAATCGCATTCACCGTCTCACGATTGATGCCGTAAGCATCATCGCCCATCAGCGCTTCACCGGATAACTTGAGGAGAACACGCTTAAAAACTGGTTGTGCCATTGCTATTTTTCCCAAACTCAAAATGTGCCTATTTAATCACAAAACACGGTTTCTTGGGCCGTAAACCTGCCCCTTAAACATAAAAAAAGTGGAATCCGCAGATTCCACTTTTTTAGCCAGCGCTGAAAAACGCTTAAACTTTAGCGGCTGCAGCCACTTCAGCTGCGTAATCCACTACGGCTTTTTCAATGCCTTCACCCACGGTATACATAGTGAATGAAGCTACTGAAGCACCTTTGGATTTCAACAATTGCTCGATAGACAGTTTGTCATCTTTCACAAAAGTCTGGCTCAGCAAAGTGACTTCTTTCAGGAACTTCTGCACTGTACCTTCAGCGATCTTTTCCAGCATCGCTTCTGGCTTGCCGGCTTCTTTGGCTTTTTCGATCGCTACACGACGCTCAGCATCGATCAGGGCTGCATCCACACCACTGGCATCCAGTGATTTGGGTTTTGCAGCAGCAATGTGCATGGCGATATCTTTACCCAGAGTCTCGTCACCACCCACCAGGTCTACCAGCACACCGATCTTGCTACCGTGTACATAGCTGAACAACTGGCCTTGGGCTTGTGTACGCACAAAACGGCGTGGCGTGATGTTTTCGCCGATTTTACCGACCAGTTGCGCACGTACCGCTTCAACGGTTTCGCCACGCAAAGGCACTGTGCCTACAGCTTCGATATTAGCCGGGTTGTTCTCGTTTACCACTTGTGCCAGGTCGGCCACGAATTTCAGGAACTCTTCGTTTTTAGCACAGAAGTCTGTTTCAGAGTTCACTTCGATCAGCGTACCCAGTTTGCCATCGGCAGCGATACTGATACCAACCGTACCTTCAGCAGCCACACGGCCAGCAGCCTTGCTGGCTTTGTTACCAAAACGCACACGCAGAATCTCTTCTGCACGTGTCATATCGCCTTCAGCTTCAGTCAATGCTTTTTTACAGTCCATCATTGGGGCATCGGTGCGCTCACGTAACTCTTTCACCATGCCTGCGGTAATTTCAGCCATTTACTACTCCTTTTGTTAGGATTCCTGCTTGAGGATTTACTTAATATTCTTTTATCAACAATACACTGACTGTGTGTCAGTCATATTGCATGCGATGCAATAGAAAAAGGGGCGCATAGCCCCTTTTTTAGCTGCGAGTGATTACTCGGCAACCGCCTCTGTAGGCGCAGCTGCCGGCGCAGTTTCTTCTTGCGCTGCTTTTACGATTTCAGAGATCGCGTTAGCACGACCTTCAAGCACTGCATCAGCCATACCACGTGCGTACAAACGGATCGCGCGGGATGAGTCATCGTTACCTGGGATCACATAAGTGATGCCATCTGGTGAGTTATTGGTATCCACGATACCGATCACAGGGATGCCCAGTTTGCGTGCTTCAGTGATCGCACCGCTTTCGTGACCGACGTCGATGACGAAGATCGCATCTGGCAAGCCACCCATCTCTTTAATACCACCGATGGAACGCTCGAGTTTTTCGATCTCGCGCTTGATGCCCAAAGCTTCTTTTTTACCGAATTTTTCTATGCTGCCATCTTGCAACATGTTTTCAAAGTCGGTTAAACGCTTGATAGATTGTTTAACAGTTTTGAAGTTAGTCAACATACCACCCAACCAGCGGTGATTCACGTAGGCGCAGCTGGCACGTTGTGCTTCTTCTTTAACGATATCGCGGGCTTGACGCTTAGTGCCCACGAACAGGATACGGCCCTTGTTTGCTGCCAGGTTACGCACGTATTTTTGTGCATCTTCAAACAGTGGCAGTGTTTTTTCAAGGTTAACGATATGGATCTTGTTACGATCACCAAAAATGAACTCGGCCATTTTTGGGTTCCAGTAACGGGTTTGGTGGCCGAAGTGCACACCGGCCTCCAGCATTTGACGCATAGTCACGGACATAATAAGTCTTTCTATTTCAAAGGGTTATTCATACACATGCATTCAATAACACCCTTACGGGCACCCTATGTGAACACATGCCAAGTTAATTGACCAAAAAGTCAATCCGCGATTATATGGCAGAAAACGCTTGTTTTCAAGCACTTAACTGCAATATTCATGCGGAATGGGTGTCCCCGTCAGGACTCGAACCTGAAACTAGCCCTTAGGAGGGGCTGGTGATATCCTGTTTCACCACGAGGACAGCGGCGGTATTTTAAACGCTAGCGGGCAAAACGCCTAGCACGGCAGACGAAAAAACCGGCTTTTGCGGCATGATGGCGTATGCATGATTATTTGAACGCCAGCCGCCTGCCTGGCAATCTGGAGGATGACAGCACATTTATGATGAATAGCGACACGATCAATCACATGGCCGCAGCCATACGCGCGGCCATTCTGGCACATGAAGCCGATATTGAAAGCCTGGACCGGGAAATCGGCGACGGTGACCACTACATTAATATGAAGCGCGGCTGTGAGGCGATCAGCAATATCGCCGCAGAGCTGACGCCGCTACCCGCTGCCGATGCGCTGAATAAGATAGGCATGAAATTGCTGAGCACTATAGGCGGTGCCTCCGGCCCTTTGTTTGCCAGTTTTTTTATCAGCATGGGCAAAACGCTGCAAACGGTAGCGACACCCGCCAGCAATGATATCGCCCTGGCGTTTGCGGCAGGGGTAGAAGCGATTATGCAGCGCGGCAAGGCGCAGGCAGGCGAGAAAACCATGCTCGATGTACTGATCCCGGTAGCGCATACCTTTAAACAGCTGGCCGAACAAGGTCAGACAGCCGCGCAGATCGCAACCGCCCTGAAACCGGTGGCCAGCGATGGCCTGGAATCCACCCGCAATCTGCTAGCGACTAAAGGCCGGGCGGCCGGTCTGGGCGAACGCGCCATAGGCCACCTGGATGCAGGCGCCAAAAGCTGCCAGGTGATGATACATGCAGTATGCGACCAGGTGCTGGCGCAATCTCACTAAACAACCAGCAGTAGCCTACGCCAATATCAAGCAAGCACACGGAGGATCAAAGTGAAAAAATTTATCAACAATGTAGACCATATGCTGGCCGAAAGCCTGCGCGGCTTTGCCACTGCACATGCTGACCTGGTAGAGGTGCAGTTTGAGCCCACATTTGTCACGCGCAAGCAAAAAGCGCAAAACAAGGTGGCCGTGATTTCCGGTGGCGGTTCTGGCCACGAACCACTGCATGCAGGCTACGTGGGTAAAGGCATGCTGGATGCAGCCTGCCCCGGCCAGGTATTCACCTCGCCTACGCCAGACCAGATGCTGGCGGCGGCAGAGGCAGTGCATGCCGGCAACGGCGTGCTGTTTATTGTGAAAAACTATGCCGGCGATGTGATGAATTTTGAGATGGCAACCGAGATGCTGCCATTTGAACATGCAACGGTCTATACCTCGGATGACTGTGCGGTGGTCAACAGCACTTACACCACCGGCCGCCGTGGTGTTGCCGGCACCGTGATCGTGGAAAAATGTGTAGGCAGCCTGGCGGAAACTGGCGCAGACCTGGCGGCTTGTAAAGCACTGGGCGATAAAATCAACCTGCGCACTTCCAGCATAGGCGTGGCACTGACCAGTTGCACCGTGCCTGCTGCCGGCCGTCCTACTTTTGATATTTCTGAAGCCGAGATTGAAATGGGGGTAGGCATACACGGTGAACCTGGCCGCCGCCGCGAAGCCATGCGCCCTGCGGATGCTATCGTCAGCGATATGGTCGCTGCCATTTTGCACGACATTGCCGCCAAGCAGCTGCCTGCAGAAGGTGAGATCTTATTACTGGTGAATGGCCTGGGTGCCACGCCGCTGATGGAGTTGTACCTGATCTACCAGCAGGCGGCCAGCCTGCTCGCTGAAAAAGGTTATCGCGTCGCACGCAGCCTGGTCGGCAACTACATCACCGCCATCGATATGGCAGGCGCATCTATCAGCGTGTGTCTGCTTGATGCAGAGATCAAACAGCACTGGGATAGCGCTGTGCACACTGCCGGCTTGCGCTGGGGCATATAAAGCCAAGTATTTACGCTTGCCCGAATACCGTTTGCCACAACTGTATCACCGGTTGCTGCAGCGGTTCTGCCAGCGCTTTATCCACTTTAGCCGGCTCACCCTGTAATTTGCTGGCATGTATCCATGCGCGGTACTGGCGATACGACTGTTGCACCTGCTCGGCCAGGCAGGCGTCTATCAATCCGTTTTCTGCCAGCACGCCCAGCAATGCGATATTGCCGATATTGTCAGTCAGCACCGGATAAGCTGCGGCATGCAACAGCACCAAGTACTGCACCATGAACTCCACATCTATGATGCCGCCCGCCTCATGCTTTAAATCAAATTTGGCCGCATCAAAGCGATGTGCGGCGCGCATCTTCTGCCGCATCTCTATGATCTGCGGCTGAATATCTGCTTGCTGGCGCGCTGTTTTCAACACCGCCAGCCGGATACGCTCAAACTGCTTGCCCACCGCCGGCTCGCCCGCCACAAACCGTGCCCGCGTGATCGCCTGATGCTCCCACACCCAGGCCTTGTTCTCCTGATAATCGTTAAACGCAGCCACACTGCTCACCAGCAGGCCGCTATTGCCATCCGGCCGCAGCTGCAGATCGGTCTCGTAGAGCAAGCCTGCGTTAGTAATGGTGTTGAACCAGGTATTCAGCCGCTGTGCATACCTGGCATAGACCTCCTGCGCATTGTCGGCGTCATCGTCATATAAAAAGATGATATCCAGGTCAGACAGGTAGCCCAGTTCTTTACCACCCAGCTTGCCATAGCCGATCACGGCAAACTGCGGCGTGTCTCTATGCTTGAAACTGATGTTCTGCCACACCGTCTGCAGGCTGACCTGCAATACCACCTCGGCCAGCGCACTCAGGTCATCTGAAATCGCTTCCAGCGGCAAGGCGGTCATCAGGTCCTGGGCGGCGATCTTCAGCACATTGGCATGTTTGAAATGGCGCATGGCATCCATTTGTGCTTCGACATCGCCAGCCAGGTGCGCCATATGCTGGGTCAACTCGGCTTTCAACTGCGCGGCGTCCAGGCGCTTGAACAGGGTCTGCTTGTTGAGCAGCTCGTCCAGCAACACCGGGTGGGCCGCCACATATTGCGCGATCCACGGGCTAGCAGCACACAATTTCACTATCAGCGACAAGGCATCCGGAAACTCAGCCAGCAAAGCCAGGTAACTGGCGCGGCGGCAGATACTTTCCAGCAGATCCAGGGTGCGTATCAGCGCGGTATCCGGCACTGTGCTTTGCTGTTGCACTGCTTCACGCAACAGCAAGGGCATCAGCTGATCGAGGCGGCGCCGGCTTTGTTCAGGCAATTGCTGTATCTTCTGGCTGGTGCGGGTATTTTTCAGCATCTGCACCAGGTCAGCTGTGCGTGTGTAACCTTGTGCCTCTAGCCATTGTTCAGCCTCACCCGCCGCGATGGTGCCTTGCCAGATGGCGGTTTCCTGCTGCAGATCGTTGTTTTGCTGGTCTTTAAAGGTATCGTCAAAAAAGCGCTGCACGCGGTCACGGTGCAGGTTGAGTTCGGCAATAAAGCTTGGCCAGTCTGCATGCCCGACCATGTGCAGCAGGTATTGCCGGTAGGTGTCTGAATCGGGCAGGTCCTGGGTTTGCTGATCATCGATATACATCAGCCTGTGCTCAAGGTTGCGCAGGTAGATATAACTTTCCTGCAGCGCTGCCACGTCCTCTTGCGGCAACATGCCACGTTCGGCCAGGCGCGCCAGCACCGCCAGGGTGGGTTTGATCTGCAGGTCGGGCAGTTGCCCGCCACGGATCAGCTGGAACACCTGGGCGATGAACTCGACCTCGCGGATACCGCCGCGGCCTAGCTTGATATTGTTGGATAAGCGGCGCTGTACCACATCGCGCTGGATCTGCGTTTTGAGGTCGCGCATGGAAGCATAGGCGTTAAAGTCCAGGTATTTGCGGAACACGAATGGCCGGATCAACTTGGTCAGTGCTTCTGCCGGCCCATACACCACGCGGCCCTTGATCCAGGCATAGCGCTCCCATTCACGGCCATAGTTCTGGTAATAATCTTCCAGCGCATCCAGATTGCAGACCAGTGCCCCTTCAGACCCGAACGGGCGCAAGCGCATATCCATGCGGAACACAAAGCCATCGGCGGTGACATCATCCAGCGCCGTGATCAGTTTTTTGCCGAGCCGGGTAAAGAAATCCTGATTACTGATCACCTTTTGACCGTCGGTCTCGCCCTCCTGCTCATAGGCAAAGATCAGGTCTATATCTGAGGACACATTCAGTTCACGCCCGCCCAGTTTGCCCATGCCAACCACGATCAGTTGCTGCGCCTGGCCTTGTGCATCGCGTGGTGTGCCGTAAGACTTGCTCAGCTCGGCATGATAAAAATCCGCCGCCGCCGTGATCGCTGCTTCAGCCAGTGCACTGGTGATCTCTACCACCTCGGCAAAGTCTGCCAGGCCATTCAGGTCGCGCAATATCATATGCGCCATCAGGCGCTGGCGGGTCTGCCGTATATGTTGCAAAAAAACAGTTTCTGCTAAATATTTTTCGCCGGAAAACAAGGCATAAACATCGTCAGTCTTATAGGTCTTATATAAGTTATCTAACAAATCAGTCAGATTATCTGTATTTTTTGTAACGAATCTGGCAAAAAACGGGCTGCATTCCGCGGCATGTTGCAAATAGGCCGCCTCTGTAGACGGGACCTGCTTTTCTGTTAGAATTTGGTCAAGCTGTTGCATGGGATATCGCTCTTATGTGGTGTCTTGTGTGCTCGGAGAGTTTGTCAATCAGAACCAGAATAATAATACCTGAGGTTCACCTAACCTGCCTTTTTGGCGCTTTCATTTTTTGACATTGATTTTTGGGGGACGCTATGTCTATCGAATCTGTACTTCATGAACACCGCGTATTTGCACCGGGCACAGCTTTTTCAAGCCAGGCCGCAGTGGGCAGCATGGAGGAATACCAACGCCTGTGCCAGGAAGTAGCACAGGATTACGAAGGATTCTGGGCCAATCTGGCACGCGAACTTTTGATCTGGCACAAACCATTCACCAAAACCCTGAACGAAACCCAGGCCCCGTTCTACAAGTGGTTTGAGGATGGTGAATTGAACGTCTCTGCCAACTGCCTGGACAAACACCTGCACACCATCCCCAACAAGACCGCCATCATCTTTGAAGCTGATAATGGCGAAGTTAAAAACATCACCTACAAAGCGCTTTACCACCAGGTGTGCCAGTTTGCCAATGGCCTCAAATCCTTAAACCTGGCCAAGGGTGACCGCGTCATCATCTACCTGCCCATGGGCATAGAAGCGATAGTCGCCATGCAGGCCTGTGCGCGTCTGGGCATCATACACTCGGTGGTGTTTGGCGGTTTTTCGGCCAAGAGCCTGAATGAACGCATCATTGATGCCGGTGCAGTGGCGGTGATCACCTCCGACGGCCAGTTTCGCGGTGGCAAGACCTTGCCACTGAAACAGGCAGTCGATGAAGGCATCGCTATGGGTGGCTGTGACAGCATACGCAATATCGTGGTGTTCAAAAAAACCGGCCAGGAGATCGCCTGGGCTGACAACTGTATCTGGTGGCATGAGCTGATCGCCGGCCAGGCAGATGAATGTGCACCGGTGATGGTCGATGCCGAACATCCTTTGTTCCTGCTGTATACCTCCGGTTCTACCGGCAAACCCAAAGGCGTGCAGCACAGCTCTGCAGGCTATCTGCTGCATGCCATGAACACCATGCGCTGGACCTTTGATATCAAGCCTGAGGATATTTACTGGTGTACCGCCGATGTGGGCTGGATCACCGGCCATAGTTATGTGACTTATGGCCCGCTGGCGATGGGCGCGACACAGATCGTGTTTGAAGGCATCCCGACTTTCCCTAACGCTGGCCGTTTCTGGGAAATGATACAGCGCCACAAGGTCAGTGTGTTTTACACGGCGCCCACTGCGATCCGTTCATTGATCAAAGCCGGTGAATCTGACCCGGCGACACACCCTAAACAATACGATTTATCCAGCCTGCGCCTGCTGGGCACGGTGGGTGAACCTATCAACCCGGAAGCGTGGATGTGGTATTACGAGCAAGTCGGTGGCAGCCGTTGCCCTATCGTGGATACCTTCTGGCAGACCGAAACCGGCGGCCATGTGATCACCCCGCTACCGGGCGCGACCAAACTGGTGCCTGGCTCCTGTACCCTGCCCTTCCCCGGCATTGATATTGATGTGGTGGATGAAACCGGCAAGGATATCCCCTGGGGGACCGGCGGCCTGCTGGTGATCAAGAAGCCGTGGCCTTCGATGATACGTACCATTTATAACGACCCAGAACGCTTTATCGCCAGTTATTACCCGGCAGAACTGGGCGGCAATATCTACCTGGCCGGTGATGGTGCCGTGCGCGATGCGACCACCGGCAATTTCACCATCATGGGCCGTATCGATGATGTGCTCAATGTTTCCGGCCATCGCCTGGGCACCATGGAGATCGAATCGGCACTGGTTGCCAACCATCTGGTGGCAGAGTCGGCAGTCGTCGGTAAACCGCACCCTATCAAAGGCGAATCGGTGGTGGCATATGTGGTGCTCAAGGGCAAACGGCCAGAAGGTGAAGAAGCCAAAAAAATCGTTGCCGAGTTGCGTGAATGGGTAGGCAAGGAGATAGGCCCTATCGCCAAGCCGGACGAGATCCGTTTTGGCGATAATCTGCCCAAGACACGCTCTGGCAAGATCATGCGCCGCCTGCTGCGCAGCCTGGCCAAAGGCGAAGAGATCACCTCTGATATCTCCACCCTGGATAATCCGGCAATTTTGGAACAGCTGAAACAGGCGGTGAATTAAGCACGGGTTGGAATAGCTTTGGAAGGCCTGATCATTTTATGTGTGTTTGTCGCCATTGCGATCTTCCTGATGCGTAAATAAGGCCATCGCCAGCGCAACAGGCATCACTGCGCATAGAACGCCCCGGCGCTCAATAGGTTAAACAAGTTGGATAGGTTAAAATAGCGGCTTTTAAATCAGCCGCTATTTTTTCATGTCCAGTTTGCAGCAAGAAGTCCAACGCCGTCGCACCTTTGCCATTATTTCTCACCCGGATGCCGGTAAAACCACACTGACAGAAAAACTGCTGTGGTTCGGTGGCGCGATCCAGGTCGCCGGTGAAGTGCGTGGCCGCAAGGCTGCCCGGCACGCCACATCTGACTGGATGGAGCTGGAAAAGCAACGTGGCATTTCCGTGACCTCCTCGGTGATGCAGTTTCCATACCGCGAGCATATGGTCAACCTGCTTGATACCCCAGGCCATGATGACTTCTCTGAAGATACCTACAGAACCCTGACCGCGGTAGACTCGGCGGTGATGGTGATAGACTCGGTCAACGGGGTAGAAGCGCAAACCATCAAGCTGCTCAATGTCTGTCGTATGCGCGACACGCCTATCATCACCTTTATCAACAAGCTGGACCGCGAGAGCCGCGCCCCTATAGAACTGCTGGACGAGATAGAAACCACCCTGGGCATGGAATGTGCGCCCATGACCTGGCCCATAGGCATGGGCAAGACCTTCAGGGGCGTTTATAACCTGGTCACAGACAGCATATTGTTCTTTGACCCGCGTGCAGAAAAAGGCACTTCAGAAACCATACAGGGCATAGATAACCCACGCCTGGACGAACTGATAGGCTACCAGGCGCAAGAGCTGCGCGTAGACATAGAACTGGTGCGCGGTGCCTCTAACGAATTCAACAAAGAACGTTATTTAAGCGGCAAGCAAACGCCGGTATTCTTTGGCTCGGCGGTGAATAACTTTGGCGTGCAATCGCTGCTGGATGCAGTGGTCGACTTGTCGCCACCGCCACAGGCACGCAATACGGCTACCCGCTCCGTCGCAGCCAATGAAGAAAAATTCGCCGGCTTTGTTTTCAAGATCCAGGCTAATATGGACCCAAAGCACAGGGACCGTATCGCTTTCCTGCGCGTGTGTTCTGGCCGGTTTGAGCGTGGCATGAAGATCAAGCAGGTGGCTTCCGGCAAAATGCTCAACGTCAACAACGCCATCACCTTTATGGCGCAAGACCGCACCATTATGGATGAGGCTTATTCCGGCGATATCATCGGCATCCCCAACCACGGCACCATCAAACTGGGCGATACCTTCACCGAGAACGAAGCGCTTAAATTCACCGGTATCCCTTCGTTCGCACCGGAATTCTTCCGCCGCGCACGTATCAAAAACCCGATGAAAATGAAACAGTTGCAGATAGGTCTCAAGCAATTGTCCGAAGAAGGTGCAGCGCAGCTGTTCCGCCCGCTGCTTTCCAACGACCTGATCCTGGGTGCGGTCGGCATGTTGCAGTTTGACGTGGTAGCGCACCGCCTGGAGCATGAGTACGGCGTCGATATGATCTTTGAACCATACGACTGCTATACCGCGCGCTGGCTGAAAGGCTCAGACGCTGACCTGAAAGCGATCGCCGACAAATACGGTTTTAACGTCGGCCTGGATAGTGCGGATGATTACGTTTACCTGGCACCCAATCGCGTCAACCTGCAAATGGCGCAAGAAAGGTACCCGGATATCCAGTTTATGGAAACGCGCGAGATCGCCTAAGCAGGCGGCCAGACCAGCAGCCAGATCATGTCCACTTTAGTACCCTCAGGCGTGCTCAAAGCCTTGTCTCTCAAGCAGCCGTTCGCCTGGCTGATCGCGAACGGCTACCTGCTGGTAGATGACCGCAGCTGGGGCACGCAATACCGCGGCCCTATCCTGATCCATGCCAGCAAAGGCCTGTACGAAGCCTATTACCAGCACATCAAATCCAATACCGATGTGCCCATCCCCGACCGCGACAAACTGGAATACGGCGGCGTGGTCGGCATCGCCAACCTGGTGTTGTGCAGCAAGCCTGGCCAGCTACCAGCCGGCATCAGCCGCGAACAACGCGCGCATTTTGGTGGCGTGCACCAGGAGTATTACGGCTTTTTATTTACACAGGCCAGGCCATTGCCGCTGATGCCCTGCGCCGGCAAACTCGGCATATTCGAGATAGATACAGACCAACTACTGACGGCGCCACCTGCTGCACAAAAAGCGCTGTTTTGATATGTAAACAACCGCGGGAAAGCTATCGTCGGTTAGACTGGCCCATCGACAGTGACAGAGCCTGCAGCAGCCCAAAGTTAAAGTGTCTATCCAGCAATTACTTGATGCGCTTTATTCCACGCCGAACAGCTTGGCGATCTCCGCTTTTCCCATTTCATCAAAATCAGCGGGCACCTCGATCTGGCCTGCCATAAAGCCTATGCGCTTAAAGGCAGCAGGCTCAGTCGTATCTAGTTTGCTGACCTTGACCAAAGGTTTGCCTGCTTTGGCGATAATAAAAGATTCGCCATTGGCAGCCTGGTCTACCAGCTTGGAAAGCTGTGTCTGGGCTTGATCTATATTCACGGTTTGCATATAAAAATCCAACTTGGCTCTGTTCAGTTAGTTTAGTCTAATAACTTGCTGGGTCGGAGCAAATATCTTTTCAAGAAATCTCAGTTTCTATACCGGCCATGCCTGCTAGTAATAGTATGATGTGCGCTTCTGCGATCAGGTACCACTATGAAAAACCCTTGCCCATGCTTTAGTGGCAAAGCTTATAACGATTGCTGCCAGCCTTTACATGCAGGACAGCCTGCGCCAGATGCCGAACGGCTGATGCGCTCGCGTTACAGTGCTTATGCACTCAAGCTGCCTGCCTATATCCTGCAGACCTGGCATGCCGATACCCGCCCGCAAAGCCTGACCCTGGCAGACCTAGCTGGCATCAAATGGTTAAAACTGCAGGTGTTGTCGCATGAGCAAACTGCTGAAAACACGGCTTTCGTCAGGTTTGTTGCCACTTTCCAGAGCGGCAAACACAAGAAAGAACAACTGAGCGAATATAGCCGTTTCACCTATGAGCACGGGCACTGGCTGTATGTGGATGGCCAGCCTGACTGAATGACCTGCCTGACTGAATGGCCAGGCAATAAAAAAGCAGCGTGAGCGCTGCTTTTTTATTTTTAACCTTAAGATCACAGCCCCTGTTTCAGGCTTTCCATAATAAACGGATCGAGGTCACCATCGAGCACGCCCTGGGTATTGCCTATCTCGACATTGGTACGCAGGTCTTTGATACGGCCCTGGTCCAGCACGTAGCTGCGGATCTGGTGGCCCCAGCCGATGTCGGTTTTGGCATCTTCCAGCGCCTGCTTTTCTTCGTTACGTTTACTGAGCTCCAGGTTATACAACGCGCCTTTCAGCATGTTCATCGCTTCTTCGCGGTTGCGGTGCTGTGAGCGGTCATTCTGGCATTGCACGACGACATTGGTCGGCAAGTGGGTGATACGCACGGCTGAATCGGTTTTGTTGATGTGCTGGCCACCGGCACCACTGGCGCGGTAGGTATCTATACGCAAATCAGCCGGGTTGATGTCGATCTCGATCGAATCATCGACCTCAGGGAATATCTGCACGCTGGCAAAACTGGTATGCCGTTTGGAGTTGGCGTCAAATGGCGATTTGCGTACCAGTCTATGCACACCGCTTTCGGTACGCAGGGTGCCAAAGGCATAATCACCACTGACCTTGATCGATGCGCCCTTGATGCCGGCGATATCGCCTTCGGACTCTTCCAGCACTTCGACTTTAAAGCCTTTGCGTTCTACGTAGCGCAGATACATGCGCAGCAACATGCCGGCCCAGTCTTGCGCCTCGGTGCCGCCACTGCCGGACTGGAATTCGATAAAGCAGTTATTGGCATCCATAGGCTGCGAGAACATGCGCTTGAATTCCATGGCCGCTATGATCTCTTCTATCTTTTGCGTATCCGCTTCTACACTTAACAGGGTATCGTCATCATTCTCTTCGCGCGCCATCTCGAACAGTTCGCGGCTATCGGAAAGTGACTGCTGTACATCGTCCAGCGTCATGACCACGGTTTCCAGCATGCGCTTTTCTTTGCCCAGGTTTTGTGCCTTTTCTGCGTTATCCCAGACTTTGGGGTCTTCGAGCAGGCCATTGACCTCGGCTAAACGTTGCTCTTTGGTCTCGTAGTCAAAGATACCCCCGAAGGGCCTGGTGACGTTGCGTCAAATCGCTGAGTGCGTTGGCGATACTATTAAGGTGTTCAGCTTCCATTTTTTTAGTGGTCAGTGAGTAAAAAACAGCATTATACCGCAGCCGGGCGCGTGATTCAGGGCCATCAGTGGCGATCTATTTCGTAAAGAATTCATATTTTTGTCACATACAGTGTCACAAAATAGTAAAATCACGGTCACAAAACCTTGTAACCGTCCGGGAGTCCTCAATGGCGCATGCCACCTTTGGCCGCATTATGGCTGCAATCAGCCCTAGAAACGATAACTACTTTGTGCTGTTTAACCGTTTGGCCGACTGTGCTGTGCGTGGTTCAAAAGTACTGGCTTTAATGGCCGCCGTGGTAGACCAGGCTGATTTTCACACCCATTTTGCCGAGATCCGCAAAATCGAATCCGAAGCCGACGAGTACACCAAAGAGATACTGCTCTCACTACACAAGACCTTTATCACCCCGTTTGACCGCCGCGAGATCCGCGAGCTGGCCATGGCGCTGGACGATATCATTGATTATATGGAAGCGATCCCGCAGAGCGCCGAGATCTACGGCCATAGCAAGTTCACTCCGGAAATGGTCGCGCTGGCACAGATACTGTTGCGCGCCTCAGAAAAAGTACGTGATGCCGTACATATGCTTTCCGACATGAAAAATGCAGAGCGCATCCTGCGCACCTGTGAAGAGATCAGCACTATAGAAGGCGAAGCCGACCATATCATGCGCTCAGGCATGCACAGGCTGTTTGCCGAAGACCATGATGCACGCACCCTGATCCGTTCCAAGCAATTGTATGATCTGTTTGAAGAGGCCGTGGATAGCTGTGAGGATGTCGCGGATGTGATACACGGCGTCGTGTTGGAACGAATCTAAGGAAGCATCATGGATCACGTGATTATCGTCATGGCGGTGCTTGTGTTCGTCGCCCTGATCTTTGATTTTATGAATGGCTTTCACGATGCCGCCAATTCAATCGCTTTAATGGTCTCTACCCGCCTGCTGACACCGCAGGCCGCGGTGATCTGGGCCGCTTTTTTCAACTTTGTCGCTTTCCTGTTTTTTGGCCTGCATGTGGCAGACACGGTAGGTAAAGGCATCATAGACCCGCATATCGTCAACAACACCATCATCTTTGGTGCGTTGTTCGGCGCGATCGCCTGGAACGTCATCACCTGGTGGTTCGGTATCCCCTCCTCGTCTTCGCACGCACTGATCGGTGGCCTGATAGGTGCCGGCATGGCGCACTCAGGCACCAAGGGCGTGATCATAGGCAGCAAGCTGATCAGCACCGGTGTCGCCATCATCCTGTCACCGCTGTTCGGCATGTTGCTGGCACTGCTGTTATCAATTGGCATCATGTGGTTGTTCCAGCGCTCTTCGCCCTACAAGATCGAAAGCCGCTTCAACAAGATGCAATTCATTTCATCTTCGTTGTTCAGCCTGGGCCACGGCGCCAATGACGCGCAAAAAACCATGGGTATCATCACGGTATTGCTGTTTGCCAATGGCTACCTGCAAGGCGACTTTCATGTGCCGTTCTGGGTGGTGATCGCCTGCCAGCTGGCTATGGGCCTGGGCACGCTGTTCGGCGGCTGGCGCATCGTGCGTACCATGGGCATGGGCATCACCAAGATACGCCCTACCGGTGGCTTTGCCGCGCAAACATCCGGCTCTATCGCTTTGTTCCTGGCGACCAGCCTGGGCATCCCGGTCTCCACTACCCACACCATCACTGGTGCCATCGTCGGCGTCGGACTATCCCGCCGTATGACCGCGGTGCGCTGGGGGCTGGCTTCGCGTATCGTCTGGGCCTGGGTGCTCACTATCCCCTGTGCAGCGATCATGGCGGCGATCGCCTACCATATAGGCGAAAGTGTGCTGTAAAAAAATTGTCATAAAAACAGGCGCCCAGTGCGCCTTTCTTGTTTTCTGGAGCGCATTTTTTATCTTTTGTCACATTTCTGTCATATAAAGTTTCTAAGATTCACGCATTGCAAGACAACACCACACACACAGGAGTGTATAAATGAATACCCAGCTGTTCCGCACTACTTTTATCGCCACACTGATAGTACAAGCCTTCAGTTTCTCAAACACAGCCGCTGCTGCAGACAAGATCATCAAAATCGATGGTTCCAGCACTGTGTACCCTATCACCGAAGCCGTGGCTGAAGAGTTTCAGCGTAGCAAAGGCATTAAAGTCACTGTGGGCGAGTCAGGTACTGGCGGTGGTTTTAAAAAGTTCTGCCGTGGTGAAACCGACATTTCTGATGCTTCACGCCCTATCACACAAAAAGAGATCGATCTGTGTAAAGAAGGTGGCGTACAGTTTATCGAGTTGCCAGTGGCTTTCGATGCGCTGACCGTGGTTGTAAACGGCAAAAATGACTGGGTAAAACAACTTTCTGTGGCTGAGCTGAAAAAGATCTGGGAGCCTAACTCTTCAGTCAAGAACTGGAAGCAAGTGAACGCGACTTTCCCGGATAAAGCCATGAACCTGTACGGTCCAGGTACTTCCTCCGGTACATTCGATTACTTTACTGAAGCAGTCAACGGCAAATCTAAAGCCAGCCGTAAAGACTACACTCCTTCAGAAGATGACAACGTGCTGGTACAAGGTGTTTCAGGTAACGTAGGCGGTCTGGCTTACTTCGGCCTGGCTTACTACCTGGAAAACACCGACAAGCTGAGAGCGGTGCCTATTGTTGCTAAAGAAGGCGGCAAAGCGGTATTGCCTTCAGAAGCAACTGTGATGGACGGTACCTACCAGCCATTGGCGCGCCCACTGTTTATTTACGTGAACGCGACTTCAGCGGCTTTCAAACCGGAAGTGAAAGCGTTTATCAACTTCTACCTGGAAAACGCGCCTGAACTGGTGAAAGAAGTGAAGTACGTGCCTTTGCCTAAAGAAGATTACGAAGCGGTAAAAACGCATTTCAAAGCCATGAAACCAGGCACCGGTTTCAACGGCACTTCAGAAGTCGGCATCAAGATCACTGACCTGTTATCCCGTATCAAGTAATGATAAAAGGGGCTGAGAAAGCCCCTTTTTTCGTGATTGATCGGCCTGTAGCGCGGATTATCCGCTAAAATTCTTACCCCGACTGATCATTTGTTTTTGATCTTTTCTAAAGTTCAACATTATGGCGACTCAAGCAATGCAAGCACCCGTGGAACTGCCCATCAGCCCCAGACTGGCTAAAAACATCCGTAGAAACGTCAAAGAACGTATTATTGAACTGATACTGATGATGGCGGCACTGGTGGCCGTAGCGACGACTTTTGCCATCGTGGGCGTGTTGCTTTACGAATCACTGAGTTTCTTTAAAACGGTGTCTGTGGTGGAGTTTTTCACCGACACTGAATGGACACCGCTGTTTGAAGATGCGCACTACGGCATCATGCCGCTGGTTTCCGGCACCCTGACCACCTCGGCCATCGCCCTGGCGGTAGCCGTGCCTATAGGCACTGTTTCAGCGATCTTTCTCTCTGAATTCGCCAACCACAAGACACGCGAGATCGTAAAGCCTATCCTGGAACTGCTGGTAGGTGTACCTACCGTGGTGTTTGGCTATTTCGCCCTGTTTTTTGTCACACCGTTACTGCAATCCATCTACCCGGACCTGCCTAGCTTCAACATGCTGGGCGCGGGTATCGTCATGGGTATCATGATCATCCCATACATCGCATCGCTTTCAGAAGATGCCATGCGCGCCGTGCCCATGAGCATGCGTGAAGGTTCTTATGCCATGGGTGCCACGCGTTTCCAGACTGCGGTCAAGGTGGTGACACCGGCTGCCATCTCCGGCATCGTTGCGGCTTACATCCTAGCCATCTCGCGCGCAGTGGGTGAAACCATGGTAGTGGCGATCGCAGCAGGCCAGCAGCCTAACCTGACCTTTAACCCGCTGGAAAGTGCAGCCACCATCACTGCCTATATCGTGCAGGTGGCGATGGGTGACTTGCCACACGGCAGCATAGGCTACCAGAGTATTTTTGCCGCCGGCCTGGTGCTGATGGCCATGACCTTGACCTTTAACATCATTGGTCACTGGGTACGCAAGCGCTACCGCGAAAACTACTGATGCTGGCGCAGAACGCTGACGCAATACTGACATATAACAACGCTACACTGCCGCTGGATGATCTGGCGGGACAGGCAGGAAAGACACCACATGGAACATAAAGCTTCTGTACTTGAAAATCTGGGCGAAGTACGCGCCATGATCAAACGCCACAAGCGTAACGACACACTGTTTGCCGCACTGGGCCTGATCTGCCTGATGCTGGGCCTGATGACACTGATGTTGCTGTTCTGGCAGTTGATCGCCGATGGCTACCCAAAATTCAACCTTGAGTTCCTGACTGAGTTCCCGTCACGTCGTGCGGCCCGCGCCGGCCTGCTTTCGGCCTGGGTGGGTTCACTGCTGGTGATGAGCGTGACCTTTCTGTCGGCAGTGCCAGTCGGTGTGGCCGCCGGTTTGTACCTGGAAGAATATGCGCCAAAAAACTGGTTTACCGACCTGATAGAGATCAACGTTTCTAACCTGGCTGGTGTGCCTTCCATTATTTATGGTCTGCTGGCACTGGGCCTGTTCGTTTATATCCTCGGTTTCGGCCAGAGCATACTGACTGCCGGCCTGACCCTGGGCTTGCTGATACTGCCTATCGTGATCGTCTCTACCCGTGAAGCGATACGCGCCATCCCGGTTTCCATACGCGAAGCCGCCTATGGCGTCGGTGCCACCAAGTGGCAAGTGGTTTACGACCATGTCTTCAAGTACTCTTACGGCGGTATCCTGACCGGTGTGATCATCGGTATGTCGCGTGCACTCGGTGAAACTGCCCCTATCATCACCATAGGCGCGCTGACGTTCATTGCTTTCCTGCCGCCCTCACCTGTCACCACTGAACCGCCGTTTCTTAACTTTGAATGGCTTTCTTCCGGTTTCACCGTGATGCCGATTCAGATGTTTAACTGGCTGTCGCGCCCTGACCATGCATTTCATGTCAATGCGGCCGCTACTGGTGCGCTGATCATCGTCGTCACTTTGTTGATGAACGGTGGCGCGATCTGGTTACGCTACAAAATTCGTAAAAATATTAAATGGTAATGCCACACAGGATTTAGAAAATATCATGGCCACAATAACGACCCCGATTAAAGCCGAAGCTCGCGACCTGAACTTCTTTTACAGCAACGGCGCCCGCGCACTCAAAGGCATTTCCATGCCCTTGTACGAGAACAAGATCACTGCGTTGATCGGCCCCTCAGGCTGCGGAAAATCAACCTTCCTGCGCTGTTTCAACCGTATGCATGACCTGTATCCAGGTAATAAATACCAGGGTCAGATCGTCATGCACCCGGATAACACCAATGTGCTCGATAGCGGTGTAGACCCGATAGAAGTACGCATGCGCATCAGCATGGTGTTCCAGAAACCTAACCCTTTCCCTAAATCCATCTACGAGAACGTGGCTTATGGCCTGCGCGTGCGTGGTGAGAACAACAAACGCATCATGGATGACAAGGTGGAAGAAGCGCTCAAAGGCGCCGCCTTGTGGAACGAAGTGAAAGACCGCTTGCATGACCTGGCATTCAACCTGTCAGGCGGCCAGCAACAACGTCTGTGTATCGCACGCGCGCTGGCGACTGACCCGGAGATCATGCTGTTCGATGAACCGACTTCAGCGCTGGACCCGATCGCGACCGCCAACATCGAAGAGTTGATGGTAGAGCTGCGCAGCAAGCTGACTATCCTGGTGGTGACCCACAACATGCAACAGGCCGCGCGTGTGTCTGACTACACTGCTTATATGTATCTGGGTGAGCTGATCGAATATGATGATACCGACAAGATCTTCACCAACCCTGGCCGTAAAGAGACCGAAGACTATATCACCGGCAAGTTTGGTTGATCCCTGCCCTGTCTGATAAAAACGCCGCTTTAGCGGCGTTTTTTGTTGTCTGCGCTGCTGATATCGCTATTGCCTTTGTAAATGCTGCATCTGCAGCAGCAGCTTTAATCGGCACTCACCTCATCCGCAGGTTTGACCGGGCTATGCTGTCTCAACGGCATACAAACAGCAACCATGCCGATAGCTCAGCATGCCTTTTACAGTAATTTTAATATAAGCCATTGATTTTATTATATTTTAATGGTGGCACGCTTTCTGCAATAACTAAGTTGGTATCCAATCGCCGTGCGTGAATTTAACGCTGGCAGGTATTCATCCCATCTTACAAAAAGCAGAGAGTCCAAATGAAAATAAAATCTAAATTTCATCGTAAACATTTAGCCGTGCTGACTGGCTTGATCATCAGCCAGCAGGCATTTGCCGAAGCAACCATACAACGGGACGAGAATCTTTTCCTGAATATCGGTATCGCTTCGCGCGTCAGCTTCAGCTCTATCAGCGATGCCGCACCCAATGGCTCCAGCCGCTCCAAAGACTTTGAAGTCGAAGAGGCACGTTTATATACCAATGGTAAATTACATAAAAACGTGACCTATGAATTTAACTTTGCCCGCAATACTGCAGATGACAAGATAGAGTTGCTGGATGGCCATCTGGGCATAGAGGTCAATAATTACGTCAATGTCTGGGCAGGTCGTTTCTTGCCGGCAGCCAGCCGTGCCTCGGCATCCGCGCCCATGTATTCGACTACGTTTGATTTCCCCATCGCCGAGCAAGGCTCTTATGAGTTTGCCGGCCGTGATAACGGGGCAGTGCTGTTCGGCTGGGACAACAGTGCCGCGTTCAAATACTATGTCTCTGCCACCAATGGCAGGCAAGGCGGCTCGAATCAGGCCGATAACCTTTCGTATGCGACGCGTCTGCAATACAACTTTTGGGATACCGAAGCAGGCTTTTACAACCTGGCCAGCTACGACGGTAAAAAATCCATTCTTTCGATAGGCGCTTCTTACCGCTATCAGAAAGATGGTACCGGCACTATCCTCAACAAAGGGGATTCCAAGTACTGGAACCTGGATACGCGTCTGGAAAAACCGTTAAGCAATGGCGCTGTGCTGGGCGCAGAGGCGTCTTATTACAACTATGACAATGACAACACCGGCGATACAGTTCTGCCAGAAGCCAAAGGCTTTTTTGTCAATGGCAGCTATACCTTTGCCGATACCGTCTGGATAGGTAAATTCCAACCCAAAGTCATCTATCAGGAATTCAACAATGACACCACCGGCCTGGATAGGAAACGCGTAGATGTAGGTGTCGGTTATCTGATCGATGGTGACAGCAACAAGCGTATAGACCTATTCTACTTTAGAGAGAACCGCAACAACCTGCCGGATATCGATGGTATCAAGGCCATCTTCCACGTCGCGCATTTCTTTTAAGACCGCTATCAGCAAAAAACGGCCGCCGGGCCGTTTTTTTTCGTTGTGAAACCAGTGCGAGCCAGTGGTTGGCTGCTGGCTATGCGTCAGCGACTGGCGCCCAGATATGAATCACTCAAGGCCGCACTGTCAGCGATGGTTTGCGCATCCCCCTGCTGCGTCACATGACCGCTTTCTATGACATAGGCATAATCTGCATAACGCAATGCGACCGTCGCATTCTGCTCAGCCAGCAAAAAACTCAGGCCTTGTGTCTGTTGCAGCTGGTGCACGATGTCAAAGATCTCTTCCACGACCTGTGGGGCCAGGCCCATGGAAGGCTCATCCAGCAGTATCAATTTTGGGTCTGCCATCAGCGCTCTGCCTATGGCGACCATTTGCTGTTCGCCACCGGAGGTGTAACCGGCATGGTTTTTACGCAATAATTTCAGCCGCGGAAAAAAGCTATACACTGTTTCCAGCTCCTGCGCTAACACCCTGGCGGATGGCCTGCGCACAAAAGCACCTGTCAGCAGGTTTTCTTCCACCGTCAGATGGCCAAAGCAATGCCGGCCTTCCAGCACCTGAACCAGGCCCCGCGACACCAGGTCGCCAGGCGTTGCCTGGGTGACGTCAACACCCTGATAGTAGATCTTTCCCTGCACGATCTCGCCGCGCTGGGCCGGAACCAGACCGGAAATAGCTTTTAGTATAGTACTTTTACCGGCACCATTGGCTCCCAGCAAGGCCACGATGGATCGCGGGCTGACTTGCAGCGAGATATGTTTAATGGCAAAGATTACCTGCTCGTAAATGACTTCAATATCATCCAGTTGCAGTATGGCATCTGCAACCGCATCCACATGCGGATTTGGTTTTGCTATGGCCTGTGTCATCAGACTCTCCTCAATTTGATCACGTGGGCAATGGTGAAGCCTTTGCCCACGGCATCAAACTGAAAATGCATACCGCTGTCACGGTATGCATCCCAGTCAAAATAAGCCTTGGATTATTTAGCTGCCAGGTCTTCCTTGCTGCAATCACGCGGGGTGATGCCTTTTTCTCTGGCGTATTCATGCGATGATTTTTCAATGATAGGCCGCAACAACTGGCGATCAGCCTGCACCCACTCAGTGATCACTTTCCATTGCGTACCATCCCATTGCTGGAAGCGTACTGCACCACCGCCTTCATGGTCGGCGCAACTTAACTTCAGTGGCTGCACCAGGCCCAGGGCACCCAGTTCTGTCAGACGTTTGTCATCCAGCCTGATGTTCTCAAAGCCCCAGCGCACCTCTTCACCGCTTAATGGACGTTTGCCGAACCTGGCCTGAGCGACACGCACCGCTTCAACGTTGAGGATGCCGTTTACAACACCAAGGTTGTAATAAACATTACCGAAACGCTTGGGGTCCTGCAGGTTGCCCTTGCCGGCTTTCACCACGTATTGATTGATCCCCTGCAGTACCGGGAAGCTGGTCCCTGAAGGATGGGTAGTGATCGAAATGTAACCTTTGGCTGCGTTACCGGCTGGCGCGGCATCATCTTCCGAATTGCTCCAGATGTTGCCTATGATATGGTCAGCAGCGAAACCGGTCTTTTGCGCAGTTTTCAGCGCCACCGGGTTCATCACGCCCCAACCACGCAATATCACCCAATCCGGTTTGATACGACGTATGGATAACCACTGTGACTGTTGCTCATTGCCTGGATGAGGCACTTCCAGCAATGTCAGCTCAAAGCCATATTTTTTAGCCAGCAGTTCCAGGATAGGGCTGGTTTCTTTACCGTAAGGTGACCCGTGATAAAGGGTGACGATCTTCTTGCCCTTGAGCTTGTCCAGGCCGCCGGATTTTTGTGCGATGTAGTTGACGATGCCCGAGACTTCACTGTACGGATTCAACTGCAGCGGGAAAGCATACGGGAATACACTGCCATCTGTGGAATCAGTGCGGCCATGGTTAATGGTGATCAACGGCAGTTTGTCAGCGGTAGAACGCTCTAATGTGGCATAGGCGATACCCACTGACAAAGGATTGGTTGCCGCGGCCGGAGCGCCATTCAAACCTTTTTTCAGCCGCTCGTAGCATTCGACCCCTTTTTCAACCACATATTCAGTTTCGCACTCACTCCAGGTGAACTTGACCCCATTCACCCCACCCTCTTTAGCATTCACATACTGCAGGTAATCGATGAATCCGCCGAAGAAACCCGAGCCACCGGCAGCATATGGCCCGATCCGGTAACTCTGCAACGGGAAATACTGTTCATTCGCCGCCTGCGATTGCGTACTGACACTGGCGACACCCAGACCCAGTGCCAGCAATAGCCAGCTATGTTTACCCAAAAATTTCACTTTAAAACTCCTTTTTTAAAATATAAAAGTTATTGTTAATAATTTTCTGTTATATAAATGCGTCTACAGCGCAAGTTCAACATCTGTAATGACTCCTTTAGTGTATGAACTGGCTAGAAACGCAGCGGCCAGACGCGCAGCCGTTGTTTGATGGTTTGCCAGACCTTGGCTAACCCGCTGGGCTCTTTGATCAGGAAAAATATGATCAAAGCGCCGAAAATCATCTTCTGAAAATTTTCCAGCTGCCCGGGGTCTATCGTGCCGGCAAACAGGCCCGATGACAGGTTCGAAAGCAGTATGGGGAAAAGCACGATAAACGCAGCCCCCAGAAAGTTGCCTAAAATACTGCCCATGCCACCAATGATAATGATGAACAATATCTGGAATGATCGGCTAAGGTCGAATCCGTGCGGTTCAACCGTACCCAGATAGGTAAATGCCCACAGTGCACCGGCAATACCCAAATAAAAGGAGCTGATGGCGAATGCCAGTAATTTGGTTCTGGGCACCGAGATGCCGATGACAGCCGCGGCCGTATCCATATCCCGCACCGCCATCCATTTTCTGCCTATTTCACCACTGACTATGGTTTTGGCTAACAGGCCTAGCGCGACCACTATGGTCAATGTCAGCAGATAACGGCCTGCGGGTGCACTGAAATCAGCCCCTGCTACATGTAGCGGCGGCGCTGTGATCACGCCTGAAGACGAGTTATTTGAGAACCACGCAAAATTGGTGAACACCCATAGCACAAAGAACTGCGCAGCCAGGGTAGTAACGATCAGATAAAAGCCCTTGATGCGTAAACTGGGCAAGCCGAACACCAGGCCTACACCGCCGGCAGTCAGCCCGCCGAGGATAAGGCTGGCAATCAATGGCAGGCCTTCAATACGCAGGTTGAAGTTGTAGGTGGCGAATGCGCCTACCGCCATAAACGCCGCTGAACCTAACGACAATTGCCCGGCGTAACCGGTCAGCAGGTTCAGGCCCATGCCTGCCAGAGACAGCACCAGAAAAGGGATCAGAATGGCACTGAACCAATAGTCGTTACCGATCAGGGGGACGACCAGGAAAGCAAACGCCAGCAAGCCGGCAAACGCCCATCTTTCCTGCCGGAGGCGCAGGAATCGTCTATCAAAACGATAAGCGGTGACAAACTGACCTGATTCTTTATAAAGCATGCTGACCCTGTTAAACGCGTTCTATGGCTTTGTCGCCAAAAAGACCATAAGGCCTGACCAGTAAAAACAACACTGCCAGCACATATGGAAACCAGTTTTCTATGCCGCCGCCTATCAAGGGGCCGATAAATACCTCTGCCAGTTTTTCGGACGACCCTACGATCAGCCCGCCAACGATCGCACCTTCGATAGAGGTGAAACCACCTATGATCAATACCGGCAGTGCTTTGAGTACGATCAGCGATAAAGAGAACTGAACACCGACCCGCGCGCCCCACAGTATGCCGGCCACCAGGCCGACAAAGCCGGCCACTGCCCACACAATCAGCCACAGCCGTTGCAATCTTATGCCTACCGCCAACGCCGCCAGTTGATCATCAGCCACGGCTCTGAGCGAAATGCCGACCCGGGTCCGGTTAAACAGAAAACCAAGCAACACCACCAAGCCACCAGCGATGGCGGCGGCAAATAGGTCGAACTGCGACAGCAAAATACC
The DNA here is from genome assembly GCF_042676265.1 of Methylophilus luteus. Lineage (NCBI taxonomy): Bacteria > Pseudomonadati > Pseudomonadota > Betaproteobacteria > Nitrosomonadales > Methylophilaceae > Methylophilus > Methylophilus luteus. The sequence continues at coordinate 1,272,918 of NZ_JBHTKB010000001.1, forward strand.
GAACACTTCATATGGCTCATCATTGATGCCTATGTCTAAAGCATGTACTTGCGCGCCCCACATGGCCTGAGCCAGGCCTTCAACGATATAGCTCAAACCCAGCGTCGCCATAAAGAGGGTGATAGGCGAGCGATTGACCAGCTTTCTTAATACCAGGCGCTCTATCAGCCAGGCCAGTAGCACCATGATGATCAGGGTGACCACGAATGCACCCCAGAACGGTACGCCCCGCTCTACCAGGCTGACCAGGGTCAGGGCGGCAAATAACACCATCGCCCCCTGGGCAAAGTTAAAAACCCCTGAGGCTTTATAAATCAGCACGAAACCGATGGCCACCAGTGAATACATCACGCCGGCCAGCAAACCACCGCTTAACACTTCCAGAAAAAAATTCATTGTTTAGCTATTTCCTTATTCTGGTCTGTGCCAGCCTTAGCCTGCTGTCTGCTGCCTAAATAAGCTGCAATCACTTGCGGATCTACCCTGACTTCGGCAGGTGTGCCATCGCCTATCTTTTTGCCGTAGTCCAGCACCACTACATGGTCCGACAAGGACATCACCACGCTGATATCGTGCTCAATCAGCACGATGGTGGTGCCATACTCTTTTTGCGTTTCCACGATGAAGCGGCCCATTTCTGCTTTTTCATCCGCATTCATGCCTGCCATAGGCTCATCCAGCAATAACAGCTCAGGCTCGGCAGCCAGGGCGCGTGCCAGTTCTACCCGTTTTTGCAGACCATAAGGCAGGTTGCCCACGATGCTGTTACGCCATGATTGCAATTTTAAAAATGCGATCACCTGCTCGGCTTTCTGTCGCTGCCGCAATGCATCCGCAGGCGCACGGCCTATATTGAATGCCTGCTCTATCCAGCTGCTTTTAAGCTTGAGGTTGGTGCCAGTGATCACGTTATCCAGTACCGACATGCCCTTGAACAAGGCGATGTTCTGGAAGGTCCTTGCGACACCACGCCTGGCCGCCCACTGCGGATGCATGCTTTTCCTGGATACCCCCTGATAAGTGATCAAACCTTCATCTGCCTGGTAAACACCATTGATGACGTTGAGCAGTGAGCTTTTGCCGGCGCCATTAGGCCCGATCAGGGAAAATATCTCGCCTTTGTTCACCGAAAAACTGATATTGGTGATCGCCCGTACCCCCTTGAAAGACAAAGAAATACCTTGCAGGCTTAATAGTGCTTGGCTCGCGGTCATGATGCTGCCCTTAAGCCTTTGAGGGCGAAGTAAGTTTCAGCGCTGCTATCAGGTGGCGGGATCACCAGCAGCTGGCTGGTGTGCCAGGTGGTTTCTTCCGGCCAGCCCCGCACCTGAATGCCGATGGCAGAAAAAAATTGTTCAGCCTCGGCGGACAATGGCTCTCCCACCAGTAACGGCACCCGGGTATGGCTCAGGCCGAGTACATCTTTTAACGGCGCTATCACCAGCCATAGTGCAATGACACTGAGTAAAGGCACGCGCTTGCGGTAAACCTTTAACGCCCACTGCAGCAGCACGAATTGCCAGCTGTTTTGCAACGGCCAACGAGATTGGGTCAATAAATACAAGCGTTGATAGGTAGCTGCAGTACCGGCCACCAGGCTTGGGCCCAGTTCGCGTCTATCCGTATCCCTGGTCGCCAGATTCTCCGGGAAATTGAGTTTGAAACCGGCTAACAACCACGGAGAAAGCAGATATCGCGCATGGCCGCTGGCGGCAAAAGCGCGCGCTGCCAAGGCTTCTTCCCTATCAGTCAGCGCCTCATGCAGCACCAGCGTCTGGCCGTTCTTCAATAACTCGGCATGCGTGATCTCACGGTACTCGAGCTGGTAATGCTGGCTCAGCCGGTAAAAGCGGAAAGCAATGTCATAGTCTGCGGCTTTGATCGCCAGCTCAGGCAATGTCTGTTGCTCAAAAGCTGCAGCGATCTGGCTGTAGGCGAACATGGATGGATGATGGTAGTCAGCCAGGCCCCTGGCATCGGCAAAGATCAGCAGCTGCACATCTGGCTTTGCTGCAAACACCTGATCGACCTGTGCTTGCGTCTCCGCAAAAACAAACCTGGGGCGTAAGGTGTGCAGCAGATCCAACAACTCGGATTGCTTGTGAGCAGGGTCTAGCGGCGCCGACACGCCACCTAGCCAGTGAGCAGCCAGCGACAGCAGCAGTGCCTCTGGTCTGGGCTCACTCAGTAAAAACAAGGTGTCTCCGCTAGTAAAGCCTTTTTGCTTGAGCAACTGCGCAGCCAGCACCACCGCTTGATGCGCTGCCTGCCAGGTCTGTTCATGCCATATGCCCAGTTGTTTGTGCCGGATGGCGACACGCTGTGCTCTATGCTCGGTTTGAAACCTGAGCCAGTCCGGTAAAGTGTCTGTTGTCATCAGGCTGTTCCCCAGGCTGGCACTCAGGCGGCTTTAGCCAGTTTCTTTGCTTCCAGCGCTCTCACCAATGGCAACACCTTGTCACCAAAGTAAGCGACCTCTTCCTGAAAGTGCAAAAAGCCGGACAGAATCAGATCCACACCCACCGCTTTTAACGCGACGATGCGCTCGGCGATTTGCTCGGGGGTACCGATCAGATTGGTTTTAAAGCCGTCGTTATATTGCACCAGATCTTCAAAGGTGGACTTGGCCCAGTTACCTTCTCTTTCCGGGCTGGCAGCACCAGCATTCTTCACTTCATGACCGAAAGCATGCACTGCTTCCGGGTTTGCCTTGGCGATGATCTCTGCCAATACCGCTTTGGCTTCTTCTTCAGTATCACGCGCGATCACAAAGGCATTGACGCCTATTTTGACCTGGTGCTTATTGGCTGCCGCTTTTTCACGGATGTCATCGATTTGCGCCTTGATGCCTTCTACCGTGTTGCCATTGGTGAAATACCAGTCAGAAACGCTGGCGGCATTGTCACGCGCCGCACGCGAGCTACCACCCTGAAAGATCTCGGGATGCGGTTGTTGCAATGGTTTGGGTTTCAGCGTGTAGTTGCTGAAACGGTAGAAGTCACCACGGTAGGTGAAGTTATCCTGTGTCCAGATGCCTTTCAAGGCTTCGATGAACTCTTTAGAACGGCGATAGCGCTCATCATGGTCCAGCCAATGCTCACCAATCGCAGTGAACTCACCACGGAACCAGCCAGAAACCACATTGATCGCTACGCGGCCCTCGGTCAACAGATCTATGGTGGCCAGCTGCTTGGCAGCCAGCACCGGGTTCCATGGGCCAGGCAGGATGGCTGCGATCACTTTGAGCTTGGTCGTGGCAGCCAGAAGCGCATGCGAGAAAGCAACGGATTCGTGCTGAAACTCGGCACCATAACCCGCTGTAAAACGGATCTGGCTCAATGCATATTCAAACCCTGCTTTTTCGGCGATTTGTGCCAGTTTGCGGTTGTAATCGATATCCCAGCTAGTGCGTTGCTCAATATTACTCACCACCAGGCCGCCACTGACGTTTGGTACCCAGTAAGCAAATTTGATGTTTTGTGTACTCATACAAGTTCTCCAAAGATTCGTTGGTGTCATATGGCCTGAAGGCTGGCTTCAGTGACGGTGACGCGATGTTTAAGCAGCGGCAGTGCCCGTGCTATCGCCAGCTCGATACGCGCTTTCAAGGCCTCACTTTTCACCTGGTAGTTTTCAAAGTCGGCTTCAGTGGCATACACGCCTACTGGCAGGGTCAAGGCCTGAAAAAAGCTGAATAGCGGCCTTAACTCGTGATCGATGATCAAGGCATGCCGGTCGCTGCCACCGGTCGCACCGAGCAGCACAGGCACATCGATCAAAGCTTCGTAATTGACCAGATCGAACAGATGTTTGAACAGCCCACTATAAGAAGCGCGATAGACCGGTGTGGCTACGATCAGCAGGTCCGCTGTTTCAATCGCTGTAATATCTTTTTGCACCCTGGCAGGCAGATCCCTGGGGTCAAATGACGCGGTGAAACTGCCACCGATTTCACTCAAGTCTATCTGGTGCAGATCGATCGCGATCTGCTGCCCCAGTTTTTCGGTCAGGGCCGCAACCAGTGCTGCAGTTCTGGAAGGTAATTTGTAGCTGCCTGCAACAGCTGTGACTTTCAAGGGACGACTCATTCATGGCTCCTAAACATGTGTTGCCGGCGCCAACTTAATTTGTTCAATGCTGGAATACCGGCTTACATGAGTAATAGCAGCAACCATGCCAAGATTATTTACCTATATAAATCAATAACATGCAGAGTTTTTTATATTTTTCAGGGTGTTGGTTTAATCAGTATTTTGCTGATGCGCTGCTGCTTTATCAGCAACTATTCATGAAATGCAGCATCCCCAGGCTGGCTGTGGCCGCGTACACGCCTGGCAGTGTGCTGATTAATCAGCATGCATTCAGCAGCTTATGGTCGATTTACACGCTTTGCAAAGCGCAGCCTACGGCGAATACTTATTAAATTCAATCACTTAACAGTTGGCATATTTAATGCAATAAAGCAGGTAGACGCGCAGCACACATGATTCGGCGAGGACTGCGTTGTTTTAGCCCAACATCAATTTAATAAGGATTAACTATGACTGCACAAGCAAGCAATGTTGCGCATTTGCCTGAGACCCACTCCAGGGAGCTCGCGCATATCATTAAAACTGACGCTGAAGCCATTGAGGTCGCAAAACAGGTCGCCAGTGAGATCGCAAAAGAAGCTTCGCTTCGCGATAAGGAGAGACGGCTGCCGCGTAAAGAACTGGATCTTTTCTCCAGCAGCGGCCTGTGGGGCATCACAGTGCCTAAAGAATATGGCGGTGCATTCGTCTCCAACAAAACGCTGGCCGAAGTCATCGCCACGGTTTCTGAAGCGGACCCCAGCATAGGCCAGATCCCGCAGAATCATCTGTATATGGTGGAAGGTTTACGCCTGGATGGCAGCGAATTTCAGAAACGCTACTTTTTTGAACTGGTGTTGCAAGGGGTACGCTTCGGCAATGCATTTTCCGAGATCGGCACCAAGAGCGTCAATGATGTAAAAACGAGATTAACGGCTGCCAACAGCGGCTTTTTCCTCAATGGCAAGAAATTCTACTCATCAGGTGCCCTGCTGGCTGACTGGGTGCCGGTGATCACCAAGGATGTGAATGATAATACAGCGGTAGCCTTTGTACCCGCCGGCGCCCAAGGCCTGACCATTATTGATGACTGGTCTAGTTTTGGCCAACGTACCACGGCCAGCGGCACTACCATACTGGACAATATTTTTGTCCCTAGCGAACATGTGCTGCCTCACCAGCAGGCCTTTGACCGCCCGACTGCCATGGGCCCGTTAGCCCAGATCATTCAAGCCGCGGTGGATACCGGCATTGCGCGTGCCGCATTCAAGGATACGCTGCATTTTGTACGCAATCACACCCGGCCGTGGATAGATACCGATCTGGAGCATGGCTACGAAGACCCGCATACCATTAAAGATATAGGCGACCTGCAGATCCGTATCCATGCCACGGAAGCCTTGCTGGCGCGAGCCGGAGAATACCTGGATGAAGCACAACGTAACCCGAATGAGGATACGGTAGCCGAAGCCTCGATCGCAGTGGCAGAAGCCAAAGTGTTAAGCACTGAAACCGCTTTACTGGCAGGCAGCAAGCTGTTTGAGTTAGCCGGCACCCGTTCTACCCTGGGTGAATTCAACCTGGACAGGCACTGGCGTAACGCCCGTACCCACACCCTGCATGACCCGGTGCGCTGGAAATATCATGCGGTGGGCAATTACAGCCTGAACAAGATCAAGCCACCGCGTCACCCCTGGATCTGACGCTGGACCATACTAGTCCGCCAGACAATAAAAAGCCCTCGTTTGAGGGCTTTTTATTCATCTGGATTTTGTTCAACTGGATCTTGTTCATTGCCACACACTGGCAGCGGCCAAATGTGCACTTAGATATAGCTTAGCGCAGAATCCAGCAATCTATTCTGCCGGCTGGTTGCTGCCGGTTTTTCTGTTAGGGCTATTGGCAGATGCTGTTCACGGTAAGCGATCATTGCAGCAATCGTGATGATTTTCAGCCCATGCTTTCTGGCGAATAACAGCAGCTCTGGCCTTCTGGCCATGCTGCCATCTTCATTGACTATTTCGCACAGTACGCCCACCGGGCTTAACCCGGCCAGTCTGGCCAGGTCAAAAGCGGCTTCAGTATGCCCGGGCCGTGCGAGCACACCGCCGGCACGCGCTCGCAGCGGAAAGATATGGCCAGGCCGGTGAAACTCTCGCGCCTGGCTATGCGGGTCAGCCAGTGCTCTTAATGTTAAGGCTCTGTCAGCCGCAGAGATACCACTGCTGGTGCCATATTTATAATCAACGCTCACGGTAAAAGCAGTTCTGTATGGGTCTGCGTTGTGAGCCACCATCTGCGGCAGTTGCAACGCTTGCAGCCGCTGTTCACCCATGGCGACGCAGACTAAGCCGCTGCTGTGTTTCACCAGAAAAGCCATTTGCTCGGTGCTGATCTTTTCAGCGGCGATGATCAGATCGCCTTCGTTCTCTCTATCGGTATCGTCAACAACGATCACGAATTCGCCATTGGCGATCGCAGCAATGGCGTCACTGACCGCATCAAAACCCTCGTTATTATCTTGCATACCCTGTCCTATTTCTCACAACTTAATTGCCTAGCTTTAACAAGCTGGCGGCATTCTGATAAAACACTTTCTCCAGCACTGCATCTTTGAAACCCAGCTGCATGAAATCAGCGATGGTCTGCTGCATGGGCCTGAACGGGTAAGAAGTACCGAACAACAGCTGGTCACCTAAAAACTTGTTTGCAGCCTGCACGTAGAGCTCGGCACCAGGCTGGAAGATATACATGTCTGGCACCAGATATAAGTTGGGATAACGGAATGCCGCACCAACGATCTCGTTCACATAAGGATAGTAGCCATGAAAGCAAATGATGTTCAGGTCCGGATACTTTCTGGCCAGGCGTGCGACCGCATTAGGGTGTGCATAATCCAGGTCCGGTGTGGTTGGCCCCGACATCACGCATACGGGCACCTGGTGCTGCTGGCAGGCCTGATACACCGGGTCAAAGATGGGGTCATCGACGTAGCGGGCCGGCTTGGCAAAGCCCGGCTCAATATTGATCGCCCTGAAGCCATGCTGATGTATGGCATGCTCTATCGCAGCCAGCGCACTTTCAACACCGCGCGCCACTATATCCACCGAGCCTAGCCCGATCAGCTTAGGGCTTTGCTGCACCAGTTGAGCGACCTCAGCATCGGCGATGGTCAGATCAGGCGTCTCCCTGCCCACCACCACGGCGTAATCTATGCCGGCCTGGTCTATCTCCTGCAGGTAACCTTGCAGCGTATAAGAGCGTTTGAAATGTTCCGGCTCCAGTGAGCCCACCCTTTGATTCAGCCATTTGGCAGTATCGTAGGCAGCGGTAGCCGGTGTGGCGCCAAAAAAGTCATGCAAGAAGGCAGGACGGTTGCGCATATCAATGATTTTTTGTTTCATAAGACCGATTCTATTCAGGGGTTAAGCGTAAAAGCTGGGTGTGGGGTATTTGCCGTTCAATGCCCAGTCACCCAGGTCTCTGAGTTTGTAATCCACGGGGTCATGCAGGGTGTAAACCCGCAGATTGCGCCAATATCTATCCATGCGTAACTTGGCTGTGGTCGCCCTGGCCCCGGCTACCTCAAAGATTCTGGAGGTCACATCCAGGCCTGATCTGGTCGCCTGCACTTTGGCAGAAAACACCGCTAGCGCCAGTTCGCCTCGGGCTTTCTCGTCTAATGCCAGGTCTTGCAGCCACGCTTTATCCAGCAGACCAGCTGCGTGGTCGGCGAGTATGGCTGAGGCATGCAGGCCAGACCAGAACTCGCCGTAGTGCAGCAGGGTGAAAGGGTCCTCGTGTATGGTCTGCGCGAGTGAGCCGGACCAGACACGACTGTTGCTAGTGCTATATTTGACACCATCCTGCAGCGCCCCTTCAGCCAGGCCGATATAGATGTTAGTGAATATCAGCTGGGCCACCAGCGAACGCAGACTGGCGAATAAAGAGCTGAGTGGACCGGGGTCTAGCAATAGCTCGTTATCATTGACCAGCAATCTGTCAAACTCGGCGCTACCGCTGTCAGTCTGGCGCTGGCCCATATTGTCCCAGTCGCCATTCAGGCGTATGCCGCTCCTGTCAGTCGGCACCGCAGCGACCAGGAACTTGCCTGTACTTTCTTCAATGGCGGAGACGATCATATAGTCCGAATCCATAGAGCCGGAGCAAAAACTTTTCTGGCCGGTGAACTGGTAGCCACCGGCTACTTTGCGGGCGATGGTGCGGTTATCCAGCGGATTCAGTGCATTACCCCACCAGAGATTGTGGCTGGCGGTCAAGCGGTAGTAATGCTGCCATTGCGCTTCAGATGCGTACAATCTGATAGAGGTGAGCATCAGGAACTGGAATGCGAACACTTGTGCGATCGAGCTATCGACACGCGCGATCTGCCGGATGATGGCGTAGATCTCGGGCCAGCTGCCGCCCAAGCCGCCATAGGCCTCGGGGATCAATAATTTTAATAATCCGCTATCGCGCACTGCCTGCCGCTGCTCGTAGGGAGTGCCACCGGCAATGTCGCGCTCTACCGCTGACTTGGCCAGGTAGGCGGATAACTGATCAGCCAATTGTTGCGGAGTGCCACTGAAATCAACGCCGTGTATATGAGCATGTTTGGATTGTGAATCAACTGCGAGTTTCATACGCTCCCCTAAGCGGCATGTTTGACAGGTTTGGCTGCACCAAATGGGCCTGTCATATTGGTGTTGATACTGACTTCATCATCATTTTTTCTGGCCAGCGGCAGCAGCGGAAACAACAATTCAGCAACGCGATAAGATTCCTCCAGATGCGGGTAGCCCGAGAAGATAAAATAATCTATGCCCAGCGCCTGGTACTCCTTGATCCGGTCAGCGACTTGCTGCGGGTCGCCCACCAGCGCAGTGCCTGCCCCGCCACGTACCAGGCCGACGCCGGCCCAAAGGTTGGGGGCGACTTCCAGCTTATCGCGCCTGCCGTGGTGCAATTCTGTCATGCGTTTTTGTGCCACCGAATCAAAATTGGCGACCGCAGCCTGCGCCGCGGCGATGGTTTCATCGGTGACATGCGAGATCAGTTCTTCAGCAGCCTGCCAGGCCTGCTCGCTTGTTTCACGCACGATGACATGCAGCCGGATGCCGAAGCGTATGCTGCGCCCTTGTTTTGCTGCAGCCTCTCTGATCACTCTGACCTTTTCAGCGACGGCAGCCGGTGGCTCACCCCAGGTCAGATGCACATCAATATGTTTGCTGCTAAGCGCGATGGCAGCGTCTGAAGCACCGCCTATAAACAGGGGCGGATAAGGTTTTTGCAGGCTACCGGTAGGCAGGCTGGCGCCTTTCACCTGCAGATGCTCACCTTCAAAGTCCACCACAGCTTCAGATAACACCGAACGCCAGATGGATAAAAATTCCTCGGCTTCGGCATAACGGTCATCATGGGTTAAAAAACTGCCTTCAGCCTGCTGCTCGGCAGGGTCGCCGCCAGCCACGACGTTGATCAGCAAACGGCCACCAGAGATGCGGTCCAGCGTGGATGCCATTCTGGCTGACACCACCGGCGAGATAAAGCCAGGGCGGGTAGCCACCAGGAACTTGAGCTGCCTGGTTTCGTTGATCAATGCCGATGAAATGACCCAGGCGTCTTCGCACGATCTGCCAGAAGGTACAAGTACGCCGCCATAACCCAGGCGGTCTGCGGCCTGGGCGATCTGTTTGAGATAAGAGAGTGTTGCCGGCCTGGCACCTTGCGTGGTGCCCAGGTAGCGCTGGTCACCGTGGGTAGGCAAAAACCAGAATATTTCCATGATATGAGTTTCCTTTTATTCATGCTGCATACATAAGTAGCCCTAGTGCAAAGACCATGCCATAAATAAAATTAAACAAATTCATAGACTTACAACTGCTCTAAGCAGAGTTGCTGTTTAATCAGCATAATCACACCCCCTGCTGCTGTATCAGCAGCATTGTTGCTGATAAACCAGCATGGCCATGCAGCTTGCCTAAGCCTGGCAATCTGAAAACATACGCAAGCATTAGGCAAACACTTACTCAAGCCACTGATTTTATTCAACTAAACATGAATTACTGCGTGTGCGCCAGGTAACTGATAGGCATTTTCAGAGTTGGCACAAAACATGCTGAATCATCAGCATATGTAACAAGCTGGATATAACTTTTGAATATAAATCATTTTTCATTCATTCCGCCGGTGCACCTTAATGAAGGCCTAGGTGCGCTAGAGGTGGCCAGACAACTGGCTGATTCTTTTGCCCTGACCGCGGTAGAGAGGGATCATCGCGGCGGCACACCTAAAGTGGAGCGTGATGCCATACGCAACAGCGGTTTACTGTCACTGATCATCCCCAGCGAGTATGGCGGCCATGGCTCCAGCTGGCAGGAAACCCTGGCCGTGGTGCGTGAGTTCGCAAAAGTGGATAGCTCTATCGCACACGTGTATGGTTTCCAGCATTTGATGCTGGCGACTGTGCGTTTATTCTCCAGGCCGGACCAATGGCAGCGCTGGTATGAGCAGACCGCGCAACTCAACTGGTTCTGGGGCAATGCCCTGAACCCGTTAGACGAGCGCACCATTTCTAAAAGCTATGCTCACTGGCACGAGTTTTCCGGGAAAAAAAGTTTTTGCTCGGGCGCACTCGATTCAGAGATGCTAATCGCATCAGCGAATCGCAAGACTGATGGCGAGCTGGTGATCGCGGCTATCCCTACGCTACGTACCGGCATCAGCATCATGGATGACTGGGACAATATCGGTCAGCGTCAAACTGACAGCGGTACAGTCAATTTTGAAAAAGTGCGGGTAGAAGACAATGAGCTGCTCACTGAGCCAGGCCCATTGAGTAATCCCTTTGCATGCCTGCGGCCATTGATCGCCCAGCTGATACTGACCAATATCTATCTAGGCATAGCGGAAGGTGCCTTTAACGATGCACAAAACTACACCCTGCATGAAGCCAGGCCTTGGAAGAATTCAAATGTGGCCCTGACCAGCCAGGACCCTTACATCCTCGGCCATTATGGCGAGTTCTGGGTGGGCCTGGAGGCAACGCGCGCATTGAGCGACCTGGCAGCAGAAAAGCTGGATACCGCCTGGGCAAAAGGTCTGGCTCTGACCGAAGAAGAACGGGGCCTGCTGGCCACCAGTATCAGCACGGCAAAAGTGCTGGCCACACGCACCGGGCTGGACATCACCAGCCGCATGTTTGAAGTGGCAGGCTCTAGAGCCACCCATGCCGGCCTGCGCCTGGATAGACATTGGCGTAACCTGAGAACGCACACCCTGCATGATCCATTAGATTACAAAATCAAGGAGCTGGGAGAATGGGCGCTGAATGGCAGCTTCCCTAAACCTACTTTTTACTCATGAATATTATGGAAAAATTTATTGATAATCTGGAACAGTCTCATGATGTGCAATACCGCGAGAGTGACAAAAAGCTGCTGACGCTGCCGAATTCGCGTGCCTTGACCACATCGATACGGGCAACGGCGCAGGTGTTCGAAGACCCCAAGTCTATCGCCCTGCTCAGCCGTATCAATCAGATTGCACCCAGCGATGCTAACGTGCTGATCATAGGCGAAACCGGTACCGGCAAAGAACTGATCGCGCGCCATGTGCATGAGTTAAGCAACCGCAAGGGCAAGCCATTCGTGGCGGTCAACTGCGGGGCTTTCTCAGACACCCTGGTGGAGAGCGAATTATTCGGGCATGAAAAAGGGGCTTTTACTGGCGCTTTTGTCGCCAAAGCCGGCTGGTTTGAAGCAGCGAATGGCGGCACGCTGTTTTTAGACGAGATCGGCGATCTGCCGCTCAGCATACAAGTCAAACTGCTGCGTGTGTTGCAGGAGCGTGAAGTCGTCAGGCTGGGTTCACGCAAGGCGACCCCTATCGATGTGCGCCTAGTCGCAGCGACCAACGTCAGGCTGGAAGAGGCGGTACAGGCAGGTAACTTCCGCGAAGACCTGTTCTACAGGCTCAGGGTCGCGCACCTGGAATTACCGACGCTGAGAAATCGCCCTGGCGATATCCTGCCGCTGGCCGAGTACTTTGTCGGTGAGTATACGCGCCGCCTGGGCTATGCAGAGATCAGGCTGGATGACTCGGCAAAGCAGAAGTTATTGCAGCACACCTGGCCAGGCAATATCCGTGAACTGGAAAATGTGATCCATCATTCGCTACTGATCTGCAGAAACAATCTGGTGCGTAGTGATGACCTGCATTTGTCATCCATACAACTGCACAGGCAAAAATCGGAACAGCAGTTGCAACACCATGCCGAGACTGATGTACTCAAAGAAGCATTTGACCAGTTGTTTGAATCTGGCAAAGACGACCTCTATACCTATTTTGAAGATGCTTTCGTCAAAGCGGCCTATGACCATTGCCATCAGAATCAGGTACAGACTGCAAAACTACTGGGGGTCAGCAGAAATGTAGTGCGGGCAAAACTGATCAAGATGGGAGCGATCAATGCGCTTAGATGACCTGAAACCAGCCAGCGCCCCGGCCAGTATCAGCTTAACCGCCACTTCAAGATTACCCACCCGCTATGGTGAATATGTATTGCACGTTTTTCAGGATCATCAGGCCGGGGTCGAACATATCGCGTTAGTGCTGGGAGAGATAACAAACAGCAGCAACGTATTGACCAGAGTGCACTCGGAGTGCCTGACTGGTGACATCTTCTCTTCGCAGCGCTGCGATTGTGGGGAGCAGCTTGCAGCTGCACAATCGCTTATTCATGCAGCGCAACAAGGCGTGATCATCTACTTGCGCGGCCATGAAGGCAGAGGCATAGGGATCACCAGCAAAATACTGGCCTATGGCTTGCAAGACCAAGGTCTGGACACGGTCGAAGCAAATATAGCATTGAATCTGCCAGTCGATAGCAGGCAATACCATGCCGCCGCGGAGATATTAAAACAACTCAAAGTAGTGTCTATCCGGCTATTAACCAACAACCCGGATAAGGTATCTGCGCTGTTAAGCAGCAAGGTCGTGATAGATAGCATACTGCCTATACAAACATCGCCTAATGCGTTCAATCAGGCCTATCTGCAAACCAAGAAGTTGAAATTAGGGCATGCACTCTCACTCTGCTAGCAAAGCCTATCTACCGGCAAAGGCCAGCGCAGCACAATAAAAAACGCCGCAAATTGCGGCGTTTTTTTGCGAACTATATAAGCGCTCAGATCAAACTGATACCTTATTTAGCCAGATAAGGGATGGTGCCGGCAACATCAGTATCATCTATGAGCTGGAAACGGCTTTCGGTGCCATCTTGCCTGGCTTTGGAGTAAGGCGCATATTCCGGATCATTGGCAAACGCTAATGCTGCTTCTTTGTTAGGAAACTGAATCAAAGCGATCAAGGTGTTTTGCAGTGGTTTACCCTCCAGCACATCAATATTGGCACTGCGACTCAAATATTTTCCACCATGCTTTTCAGCAATGATGTGCACATGCTTGGCATATTCAGGCACCCATTCATCATTTTTAATTAATACATCTGCGATTAGAAATGCTGCCATGTTTAACTCCTTTTATAGAAAAACGTTACGCTTTATTGGCTAAGAACAAGACTGGTTTTTTGACGAATGTAGCAAGTGTTGTGGTAAACCTTCAACTTCCGCTGACTATCTGTGTACTTGCAGCGGGATAAGATGCACAAGTCAGGCCATATCTTGGCCTGCATGGCTGTTGGCGTCAAGTGGGCCAGGAAAAACACCCTGGAAGTAACAGTCTGGCAAACCTGTGGCAGCAGATGCAGTCATGCATACCACAGGTCGCCAGTTCTATTAGGCTGCGGCAGACACCGGCAGCGGATAATTGACCAGCATCAGGCGTTCGTAGCATTCAAGCAGTTTTTTCGCCTGCGCCTCGCTGGACCATACCTGCTCCACATAGCGCTTGCCTTGCTTGCCTACGCGTTCACGCAGTTGGTGATCTATCAGCAGGGTTTGAACCTGCTCGGCAAAATGCAGCTCGTCATCCTGTGCGATCAATGCGCCCTGCTCCTGACGCAGTATGGAGGCAGTGCCCAGTTCGGCAATGGCGACCACCGGTGTTTCCTGTGCCATGGCTTCCAGCAATACCAGGCCTTGCGTCTCGCTCTTGGAGGCGAACACAAAGATATCCGCGGCGCGGTAAGCGGCATTCAGGCCGACCGCACGATCGAGATAGCCGAGGAACATCACATTCTGCTGCAGGCCGTTATCACGCGTCATTTTCTTCAGCATGGCTTCGGCCGGGCCTTCGCCGGTGATCACCAGCAACACTTCAGGATGATCCTGTATCACCAGTGACAGCATTTCCAGCAGAAACTGGATATTTTTTTCATGCGCGACCCGGCCGACAAACATCAACAATGGCCGCTGTTCAGCAATCGCGTATTTCTGTCTGAAAGCCAGCCCGTCACCGGGCACAAAGCGTGAAGCATCCAGCCCGGTAGGGATCACCGCCACCGGCGTGGTCACGCCGTATTGCTGCAGCACATCGCGCATCTGGGCAGAAGGTGACACCACGGTATCTACCTGCTGGCATTGCTTGCGCGACACCCATTGCGCGATACTGACTGCCAGTTTGCGTGGCACCCATGGCAGGTAGTGATGCATATAATCTTCAAAAAAGGTGTGGTAGGTTTCTACCACCGGCACCTGCAGTTTTTTGGCGATCTTGAGCCCGGCATAATGCGCCACAAATGGCGTGTGTATATGCACCAGGTCATAATCACCAGGGTGCAGGCTATCGATATAAGCCACCAGCGCTGACCATTTCATCAGGTAATCTTCTGGGTCGAACACGATCTTGCGGGCGGCGATACGCGTGATCCATCTTTCATCTGCACTCAGCCTGGCCTCATCCGCACTCGGCTTGCTCTCTATGGCCTGGGCATATTGCGGCGCGATCAGGTGCACGCTATGGCCTTCGCTGCGCAGGCTTTCGGCAAACGTGCGTATGCTGGTAGAAACGCCGTTCACACGCGGGAAATACACATCTGAAATCATTAATATTTTCATGCTGATTCTGTCCAAAGCTATGCTTAAGCTGGCTCCCAGTTAACAAATCTCACATAGTTTAACAATGGCAAATGATGCTTTTATGACAAAAACTGCTTTCATATCAACGTCATACAACCGTCATTGATCTGTCATCTGGCGGGCGCAGAGTGCGCACATGCAAAAGCGACATTTTCGATATCTACTGCTCCTGCTGTTACTGATCGCCATGCCCGGCGAAGCACACGCCTGGGGCCTGTACTCACATGTCGCTTATACCCATAGCTGGATGCAGACCTTGCCACTGCTACCTTTGCCGTGGCTGGGCGTGGTGCGCCGCTACCCTACCCTGGTGCTGGCGGGTGCTTGCCTGCCCGACCTGGCGGTGGTGTCGCGCACCTTCAATCACAGCCATGGCTGGGGCATAGGTCAGCAACTGCTGCAGACGCGCAATGACAGGCAGTTGGCTCTGGGCATAGGCTATAACCTGCATTTACTCACCGATGTGGTCGCCCACCAGCATTTTGTACCCACGTTTGAGGCCAAGTGGCAGCATGACAGCCTGCTCACGCATGCCGCAGCCGAGTGGGCCATGGATGCTTACCTGCAAAGCACAGACTTTCCCTCGCCGTCTAAACTGTTGCGCATACACCGCAAAACCATAGTGGAGACCCTGACGCAAACCATGCAGTGTGAGGCAGACATTGTGGAAAAAGCGGTGTCCAGGCTGGCCACTGCCGACCAGGCCTTGCGCCTGTCGCGTATCCCGCAATATCTGTTGCGCCGCTACGGCAGGCTGGATAGCGAGTTTGAACACAAACTGGGCTATTACCGCGACCAGGTCAGCCTGGCATTACAGGATCTGCCGCAACTGCTGAACGGGGCTTTCCCCTCCTTGCATGCAGAGCATGTCAATCTGGGCATGGAACAACTGGATGACTGGCGCCGTAAATGCCTGCAAGATGCCAGGCTGCGCCCTACCCGCGCCATCAGCGCGTTTGAGCATTACCAGCACCAGTGGTTCAACCAGCCTGACAGCTAGCCGCATCTACCGCAAGCTGGCAGGCAGAGACGCAGTTGCCTGAACAGGCTTTAGCCGCAAATAACTTAGACTGACTTGAATATATGGCTGGGCTATCTATAGCTGGATTTGAATCCAAGCCTGGACTTGAATATAGGCCTGCTGGCACCATCTAATGAATATCGATCCCGCCACCCCACCGCCACACGCCCCATGCCACCTTTACGATTTCTGCTCACTGTCACCACGCTGGTCAGTGTTTTACACTATTACATAGGCGCACGTTTGCTCAACAGCCTGGCCTGGCCAGACTGGGTGTTATGGGCTGGATGGGGTTTCCTGATACTGTCTACGCTGCTACAACCGATCGCTTTTCTGGCCCGCCGCTTTCGCGACCAGACGCTACGCGATATCAGCAGCTGGATCTCCATGACGCTGATGGGCGTGTTTTCTTCGCTACTGGTATTGACGCTGTTGCGTGATGTGTTGCTGCTGGCGGTGGCAGGTCTGGATGCCGCGCATGTGCTGCAAGCGGATTTCACCGCTATCGAAAAGAATACGGCTTTACTGGCTGTCGTGGGCGCGCTGGCCATTAGTGTGATCGGTTTTTTCAATGCGCGCAGATTAGCCACGGTGGTGAAGATCAAGGTGCCAATGCGCAACCTGCCCGCCGTGCTGCATGGCTTCCGCATCGTGCAGATTAGCGATATCCACGTCGGCCCTACTATCAAGCAAGGCTATCTGTCGCGTATCGTTGATCGCGTCAATACGCTTGAAGCCGACCTGATCGCCATTACCGGTGACCTGGTGGATGGCAGGGTCAGCGAACTTGCCAGCCACACCCAGCCGCTGGCTGCTTTGAGTGCGCGCCATGGCAGTTTTTTTGTCACCGGCAACCACGAATATTATTCCGGCGCACTGGACTGGATAGCGGAAATTGAGCGCCTGGGCGTGCAGGTGTTGCTCAATGAGCATGTGCAGCTGTCACATGATGGGGCGACCCTGGTATTGGCGGGCGTCACCGATTACACCGCTGGCGGCTTCTACGCGCATCACCAGAGTGACCCGCATGCCGCCATCGCCGGTGCGCCGCAGCATGCGCCCAAGATACTGCTCGCCCACCAGCCGCTGAGTGCCACAGCCGCGCAGTCTGCCGGCTTTGACCTGCAGTTATCCGGGCACACCCATGGCGGGCAGTTCTGGCCATGGAAATATCTGGTGCCACTGCAACAGCCCTACGTCGCCGGGCTGCACCGTTTAAAGGACTTGTGGGTCTATGTGAACAGGGGCACCGGCTACTGGGGGCCACCCAACCGCTTTGGCTCCCCTTCGGAGATCACCTGTCTGACGCTAGTGCCTGCTCATGAATAGGCACCTGCTCATGATTAAGCGCCTTGCTCATGATCAGGCAGCGTGTGAATCAAGCCTCAACGCGCCGGCGGTAAAGCACATCGGGCAGATAACTGGCCAGTACCAGCAAGATCGCCAGCACCAGGTAAACCGCCCGTAACGGATAGTCGGTGACAAAACTGGCGGTGGCTTTTTTCGCCGCAATCGCTTTATAAAACGCTTCCTGGTCCTGCCCTTTCAGGTAACTGCCTTTAAACTCTGCTGAAAGCTCTTTCAGGTAGTCTTCTTCCAGTTGTGACAGCATGCGGTCGTACTCTGCATAAGCCACCGGCGGGTCGGGTTCATCACTGCTGGGGTCGGCATAAGTCACGCCTACGGCACCGGCATTGTTATTCTCGCTGACCGGCCAGTAGCCTACCGGCTTGTTGGCGGTGTTGTAGCGGACGATGGCGACTTTTTCAGGGCCGCCGACGCCGACAAAAGTAAAGAACTCGCCTATCTGCACCCCGCTCAGATCCTGCTTGATGGTGACATTGACGCGTGGTGCTTCATCGCCATCAGTAAAAAACAGCATTTGTGCCGGCTGGTTCAGCGCATCGTAGATATGGGTGGCGGCATGCACGGAAAAGCTCAGGCGGCTATTGCCTTTCCAGGCCATGCGCCACTCCAGGTGGTCTATACCGTCGCTGATCACATCCAGGTTCTTGCACACTTCCAGCGGCGTTTGCAACATGGCCACGTTATCCGAGGCGAAAATGCCCAAGCTGAAATAAGTACCACATGGCGCTTTATGCACGATCTGCTTCATCAGATGCTGGGCATAGGCGATGCGGCTGACCTTTTTCTGGTTCAGCATCTCATCTTCGGCATTCATGCTTTGCGACACATCGGTGATTAGCAAATAATGCTGTACCTGCTGCCTGAGCTGTATGCTGGGCTTGAACAGCGCCATTAGCAGCAAGCTCAGGGCGAGTACATACAGCACCGGCTCATAATACTGTTTCAGCCATGCGATCACTCTCATTATGGCAACCCTATCGGCAGGTTACTGAGTTCCATATGCGACTGGTCTTTGGCACCCGCCTGCATGCCACGCGCCATCACCGAATGCAACAGGCTCAGGTTGAACTTAGCCGCTTTATCTGCCGGCTGCAGGCGCAATGACTGCTCATAGGCGATCTTGGCCTGCGTGTATGCGTAGCGTGCCTCATCCTGGAAAGAACCATCCTCATTCACCGTGCGCACCAGGCCAGACAAGAACAGGTTGTTAGCGATATTAAAATGGATATGCGGCAACTCGGCTTCCGGCGGCGAGGCTTCCAGCAGTTGCGCATAAGTCTGCACCGCATGTTTGTAATCAGCGTGTTTGCCCTGGTCATAGGCGGCAGTAAAGCGCTGCAGATAGGGGTAGTCTTTGTCCTTGATCAGGCTGCCGCTCTGTATCTTATGGTTAAGAGCCTGTAGCGACTGTAGCTGCCAGCCGAAATAAATTGCGCCTATCACCCCCGCCACGGTGATGCTACCCCATAGCCAGTTGGCTGTTTTTGCATGTGTTGCCATTTAGTACATCCTTATATGTTTAACCAGCACCAGGCCCAGGCCCAGCACCAGGGCCGCTATTATCAGGTCCCTGGCATAATCGTGGCCAGGAATGATGATGGCGTATTGAATGACATTCTTCTCCTTGGCGTCTATCTCGCGCAAGGCAGATTCCAGTGCCGTGGCGTTATCCGCCTCAAATGCCTTGTATTTGACTTTGAGTGAGCGGAAGAACCGGTCCAGCGAGATCGCTTCCGGTGTACGTTCTTCTTCATAGACGTTGTCAGTGAAAATACTGATGTCATCCGGTTCGCGCAGCACTATCCAGTACAAATTGATTTTTTTACCTGTCAGCTGTTTCTGGATCTGGTATTTCACGCGCGGGCTTAATTTACCGGCGCCGTCAGACAGCAACACGATGGCACGCGAGCCGGTGCTGGCGATATTCTCAAACAAGGTCACGGCGTTGGTGATACCGGCACCGATATTGGTCTGGTTCAGCGCCGGGCCGGTCGCAGCCTGGATCGCCGAGTGTATGCCATCACGGTTGGTGGTGATCTTCATGCCATACAAGGCCGAATTGGTGAAACCGACCACGCCCATCATGTCATCCGGCCTGGAATCGATAAAGGCGGTGATCAGACGCCTGGCGGCGGCGGATTTGATCTCTGCCGCATGCCCGCCCGTGCTTTGCCCGGCAAACGGGTGATCCATACTCACACTACGGTCTATCACAAACACGCTTTGCGCGCCTTTGCCTACCTTTTGCTCCTGGTGGCTATCGCCCTGCGGGCCGGCCAGCGCCAGCACCAGGCACAGTAAAAATAGCGAAGTGGCGGTTTTAACCAGGCGGTTAGCGGTATCCGAGAACGGATCGGCAGGGACCATCTGCAACCATGAATAAGATTGTGCATGCCGGCTTTTTAACAGGAAAGGCACGGCGACTACCGGTAACAGCAGCAAGAACCAGGGGTGTAACCAATGCATCAGACGCCCCGTTCACAATCGCGCAGCTGGCGCGTAAAGGTTTTACATTGCTGCAGATAAGCAGCGGCATCACTGGTTTGCCCGCTATACAGCACCGCATTGGCCTGGGCAAAGAAAGCATGCAGCTCTTGTTCCAGCGCTTTAAAGCCTGGCTGCTGGCTGAGGAACTCAGGCACATGCTTGGCCAGCATCTGCTGACCAAAACGCTGGTTCAATGCATCTTGCACTAGCAGGGCAGCCTGTTTCTGGCCTTCAGCAGTTGCCGGCAGTTTTTTCAGTTTGCGGTAAGCACGCGAGAAATGGCCCTGGCCCAAAGGCAGCAGGTTCCAGTCTGCATTGCGGTAAAGCAAGACCAGGCCGCCAACCACGGCCAGCAACAGGCTCAGGGCCAGCCCGCGTTGCGGCGTCTGCGTATCGAGCAAAGCCGGGGGGTATTGCGCGATCACGCTTTGTTTGGCTTTTTGCAACTGGTCTGGCAGCTGCGCCAGCAGCCAGAAACGCCAGGAAGGCAAGCTGACCGTGGCACCACTGTTAAACGTCAGTTGTTCGGCTGGCAGCTGCAATTGCAGCGGCTTGCCGCTGCTGGCAAACACCTGGTAATCAAACACCAGTGTGTAAACCTGTTGCCCGCCCTGTTTCTGGCTAGCTATCTGTAACTGCCTGAGCTCAACGCCATTGCGCAGCACGCCTTTAAGCGGCAGCTGGCTTTCATTGAGCTGGTCACCGGCGGCCACCGAGAGGCGGATAGTACGCTGTAACACATCGCCTATCTGTATGCCGGCATAAGAAGCCGGGTTTTGCACACTGAGCACCTGCACCTGCTGCTGTGCCAGCTCCTGTACTTGGGGCGCCGCGGTTTCGGCGTAGACCAGGCCGGGGCACATACAGGCGATCAGCCACCCTAAAAAAATCTGTTTCATCAGCACACTCTAATGGATAAGTTGTTCAAAATAGTCCGACAGCAAGGCCGCTTCAAAGCGCCCTGAGACATACAGTGGCCGGATCTCAAAGCGCGCAAACAGTTGATCCAGCGCCTGTTTACGTTGCTCGAACATCTGCACAAACTGCGCGCGTATGGCCTGACGGAAGAAAATGGTTTTTTGCTCGCCGGTTTCCGGGTCCTGCAGATTGCCAAAACCGAAACGTGGCAAACGCTGATATTCCAGCGGATCCCACAATACGATAGGGATGAGCTGGTGATTGGCCATCAGGTTCAGGCCATGCTCTATCAGCGACAATGGCATATGAAAATCCGAGATCCAGAACACCAGGCCTTTTTGCTGGCCTAGTAAGCCAGCGGCCTCGACCACACCGCTGCCATCGCGGCGGGCGCTGCGAAAATCACCCAGCTCAGCAATGGTGGCGAATGACTGGTGCGCATGGTGGCCTGGCGACAGGCTCAGATGCGGGATCACATGCTGGTCATAACTGATCATGCCAAACAGGTCGCTGTTGTCATGCGCAGAGCAGGCGATAGACGCCGCCACTGCCTGCACCGTATCCAGCTTGCGCAACTGGCCCTGAAACTGCATGGAGCTCGACAGGTCACACACGGCATACAGCGGTGAAGAGGCTTCCTGCTTGAACACGCGCACCTGTATCTGCTCGTAGGGGTCGCGTATGGTTTGCCGCAGATCTACCCGCCTGGCATCCGGGTAATCCACCAGTGAGACATGCCTGCTGAATTCATCACCCGGCCCGCGCTGTATACCCAGGTGTTCACCAGTGTGCACGCTGGCTGAACGCCAGGGCACCTGGTAGAAAAATGGCTGGGCGTAATCCGGGATCATGCTGCTTTAGCCCTGGCAGGCACACTGACAGAAGCCAGGATCTGGTTGGTCAGCTCGCGCGACAGCTCGGTGCGGCGACTCTCAAACATAGGGTTGAGCACCAGCCTGTGCGCAATGATCTCATGGAACACCGCGTGTATATCTTCCGGGAACAAGCTGTCACGGTTCATCAACCAGGCATGCACGCGCGCTGCCTTCAACAGCATGCCCATGCCGCGCGGGCTGGCGCCGGTATGTATCAGGCGATTGACATCCACGCTATCGAGCTGGATGCCGAAAGCAGCCGGTTTTTGGGTGGATTCCCACAGGTCCAGCGCATAGTCTTCGAGTATATCGCTGGAGCGGATATGGCTTTGCAACACGTCAGAGAATGCATTGAGCTGGTCGTAAGCCAGCACGCCCGCATCGACTTGCTGCGTCAGGCGCTCGGCATGCTGGAACTTCACATCGAACATCAAGGCTTTACGTAGCGCGCGGTCATCCGGGATCTCGATAGGGATCTCCATCATAAATCGGTCACGCGCCGCAGAAGGGATCTCGAAGGTTTCATTTTTTTCCACCTGGTTGCGGTCAGCAAACACCAGCATGTGCGGCAGCCTGTATTCCTTTTTGAAGGCGCTGATATGACGTTCAGCCATCACCCGCAGCATCAGTGCATGTACTTGCGGCCTGGCGCGGTTGATCTCGTTAAAGAAAAACACCGACAGTTGCTCACCGGCGCGCAGCAAAGGGCCCTCTTCCACTTTCGGCCTGCCATCCTCACCGAGGAAAGTATGGTAGATCAGGTCATTCGGCATCAGATCAACCGTGCCTTCAATACGCTCGTAAGCGCCGCCCAGACCACGGGCGATCGATTGCAGCAAAGTGGTTTTACCTACGCCCACACCGCC
This sequence comes from Methylophilus luteus, assembly GCF_042676265.1. Taxonomy (NCBI): domain Bacteria; kingdom Pseudomonadati; phylum Pseudomonadota; class Betaproteobacteria; order Nitrosomonadales; family Methylophilaceae; genus Methylophilus; species Methylophilus luteus. Next base: position 1,295,561 of record NZ_JBHTKB010000001.1, read on the forward strand.
TTCAAGCAGCACATGGCCACGGGCAAAAATGGCGATATTGATCGCGCGTATCGCCTTGTCCTGGCCGACCACTACTTTCTTCACTTCGTTTTCGAGTGTCAGCGCATGATCGCGCCACTCGGTCAATTGTGTTTCGATTGATACGGATGTCATGGTTATCCCTTGTTTACAAATTCAGCCGGGGCTATGATGCCAAAGTAGCTTCTGGAAAGGTGTTTAAGAACTGGTTGCATTTTGTGGTTTGCCACGTTAATATGCAGACAGGTCTGTTCACTTACTTTCTAGTCTACTGCAGCCATCGAAAAAAAAGCAAGAAGATTTTTAGGGGTTATCAGCGTGAATGTACTAGCGATTGTGAATAAGACGGGACAGCGTTGCATGCGCACCGCCAGGGCTTATGCCTTGCATGGCCTTTGGCAACTGGGGCTGAAGCAGTGGAGCAGGCAGGCGCCGTTCTACCGGCTGCGTTACCAGCTGGTGAGCTGGAACACGCAACGCGTGGCAGCGTCCGGCATGCATGCAGCACTGAATGCGCAGGATATCTCGCATATCCGCCAGTTGATAGACCAGGCGCAGCAGCAGTCACTGGCACCGGTGTCGCCTACCCTGCTGGACCAGTGGTTTTTTCAGGCAGTGGGTGCGGTGCGGGTGCAGTCGCAAACCGGTGCAGCGACTGCCTGGCATCTGTTTGAACAGTCTGTGCATGAGCAGTTAGGCGCGCCAGCATGGCAACGCTCACTGTCTTTTGGCCTGCTGGTGTCTTTGTGCGTGGTGTGGATGACTCTGGTCGCCCCGGTGCAGCAACCGGCAACTATGGCTGAGTCGCCTTATGAAGTGGCGCAATTGAGCGATCACAGCGGCACCCCTGACCCGGTGACCATCAGCCTGCTCAACCTGGCCTACCAGAAGATGCAGAATGGCAGTTGCCAGCTGCCGCAGGCAGCCATGTTGCCCGACGCGCAGCGCGAGGCCTTTATCATGTTTGTGACCAAGGGCACGGTAGATGTAGCGCATGTAGAGCAATTACGGCAGGCGCTGGGCTACGTCAGCTGCCTGTATCCGCAAGAACTCATGCACCCGCAAGGACGTGATCGTGGTGAAAGACTATAAGCAAAAAATCGGGATATCCCAGCATTGGGAAAAATTGACCAGATGTTTGGTAAAAAAGGATAAGTGATGAACATGCGAGAGAAAATATTAACCATTGCCAGTAGCCTGTTTGATACCAGAGGTATACAGGCTTCAGGTGTTGATACCATCATCATGGAAGCTGGCGTTGCCAAAGCCACGCTGTACAAGCACTTCCCCAGCAAAAACCAGCTGATCACTGCCTATCTGCGTGACAAGTCTGATAAATTTTATGCCTGGCTGAATGTGCAACTGGCGAGCCAGAAAGCTGAATCGATAGAACTGCTGATCCAACTGTGCGAACTGCTGGAACAATGGATCACCAAGCCGGAATTCCATGGCCTGCCGTTTCATATTGCCGCAGTGGAGTTTCCCGACCCTGAACACCCTATCAACCAGTACTCGGCGGTGCTGTCGGTAGAGCTGCAGACCTACTTGTGCAAGATCGCCCGCAATGCAGGTGCCAAAGACCCCGAAGCACTGGGCCAGCAATTAACCATATTGTTTGAAGGTGCTGCCCTGGTAGAGCGTCTGGCACCGAATACCGGCGCCGCCAGCCGTGCCAAACAGGCTGCCATCACCCTGGTGCATAGCGCCACCTGATCGCTGGTGCGCAACGCCACCTTAAGCCTGGTGCACAGCACCATCTTAACTTAGACGGCTTATGTGTGCACCTGCTGCGTGGTGCCCACATAGGCTGCTATCAGCCCGCTAGCCATTTTCACCATCGTCAGCAATTCTGCCTGCGTGACCCCGCTGACTGCTTGTACTGTCATGCCCTGATGCAAAGTCATCACCAGCCTGGCCAGGGCAACCGCATCGGTGTCTGCGGATAAATCCCCTTCTGCTCTGGCACGCTCAAAACGCTGCGCCAGCTTTGCTTCAGTGCTGGTGCGGTAGCCACTGAGCAAGGTCTGCATATGCGCGCCTTCTGCGCTGCATGCCAGTGCACCTTTGGTGACCAGGCAGCCGGCAGCATGACTGCCATCCGTCAGCATAGTGGCCGCCTGCGTCAGCAAAGCATCTATCACTTTGGCGGCCGTTGGCTGCTGCAATGAGCTGGCGATAAAACTGGCAGGCCCTTGTACATAAGCGTCTAGCGCTTTCTGAAACAAGGCCTCTTTACTGCCATAAGCCGCATAAATGCTGGCTTTGTTCATATCCATAGCACTCATCAATGTCGCCATGGAAGTGCCTTCATAACCATGCTGCCAGAAAGCATACATGGCTTTTTCCAGCGCTGTATCGTAATCAAACGCCACTGGCCGACCGCGTTTTTTGGGCATCACTGATTCATTCATCACATATACACCTGATTGATTTTTTAATTATTATACCACTTGGTATAAAACATGTTGACACCTTATAAAATCGACAGTATTATTTATTTACCGATTGGTATTTAATTTTAAACAAAGTCACATAAAAAGGAAAATCAGCATGAGCACAACTCAACAACGTATCGCCTTTATCACTGGTGCCAACCGTGGCATAGGCCTGGAGACCGCCAAACATCTGGGCGCATTAGGCATTAAAGTCATTGTCGGCGCGCGCGATAATGCCAAAGGGGCCGAAGCGGTCGCTCAACTGCAAGCAGCAGGTGCAGATGCTGAATATCTGCACTATGACGCTGCACAGCCTAACTCACCGCAAGAAGTCGCAGCAACCTTGCTATACCGCTTCGGCAAGCTGGATATCCTGATCAACAATGCCGGCATATTGAAAGAAACGCTGATCGGGCAGAACAACACCCTGAGCGTAGACCAGGACACGCTGAAAACTACTTTTGAGGCTAACTTTTTTGCAGTGGTGTCATTGACGCAAGCCCTGCTGCCTTTATTGCAAAAATCTGACGCAGGCCGCATTGTTAACTTATCCAGCATCCTCGGCTCGCAAACCTTGCATAGCACACCAGATTCGCCTATAGATGTGGCCAAAGGCCTGGCTTACAACGCTTCAAAAACCGCATTGAATATGTTCACCATACACCTGGCGCATGCCCTGAAAGACAGCCGCATCAAAGTCAATTCTGCGCACCCTGGCTGGGTTAAAACCGAATTGGGTGGTGACAATGCGCCTATGGAGATCAGTGACAGCTGGAAAACTTCAGTGCGGTTGGCGACACTGGATGATAACGGCCCCACTGGCGGTTATTTTCATGAAGATCAGCCATTACCATGGTAAGTAGCAGCAAGTCGCGGCTGGCTTTGAAACGGCAGCTGCTATTCGCGCTGCTGATGTCACTGGTGACTGTGAATATCGTCAGCATTGCCATTCTGCTCATACATGGGGTGCCGCTGGCGCTATTGTTTGAGAAATGGCTGACCAGTATCGTGGTGGCCTGGCCTATCGTATTTATCAGTATCTTGCTGGTGGCGCCGTGGTTATTACGGCTGACGGAACGGCTGGTTAAAGACCACGATCAGCCATGATATTCAGGAGCTAGAGCGCGAGGCCGGACTGCCAAGCCTGGCAGACCTGCTCGCATGAGACTGAGGGCAGGTTAGAAAGGCTTACGTGGTTCCAGGTGACGGAAAATAATACGGCCTTTATCCATATCGTATGGAGACATCTCTATGGTGATCTTGTCGCCAGCCAGAATACGGATCTTGTGCTTGCGCATTTTACCGCCGGTGTAAGCGATCAATTCGTGACCGTTATCCAGCTTTACGCGGTAACGGGCATCCGGCAGTATCTCTGTGACTGCACCCTGCATTTCAATTAACTCTTCTTTTGCCATTCAGCATCCTTTAAAAATAAAAAAGCCCGGAATTTCCGGGCCCTTTTCCCGTAGGCCGGTTAACCAGCCTTGCGGACGTAAACTGAATTATTCAATGATTTGAATATTTGCAGCTTGTTTGCCTTTAGGGCCAGTAGCTACTTCAAAGCTCACGCGTTGGTTTTCTTTCAAAGTTTTGAAGCCTGCAGATTGGATCGCAGAGAAGTGTGCGAACAGATCTTCGCCGCCATTGTCAGGAGTGATAAAGCCAAAACCTTTTGAATCGTTAAACCATTTTACTGAACCTGTTACCATAATAAATCCTTGAATGAAAATTGATAATTCGGGCTAATGCCCATAACGAGGATCAAGATGGCGGGAAGTAACGATACACCAAAAGATAGAACCATAGAACAACGACACTACTTGAACTTCGTGAGGGCACACTATGCACGGAATATTCAAAGTTGGCAACAAGAATTTGCTAAACCTTTAAAAATTAAAAAAAATCATTAGATTTCAAGGCCTCCCGGCCATTAAGCAGGGATTCAGGGTGCCAGAAACACCCTGGTTTCACGCATATCCGGCAATTTTCAGCCCTTAATTCGCACGCAATAATGCAAAGATCCTGGGGTCGTCACAATGCGCCACATTAAAGCGCAACCAGGATGAAGGCTCCTGATACGGCCTGAACAGATTACCCGGTGCCAGCATGATGTTTTGCCGGGATGCCATGGTCGCCACCTCTGCCGCACTACGCCCATCTGCCAGCTGCGCCCACACGAACATGCCGCCCTCCGGTTCGCCATGTATATGCAAACCACAGGCTTCCAGTTCCCTGATCACCTGCCCACGCTTGACCTGCAACCGGGCGCGTATTTTGTCTATATGTTTGCGATAGCGCCCTTCGACCAGTATCTGGTGCATAAGGCGCTGATTGATCTCCGAAGTGGTGAGCCCGGTCAGTAGTTTGATATCCAGCAAGCGCATGGCCAGCTCGCGATGGCAGGCAATAAATCCGACCCGCATGCTGGCCGAAATGGTTTTGGAATAGCTGCTGACATAGATCACCCGGTTCAGCTGGTCCAGTGCTGCCAGGCGCGTCGCATGCTGCGCGTGAAAATCGCCATAGATATCATCCTCGACGATATATAAGCCGAATTTTTCTGCCAGTTGCAGTAGCTGGTGCGCGATCGCGGCACTGGTGCTGGTGCCGGTGGGGTTATGTAACACGCTATTGGTAAAGAACAGCTTCGGCCTGTGCGTCTCCAACTGCTGTTGCAATACGCTGATATCCGGGCCATTGCTCAGGCGCGGCACCCCCACCAGCCTGGCACCCAGCGATTTCAGGTAGCCAAACAATGTGTAATAGCCTGGATCATCCACCAGCACCACATCGCCGGGCTGGATAAACAGCCTGGCCACCAGATCCAGCCCGTGCGATGCACCATTGGTCATGATGATCTGCTGTGCATCTGCACTGATGCCTATATCGGCAAGGTTTTTTTGCGACAGTTGCTGCCGCAGCGGCAGGTAGCCGCTGATATCGCCATAAGCAGTTAAAAACGCGCCCGGCTTGCGCGATAGCTCATGCAGGCTTTTCTGCATGACTTTTTCATCCAGCCAGTCGCCAGGCAGCCAGCCGCAGCCTGGCCTCACCACATCAGGCACATCCCGGAAAGTATTGTGTAACAGCCACAGCACATCATCTGCGCGTTCAAGAAAAGTGGTCTGCGTTGGCGTCTCCTGCGTTTTTGCCTGTGGCGTGACATAAAACCCCGAGCCACGCCTGGACAGCAGATAACCCTGCGCGACCAGCCTGTCGTAAGCGTCAACCACGGTAAAGCGGCTGATGCCATGCTGCACGGCAAAATCACGGATGGATGGCAGCCGCGTCCCGGCCCGCAATGCACGTTGTTCAACCAGCTGCTTGATACCCGTGACCACCTGCTCAACCAGCGGGACGGACTCTAGCGGATTAAGTGTGAGCAGTGCTGGTGTAACTGGCATGGTGTGAGCTCCTGTACAGTGCATTTGATTGTTTAACAAATTGTATATGTAGTGTACATGGATTCATGCTTATGATGCGACTGACATTAACCTGGGAGTCAGAGTGAAATATTTCATCATCAGTGTGGCAGTGGCTGGTATTTATTTATCTATGCTACCTGACAAACAGGCTGCAGGCAGGCAAGTAGTTGCAGCGGACAATCAGGCTGCTGTATGCATGGCGAACCTGTCTGCAGGTGCCAGCTGTCAGCCTGCTGCGCCTGTTGAATTGTCACAACAAAAATATGTGCTGGTCAGAGGCCAGCTGCTGCCGCTATAGACAGCGGCAGCCAGTAAACGCATGTATAACCCAAAACACTTCAGCGAGACGGATCATGATGCCTTACAGGCCATCATGCGCAGCTATCCATTGGCAACCCTGGTGTTTGCCACAGCCGACAGCATGGATGCTAATCACCTGCCCCTGCACTTTAGCCAGCATGGTGATACTCCAGGCAGATTGAGCGGCCACGTAGCCCGCGCCAACCCGCTCTGTGCACAGAACATGGTTGGCAAAGAGGTACTGGTGATATTCCATGGTCCGCAGGCGTATATCTCGCCTGCCTGGTATGCTACAAAAGCACGCACCGGGATGGTGGTGCCGACCTGGAACTATGTGGTGGTGCATGCACACGGAACACTGAAACTGATAGATGACGCCGGCTGGTTGCGCGCGCACCTGGCCAGACTGACCACTGAACATGAAGCCGGTTTTGCAAGCCCGTGGCAACTGGCAGATGCACCGACAGCGTTTATAGATCAACTGCTACAGGCAGTGGTGGGCATAGAGATAGAGATCAAGCGCCTGACCGGTAAATGTAAAGCCAGCCAGAATCAGCCGCTGGAAAACCAGCTCGGCGTGATACAGGGGCTAGCTGAGCTTGATCAACAACAGGCGCATGCAATGGCGGCGACTATCGCGCGTTGCAATCAGTTGTGAGAGCAATCTAGTTGTGAGGACAAGTGAGCTGAATAGCTTGCTGGCTACAGAAAACGGCTGCTATTGCAGCCGTGATTTGCTTTGATCACCAGTTTAAAACAGTGGCGAATACAAGGCGACCAGCACATAGCCTATGCCGGCACCTGCCAGCACATCGCTAGGGTAATGCAGCCCTAATACCACGCGCGACATACCGACCAGCACCACAAACGGGTAAATGATGGGGAATAGCTGCGGATAATGTTGCACGGCCACCATACCGAAAGCCACGGCGTGCAAGGTATGGCCTGAGGGAAAGCTGAAGTAATCCAGTGGCGTACCACTTAACAATACATCCTGACGCACCTGGAAAGGTCGCGGTCGGCTGGTCCTGTGCTTGAGCCATTTATATACCAGCGTGCCGGTCAGACCTACCGTGAGCATTTGCAGGCAGACATACAAACCAGCCTGCCCCTGCGTCACTGCGATCACCAGCATCAGCAGATACCAGAACATGCCGTCGCCCATGCGCGAGATGGCACGAAACGAGTGGCGGATAAACCGATATTGCCCGGTGTGGCTGACTTTGACACACAAGCGGCTATCTACTGACTGCACCCATCCCAACGTTTGTTGTAGTTTTAGCATCACAGGTCCTTTCCGGGGTTTACCCCAGCTATGCTGGAGTAAACCGACTACTTAGGTGTAGCCAGTGTGACTGCAATGCTTGAAACTATCGTGAAGGATTAGTGAAACAAATATGACGAGGTGCTATTTGCACAGCACTCGCTATTTCCACAACATGCGATAGACAAAGCCCGGAAATGAAAACACCAGAAACAGGCACAGGGTGATAGTGTAAAACTCCCAGCCTTGCGGCCAGACCTGGCCCATGACCAGCTGCTCGACAAAATAAGCGATCACCAGCGTGATGAAGTAAGCCGGCAACAGCACAGCAAAGCGTTGCCATAACTGGCTGATATGGCCGGCGATGCCCAGCCATTTATCCGAGATCCAGCCCAGATTGGCCATAAACAGCATCAGTAGCAGATATAAAAATTTAGTTAACATAGGCTTTACTGCAAACTCATCAACAGGCTACGGCCACAGACGCTGAGCAAGATCTCAGGGAACAGGCCCAGGCCCAGCAAGGCCAGCGAGTGTACGCTTAATACAAAACGCATGTCCACAGGGGCAGTCAGCGGTGAGTTATCCGCTGGCGCGTCGAAATACATTTTGCGTACGATATTCAGGTAGTAGAAAGCACCTATCACTGCCATCAATACCGCCAGCACCACCTGCCAGGTGAACCCGGCCTGCCATGCCGCCTGCAACACGGTGAACTTGGCGTAGAAGCCTATGGTAGGCGGGATACCAGCCATGCTGAACATAATGATCAACATCATGAAAGCAAACCACGGGTGGCGCTGATTCAGGCCTTTGAGGTCATCTATCTGTTCCGCTTCAAAGCCCTGGCGGCTCAACAGCAGGATAATGCCGAAACCTGCGATCGAGGTCAGCACATAGGTGCTGATATAGAAAAAGCTGGAGGCAAAGCCATTGGCGTTCGCACTCATCATGCCAAACATGATAAAGCCTACATGCGAGATGGTGGAATAAGCCAGCATGCGCTTGAGGTTGGTTTGCACTATGGCGCTGAAATTACCAATGACGATAGACAGCACAGCCATCAGCATCAGCATATCCTGCCAGTCCTGCGCCAGCGGATGCAGGCCTTGTACCAGCAAACGCACTGTCATGGCAAAGGCTGCCAGTTTAGGCACAGAGCCTATCAACAGGGTCATGGGCGTGGGCGAACCCTGGTACACATCTGGCACCCACATCTGGAAAGGCACAGCGCCAAACTTGAAAGCGATGCCCGACACCAGGAACACCAACCCCAGTATCAATATCGGGCTCTTCTCCTGCTGCAGTATGCTATTGGCGATATCACTGACATCCAGGCTGCCGGTCATGCCGTAGATCATGCTCATGCCATATAGCAGCATGCCGGAAGCCAGCGCACCGAGTACAAAGTATTTCATGGCGGCTTCTGAAGCGCGCGGGTTATCACGGTCAAATGCCACTAGTGAATACAGACACAGTGACAGCAGTTCCAGGCCGATATAAATCGTCAGCAGGTTATGGCCGGAAACCATGATCATCATGCCCAGCAAGCCAAACAGCACCATGGCATAAAACTCGCCCCGGTAGAGATTGCGGTCCTGCAGGTATTTGCGGCTATAGACAAAGATCAGCGAGGTGCCCAGATACATCATCATCTTGATCACGTCTGACAGCGTATCGTCTATAAACATATGCGAGAAGGCAAAGCCTACCGCAGGCGTCTGCGTCTTAACCGTGAAGAATGCCGCCGCAAACAGCGTGAACTGGCTCAGGCCATAAATGATGGAACGGTTTTGCGGCAGGATGAACAGATCCAGCAGCAAAATAAACATGGCCATGCCCAGCAATACCAGTTCCGGCAACAGGGCGAGCAAATCGAATTGCATATTATCCATTTTCTTACATCCTGCCTTAATAGCCTGTGACCGGCAATTTTGAGATCGCCATATGTTTCAGGAATTCACTACTGGTCGCCTGCATGACCTCGGTGATAGCTTGCGGGTACAGACCAAAGCCTATCACCAGAATAGCCAGAACGCCGAGGATCAGGAATTCGCGTTTATTTAAATCGGTCAGCTCTGCCACATGGTGGTTGTTGACGTCGCCGAAGAAGACGCGCTTGGTCATCCACAAGGTATAGGCAGCGCCAAAGATCAGGGTGGTGGCAGCAGCAAAACCTACCCAGAAGTTGAATTTCACTGCCGCCAGAATGACCATGAACTCACCGACAAAGCCCGAAGTGCCTGGCAGGCCGCTGTTGGCCATGGCAAACAGCACCGCGAACCCGGCAAATACCGGCATCTTGTTGGCAACACCGCCATACGCCGAAATCTCGCGACTGTGCACCCTGTCATACAGCACGCCTACACTGAGGAACATGGCCGAAGAAATAAAGCCGTGCGAGATCATCTGCACCATCGCGCCTTCCAGTGCCAGCTGGCCAAACATGAAAAAGCCCAGCGTGACAAAACCCATGTGCGAGATAGATGAATAGGCGATCAGTTTCTTCATATCGGTTTGCACCAGGGCGACCAGCGCGATATAAACGACGGCGATCAGCGACAGCACTATCATGGCGGTGCTGAAGTAATGCGAGGCATCCGGCGCGATAGGCATGGCAAAGCGCAGAAAACTGTAACCACCGAGTTTCAGTGCGATGGCTGCCAGCACTACCGAACCGCCGGTAGGTGCTTCCACGTGCGCATCTGGCAACCAGGTATGCACCGGCCACATCGGGATCTTGACCGCGAACGCCATAAAGAATGCGATAAAAATATAGATCTGCGCCTGCATGCTGAGCGGCAGCAGGTAGTAATCAGCCAGTTCAAAACTGCCGGTCTGGTGATACAGGTGTATAAACGCCACCAGCATCAGCAACGAACCGAGCAAGGTATACAGGAAAAACTTGACCGTGGCGTATACGCGGTTAGGCCCGCCCCAGATACCGATCACCAGGAACATAGGGATCAGCATCGCCTCCCAGAACACATAGTAAAGGATAGCATCCAGCGCGGTGAACACACCTATCATGATGCCGCTCATGATCAGGAAAGCCGCCATATACTGGGCGATATGCTTGGTGATCACTTCCCAGCCGGCCAGTACCACGATCACGGTCGTAAAGCTGGTCAGCAGCACCAGCGGCATGGAGAAACCATCTATGCCCAGGTGATAATGCATATTGAATGCCGGCACCCATGGCAGCAACTCTTCAAACTGGAAGAAGCCATCCTGCACATCAAACAGTGTGTAGAGCGGGATGGTGACCAGGAAACTGGCCAGGCTGCCAGCCAATGCCAGCCAGCGCGTCAGTGACGCCTTGTGGTCGCCCCCGAGCAGCAATACCAGCACACCGGAGAATACCGGTAGCCAGACGGCCAGACTTAACCATGAAATACTTGTGAGGTCGGCTTGCATCATTAATTGATTTTTACAAAAAGAGTCATGAGAAGGAATACGCCTATGATCATTGCAAAAGCGTAGTGATAAATTAAACCTGATTGCACATTGCGTAATCTGGCGGCGATCTTGCCCATGGTCCTGGCGGTGCCATTCACCATCGCGCCATCGATCAAGGTGATATCGCCAAACTTCCACAACAGGCGGCCCAGGTAACGCGAACCACCGGCAAAGAATTTCTCATTAAAGCTGTCGAAACCGTATTTGTTATCCAGTATGCGGTAAATCAGGTCGAAACGCTGTTTGATCGCAGCCGGGATATCCGGGCGCTTCATATAGAAGAACCAGGACAGCAACACGCCAGACGCCGCCAGGATGAATGGCAGGCTGGCAAAGCCATGTATCGCCATGCCGGCCGGGCTGTGCATGAATTCATGGTAGTGATGCGCCAGGTGCTCCATTGCCGGATGTGCTTCAGCATCGACAAAAATCACGTTTTTGAAGAAATCGCCAAATACCATGGGTTCCAGCGCAAAATAACCGATCAGCAACGACGGGATAGCCAGCAGTATCAATGGCAGCTTCACCACCCAGCCTGGCTCATGCGGATCATCCTCAGAGCCCAGGCCGTGGTGATGGGCGTCATCATGCGCGTGATCGTCAGCGTGGTCGTCGTGTGTTTTATGCGCATGCGCATCTTTGCTGTCATGACTGTGCTCAGCATGTGCGTGTGCCGCATGGCGCCACTTCTCCTCACCATGAAACACCAGGAAATACAGGCGGAAAGAGTAGAACGCGGTCACGAATACGCCGACGATGACGGCAAAGTAGGCAAAGCCGCTACCCGGGATATGCGACAACTCGACTGCTTCTATGATGCTGTCTTTGGAGTAAAAACCGGAGAAGAATGGCGTGCCTATCAAGGCCAGTGAGCCTATCAGCGAAGTGATCCAGGTGACAGGCAGGTATTTTTTCAGGTTGCCCATGTTGCGTATATCCTGGTCATGGTGCATGCCCATGATCACAGCACCCGCACCCAGGAACAACAGTGCCTTGAAGAAAGCGTGTGTCATCAGGTGGAAGATCGCCACCGAATAGGCGGAAGCACCCAGCGCGACCGTCATATAACCCAGCTGTGACAGTGTGGAATAAGCCACCACGCGCTTGATATCGTTCTGGATGATACCGAGGAAACCCATGAACAAGGCGGTAATGGCACCTATCACCATCACGGTAGACAAGGCCGTGGTCGATAATTCATACAGCGGCGACATGCGCGCGACCATAAAGATACCGGCGGTGACCATGGTCGCCGCGTGGATCAGGGCAGAGATAGGGGTCGGGCCTTCCATGGAATCCGGCAGCCACACATGCAAAGGCACTTGTGCCGATTTACCCATGGCACCGACAAACAACAGCAGGCAGGTGACGGTCATCAGCGACCAGGAACAGTTACCCAGCAGATTGACCTGCGCCCCGGCCAACGCAGGTGCACGCTCAAATACGGTGGCGTAATCCAGGCTGCCAAAATAGTAGAGCACCATGCCTATGCCCAGCAGGAAACCAAAGTCACCTACCCGGTTGACCAGAAAAGCTTTCAGGTTGGCATAAATCGCGGTCGGCCGGGTGAACCAGAAACCGATCAGCAGATAAGACACCAGGCCTACTGCTTCCCAGCCGAAAAACAGCTGCATGAAGTTGTTGCTCATCACCAGCATCAGCATGGAGAAAGTAAACAGCGAGATATAGCTGAAGAAACGGCTATAGCCCGGGTCTTCATGCATATAGCCTATGGTGTAGACATGCACCATCAGTGACACGAAAGTCACCACCACCATCATCATCGCACTCAGGTTATCGATCAGAAAACCGACTTCAAAATGAATATCGCCTGAATTCAGCCAGGTGTACACCGATTCATTGAGGGTAAAGCCAGCCAGCGTCTGGCTCAGTATATGCACCGACAAGGCAAACGCCGCGCCCACACCGGCAATGGTGATGACGTGTGCAGCCCAGCGTGGCAGGTAATTGCGCAACAAGCCGACCACCGCGGCTGCCAGCAAGGGCAGCAGAGGGATAAGAATCAGGATTTGTTTTATTGTCATTGCACTTAACCTTTTAACTGATCCAGATCATCAACATTGATGGTATGCAGATTACGGAACAGCACCACCAGGATGGCGAGACCTATCGCTGATTCAGCCGCCGCCACCGTCAGTATGAAAAACACGAACACCTGCCCGGCAATATCGTTGAGGTAATGCGAGAAGGCAATGAAATTCAGGTTCACCGCCAGCAGCATCAGCTCTATCGCCATCAGCAAAATGATGACGTTCTTGCGGTTGAGGAAAATACCGATCACGCTGATGGCAAACATCAGGGCACCCAGGATCAGGTAATGAGACAAGCCGACCATGATTATTTTTTCTCCTCTGTCGCCGGTGCAGTGGCAGGCGCCGGTGGCTCTACCTCGGCTGGCATGGACACAATACGCAGCCTGTCGCTACGTTTCACTTTTACCTGCTCGGACGGGTTCATCGATTTGTTATCCTGGCGCTCGCGCAACGTGAGTACGATGGCCGCGATCATGGCCACCAGCAGCACCACGGCAGCCAACTCGAACGGCAGCAGATAATCGGTATACAACACTTTGCCCAGGGCTGCAGTATTACTGTAACCATCAGGCGCGGTTACCGCCTGGCTGGGGTGCAGATTTTTGGCCGACAGCACCATCACCATCTCGCCCATCATGACCACGCCGAAGGTCAGCGCCAACGGCAGATTAGACCAGAAGCCTTCACGCAGCTTGTCGATATTGATATCCAGCATCATCACCACAAACAGGAACAGCACCATCACCGCACCTACATAAACCAGTATCAGCGCGATAGCGAGGAACTCTGCTTCGAGCAGCAGCCAGATGCCGGCAGCGGTAAAAAAAGCCAGTACCAGGAACAGCGCGGCATGCACCGGGTTGCGGGTAGTAATGACACGTATGCCGGAAAACAGCAGTATCGCTGCCAGCACATAAAAAACTATATCGGTGAATATCATGGATTTTCCTGTCCGCGCCTAGCGATAAGCCTTGTCCTGGGTACGATCGGCCGCGATCTCGGCCTCATATTTATCGCCGACTTCCAGCAACATTTCCTTGGTATATAACAGGTCACCGCGCTGCTCGCCGTGATAATCGAATATACGTGTCTCGACTATGCTGTCTACCGGGCAGGACTCTTCGCAAAAGCCGCAGAAAATGCACTTGGTCAGGTCTATATCGTAGCGCGTGGTTCGGCGGCTGCCATCTTCACGCTGGTCAGACTCGATGGTGATCGCCATTGCCGGGCACACCGCTTCGCACAATTTGCAGGCGATGCAGCGCTCTTCACCGTTAGGATAACGGCGCAAGGCATGCAGACCACGAAAGCGGTTAGACTGCGGCGTGCGTTCTTCCGGGTACTGGATAGTGATCTTCTTGGCAAAGAAATAGCGTCCGGTCAGGGCCATGCCTTTCAGCATTTCCCATAACATCAAACTGCCTAATGTATTTTTAATCGCGTTCAACATGGTAAGGTTTCTGTTATCCCTGTATGTGCATGGTCCAATATATGAATATCCATCAATGGAACAAGTAAGCCCACTGTGTTTGCATCATGGCGGCTACCACGACTATCCATACCAGTGTGATTGGAATAAATACTTTCCACCCCAGACGCATGATCTGGTCATAGCGGTAACGCGGAAAGGTCGCGCGGAACCATAAGAACATAAACAGCAGGAAAGCGACTTTGGCAAATAGCCACAAGATGCTATCCGGCAAGAATGGCAGTGGTGACAACCAGCCGCCGAGGAACATCAGTGCGGCCAGCATGGACACCAGTATCATATTGGCATATTCGGCCAGGAAGAACACCGCGAACGCCATCCCAGAATACTCGACATGGAAACCGGCCACGATCTCGGACTCACCTTCGGCCACATCAAACGGTGCGCGGTTGGTTTCGGCAACTGCGCTGATGAAATAGACAATAAACAACGGAAACAGCGGAATAAAGTACCAATGCCAGAAACCGCCCTCCTGCCCCATCACTATCTTGCCCAGATTGAGCGAGTTGGCACACATGAGCACACCCACCAGCGTGAAACCCATGGCGATCTCGTAAGACACGATCTGCGCGGCTGAACGCAGCGAGCCCAGAAAAGCGTATTTGGAGTTGGAAGCCCAACCGGCAATGATCACGCCGTAAACCGCGACTGACGTCATGGCCAGGATATACAGCAAGCCGGCATCGATATTGGCCAACACCAGCGTCGCATCGAACGGGATCACCGCCCAGGCCGCAAAGGCCGGCGCGATGGTCAGGATAGGGCCTATGAAAAACAGCACCTTGTTCGACGCCGTCGGCAGGATGATCTCTTTGAACAACAGTTTTAATGCATCGGCCACCGGTTGCAGCAAACCAAGCGGACCGACACGGTTAGGCCCTATGCGCACCTGCATAAAGCCTATCACCTTGCGCTCAAAATAGGTCAGGTAAGCGACGCAGACCATCAAAGGCAGCACAATGGCCACGATTTTCACCAGCGTCCAGCTCACCAGTTGCACATCTGGCCAGTAGGAACCAAATAATTCAGCAAAGAATTGCATGTTATGCCATCTCGGTCAGTTGTTTTTCGTAGATCACCACTTGCTCGGCGGCTGCTTTTTCTATGGTGATATCGCCCATCAGGTCACCCAGGCCCACGGTCAGCGGGTGTGCTGCGGCCACGCGTACGCAACCTTTGGCCACATGGTTATCCAGGCGCACCTTGAGTACAGCGCTGCCTTTATCCTGACGCGCGACCACGATATCGCCATCCTGCAGGCCCAACTCGGCCAGCTGTTCACCATGCATGCGTGCCATAGGGCGGATGTTGTATTTGGTTTTCTGCAACGGCGTTGAACGACGCACGATAGGATCAGACTCGTATTGCGGTACTTCACCTATGCGCTGCAGACCCAGTTTCTTGATATTGACCTGGATCTCAACCAGCTCTTTCAGGTTGTTGTTCAGGCTACGCCAGACCACAGCCGAAGGCTTCTCGCCATTGAAGACTGCATTTTTCACTTCTTCTGAACTGTTGTAGTCAAAACCAGGCAAGCCCAGGGTATTGGCCAGCACGCGTAACACTTTCCAGCCCGGGCGGCACTCGCCTAAAGGACGCGTCGCCGCCTGGAAGCTTTGTACCCGGCCTTCCATACTCATAAAAGTACCCGAGGTTTCGGTGAACGGCGCGATAGGCAACAGGATATCGGCGTTTTCCAGCGCGCTAGACTTGTAGGCGGTCAACGCCACCACGCATTCTGCTTTTGCCATGGCCTCATTGGCCAATGCCGCATGCTGGCAATCCAGTTCAGGTTCGATATTCAATAACAGGTAGGCCTTGCGCGGCACTTCGAGCATGGCGCGTGCATGCATGCCGGTGGCAGCTGGCATCACGCCTATCATGTGCATGCCGGTGCTGTTGGCTGCCGGTGGCAGGATACCGCCCTTGGCACCACTGATACCGCCTATGGCCTCGGCCATGCTGTACATTTCGGTAAAGCGCGGGTCGCTGAGCGCCATATTGCCGAGGAAGATACCGACTTTAGGCGCGATCAGGATCAGGTCTTCGCGGATACCGGCCAGGCTTTCTGCGATCTTCTGCGTGTTAGGACGGACCTGTATCTCTTCGAGTAACTTGTTCAGTGTCGGCGGCAGGCACAGTGACAGCTTTTGCAGGCCGGACATGCCTTTGAGGATCTGCCCGAGCACGTTCACCATATCGTTAGGGCGCACGATCACTTTGTGGGCGATATCCATCAGCGGGTCATTGTCTAGCGGGCTGACTATGCTGAGCTCGGCACCATTGGCGACCGCCTTGCGGATACGCTGCGCCAGCAGCGGGTGTTCGTTACGGATATTGGAGCCTATCAGCAGAATGCGGTCCAGCTCTTCTATCTCCTGGATATTGCAGCCCATCCACGGCGTACCGGTGCGCTTGCCATCCAGGCGGAAGTCAGTCTGGCGCAAACGGTAATCAACGTTGCCACAACCCAGGCCTTCGGCCAGTTGCTTGATCAGGTAGCCCTCTTCCATGGTGCTGTTAGGTGAAACCAGCACGCCCAGCGCATCGCCACCATATTGTTTGGTGATGTCCTTGAGCTGGCCGGCAGCGAATTCGAGTGCGGTTTTCCAGTCGGTCTCCTGCCATTGCCCGTTGTGCTTGATCATAGGCACTTTCAGGCGGTCCGGGCTGTTCAGGCCTTCGTAGGAGAAACGATCGCGGTCAGACAGCCAGCACTCATTGATAGACTCTTTTTCACGCGGCAATATGCGCATGACTTTGTTGTCTTTGACGTGGACTTCAACATGTGAACCCAGGCCGTCATGCGGGGCGATAGAAGGCCGGCGTACCAACTCCCAGCTACGTGCCGAATAACGGAACGGCTTGCTGGTCAGCGCGCCTACCGGGCACAGGTCTATGATGTTGCCACTGAGCTCGGAGTTGACCGATTGATCGACATAAGCGGTGATCTCGGCATGTTCACCACGGTTGACCAGACCCAGCTCCTGCATGCCACCGACTTCCTTGAGGAAGCGCACGCAACGGGTACACTGGATGCAGCGCGTCATATCGGTGCTGACCAGCGGGCCTATGTTCTTGTTAAAGACTACGCGTTTTTCTTCGGTGTAACGTGAACCGGAAGCGCCGTAAGCCACCGCGATATCCTGCAGATCACACTCGCCACCCTGGTCACAAATAGGGCAATCCAGCGGGTGGTTGATCAGCAAGAACTCCATCACGCTCTTTTGCGCTTCGACCGAGGCTTTGCTACGGGTGTAAATCTTCATGCCATCGGCCACCGGCGTCGCGCAGGCTGGCAATGGCTTATTGAATTTTTCTACCTGCACCAGGCACATGCGGCAGTTGGCGGCCACCGACAGTTTTTTGTGATAGCAGAAACGCGGGATGGCTATGCCTACCGCATCCGCAGCATCAATAATGGTGCTGCCGTGTTCGACCTCTAGTGGTTTGCCATCAATTTCAATATTTAGCATAGTTTCAGCACTGTATTATTCGTTACAAAACATATAGTTAAATGAGCGAGCGCGTGAAGGAGAAGGCGCACGGCACGCAGAAACCGGAATGTACTGATGTACATGAGGATTTCGAGTACCGCGCAACGCAGTCATTCGCACGCGCAGCCATTTAACGACCGTCAATCATGGACTTGCCATGCTGTATGTAGTACTCAAACTCCGGGCGGAAATGCTTGATAAAGCTCAGCACCGGTGTCGCCGCTGCATCTCCCAGCGCACAAATGGTGCGGCCAGAAATGTTATTGCTCAAATCGGTCAGCAGATCCAGGTCTTCCATCTTGCCTTTGCCATCCACGATACGCTCAATGATGCGATAGACCCAGCCGGTGCCTTCACGGCAGGGCGTACACTGGCCACAACTTTCTTCATAAAAGAAATAGCTCAGGCGCTTGAGAGTTTTCACCATGCAGGTAGTGTCATCCATGACTATCATGGAACCCGCCCCCAGGCTGGAACCGGCTTTGCTCAGGCCATCGTAATCCATGGTGGCATTTTCAATGGCACTGGCTGGCATCACCGCAGTAGAAGGCCCGCCAGGGATGACTGCCTTTAGTTGACGGCCTTTCCAGATACCGCCTGCCATTTGCAGCAGGTCTTTAAAAGGCGTGCCCATTTTGATCTCATAGTTGCCAGGTTTTTCTACATGGCCTGACACCGAGAACAACTTGCTACCACCAGAGTTAGGCACGCCCAGGTCAGCAAACGCCTGGCCGCCGTGCTGCATGATCCACGGGATAGAAGTATAGCTCTCGGTATTATTGACATTGGTCGGCTTGCCAAACACACCATAACTGGCGGGGAAAGGCGGCTTAAAGCGCGGCTGGCCTTTTTTGCCTTCTATGGATTCGATCAGGGCGGTCTCTTCGCCACAGATATAAGCGCCGTAGCCGTGCACGGCATACAGGTCAAAACTGAAATTGCTGCCAAACAGGTTTTCACCGAGGTAGCCCGCTTCGCGTGCTTCTGCCAGTGCGGCTTCAAATATCTCGTAATCCTGCCAGATCTCGCCGTGTATATAGTTGTAACCTACACGTGCGCCCAGGGTATAAGCGGCGATCGCCATGCCTTCTATGAGCTGATGCGGGTTGTAACGTATGATGTCGCGGTCTTTGAAGGTGCCGGGTTCACCTTCATCGGTATTGCAGACCAGGTATTTGGTGCCATCGTAATAACGTGGCATAAAACTCCACTTGAGGCCGGTGGGGAAACCCGCACCGCCGCGTCCGCGCAAGTTGGAGACTTTGATCTGGCTGATGATTTCCGGGGCCTTGGTTTTTTCTGCTACCAGCCGCTTGAGCTGCACGTAACCGCCCAGCTTTTCATAAGTGGCCAGTGCGGCCGGGTTTTCTTCAGTCAGTGTGCGCAAGGTGACCAGCGTTTGCCCGGCCAGCTCGGTTTTCACCACTGGGGCCTGCTTGACTGGGTTAGTTGAAGTATTTGCCATTCACGCTTCCTTCAGCCCTTATTCAGCTCGTTAATGAGCGCATCCACTTTTTCAGTGGTCAAAAATTCATGCATCTGGCTGTTGTTGACATGCAACAGTGGAGCGCCACCACAGCAGCCCATGCACTCGCCCTCTTTCAGACAGAATTTGCCATCGGCGGTGACTTCATTAAAGCCGACACCGAGTTTATGTTGCAGGTGTTCAACGATCTCATCCGAACCGCGCAGCATGCAGGAAATATTGGTACAGATAGTGATCTTGTGCTCGCCTACCGGTTCCAGGTCGTACATATTGTAGAAAGTGGCGACTTCCAGTGCGGCGATCTCCGGGATGCGCAGGTACTTCGCCACTTCGGAGATGCTTTCCTTGGATAACCAGCCGCGTTCCATCTGCACAATGCGCAAGGCTGACATCACTGCCGCCTGGCGCCTGTCTTTAGGATACTTGGACAGTTCGTACTCTATTTTCTCTATCGCTTCTGCACTTAACATGCTTGTACCTTAATCTCTTTTCGATCTGCGGCTGTCACGTATCCGGTTATCTATCGATCTCGCCGAACACGATGTCTTGTGTACCAATGATAGCCACCAGATCGGCGATCATATGCCCTTTGGTCATTTCATCCAGCGCGGCCAGGTGCGCAAAACCCGGCGCCCGTATCTTCAGCCTGTAAGGTTTGTTGGCCCCATCTGAAATCATATAGATGCCGAACTCACCTTTAGGATGCTCTATCGCGGCATAGGCTTCGCCTACCGGCACGTGAAAACCTTCGGTAAACAACTTGAAGTGGTGGATCAAGTCTTCCATATTGGTTTTCATGCCTTCGCGGTTAGGCGGCGCTACTTTGTTATCATCAGTGATGACCGGGCCGGGGTTCACGCGCAGCCAGTCTATACATTGCTTGATGATGCGATTGGACTGGCGCATTTCTTCCACGCGCACCAGGTAGCGGTCATAACAGTCGCCGTTGACGCCCAGCGGGATATCGAAATCCATTTTGTCATAGACTTCATACGGCTGTTTCTTGCGCAGGTCCCAGGCGATGCCGGAACCGCGCAGCATGGCGCCGGTCAACCCCAGCGCCAGGGCACGTTCAGGCGTCACCACGCCTATGCCCACGGTACGCTGCTTCCAGATACGGTTATCGGTCAGCAGGGTTTCGTACTCATCGACATAAGTGGGAAAACGGTTAGTAAAATCTTCAATGAAATCGAGCATGGAACCCTGACGGTTCTCGTTCAGTTTGTTGATCTCGGCTGCACTGCGGAATTTGGTGGTCTGGTGCTGCGGCATTTTTTCCGGCAGGTCACGGTAAACACCACCCGGACGGTAATACGCCGCATGCATACGCGCGCCGGAAACCGCCTCATACACATCGAACAGGTCTTCACGCTCGCGGAAAGCATACAGGAACACTGTCATCGCCCCCACATCCAGCGCATGTGCACCCAGCCATAACAGGTGATTGAGGATACGGGTGATCTCGTCAAACATGACGCGTATGTATTGCGCGCGTACCGGCACTTCCAGCCCCAGCATCTTTTCGATCGCCATCACATAAGCATGCTCGTTGGCCATCATGGACACATAATCCAGCCTGTCCATATAAGGCACACTTTGCAGGTAGGTGCGATTTTCAGCCAGCTTTTCGGTGGCCCGGTGCAACAAGCCTATATGCGGGTCTGCACGCTGTATCACCTCACCATCCAGCTCCAGCACCAAACGCAACACACCATGCGCCGCAGGGTGCTGCGGGCCAAAGTTCATGGTGTAATTCTTAATTTCTGCCATAGCTAGCAAGCCCCAAACATGCAATATTCAGCCCGAGCAAAGGCAGAACTTTGAAAAGAGAATGAACGACTGTGGTTGCAGACAACGGTCAAACGATCAACCATGATGCTTTCCTTCATCACGAATCAGGCGCGGCACATTGTTACGCGGGTCTATAGACACCGGTTGATAAACGACACGCTGCTGCACCGGGTCATAACGCATTTCCACATTACCTATCATGGGGAAATCTTTACGGAAAGGATGGCCGACAAAACCGTAATCGGTCAGCAAACGGCGCAGGTCGGGATGGTTCTCGAACATCAGGCCATAGAGGTCGAACGCTTCACGCTCGAACCAGTTAGCCACCGGCCAGACATCGACCAGGGTAGGAAAAACCGGGAAATCATCATCGGTGGCAAAAGCGCGTATGCGCACACGCTGGTTCAAACCGACCGATAAAAGATGCAGTACCACGGCAAAGCGCGGGCCTTCCCAACGGCCATCAGCATAATCGGAATAATCCACACCACACAGGTCGATCAGCTGCTCGAACCTGAGTTCGGCATGGGTCTTCAATTTATCGGCCACGGCCAGCAAGTGTTTAACATGCACTTCAACCGTGATCTCGCCCAGCTTTTGCTCCAGTTTCACCACGCCATCACCCAAGGCTAACTTGAGCTGTGCGGACAAATGTTCTAGTTTTGCGGACATAGTGTGGTTTCTTGGGCTGGTTATTCGTTAGCGTCAGGTTCTGGCGATGGTATTGGTACGTTTGATCTTTTTCTGCAGCTGGATGATGCCGTACAACAGCGCTTCAGCGGTCGGCGGGCAACCCGGCACATAGACATCGACCGGCACGATACGGTCACAACCGCGCACTACCGCATAAGAATAATGGTAATAGCCGCCACCGTTGGCACAGCTACCCATAGAGATCACCCAGCGTGGCTCTGCCATCTGGTCGTAGACTTTACGCAGGGCCGGCGCCATCTTGTTCACCAGTGTGCCGGCGACTATCATGACATCCGATTGACGCGGGCTGGGGCGGAAAACAATGCCAAAGCGGTCCAGGTCGTAACGCGCGGCACCGGCATGCATCATTTCAACCGCGCAGCAGGCCAGGCCGAACGTCATAGGCCATAAAGAACCGGTACGCGTGTAATTGATCACCGTATCCAGGGTGGTGGTGACAAAGCCTTTTTCCAGTACGCCTTCAATACTCATAGCATGTACCCCATTCCCATCAACTGTACTCTACCCAGTCCCATTACACCTAGTCCCATTCCAGCGCACCCTTCATCCACTCGAAGATAAAGCCGACCACCAGTACAAACAGGAACACCATCATTGCCCAGAAACCGGCAGCACCGATTTCCTGGATGACGATAGCCCAGGGGAAGAGAAATGCAATTTCGAGATCGAACAGGATAAACAGGATGGCAACCAGGTAGTAGCGCACATCGAACTTCATACGCGCGTCTTCAAACGCTTCAAAGCCGCATTCATAAGGAGAGTTTTTTTCCGCATCAGGCCGGTGCGGAGAGACAAGTTTACCGACGATAAGTGGTCCCAGGCCAACGCCCAAGCCCACCAGGGTAAACATTAAAATCGGGAAATAATTTTCTAACACTGATTTGCCTTAATCGATCATGTTAACAAGTCATTTCACTGCAAACCAAAACGGCCTGACAAGCACACACGAAACACGCCCAAGCAAACAATCCCAAACAGCCAGCGTCGTTAAATGTATCAACCCTGCAATCAAAACACAATCACAGCCAGATCACACATGACGTCACTGGTGCCGTCGGCGAGACTCGAACTCGCACAACTTTCGTCACTACCCCCTCAAGATAGCGTGTCTACCAATTCCACCACGACGGCTTAAAAAAACTAGTTTGGAATATCTTTGGGTGTATTTTCAACCGGCTTGGCGGGTTGAGCCGCTTCACCTTTGGCCGGAGCCTGTTGTGTCAACGGGGATTTAACCACGCTGCCAGAACCCGCTTTATGACTGGACATAAATGCCAGCGTCAAACTGGTTGCAAAAAATACTGTAATAAAAATCGATGTCAGCTTACTGAGCAAATTGGAAGAGCCGGAAACCCCAAACAAACTACCTGAGGCACCACTTCCGAACGCCGCACCCATGTCAGCGCCTTTGCCGTGCTGTAATAAGACCAGGCCAATCACTGAAGCAGCTGCCAACACATGAATGACGAGAATGACGTTTTCCATAATCCTTTAATCCGATAAATGAATAACAATTGCGCTTGTGGCACTTTTGTTATTTAGCTAGAGGTACTATTTTACAGGGACGGCCTGACATATTTTTATAAATTGCTCTACATCTAATGAGCAACGGCCGACCAGCGCACCATCTATTTCCTTCTGATTTAATAATTGTACCGCATTTTGTGGATTTACGCTGCCCCCGTACAGGATTTTTAACGAGGCCGAGGCTGATTTATCGGCACTCGCCACCGTGTCACGGATAAACTGGTGCATGGCGACAGCCTGTTCTGCAGTGGCAGCCAGGCCGGTACCTATGGCCCAGATAGGCTCGTAAGAAACGATAGCGCCGGCAAACGCCTCGCCACCAAACAGGCGAATTATGGTTTCCAGCTGCTTGCCGACCACCCTCTCCATCACGCCGGCTTCACGCTCCAGCAAGGTTTCACCTACGCACAGGATAGGGGTCAGGCCGTGGCGTTTGGCCACCATCATTTTTTCAGCGATATTCTCATCTGATTCACAATAGGCGGTGCTGCGCTCGGAATGGCCTATGATCACATAGCGCGCGCCAAAATCCTGCAACATGCTGGCACCGACTTCACCGGTGTAAGCGCCCTGCTCATATTTGGCAAGGTTCTGCGCGCCCCAGCCCAGCCTGGTCGACGACAGCAATGACTGCGCCTGCGGCAGGTAGGGGTAAGGCACACAAACGACGACATCAGTTTGCGGCAGCGATTGCAGGCCGTGCAGATATCCTGTTATCAACGCCTGGTTCAGCGCCAGGCTGCCATGCATCTTCCAGTTGGCGACAACTATTTTATTGCTAGAGGTGGTTGAATCAGCTTGAGACATGCAGAAATTAACTCACAGTGTACGGAGCGTCAGCTCGGTTGAATTTGCTTTGCGCGAATTCTACGCCCGCACACTGTGAGCGACAAGCCCGGTCGGCAAAAACCCGGTAAAAAACCCCGGCAAAGAAACTCTAGGCGGTCAGGAAAGGATAATCGGTATAACCGTGCTCGTTGCCGCCATAGAACGATGCAGAGTCGGCTTCGTTCAAAGGCGCATCTTTTGCATAACGCGCCACCAGGTCGGGGTTGGCGATAAACGGTACGCCAAAAGCGACCGCATCGGCATGGCCGCTGGCGATCACCGCATTGCCGCGCGCTTTATCGTAACTCAGGTTGGCAATGTAGCCATTGTTAAACTGTTTACGCAGCGCTTCAAAATCAAACGGCTCGGACTCGCCACCACCATGAATGCCGCCTTCTACCGCATGCAGATAAGCCAGGTCGAACTGGTTAAGGGCCTGTGCCACATAATTGAATGTCTGCTGTGGCTGGCTGTCTTTCATGTCGTTGAACGGGTTGACCGGCGAGATACGCACGCCTACCTTGTCGGCACCTATGGTATCGACCACTGCCTGCACCACTTCCAGCAATAAACGGGCACGGTTTTCCACTGAGCCACCATAGGCATCCTGCCTGTGGTTGCTGCCGTCACGTAAAAACTGGTCCAGCAGGTAACCGTTGGCTGCATGCACTTCGACACCATCAAAGCCGGCAGCGATCGCGCAACGCGTGGCATGCACGTAGTCTTGCACGATGACAGGCAGCTCATCGAGTTCCAGCGCGCGCGGGGTGACGTAATCCTGCAGCCCCTGATAAGTAAAAGCCTGGCCAGCCGGCTTGATCGCCGAAGGCGCTACCGGTTGCGCCTGGTTAGGCAACAAGCTGGGGTGGGAGATACGGCCCACATGCCAGAGCTGGATCACGATCTTGCCGCCCTGGGTGTGCACAGCATCAGTCACTGCTTTCCAGCCGGCGATCTGTGCGTCGGTATAAATGCCAGGCAATGCCGGGTAACCATGTGCCATAGGCGTGATTGGTGTCGCTTCGGTAATGATCAGGCCGGCAGTAGCGCGCTGCTCGTAATACGTCACATTCATGGCTTGCGGCACGCCGCCCTCGCCTGCCCGGTTACGCGTCAGTGGTGCCATCACTATGCGGTTTTTCAAACTGATAGCACCCAGCTTTGCTGGGGAAAATAAATCCAATGCCATTGCATTCTCCATATTGATATTTTCAAGAAACTTTTAAACGACGATACGGAGCGAGGCAAAACCTTGCCAGGCATCCGTATCTGTTACCAGTTATTAGTGCTATTTAGCTTTGACGCCTTCAATGAGCAAGGTGACTTCTATCTCGTCACCGACTGGTGCATTGGCACCCGTGGCCCAGCCATAACCATAATCAGACGCTTTCAAGGTGACATGGCCTTCAAAACCGGCACGCTGGCCGCCCCATGGGTCAGCGCCGTAGCCCAGCACGCGCACCGGGATATCCACCAGCTTGGTCACGCCATGAATAGTCAGCTTGCCTTGCAGGATGGCCTGATTCTGGTTAGAAGCGGTGACTTTGGTGCTTTCAAACTGGATCTGGGTGTATTTGGCCACATCCAGGTATTTATCAGCCTTGATATGTTCATCGCGTTTGGCGAAACCGGTGTTGACACTGGCGACATTGATGGTGGCCTTGATGGTCGCTGAATTCAGATTGGCAGGGTCCAGCGTGATCACGCCGGTCACATCGTTAAAAGTACCGGATGTTTTGGCAACCACGTGGCGTATGCTGAAATTGGCAAAACTGTGCGAGGCATCGATATTGTATGTTTCAGTGGCGGCCCAGGCCTGAGAGGCTGCCAGCATGCTGATGGCCAGGAATATTCTTTTCATTTATTTCTCCTTATTGGTTTTGGATTGTTATTTAGTGACAGAAAATCGTTGGGCAACCGTGGCAACACGCTCACCCAAATGCTCGGCGGTCAGCAAATCACTTGGGATCGGACCGAACTCGGGGCCTTGATCAGCATTGGCCTGTGCCATGGCGCCCAAAAAGCCGCCCAAACGATTTAAATCGTTGACCGAGCCCTTGCTGTTATTGTTCCCCGGCAATAAGTCTTGCCCTACCCAGATCATGCCATGCTGTGCGGCAAACACGGCCAACTGTATCAGGGTATTCAACTTGTCGCCGCTTTGGCTGGCAGAGGTGGTGAAACCGGCGGCGATCTTATCCTGCCACTCGCGCACATACCACTTCTCCGAACTGGCATCCATAAAAGCCTTAAACGCAGCGGCGGCAGACCCCATATAAGTCGGAGTACCGAAAATAATGGCATCACTAGCTTTCAGCACATCCCACTGTTGCTGGGCCTGTTCCACTGTTAAAAGATGCACGCTGATGCCTGCTACCTTTTCTACGCCGCGCGCAACCGCTTTCGCCTGCTCCGCAGTATGTCCATAACCACTGTGATACACGATAGAAACTTGAGTCATTTTTGTACTCCCTCAATTAAAGTCAATAATAGCAAAGTCGTTGATAGCAATTTATTCAGCACTACCAGGCAGATCAAACCACAACACTTCACTTTCTGCCTGCGCGCGCATCTCCAGCTGCGTCGCGCTGTCTATCTTGAGCGCATCGCCGGTCGCCAGTCGCTGGCCGTCTATCTCCACCTCACCACGCGCGATATGCATGTAAGCGCTACGGCCGGCGCTGACTTCAAGCGGCAAACTGTGGCCAGCTTCAAGCACTGTGGCACAGAGTGTCACATCCTGATGTACTTTTAATGAACCATCCCAGGCATCGGGTGAGGCGATCAGTGCCCAGCGATTCAATTTGCTGGCGACAGCAATGGTTTTTTCCTCATATCCCGGTGCCAGATTCAATGTCGCAGGCGTGATCCATATCTGCAATAAATGCGCGGTGGTTTGATCAGAAGCATTCATCTCGCTATGACGCACACCGGTGCCGGCTGTCATGCGCTGTACATCGCCAGCGCGTATGACTGAGCCATTGCCCATGCTGTCGGTATGGCGCAACTCGCCTTCCAGCATATAGGTGATGATCTCCATATCCTGGTGACCATGCATGCCAAAGCCTTTGCCAGGTGCGACTTTGTCGTCATTGATGACGCGCAACACCGAAAACCCCATATGGGCCGGGTCGTAATAGTTGGAAAAAGAAAAGCTGTGAAAGCTTTCCAGCCAGCCATGATTGGCGTAACCACGTGTATTTGAAGGGCGAATGTTCAACATTTATTCACTCCGTTTGAAAGATTAAATGTATGATAAAAAAACACTAAGCTGATTGATAGCGAAACATTTTGCATCAGTCGTTCAATTTTTTTGATGAAGAAATTATGAGCATTAAACTCAGCCTCGAAGCGCTGGAAGTCATAGACATGATAGACCGCAAAGGCAGCTTTGCGGCAGCGGCCGAGGCCTTGTACCGCGTGCCTTCGGCACTGACTTACAGCGTGCGCAAACTGGAAGAGGATTTAGGCATAGAGTTGTTTGACCGCAGCGGGCACCGTGCTACCCTGACGCAAGCCGGGGCGGAGCTGCTCAAAGAAGGTCGTTATTTGCTGGATGCCGCCCAGACGCTGGAATGCCGGGTGCGTAGAATAGCCACTGGCGTTGAAACCGATATTGCGATCGCCATCAGTGACCTGTTCGATTTCCAGCCTGTCCTGGATTTATTACAAGCGTTTTACCAGCAAGGATTTGGCACCCGCGTTAAACTTTTGCGTGAAGTCTACGGTGGCAGCTGGGATGCCCTGCAAACCAACCGCGCAGATATTTCAATAGGTGCGCCAGGTGATTCGCCACCCGGCAATGGTTTTGGCACGCATTTGCTAGGGCAACTGGAATTTGTATTTGCGATTGCGCCACATCATCCGCTGGCAGCTCTGCCCGAGCCATTGAACGCCGATGATATCGTGCAGCACCGGGTAGTCGCTGCAGCCGATAGCTCGCGCAACCTGCCGCCGCGCACCTCAGGCATACTTTCCGGTCAGGATACCCTGACCGTTCCCGACATGCAGACCAAGCTGCAGGCGCAGATCTCCGGCATCGCCATCGGCTATTTACCCAAACAAATGGCGCAATCAGCCGCCGACCAAGGCCTGCTGCTGATCAAGCAAGTAGCTGAACCCAAACCAGTGGCACCGACCTTTATCGCCTGGCGCCAGCAACGCCCGGCCGATATGGGCAAAGCCATGCAGTGGCTGCTCAAGCAACTCTCAGAACTCACTTTGGAGCAATTACTCAGCAAATGATTTATCATTTGGGCTGGATTGCCTAACGGAAACAGCATGTCCCAAGAACAACTACCAGAAGAATTCGAACCACTCAACCGCATCGCCATCAAGGCCATGTTATGGCTGAATGGCCTGGCCCACATCATCATAGGCATGGCACTCGCCATCTCGGTGATCATGTTCACCTGGCTATTCTTTATCGATGTCAAAGAAGCTGCCTCGACCAACACCCTGGTGCATGGCTTTTTACGCGCGTTGGGCACCCTGATGCTGCTGTGGTCTATCTCGGCACTGATCTCGGCCGAGATCCGCTATCTGCGTGGCCACAAACTGCTGGTGGAAACCTTTGTCGAAGTGGTGCTGGTCATGTTTCTGCGCAAACTGATCGTGTTGCCGGTGCAGGACGCGACCCCGACCTATCAGGAGATAGGCATCTGGCTGGCTGGTGCTTTCACCATGAGCCTGGTGTATATCCTGATCCGCCTGGCCGATAAACCCAGCAGCAAATAAACAGCATGCAAGATCAGGAATACATGCGCATGGCCATTGCGCTGGCACAAGAAGCCGCCAGCCTGGGTGAAGTGCCCGTAGGTGCAGTGGTGGTTAAAGATGGCGCAGTGATAGGCCGCGGCAAAAACGCCCCCATCAGCCTGAACGACCCCACCGCCCATGCCGAGATCCAGGCCATGCGTGAAGCGGCTAACTACCTGGGTAACTACCGCCTGGTCGATTGCACTCTATATGTCACGCTGGAACCCTGCGCCATGTGCAGCGGTGCCATCCAGCACGCACGCATCGCCCGCCTGGTCTATGGTGCCAGCGACCCCAAAACCGGCTGCTGCGGCAGTGTGATCGATTTAATGGCCGAACAAAAACTCAATCATCATTGTGAAGTCACAGCGGGTGTTAGCGCCGAGGAGTGTGGCACGCTGCTAAGTAGTTTTTTCAGACAGCGCAGGCTGGAGAAAAGCAAAACTTAACAGCCATGATTTAAAGCAGCCACAGTGGATAAGCAAAAAAATAAACCCGCCTATGGCGGGTTTATTGTTCACTACTTAAATTGAATTAAGCAGATTTACGACGGCGCACAATAGTACCGATCAAAGCCAGACCTGCCATCATCATGGCGTATGTTTCAGCTTCTGGCACTGCAGTCACAGTGAAACCACTCAGGAACATGTCCTGACGGATACGGCCGCCTTCAGATGCAGAACCACCTTGTACGATATGAACAGCGTTAGCAGTCCAATCAATTCTGTATTGATCAGCACTGACTCTCAGCAAATATAATGCACTGTTAGGACTGTCTTCATCGATACTCACATCAGTACGGATGGCCACTTTGTCAGCATCAAAATAAGCGCCTGTACTGGCTGTTCCTGCATTATAGACTGGAGCAGGATCATTTGGTGCAGGGTTACCATTGGAACCATTCTGATAGTAATCAGAGCGTGACGGGTCACGTAAACGGTATCCATCTACCGGGGCAGTTGCATAAACATCTGAAGCAAACACCCATGCAGCAGAAATCGTACCTGCGTAATCAGCAAAACCGCTACGCACGATAGAATTGATTTCTGTAATGCCGTTTGAGTCGTTATCTAACTGAAAATAGCTACCAATAATATATGAGTTAGTTGCGCTATCCAACCATACTGAATCAGTAAAGATACCTACTGCAGCACTGTTTATCGGTGAATAAACGGTAGAAGTCACAGAGTTTTGCAGTGTCCATGTCGGTGACAGGCCAGCAGTTAGATAAAATGGATCAGTGGCAATGTTATTTGTACTACCAGGTGTACGAGCACCGGTATTCAAAACATCGACAAATCCGCCAGCATATGCGCTAGAAGTTGCTGCTAAAGCAAAGGCTGCCGCAACAAAAGACTGTTTCCAAAGCGTTACTTTCATAGTAATATTTCCTCACAATTTGAAGTTAATTAGATGGCGGGGTAGCATTTACTCCCCGCTCTTTTTTTTCATGGCATTTAGTTTTATGCAGCACCTTGATTTTTACGACGACGTGCTGCAATTCCCACCAAGCTCAGCCCAGCCATCATCAAAGCATAACTTTGCGGCTCAGGCACAGCAGTTGCTGAAGCTACGAACCCGCTGATAAAACCGCCGACTACTGGCTGACCCTCCTCACCTGCCTGAAAATAACCAATGGCTTTTGAACCTAGGGAGTAGTATTGAGCATCGGTCTTGACTAGAAATAATCCACTCCATGGATTACCCTCAGAAACACTGAAGTCGCCTTTTTGACGAACTACATTTTGGTTGTAACTTACGACAGAGTTAAAGCTATGGTCATCGGTTAGCGCAGCTTCATATAAACGTAAATCGTTATCGCTTGAAAATAGCCAAGCTACCTGAGGAGTGTAAGTGCCGGTTGTAGAGAAATTGTAGCGATAGAGAAAGTTTGCCTCCTCATTGTTTGCAACCTGATTTAGATATCGAGTTGCAAAAACCAGCTTACCATCGGCACTATCCTGATAAACGAAATCGTAGACTGTCGCTTGTTTAGAGCCGGGAGACAAATCGACACCGGTAGTAACTCTCCAATCCAGCAGTGTTAATGTTCCTGTACTTTTAATATTGGCTGGATTGTTTGGATTGCCAACATGTGTGGCGTAATCAATAGTTGAAGCAACCACAAAACCATTTGGATTACTTGCTTCATATCCCGCAAGATATGTTGCATCTTGAACCAACAGATGAAACTGATCAGCATTTGGGTTTTGAGCTCCAGACTTGATCCCGCCATTTACGGTACTTAAAATCGTTCCGTTACCATTAGTTAATTGGACGAAATTACCAGCATAAGATGCAGTTGCTGTAACGGTTAACAATGTAGCTAACACCAATGTTTTTAATTTCATTGCTATTTCTCCTAAATATAGTTTTTTTTAAACCAACTTCTAATCCTGATGCCTATTTGTAATAGTTTGAATGCCATCATTTCTGTTTAACGCAAAGGATGTGCCATCAACCATGAGACAACAAATCTTTAATTTCAGGACTTAGGAGAAAACCTCTTAATTCTCAATTAGTACTATAAATATCAGAAACTTATAAATTAACTCCATCTACAGACTCATATCCTAGATAGCTAAATTCCTTGCAAGTTAAATATAATTAACATAAAAAATTTAGCTACAGCTAATAATTGGTGGTTTTAAACAGCCATATAAAAACTCGACCACCACCACAAACTGGGTCGAGATTAATTCAGTCAGTCAGGCTGATCTTTTAAACTTTGGGATTTCTTGACCTTATCCCATCCCCAATCGAAATTTATGCCAACCCAAGCTGCTCGTGGCGCACCAGGACTGATAAAAGTTGAGTTAACCCAGTTATTGTCTAAACGAACAAAGTTACCATTTGAATCCAAGACAGGATTTCCACCTGAATCAAGTGGTGCACTGACTTGAAACGCACCCTGCGGACTAAATGGGTTACGACCTAAATTGCCAGCCGTTGCATACTCTTTATTGAAAAGATTATCCAATCTTGCAAATAGTGAAACACCGTTATTGAAGCGATAATTAGCGCGTAGATTGAACACAGCATATCCGGAGATCTTTCCTTCGCCAGTGTAGTCATATAAATCGCGAGTTCCATTCACTCTCGCACCCGCACGAGGCACATGGTCATTATTTTCATTACCTCTCACATACGAAAATGAGTGAGCCACCATACTTAATGTGAAATCAAATTCGGGCGTCACTAGATAATTCCAATTAGCCTGCACTATATGATTTGGCATACCTGGTAACTGATCACCCGGTGAGACATATACATATGCCTGCCCACAAGTCGGGCATGTTCCTGCAGAGTTGCTGCTATTGGCATCATTGATTAGTTGTGAGCTACTTTGAAAAGTGGCCTTCATCCAAGTGTAATTCAGGCCAAAAGTGCTTTTTCCCCACACCCCTTTCAAACCCATTTCCAGGCCCTCACGACGAGTCTTTCCGAAATTATCGAAGACTCCTCTATTTTTCTGACCCAATGGTATGAATAAGATGTCATCAGTGAGATCTGTTCGGAATGCACCAACATTCCAATCAAAACCGGCCACCGTTCCACGTAAACCAGACTCATAACCAGTCGACCGTACTTGTTTTAAATATGGGTCAGCTGTTAATGAGGTTGGAATAGTGCAACCAAACTGAAAATTGTCACTAGTACCCTCTAATCCTGTATGGTCTTTAGCACATCCAAGCTCAATAACAGAAGGAACACGCGAGCCACGACTAACATTTCCATATACGGTTAAATTCTCTTTGGCCTCCCAAGCTGCACCTAAAGATGGATTAAAACTCCGATAATCGTAGTCTCCAGTTGTACATATGAACCGGTTGAAATCGGTGGCGAGTCTTTTAATATCAGCACACGCTTGGAATTGAGGCAAAAAGAACTGTGGCCGAAAGTTATACATATCATTACCACGATCTGATCTCAGCTCATTTTTAACGTTGGACCAGCTTAAGCGTGAGCCGAAAGTAATATGTAAAGTGTCAGTAGGTGACCAAGTGTCAGTAAAAAATATGGCTTTGCTTCGACTTGAGCCTGTCAGATCGTTCCGGATAATGCCCGGAGCACTAGTTTGTATGTAGAATTGGTTATCTTGATCGGCAAACCAAGGGTCATTGGTAAAATGAAAGACATGGTTTGCATCAAGTGCGCCGAGTGACTGGGATTGCAAAAAATCTATCTTGTTCTCATCCAAACCCGCACCAATAGCAATTTGGTGCTTATCACCTTCATACGTCATCTGCAGGGAAAATCCATCAGCATTAGACTTCAGTGAGGATTGATTGAGAATACCGTTTAAAGAAATGAAGCGGTCATCCAAGCCATCGGAGTTTGCATCTAAACCACTACTAAGAACCTGCAATCTTCTTAGTCCCTGATAAATGTCTGCTCCTACAGCATTTTGGTTCAGGCCACGCCTATACGTTAGTGCAGATAGACTCACCCTGTCATTTACATACCACGTACCGGACAGACTGTAATGTTCTAAGCCGTTTTTGGCCTCGTCCGGAGAAGTAAATACCTGTTTCCGGTCAACTTCAGCCATTTCGATTGGCAATACTCCATTACCAATCAGTGCTGTATCGACATTTAAGGCAGTCAAATTAATTTGACCCGCATCAAAACGGACTGTGGCTTTGTTGAATAACTGACGCACATTACTTGGTGAGTTCACACGCCAACCATCTTCGTTGAAATGCGTATATGCAGTGAACAAAGCAACCCTGTCACCATGTATCCCATTCGAAAATTGCGTTTGTTTCCTGCCCCAATCCCCTACGAGCTGTTGCGCGCGTAAAAAATGATCTGAAAAACCATCTTTAGTTGTAATTGCTAATGCTCCACCAAGTGTATTTTGACCAAACATTGGGTTCGATCCGGGAATAATATTTAGTGTTGAAATTGCATTCATCGGGATTAAATCCCAATTGACCACCTCGGCAAAAGGTTCATTGACTCGCACACCATCAAGGTAAACAGAAATACCCTGTGGCGTACCGATTTGAGGTGAAGCCGTAAAACCTCGGTAATTTAAATCCTGTTGAAAAGGATTACCTGTGTAGTCAGTCACGCTCACCGATTGCATATTACTATTAAGAAATTCGGTAACGTTTGTAGCTTTTGACTCAGAAATTTCTTTATCAGTAGCAGTTTGAATATTGGTAGTTGCGGTTTCCCTGTCGATTGGCAAGCCTGGCAAAGGCGTAATGATACGGCGCCGCTTGGCCTTGATTTCGATCTCGTCCAATTGGATTGTCGTATTTAACTCGGCCGCTTTGGTATTGTTATTTGCAGGTGCTTCATTCACCTCTGCAGCAGTAGACACACATGAATAAGCTGCTAGAAACAGCACTGACTTTAATTTATTTTTTATCACTTCACTTCCCCCATTGCGGAGGAGGA
This sequence comes from Methylophilus luteus, assembly GCF_042676265.1. NCBI lineage: Bacteria > Pseudomonadati > Pseudomonadota > Betaproteobacteria > Nitrosomonadales > Methylophilaceae > Methylophilus > Methylophilus luteus. Next base: position 1,330,015 of record NZ_JBHTKB010000001.1, read on the forward strand.
TTGCAAAAATCAAACCATGTGAGCTATATATTTTTTATCAATAAAATCAAACACTTGCACCCTTAATACAAGATTACAATCAGTTAATTTGGCTGCATTAAGCCAGGGCTGGTTGCAAACAGCCTTAAACAATAAATTCAATAGAAAAATGGTTGTAGGCAATAAAAAAACCCGCCGGAGCGGGTTTTTTTATTGGCTGAAAATCACTTAATCGCGATTACCCAGCAAAGCCAGCAATATGTTCAACAGGTTCACGAACAGGTTATATACATCGAGGTACAGGCTCAGGGTCGCCATCACATAATTGGTCTGGCCGCCACGTACGATCTGGTTCACGTCATACAGGATGTAGCCGGAAAAGATCAGTACTGAAACGCCGGAAATAGCCAGTGACAAGGCCGGGATCTGGAAAAACATATTTGCCAGGCCAGCCACGATCACCAGGATCAGACCGACAAACAGGAATTTGCCTATGCCGCTGAAATCACGCGCCGGTGATGAACCGATACCAGCCAGAGTGAGGAAGGTGATGCCAGTACCGGCGGCAGCCAGACCAACGATCTCAGCACCATTGCTCAGATGCAATGCGTACTGCAGGATAGGTCCCAGCATGATACCGAAGACAAAGGTCATGGCCAGCAACAACCAGACACCGATGCTGCTATTCTGGTTAATGGAGATCAGTTTGAACATACCGAACATCACGGCGAAAAAGCCGATAGTGAATATGAACGGATGTGCGGCTAAAAAGCCGAAATTCATTTGCAGGCCGACATAAGCACCGATCACGGTAGGTACCATGCTCAAGCCGAGCAAGGCGTATGTGTTACGCAACACGCGGTTCTGCGTATCGGATAAACTACCCTCACGACCTAAAACTTGCATATCTGACATAATATTTTGTTCCTCTCAAATAAAACGTTATTACTTATAACTTCAAGGACTAAGATAAGGGTAAACGGACAAAGTTTCAAGTTTAATCATCACATTTAGCTGATTTAGCACTAAATGCAAGATCTTCCTGATGGCCTGGACCTTCCAGATAACCTAGATCTTCCAGATGATATAGATGACCAATGCGATTAAAGCTATCCGTGTGACCTGGTACAGGGTTTTGTTCCAGCGTTTGAAACGTCTGCGGTATTGACCTACCACCCAGGCGTAGTGGAACAGGCGGTTGATGACACCGGTCTGGTCGCCCTCTTCATTAGGCGAGCTGGCGGCGGTCACTATGGTGTTTGCCAGAAAGCGGTTCACTGCCTGCGCCCAGCCATAGCGCATGGGGCGCTCTATATCGCAAAACAGGATGATGCGGGTCTGGTCGGTTTTGTTATAGGCTTCGTGGATATAGGTTTCATCAAACATGATGGCCTGCCCGTCACGCCAGCTATAGTCCTCGCCATCGACCTTGATATAGCACAGGTCACTATTCGGTGTAGTCAGGCCCAGGTGGTAGCGCAATGAACCGGCATAGGGGTCTCTATGCGGGTTCAGGTGTGCGCCTGGCGGCAACTCGGCAAACATGGCGGCTTTGACGCTGGGGATGCTCTGCAGCAAGGCCACGGTTTGCGGGCAGTAGATGCTGGCCGAAGGGTGTTCGGCGTCATACCACTTCAGGTAAAACCGCTTCCAGCCGGTTTTAAAGAATGAGTTAAAGCCGGCATCATTATTGTTTTTGGCCGCGGCGATGCGCTCCTGGTCACGCACATGCAGCGCTTCTCTAAGGATGTCCTGCCAGCGGTCACTGATGACTTTTAATTCAGGGAACTCACTGACCTGCACATAAGGGGTGGTCGGCGCTTTGGAGAACAGGTAGAGAAACACATTGAACGGCGACACGATGCCGGAGTGGTCGAATATCTGCCGGTAAAAACGGTGCCGCACTTTGCCGCGAAAGTGCACATAGCTGACAGACGCTAAAAATACCCCTAAAACGATCCATTTCATAGCGATTACCGATGATTGAGTCTGAAAATATTAGTTATTATTAAGCACCGAGCTTACTTTATCCTGAACAGTTTAGAAAGTACTCAGGCAAATAAATCTGTTTCTTTAAGGCCAACCAGTGCCACACGTTTCACGGCAGCGACATAATCCGCCGATTCACGCAGTGCGACCATATCCGCCGGGTGGTGCGCACCGTGCATACGTGCCAGCCGCGCAATAGTCTGTGCTGAAATGCTCCAGCTCAAGTTTTGCAGCAATTCATCCGCCAGATCTGGGCGATTGCACAACAGCACCATATCGCAACCGGCATTGAGTGCCGCCAGAGTGCGTGCAGTGACATCGCCGGCCACGGTGGCGCCTTCCATACTTAAATCATCGCTAAAGATCACGCCGTTAAAACCCAGGCGCTCGCGCAATACTTTTTGTAACCAGCGTGGCGAAAAGCCGGCCGGTTTTTCATCGACTTTAGGGTAGATCACGTGTGCCGGCATGATGGCGTGCAGGCCTTCGTCTATCATCTGGCGGAAAGGCTGCATATCGTTCTGTGCGATCTGGTCAAACTCGCGCTCATCGACAGGGATACTGACATGCGAATCGGCCACCACAAAGCCATGCCCGGGGAAATGCTTGCCCACTGCCGCCATGCCGCCTTTTTTTAGGCCCTGCATCAGGCTGAATGCCAGCTCGTTGATCGCCTGCGGGTCGCGATGGAAGGCACGGTCACCGATCACCAGGCTATCGCCGTAATCCATATCCAGCACCGGGGTAAAACTGAAATCAACGCCATGGGCGCGCAATTCGGCTGCCAGGATATAGCCGGCTTCAACCGCCAGCTCTTTCGCTTTGCGCGGATTCTTATCCCATATATGGCCGAACTCACGCATGGGCGGGATCTTGGTAAACCCTTCGCGGAAGCGTTGTACGCGCCCGCCTTCGTGATCCACCGCGATCAGCAACGGCGGCTGGCGCACGGCATGGATGCTGGCGGTAAGCGCCTTGAGCTGCTCGCCACTCTCAAAGTTACGCGCAAACAGGATCACGCCACCTACCAGCGGATGTTGCAAACGGCGGATATCTTCGGCAGTTAACTCTTTGCCAACCACATCCAGCATCACGGGACCTAAAGACATAACGTTTCCTATTAAATAACTAAACCGATTTTAAACGATAAAGGCTGGTCACTTCTTTAGAGCGCGCCGCGAATAGCGGATCTTGCTTATCCTGTGCCTTGCCGTGTTTGGGCTGGGTATCTGACTTGTGTATCACATGCAGCCCGGCGGCTGTTATCCAGGCTTGCAATTCGTCCGGCTTGCGCAAGCCTATCAGCTCTGCCAGGTCAGACATCACCAGCCACGCCTCGCCATCCGGGTTAAGATGCGCTTTCAGGCCGTTTAAATAGCCTTTCAGCATCTGGCTGTCCCGGTCATACACCGCCTGCTCTATGGTGGTATTGGCTTTGGCAGGCAACCACGGCGGGTTACAGACGATTAAATCAGCCTTACCCTCCGGGAACAGATCTGCCTCAACCACCTGGATATTGCTCTGCATATTCAGGCGCTGTATGTTCTCGCCGGCACAGATCAGGGCGCGTGGATTAGTCTCGGTGGCCATCACCTGCTTTATACCACGCGTGACCAACACAGCTGCAATGACACCAGTACCGGTGCCTATATCCCACGCCACTTGCGGGTTATTGAGTGGCGCCTGGTCTATCAGTTCCAGATATTCGCCACGCACAGGCGAATACACGCCGTAGTGGGCGTGGATATTCGCGTTGAGTGCAGGGATAGGCACGCCCTTTTTACGCCACTCATGCGCACCTACCATGCCTAGCAGTTCGCGCAGTGACAGCACCAGCCTGGCCGGCAGCTTGTCTTTCTTCTCGTCCATGATCAGCGCGCCCTGCACTGCCGCTTTTACATCTGGCGCACGCGGCAACTCGCATTGCCCATATTTGAGTTCTATCAGCACTTTGTTAGTGATGTTGGCACGGCCTATCTGCCGCGCACGGTGCTGGTGAAAGCTTTCCAGCATGGTTGCTGCCGGTTTGACTGGTTTACGGTCCACTCTGCGCGTGATGGCTTGCAATAGTTGCTTGGCGTTCTGAAAGTCGCCGCGGTAGAGCAAGGCGGTGCCTTCGCAGGCAAGGCGATAGGCTTCATCCGCTTTGGTGGTATCGTCAGCGATGACCAGCGCTTTCGGCGGCGGATTACCCGCCTCCGACTGCCAGTCAGCGGTTTGTGTCTTGTTTTTTTCGTACCAGTTAATTTGGTTCAATGGGTTTCCGATAGGCAAAGTATATGGGTAAAAACAGGAGTGCATGCCCTCCCGTTTATGGACCCGCGTTAAAGTTTAAACGGGCTAAAGTCCGTATGCGTGTCGTAATAATCTTCGTTTTCTGCACGCTTGAGAAAGGCAACAGCTTTGTATGTGACTGGCGTAAAAGCTATTTCGACCAGCACTTTGGCCACAAATTGCGCCAACAAGATCTGCGGCATCATAGCATCTGGAAACTCCCCAGAGCCATAAAATGCGAGCGGGAAAAACAATATCGTATCTACCGCTTCACCAAACAGAGTAGAGCCTATGGTACGACTCCACAACCAGCGCCCGCGCGTAAGTATCTTCATTTTGGCCAGCACGAACGAGTTCACGAACTCCCCGGCCACGAATGAGAGCAAGGAAGCGATGGCGATACGGGCGGTAGAACCGAATACAGACTGATAGGCGGCCTGGTCGTGCCACTCTGGTGCCGGTGGCAGGGCCACGATCACCCAGGCCATCAGGCTGGCAAAAGCCAGGCATACAAAGCCGGTCCAGATGACACGTCTAGAGGCAGCGTAGCCATAAACTTCGGTGAGGATATCACCAAAAATAAAACTGATAGGGAAAAACATAATGCCCGCACCAAACGTCAGCGAGCCCAGCAGCGGGGCCTGGATCTCGGTGATCTTGCCAGGCCCTATGATATTAGAGCAGACCAGCACAACGGCAAACGCCGCCATGATAAAGTTGTAATAGCGATACTGTTTTTTCATCACCTCACCTTACTCTCGCTGCGTACATCCAGTTTGTCGCGTAACACATCGCCACCGAGGTTGATCGCCAGGATCAGGCTCATCATGCACGCACCTACCGTCAGCACATAATGCGGTGCCACCAGCATAAACCTGACTGCGTCACGCAACATGGCGCCCCAGGAAGCATTCGGTGCCTGTATGCCCAGGCCCAGAAATGACAGTGAAGCTTCGGCTATCATCACGCTGGCCATGCTATACGCGGCTTCAACCAGCAGGATGGAGATCAGCAACGGCAATATATGCCGCAGCATGACGCGCAAGGAGCTGGCACCCAGCGACTCGGCCGCCAGCACATGCAGGCGCTCACGTAATGCCAGTGTCTGCCCACGCGACAGGCGCGCATAAGTCACCCAGCCGGTCAGGCATAACGCCAGGATCAGGTTATTGATGCCGGCGCCCAGCACCGCAGCAAAGGCGATCGCCAGCAGAATACCGGGGAAAGCCAGAAAGATACTGGTCACCTGCATCAATGCCTGATCGAGCTTGCCGCCTTTGTAGCCGGCGATCAGCCCTATGCTGATCCCTATGGTCATGGTCACTGCCGTGACCACCACGGTGACCAGAAAAGAAACCTCTACCCCGCGTATCACCCGTGCCAGTATGTCGCGCCCCAGGTCATCAGTACCCAGCCAGTGTTGCGCGCTGGGCCATTGCAAAATCGCTTCAAGATCAGTGTGATTGGGGTTGCAACCGACGATATGCGCGACCAGCACGGCCAGCAGCCAGAAAGCCAGCGTGGCTAATGAAAAAGTCTTCATAGTGACCCTCTGGTGCGCGGGTCCAGCCAGCGGTAAGCGACATCGGTCAACTGGTTGATCAGCACATAACTCAACGCCACCACCAGCACACAGGCCTGTGTCACCGGGTAATCGCGCTTTTCTATGCTATCTACCAGCAGCCGGCCTACGCCGTTCCAGCTGAAAATGGTTTCTGTGATCACGGCACCGGCCAGCAGGCTGCCCATTTGCAGGCCGACGATGGTGACCATAGGTAGCAGTGCCGCGCGTAGCGCATGCCGCAATAACACCTGCCGCTCGCTCAGGCCTTTGGCACGCGCGGTGCGTATGTAATCTTCATTCAACACTTCCAGCAGGCTGGTGCGTGTCATACGGGTGAGGATAGCGCTCAGGCCCAGCCCCAGTGTCAGTGCCGGCAGTATGATGGCGGCCGGGCTGCCCATGCCGCTGACCGGCAACCAGCCCAGCCACACGGCGAACACCAGCATCAGCACCGGCCCCAGCCAGAAAGCAGGCATGGCGGCCAGGCGTATGCTCAGCATGGTCACCATCACATCCTGCCAGTGCCCGGCTTTCAACGCCGACCAGATGCCTAAGGGGATACCTATCAGCAAGCCTATGCTGAGTGCAGTGACTGCCAGCAGCAGCGTGGCCGGGTAAGCCTGTGCCAGCAGCTGCGTGATCGGTGTTTGCGTGTGTATGGAGACCCCGAAATCACCTTTAAACAGATTCAGCACATACTGGCCGAACTGCACATGCACCGGTTGGTCCAGCCCAAGCTGGGCCTTAAGCAGCAGCCGGTCTGCCGCGCTGGCAGATTCACCCAGCATGACATCGACCGGGTCGCCCGGCACCATATGCAACAAGGCAAAGGTCAGGCAAAGCACGCCGGCGACCACGGGCAACAATGTGGTGATTCGCCTGATCATCCGCCTGCGGTTGTGTCGGGGGTGGTCTGGGTTGCGCTGGCTTTATTTTCACCAGGGTTGATTTCACCAGGCTTGATTTCACATGGGTTATTATCACTATGCTTGATCTCGCCAGCCTGACTTTTGCCGGTCTGATCTTCTACAGTCTGCAGCCTGGCTTGCTGGCCATCTGCATCCTGGTCCAGGATATCCACCGTAGTGCCTGCCGGCACCAGGTCAAACAAGGCGATCAGATCGGCATTACGCATGCGCACACAACCGTGCGAGCCAGGCGCACCAAATTCGGTCTGGTCGGGTGATCCATGGATATAAATATAACGCTGCATGGTATCTACATTGCCGAGCCGGTTCTTACCCGGTTCGCTGCCGCTCAACCAGAGAATGCGGGTCAATATCCAGTCGCGCTCAGGAAACTGCGTTTTCAGCTCCGGGGCAAAGATCTCGCCGGTCGGCCTGCGCCCGACGAATACCGTGTTCTCAGGTGCACCGGCACCGATCTTGGCACGGATGACATGCTTGCCCAAGGGCGTACAACCGCTGTCTTTCACACAGCCGACACCGTTGGCGGCAGTTGAAACCGGGTAACGGCTGACGAATGTGCCGTGATCGTCAAACAATGTCAGTGATTGTTCAGGGATGGAGATAGCTATATGCATAAACATTATTCTAAGCGATTTGTGCCGGATTGGATTCAGAATCCGGCATCAGGGGCAGATTTCAGATGACGCACAGCAGGCAGTCACTGCATGTTTTAATGACAATTAGAATTACAATGGCAGGCATCCCATTTTGATAAGTATTGATCATGCCGCATCATGAAATGCATTTTTTACAGCGCAGTGGCTGGCTGCGAGCTTCTGTGCTGGGCGCAAACGATGGCATTATTTCCACTGCCAGTTTGCTGATGGGGGTGGCGGCAGCCGGTGCCGATAACAGCGCCCTGCTGGTGACCGGTGTCGCCGGGCTGGTCGCCGGTGCGCTTTCCATGGCCACCGGCGAATATGTGTCTGTCAGTTCGCAGACGGATATAGAGCAGGCAGACCTGGCGCGCGAAGCCAGGGAGCTGCAGGACAACCCGGACAGCGAGCTGCGCGAACTCACCGGCATTTATATAGCGCGCGGCTTGTCGCCGGATCTGGCGCAGCAGGTGGCGCAGGCCTTGTCACACCACGACTCACTGGCCGCGCATGCGCGCGATGAACTGGGCTTGCATGAGGTGAACCAGGCGCAGCCGCTGCAGGCGGCGCTGGCCTCGGCCCTGGCATTTGCCAGTGGCGCCACCCTGCCCTTGCTCACGGCTTGGCTGGCACCGCATGCGCAAGTACAGAGCTGGCTGATCTTCAGCACCTTACCGTTTTTAGGCCTGTTGGGGGCAGTCGCTGCCCGTGCCGGCGGTGCCAGTGTATGCAAAGGTGTCAGCCGTATTGTCATCTGGGGCGCACTCGCCATGGCCGCGACCGCACTGATAGGCCACTGGTTCGGCGTGCATGCCTGATCGCACTGCCAGGGTTCAGGGCCAGGGTTCAGGGCCAGGATTCGAGGCGAGGATTCAGAGCTGGGCGGGTTGAAACACTATGCTGGTCAGGCCATCCCAGTTGCCGTCTGCCATGGGCTGGTAAGACTTGACGCTGGTCTGATAGGCGGCAAACTGTCCTTCATACCAGAGCGGGATATACGGTAATTGTTCATGGATACGGCGGGTGACCGCCGGCCAGTCCTCTTTTTTCAGCAAACCATCCAGCAGCGCATCGCGGTAACCGCCACGGTTGAAGCCGGCCGGTGGCATACTGCCTGAACCGAATACCTTGCCGTAGATCTCCGGCGTTTTAATCCCTACCCAGGTCAGGCCGGACATCTGGAAATTACCTTTTTGCACATCGGCAAAAAAAGTACCCCAGTCCAGGCTCTTGATCTGCAGGTCTATGCCCGCCGCCTGCATCTGCGACTGCAGAATGGTGGCCAGGCGTACCCGTTGCGGGTCGGTGCTGGTTTTATAAACCAGCGTCAATGGCAGTTTGACGCCAGCCGACTCTAACAACTGCCTGGCTAATTCCGGCTGGTAGCCATAGGGCTGCAAGGCCGGGTTGCCGGCATAGTGCTCTGGCGGCAGGATGGCATTCGCCTGACGGCTGTGGCTGACCATCACTTTATTGATGATGGCCTGGGTATCTATGGCATGTGCAATGGCGCGCCTGACCCTGACATCGCGCAAGAACTCGGCCTGTACATTCAGGCCCAGGTAGGAATAATTGGCTCCGACCACGGTCCTGACTGAAATATGGTCTTGCTTTTGCAGGTATTTGATCAGTTCTGGCGGCAGGTCACCCTGGATCAGGTCGACTTCGCCGCGCTTGAGTTTAAGCACGCGCACATTGGGGTCTTTCACCTCACTGAAGCGGACTTTAAGGCCGTCGCTGAGCCTGACCAGCTGCAGTTCACTGTCCCAGCGATCCAGCCTGAACGGCCCGCTGCCCACAGGCGCATGGCCGAAATCATGCTCGGCAGCGATCTGCGCGGCGGGCAAGATACCTATGATCAGTCGCGCGGCAAAATGCGGGTCTGGCCGGCTAAGTGCAAAGTCTATGGTCTGGCTATCCGGGGTAGTGATGTGCTGGATATGCTTGAACTCAGCCGTATGTGGCGAGTTTTTCAGTTGCAGTAGGCTTTCATAAGTGGCCTTGACATCAGCAGAGGTGACGGGCGTGCCATCATGAAAGCGGGCACCTGGTTGTTGCAGCTGAAAACGGTAATGACTGGGGTCCAGCATTTGCCAGGCGGCCAGCCCTGCCACCTCATGCGACGCGGCATCAAACTCGACCAGCCGCTGGTACAGCAGGTGATTGATACGTTCTGAAGCGGCATCGGTGGCAAATCTAGGGTCCAGGTTCACCGGCGCCTGCGCCACCGCAAACACCAGAGCGCGTGGTTCGCTTTCTGGCTGGCAGCCGGAAAGTATTAACGCCAGCGCTATCGTCAACACTGGCAGTGCAAGTCTCAGCAGACCCGCGCCTGCCATTTTATTCAGCGACACCTCAGGCTCTTTCAAACAGCGCGATGGATTCCACATGCGCGGTGTGCGGGAACATATTCATCACGCCGGCTGCTTTCAGGCGGTAGCCTTTGGACTGCGTGAGTATGGCGACATCGCGCGCCAGGGTGGAAGGATTGCATGAGACGTAGACAATGCGCTCGGGCGCGCCCTGGCCATCATCCGGCAGCGACTTGATCAGTTCCATCGCCCCGTCGCGTGGCGGATCTATCAGCCACTTGTCAAAATAGCCCAGGCCTTGCAAAAGTGTCGGCGTCATATCAAACAGGTCAGACTCGGCGAACTCGACATTGGTTATCTGATTCAGGCCGGCGTTCTCTATCGCCCGTCTGACCAGCGCCTGTGCGCCTTCCACACCATAGACTTGCGCGCCGCTGCGGGCGATAGGCAAAGTGAAATTACCCAGGCCGCAGAAAAAGTCGGCGATGCGCTCACCGGCTTTGGGCTGCAATAACTGCATGGCGCGACGTATCATGACGCGGTTGATGCCAGGGTTGACCTGGGTGAACTCTATGGGGCTGAACGGATATTGCAGATTGTATTCCGGCAGGCTGTAATGCAGGCGGTCGCTATGCCCGAACAAAGGTTTAGCCGTATCCGGCCCTTTGGTCTGCGTCCAGAACTGCACGCCATGGGCGGCTTCAAACGCGGCCAGCAATGGCAGGTCACGCTCTTCCAGGGCTTCGAGTATGCGTAGCAGCAATACGGTCGCATCTTCACCGACTGCCAGCTCTATCTGCGGCAGGCACTGCTTCACACTGAGCTGGCCTATCAACTCTTTGAGCGGCACTATCAGGTCAGAAATAGCCTTAGGCAGCACCTGGCAGCTATCCATAAAGGTGACGAAGCTGGTGCCTTTTTCATTGAACCCGACCAGCACACCGCCTTTTTTCTCCACATATTTCACGCGCAGGCGGGCTTTATGCCGGTATTGCCACGGCGTGCCCTGTATAGGCGGCAGCATCTTTTCGGGTTTGATACGCCCTATGTGCCACAGATCGGCTTCCAGCAAGCGCTGTTTGGCAGCGACTTGTGCCGAAAACTCCAGGTGCTGCATGGCGCAACCGCCACAGGTACCAAAATAGCTGCAACCAGGCGTGACGCGCTGGCTGGAAGGCTTGAGCACCTCCAGCGTGGCAGCCACCTCATAGGTAGGCTTGGAATAATGGGTGGCGAATCGCACGCGCTCGAAAGGGAGTGCGCCTTCGATAAACACTACTTTGCCATCGACATGGGCGACGCCACGGCCTTCCTGGTCCAGGGATTCGATCACGGCGATACGGGGGGCTTGTTTCGCCATTGACGCTGGCGACAGGCGGGTTCTTTGACGGTTGCTTCTCATAGCTGTTATTTTACCTGAATTGGGCTTACAATCCCTCAACAAGCACTGCAAAATAAGGGAGACCATATGTTAAAACAATGGAGTCTGAGTATTGCAATAGTGATGGCATTAGCCACCTCTGCGACTTGCCTGGCTGATGAGATCGCCATACAGCAGGACGCACAGGGGGTGAGTTATGTGACTGGCGGCATAGGCTCGGAAGAAGTCGAAGCGCTGGAAGCATACAAAAAACAATTCAATCTGTATTTTTTGTTTTCTGAAGGCAGGATAGGCCGCCTGGTCGATGATGTCAGTATCAGCATCATCGATGGCAAGAAACAGACCGTGTTCAGCCTTGAACACGCTGCCCCCAGATTACTGCTAAGTCTGCCAGCGGGCAAATATACCGCCGTTGCCACCTACCAGGGCCATACCCAGCGTTACACCTTCAACCTCACAGCTAAAAAATCACAACGCGTGATCCTCAACTGGAAAAACAGCCAGCTTGATGACGAGTCACGCGAAGAGAACCGGCAGGATGAAGTCCCGCCTGCAGAGATTAAAAACGACACTAGGGCAGATGCGTCAGGTGCCAGTTAAGTCTGGACTGTTGGCCTGGATTTAGACTTAACAGGCTGTAGACTTAGCTAGGCTATAGGCTTAGTCAGGCGGGCTGGGCCCAGGCCTGCAGGAATTGTTGCCAGTGGCTGCCGGGGTAACTGGTCAGGGTCTCACGCACCAGCTGGATCTCTTGCTCGTAGGTGGCGTCAGTCAGATGGCCGCGCATCTTCAAAAAGCGCAAATACACCAGGTGGGTATTGGCAACGTCAGTTTCACAGTAATCGCGGATGGCCTGGATCTCGCCATCCAGATACGCCTGCCACACTTTGCTGCCATCCATGCCCAGCTTGCCGGGAAAGCCGCATAACTGGGCCATCTGATCCAGCGGCGCATTGGCGCGGCCACTGTACATCGCCAGCACATCCATCAGATCCAGGTGCCGCATGTGGTAGCGGCTGATATAGTTATTCCATTTGAATTCTTTGTCATCTTCGCCCAGGTCCCAGTAGCGCGGCGCGCTGATGCCATGCACCATGGCGCGGTAATGCAATACCGGCAGGTCAAAACCGCCACCGTTCCAGCTCACCAGGTTGGGCGTGTATTTTTCGATGCCATCAAAGAAGCGCTGTATGATCTCGGCCTCGCCTGAGTTTTCATCGCCCAACGTCCATACCCTGAACTGGTTGCCTTCACGCATGGCGCAAGAGATCGCACACACACGTTGCAAATGGTGTGGCAGAAAATCAGTGCCATTCTGCTGGCGGCGCTGGTGAAACGCGACATTGGCGACATCACTGTCGCTCAAGCCGGCAGGCAGGTCGTGCAACTGGCGTATGCCGTCTACATCGGGAATGGTTTCAATATCGAATACAAGACTGCGCAGCATGAGAACAACAATCCGGCTGGATCGCCCCACAAAAATAATATGGTCGTAACCATAGCACAGGCGATGGCGACCTCACCAGCCGAAAATTCTGATCCTAACTACAGCATCAACAACTACAACACCACGCAGTGGCTAGGCAGCCACACTTGATCTACCGCATATTTACCGGCAAACCAGACTGCCAGCCCATTGCGGGCTTAGGCGATTTCCAGTTGTAGAATATCTTGGTTATTGCTTTCCTGCAGCCACTCGGAAGGCGCTTTGTGCAGCCGGATAGGCGCTTTCATCTCGTCGCCTTCAAAGGTGAGGATGGCATAACTGACTTCTTCCGGTGCTGCTATAGGGGTGAATTTGCCAAAGCCAAAATCCGCATTACGCATGACTTGCCAGGCACCTACCGGTTCGGTGTATTCGGGTTTGGAAAAGTAATGTGCGATCTGCCTGTCGGTCGCCGTTTTCAGCGCGCAATCATTTTCACGCGATAACACCGACCATCGATAATCCAGGCCATCGGCGATAGGCTGTAACTGCAGGATATACCAGTGCAGGTTTTCTCGCACCAGTTGTATCAGGGAACGGACGCGGCCGGTTTGCTGATTCAGGATGTAGTAGATGCCTGAGTCCTCTTGCCGGATGGTTTGGCCCAGCCTAGGTAGAACGAAAAGATTATTTGCCACAACAAACTCCTTCCATCGCAATATGCACTTTATTTGTATGCAATGACCATGCCTGAAACTGAATTCCGGGCTTTTTACTGCTCTGTTTTTCGATTTGTGCGGGCGATAAAAAATCCGCCTGTCTGGCCGTTATGGCACGGCCAACTGCCTCATGCTCTTATAAAGCGTTTCTATACAAGGCCTTAGCACTTATTTTTTCTGCCACTGGCCGTCGCGTTGCACTGACCAGCCGGGTTGCGCACGGTCTATCCAGCGCTGGGCGAAAGTGCGCTGTATCTCGCCTTCCCACTCGGGGTGACCATTTGCGGCAGCAATACCCTGATATAAACGTGAGCGGTCTGCGTTTTCCTCTTTCACCAGTGCGGCCAGCGCACTACGTTGGGACAGTGGCACCAAACCTGCATCTTTTACCGCGACAAATCCGTCCGCGGTCAAACCGACAGCGCCTGATTGATAATAAGGCGCCAGCAGCTGATGGCGGTTTTGCATGCTGGCCTTCACTGCGGCGACCGCAGGGGTATTCACATCCAGATCAGCCGCCGCCTGTGCCTGTGTCGTCAACACACCCAGCAGCAGCACGCTCAATAACAGCTGCTTAAAGATGTGATAGCCGTCACGGCTAAATAGTTGCAACTGCAACAAGCACGGTAGACTGGTTTTGCTGATGGTATTCATGGTGCTGACTCCTGATTAACGCTAGGGGCGACGGCCGGGGCCGGGCTGGAAGATGAGGCTGGCGCAGCGGCCGGGGTCTGTCCGGCCGGGGTCTGCCAGATTTCGTCTATCACTTTATCCGCCGCTTTTTCTGCCGCTGCTGCCGGGAAATAGATATTGATAGTCACACAGGCCGTCAGTTCAATCGCAGCAGCCAATACTACGCCAGTGCGCAGCCAGCGCATATATTTGTTATTCATGGCAACATTCATCTGCTTCCTTTCCTATGACCCCTGGGGGTTAACTAACACTATGGTCACCTGACTCCATGGTCAGCTAACTTTAGGCCTAGCTAATCGATAATGATCTTGCTATTGCTATCTGTCACGCGCTGCATGCGTGCCAGCACATCTTTCCAGCTCACATATTGCGTGTAGCCGTTGACATTGACTGAAGGCGCGCCCTTGCCTTTGACGATCACAAAGCCATCGGGAATCGCTTCTACCCCACCCATCTTGCAAATATCCCCACGCAATTCACAGCGCAGGCCTATCTTTTCATAGCCGAACTCTTTGAAAAAACGCAGGAAAGTACGCTGCAATGCCGCCGCCGTGCCTTCGCCGCCCAGAGCAGTGATATTCTCTACCGCCCGTTGCGAGATCTTCTTTTCAAACGGTCCATCAGCAGTCTGTATGATCGCATCCATATACACAGGTTTCCAGTTCTGCAATTGCAGGTGTTTGATATCACCTTCGAGCTTGCCACTGATAGAGCCAAAATTAAAGGTGCGCGTGATCTCGCCCAGGTCTATATCGCGCATGGTGAAATTGGCGTGCAATTTGGGTACCGCGCCCAGCGGGTCAGCGATATCCAGGTCAGACATGCCGACCATGCCGTTAAACAGCCTGAACTGCATATCGCCGGTCATGCGTAACTCATGGTTGGCATAGGTGATCAAAGGCACCGCGCCGCTGATCTGGCCACGCATCACCGGCCAGTCCAGCGCCTGGCTGAATTGTGCCATGCTGATAGGTTGCATAGCCATCTTCACATGCCAGACCATACTCTGGTTGATCCAGGCAGCGGAAATATCCTGAAAGTCCAGTGCGCCATCGAGTATGGGCAGCTTGAGGCTGGGCGAGGTGATGGAATAACGGTTCACCTCCGCCTGCCATTGGGTCCGGCCCAGGGGGACCTTGAGGATATGGCCGGACTGGTAACCCATGCTGATCTGCTTGGGCTGATCGTAATCCCACGGGATATCGGCATTAAAATGGCTGAAGCCAAACTTGCCACTCTGGTCTTCTACGCTGGCATCTGCGATATTCAGGTGGAACTTGAGCGGCTGCAGGCCTTGCGCTTCAAATGACCAGTCAGCCTTGCCAGACACCTGCAAATGGCCGAAGGCAGAATTGGGGATCAGTGGCTGTATAAATGCCTGGTAGACGCCGTTAAAATCCACATCACTGGCATCGACTTTCAAAGTTTCGAATGCCTTGCTGACCAGGTTGACCCGGCTTTGGCTATGCAGCGTGCCCACGCCTGGCAAACTGAGCGTGGCCTGTTCGATATCGAGGTAAGGCTGTTTATAAAAGCCGCGTATCTCAAAGCGTTTGTTGCCATCGGCAAAGTAAAACGGCTGCCAGAACAACTCGCCCTGCTGCCAGTCGACCACGCCCTGCCAGCGCCAGCCACCTGCCTGCTGGTGCGCAGAAAGATGGATTTTTCCGCTGAGTTTTTCCGCCGCATGCAAGCCTGCTGCATCGCTGAACTTTGCCTGCTTGAGGGATAAGTCCAGCTCTACCCCTTTTGCCATTTCAGCTGTATCGGCCAGGCTTTTCCAGCTGGGTGTCACCAGCAGGTCAAACGGGATATGCGAACGGCTATCGCTATACAAGCCATCGGCACAGCGCCAGGTTTCGCTGGCAGCTTGTGCCGGCACCAGACAATCGAGATGGAACTTGCCCCACACCTCGTCGTGCACGGCTTTGACTTCAGCATCTAATGATAAAACCGGCAGCCTGTTCTGGTGCCGGTAATCGAGGAAGATACGCGGGTGCCTGACCTGGTAAGCCGGCATCTGCAGCTGATCAGAAGTGATGAGCAAGGTCGGTCGCTGGCTGATATCCAGCGAGATATTCGGTTTATCCAGCGTTGCATCACCGAGTTGCAGACGACTGGCGTTGATTTTTACCTGCTGTTTGCTGCGCAGATCCAGCACGGCATCGGCTTTATCCAGCTGAAACAGGTCACTGCTTATGCTGTCTGCGCTGAGGCTGATTTGGGTGATGGCACAGGCTTGTGCCGACCAGAGTATCAGGCTCAGGCACCAGCTGCGCATCAGTCGGGAAACACTCCGGAAGACAGGTACCTGTCGCCGCGGTCGCAGACGATGGCGACGATCACGGCGTCGTTCACTTCTCTGGAGAGTTGTAGTGCCGAATACAAGGCACCACCACTGGAGATACCGGCAAAGATACCTTCTTGCTGGGCCAGTTTGCGCGTGGTGTCTTCAGCGTTTTTCTGGCTGACATATCGCAGTTCGTCTATACGGCTGGCATCAAAAATCCTGGGCATATAAGCCTCTGGCCATTTGCGTATGCCAGGGATCTGGGCGCCTTCTTCCGGCTGCACGCCTATGATACGGATAGCCGGATTCTGCTCTTTCAGGTATTGCGAGGTGCCCATGATGGTACCGGTAGTGCCCATGCTAGAGACGAAATGCGTGACTTTGCCGGCGGTGTCGCGCCAGATCTCCGGCCCGGTGCCTTCATAATGCGCCAGCGGATTATCCGAGTTACCAAACTGGTCCAGCACTATACCCTTGCCTTCGGCCTGCATTTTCAGTGCCACATCACGCGCCAGCTCCATGCTGCCATCCTTGGGCGTCAGCACCAGGTCAGCGCCATACGCTTTCATGCTCTGGCGACGTTCTATGGTCTGGTTTTCCGGCATCACCAATATCATCTTATAGCCACGCATGGCGGCAACCATGGCCAGCGCAATGCCGGTATTGCCGCTGGTTGCTTCTATCAGGGTGTCACCAGGTTTGATCTGGCCGCGTTGCTCGGCACGCAGGATCATACTGTAGGCAGGCCTGTCCTTGACCGAACCGGCCGGGTTATTGCCCTCTAACTTGAGCAGTATGGTATTGCTGGTATTCGGATTGATGCGCTGCAAGGCAACCAGTGGTGTGTTGCCGACAAAGTCATCTAAAGTTTTATATGGTTTCATAACAGGCTGACAGCGTTTTTTCCGGACTAGCCGCCGGAATCATCCATCATTCAAATATCCAGAATTGAGGTGATAATTTCATACACGCGCCAGCTTAATATATGTAAAATTACCATGAAGTTCCTGACTTAGCTGACGCAGTAGCCATTTTACATAAACTGACCGCTACACAAAAACAATAATTGCCAAGGAAACCGGATATTGAAAAACTGGATCAGCAAGCTGCTTGTCGTCATGTTACGTCCGATCCAGCTTTTCCCGGAATTAACAGATACGGTCAATGTCCGCTATAAAGTCATTTTCCTGAACAATGTGTTCACCTTTGCCGGGCTGGCCTCACTGGCCATGAGCTTGATACGCTGGAACAACGACCCTTTCCTCGGCAAAGTCGATCTGCTGTTTTCCTGCATTGCCTTCATACTGCTATGGATATTGCACAGATACCACAAAATGGTGGAGCTGATCGCCAGCATCGCGCTCTGGCTATGTTTTGTACAGTTCCTGACCGTGTTTTTTGTCGGCAATGGCAATGCCACCCGTAGCGGCCTGTTACTGCTTATCCTGGCAGCAGCGTTTTACCTGAAAGGCCGGGTCGCCGGTTACTCCATGCTGGCAATACTGCTGTCACTGGTGATAGGCAATCATGTGCTCGGCTTGTTCCCCTCTGATTATAGTAACCTTGATCTGCTGAGCCTGGGCTTTTACCTGCTGGCGCAGTTTTTCATCATCCACAATTACGAAAGCCTGCGTGAAACACAGACCAGCTACCTGAAAGCGCTGAACAGCGATCTTGAAGCCCAGGTCCAGCAGCGCACAGAACAACTGGCGGCAGCCAACCAGGCGCTGGAAATGGAAAAACTCAATTTGACCAGGCTCTCCAGCACCGACCACCTGACCGGGCTCAGTAACCGCCACCATTTTGAAACCAGGTTTGCCGAATATCCGCCCAGTGCCAGCAGAAAAACCGCCGATGCGCTGATCCTGATCGACATAGACAATTTCAAGAAAATCAATGATACCTATGGCCATGTGCTGGGCGACAAGGTGCTGAAAAGTGTTGCCAGCTGCATGCAGAAACACAGCCGTATTTTCGACATCACCGTGCGCTGGGGTGGCGATGAGCTGGTCATCTATGCGCCGCGCACCAATTTGAAACAGGCCTGCCAGCTGGCCGAGAAGATACGCAAGCATATAAATGACTTGCCGATTGAAGAGTCAGGGCCTATAACCATCAGTGCCGGTGTCGCCGTTTTGCAGCCTGGCGACAGCCTTTCGCAACTATTGAACCGTGCCGACAAAGCGCTGTATGAAGCAAAACAGGCCGGACGCAATAGTGTGTATGCCGCAGCCCCGGCTTAAGTTATAGTTTATGTCAGTTATAGTAGTGCTTTTTCCCACCCATCCTGTTTAGTGTTGATAGATGATATTCAGAAGTAGTGTTTTAATTGGGGCATTGAGTTTTTTCAGCCTGCTGGCACAGGCCGAGCAATGGCAAACAGTGCAGGGCCGCGAAAAATTCCTCACCGTTGCGGTAGACCTCGACTCGGTGCAAGTCGGGCAACTCGACGATATGATACGTTTCAAACTGCGCGCAGATGACCATGACGACACCATCACCACCAGGTTCGTGCAGGCGTCATGCAGTGAATTCTCTATGGAAGCCGAACGTGAGCTGGTGTTTCATAAAGCGAGCATGGCTACCGAGACCCTGGACTGGAAAAATGATGGCAGCCTGAAAAACAGCCCGGAGTTCAGCCGGGCCAGACTGTCGTTCTGGGGCATCACCCAGGCCTATGGCCAGGCCATCTCGCTGGCTTGCCGCCGAGTAGGCAACCGGGCGCCGGAGCGATTGCAAAGCATGCCCACTGAGCAATGTGCGATCACCAACCCGCTGCGCAAAGTGGCTTGCGCCAGCCACGCTAGCTGGCGCGCCAATTACAAGCTGTATATGTCACGCTCGCATGATGTGATACACAACTGCGGCATTGCAGAAGAGCGCATGACCAAGCAGGCAGCCTGGCTGATCAAAAGTGTCATGCGTTGCCAGAATGAAAGTTGCGGTAACGAGATCCTGGAAGGCTGGATACACAAGCGTGGCGAAGATATCGCCAACGTCATCCACCTGCAAAAGCAAGCCGCTTATGCCGCGAGTAGTCAGTCAGCACCGTTGTGCCAATCGCTCAATCAGGCAGATCAGGCCATCGCCAGCATGCATACCGAAGAGATTTACGCCAAAGCCAAATATCTGGGCTGCCTGAAACGGGAAAGCGCCAGATTACGCGCCTCTGATATCCCCAATGATATGTTGTCGCAGCTGGCTGAGCATTCATGCGAAAGCCAGTTTCAGGAATGGCACGACACGATCTCCCGGCAATCGGCCATGCTGGATGAGCAGTTGCCAGCAGTGAAAGCCAGGGCCTTGACCAGGCAGGATTAAAACAAAGCCCGGCCAGGGCCAGATTCAAACCAAGATAGTCTTAACGGTTGCAACGCCTGACGCAGAACAGGAACACCGCGTAGCTGCCAAATGCGACAAAACTGATCAAGCCCAGTTGTGGCAGGGTCAGGCCGAGCAAAGTCCAGTCGATCGCGGCGCAGTCACCGGTACCGCGAAATACCAGCGTCAGTGCTTTCTTGAGTGGAAAGTTCTCAAACATGTAATCAAAACCCACCCCGCAATCGGCAATGATCTCGTCTTTGTGCACCTGCAACCACCAGTGCCGGATAGCCACCCCTACCCCACCGAGCGCGGTGAGCACTTCAACCACCAGCAGCGCGCCGCTTAACCACGATCTGGGTGTGACAAAAGCATGCAGCAGAAACACCAGGCCCAGGCCCATAAAGATCATGCGCTGTGAAATACACAGAGGGCATGGCTCCAGCTGGTAATGCACTTGTATGGCCAGCGCCAGAGCCACTATGCCGAAACAGCCCAGAAACCCTACTATATAGCCGCTTTTGCCTTTAAACCATTCACACATTACTTGCTCCTGCGCACTGAATAAAACCGAAATTGTAATGGATATTGCGCTGATGCGGCTGCTGGCCCGAGCAGAGCCGCTGATTTTTCATAGCTGTTGGCGGCCAGCCGTGTCAGGCGGCAGCAGCTGCGCTCTGGCTCTGGCGCATGGCTGATTTTTGCCTGAGCTCATGATGTTTCTTTTTATAATAATGGGCGATGCGTTTCACATAACTGCGCGTTTCCGGGTATGGCGGGATACCCTGATGCCGCTGCACGGCGTTTTCGCCGGCGTTATAAGCGGCCGCCACCAACTCCACATCACCTTTAAAATGATTGATCAGCCAGCGCAAGTACGCCAGCCCGCCTTTGATATTCTGCTCGGGGTCATAAGCATCTTTAACATGAAACCTGGCCTGGGTAGCCGGCAATAACTGCATCAGGCCCTGCGCCTGTTTGCGCGAGGTCGCTTTAGCGTTAAAACCTGACTCCACCGCGATCACCGCCATGGCCAGGTCTACATCCACACCGTATACAGGCGCGTGCTTTTTCACCAGCTGATAGACAGGGCCGCGCTTGCGGTACAACACCTGCGCTGCGGAATTCTCCTGGCCATGCATGCACGACGGCAGTTTTGCCAGTTCGACATTGCCCGGCTCCTTATCCAGCCACTCCCTGGCATCTCTGTGGCCTTGTATCGCCGCCAGGCTGAAAAAACGCGCCGCAATATCATGATTGACTGCCACCCCTTTGCCGGTGCTGTAAAACCAGCCCATGGCAAATTGCGCATCGGGGTCGTGTGCTTCACCGGCCAGCGCGCAATAATGGCTATATGCCTGCTCATAACTGTTTAAACCTAGTGCATTCCTGGTCCCCGAAGCGAGACTGGTTTGCAGCTTGATAAACTGCTTGTAGCCTTCATTCTGCATTTTGGACTGTTCGCGGCTATAGCTCACCACAGGCTCGCTAGTCTGCGGCGGCGTCTCGGTTTCAACCACTACTGCTGATTCCGGCGGCGAGTTTGTCAGCACCTCATCGACGGTAGCCGCATCCTCGGCGCTGGACGGCCGTGGCCATACTGCCAGGCAGGCCATGCTCATGCACAGTGCAGCCACCAGGAATATGTTACGAGATGGATAAATATCTGTTTTTATTAGCATTTAGACACAGTTTTTGACAGCATTTTCACGCAAGTGCATGACCAGGCAGCCATATCAGACTATTTATTAGTGACTGCTATGCGCCGGCAAAGTGCCCGTTATCAGCGTTAAAGTTTGGATAAAAAATATAGGCAAACATCATTTTTATAGCTATTTTCTTGCAGCAAGACGCTGGCCGGCGTACGCAGAAAAATTACCCCAAGCACCAGCAGCTGTTGGATAATGTGCGCCTATGGCTAGTTTGTTATCGACCTCCTCCAAGCAACTCTTGAGTGTCAGTGATCTGACACGACTGACTAAAGAACTATTGGAAACCAGTTTTCCGCTGTTCTGGATCAGCGGCGAAATCTCCAATTTCACGCGCGCGGCCAGTGGTCACTGGTACTTTTCGCTCAAGGATTCCAAGGCGCAAGTGCGTTGCGTGATGTTTAAAGGCCGCAACAGCCTGGTGGAAGGCATACCGCGCGAAGGCGATTCAATAGAAGCACGCGCAACGGTGACCCTGTATGAGGCGCGTGGTGATTTCCAGCTGACGATAGAGTTTATGCAGCCTGCCGGTTTAGGCCGCTTGTATGAAGCCTATGAACAATTAAAGCAGCGCCTGCAGGCAGAAGGCCTGTTTGACCAGGCGCGCAAAAAACCCATTCCTGCCGACCCGCATCGCATAGGGGTAGTCACCTCGCCCGATGCAGCGGCCTTGCGCGATGTGCTGACGGCGATACGCAGACGCTATCCGGGCATGGCGGTGATCATCTACCCGACACCGGTACAAGGCAAAGGCTCGGCAGAGCTGATCGCCAATGCCATACGCCTGGCTTCTCAGCGACAGGAAGTCGACACTTTGCTGATCTGTCGCGGTGGCGGCAGTATTGAGGATCTATGGTCGTTTAATGAAGAAGTGGTCGCACGCGCGATCGCAGATTGCCGCCTGCCTACCATCAGTGGCGTCGGCCATGAAACCGACTTTACCATCGCCGATTTTGTCGCTGACCTGCGCGCTGCCACGCCGACTGCCGCCGCCGAACTGGCCTGCCCGGACCAGTCACAGTTGCGCTCACAGCTCAGCCAGCTGGACGCCCGACTCAGGCGCGCCATGCAATCACTGCTGCAAAAACAGGCGCAGACGCTGGACTATCTGTCGCGGCGGCTGGTTTCGCCAGCGCAGCAGCTGCAGCAGCAAAAGCAATCGCTGCAACAATGGCAGCACCGCCTGCAGTTAGCCATGCAACATCTGTTGCAGCAGGGATCCCGCCGGCTGGACCACTTGGCGACCAGTCTGCAACAGTTGAATCCGCACCAGGTGCTGGCACGCGGCTATGCCATCGTGCAAAAAGCGGATGGCCGCCCGGTGACAGACAGCCAGCAACTGGCGCCGCAGGAAGCACTGCGACTGACCTTGCACCAGGGCGCTGCCGAAGTGGTGGTCACGCAAATCGCCAACCCCGATACTTGATATTTATTATTCATTCTTAACATAGTCATACCGCTACGGCAGCGAAAGTCTTTGGTTAAGCTGTCAAATTGACAGATAATAAACCTTTGCTTTACGTCGTTCACTCAATGGACAATACAAAAAGTCAGCCCGCGGCCCTCCATACTATGGCGCTTGCCGCACTCGGGGTGGTGTTTGGTGATATCGGAACCAGCCCCCTGTACACGATGAAAGAAGTCTTTGCAGTAGGCCATCATCCGCTGTTGCTCACGCAAGACAATGTTTACGGCATTTTATCGTTGATCACCTGGGCGCTGCTGCTCATTGTTTCTTTCAAGTATGTGGCTTTTATCATGCGTGCGGATAACCGTGGTGAAGGCGGCATCATGGCGCTGCTGTCATTAGCCAGCCGTTATGCTGGCGGCGACCCGGACCAGCGTAAACGCATCATGATGCTGGGTATCATAGGTGCCTGCATGTTTTATGCCGACGGCATGATCACACCGGCCATCTCGGTATTATCGGCAGTAGAAGGCCTGGAAGTCGCCGCGCCGCAACTGGATGACTGGATAGTGCCTATCACGCTGCTGGTGCTGTTCTTGCTGTTCTGGGCACAAAGCAAAGGCACGGCGGTGATGGGCGCGTTTTTTGGCCCGGTCATGCTGACCTGGTTTGCCGTGCTGGGCATACTCGGCGTCATCAATATCAGCCACCACACCGAGATCCTCAAAGCTCTCAGCCCTTATTACGCCTTTCTGTTTTTCAGCACCCAACCCAAGATCGCCTTTATCGCCCTGGGTGCCGTCGTGCTGGCGGTCACCGGTGCCGAAGCACTGTATGCCGACATGGGGCATTTTGGCCGCAAACCGATACGCCTGGCCTGGTTTCTTTTCGTATTGCCGGCCCTGATCTGCAACTATTTCGGCCAGGGCGCACTGATACTTGCCGACCCTGAATCCATACAGAACCCTTTCTACCACCTTGCCCCCGACTGGGCGTTGTTCCCGCTGATCCTGCTGGCGACACTGGCGACCGTGATCGCCTCGCAGGCGGTGATCACCGGCGCATTTTCAGTCTCGCGTCAGGCCTTGCAACTCGGTTTTATCCCGCGCATGCACGTCGCCCATACCTCAGAACAGACCGAAGGCCAGGTGTATATGCCCAGGGTGAACTGGGGCCTGATGGTGGCGACCATGGGCCTGGTGGTGATTTTCGGCAGTTCCGGCGACCTCGCTGCGGCTTACGGCATCGCCGTGACTGGCGACATGGTCATCACCACCTTGCTGGCAGCCGTGGTTTTCCATCATTTATGGGGATGGAGCAAACTGAAGACCGCTTGCCTGATCTCGCTGTTCCTGGTGATAGATCTGTCTTTCTTTACCGCCAATATCCTGAAGATCCCTGATGGCGGCTGGGTGCCGTTGCTGATGGGGCTGATCATTTTCACCCTGATGCGCACCTGGAAAACCGGCCGGGCATTGCTCTATCGCATATTGCGCTCAGAATCTATGGAGCTGGTGCCGTTTATCCAGGCCATAGGTGCGCACCCGCCTGCCCGCGTCAATGGTGCCGGCGTGTTTATGACACCCAACCCGGATGGCGTGCCGCATGCGCTGCTGCACAACCTCAAACACAACAAGGTGTTGCATGACAGCGTGGTGATACTGACCGTACGTTTTGAGGATTACCCTTATACCAGCCAGGAAGAACGCATCGCGGTGGAAAACCTGGAATATGGCTTTTATCGCGTCACCATACGCTATGGCTATATGGATGAACCGGACCTGCCGCGCGACCTGGCCCTGACTGAAGCGCTGGGCCTGACGCTGGACACCATGGATACCTCATTCTTTGTCGGTAAAGAAAGTCTGATCGCTTCGGATAAACCAGGCATGGCGTTCTGGCGCAAAAAGATCTTTATCGGCCTGTTCAGGACTGCGGAAACCATCACCAACCAGTTCAAGCTACCGCCCAACCGCGTGGTGGAACTTGGCTCACAAGTCAGGATCTAGCACTTTAGCCAGACAGTTAAAACTGAGTGAGCAGCGTCGCCTATCGTAGTAAAATCCGTGTATCACCCTATGCGAGATCAACCATGACCATGAAAACCAACCTCATCATTGCAGCCTCGGTATTAAGCCTACAGTTGGCAGGTTGCGCCACCACCAGCACCACCAAGGCCGGCGCCGTCGGCGTAGAGCGTAAACAGTACGTAGGGCTGGTGTCGGAAAAAGAAGCCGAGCAGGAATCAGCACTGGCCTACCAGAAAACGGTTAAAGAAGCCCAGGACAAAAAGGTGCTGAATACCGATAGCAAGGAAACGCAGCGCGTGCGTAATATCGCCAACCGCCTGATCGCTCAGGTCGGCGTGTTCCGCCCGGACGCCCTGAACTGGAAATGGGAAGTCAATGTCATGGAGAGCAAGGAAGTGAACGCCTATTGCATGGCCGGTGGCAAGATCATGGTGTATACCGGCCTGCTGGACCAGATCAAGCCTAGTGATGACGAACTGGCGGCAGTGATGGGCCACGAGATCTCGCATGCACTGCGTGAACATGTACGTGAACAGATGTCACGCGCCAAGGTACAACAATACGGCCTGCTAGGCCTGGCTGCGGCGGTAGGCGTCACCACCAAAAACGCAGACAATGCCAATGCTGCGCTGGCACTGGGCGGCACAGTGGCTGCCGTGGCACTCACGCTGCCCAACAGCCGTACTGCAGAACACGAAGCCGACGAGATAGGCCTGGAACTGGCGGCACGCGCGGCCTATAACCCCGAAGCAGCGATCACGCTATGGAACAAGATGAATGCGCTGGGCGGTTCTAAACCACCGGAATTCCTGAGCACCCACCCCTCTGGCGACAGCCGCATTGCCGACCTCAAGTCTATGATGCCCAGAGTGCTGCCTTTATACCAGGCGGCAAAATCCAAATAGGCGCGACCGCTCCTTACATACCTTGCCACATGCAAAGCACTAAACACCCGAAATTAGGTTAAAATTTCGGGTTTTACTCATTCCTATCAATAGAGAACATCATGGACCCACGTCTAAGTATCATTGAGGCGGCTTTTGAAGACCGCGCCAACATCAACCCGGCCAATGCATCGGCAGAGATCAAGCAAACTGTTGCTTCTATTCTTGATGACCTGGACGCTGGAAAACTGCGCGTCGCCAGCCGTATCGGCGATACCCAACAATGGGAGACACACCAGTGGCTGAAAAAAGCCGTGCTGCTGTCTTTCCGCCTGAAAGATAACTACCTGATGGATGATGGCGTGACCCGCTATTTCGATAAAGTAGACCCGAAATTCGCCGACTACACTGAAGAAGACTTCAAGGCCGGTGGCTTCCGCGTAGTGCCTAACGCCATCGTGCGTAAAGGCTCGTTTATCGCCAAAAACACGGTGCTGATGCCTTCTTACGTCAACATCGGTGCTTATGTCGGTGAAGGCTCCATGGTGGACACCTGGGCCACTGTCGGTTCATGTGCGCAGATCGGCAAGAACGTGCACTTGTCTGGCGGCGTAGGCATAGGCGGCGTGCTGGAACCAGTGCAGGCCGGCCCTACCATCATTGGTGACAACTGCTTTGTAGGCGCACGTTCTGAAGTGGTTGAAGGCGTAGTGGTTGAAGATAACTGCGTGATCTCCATGGGCGTTTATATCGGCCAATCGACCAAGATCTATGACCGCGAAACCGGCGAAGTGCATTATGGCCGCGTACCGGCAGGTTCAGTGGTGGTGTCGGGCAACCTGCCTTCCAGCGACGGTAAATACAGCCTGTATTGCGCAGTGATCGTGAAAAAAGTCGATGCCAAAACATTGAGCAAAGTCGGCATTAACGAATTATTACGCGGCATCTGATTTTAGGCCTGTTTCAAGGGCAAACCCTGTCTGCAAGCCGTCGGCCAGGCGCTGGATGTCATCCTGCCCTGGCCTGGCGCTGATTGCCAGGCTCAAGTTATCAGTTGTAAAGGTCGTTATCTAAGAGATTGCCGTGACTGGATGCCAGCACGGCAGTATTTAATGTGGAGAATGCATCAACTAGCAGCAAACTGATCAGCAATACAACGTAGTAGTGTCACAACACCAACAATCAAAATAATCGTGCAATCACTTATATGACTACAACGCAACTCTTTATCCCGATTCTGTTCACATTCAGTGTGATCGGGTGCTATTTTGCGTTTGAACTGGTCGACCGCCTGCGCAAAGTCACTGCCAAAGAGCACGACGCCATGCTCAGAAAAAATGCGCTCATCGTCGCACTGGGCGTGTTTATGCTGCACTGCGGCTATCAGATGTCCGCAGATAACTTTCCCAAGATCACTGAACACCCGGTAGACTTTATCGGCAGCCTGCTGTGCGCATATATGCTGGCACTTTCGCTGCTTAACACCGTCAACAAAAAGAAACTGCCACTGCGCGAGCTGTTATACGCGTCATTTGCCGCGGCCATCAGCGGCTACCTGCTTTCGTATTTTTACCAGATCAGTGCCGGCACCATCAATGCGCGCATAGATACCTGGACCGCGCTGTTCGCGTTTTTCCTGACCTGCCTGACCTCGGCTCTCGCCATCGTCACCATGCTGTGGATCAAGAGTTATGAAGGCCGTGCCCTGCAACGCCTGAAACTGATGTTTTCGGTAGAGATCGCGCTGGGCTTTCTTGCTTCGCACGCGGCGATCAACCTCAGCATACTGCACAACAATATGTTTATCGGCCAGCCGACTGACCAGGCTGGTAATTACCTGGTGTTGCTGCTCACCCTGGCGCCGGTGCTGCTGTTTATCACCTCGTTCATCCTGGTGATCTTTTATGAGCGCAATGTCGATCTCACGCAAAGCAAACTGACTTTCCGCAATACGCAAGTCGGTAACAAGAAATTCCTCGCTTACGACCCGCTCACGCACCTGCCTAACCGCGATGCGCTCAACCAGCACCTGGCCATCAGCGCCAAACGCTGTGACCGCAATGGCGAGTCACTGGCGCTGGCCTATATCGATCTTGACCACTTTAAACCGGTCAACGATCAGTTTGGCCACCATATCGGCGACCTGCTGCTGATAGAGGTTGCCAAACGCATCAGCAACGCCATCCGCAACTGCGATTATGTGGCACGCGCCGGTGGCGACGAATTCATTGCCGTGCTCAGCGAGATCGAGAATCACCAGAGTGCGGTGACTGTGATCCAGCGCATCATTGATTCGCTGCGCGAGACCTTCGTCATCGAGAATCATGTGATAGAGATCTCCTGCTCTATCGGTATTTCCATGTATCCGCAGGATGGCAATCTGCAAAAACTCAAACTGAATGCCGATGCCGCCATGTACAAGGCCAAGGAAAACGGCAAGAACCAGTACCGTTTCTTTGATGCCGAGATCGAGCAGGCTTCGGACGAAATGCAGCAAACTCGCATAGAGCTGAAAAAAGCCATCACCGAGCAGGAATTCAGGCTGTTGTTCCAGCCCAAGGTCGATGCGGTGACGCGCCTGGTGCACGGCGCAGAAGCCTTATTGCGCTGGCAGCACCCTACCCGCGGCCTGCTCTCGCCTACCCATTTTATTGAAGCAGCCGAACGCTTTGGCATGATAGAAGAGATCAATGCCTGGGTGATCTCGCAAACCTGCAGCACCATCAGCCAGGCCAGGGACAGAGGCATAGACCTGAGCATTTCGGTCAACCTGTCTAACCAGCAGTTCAGGAACAAAAACCTGGATGCGCATATACAATCCATACTCGAACAACACCAGGTAGAAGCGCGCAACCTGATCCTGGAAGTATCGGAAACCACCGCCATCCATCATCAGGCCCAGTTCAAGGAGACCTTGCGCCACTTTAAGAAACAGGGCCTGAAGATCTCGCTGGATGATTTTGGTTTGCACCCGTTCAGCCTGACCCATCTGCAAGACCTGGAGATCAGTGAAGTCAAACTGGACCGCTCATTAACCAAGGGCGTGGCGGCCTCTAAAACCTCGCTGTCCATCGTGGAAGCGATCGTCAAGCTGGCGCATGCGCTGGATCTGAACGTGGTCGCCGAAGGGGTGGAAGATGAAGACCAGCGCCAGGCCCTGGTCAGTATCAACTGCGACCAGATGCAAGGTTATCTGTTCTCCAAACCGGTAGAACAGAAATTCCTGTTTGATGTGTTCAGTGAGCTGCAACTCCGGTCCACCACCAAAAGCCTGTTTTAGCCATATTGCAGCAGCGCCTGCACGCAAGCTGCAAACGCGCTCTAGGCCAGGTTTACCGAATAAATCTCTACACCGCAGTCGCTGGCTGGTAAAATGCCTTTTTTAAGCAAGAATTATCGCCATGAAACTTTACGGCATCCCCAATTGCAGCACGGTCAAAAAAGCACGCGCCTGGCTGGAACAACACGCCATCGCTTATGAATTCCACGATTTCAAGAAACTGGGCCTGGACGCGGCCACCGGCCAGCAATGGCTGACCCAGCAGCCCTGGGAAAAACTGGTCAACCGCAGTGGCATGACCTGGCGCAACCTGAGTGACGCCGAAAAGAATGCCGTGGTCGACGCCGCCAGCGCATTGCCGCTGATGCAGGATAAAACCTCAGTCATTAAACGCCCGCTACTGGTCGACAACGGGCAGATCCTCGCGCTGGGCTTTAACGATGCCGACTACTCCCAACTTTTTGCCAAAGAATAATGCTTATGTCCAAGACCCTGGAACTTGCCATTGATTTACTCAAACGCCGCTCGCTGACACCGGCAGATGCCGATTGTCAGGAAACCATGATAGCGCGCCTGGAGCCGCTGGGCTTCAAGATAGAACGCATGCGCTTTGGCGAAGTGGATAACTTTTACGCGCGACGTGGCACCAGCAGCCCGCTGATTGTCTTTGCCGGCCATACCGATGTGGTGCCTACCGGCCCGCTTGATCAATGGCATACACCGCCGTTTGAACCGACCATTAAAGATGGCATGCTCTATGCGCGCGGTGCGGCCGATATGAAAACCTCGCTGGCAGCGTTTATCACCAGTATTGAAGAGTTTATTGCAGAAAATCCTGACCATCCAGGTTCTATAGGCTTGCTGGTGACTTCGGATGAAGAAGGCATCGCTATCGAGGGCACCGTGAAAGTGGTAGAAGCACTACAGGCGCGCGGTGAAACCTTTGATTACTGCATCGTCGGCGAACCGACCAGTAACAAACTGGTGGGTGATATGATCAAGAACGGCCGTCGTGGCTCCTTATCCGGCAAACTGGTGGTCAAGGGTATACAGGGCCATATCGCCTACCCGCACCTGGTGAAAAACCCTATTCATTTAGTCGCGCCGGCGATCAAAGACATGGTGGAAACAGTGTGGGATAACGGCAACGAATATTTTCCGCCGACCTCGTGGCAGATCTCCAATATGAACGGCGGCACCGGTGCCACCAATGTGGTGCCCGGTGAAGTCGAGATCCTGTTTAATTTCCGCTATTGCCCGGAAGTAGATGGTCAGGGCAGCTCTGAAGCCAGCCTGCGCACACGCGTGCATGCCATCCTCGATAAACATGCGCTGGAATATGCACTGGACTGGGAACACAACCAGTCTTACATCACACCACGCGGTGAGCTGGTAGCCGCCATCAGCGAGGCGGTACAGCAGAGTTACGGTATCACACCGGAACTCTCCACCACCGGTGGCACCTCGGATGGGCGCTTTATTGCCGATATCTGCCGCGAAGTGATCGAGTTCGGGCCGTTGAACGCCACCATACATAAACTCAACGAATGCGTAGCGGTGGCCGATATCGAGCCGCTGAAACAGACCTACAAGCTCACTATGCAAACCCTGCTGAAATAACCGCTGCAATCGCCGCTGAAATAAGTCTATGACCAACACTTTACAAACCATACGTGACTGGCTGCGCTACGCGGTCAGTCGTTTTGAAAACTCGGATATTTTTTACGGCCATGGCACTGACAACAGCTATGACGAAGCCGTATGGCTGGTCATGAGCGCCCTGCACCTACCGCATGACACACTGGATAATTTTCTTGATGCACGCCTGACTGCAGAGGAGAACCAGCATCTGGCCACCTTGATAGAAAAGCGCGTCAGCGAGCACACACCTACGGCTTATCTGGTGAACGAAGCCTGGTTGCGTGGCTATAAATTCTATGTCGATGAGCGGGTGATCGTGCCGCGTTCGTTTATCGCCGAACTGCTGGAAAACGGCTTGCAGCCCTGGGTAGAATTCCCGGAAATGGTCGAATCTGCCGCCGATATCTGCACCGGTTCTGGCTGTTTGGGCATACTGCTGGCCGAGGCTTTCCCGAATGCGCATATTGATGTCATCGATATTTCAGCGGATGCCATTGACGTCAGCAATATCAATATCCAGCGCTATGGCCTGGAGGATCAGGTGCAAGCGGTGCAATCGGATATGTTTACCGCACTCAAAGGCCGTAAATACGATGTCATCATCAGCAACCCGCCGTATGTGGATGCACCCAGCATGGCTGAATTACCGGCCGAATATCGCCAGGAGCCGCAACTGGCCCTGGGCAGCGGTGAAGCCGGGCTAGACCATACGCACACCTTGTTGAGCCAGGCCAGCGAGTATCTGAATGATGGCGGTGTGCTGATCGTTGAGATAGGCCACAACCGTGACGCCTTGCACGAAGCCTACCCTGACCTGCCATTCACCTGGCTGGATACCAGCGGTGGTGACCAGTTTGTGTTTATGCTGACTAAAGAAGATCTGGCGGAAGCGGGTCTGCAGGCAGGCTAGCAACTAGCACTTAGGCTGATTGCTTATCCGCGGCCACGGTCCCTGTCGCTGCGTTTTTTAGCGCCGGAGTTCACGCGTGCATTCTGGCGTGAAGCCTGTTTCAGATCTGAATCCTGACGTATACGGCGCGTGCCTGGTGGCGGTGCCGGACGTGCAGGTTTTTCTGCAGGCGCTGGTCCATTGGCGCTTTCCAGCAGGCTGCGGCGCTGCTTGCGTACTTTAGGCACGAACACACTGGTGGCACGGTCTTTTTCACGTGGGCTCAGCTGTTTGAGTGGCTTGTGTGGCACCGGCAACCCTGCCCATTCCAGGATACCGACCACCTGCTTTTGTTCCAGCTTGAGCATAGTGCCGCGTTTGAGGCGTGGCGGTAAATTGATAGGGCCGAAGCGTACGCGCATCAGGCGGCTGACCGGCAGATGGAAAGCTTCGAACAGGCGGCGCACTTCGCGGTTACGGCCTTCTTTGATCACCACCTGATACCACTTGTTGACACCCTCGCCGCCGCTGGCATGTATGCTCTCAAAATTTGCCGGGCCGTCTTCCAGTTCTATACCCTGTTTCAGTTGCGCGAGCTGGTCTTCGGTCAGCTCACCGAGGATACGCACGGCATATTCGCGCTCGACTTCGTAGCGCGGGTGCATGAAATGGTTTGCTAACTCGCCCGAATTGGTGAATATCAGCAAACCACTGGTGTTCATATCCAGGCGGCCTATGGCTATCCATTTACCCTGTTTGATCTTGGGCAGTTTATCAAACACGGTGGCACGCCCTTCCGGGTCATCCTGGCTGACCAGTTCGCCTTCCGGTTTGTGGTACAGCAAGATCTGCGGCAGTTCAGGCTCAAATGGCAAATGCAGGATGCGGCTATCCAGACGCACGATATCCTGCTCATTGACAATGGCGCCCACCAGTGCCACCTGGCCGTTGATAGTGATGCGGCCACTTTCAATCAGCGTTTCCATGTCACGGCGGGAGCCAAAACCGGCCAGTGCCAGCAGCTTGTGCAGGCGGTGCCCGGCGCGCGCTGGTGCGCCAGATTCGTCGCCCTCAGTTTGAATGGCGGCTGGCTGGGGTGCGGCTGGACGTTTTGCGGGGGAACCTGGTTTAGGTGTTTTAAATGGACGCGCCATGTTTAACCTCTTGAATGAAGGCTGTATTTTACCGTATTTAAGAGCTTCGCCCTAAGGCTAAATCTTGCCTGTACTGAAAAAACGTGCTGGCGATCAGCGCTAAAGCAGCATCAGCTGATATCTGCATGCACGACTTGCAACTGCAGGTTTCTGGCACCATTGAACTCGTTGATCTGCAAGGCATAAGCCAGAGTGACTTTTTCCGGCAACAGCATGGCATGCTGGAAGTAGATCGCCTCGAACTGCGCGCCCTGTTTTTGCAGGCGCAACTTGAGATGTTTTTCGCCTAGGATACGTTGCTGTATCACTTCAAAATCGTCGTAAAACACCGGCGGCGGAAAACCCTGACCCCAAACCTGATGGCCCAGCATCTCTGCGTTGTGCAGCGTCATTTCCTGGACTGGCAGTGCACCATCCGTTTCCAGCACTTGCTGCAAGACCTCGGCATCTATCAGTTGCTGCACCACTTGCTCAAACGTTTGCTGAAAGCGGGCAAAATCGTGAGCGCGTATGCTGAGCCCTGCCGCCATGGCATGGCCGCCGAACTTGAGGATGAGGTCAGGCTGCAACTTGGTCACTAGATCCAGCGCGTCGCGCAGGTGCAGACCCGCGATTGAGCGGCCTGAACCTTTGATCATGCCATCACCGGCATCGGCAAATGCGATCACCGGCCGGTGAAACCGCTCTTTGATGCGCGAAGCAAGTATGCCTATCACGCCCTGGTGCCAGTCTGGCTGGAACACGCTGATGGTATATTGGCTGGCCTGAAAATCCTGCGCCAGGTCGGCCATCGCGTCCCACTGCATCTCGGCTTCTATCTGTTTGCGCTCGGCGTTGAGCACGTGTAACTGCTGCGCATAGACCATGGCCTCTTGCGGCGTGGTTGCCAGCAGGCAACGGATACCTATGGTCATGTCATCGAGCCGGCCGGCGGCATTCAGGCGCGGGCCTACATAAAAGCCCAGGTCTTGCGCAGTCACCTGCACGGCATTGCGCCCGGCCAGTTTTAAGATCGCCAGTATGCCGGGGCAAGCCTGACCTTGCCGGATACGTTTCAAGCCTTGCCGCACCAGGATACGGTTATTCGCATCCAGCTTGACCAGGTCGGCCACGGTGCCCAGGGCCACCAGGTCGAGCAGACTACCCAGGTGTACTGCATCTTCAGCCAGCAGACCGCGCTGCTTGAGCTCGGCGCGCAGGGCTATCAGCACATAAAACATCACGCCTACGCCTGCCAGGTGCTTGCTCGGGAAATCGCAGCCATGCTGGTTGGGGTTGACGATACAATCGGCGGCCGGCGTTTGTTCGGCCGGCAAATGGTGATCGGTGATCAGCACCTGCATCCCCAACGCTTTCGCCGCGCTGACGCCATCAATACTGGCAATACCGTTATCCACGGTGACGATCACATCCGGCTGCTGCTGTGCGGCCAGCGCGACGATTTCGGGCGTCAGGCCATAGCCATATTCAAAGCGGTTGGGCACCAGAAAATCCACCTGCGCGCCCATCATGCTCAGGCCACGCATGGCGACGCTGGTGGCAGTAGCACCATCCGCGTCATAATCACCAATCACCAGCAGTTTTTTGTGTTGCTGTATGGCATCCGCCAGCAGGCGTGCCATCTCGCTACAGCCGGTCAGCGCCTGCGGCTTAAGCAGATGCGGCATCTCCTGCAGGCCCCAGTCATCGACTGACACTTGCCTGGCCGCCAGCAGCCTGGCCAATATTTCCGGCAGGCCTTGCGCCTGCAAGGCCTGAAACGAGGTTGCTGAGTAGGGTCTTTGCTGGATTTTCATCTATATTTAATTTTATATTCTGGTTAAACCACAAACGCGATCAAACAGGTGCAGGTCTAAAGCCGGGCAATGACGCTTCAAGCGTGTCCAGCAAGCCGGCCAGACTATGCGTCTTGCGCCAGAACTGCCAGCGATAAGCTTTTTTATATGTCACGCGTACGCTGCGCTCGGCAAATGGCAGGCTTATTTCAAGTGCAGACAGCTCACCTTTGTGCAATGCAGCGGCAAGTACCTGCCAGTCTACCTGCTCTGGCTGGTCAACCACCATCAGCGCCCTGGTGATGGTTTTGTCATGCAGCACCTCGGCCAGTGCCCACTGCTGCAACGCCGGCAGTTGTGCTGCGCGCAAACTATCAAACACCGCCCCGGCGCCCAGCACCGTTTGCCACTGGTGTCGCCACACCGGCAGCTGCGGCACACTGGCAAACCACAGGCTATTCAGTCGTGCTGGCCAGCCCGGTAAATCCTGGTCTTGTGAGAACTGGTGTAACAGCATCTGGCTTTCATTGGTCCACTGCCGTATCCGCGTAGCGTCTGTGCCTTGCGGCTGCCACTGGAAAGCCTGCTGGTACAGGCAGTCCTGCGGCCATGGGCTATGCGCTTCAAGCGCTTGCAGTGGTTGTACCCACCAGTAGCGCTGCCCGGCTGTCGCATGCAGCTTGAAATCCTGCACAAAGTGCCGTTGCAGCGCTTCTGTCAGATAGGCATACACTGCTGGCGACATCTGCACCGTGCCCTGCAGCGAAAAAGTATCTCGTTGCAAACCCAGGTGCACCGGCAACAGGCATAAGGCAGGCAAGTCTGTGAGCGTAGCCTGTTGCGCACGCAGTACGGCAGCTACGTCAGATGCGGAGTGAGGGCCGGCATGCAACGTGCTGAACAACGCGCTCAATGGCGTCTCTGGCATCACTTGCCAGTCGGCTTTCAGCAGCAGAGGACTGTGCTCAGTCAGGCCTTGAATCACCGCTGCCGGGTCGGCGGCTGCGTCAGACAGAAAATCTGTGATATAAATTTGCTGTATCATGAAAAAACCAATACACTCTTTGGCAAAAACAAGTTAACAATTCGCTGACTGTATGAACTTGCTGGCGGGGCTGGATCAACGATCTGGTTAAATTTGCTGGCAAGGTAAATAGCAGCAGATTAAATGTTACCCTAAGTATCTTTATGGGCTTAATATCTTTTAGACTTATACAGGAAATCCGGGGGGATGTCATGACTTCAGCTTGCGCGTTTTACCATGCTCCTCACTACGTTGTTTTAGCCGTTGCTTTGAATTAAATGAATTACCTGGAACCATGCAATTTTTCCAAAACTTAAGTATTCAATCCCGACTGCTGTTACTGGTGATTGCGCCGGTATTCGCTTTATCCTGTTTCTTCCTGCTATTTGATTTTCAGGAGCAATTGAAGAGCGATGAAGACAAGCTGGGCCAGCATGCGCTGACCACTGCCAAATTCCTGTCTGCTGTTGTGCATAACCAATCTGAGCTGCATGGCCGCCCTTATATTGAAAGACTGCTCAAAGCCAGCCAGCTAAACCGCGAACCTTATCTTTCACTGATGATCGCCGATGCGGATAAACGCCCGCTGGCTCAACTTGGTGCCTCTTTCATAGTGAACGAATCATTACCACAGCAGGATACCCAGGTGATGCAACAGGCCACGCACGACGTGACCATGGTGAAGATATTCTCTAATGAAGCCAAACACGCGCTGCTCGGTTTCGTGTTTGTGGCCATTGATAAAGCGGCGATGATAGAAGATCATCGTCAGGCTTTTATCCGCAACATAGGTTACATCACCCTGGCCCTTATGCTGTGTTCAGTGCTGGTGTGTCTGGTCAGCCGCTCTATCAGCCGGCCCATCCGCGAAATGACAGCCGCGCTCAAGCGATTTATGCTGGGCAACCAGCACCTGAGCCAGGTTAAAAACAGCCTGCCGGAGATTCATTCGCTGCAAACCACTATCAACGAGATCTCCAGGGAGATGCAGCATGTAGAAGCCGACATGCGCCACCGCATCCAGGACGCCCAGGCGCAATTGCGTTACCAGGCACGCCACGATGCCCTGACCGGCCTGGTCAATCGCCAGGAACTGGAAAGACGTCTGCAACAGGCGCTGGAAGATGTTAAACAGCACAAAGCGAATCATGTGTTCTGCTACATGGACCTGGACCAGTTCCGCGTCATCAACGATACCTGCGGCCACCCGGCTGGCGATGAGATGCTCAGGCAGATCAGCATGATACTGAGTCAGCGCATTCGTGCCGAAGACACGTTTGCCAGGCTGGGCGGCGATGAATTCGGTTTGTTGCTCAGCTATTGCCAGGTTGAAAAAGCGATCGAGATCGCAGCGCAGCTACGCCAGATGGTGGAAGCTTTCAGGTTCATGCATGAAGGCCGCTTGTTCCAGACCGGGATCAGCATAGGTATCGTTGAAATCACTGCCGACCTCAAAGATGTCGGCCAGGTCACCCGCCATGCCGATGCCGCCTGCTATGTCGCCAAAGACAATGGCCGCAACCAGATCCACCTGTTCCACCCTGAAGATGACGTATTACTCAAACGCCACGTTGAAATGGAATGGGTATTACGCATCAACGAAGCCATAGAGCACAATGACTTTGTATTGTATTGCCAGGGGATATTCCCCATGCAGCAGAAAGAGCTGCCACCGTTTTACGAGATCCTGATCCGCAAACGCGACGAGAATGGCGGCATCATCCCGCCCGCGGAGTTCCTGCCTTCCGCCGAACGCTACCAGTTGATGGCCAAGATAGATCGCTGGGTGATACAGCACGCATTCATGGCACTGCAGCCACTATTTAAAACGCAATCGGCCACCAAGCCTTTCATCGTCAGCATCAACCTGTCCGGCATGTCACTCGGTGACCCTACCCTGCTGCCGTATATTAAAAACTGCTTTGCCAACTATGAGATATCGCCCAGCCATGTCTGTTTCGAGGTCACAGAAACCTCTGCCATCATCAATATAGACAACACCATCAAACTGATCACAGAACTCAAAACCATGGGCACGCGCTTCATGCTGGATGACTTTGGCAGTGGTATGTCCTCTTTCAGCTATCTCAAGCACCTGCCGGTAGACTTTCTCAAAATGGATGGCGCTTACGTCAAAGACATCACCATCAACAAGGTGGACCTGGCGATGGCCAAAGCCATACAGAGCGTGGCTGAATCCATGAGCATACAAACCATAGCCGAATATGTAGAAGACCAGGCCACTCTGGATTGCCTGGAAGAAATGGGCGTCGCCTTTGCCCAGGGCTTTTACCTCAACCGGCCCGCCCCGCTGAGTGAAGCACTCTCGCGCCACTTTGCCAGCCACAATAGTGCACCAAAGCTAAGCACCAGCCAGGCAGCCGCTGTCACTGTGATCAGCGCTTAAAGGGCCACACCCGCCCTGTTGCGTGTTTCAGCATCAGATAGCTAATGTTACAAAGCCGTTTTCCAGAGCTCGGATTTCAGCTTATCAACCATGGCATCTGAGTACTCGTAAGGCCTGGATTGAATGCTGACTATCCGCCACACCCGGTCTTCATTATGGATAAGCTCGACCCTGAACCGGTTATTTTTATCATCCAGCATAGCCCCCCAGCCTTGCCAGCGCTGGTTCACTCCCTTGAGGTCATAAGTACCGCCATTCCAGAACTGCATATTCTGTGATGCATTGTGGATAAATACCTGTACATATTGTTCCAAAGTGATCCCTGGCACCTCCTCCACCGCAAAAACGATCACCGCATGTTGAGCTTGTTCAGTAAACATGTAAAAAGTCTGGCCTTCTGGATTCTTTTTCTCACTACTGCCCCAAATTGAATTGATAGTGGCTCTATTGTTGGTGACCGGATTAATCCAGTGATAGTTTGCTGCAACCCCGCTATGCCTGACTTGAAACTCTTTCTCCTTGAAATTCAGGTAAAGCACCACCGCAAACAAGCTGACAAACAGGATAGTAAACAGCAACCATTTCCATACGGCTAATGGCCTTGCTTTCACAGCAAAGTCACCGGCAAGATCGTAGCTGGCTGCCTCGCCCTTTTTTAGCCTGCCAAATTGCTTAGACATGGTGAAAAGATTTATTAATGGCAAACCAAATGCTAACCCACTGCCCCATAAGGAAAAGTTTCGCTTTAGGTATTCACGTGAGGTCAGTGGCAGATCGATATTTTTCACCACCTTTATACCTAGTATGGCTTTACCCGGCGTATTGCCAAAAAAATGGTAAAGAACAGCATCCAGGACCAGCCCGAATGGCAAGTAGATGATGCCGATCAGGTGGGCGTTAGCGTTATTGACGAACTCGATGAAAGTGCTGGAAACCTGGCCCAGAATATAACCGGACACAAAGGTCACAATGAGCAACTCCAGCCATAGATCAAAGATCCTGGCGAAATAACGCTGCCAGCGACCTGCCGTTGTGTATATCAGAGGCGGCGCAACCGGCTTTAAATCAGCCGAGGGCGGGATCACATGCTTGAGAAATGCCAGCTCGCGGATCTCTGCAAATGGCTGCCACGAAGCGTAACCCTCTCTCCATAGCAAAGTCTGGTGACTGATCTTGCCTGACTGCAGAAGTGCCACCAGTGCATCCTCTTCAACTGGCCCGATATTTTTATTGTTTTCTGAATACCACCAAGCTGTCATTTTTAATCCAACCCTTATTTTTTGACGACTATAGCAGTTAGCTAATTCTTGCAAAAGCATCTTCATATTGATAACTCAGCCGCGAAATCCATCAACAAAGCGCAAGCCAACACTAGTCCGTTAGAACTAGCAGAAATAGATATTTTGTCATTAGAAAAATGTTTAATAGGAGGCTAGTTTAGAACAATACTAATTAATTGAGCGGTGATTCAATGTTTAAACTTTCAACCAATAGCAACATAGGAAAGAGTCTGATCAGCGGTGTGATGGCACTTGCTTCTATGCATGCGCAGGCAGAGCTGACCTCTTACCAGTCTAATGGCGTTGATTTAGTTTACAGCTCTTTGAGCGATGTCATCTGGACGAAAGATGCTAATTTAATCTATAGCATGATCAAGGATAAAGGCTTTGATAACTTGGTTAATAGTGTTATTGCTGCAAACAGTAACCGCACTTTAGGATTGAGTGCTTCAGATTTTGAAGGCGGTCCATTATCTCGATATGGAATAGTCTCTTGGTTTGGTGGTATGGCCTTTGCCAATTATCTTAATAGCATTAGTTATGGAGGAAGAAACAATTGGAGATTACCTACTGTGGCCAATACCAATACTGGCTGGGGATTAACAACTAATGACAGTGTTGGAGGAGACGAGCTAACGGAATTGTTTTATAAAGAACTTGGTGGCTCAGCCTACCAAAAACTACCCGACACGCAGATCTTTGCTAACGAGCAGTTTGACGCATATTGGACTGGAACAGAATTTGGTGCCAACTCTAATAACGCATGGTTTTTCATGAATAATGAAGGTAATCAACAGGTTCTTAGTAAAACCGCTTATAGGATGTATGCGTGGTTTGTAAGCCCCAGTCTAGCCTCAACAGTGCCTGAACCTGAAAGTATGGCGATGCTCTTTGCTGGGTTATGCTTAATCGGATATATCAACCGCCACCGTAGCGCTTAAGTCATTCAAAAAGGTCTGTATGCATTTGAAAATAAAAATAACAAGCAGAGCTTATGTTTCAGCATTGCTTTTGCTAGCAAGCTTGAGCGCTCACGCGGAGCTGACTGCATACCACTCAAGTAATGTTGGCCTGGTTTATAGCTCCGTCAGCGATGTGACCTGGACTAAAGATGCGAATCTGCTTGGCAGCATGATAAAGAGCCGCGGATTTAACACGCTAATTAATGAAATTATTGCGGCCAGTCCTATCATTACCAATACTCCAAACCAGTTTAGCCCAACTGGAGACTATGCATTGACTAGTGCAGACTTCAGTGCGATTAAGGCGGGTCATGCAACGTGGTTTGGAGCGATGGCTTTTACCAGTTATTTGAATAGCATCAATTATGGTGGGGCCGCAAACTGGCGTTTGCCTTTCATTGCTACTACGACCTTTGGCTATGACCAGCCGACCAACGGAGTCAATGCAGGAGATGAGTATCATGAACTCTTTTACCGAGAGCTTCATCATGTGGAAGGCAGCCCATGGGAGCCATACATTCCACCGCAACCTACGATTTATTTTGATAACGAAGAGCTCAGGGATGCTTATTGGACTAGCACCGAGAATGGCTATGACTGGCCTGCCTTTGGAGTGTTTAACGGCCCG
Organism: Methylophilus luteus; assembly: GCF_042676265.1. Lineage (NCBI taxonomy): Bacteria > Pseudomonadati > Pseudomonadota > Betaproteobacteria > Nitrosomonadales > Methylophilaceae > Methylophilus > Methylophilus luteus. The sequence continues at coordinate 1,370,598 of NZ_JBHTKB010000001.1, forward strand.
CAGTCTGCATTTATATTCATAACGGAGTTAGCCGCTCAAGGTATAACTTTTAAGAATTTTCTAATCAGCACACCAACTGACAGCATAGGAAACTATGTATGGGCAGTGAGCCCGGGACGTATAGCCGTGGTGCCAGAGCCTGACAGGCTGGTGATGTTATTTGCAGGTTTAGGCTTATTAGCGATAGCTAAACGCCGCACTCAGTAAGAGTATCACCATAAAATCTAAAGGCTGGGAAACCAGCCTTTATTGTTTAAAATTAGCACTAAAAGCTTAACTGATTGATTAGTATTAATACCTTGCTGGATTCGGCTTTACCGGCAGTGAAGTGTAAGAGGAACTGCTTACGTTCTGCTCATTGAAGAAAGCTGAATTTCGCTAGATAGTGTGATTGATTGGTCGGGACGGAGTGATTCGAACACTCGACCCCTTGCACCCCATGCAAGTGCGCTACCAGGCTGCGCTACGCCCCGACATTTGATCCCAGGCGGGAACCCGCCTGAAAAGAAGGCTGAATTATAAAACAAAACCGCATATTCGCTAAGCAGAATATGCGGTTTTGTGTATTTGCAAGGCAGATCAGGCGGCGACTTTGAGCAGGTTGATCACCTGTTGTATCTGCTGTTTGAGTGCCTCGATATCGACAGCAGGTAATCTTGCTGCTTGGTCTGCCAGTGCCGCTGTATTCAGGGTGGATGCAGTGGCAGATTCGGCTGCCAGGCGACCGGCTTTATCGGCCTTTTCTTCCACGCCATCCAGGCGATTGCGCGCGCCGCTGATGGTAAAGCCTTGCTCGTACAGTAACTCGCGGATCTTGCGGATCAGCAGCACTTCGTGATGCTGGTAGTAGCGGCGATTGCCACGGCGTTTGACTGGTTTCAGCTGGGTGAATTCTTGTTCCCAGTAACGCAATACGTGCGGCTTCACGCCGCACAATTCACTGACTTCACCTATGGTGAAATAGCGTTTGGCAGGGATAGGCGGTAACGTGATTTTTTGCGCTTCGACCATGTCTGGATATTAGTTATGCTTGATATTTGGTTACGCTTGGGCTTGCAAAGGTTGTTCGGCGTAATGCTCTTCTACACGTAATTTCAATTTCTGGCTGGCATGGAAAGTCACCACGCGGCGGGCTGAAATCGGTATTTCTTCACCTGTTTTCGGGTTACGGCCCGGGCGCTCGGATTTGGTACGCAATTCAAAATTACCGAAACCGGAAAGTTTGACGCTATCTCCGTTTTCCAGTGCATTACGGACTTCTTCAAAAAACGCTTCTACCATGTCTTTGGCTTCACGTTTGTTCAGTCCGACTTGTTCAAACAACAAATCCGCCAAGTCAGCTTTTGTGAGTGTCATTAATGATCCCCTGAACCTTCTTATTATGTGAAACGACGCTAGTATTGAATCTACTGATTCTTTGGGTTTGATCCAAAGATAAATACCCAGCGAATATACCAGATACTATCTGGAAACTTCTGACACCGATTCGAAAATTATCTGTAAATTATCCGAAAACTATCGTAGCGATGCAGAAAAATTAGATGACCAGTTTTTGAGGATTTGTGCCACGATAGCATCCACTTCCTCATCGACCATGGTTTTGCCAGTATCTTGCATAAGTACAAGAAATGCAAGGCTTTTTTTGTTTTCTGGCACGCCTTTACCCTGATAAACATCAAACAATTTTACTGTTTGCAGCTGCGGAATTTTCTCGGCAATAATGGCATTTATCATGTCTTGTGCCGAGATATTTTGCTCGACCACCATGGCCAGGTCGCGCCTAACCGGCAAGAATTTACTTACCTCCTGATAAGCCGGAACCTGACTGCGCTGTATGGCATTTGCATCGATCTCAAACAGGAAACAGGCCTGGTTGAGCTGATATTGCTGTTGCCATTGCGGGTGCAGTTTACCCAGCCAGCCTACGGCCTGCTCAGCAACATAAATGCGGGCTGTCTGGCCCGGGTGCAATGCCGGATGTTGCTCAGGCACAAAACGCACCGCTTGTGCAAACAGCGCTTCTACATGTGCTTTTGCGTCATAGAAATCGAACTGGCGTGCCGCACTGCCCCATTGCTCAGGCAAGGCGTGGCCATAACATAGCCCGGACAGGGTCAGCGTTTCAATATAAGTTTGGCCCTGGCGCTGGTAGCGGCTGCCGACTTCAAATAACTGGGCACGCGTTTGCTGGCGATTGAGGTTGTAGCTCAGGGTATCGAGCAAACCGCCCCATAAACCGGAGCGCATCACGCTCAGGTTGCTGGCGATAGGGTTTTTCAGCGCGATGGCTTGCTGGTTTGCGTAGAGGTCACGCTCCCAGGCGGCATCGACAAAGCTGTAGGTGATGACTTCCTGATAGCCTTGCTGCACCATGACGTCACGCAGGTGATCAGGGTGGCGCTGGGCTTCAGGGGCGGCCAGCATGGCTAGGGATGCGACTGGCGTCAGGGCCGGGATATGCTCGTAGCCATGCAGACGCGCCACTTCTTCTATCAGGTCTTCTTCACGCGCGATATCAAAGCGGAAGCTAGGTGCACTGACCTGGAATACGCCGTCTGTTTCACTATAGGCGAATCCGAGCTGGGTCAGCAACTGACCGACTTGGCTGGCACTGATGTCTATGCCCAGCACCGAGATCAGGCGCGCATAGCGCAAGGTCACCTGTTTGCGTTCTGGCAACTGACTGGCGCTACTAGTGATCGCGCCGGCCTTGCCGCCACAGATCTCCAGCACCAGTGCGGTTGCGCGCTCTAGCGCATTCAGGCTGTTGCCAAAATCGACCCCGCGCTCAAAGCGATAAGATGAGTCTGTACTCAGGCCCAGGCGGCGTGCTTTGCCAGCGATGGCATCAGGCGTGAAAAAAGCACTTTCCAGAAAAATAGCCTGGGTCGCATCGCTGACCGAACTAGGCTTGCCGCCCATGATACCGGCCAGTGCCACCGGACCACTGGCATCGGCGATCACCAGGTCATCCGCTTTCAGGCTGATCTCGCTATCGTTAAGCAGTAGCAGCTTTTCACCCGCCTGCGCATAACGTACCTGGATATCGCCCTGCAACAAGTTGAGGTCGAATGCATGCAGAGGCTGCCCCAGCTCGAGTAATACGTAATTGGTGATATCGACCAGCGCGCTGATACTGCGTATACCGCTGCGCTCCAGCCTGCGTATCATCCAGTCCGGCGTGGCCGCTTGCGCATTCACGCCCTCGACCACCCGGCCGTAATAGGCAGGGCATGCGTCAGCGGCAGTCACAGTGACTGCCCTGGTTTGCTGGCTGGCCACAGCCGCAGCCTGTATGGCCGGCGCCTGCATAGGCGCACCTGTCATGGCCACCACATCGCGGGCAATGCCGAGGATACTCAGGCAATCGGCACGGTTGGGGGTGAGTTTCAGGGTGTAAGTATGGTCATTCAGGGCCAGATAGTCACGGATATCCTGGCCTACCGGTGCGTCGGCTGGCAGTTCCAGGATGCCATTGGCTTCAGCGGCGATGCCCAGCTCTTTGGCTGAACACATCATGCCGAATGATTCCACACCACGCACTTTGGCCTGCTTGATGCTGATGCCTGGCAACTCGGCGCCGACCAGCGCACAAGGCGCTTTCAGGCCGGCACGCGCATTGGCCGCACCACAGACGATTTGCAGTATCTCGCCACCGACATTGACTTTACATACCTGCAGGCGGTCAGCATCCGGATGCTTGCTGGCTTCCAGGATCTCCGCCACCACGATACGGTTAAAAGCAGGGGCGACCGCTGTCAGCTCTTCTACCTCCAGACCAGCCATAGTCAATGCGTGACCCAGTTGCGCGGTGTCCAGCGCCGGATTGACCATAGAGCGTAACCATTGTTCTGAAAACTGCATATTTTTTCTTACCTATCTGATATAGAAAACATGGTGTGCGCGGCTAAGCGGGTAAATGGCTGCGTTACGCGGTACTCGAAACCAAGCTGTACTTTATGTACTGTCTTGATTGCTGCGTTGCGTGCGCCTTGCACTTTATCCCGCTCGCTTACTTATTTCATGTTTCCTCAGGTTTAAAAGTGACGGGCGATTATTTAATAAACTGCTGCAAAAAGCGCAGGTCATTATTAAAGAAATGGCGTAAATCATTGACGCCATAGCGCAGCATGGCCAGGCGCTCCACGCCCAGGCCAAAGGCAAAACCGCGATATTTCTCGCTATCGATATTCACGTGCTTGAGCACCTCAGGATGCACCATGCCGCAACCACCGATCTCCAGCCAGCCGCCGTTCCAGCTCATATCCATTTCGGCAGAAGGCTCGGTAAACGGAAAGAATGACGGACGGAAACGTACAGTCAGGTCATCGCGCTCAAAGAATTTCTGCAGGAAATCCTGCACCACGCCTTTCAGGTTGGCAAAGCTGATCTGCTCATCTACCCATAAACCTTCCACCTGGTGGAACATAGGTGAATGGGTAGCATCGGAATCGACACGATAAACGCGGCCAGGCGCGATGATCTTGAGCGGTGGCGTATTATCCTGCATATAATGCACTTGCACCGGTGAGGTATGCGTGCGCAGCACATGTTCCATGCTTTCGCTGCCGCTATCTACATAAAAAGTGTCATGCATGGCGCGCGCCGGATGATTATCAGGAATATTCAGCGCGGTGAAATTATAAAAATCAGTTTCTATCTCAGGGCCATTGGCCACGCTAAATCCTATAGAGTGAAACAGTTGTTCTACGCGGCGCAAGGTCAGGGTCACCGGGTGCAAACCACCCGCAGACTGCGCACGCGCAGGCAAAGTGACATCTATGCTCTCGCTGGCCAGTTGTTTGGCTTGTTCTGCCGCCAGTATGCTGTCGCGGCGGGCATTGAGTGCCTGCTCTACCGCCTGCTTGACCACATTAATCGCAGCGCCTGCTGCCGGGCGCTCTTCGGCGGACAGTTTACCCAGGCCTTTCAAGGCTTCGGTGAGTGCGCCGGATTTGCCCAGGTACTTGGCTTTGGCATTTTCCAGTGCAGGCACATCATGACAGTTAGCAAAGTCCTGCTGCGCTTCTGCGATTAAGGGATTAAGATCGGCCATAGTTATATTTTTCTAGCAATTGTGTTTATACAGCGATTGAAATAAAAAAAAGAGGCCGCAGCCTCTTTTTTTGTTAGGTCAGACTAGGCGCTTAAACCTGATTTTGCCAATTCTACGAATTTAGCGAAAGCAGCTTTATCAAACACAGCCAGGTCAGCCAATACTTTACGGTCAACTTCAACCGCAGCTTTTTTCAAGCCATTCATGAAACGGCTGTATGTCAAACCAGCTTCACGGGCTGCAGCGTTGATACGCGCAATCCACAAAGTGCGGAACTGCCGTTTTTTCTGGCGACGGTCACGGTAAGCGTATTGACCGGCTTTCATCACCGCCTGTTTGGCAACGCGGTAAACGTTCTTACGACGGCCACGGTAGCCTTTAGCTGCTTTTAATACTTTTTTGTGTCTTGCGCGGGCTATGACGCCACGTTTTACTCTAGGCATATCGGTCTCCTTATTGTGTTGGCATCATTGCGCGAACGCGTTTGACATCAGTAGCAGAAATAATGGAAGTACCGCGCAGCTTACGTTTTTGCTTGGTGGTTTTCTTGGTCAGAATATGGCGCAAGTGAGAGTGTGTACGCTTCACTTTACCATTACCCAAGAACTTGAAGCGCTTTTTGGCGCTGCTCTTTGTTTTCATCTTTGGCATTTTGGTCTCCTTAGAGGTTGAATAGAGAGTAACTAGGCAGCCAATTTAGCCGTATTACTCCAAAAAAACTTTATGTGTTGCTTTAAACTTTTGGCGCCGAAATTATTCAGCGGCCGGTGTTTCTTTTTCAGCAGCTTTATCTGCTTTTTTCGCTACTGGCACTGCTTTTTTAGCCGGTGCCAGCACCATCACCATTTGGCGGCCTTCCATTTTAGGATATTGCTCAACCAATGCGTGCTCAGTCAGATCTGCTTCCAGACGTTTCAATAACGCCAGGCCGAATTCCTGGTGCGTGATCTCACGTCCACGGAAACGCAAAGTGATCTTTGCTTTATCACCATCGCCCAAAAAGCGGATGATATTTCTTAACTTGATGTTGTAGTCGCCATCATCGGTGCCGGGCCTGAATTTGACCTCTTTGATTTGCACCTGTTTTTGTTTCAGTTTTTGCTCATGCAGACGTTTGCTCTCGGCGTATTTGAATTTGCCATAATCCATCAAACGGCACACTGGTGGTGCTGCATTTGGTGCAATTTCAACAATATCAATATCAGCTTCTTCCGCTTTGGCAAAGGCCTCTCTCAGAGTCATCACACCTAACGGTTCGCCATCTACACCAACCAGACGCACTTGTGGCGCAGTAATATCGCCATTGATGCGTGTATCTTTATCTTGAGCTATAACAATCCCCTAAACAATAAACAAAGCCGCACGGCACCTAAGAAAATCAGACCTTGCTTCGGATGTCTTGCTGCACACGCGTTACAAACGCGTCTACCGTCATCACACCCAGATCTTCACCTTTTCTGGTACGTACGGCCACTTGACCATTTTGCATTTCTTTGTCGCCCACCACGATCAGGTATGGCAACTTTTGCAAACTATGTTCGCGTATTTTATAGGTAATCTTCTCATTTCTCAAGTCAAAATCGCAGCGTATGCCATTTTTCTTCAAACTTTCAACCACTTGGCGCACATAATCAGCCTGACCATCAGAAATATTCAGCACCATGACCTGCACCGGCGCTAACCAGGCCGGCATGGCACCGGCAAAGTTTTCAATCAGAATACCGAGGAAACGCTCCATGGAACCGACGATGGCCCTGTGCAGCATGATGGGGCGCTGACGGGAATTATCTTCAGCCACATATTCGGCGCCCAGTCGCTCTGGCAGGTTAGGGTCCAGCTGTATGGTGCCGCATTGCCACATTCGGCCCAGTGAGTCTTTGAGTGTGAATTCTATCTTGGGGCCATAAAAGGCACCCTCGCCCGGCTGGTATTCAAACTCCAGGCCGTTGGCCTTAATGGCGTTAGCCAGGGCAGTTTCAGCCATATCCCAGGCCTCTTCGGTGCCTACCCGTTTTTCCGGGCGGGTAGAAAGCTTGACGATCACATCATCAAAGCCAAAGTCTTTATAGACTTCGTACAGCATCTTGATAAAGTCGGCTACTTCGGCCTCGACTTGCGATTCCATACAAAAGATATGCGCATCGTCCTGGGTGAACCCACGAACGCGCATCAGACCATGCAGCGAGCCGGAAGGCTCATTACGGTGGCAGGAGCCGAACTCGGCCAGGCGCAAAGGAAGATCGCGGTAGCTGTGCAGGCTGCTATTGAAGATCTGGATATGGCCGGGACAGTTCATGGGCTTGACGGCGTAATCGCGGCTTTCAGATTGCGTCACAAACATATTGTCACGGTAGTTCTGCCAATGGCCGGACTTTTCCCACAGCGTCTTATCCAGCACGGTAGGTGTGCGCACTTCCTGGTAATCGTACTCTTTGAATTTGGCACGCATATACTGCTCGACTTCTTGCCAGATCACCCAGCCACGCGGATGCCAGAACACCATGCCCGGTGCATCGTCCTGCATGTGGTAGAAATCCAGTTGCTTGCCCAGCTTGCGGTGGTCGCGCTTTTCAGCTTCTTCCAGCATATGCAGATAAGCTTCGAGCTCGTCCTTGTTGCGCCAGGCGGTGCCATAGACACGCTGCAACATTTCATTATTGCTGTCGCCACGCCAGTAAGCGCCAGCCAGCTTCATCAGCTTGAACGCCTTCAGCTTGCCGGTGTTAGGCACATGCGGGCCACGGCACAAGTCGGTAAAACCACCTTCGCTATAAAGCGAAACATCCTCATTACTGGGGATGCTGGCAATGATCTCAGCCTTGTAATGCTCGTTGATGCTTTTGAAATAGGCGACCGCTTCATCGCGCGGCAACACCTTGCGCTCCACTTTTTCGTCTTTCTTGGCCAGTTCCTGCATTTTCTTTTCAATGGCGGCCAAGTCATCCGGGGTGAACGGGCGCTTGTAGCTGAAATCGTAGTAAAAGCCGTTATCGATGACCGGGCCTATGGTCACCTGCGCATCCGGGAACAGCTCTTTTACCGCATAAGCCAGCAAGTGGGCGGTGGAGTGACGGATCACATCCAGGCCTTCGTCGTTTTTATCGGTAATGATGGCGAGGTCTACATCCTGTTCTATCAGGTAGCTGGTATCCACCAGCTTGGCTGCCTGCCCTGGGTGCGTGACTTTACCTGCCAATGCGGCTTTTGCCAGACCGGCACCAATATTCATCGCGACATCAGCCACGGTCACCGACTGCTCAAAGCTTCTGGTAGACCCATCAGGCAAGCGTATTACAGGCATGTATCTCTCTCACTCAGGTTAAAATCGCTATAAAAACAAGCGCATGGCGCCTAGTTTATAGCCAAACAAACATTATCGCACAGCGCGTGAAAAGTCTGCAACGGAACTAGGCCCAGATACTGACCACACCGCGGACAAAAAGCCCATACAAACCCGCTACAAACAAAAAAGCCACCTGGTTGGGGTGGCTTTAATATCTGCTTTAAAATCTGGTAGTCGCGAATGGACTCGAACCATCGACCCCCACCATGTCAAGGTGGTGCTCTAACCAGCTGAGCTACGCGACTATAAAACTCACAGTCATGCTTAAAACAGCCATGCTGCAAATCAATAAGGTTGCGCATTCTATCCGAAAGCAGAACTATAGGCAATGGTATACGCCTTATAATAATCGCCATGAATCATATACACCCCACCCCTGCCCTGCTGCCTGAGGACATGGCTGATGCCTTGCTGGATAGCCTGACTCAGCAGCACTACTGCGTGATAGACCACTTTATTGCTGACGATGTGATGGCAAGCCTGCGCGAACTGGCGCTGGCACGTCAGCAGGCAGGGGCCATGCGCCAGGCAGGCACCAGCAGAGCCGCCGTCACCAACCCTGACCTGCGCGCTGACCAGATCGCCTGGCTGGATGAAGATGATGCGCACCCGGCTGTACGTCACTATTTTGGTTTGCTCAGCGAACTGCAACAGCTGCTGAACAGACAGCTGATGATGGGGCTGGACCATGTGGAAACGCATTTTGCCATCTATCCGGCCGGCTCATCCGGCTATGCCACGCATATAGACCAGTTTCACCAGCATAGCCCGGGTGCGACGGCCAGCAGCCGGGCACTGACCCTCATCATCTACCTGAATGAGCACTGGCCGCCTGAGGCTGGCGGAGAATTACGTTTATATACCGGCCAGCACGCAGCAGCGCCTTTGCCAGAGGCCGAGCACATCGATATTGCACCGCTAGGCGGCAGGCTGGTGTTGTTTTTATCGGACAGGTTCTGGCATGCCGTGCGCCCGGCGACCCAGGCGCGCGTGAGTGTAACTGGCTGGTTCAAGACCCGTTAAGCCGTGCGAGTCCTACTGTCTGCTTAAAGCTAAGGACTGTGGGCTGAGCTGAGCGCTTTGGGCCGAGCTAAGCTTTATGGGCTGACAGTCTCATTGAAGACCGGCTCTGCCGTCAGGCGGTTGAATATGGCCATTCCAGGATAACCATCCTGGGGCAGCTTTTGTGTAGACTGGTAACGGCGTATCGCCGCCTGGGTCTTGCCACCGGGGAAGCCATCAGGCGTGCCGCTGTCAAACCCTCTGGCATTCAGCGCTTCCTGCAATGCCCACATCTGCTGGTAACTGAGCGCTGGCGGTTCCGGCGGCATCGCCAGGGTATAGATCTCCTGCTTTAACTGCTGGCTCAGCAGGCTCACGCTCAGCGCATAATTCACCGAACGGTTCCACTGCATGACGACATCAAAGTTGGGGAAAACCATATAAGCCGGGCCATCAAAACCCTGTGGCAGGATGATAGCTGCCTGCGGCAGGCTGATCGCACTCTCGGGCACACCAACCACCCCCAGCTTCACCCATTCTCTGACCGGCTTGTTGAGCTGCAATTGGGCCAGGCTGTAATCAAAGCCTGGCGGCAGTGCCACCTGCTGGCTGATAGGCTGGCCCGCCTGCCAACCCGCCTGTGACAGATAGTTGGCGGCCGAACTGAATATATCCGGGTAAGAGCCCCAGATATCTATCTTGCCATCTGCATCCGCATCCACACCATATTTGAGCAATGTGCTGGGCATAAACTGCATATGCCCGGTCGCACCAGCCCACGAACCGGTGACCGGGCTGTCATAACGCTGCTCGCGCTCGACCACGCGCATCAGGTTGAGTAATTCGCGCTTGAAAAATTCGGCACGCCGCCCTTCATAAGACAAGGTAGCCAGCGCCGAGGCAAGTGGAATATCGCCCATATAGCCGCCAAAATTTGTTTCCAGCCCCCAAAATGCCACCAGCACCTCTTTCGGCACCTGGTATAACTCTTCAACTACGTACAACACGCCCTGGTAATCTTGCAGCATCTGCTTGCCTTTATTGACCACGCGCTGGTTGATACGGCGATTCACATAGGCAGAAAAACTGGTGACGAATTCCGGCTGTTTACGGTCCAGCTCTATCACTTTGGGCAGGTAACTGACCTGGCTAAGGGTGATATCCACGGCTTGCGGCGCAATCTGTAAAGCCAGCGCCTCCTGCCTTAACGCCGCTACCCAGGCTTGAAAGCCTTCGCCGTCATCAGCGCTGGTCAGCGCGCTGCTTAACAGCAGCCCGCTCATAAGTAATACTTTTATGGTTGCGGTAAATTTTTCGCGCATGCACGAGTGAGTCAAGGTCGAGTGAATAATGTTCATGAGCGATGGTCCGCCAGTATCGCGGCATAGCCTGCCTGATAATCGGCAAACTGCAACTTGAAACCGCTTTGCGGCAAAAACTGGTTGGTGATGCGCTTGCCCGATTGCGGCTGCATGGGCGGCGTATCCGGCAGCGGCACCCGCAACTGGCCTGCCATCCACTGTAATACCTCGTGCTGCAAGGCCGGCACACCATCTGTCACTATGCAATGCGCGGGCAGTACTAGGCCACTGGCCAGCAGTTCGTACATATGCACCACGGCGCGCGCCACATCCAGCTCATGAATACGGTTAGTCCAGTGCGCCTGTTTTGGCCAGCGTGCCTTATCCTGCACAGCCCGCAACAGATATAAACGTTGCGGACCATAAATGCCGGACACACGCAAGGCAGAGTGCCCGCATGGCAGGTCATACAGCAGGCGTTCGGCTTCCAGCATGACCTGCCCGTCGGCATCGGCGGGCGCTACGGCGGTACTGTCATCAATGAATTCGCCCTGATGTTCACCATAAATACCGGTGCTGGAGATAAAAAACACATGGCGTAACGCCGTTTTAGACACCTGGGCCAGGACGTTTTTCAGACCCTGCACATAGGTTTGCTGATAAGACTGCCCCTCTACCGGCGCCAGACAATACAGCAGGATCTCGGGCTGCAATCCAGCCAGCGCCGTTAAAGCCTCATCGTTCACCACATCCAGGTGCAACACCTGCGCGCCTTCCGGCACTGCCTGCCTGGAACGGCGCACTATAGTCAGTTCATGGCCGTGGCTGAGGGTTTGCTGCGCGATCAAACTACCTAAACCACCACAACCTATCTGTAATACTTTCATGCATGACTTTCTTTAAACTGAATCCTGGCTTTAAACACTGAATCCTGGCAACGGCTGCTGACGCAGATAGCGCTCAGCCAGCAACATGGCACCCATGGTTTTACTATCGGTGATCTCCCCGGCGCTGATCGCCTGCATCACCTGTGCAAATGGCCAGACAAACACATCCATCGCTTCATCTATATCTCTGGCGTGGTCACCCAGGGTCAGGCCTGTGGCCAGGTAAATATGTATCACCTCATTCGAGTAACCTATACATGGATGCTGCACCCCGAGCTTGACCCACTCATACGCACGGTAACCGGTCTCTTCCAGCAGCTCGCGTTGCCCGGTCTGCAATACCGGTTCGCCGTGATCTATCTTACCGGCCGGTAGTTCTATGAACACCTGTTTGAGCGGATAGCGGAACTGGCGTTCCAGCACCACACCACCATCTGCAGTCAGCGCCACTACCACCACTGCGCCAGGATGGGTGACATATTCACGGCCACTGACGGTGCCATTCGGCAAACGCGCCTGGTCATAGCGCACGGTGAGCATTTTGCCCTGCGCCAGGATTTCGCTGGAAATTGTGGTTTCGATCAAGTGCTTGTCATCTGCATGCTCGCCGGCAGATGCGGGTGAAGAATTACCTTGTTGGGTCATACCTTGAATTCCATACCGCCTATACTGATTTTTTGAATGTATTGCAGTCGTTGACACTGCCGGATTGCAGCCCGGTTTTGAACCATAGCACGCGTTGCTCGGCGCTGCCGTGGGTGAAACTGTCAGGCACGGCATAACCGCGCGCCTGTTTTTGCAAGGTGTCATCGCCTATGGCAGTCGCTGCCCGCAGCGCTTCTTCAATATCGCCATCTTGCAGGATGCGGAACTGCTGGTTGGCATGGTGTGCCCACACGCCGGCGTAACAGTCGGCCTGCAACTCCAGCTTGACCGAATAAGCGTTGGCAGCCGCTTCAGAGCCCGCCTGTTGCCTGGCTTGCTGCACTTTTTGCGAAATGCCGAGCAGGTTTTGTACGTGGTGACCGACTTCATGCGCGATGACATAGGCCTGGGCAAAATCGCCGGGCGCCTTGAAACGCTGTTGCAGCTCCTGGTAAAAACTCAGGTCTATATACACTTTCTGGTCAGCCGGGCAATAAAACGGGCCCATGGCGGCCTGGCCCTGGCCGCAGGCGGTCTGCGTGGCGCCACCAAAGATCTCCAGATTGGGCGCGCTGTACTGCTGGCCTGCCGCAGTGAATATGGTTTGCCACACCTGTTCGGTACTCCACAACACTTTAGAGACGAACTTCACATTAGGGTCATTGCTATCCGCAGGCGGTGCTGAAGTCTGCACAGCGGGCTGCCCCTGTTGCGCAAGGTTCAATACCAGGTTGGGGTCTACGCCAAAATACATCGCCACCAGCGCAATGGCGATGGTGCCTATGCCTATACTGCGGCCACCGATCAGGCCGCGACCACGGCTGTCTTCTACATGCTGACTGTCTTCCAGATCATCTAAACGCATATGCTCACCCGACCAGGTAGGAAAAAGTATTGGGTTATGAAAAATGTTGCGGGAATGTGGTTACTTTAGCATGCAGCACTGATAAAATCACACCATGTTCACAGGGATTATTCAAACCGTCGGCCATATCGCCGACGTAGTCAACCACGGCGACGATTGCGCATTACGTATCCAAGCTTCCGATTTAGGCCTGCAAGATGTACAGCTGGGCGACAGCATCGCCGTCAATGGCGTCTGCCTGACCGTGACCAGCCTGGAGCAAAACACTTTCGAAGTCATGGCCTCTAAAGTCACGCTGGACGTGACCACCGGTCTGGGCAAGCCTGGGCCGGTCAACCTGGAGAAAGCCTTGCGGCTGGCTGACCGGCTGGGCGGCCACCTGGTGACCGGCCATGTCGATGGCGTAGGCACCATCACCGCGCTGGAGCCGGTAGGCGTGAGCTGGCTGCTCAAAGTGCGCGCGCCGCATGCGCTGAGCAAATATATCGCCCAGAAAGGCTCATTATGCGTGAACGGCGTCAGCCTGACGGTGAACGCCATCAGCGACGACGAAGCCAGCATCAACCTGATCCCGCACACCATGCAACACACTATCATGCAGTTTGCCAAACCCGGAGACGCAGTGAACCTGGAAATTGATTTAATCGCGCGCTATGTTGAGCGCATGCAAGCCTGGGAGCAGGAGTAATGTCGGCACAGATCAGTACTATTGAAGCAATCATTGCCGACATCCGCGCCGGAAAAATGGTTATCCTGGTGGATGACGAGCACAGGGAGAACGAAGGCGACTTTGTGATTGCTGCCGAATTCGTCACCGCAGAACATATCAACTTTATGGCCAAGTATGGCCGTGGCCTGATCTGCCTGACGCTGACAGAACAACGTTGCCGCCAGCTCAACCTGCCACCCATGACCCGCAAGAACGGCACCCGTCTGGGCACTAATTTCACGGTATCTATCGAAGCGGCAGAGGGTGTCACCACCGGCATTTCCGCCGCCGACCGTGCCACCACCATACGCGCGGCCATCGCCAAAAACGCCAATGCCAGCGACATTGTCAGCCCTGGCCATATCTTTCCCATAGGCGCAATGAATGGTGGCGTGCTGGTGCGTGCCGGACACACGGAAGCGGGCTGCGACCTGGCGCAACTGGCCGGCTGCGAGCCTGCCAGCGTCATCTGCGAGATATTGAAAGATGACGGTGAAATGGCGCGCCTGCCGGATCTGATGCAAGTGGCGGCCGAACACGATATACGTATAGGCACCATCGCCGACCTGATCCATTACCGTGCGGCGCATGAGACCCTGATAGAACGCAGCGCCGAGCGCAAGATTGAAACCGCTTTCGGGCCCATGCAGCTGATCGCCTACCGCGACAATATCGCCCAGGAGACCCACCTGGTGCTGGTCAAAGGCGACCCGCAAACTGCCGCAGAGACCCTGGTGCGCGTGCATGAGCCTTTGTCCATGATAGACCTGCTCGACAGCAGCCATCAATCGCATAGCTGGAACTTGTTGCAGGCCATGCGCACCATCAGCAATGCGCCGTGTGGCGTGATCGTGCTGATCAACCACGATGAGGATGGCCTGGGGCTGACCGACCGCATTCTGCGTGCAGACCAGAAGATCACCCTTAATCAGGAATTGCGCAATTACGGCATAGGCTCGCAGATATTGCTCAACCTGGGCGTGAAAAAGATGCGCCTGATGGCTGCACCGCGCAAAATGCCAAGCATGGATGGTTTCGGCCTGGAAATCACCGGCTACCTCAGCGAAGATGAAACGCCACCACTATGAGTGAACATACCCCTTTGTCTGCGAGCAGCGAACGGCTGAACCTGACTGGCCAGATCCTGATCGCCATGCCGGCCATGCAAGACCCCTATTTCAGCAAAAGCGTGATATTGATCTGCAGCCACGACGATGATGGCGCCATGGGCATGATACTCAACCACCCCCTGCAACTGAACGTAGGCGACCTGTTTGAGCAACTGGATATGCCCTGCGACGCCCCGCACCAGCAGGACAGGCTGGTGCATTTTGGCGGGCCGGTGCAGGTGGAGCGCGGCTTTGTGCTGCACACGCCGGCCACAGAATTCAACACCACCCTGGGTTTGTCCGCCGGGCTGGCCATGACTTCTTCCAAAGATATCCTGGAAGCAGCCGCCCGCGATGAAGCACCGCAGGATATGTTTATCGCCCTCGGTTATACCGGCTGGTCATCCGGTCAACTCGAAAACGAGATCCAGGCCAATGCCTGGCTGACCTTGCCGCTGGAAGACAGCGAACATCTGCATAAACTCATCTTCAGCCTGCCTAACGATGACAAAGTGTTATGGGCCATGCAGCAACTGGGGGTGGATTATGCCACCCTGTCCGAGGTGGCAGGGCATGCCTGAAGCGCTCAAGCACGGCAAGCAACCCCTGAATCAAAGCCATCTGCCTATCAGAGAACGTCGCTACCCTGACCTTAGCGGCACTGTGCTCGCGTTTGACTTTGGTGAAAAACGCATAGGCGTAGCGGTGGGCGAGACCCTGCTCAGCCTGGCCCACCCGTTGCTGACTATAGACGCAGAAGAGAATGCCGCAAAATTTGAGCAGATCGCCGCGCTGTTGCAGGAGTGGCAACCGGTGTTGCTGATCGTTGGCCTGCCCATGACCATGGATGGCGACGCCCACGCCATGACTGCGCTGGCACAAAAATTCGCCCAGCGCCTGGAAGGCCGTTTCAACCTGCCGGTGATGATGATAGATGAACGCCTGAGCTCGGCCGAAGCCGCGCAATCACTGCGTGAGGCAGGCATTACCGGCCGCGCGCAAAAACAACATTTGGACCAGGTTGCCGCACAAACTATATTACAATCTTACTTTGACGCCTATCACTCACGTTCATAGCACAGGACCCTCATGATACTGCCTGACCCCGAACAGTTACTGGATCAGCTTTACGACCAATTAAAACCGCGCATCAATGACAACACCGCCCTGGTCGGCATTTACACCGGCGGCGTGTGGCTGATGGAAAAACTGTTGCAGCGCCTGCAGAACGACCTCGGCCGCGACATTGCGCATGGCAAACTGAATGCCTCCATGTACCGCGACGATTACGCCAGGCGCGGCATGAAAACCACCGTCCAGCCCGGCCATATCCCTTTTGATGTCAATGACAGGCATATCATCCTGGTCGACGATATTTTTTACACTGGCCGCACCGTGCGCGCAGTCATCAACGAATTGTTTGATTATGGCCGTCCCGGCCTGATAGAACTGGCGGCACTGATCAACCGCGGTGGCGCACAATTACCTATACGTCCCAACATGGTCGGTGCCGATATTCCACTGCAGCCGCACCAGGCTTTCGAACTTTCCATCAACACGCAGGGGCGTTTGCACCTGAGCGTGACAGAGACCCAGCCAGCCGAAGCCTCTCCTCCTGCAGATAATGGAGCCAATTAACATGTATAACCCGCAACTGAACGCGCAGGGGCAACTACAACACTTGCTCAGTATCGAAGGCCTGCCCAAACGCATACTGACGGACATCCTCGATGCCGCCGAGAACTTTGTCGGCGTGGCTGAACGCGAGATCAAGAAAGTGCCGCTGCTGCGTGGCAAAACCGTGTGCAACCTGTTTTTTGAGAACAGTACCCGCACCCGAACCACCTTTGAGATCGCCGCCAAACGGCTATCTGCCGATGTGCTCAACCTCAACGTCAGCACCTCATCGCAATCCAAGGGCGAGACCATACTTGATACGGTCAACAACCTGATCGCCATGCACGCGGACATGTTTGTGGTACGCCACCAGCAAAGTGGTGCCGCACACTTTATTGCGCAGCATGTGCCGCCGCACATCAGCGTGATCAATGCCGGTGATGGCCGCCACGCGCACCCTACCCAGGGCCTGCTGGATATGTTCACTATCCGCAAATACAAGCCCGAGATGCATAACCTGCGTGTCGCTATCGTCGGTGATGTGCTGCACTCGCGCGTGGCGCGCAGCGAGATCCATGCGCTGGCGACGCTGGGTGTGCCCGAGATACGCGTCATCGCCCCGCGCACCCTGTTACCTGCCGAAGTAGAAAAGCTGGGTGTGCAGGTCTACCACAATATGGATCAGGGCCTGAAAGATGTCGATGTTATCATGATGCTGCGCCTGCAGAATGAACGCATGTCTGGCGCCCTGCTGCCGAGCACGCAGGAATTTTTCCAGACCTTTGGCCTGACCCCGGAGCGGCTGACACTGGCCAGGCCGGATGCGATAGTCATGCACCCTGGCCCTATGAACCGCGGGGTCGAGATCGACTCCAGCGTGGCGGATGGCAAACAATCTGTCATTCTGCCGCAGGTCACATATGGCATTGCGGTGCGCATGGCCGTGATGGCTATCCTGGGGGGAGGTAACGCCGCATGAATATAGTCATCAAACAAGGTCGCCTGATAGATGCCAGCCAGCAACTGGACACAGTCCAGGATATTTATATCAGCGAAAACAAGATAGTCGCCATAGGCGAAGCACCGTCAGGGTTTAAAGCAGAGCAGACGCTGGATGCCCATGGCAAGTGGGTGCTGCCCGGCCTGGTCGACCTGTGCGCCCGCCTGCGCGAGCCCGGCAGCGAATACAAGGCCACCCTGCTCAGTGAACTGCGTGCGGCCATGGCCGGCGGCGTCACCAGCCTGGCCTGCCCGCCGGATACCGACCCGGTACTGGATGAACCCGGCCTGGTTGAAATGCTCAAGCACAGGGCCAAGTCGCATGCGCTGGCGCATGTTTACCCGCTGGGTGCCGTCACCCGCCAGCTGCAAGGCCATTTGCTGACAGAAATGTACGCCCTGACTGCTGCAGGCTGCGTCGGCTTCTCGCAGGCAGATACGGCGATCGTAGATACACAAGTACTGTGGCGCGCATTTGAATACTCAGCCACCTTCGGCTACACGCTATTCATGCGTGCCGAGGACCCCTACCTGGCCAAGAATGGCGTGGCCCATGATGGCGAAGTCGCTTCCAGGCTGGGCCTGAAAGGCATCCCGGTGGCGGCGGAAAGCATCGCCCTGCAAACCATGCTGCGCATAGCGCAAAACACCGGCGCCAATCTGCATATCGCACGCGTTTCAACAGCCGAATCTGTAGAACTGATACGCCAGGCCAAGCAGGCCGGCGGCAGTATCACTGCAGATGTCAGCATACAACACCTGCACCTGACAGAAATGGATATAGGCTTTTTTGACAGCATGGTGCACCTGAAACCACCGGTACGCACCCAGCGTGACCGCGATGCGCTACGCGCCGGCTTGCTGGATGGCACACTGGATGCCATTTGCTCAGACCATACCCCGGTAGACGACGATGCCAAAGCCGTGCCGTTTGCCGAATCGCACCCGGGTGCTTCTGCGCTGGAATTACTACTGCCGCTGACACTGAAATGGGCCGCGCAAGCCAAGCTCGCACCTGCGCAGGCCCTGCTCAAGATCACGCAGGCACCTGCCCATATCCTCGGCATCTCCGCCGGCACTTTGCAGGTGGGCGCCACTGCCGATGTGGTGATCTACGACCCTGAAGTCGAGTGGCGTGTAGAGAGCCGCGTATTGGTCAGCCAGGGCAAGAACACGCCTTTCCTTAACCAGTCATTGTCCGGCAAAGTGTCAGCCACCATCACCAGCGGTGAACTGGTGTTTCAGCAGGAAACCTTGCAGCTAGGCGTGCAGCCAGCCATACACGCGGTTTAAAAACAACAGGCACTCGCTCATACTATTGAGCGAGGGCCTGCTAATCTGCGCGGCATAGCGCCTAAAGAATTACCTTATAAAATATCCAGATTGGATATCCTGTTCTGATCGGGGTTCTCAGGATTAGGGATCTTGCTGTTCAGCTTGATTTTCAGCCTTAAGTCATTCACCGAATCGGCATTGCGCAAGGCATCGTCATAGGTGATCTTGCTTTCTTCATATAACTCGAATAATGCCTGGTCAAAAGTTTGCATGCCCAGCTCGCGTGATTTGGCCATGATCTCCTTGATCGCGTGCACATCACCTTTATAGATCAGGTCCGAAATCAGCGGTGAATGCAGCAATACTTCCACCGCTGCCACGCGGCCGCTGCCATCCACTTTGGGGATCAAGCGTTGAGATGCGATACAACGCAGGTTGAGCGAGAGGTCCATCAGCAATTGCTGGCGGCGCTCTTCCGGGAAAAAGTTGATGATGCGGTCCAGCGCCTGGTTGGTGCTGTTGGCATGCAGGGTGGCCAAGCACAAATGGCCGGTTTCCGAGAAAGCGATCGCATAATCCATGGTTTCGCGGTCGCGTATCTCGCCTATCATGATCACGTCCGGCGCCTGGCGCAGGGTGTTTTTCAGCGCCGCGTGCCAGTTTTCGGTATCTACCCCGACTTCACGCTGGGTGACTATGCAGTTTTTATGGCCGTGAATGAACTCCACCGGGTCTTCAATGGTGATGATATGGCCGTAACTGCTCTCGTTTCTATGGCCGAGCATGGCTGCCATCGAAGTGGATTTGCCTGAGCCGGTGCCACCGACAAAGATCACCAGGCCGCGTTTGGCCATCATCACTTCTTTAAGTACCGGCGGTAATTGCAGGTCCTCAAATTTGGGGATATTGGTATTGATGACGCGGAACACCAGCCCGGTTGCGCTACGCTGTATAAATGCATTGACGCGAAAACGGCCCACGCTGGACATGCTGATGGCGAAATTGCATTCACGGGTTTCCCTGAACTCCTGCGCCTGCTTGTCATTCATCACTGCGCGTGCGATATCGGCAGTTTGCTGGGTATTTAGCGTTTGCGATGAGACTGGGGTCAGCTTGCCGTCTATCTTCATCGCTGGCGGAAAACCGGCGGTGATAAACAAGTCTGACGCCTTTTTGGTCACCATCAGCTTGAGCAGGTCGTTGACAAACTTTTCTGTCTGCGCCCGGTCTGCGCCAGTGTCTATATTATCCATGCTATGTTTTATCCGATGATAGAGTCGCGGTTGGCAGCTTTGGTGCGCGCTTCACCGGCACTGATGATATTGCGCTTGACCAGGTCCTGAAGGTTCTGGTCCAGTGTCTGCATACCCACGCTTTGCCCGGTCTGGATGGCAGAATACATCTGCGCGATCTTGTTTTCGCGGATCAGGTTACGGATCGCCGGCGTGCCTATCATGATCTCATGCGCGGCAACGCGGCCTTGCTCATCCTTGGTTTTACACAGTGTCTGCGAGATCACCGCGCGCAATGATTCTGACAGCATGGAACGCACCATCTCTTTTTCAGCAGCCGGGAACACATCGACCACCCGGTCTATGGTCTTGGCAGCAGAGCTGGTATGCAGGGTACCGAACACCAGGTGGCCGGTTTCAGCCGCAGTCAGCGCCAGGCGTATAGTTTCCAGGTCGCGCATCTCGCCGACCAGGATCACGTCCGGGTCTTCACGCAAGGCCGAACGCAAGGCGTTATCAAACGATTGCGTGTGCGGGCCGACCTCACGCTGGTTGACCAGCGATTTTTTGGAGCTATGCACAAATTCGATAGGGTCTTCCACGGTCAGGATATGCGACATCTGCGTTTCATTGATGTAGTCGACCATGGCCGCCAGGGTAGTGGATTTGCCGGAACCGGTAGGCCCGGTCACCAGCACGATACCGCGCGGGGTATCGGCCAGGTCTTTAAACACCCTGGGCGCATTTAATTCTTCCAGTGTCAGCACCTTGCTGGGAATGGTACGGAACACGGCACCGGCACCGCGTTGCTGGTTGAAGGCGTTGACCCGGAAACGGGCCAGATCAGGGATCTCGAACGAAAAATCGCATTCCAGCTTTTCTTCAAACACCTTGCGCTGCGTATCATTCATGATGTCGTACAGCATGCGATGCACTTCGGCATGATCCATCTCGGGCAGATTGATCTTGCGGATGTCGCCATGCACACGGATCATAGGCGGCAAGCCGGAAGACAAATGCAAGTCGGACGCTTTATTTTTGACCGAGAACGTCAATAAATCTGAAATATCCATCATTCACTCCAGTGATTATTTATATAATGTTATTTTGTTATTCAAGCTGCAAAGCAGAGCTCGCATTACCCAGCCATGACCGCACCTATACCCGCCCCTGCTGACAATATTGCTGAGATACAGCAAAACATTGCACAAGCAAAAGCGCACTTTCAAATGACGCAAGCGGTGACGCTGTGTGCAGTCAGCAAATCACAACCTGCTGCAGCGATCCGTGCTGCTTACGCAGCGGGCCAAACCGTATTTGGCGAAAACTATCTGCAAGAAGCGCTAGGCAAACAGGCGCAACTGCAGGACTGTGCAATAGCATGGCACTTTATCGGGCCGATTCAAAGCAACAAAACACAGCAAATTGCCCGTCAATTCGATTGGGTACACTCGGTTGACCGCTTAAAAATCGCTCAACGTCTCTCAGATGCACGCACTGCAGAGCTGCCGCCGCTGAACATTTGCCTGCAAGTGAACATAAGCGAAGAGGCAAGCAAAAGTGGTGCCAGTGGCCAGGAACTACTGCAACTTGCCTTACAGATCAAACAATTGCCGCACCTGCGCTTGCGCGGGCTGATGGCGATACCCGCGCCACAACAGGATTTTGCCGCCCAACGTGACCAGTTTAGTCAGGTACGCGCCCTGTTCGACCATTTGAATGCGCACGGCCTGCAACTGGATACTTTATCCATAGGCATGAGCGGCGATTACCAGGCGGCGATCGCCGAAGGTGCCACGCTGGTGCGCATAGGCACCGCGATCTTTGGCGCACGCCAGCCCAAACCTTCCCCTGATACCGATTTAGCCAGCAAAGGAGCTGTTTAACCATGTCTACTCCCGCATCACCCCGTATCGCCTTTATCGGCGGCGGGAATATGGCGCAAGCACTCATTACCGGCCTCAAGCAGCGCGCGTTTGCCATGCAGCAGATCACGGTGATAGACCCGGATGCCGGCAAGCACCAGCAGTTGCAGGACAAGCTAGGCGTGCGCACGGCAGCCGCCCTGTCTGAGCAGGCATTGCAGGCCGATGTCATCGTGCTGGCAGTCAAACCGCAGCAGTTAAAAGCGGTGGCTGAGTCACTGGCGCCTTTGCTGCGATCACAACTGGTGATCTCGGTCGCCGCCGGTATCCGTACCGCCGACCTGAGCCGTTGGCTGAATGGCTACCGCACACTGGTACGCACCATGCCCAACACCCCGGCGCAGATCCAGGCCGGTGTCACCGGCGTGTTTGCGCTGGCCGAGGTCAATGACGCGCAGCGCCAGCTGACAGACAGTCTGCTGCAAGCGGCAGGTGAGGTGGTGTGGCTGACAGATGAGGCACAGCTGGACGCCGTCACCGCTATCTCAGGCAGCGGCCCGGCCTATGTGTTCCTGCTCATAGAAGCACTGACCAAGGCCGGCGTTGCCCTGGGGCTGGATCAGGCGCAGGCGCAGCAACTGAGCATCGCCACCTTTAAAGGCGCGAGCCTGCTGGCTGCTGCCAGCGAGACGCCTATCGCCACCCTGCGCGAGCAAGTCACTTCTAAAGGTGGCACCACAGAACAAGGCCTGCTGAGCCTCAATCAGCACGACATTCATGCCATTATGCAACATGCGGCACAACAAGCAGCCAATCGGGCGAAAACCCTGGGCGACGAACTGGGAGCACAATAATGTTAGGTGAGATGACCGTATTTTTGCTGAGGACTGTATTCGGCATTTTGACGTTTTTACTGGTGTTACGTTTTCTGATGCAATGGACACGCACCTCGTTTCAAAACCAGCTCGGGCAAATGACCATGGTGCTGACTGATTTCATGGTCAAACCGGCGCGCAAGCTGATACGCCCGGTGCGGCAATGGGATATGTCTACCCTGTTGCTGGCCTTCCTGATGCAGTTGGTGCTGTTTGCCCTGCTTTCACTACTGACAGGCTTGGGCGCTGCGCCGGTATTATGGGTGTGGCAGGCGATCTTTGGCGTACTGGAGCAGATCGTCGATGTGTTCTTCTATGCCATTCTGCTGATGGCGATTTTGAGCTGGGTAAATCCTTACAGCCCGATTTATGCGGTGCTTAACCAGCTCACCGCGCCTATACTTGAGCCATTACGCCGGGTGTTGCCGCAGATTCAGGGATTTGATTTCTCGGCGCTGGTTGCTTTGATCCTGCTGCAAATGATCAGCCGTATCGTGTTGCCAGGGCTGGCTGCCAGCGTGTTCTAAACACGTCAGCCTGGGCGGCAGAGCTGGCGCCCGGGCTGATGCTGCAAAGCTACATCCAACTCACATCCAGACGATATCGAACTCTTCACGCCCGTACTGGGTATCCGGGTGCAGCGTCACCGGCTTTTTAATAAAGTCAGAGAGACTGGCCAGGCTTTGTGACTCTTCGTCGCCCAGCATATTGATCACTTCTGGCGACGCCAGTATCTTGAAGGCATTGGCACTCTTGAACTGCCGGGATTCACGCAACAGTTCACGCATGATCTCATAGCTGATGGTTTGCGCGGTTTTCAGCTCGCCGCGCCCCTGGCACACCTTGCACGATTCACACAGCAGATGCGCCAGGCTCTCACGCGTGCGTTTGCGCGTCAGCTCTACCAGGCCCAGCGTAGAAAAGCCGTTGACGTTGATGCGCGCTCTATCCAGCGTCACTGCTTTGCGCAACTCTTCCAGCACCGCCTCGCGCTGTGCATCTTCATCCATATCAATAAAATCGACAATGATGATGCCACCCAGGTTACGCAAACGCAGCTGGCGGGCGATGGTTTGTGCGGCTTCAAGATTGGTTTTAAAAATGGTGTCAGACAGGTTTTTGCCGCTGACGAAACTGCCGGTATTCACATCCACCGTGGTCAGGGCTTCGGTCTGGTCAAAGATCAGATAACCGCCAGATTTAAGCTCGACTTTGCGTGACAGTGCCTTTTCGATCTCATTTTCAATATCATAAAACTCGAATAATGAGCGCTCACCCTTGTAATGCGTGAGCGGCTTGACGGCGTGAGAGACATACAACTCGGCAAACTCTTTCAGCCGCTCGAACATTTCGCGCGAATCGACACGGATATTGGTGGTTTCCTTGCACACGACGTCGCGCAGGATGCGGCGCGGCAGGCTCAGGTCATAGAAGATCAGCGAGCGTTCGCCCACCGTGGTGCTCTCGGTCTGTATCTTGCTCCACACCTTGCGCAGGTATTCTATGTCTGCCAGCAACTCTTCATCGGTGGCGTTTTCTGACATGGTGCGTATGATGTAGCCGCCTTCGCGCTGCTCGGGCAGCAGGCCCAGCAAACGGTTACGCAAGAACTCGCGTTCTTCCTCTATATCTATGCGTTGCGAGACGCCTATATGTTTCTGGTAAGGTAAATAGACCAGAAAACGGCCGGCGATACTGATCTCGGTAGTCAGGCGTGCACCCTTGGTGCCTATGGCTTCCTTGATCACCTGCACGATGATGGACTGGCCTTCATGCAGGACTTCTTGGATAGGCCGGTCGGTTTTAATGTCGCCCTCTTCGGCATGGCATTCCATGATATCCGCAGCATGTAAAAAGGCCGCCCTGGGCAGGCCTATCTCAACAAATGCAGATTGCATGCCGGGCAACACCCGCACCACCGTGCCGCGATAAATGTTACCGACTATGCCCAGTGAAGATGCCCGCTCTATATGCAGCTCCTGGACCACACCTTGTTCCAGGATCGCCACGCGCGTCTCCTGCGGCGTGACGTTGATTAGTACTTCCTGCGCCAATGACATTTTGCTTTACCCGATCCCAAACCGTTACCGTTTTTTTCCAGAGTTTACCACGCGTGCAACAACTGCGCCGTTTCGTGCAAAGGCAAGCCCATCACCCCGCTATAACTACCGCTGATACGCGCGATCCAGGCACCCGCGCGCCCCTGTATTCCATAGGCACCGGCTTTGTCCATCGGTTCACCCGAGGCCACATAATCCTGCAATACATGAATGGGCACCTGCATCATCTCCACCTGTGTGGTGCTCAATAAACACTGCACCGCCCCGCCTTGGTAAACCGCCACCGCCGTATGCACCAGGTGCACGCTGCCGCTCAGGCGTGACAACATCGCCATCGCCTCCGCCGCATCTGCCGGTTTGCCCAGGATCTCCTGCCCCAGCGCCACCGTGGTATCTGCAGCCAGGATAGGCAAGGCGTGATCAGCACGGGTGGCAGCGATTGCCAGCGCTTTGGCTTTTGCCAGGCGTTGCACATACAGAGCAGGGTCTTCACCTGCCAGGGCGGATTCATCGATATCCGCCGGCACGATTTCGCATTGCACACCGAGTTGCGCCAGTAGCTCCACGCGGCGCGGGCTGCGCGATGCCAGAATGATTTTCTTATGTTGCATAGTCTGTCACCTGTAGCGATTTAAAACCTTATTTATATCAGTGCGACAAGTTAACACAAACACGCCCGCTTTTGCGCTGCGGCCTTTTGCAAAGCCTAAGCCATACTGGCACTGACAGGCTGTTGCGGCATTGTGTACAATAGCCGCTCACCTCACACCATGACTCAAGAAAATCCGCATGAACCAGATAGAACACCTGCTACAGCGCGCCGAACAGTTGATCACGCGCCTGGAAACCCTGCTACCTGCACCGCTGGCTGAGCCTAACTGGCAAGTCACCGCCTGGCGCTGGGTCAAACATGGCGCGCAAGGCCAACTGCAAGCGGTAGAACATCCGCATACAGTCGCGCTGGCAGATATCCGTTTTATCGACAGGCAAAAAGCAGAAGTGGTGCGTAACACCCAGCAGTTTCTACAGGGCCTGCCGGCTAACCACGTGCTGCTGACTGGCGCGCGTGGCACCGGCAAATCCTCACTGGTCAAAGCGTTGTTGAATGCTTATTCGGAGATAGGTTTAAGGCTGATAGAAGTCGATAAGCAGGACCTGACCGACCTGCCGCAGATCACGCAACTGATCAGAAACCGTCCGGAAAAATTTATCATCTTCTGTGATGACCTCACCTTTGAAGCCAACGACACCGGCTACAAAGCCTTGAAGGTTATTCTGGATGGCTCGATCGAGAATGCATCATCGAATTTATTGGTCTATGCCACCTCCAACCGCAAAAACCTGATGCCGGAATACATGGCCGATAACCAGCCGGTATTGGAGAAAACCGGCGAGATCCGCCCCAACGATACCATTGATGAAAAAACCTCGCTGGCCGAACGCTTTGGCCTGTGGCTCTCTTTCTACAGTTTTGACCAGGATGAATACCTGAGCATTGCCGAACACTGGCTCAAGACCTTTAACGTCAGCATGGATGACAGCGCCCGCCATGCTGCGCTGCAGTTTTACCACACCCGTGGCGCCCGCAGTGGCCGCGTCGCTTACCAGTTTGCCAAGGATTACGCCGGCAAACTGCAACTGAAATCCTGAGCCATGAGCAAACTAGTCCAGGTCGCGGTCGCCATTCTGATACGACCCAACGGTGAATACCTGCTCGCCAGCCGCCCGCAAGGCAAAGGCTGGGCCGGCTGGTGGGAGTTCCCCGGTGGCAAGATAGAAAGCGGCGAAAGCCCAGCACACGCCTTGATCCGCGAAGCGCAGGAAGAACTAGGCATCACCCCCACCCAGATACAACCCTGGATCAAACGGCGTTACGACTACCCCGCCACGCATGACGCCGAAGCCAAAACCGTGTTGCTGCATTTCTTTTTTGTCAGCGCATGGCAGGGTGAATTACAAGCACGCGAAGGCCAGCAGCTTGCCTGGCAGCATCCGCGCCAGCTGAACGTGAGCCCGGTGCTGCCTGCGAATGCCCCTATCATGCAGGCGCTGTCATTACCACCCGTCTACGCCATCAGCAATGTGCAGGAGATGGGCGAGACCGCCTTCTTGCAGGCACTCAGGCAGCAACTGGACCTAGGCCTGCAACTAATACAGATACGCGAGCCCAATCTGGGCCAGGACGCGCTCGCCCAGTTAAGCGAAAAAGTGCTAGCCCTGTGTACAGCTTACGATTGCCGGTGCCTGCTCAATGGCAGCCCGGAACTAGCCACGCAACTCGGCTACCAGGGCGTGCACCTGAACAGCCAGCGCCTGATGGCCATGCTCACAAAACCAGAAAACCTGCTGACTGGCGCCTCCTGCCATGATCTTGAGCAATTGCAGAAAGCCCAGCATCTGCAACTAGACTGCGCCCTGCTCTCGCCAGTGTTGCCTACAGCAAGTCACCCGGGCGCCAATAACCTCGGTTGGGAAAAGTTTGCTGACCTACTGAGTGGATTGGAGATCCCAGTCTATGGGCTGGGGGGCATGCGCCCTGAACACCTGCCACAAGCCCTAGCCAGTGGCGCGCGCGGCATTGCCATGCAAAGAGCCTGCTGGTAAAGCCCGGCGCGGTTTCCACACTGATCTCAACCTGCCTGATCAAGTAGTTTGACGCTTTTAAATTTATATCTTAGGATGCATTAAAATTTAAAAACTTTTTATAAAAATTAAATAAGCGATCACGCGGCCATGAAAGCTATCATCACTATCCTCTTATTCACCGCCTTCTGCGGGCAAGCTTTCTCCCAACAGAACACTGAATGCACTACTCCGGAACAAGCCGCCCAAGCGCAGGCGCAGATGGAGACATCGCTCAAGTCTATCAGAGAGGCACAGCGCAAGCGTGAAGCCGAGCTGGATAACGATGTGCAAGCAACGGCAAACAGGCTGGGCTGGACCAACCAGGCCCAGGCCAAGTTCTTTAACGATATGCTGGCTTCACCCGAGTTCGCTGCATTTGAAACCGAGAAGCGCCCGCTGACAACTGAGATCATGGGCATAGTGACTGCGGCTAATCAGCAGAATATACCCTCCACACCGGCAGCCTCGTGCCAGGTAGCGAATCAGCTCAACGCGATCGTAGAGAAGGTCAAAGAGATCAACGCCAGGCAGTACGACTTTATGTATAGCAAGATCACTACAGCACAGTAAGCTGTTTATGAGCCCTGACCCATCATTCAGGCGGCTGCGCTCAATGACGCGGCTGATGCCATCAGCCAGCATTTTTTTGAAAGGTTTAGTATGCCTTGCAATCGTCTGTTAATACTTCTGCTGTTTTCTACATTTGCAGCCCAGGCTGAGGTGAATGACACAGAAACACGCAGAGTGTTCTTCACCACCAAAACGCCATGCACGCTATCCAAACCAAAAAACAATTTCTTTATCTCTAAAGAGCAGATCAAGCCCGATGGCACGACGGTTTATTACAACCTGACCAATGAACAACAATATATCAATTTTTCATTTTATTTAGATACATTGGCGGTAGAGTGTAATAGCGGCAAAGCTTGTCTGGATATCGCCATAAAAAATCCGTCATATGGCGAAGCCAAAAACATAACAACATATGATCACGCGGGCTTTAGTGTGGCTGAATTCACTATAGAAGTGCCGTATAAAAGCACCACCATCAAACAACTCAATATAGTTGCTGAAAAGTTTAAGAATGGCTGTTGGGCAGATATACACATCTCACAAGTTGGGGAAAATCTGCCAAAAGTAGCGCCCTTGCTAGAGATACTGGATACGCTTGCAATTGAATAGAGATCATCCATCGCTCAAGCACCAATAGCTAAGTCCGCCCCTTGAAAACCCTCATGCCGCACCTCTACCAAATTGAAACAGAGCGCTTGTTACTGCGGCAATGGCAGCCTTCTGATTTCCCTGCCTTTGCGCAGATCAACAGCGACGACGAAGTGATGCGGTATTTCCCGGCCAAGCTCAGCGAGCAAGAGAGTAACCCAATGGCCCAGCGCTGCCATGATCTGATCGAACAACGCGGTTGGGGGTTCTGGGCGGCTCAGGAAAAGTCGTCCAGTGCATTCATTGGCTTTATTGGCCTGCACATCCCTATTGCAGAATTACCGTTCTCGCCCTGCGTAGAGATAGGCTGGAGACTCGCTCAGCACGCATGGGGCCAAGGCCTGGCGACCGAGGGCGCCGCCGCCACGCTTGAATTTGCCTTCAACACCCTGTCATTGCCTGAAGTGGTCGCCTTCACTACGCTGAACAATGAACGCTCGGAACGCGTCATGCAGCGACTGAACATGCAAAAAGATCAGCTTACTTTCCAACATCCTGCGTTGCCAGATGGCCACGCCATGCGAGAGCATTGCTTGTACCGCGCATCTGCCGCCAGCCCCACCTGGCATTCAACCGTTAGATAAAAAACTATGCAATCCCTGGCACTCTACGCGATCCGGTTTTATCAGCGCTTTATCTCCCCGTATAAAGGTTTTCATTGTGCCTACCGCTATCACACCGGGCATGCCAGCTGCTCGGCTCTTGGTTTTCGTGCGATACAGCGCTATGGCGTCATTGATGGCTGTATTGTGCTAAGAAAGCGGCTGTATCGTTGCGGGGTCTCTCATCACCGCTACTCCCCGCCACGACTCAGACCGCATCGGCTACAACGCGGCGATTGCGATATGGTGTGCAACTTGCCTTGCGATCATGAGTGCAAGATGCCTAACCTGAGATCCTGCCCTTTTTTCGAGGCCCTGCAATGTGCAGATGTATGTAGTTGTGATTGGACCTCGCGCAACAATAAAGACGAAAAGAAAGAGGAAGACATTCATCTGCCGCCAAAACTCGAAAGAAACGCCTATGCCAGATGACCAGTTATCTGATACCGAGCTTAGGCCTACCAGCCAGCGACTGCGGTTACCCCCTGGCACGCGTGCTTATTTTCAATATAGAGCGCTAAACTAAGCATGCCCATCACTCCCTTTCATTTTGGCCCTGGCGCAGCGA
The DNA here is from genome assembly GCF_042676265.1 of Methylophilus luteus. Taxonomy (NCBI): domain Bacteria; kingdom Pseudomonadati; phylum Pseudomonadota; class Betaproteobacteria; order Nitrosomonadales; family Methylophilaceae; genus Methylophilus; species Methylophilus luteus. The sequence goes on from NZ_JBHTKB010000001.1 coordinate 1,400,454, forward strand.
TTCATGCAGTTGCGCCCAGGCACGTCAGTTTCCTGGCTTTTTGCGCTGCCAATGTGCTGATCGATATTGAGCCGCTTTATTACATGCTCACCGGGCAATATCCGCTGCACAGATTTTTTCATACTTACATAGGCGCCAGCATCATTATGCTGGCCACCGCGCTTATTTTCTTTGCTGCCTTAAAGCTCGCCTCACGCTTCAGCCTACCTGATTTACTGCAATGGCAAAGCTTGAGCGCACGCGCTATCTGGCTAGGTGCAGGCATAGGCAGCTGCTCTCACATCGTGTTCGATAGTGTTATGCACGCTGACATCACCCCGCTGTTCCCATTTAGTGAGACTAACGTGCTGTATCAGCTGGTCTCGCTCAGGAAACTTCATCTTTTTTGTGTATATTCTGCTATTTTAGGTTTAGCTATACTTGGCATTCGTCAGTGGATTAAGGCTAGGCATGCTGGCTGATACAAACTGCCATCCAAAATCTTTGATCAAACGGTAAGGACAGACTTGAAAAAATTTATTGGCTTAATCTTTTTGGCGGTTCCAACTTATGCGTTTGCCTGGGGAGACAATCAGGATGCATTGCTTTTAATTGTTATGCAAACCCTGATACTGCTACTTAGCCTGGTTGTTTTTGCTTTTCGCAAAATAAGTATTGCCCGTAGAAGTTATGCCTTTCTAGGCTGCATTGTAGGTATAGTTGCCTCCTGGATAGTTTCAAGCGCAATACCCTTCAATGACAATCGCGCTTTAGTGACTGAACTATTTGTTCATCTACCAATTTTTGGTTTCTTTATATCTTTCTCCTTAACCGAAAAACCTAGAACGCTTTGGAAAACATACTTCTTTTTCTTTCTAGCCTTGTCTGCTCCTAGCCTTACCCCTATCGTCTACTACAGCACGCTTGAGTGGCTAATTGATTTAAGCTTTTTGCTTGTAACGATAGTGGGACTATATGGATACGCTTGGAACAAAGCAATTTTCAATCTCACCTTTTGGAAAGTATTTGTTCCAACCTGCCTTATCTGGAACATAGGGCACGCATTTGTAATGATTGAAAGCATTGAACCAGTGATCATTACAGCGCTAGCTATTCCGTCATGGGTTGGTATATGTTTATATGCTTTCCGAAAACGCCAAATTTGGCAGCCTCAGTCTATACACGATGTTTCAAATCTAGAGAAGTGATCCTGATAATCAAACATCAGGGCTATTGAAAATTTATGAGTCGCATCGGGAAAATGCTTTGCATAATCTACGCATTATTCATGATTGCGTGTTTTGCTATTGCTTATTCAGCGGAGGGTGATTTCAAAGGTCAGTACGTTTTTTTACAATTACCCTTGGCGCTTCAAATGGCTGGCATTGATGCAATGGGCTTATCGTCGGAATTACAAAACCTATCATGGATTGGCGCCTACGCTCTTTTGGGACTACCCACATTGATGATCTTGTATTTCGTTGGCTGGATGATTGATGGTCGTAGCTCTAAGAAGATTTAACAGCCACATAGAAACAGCTTTTCGTGACATTATCTAAAAAACTTCCTCTAGCCTTAACTGCTACTCGTGCCATTCTAGGGCCTGTAGTATTGCTACTTGCCATTCTGTGGCCCGACCCAATAGCTTTCGGCTTATGCCTTACTATCGCCTTTCTATCCGACATCTTTGATGGCATCATTGCCCGCCGGCTGAATATTGCAACCGAAGGCTTGCGCCGCCTAGACAGCATTGCGGACTCCATTTTTTACATAGGTGCTGCAGGCGCAGCCTGGATATTACATCCACAAGCGATCCTGGATCGCATATACCCTATCCTCATACTTCTCGCCTTAGAAATACTTAGATATATCATTGATTATTATAAGTATAGACGCGAAACCAGCTATCACATGTGGTCGTCCAAGCTGTGGGGGATTTTTCTTTTTATTGGATTTATGTCCCTGCTTGCGTTCAATGACCAGGGCATATTTGTGACTTTGTTCATCTATATTGGCATCGTGGCTGACATAGAAGGTTTAGCTATTTCGCTCACGCTAAAAAAATGGACCCACGATGTACCAACAATTTTCCATGCCTTGCGACTGCGTGCAGCACAACGCAACGAAAAAAACATTGGCTACTAGCTTGTACTCTTTACCTACTATCAATTACTCTCTGGCTGGTGACACTTAAACTTGAAATAAACAGATTTATTCATTACTTTCTTTTCAAGCAGGGATTAAAGTTGACTAGATATCTTTTAATTTGTATCGCCTTTGTGATTAGTGGATGCGGCACCATCAGTCCAAGGTCCGATACCAACTGGGTCGGCTACAAGGAAAGTGGAAAGGCGTCATATTACGCCAACAGTCACCAGTCAAAAAAAACTGCAAGTGGTGAGCTATATAAACAGGAACTGAAAACAGGTGCTCATAAAGCATTGCCATTAGGTTCTCTGGTTAAAGTGACGAACGTCGATAATGCTAAAACGGTGATTGTCAGAATCAATGATAGGGGTCCATTTGTAAAGGGACGGATAATTGATCTTTCAAAGTCTGCATTCAGTGAGATAAGCAGCATTGCAAACGGTGTGATTGATGTGCAGATTGAGGTTATCGAATAATACTTAACTCCATGTACGAACCAAAAATCAAACCACTTATTCCACGCAAACTGTTCGTCAAGCGCGTTGCACTGCATGCGCTTGCGGCTGTGGCTTTGCTGCTACTCTCCCTGGCCATTGGCATGGCCGGATACATGCACTTTGAAGACCTGGCCTGGCGTGATGCCTTTTTAAACTCGGCCATGCTGATGGGTGGAATGGGTCCGGTGGATGCACCCAAGACAGATGATGGCAAACTGTTTGCCGGCCTGTATGCGCTTTATGCAGGCCTGATCTTTATAGTCACCGTTGGCCTGGTGCTTACGCCTGTGGTACACAGGCTGATGCACAAGTTTCACTGGCAGCAAGATCGCTAGATTCACACGCACACCAGGAAATATCTTGTACCGCGAGTATGCCGCATATGCCGCTCTCGTCCTGAGGAGATCAAACTATATGAAGGCTAAAGATTTTGAAAACCAGTTTGAGCAAGATGTTGATATTACTCAATCGCTGGATTTAACTAAAACAAAGCGCGTCTTGCAGGCGAAAACCTTAAGTGTTAAATATGCTAGCTACTCGAAAATGAATGACGTAACCCAGATGACCCAGACACCCCCTGCGCAGTCCAACAATCCCTTACATGGCATCACGCTTGAGCATATAGTGGTGAGACTTGCTGATCACTACGGTTGGGAAAAGCTTGGCGATAAAATCAATATCAATTGCTTTAAGAATGACCCATCGGTGAAATCCAGCCTGAAGTTCTTGCGCAAAACGCCTTGGGCCAGGGAGCAGGTAGAGAACCTGTATCTTGCTACTTTCTAAGCTGCCCTGCCACAGCTAATGCTGTTTGATAAATGCTGTGATCGTCTCTAGCATGCGTTGGTCGCGCAGGGGTTTTGCCAGTTTGGCCGCCATATCGATATGGCCATAACCGGCAAACTCGGCAACTTCAACCGGGCCGCCTGCAGCCTTGATTTTGGCGGCCAGGTTGTAAGTGTTTCTGGGCCAGACGGTGCCATCTTTGTCACCTACCATCAGCAACATTGGAGGATTGTGGCCGGTGACATAGTTGATGGGTTGCGATTTAGGTCGCTGCTCTTGGTCACCAAAAATCGTTTTTAATCGCTCACTTTTTAGCGGCAGGAAATCATAAGGGCCGGCCAGGCCTATCATGCCGGCAAAATCTCCGGGCTGGCTAGCCTGCTGGGCAAGAAATTCCGGGTCCAGCACCAGCATGGCGGCGATATGCGCACCGGCGGAATGGCCGGCCAGGAACACACGCTCGGGGTCGCCGCCAAATTCAGCCGCATGCAGTTTGACCCATTTGGCAGCTTGGGCCGGGTCTTGCATAAAGTCAGGGAAAAGCACCTCAGGGTAAACGCGATAATCGGGAATCACGGCGATAAAGCCCTGGCTGGTGATAGCTTCGCCTATGAATTTATAGCTGCCGCGATCGCCGGAATCCCAGCTGCCGCCGTAAAAAAAAACCACCACCGGCAGGCCTTTGCGGGTTGCCTGGCTGGTATTGGCTGTTTTGTCTTGCGACTCATGCTGGCTCGTCAACGCGGCGTTGGGGGTGTAAATATCCAGTCTCTGCCGCGCTAACTCACCATAAGCGACGCCGCTGCTCAGTCTATAGCCTTTATCAGAGATGACTGCATTGAGTATATTCACCGGCGAACAGGCGCTAGCCAGCAAACCCATGACGATCAACGCACCAGTGTATAAACGGGCAGGAGTGGCAGCGAAATCAGGCATACATAATTGTTAGTATAGGCGTAGGTGATCAGGACTTTGATTCATGCACCAGCAGAATCACACAGCTATGAGCTTTGAGCCAGGAAAAGATTCATTTCAATTACAGAAGTTGCTCACCGACCAGACGCGGCCAGCCTATCAGACTGCATAGTTTGCTGAACGCCTGGCTTGCTGGCGCATGCAGTGAGTGGCAGCAAAGCTCAGGCAGTTGCCTGCTGGTTTTGCACCAGGTCTGGCGCAGCGGCTGTTTGCCCGTGCTCTACCCAGGCTAAAAACTGCTCGAATGGTAAAGGCCGGGCAAAGTAATAACCTTGAATCTTCTCGCATTGCAATGACTCGATGATGGTGCGGCAATCAGCATCTTCAACACCTTCGGCCACCACTTTTTTACCCAAACCGTGCGCCATGGTGATGATGCCCTGGACGATGGCGCGGTCCTGCGCCGAATGCGCGACGTTACGCACGAAAGATTGATCGATTTTCACCAGGTCTATAGGCAGGTTACGCAGGCGCGACATGGAAGAATAACCAGTGCCAAAATCATCCAGAGCCATGCGGCAACCCATGCTGGTGAATTCGCGCATGATTTCGACGGCGGTATCTTCATCCACCAGTAAGCCATTTTCGGTGATCTCCAGTGTGAAGATACTGGCTTCCACATCCCACAGTTTTAATGCCTGAGCCAGCAAATAAGGCAGTTCGCGGTTGATCAGGTCGTCGGCTGTCAGGTTGATGGAAAGAAAAATCGGCTGCTCTATTTTCTGTTTGAGAGTGCTGGCCAGGCGGCATGAGGTATTGATCAGCCAGCGGATAAACATATTGCCCAGGCCTTGTTGATACAACACCTCTATCACCACCGGCGGCGGGATGAATTCACCATGGGCATTGCGGCAGCGTAACAATGCCTCGGCACCCATGCATTCTCCGCTAAAGGTATCGACGATAGGTTGTAAATACAAGGCCATGCGGTCATTCTCGAACGCTTCCAGTACGTCTTGCCGCAGTTGCGCGCTGGCATCGGCATGCAGGCTGAGTGCTTCTGAATAAGTGGCAAACGCCTGATAGGTAGTATCGGCGTGTTCTAGCGCCAGGCGTGCCTGCGCCAGCATATCGTCGGCCTTTTTGTGGGTGGCATCGCGGCAAACACCACCTATCACCGGGCTCACGGAAAACAGCTGGTGATTGACATTGACGGTGAATTCAAATGGCCGTCGCAGCTTGGCCGAGAGCAGGTCCAGCTTCACATTATGGTCTAACTGCGGCGACAATACGGCAAACTCGTAGGAGTCAAGATGGAACAGGCTATGGTCTTTGGGCAGGCTTTGTTGCAGGCGCTTGATGATTTCAACGGCGACTTCAGGCATGCGGTGTCTATGACCATCCAGCATGGTAGAACTCAGTTTAAAGCTGATCAGCAGCAAGCCGGCTTCTGCCTGGCTAAAGATCAGTAACTGTTGCAATTGCTCTATCAGCATGCGCCCGTTAGGCAAGTGGCTATGCTGATGATGGCGTCTGGCGAATTCGAGGGCGGTATGGTCGTACCTGGCGGCTGACTCTATCAGCAGATGCGCAAGGCAGTGCTGCAGTGCGCGCGTTTTGCTTTGTGAGACCCATGGGGTAAACCTTAGGGTGACGGCGATGGCGCTTAATAAGGTATCCACCGCAGTGATAGAAACACCTTCTGCATAGAGATCGACCCAGACCACGGCCAGATCGTTGATGGCGTCGGCAAACGTATCCCAGTCATGGCGTAGCCCCAGCGGCTGCAGCGCCTGCATGTATTGCTGCACCAGCGCGGCATCGGCCTGTGGCTCACTCATTAAATGCGTGTGTATCTGCGTTACTTGCGCCGGCTGCAATCGCAACGGCCTGCGCGTGATATCTGCAGGTTTTAAGCCGAACTGCAGCAAGCGGGCTGCCAGTGCATCGGCGGCTAAAGGCTGGTAACGACGGAATGAGCGCTTCAGCAAGGGCTTGCTGGTTTCCAGCCGTTCGCTGTGCTCGCTGTGTGGGATAGGCTGCATGGTTTAATCGTAATAATGCGCCGGGTTCAGCCCGTAACAATCCGGGGGCAAGCCGCGCACTATCCGGTAGGCTTCACCGCCAGGGGTCAGCGGGCCCTGGATCAGGTCCAGGGTGACCGGCGATTTCATGCGGACTTTCTGTGTATCCAGCAAGATCATCACGCGCGGTTGCAAGCGCCGGATCTGGTTCTGCTGGATCACCACTGCGACTTCGCCGCTATTGAGCTCCACCAGCGAGCTGACCGGGTAAATGCCAAAAAACTGGATCAGCTGATCGATCAATGATGCACCGAATTTCTGGTCTTTGCTGGCGTAAAGATGTTCCAGCACCTGATGGCTGAACATGCCTTTGGCATAGGGTTTATCGCTGGTCATGGCGCAATAGGTATCCATGATGCCGGCGATCTGCCCCGGCAATGAGATCTCGCCACCCTGCAACTGATTGGGGTAGCCGCTGCCATCAAACCGTTCATGGTGTTCAGCCACTATCTGCATCACATCGGCGCTGATATCGGTATTTGAACGCAAGGTGTCCAGGCTGGCCTGCACATGCTGCATGACCAGCACAAACTCGCTTTCTTCCAGCCGACCCGGCTTTTGCAGGATCTCGGCAGGAATCTGGATCTTGCCCAGATCCTGAAACAAGCCAGCCATGCCCAGGTCTTTGACCTGCTTTCTCGGCAGCGACAGAAAATGGCCGAATGCCATCATATTGATGCTGACATACAGCGCTTTATTATAAGCATAATCATCGCTTTGCCGCAGGCGCGAAAGCCATAGCAACGCATCCGGGTTGCGCTCTATGCTTTGCAGCATATTATCGAGTGACTGGCTGACGTGCACCAGGTCGACATTGGTGCCTAGGGCGATCTTCTCAAACACATCGCGCGTATCCGCCTCTGTTTTGGCAAACTGCGGATACACTTCGACGATCTCGAGCTCGACTGGCGTATTTGAGGCGGCTGTTTGTGGCTGGGCAACGGCGGTTTTCTGCAGTTTGATCAGGTCGCTATCGGCATGCTTCTTCTGCGGCGTGCTTAGGCCGTAAAGCCAGTTACACAGCCGGTTCCAGAACGACACCGAGGCCTGCTGATGATGTTTTTGCGGTGCTTGCGCCGAGTCCGGCCTGGCTGCAGCGGGCGCGCTGGCTGCTGTGGCGGACGGTGTTTGCGCATAATGCACATCGACCACCGGCGGCACTTTGCCTTCGCGCAGGGCGTGTACGACTTTTAAAAAACTATTGGCAGTGGATGCAGTGCGGCTATGGCTGACGCTGGCTGAGCGCTCTCCCTGCGGCCTGGCAGAGGCAGTGCGGGCGACACCGGTGGCTTTTTCACGTTTTAGGGGCACAAAATGGCCGCCGGTAGACATATTCCTGTCTACCATGACTTCACGGCATAGCGTACGCAACTCGCTCAGTTGCGTTTCATTCTCTATCAGGAAACCCTGCAAGATAAATGGGCTATCCAGCCATGGAATGTCTAATTCAGCGACAAACATACCGAGCGCCAGTTCTCCGGTACGCATACGCTGCAATGCGTTGGTTGTCATTGCACTATAACCCGTTATTCAATTTAGCACCTATCAGCTATGGTCATGCAGCCTGAGATGTCAGGTCTGTTTACTGATAACGGCGGGCGGGTGGGCAAGTTGAGCAGTGGCGGAGAAAAGTTATGTTAACTGCACTGCTGGCTATTTTTAGCGCAGACAGGATAGTCCAGGCTGGAATATGTTAGAACGAGGATAAAGCTTAATTGGCTGCTTTGACTGGCAGGCTGACGAATTGCTCATGTAGGTTGCCGGATCCATCTTTAAAGCACAGGCGGAATCTGATCTGCTCACCTACTTGAAACGGGCTGGGCAGTTCAAACAGCATCAGGTGCAAGCCACCTGGCGCCAGTTTCACCGGTTTATTGGCTGGAATAGCCAGCTCTGCTACATGGCGCATTTTCATCACGCCATTCTGCATGCTCATGCTATGCAGTTCTGTGCTGCCCGCGCGCGCGGTTTCCACATATACCAGGCGCACATTTTCGCGACTGCTCAGGGTAAGATAGGCGGCGACTACGCTCTGGCCGGGGTTAGAAGCGCGTACCCAGGCGTCGCTGATGGTGACATCGGCTCTGGCCAGGCTGATGCCCAGCAGCAAGCCCAACAGAAGTTTAAACACCATATGGGCTAGCGCTTTGATCATCATTGGCGCTTGCGGGTCACTCAGATTCGTCGAGGTCTGGCGGCGTGGCATCAGGTATCCTGAATTTCTCCGTCGCCCAGTCGCCCAAATCCATCAACTTGCAACGCTCACTGCAAAATGGCCGGTAGGCATTGGCGGTGGAATATTCTACCAATTCGCCACAGCCAGGGCAGGCCACCTGGCGCGGTTTTACTGTTGCTTGCATTAATTGTGCCCCGGCCCGGTAAAGTTACAGATGATCATCTTGAACGCGATATCCTGCTCGCAGGCTTTGGGCCTTTGTACAAAATCAAGTTTCTGAAAGCGGATGTTGATCGCGTATTTGTTGGCACTCACCTCGGGGAAACACTCATCGTGGCTGATCTCTATTCGCAATAATTGTGCCGGTTTATGACCGGATAATTGTTGCTGGTAAGCGCCTTTGTGTGCCACCAGCGACAGCACCTGGCCGCTGCCACGTAGCAGTTGCAGTATCATGCGTATGGCTTCGTACATGGGCATCAGGCGCGTCAGCCACTGGCTAAAGTCTGTTCTGCGGCGCTCTACTGTCAAATACAACCAGTGACGGTAAGAAGGCAGATCAAATTCACACACGCCACCCGGGATACCGGCACGTTGCTTCACGCTCATCAACCAATCGTTGTCGCGTAGTGACTGGCCTAGCTTCTGGTGATCAGAGCGCAACGAAGTGGCGCAACGGTCCAGACTGGCAAGCGTATCGCCTAAGGCATTCTGATCGATGTTAGGATTGCCCTGCAAGAATGAAAGCTGCACTTTATGCCTGTCCAGCTCCTGCAGCAGATCGACTTTCAGATCACCCCTGTCGATCAGGTCGAGGATTTGTAGCAGCGTCAGCAGCGCCACATGATGATTCACCTCATGGCCTACTTCTATGTGGTGCAGCATCTTTACAAACAGATCTTCCAGGCGGAGATATGTTCTGATGCGCTCGTTAAATGGAAACTCGTAGCTCGACACGGCAGCCTTTTCTGTCAGCTGATACTTGAAAAGTATGCAATAAAAGCCTGATTATGAAACCCTTTTTACTCACTGGCAAGTTTTTGAGAAAATTTGATGAAACTTGAGCACTTTTTCGTGTAAATCAGGCAGTGTCAGCTCGTTTTCTATCACTGTATCCGCAATCGCCAGCCGCGCTTCACGACTGCTTTGCGCGGCAATGATCGCTTGCGCCATAGCTTCGGATAATGCGCTGCGCTGCATCACGCGCGACAGTTGTGTTTGCTCGCTGCAATCCACCACCAGCACATGATCTATCATGGGCCAGTCATCACGACTCTCAACCAGTAAAGGGATAGCCAGTATCACATAAGCATGAGCGGCATATTGGGCGATCTGGCGTACCGCCTCTGCACGTATGGCCGGATGCATGATCTGGTTAAGCTTATCCAGCGCATCCGGGTCGGCAAATACCAGTTCCCGCAGCTTGGCGCGATCTAACTGGCCATTCTCGGCAAACATGCCGTCACCAAAGCTTTGCCGCACGGTTTGCATGGCCACACTATCCGGCGCACTCATGGCATGGGCGATATCATCAAGGTCGACCACAGGCACGCCCAGCCCGGCAAAAGTCTTGCACACCTCGCTCTTGCCACTGCCTATGCCGCCGGTGACGGCTACCAATTTAGTCATCAGCCACCACTCAAGGCATCAGGTAAAAAGCGGCCAGGCTGTGCCCGTAAAACAAGGCCGAGATACCACCCAGCGCCAGAAACGGGCCGAACGGGATAGCGGTCTGGCGGGTTTTGCCTTTAAACAGGATCAAGCCTATGCCTATCACGCTGCCGACCACTGAACTGAGCATTATCACCGCGGGCAACAGTTGCCAGCCGAACCAGGCACCGATGGCAGCCAGCAGTTTAAAATCGCCGTAACCCATGCCCTCTTTACCGGTGACCAGTTTGAACAGCCAATAGACCGCCCATAACACCAGGTAGCCAGCCATGGCACCCACCACCGCAGAAGTGATATCAGTGAAACCGTTATTCAGGTTGATCAGCAATCCCAGCCATAATAATGGCAAGGTAATATCATCCGGCAATAGCTGGGTATCAAAATCAATAAAGGTCAAAGCCACCAAGGCGATGACGAATACCAGCGCGAACAAGGTCAGTGGGCTGTAGCCATACTGCACGGCCACCGCCAGTGACAATGCGCCAGTGAGTGCTTCTACCAGCGGATAACGGATGGAAATAGGAGCTTTGCAGGCTTTGCAGCGGCCACGCAAAAACAGGTAGCTGATGACGGGGATATTTTCCAGCGCGCCTATCATATGGCCACAGTGCGGGCAGGAAGAACGCGGCACCACCAGGTTATATTTGGGTTGTTCCGGCACATCCTTGCCCTGCAGATCCAGGCAATTGGCATGCCATTCACGTTCCATCATTTTGGGCAGGCGGTGTATCACCACATTGAGAAAACTGCCTACCAGCAAGCCCAGGACCAGGCATACGCCCTGCAGAAAATGTGGTTCAGTTCTTAATAAACTTAAAACAGGTTCAAGGAATTCTGTCATGATACCGATAACACTATTAAGGTTGCTGCATCATCTCATCGTTAATACAAGTAAGCAAGATTAAAAACCGCGTACTCCGGGCAAAGCCTGTTGCAGAGCAGAAATGACAGGCTTGAAAACAGATTTAATGTCACCATTTATGTGTAAGATGAGAAACACACTGCTTTAAGTGGCTTCGCATCTGAATCTTACTAGTGAAGGAAGTTGCCTATGTCTGATCAAATTAAATTCACGCCGCCTAGCGAAGTTGAGCTGGCCGAAGTAGAACTGGGCCAGGTAGAACACCCGGCCTGGGATGAACCGGTGATCTGCCGCGTAGAAGTCGACCTGCCAGGATGGCTGGCAAACCTGACCGGACAATCACACTGGGAAGTCTACAGTGAAGAGGAAGAGGAAAATTGTGTCAGCTTTGCCATGCGCGCCTCACACAAACATGGCTTGCCTACCATAGCCAGCCGCTCAGACCATACCTTGCAGGCCCATGAATTGCAGGCAGAGGTGACGCTTTATCACAATGGCTACGCAGTAGTTGATGTAGACGGTGAATCGCTGTTTGATGGCGCCTTGACTAACGCGACCAATGAATGCGCACGATTGAGTTATTACCACGTCAGTGGTGAGCCTATCGCGCTTAACTAGTTGATTTTTTTATAGATTATCTTTAAATCTCACCAGCGCAGCATGCTAAAAAAAAACGCATGCTGCCGCTTTACTGCTGACGACTTACCGAGAACTGCGCCAAATCGAGCAAAGCCTGCTTGGCCGGGCCAGCTTCAAAAATATCCAGTGCCTGACAGGCTAACAAAGCCTCTTTCTGGGCCACCGAACGCACATAATCAAACGCTTTGACCGCATGCAGGATCTCCAGCACCTGTTCTAACTGCGCTACCTGCCCTTCCAGCAAGGCCTGTTTCACCAGGTCAGCCTGCGCCGCTGGTGCCTGCTGGATAGCGTACAGCATAGGCAAAGTCACTTTGCCTTCTGCCAGGTCATTGCCCAGTGTCTTACCTATCTTGTCACTGTCACCGCTCAGATCCAGCACATCATCGATCAGCTGAAAAGCAGTGCCCAGATGCATGCCATAGGTTGCCAGCGCCTCTTCACGGGCTGGCGTTGCCTGGCATTGCACCGCACCCAGGCGAGTGGCTGCCTCAAACAGTTTCGCCGTTTTAAAATGGATGACTTGCAGGTAATCCTGCTCACTGACGCCGATATTGCGCACGTTGAGCAGTTGCAGCACTTCGCCTTCAGAAATGATATTGGTGGCGTCGGCCAGGATCTCCATCACGCGCATAGTCTGCAATCTGACCATCATCTGGAAAGCGCGCGAATACAAAAAATCACCGACCAGCACACTGGCAGGGTTGCCATAAACATGATTAGCGGTAGATTTGCCGCGCCGCAGGTCTGAGGCATCCACCACGTCATCATGCAATAAGGTCGCGGTGTGTATAAACTCGATAATGACTGCCAGCTGGTGATGCGCCGGCGTGACCCCACCAGCCAGATCGCCTGCCATCAAAACCAATGCCGGACGCAGGCGTTTGCCGCCACTATGGATGATGTATTCTGAGATCTGGTTAATCAGCGGAACTTGCGATGACAAAGACTGGCGAACGACGACATCCACCTGCTGCATATCGTCTGCAATCCGCGCCAAACAAGCATTTAGAGACACTAAAACACCAATGAAAAAACAAAGCTAGAGGATACCATACCTGACATAACTCTCGCTATGCCGGGATGCGTCTAGCAGCCATGCGCGTGGCATAAGCTTGGTGTTTTTAATTGTTTTACAAAACAACGCGCGGCAGGACACAAGTTTTTTTAGAGCTCTGGCGTGTTGCAAAACAACGCCCTTTTTTACAGAAAATGCTGCGCCTTTGCATGGAGCGAACAGGATGGGTAAAGCACAAAGAAAAAAGCCTTGTTTCGTGAGAAACAAGGCTTTTTATTTTTGGCGCGCCCGGAGCGATTCGAACGCCCGACCCTTTGGTTCGTAGCCAAATACTCTATCCAACTGAGCTACGGGCGCCAAGGTGTTACAACGCTGTTGTAACGAGAGCAGCATTATAACACAGGTTTAAGATTTTTGGCGGTGAGCGAGGGATTCGAACCCTCGATACAGGTTTAAGCCCATATGCTTCCTTAGCAGGGAAGTGCCTTCGACCACTCGGCCAGCTCACCGTTTTAAACGAGTACTACATTACTGCTCAGACACAGTATTGCTACTGCATCGAAGGGCGCCATAGTACGCGAAAACCCTTCGTAAATCAACGCAAAATTAAAGAATGTTTTTAGTCAGCTCAGGCATCATCCAAAGCAAAAGCTTTGTGCAATACACGCACTGCCAATTCCATATATTTTTCTTCAATCACGACGGCGATCTTGATCTCGCTGGTGGAGATCATCTGGATATTGATGCCCTCTTCAGCCAGGGTGCGGAACATCTGGCTGGCAATACCGACATGTGAACGCATGCCGACACCGACCACGGAAACTTTGGCGATCTTGTCGTCACCACTGATCTCACGTGCCTGGATATGCCCCTGCACTTTATCACGCAAAATACTCAGCGCTTTGTTCATTTCGTTCTTGTGCACGGTGAAGGTAAAGTCAGTGGTGCCGTCAGCGCCTACGTTCTGGATGATCATGTCGACATCGATATTGGCATCAGCCACCGGCCCCAGGATCTGATAAGCAATGCCTGGTTTATCTGGCACCCCTGCCACAGTCACTTTTGCCTCATCGCGGTTGAACGCGATACCGGAGATGATTGGATCTTCCATGTTTCCCTCATTTTCTTCAAACGTAATCAGTGTGCCATCGCCTTCTTCTTCAAAGCTGGAGAGCACACGTAGTTTCACTTTATATTTACCGGCAAACTCCACTGAGCGAATCTGCAATACTTTGGAGCCTTGCGAAGCCAGCTCCAGCATTTCTTCAAAGGTGATTTTTTCCAGGCGGCGCGCTTCAGGCACCACACGCGGGTCGGTGGTGTAAACGCCATCGACATCGGTGTAGATCTGGCATTCGTCAGCCCCCAGGGCCGCAGCCAGGGCCACGCCTGTGGTATCAGAACCGCCACGACCCAGGGTGGTGATATTGCCATTGGCATCCACCCCCTGAAAGCCGGCCACCACACAGACATAGCCGTCATCCAGGTCTTTTTTCAGGTTGTGCTGGTCTATATCGAGGATACGTGCCTTGGTATGCGCATCATCGGTCAGTATCCTCACCTGGGCACCGGTATAGCTTTTGGCTTTGATGCCCAACTCAGACAAGGCCAGCGCCGTCATGCCTATGGTGACCTGCTCACCGGTAGACAGCATCACATCCAGCTCGCGCGGGTCCGGGTCCGGCATGATCTCTTTGGCCAGCGCTATCAGGCGGTTGGTTTCGCCGGACATGGCTGACACCACGACCACCACCTGGTGGCCCATGGCTTTGTAGCGCGCAACGCGCCTTGCCACATTGCGGATACGCTCAGGATTTGCCACTGAGGTTCCACCGTATTTTTGTACAATTAATGCCATTATTTCGCTCTAACTATCAAATAAATGCTAACTATAAATTAATTTAATTTTTGCTTTACCCACTCAGGCACACTGGCCAGCGCCTGTGGCAACTGGCTGGCATCCGTGCCGCCGGCCATGGCCATATCCGGCTTGCCACCACCCTTGCCACCGACCTGGCCTGCCACATGGTTGACCAGCTCGCCTGCCTTGAGCTTGCCGACCAGGTCTGCCGTGACCCCGGCCGCCAGGCTCACTTTGCCATCAGACACACTGGCCAGCACGATGGCGGCTGATTTCAGTTTGTCTTTCAGCTTATCCATGGTTTCGCGCAAGGTATTGGCATCTGCGCCTTCCAGATTGGCGGCCAGCACTTTGACACCCTGGATCTCCTGCGCCTGAGCAAGCAAGTCATCGCCTTGTGCGCTGGCCAGTTTAGATTTCAACCTGGCCAGTTCTTTTTCTAACGCCCTGACGTTATCCAGCACCTGGCTGATCTTTGCCGGAAGCTCCTGTGCCGGCGCTTTCAATTCGCCAGCCACGCGGTTGATCAGGGCCTGCTGCGCCTGCACCAGCTTGAGTGCGCCTACACCGGTGGTCGCTTCTATACGACGCACACCGGCCGCCACACCGCTTTCCGATGTGATCTTGAACAGGCCGATATCGCCGGTACGGCTGACGTGGGTACCACCACATAATTCTCTGGAAGTCCCGATATCCAGCACGCGTACCTCATCGCCATATTTCTCGCCAAACAGCATCATGGCGCCGGTTTGTTGTGCTGCTTCTATATCCATCAACTTGGCCAGCGTGTCAGTATTGGCCAGCACTTCGGCATTGACGATGGCCTCGACTTGTGCGATCTGTGCATCGGTGACCGGTGCATTGTGCACAAAGTCAAAACGGGTTTTTTCAGTATCGACCAGGCTGCCTTTTTGCTGCACATGTTCGCCCAGCACTTCGCGCAAGGCTTTATGCATCAAATGGGTGGCAGAGTGGTTACGCATGGTGGCGTGGCGCGCTTGCAGATCGACTTTGGCAGTCAAGGCATCGCCCACAGACAGAGTGCCGGTTTTCAGCACGCCATGGTGGCCGAACACTGCGGCCTGGATCTTCTGGGTATCTTCCACGGCAAAAATGCCGTTGGCAGATTTGAGCTCACCGCTATCACCGATCTGGCCTCCGGATTCGGCATAAAACGGGGTGTCATCCAGCACCACTACGCCGATGTCGCCTTCATTCAGGGACTTGACCGGGCTACCGTCTTTATACAGCGCCAATACCCTGGCCGGGGTTTCCAGTTTTTCATAGCCATGAAAACTGGTGGCCTGGCCTTCATATTCCAGGTTTAACGCCATTTTGAATTTACCAGCCGCCCGTGCCTGTTCTTTCTGGCGTGCCATGGCTGCATCAAAACCGGCGGTATCTACAGTCACGCCACGCTCGCGGCAAATATCGGCGGTCAGATCGAGCGGAAAGCCAAATGTGTCGTGCAGTTTAAAGGCCAGGTCACCATTGAAAATGGCAGGCTTGCTCGCCAGTTCGGTTTCCAGTATCTGCATGCCGTTTTCTATCGTTTCGAAGAAACGGTCTTCTTCCTGCTTGAGCACTTCAACGATGCGCGCCTGGTTGCGGACCAGTTCAGGATAAGCTTCGCCCATTTCCAGCACCAGGTCTGCCACCAGTTTGTGGAAGAAAGCAGCTCTGGCACCCAGTTTGTAACCATGGCGTATCGCGCGGCGTATGATGCGGCGCAACACATAGCCACGGCCTTCGTTGCCGGCGATCACGCCATCGGCGATCAGGAAAGAACAGGCGCGGATATGGTCGGCCAGCACTTTGAGTGACGGACTATCCAGGTCAGCAGTATTAGTTTCACGCGCTGCGGCTTTGATCAATGCCTGGAACAGATCGATCTCGTAGTTGGCATGCACGCCTTGCAATACGGCAGAGATACGCTCCAGCCCCATGCCGGTATCGACGGATGGCTTAGGCAACGGATGCATGACCCCGGCTTCATCGCGGTTGAACTGCATGAACACGTTGTTCCAGATCTCGATAAAGCGATCGCCATCTTCATCCGGGCTGCCAGGCGGGCCGCCAGGAATATGTGCACCGTGGTCGTAGAAGATCTCGGTACAGGGGCCGCAAGGGCCGGTGTCGCCCATCATCCAGAAGTTATCCGAGGCGTATCGTGCGCCTTTGTTATCGCCTATGCGTACTATCTTGTCCGCAGGCACGCCTATCTCCTGGTGCCAGATGTCATACGCTTCGTCATCCTCGGCGTAAACAGTGACCATCAGGCGCTCTTTGGGCAGGGCATACACTTGGGTCAGCAGCTCCCAGGCAAACGTGATCGCGTCACGCTTGAAGTAATCGCCAAAACTGAAATTACCCAGCATCTCGAAAAAGGTATGGTGGCGCGCGGTATAACCTACATTTTCCAGGTCATTGTGCTTGCCGCCGGCGCGCACACATTTTTGCGAAGAAGCCGCACGCGTGTAGGCGCGTTTATCAAAGCCGAGAAACACGTCTTTGAACTGGTTCATGCCGGCATTGGTGAACAGCAGGGTCGGGTCGCCATGCGGCACCAGCGAGCTGGAAGCCACCACCTGATGGCCTTTAGAAGCAAAAAAATCCAGGAATGCCTGGCGGATCTGTTTGCTGCTGGGGTTGCTGCCGTAACTAACTGTAGTCTTCTGCGCTGTCATCTTCTGCGTGTCTATTCAAAATTTTTTTAATTACATCAAACGTAAAGCCCCGGCTCTGCAAAAACCTGGCCTGTTTTGCCCAGTCTTCACGTGTGGTCGGGGACGCTTTAAACTTTTTGCGCCAGACTTCACTGGCGCGCTCTACTTCATTCACCTGCAATACTGCCACTGCCTCGGCCACCAGCGCATCATCAACGCCCTTCTCGCGCAACTCATTGGCTACCCGGGCTGCGCCGAACTTGGCCTGGCGGGCATGCACTATTTGCTCGGTATAACGGGCATCGCTTAACCAGCCACGCGTTTTGAAGTCTGCGATCAGTGCTGGAATATCATCCTCTTCACTGGCATAGGCTTTGAGTTTTTGCGCCAGTTCAGTCGCGGAATATTCTCTTTTACTTAAATACTCCAGGGCGCGCTGGCGCAGTGACTTTTCAGGCTGCTGGCGCAAATGGTTTAATCATCCTCAGTTCTGGCGGCGGTCATGCCATCTGCCAGGATATTGGAGTTGGCACGGATCTGCGCTTCGATCTCGGCGGCAATGGCCGGGTTCTCACGCAGGAATTCCTTGGCGTTCTCTTTACCCTGGCCTATCTTCTCGCCTTTGTAGCTATACCAGGCACCGGCTTTTTCTACCAGTTTGGCGTTAGAACCTAACTCGATCACTTCGCCCAGACGTGAGATACCTTCGCCGTACATGATGTCGAATTCAGCCTGTTTGAACGGTGGCGCAACTTTGTTCTTGATGACTTTGACGCGTGTCTCTGAACCTGTGACTTCATCACCTTTTTTGATGGCGCCGGTACGGCGTATATCCAGGCGCACTGATGCGTAGAATTTAAGCGCATTACCACCGGTAGTAGTTTCCGGGTTGCCGAACATCACGCCTATCTTCATACGGATCTGGTTAATAAAGATCACCAGTGTATTGGTACGCTTGATGTTACCGGTCAGCTTGCGCAAGGCTTGTGACATCAGGCGCGCCTGCAGGCCCATATGGCTGTCGCCCATTTCGCCTTCGATCTCGG
The DNA here is from genome assembly GCF_042676265.1 of Methylophilus luteus. Taxonomy (NCBI): domain Bacteria; kingdom Pseudomonadati; phylum Pseudomonadota; class Betaproteobacteria; order Nitrosomonadales; family Methylophilaceae; genus Methylophilus; species Methylophilus luteus. Next base: position 1,418,802 of record NZ_JBHTKB010000001.1, read on the forward strand.
CACGCGGTGTCAGTGCGGCAACCGAGTCGACCACCACGATATCCACAGAACCAGAACGCACCAGCATATCGGCGATCTCCAGTGCCTGCTCGCCAGTGTCCGGCTGCGAGATCAGCAGGTCAGGTACATTTACGCCCAGTTTGGCCGCGTATTGCGGGTCCAGCGCATGTTCTGCATCGATAAATGCGGCGACACCGCCCAGTTTCTGCATTTCGGCGATCACAGACAGGGTGAGCGTGGTTTTACCTGAAGACTCAGGGCCATAGATCTCGACGATACGCCCGCGTGGCAAACCACCTACGCCCAGGGCGATATCCAGGCCTAATGAGCCGGTCGATACCACCTGTAAATCTTCGCCGATATCAGCATCGCCCATACGCATGATAGAGCCTTTGCCAAACTGCTTTTCAATCTGGGAAAGTGCGGCGGCGAGTGCTTTGCTTTTGTTGTCATCCATGGTGTTGCCTTTTGTGTGTGAGGGAAAAGCGCTTTTCGTTTAAACGCTATATAATCAGATAAATAACTGCTAATTATTTCATAAATCGACCATCAGTGATATGGCATTCGAACGATTAATGCAGCGAATTGTCAACCGTAATAAGGCATACACGTTTAAGAGCAAGAAAGCATGATTCGTTTTCCGTGAGAGGAGCCTTTATGAACATCGTTAAATACATTTTAGGGATCGCGTTAAGTGGCATGGCGGCCTTATCCGCGCAAGCCGACCCTAACTGGTCGGTCGGCGTCGTGGTCGGCAATCCTTACGCGCCACCGCCGGTGTATTATGCACCGCCACCAGTGTATTACGCGCCACCGCCAGTGGTGATCTACCGTCATCCGCAAAGTACCTATTACAGCGCACCAGGCTATGCTTATGCGCCACCAGCGCCAGGCTTTATCCAGTTTGGTTATGGTAACGGTTATCGCGGTTATGACCGCGGCCCACGCGGCGGCTGGGGTCGTGGCGGCCATCATCACGGCCACCACCATCATCATTAATACTGCCCGGCTGCGCTAATCTGCGCCAGTTCTAAGCCAGTTCAGCCAGCCAAACTCAGCAAGCCGGTCAGCACATGGCTGGCAGCTTGCTGGCGTATGGCAGCTCTATCCCCTGCAAAATAACGCGTTTCCACCACTAACCGCTCCGCTTGATCTGAATCGCCACGTATCGCCCAGGCAAAACACACAGTGCCCACCGGCTTTTGTAAAGAACCACCGGTCGGGCCGGCAATGCCGGTGACTGCAGCGCTGATATGCGCCAGGCTGTGTTGTATCGCACCAGCCGCCATTGCCTGCGCCACCGGCTCACTCACCGCACCATGCGCCTGGATCAGCGCCTGCGGCACACTGAGCATATCAACTTTCGCCTCATTGCTATACGTGACAAAACCGCGGTCGAACCAGGCAGAACTGCCGGCGATTGCAGTGACCGCCTGTGCCACCATACCGCCAGTGCACGACTCAGCCAGCGCCAGCTGCCAGCCTTTGGCCAACAAAGCCTGGCCTAGATCGGCACTCAGATTTTCCAGGGAGAGCATCACAGCCACCTTTGCATGAGTTGCAATACGATGATAGCCATCACCGCCGCCAGGCCATCATCGAGCATGACTCCGAAACCACCGCCTACATGCCGGTCTGCCCAGCGGATGGGGAAAGGTTTCAAGATATCAAACAGGCGGAATAATACAAACGCAGCGACGGCCCAGGCCCAGGTCGCGGGTACGGTGACCAGTATCGCCGCCATGGCGACGATCTCATCCCAGACGATGGCACCATGATCGCTGACGCCCAGCGCACGGCCGGTAAAGGCACAACACCAGATGCCAAACACAAACAGCAGCAGCAATGCTAGCCACTGTTGCCAGATGGGTAACTGCATGATGCTCCAGAACAGCGGAAAGCCGAGCAAAGTACCGGCCGTACCGGGCGCTTTGGGAAACAGACCACTGCCCAGGCCCAGGCTGACAAAATGCAGGGGATGCGAGAGCAGCAGCGCAACATCCGGCTCTCGATGTGAGAGCTGCCTAGTCAAAATGCACATAGCCTTTCTGCGACAGCTCTATGGCAGTTTCGCCATGGCGCACGGTGAGCCCTGGTGCCTGGGTGACGCTACCGATGCGGCTTAAAGGGAGTGCCAGCGTGTGTGCCAGCGCCAACAACTGCTCACGTTGCTCAGGCGCAGCGGTAAAACACAGCTCATAATCATCGCCGCCGGTCAGCACTGCTTGCTGTATGACTGAGTCAGCCAGCTGGGAGTGTCGCAATTGCGGCTTGGGCAGCAAGGCCCAATCAAGGCTGGCGCCTTTGGCAGAAGCTTGCAGTATATGGCTGAGATCAGCCAGCAGGCCATCTGAAATATCCAGCGCCGCATGCGCGATCTCGCGCAATGCCAGGCCGAGTGCCACGCGCGGTTGTGGCAGGTGCATGGCAGGGGCAAGCTCAGCCACATCTTCGGCATGCAGGTCCAGCTTGCCCAGCCGCTGTTGCAGCCATAAAGCAGCTTTGCCCAGTGTGCCACTGACCCAGATATCATCGCCAGCCTGCGCCCGGTCACGCCTGATGGCTTTACCCAGCGGCACTTCGCCAAAAATATTAATCGCGATATTCAACGGCCCGCGCGTGGTATCGCCACCAATGAGAGAGACAGCATAACTATCGGCACAAGCAAACAAACCCTGGCTGAATGCGCTCAGCCAGCCTGCATCTATCTCAGGCAAGGCGATAGCCAAGGTGGCCCATTTAGGGTTTGCGCCCATCGCCGCCATATCACTGACATTGACTGCCATGGCTTTCCAGCCTATGGCGTAAGGATCAGCGTCGGCAAAAAAATGTGTGCCAGACACTGACATATCGGCAGAAATGGCCAGCTGATGGCCGGCAGTCACACTGATCAATGCGGCATCATCCCCTACGCCCAGGTCTGCTGCGCTAGCACCGGCCAGCGCGGGGCGCGTGAAATATTGCGCGATAAGATCGAATTCAGCCACGGCGTTGCTTCCACCAGCGTTGTAATAGTATGACCATTACCCATGCCAATGCGATGCCGACCAGGTCGGCGTACCAGTCATAAATACTAGGTTGGCGCGTGGTAGTCATCACACCTTGCAATATCTCCATCAGGGCACCAAAGGCAGTCAGGCCGACAGCGATCGCCAGCCGGTGTGCGGGGAATGCCATCAGGCCCCAGAATGTCACCCCGCCAAAAGCAATGATATGCTCTATTTTGTCTTTGTACAGCGAGCCGTCATTGCTGGGCGGCATCTCCATCAATAACAGATAGGTGAGCAGACTGAAACACGCGATAAAGATCAGCGTAGCGATGCTTTTGTAATTCATGATTCAATGATTCTTTAAACAATTATTCTTTAATTGAGGCAGTCGGGCGCTGGGCAGATTTGGGCCTGAAGGATTTAACGATAGCGTCTGCGGTTTCCAGGTAGGGCATGGGCTGGCTGGCAGTCGCCAGCAGATCCAGGCAGTAAGGCACGGCGGCAAAAATACCCGGTACCAGCAGTTTGCCATCAGCATCCTTCAGTCCTTCCAGGGTTTCCTGTATAGACTTGGGTTGGCCTGGCAGGTTGATGATCAGGCATTGTTTGCGGATCACCGCTACCTGGCGCGACAAAATGGCGGTAGGCACAAAGCGCAGGCTGATCTGGCGCATCTGCTCGCCAAAGCCTGGCATCTCGCGGTCGGCGATAGCCAGCGTCGCCTCGGGCGTGACATCCCTGAGCGCAGGCCCGGTGCCGCCGGTGGTGAGTATCAGGTGGCAATGCGATTCATCGACCAGCTGCCTGAGTGTTTCTGAGATCGTGGCCTGCTCGTCGGCGATCAGGCGGCTGACCGTTTCATAGGGTGATAGCAGGGTTTTTTCCAGCCAGGAAGACAGCGCGGGTATACCCTGGTCTTCATATACGCCTTTAGATGCGCGATCGCTGATGGATACCAGCCCTATGCGCGTGGATTGTGCTTGCATAACTTTTGGTCTGTCAGTTTATATTGCATGGATCTGGCTCGCACAGCCCTGGATCGCATGCCCGGGATGGAATTGCTGGCAATCCAGTTGGTCTGTGTTAATGTACCAGCACATCATAACATTAGCCGGCACATCAGTCAGACTAAAAGGTGTCATTGATTATGGAGAAAACAGATGAAAGTTTTATGCAACCCAGCGCATCTCACCTCTGCGGCCCGCGCATCAGGCAGTGGCTATTACCGCTTATGGCTACTGCTGGCCGCGATGACCCTGTGCATGACTGCGCCAGCCGCATTTGCCGATGACAATCTGTATGCCAAAAACTACCAGGCCCAAAACCAGGGCAATCTGCATTCGCTGCAAGCCAGCCCGCAACCCGAGTTATTGAGTGGTACCCGCCGTGATGATGACAATATCACCATGCTGGAAGATGGCTATGACCTGATGGGTTTCAGCGCTTTTGAAGCGGGAGAAGTGCCACCGAGTCTAGCCCTGGAACATGGCCGCGCTATCCAGGCGGACAAGATCCTGGTATACGTCAAAAAAGCCGGCAATGCCTCACCTTCCGCAAAAATGGAAGTGATCAAGGAAGCCATTAAAAAAGGCCAGTCGCTGACTGAAAAAGATGTGGCTGCCCAGCCTGGCAAATATCGCTATTACGCGACTTTCTGGGCCAAGTTACCACCGCCGGTGCTGGGTGTGCATGTGATCAAACTGGTGCCCCGCTCCTCCGCGCAGGCCGGTGATGAGCAGGAGACCGCCCCCTCTGCCGATGGTGTGCGGGTGATCGCCGTGATCCATGGCTCTGCTGCAGAACAAGCCGGATTGTTACGTGGTGACCAGTTGCTGACTATCAACCAGGAGAAAGTAAATGATGCCGCGACCTTGTCCAGCCTGGTCAGGCGCTACAAGGGCAGTAGCGTGACCTTGAACATACAGCGAAAAACCGAACCGCTGGCCTTGAAAGTGACTTTGTAAGCGCAGGCTTGCGCTGCACCCAGGCACCCAATTAAAAACAGAAAGTGTTATACATGTTTCAAACCACCTTCGACCACCAGGCGGCCCGCGTCGCCTCCGGTCAACTTGACGACATTGCGTTTTTGCGCGCATTGGTTGAGGATATCCGCCCGCACCAGGTCACCGATACTGAAAGTGCCAGCAAGTCCATACAGGCACTGTGTTTTTTGCTACAGCAGCAGCCGCAATTCGCGCTGGCCTTACGTAACAGCATCTTGCGCCTGCTGGATGAAAAAAGTGTCATCTCCCTTTATTCAGAGCACGGCATACAGTCTGACCTGGGCTTTTTTACCGAGATCTACCGCCGCTTCTCGCACAAACTGTTGCCAGAAGTGCCCGACCCCAGATACCTGAAAGATGTGTTCGGGCAGATCTTTTACCGCAATAGCGATGCCTACTGGGTCACCGGCGTGCCAAATACCGTCTGGCGCGACTTTATGCACACCCTGGCGCTGGGTGAAGGCAACCATGCGCAGCAGTTAAGTTGCATCCAGGAATTAAAAGATGCATTGCAAGTGCTTTCCTACCGCCTGTCCGCCTCTGGCCTGGACCCGGAGCTGATCCTGCAGCATGAAGACCTGGAGAATAATGACTCGCCATTTATCACGCAGAATATAGAGATACAGAAATTCCTCACCCTGCCGCAGGTCAGCGCCGACGATATCCAGCATCTGTATGAAGTGCTGAAGCGCTGCGAGCAACTGACCAATGATATCCGCAAAGCCAATGCCAAGACCGGCACCAGCATCTCGCTGACTGCACTGATGCAGCGTATGCTGCAGCAGATACACCGCATGCAATTACTGGTGGATATTTTGCATGGCCTGCTGCTCAGGCACGACGTCAGCGATGCCATCACCCGCCTGTTCAAACAGCTGGTGTATGCAGAATGCAAAAAAAACAATCTTTCGGAATACTGGCGCCAGAACACCGAGTTGCTGGCCTTGCGCGTGACTGAAAATGCCAGCCACACCGGCGAACACTATATCGCCCAGCATCGGCAGGAGTATTACAAACTGATGGGCTCGGCCATGGGTGCCGGGGTGATCATTGCCTTTATGGCCATGTTCAAGATCATCATTGCCAGTTATCACTTCGCGCCACTGGCAGAAGCTATTTTCTTCAGCCTGAATTATGGGCTGGGCTTTGTATTGATACACCTGCTGCATTTTACCGTCGCCACCAAACAGCCGGCGATGACTGCCGCCACCATTGCCGCCACCATAGACGATGACGGCCAGGACAGCAAGAACATACACAGCCTGGTCAACATCGTGGCGCAAACCACCAGCAGCCAGACCATAGCCATCCTGGGCAATGTCATCGTCGTGATCCCGATGGCGATGTTGATAGACTGGCTGGTGCTGCAATACAGCGGCCACCACTTTATCGGTGAGGCCAAAGCGCATATCCTGCTGGATTCCAATAACCCGCTGATCAGCCTGAGCGCACTCTATGCTGCGGTGGCGGGCGTTTGCCTGTTCCTCTCCGGCCTGATCGCCGGCTACCATGACAACCTGGCCGCCTATAACAACATACCTGAACGCATCGCCAACCTGCCCCGCTTGCAGCGTTTGCTAGGCAAAGAGCGTCTGTCGCGTATCGCCGACTATATACGCCATAACCTGGGCGCACTGGCCGGGAATTTCTATTTTGGTTGCCTGCTGGGTTTCGCTTCCGGCCTGGGAGTCATGCTAGGCCTGCCGCTGGATATCCGCCATGTCACGTTTGTGGCGGCTTTTTCCGGCTATGCGTTTTCGGCGCTGAATTTCCAGCTGACTTATTATCTGCTGGGCACAGCCTTGCTAGGCATAGTCGTGGTGGGTACGGTCAATCTGCTCACCAGTTTCGGGCTGGCTATTTTTGTGGCCATGAAATCACGGCAGGTGCGCTACCGTCACTGGAAAGCATTTGCGCTGGAATTGATAACCTTGCTCTATCGGCAGCCGTGGAAATTCCTGCTGCCGCCGAAAAGGGACTAAGCCTGGCTGGTGGGACCAGCTGAGGATGGAGCTGGCGTTTTTTCGATCAGAAAATGAAAGATGCCGTTCTCTTTTTTAAAAGACAGCAAAGTCACCGGGTGATTGCTGATCAGGTTGCGGATATTCTGCTCACTACCCAATGCCGTCGTTTTAACCAGGATCACCTGTCCGGATGCCAGGGCATCCAGGGCAGTCTTGGTTCTTAACATAGGTTCCGGGCTTTCCAGGCCGGTTAAATCCAGTTCTTGCTCATGCTGCTGCACTATCTTCCCCTGCTCATCCACGGCTGGCTGACCTTGCTTGCAAGTGCCGCAGCCGTTTATAAATAAATGGTTTTCTATGTATGACTTAAGCGTAGTCAGCCGTCAACCTACTGACAGCTGGTCTGGCGACGGATACTACTCAGCCAGCTCATCCGGTGCGCTGTGTGCACCTTCAGCCAGCTCGCGTATCATTTTGAATAATTCACGGCTGCTTTTGGGTGGCTTGTTGGCCGCCAGTTCTTTTTGCGCATTGCGTATCAATGTACGCATCCGCTGCACATCGGTACGCGGGTATTCCAGCAGAAATAACTCAAATGCTTTCGCATCTTCTATCAGGCGGGTGCGCCAGCGCTCCATCTGGTGAAAGCGCGCATTCTCTTCTATATGCTTGCCTTCCCATTTTTGCAACTGTTCTACGATAGGTGCCAGGTCTATGTCGCGCATCAGGCGGCCTATATACTGCAACTGGCGGCGGATAGCGCCGTTGGCTGTGAGCCGTTTCGCCTCAACGATCGCGTCACTTAAGGCTTCATCCAGCTGCAATTTCTTTAATCTGTCTTTAGGCAGTTCCAGCAATTGTCTACCGATTTCCTGCGCGGCGTCAGCCTCTGCTTTCAATTTGGTTTTACTGGGAGGGGAATCATCAAGCGGTTCTGCGGTCATGGTAAAAGCAATCTCTGCCAAATCACGGTATGATACCAGCTTTAACTGCCAAGCAAGAAACAAGCGCTCATAGCATGCAACTGGAACAACTCAAACAAATCTCGCAAGACATCATTCAATTGGCCAGGCAGTCAGGCGCCAGCAGTGCAGAAGCAGAAGTGAGTTTTGGCACCGGCCAGAATGTCTCGGTGCGTCAGGGCGAGACCGAAAATATCGAATACAACCGTGATAAAGGTTGCTCGGTCACGGTTTACTTCGGCCAGCGTAAAGGCTATGCCAGCACCTCTGACCTGAGTTCGCAGGCGCTTAAAGACACCGTGGAAGCAGCCTGCAATATTGCCAAATACACCGCTGAAGACCCTTTCTGCGGCCTGGCCGATGCCGAGCGCATGGCAACCGAATTCCCTGACCTGTCACTGCATCACCCGTGGGCCATCGATGTAGAGCAGGCGCTGGCATTAGCCAGCCGTTGCGAAGCAGCCGCGCTGGCGGTTGATGCCCGTATCAGCAATAGTGAAGGTGCCAGCATTTACAGCCAGAGTGGCGCGTTCGCCTATGCCAACAGTCATGGCTTTGTCGGGGGTTACCCTAGCTCGCGCCACAGCATCAGCTGTTCGGTGATCGCCGAATCCAACAATCAGATGCAGCGCGACTACTGGTATAGCAGTGCCCGCGATGCGCAGGACCTGGAGTCGCCGGAACAAGTCGGGCAGATCGCCGGCGAGCGCACGGTCAAAAGGTTAGATGCGCGCACGATCAAAACCGGCCAGTACCCGGTGCTGTTTGAAGCACCACTGGCCAGCGGCCTGATAGGCACACTGCTCAGCGCTATTTCCGGCGGCAATCTGTACCGCAAATCTTCATTCCTGCTGGATAGCCTGGGGCAGACCATAGCCAGCCCCTTGCTGCATATAGATGAAGACCCTTTTATCCGCAAAGGCGCAGGCAGCAGCCCGTTTGATAATGAAGGGGTGGCCTGCCAGCAGCGCACCCTGGTCGAGAATGGCGTGTTACAGGGCTATTTGCTGGGCAGTTATTCGGCACGCAAGCTGGGCATGCAATCGACCGGCAATGCCGGCGGTGCGCATAACATCCTGGTGCGCTCAACCGGGCACTCGCTACAGCAGTTGTTGCAGACACTGGATACCGGCTTGCTGGTGACCGAATTACTGGGTCATGGCATGAATATGATCACGGGTGATTACTCGCGCGGTGCCGCCGGTTACTGGGTAGAAAAAGGCGTGATCGTACACCCGGTAGAAGAGATCACCATTGCCAGCAATATGCAGGAGATGCTGAAAGGCATTATTGCCATAGGCAACGACATCATCCCCAACAGCTCAAAATCGACTGGCTCTATACTGATAGAGAGAATGACGGTCGCCTCTGGCGAATAAGCGGGCCGTGTGAATAACACGGTGGCATCAATAAAAAAGGCTTTGCAATCACTGCAAAGCCATTTTTATTACGCTGCCTGTTTATTGCGCAGCAAAACCTTTTTTTGTTTTAGGTTTTATTTTTCCTGCGCTTCCAGTGTCAGCAAGGTCTCATCGACGCCGGCCACCACATTGGCGACATGTTCTTCTTCCACTGCAGGCTGCTCACTGACCTGGTCTAGCAGTGGTGGCAATGCCTCTTGAGATTCAGTCGCTGCTGGCGTTTCAGTGATATCTGCGGCCACATCAGGTGTGTTTGGCTCAGGTGTCACAGCGTTGTCTTCCACTGCCACTGGCTGGGCCTGGCTGGTCAGCGCGACTGCATTGTCTTCTATAGGCGCATCTGACTGCAACACCACCGTATCAGCAACGACGGCCTGTTCTGCTGAAGTTGCCTTCGCTGGCTCGTCATCTTCCGGCTCAAACTCATCCTGCAGCAACTCGCTTGGCACCAGGCCATCCTGAACCTGGCTAGCACGGCGTTGCAGGTAGGCATCACGCATAAATGCATATGGATCGATAGACGCATCATCCACCAGGTCTTTGGCATCCAGCAGCTGGGTACGTTTGTCCAAAAATTGTACAAAACGCACCTGGTTATGGGCACGGATCTGGCCAGTGTTGTGCAGGTAAGTGATAGGGTCAGAAGTCACAGTATCAAACGCCAGGCCACCGGCGTCACGCACGGTGCTCGGGCCCAGGATAGGCAGCACTAGGTACGGGCCTGAACCTACGCCCCAGTAGCCCAGCGTCTGGCCGAAATCTTCCTGATGTTTAGGGATATTGTCCTTGCTGGCAACATCGATAAAACCGGCGATACCGAAAGTGGTATTGATGACAAAGCGGCCGGCATCGGTAAATGCCTGCGCGAATTTCAGTTGCAGCAGGTCATTCACTACCGTGGTCAAAGTACCCAGGTTACTGAAGAAGTTGCTGATGCCTGTACGCACTGGTGAGGGCGTCACTGCTTTGTAAGCCTTGGCAACCGGCTTCATCGCATATTGATCGACCACATCATTGAATTTGTATATTCCCCGGTTGACGCCTTCGAGCGGGTCTTTATTGGTGGTTGCACACCCGGAAAGACCGACCAGTACGGCAATCAATAATACGGATTTTAGTTTTTTCATATTTTTCATTATATTTAGATGAAGCAAATTGGTATAAATGCCTTTATAAAATTAATCATGGCATATTAAGAAGCTTATCTATCCTCCAAATACCCTGCAAGCACATTAACGGCGATCGCCATCCATTTTGAAGGGCGATCACGCTTTGCGACCTACAACGAAAACCTTACTGCCACCTTACCAACCGCAGCGTAAAACGAGTTTATTCTACATCAAATGTCATTTTTGCTTCACATTATTTTTGTATAGTGCCAGCGCCTGCTCTCGCTGCAAAGCATGGTTCACCAGCGGCAGCGGATAGTCCACTTCGGGCATGCTGGGCAGCTGATGTTTCTTGCCTGGCGTGCCTGCCCAGGGCGCGTGTATCAGCTGATTATCCAGCGCTGCCAACTCAGGCACATATTTACGAATAAACTTGCCCTGTGCATCAAATTTTTCCGACTGCGACTGCGGATTAAATATCCTGAAATAGGGTTGCGCGTCACAGCCGGTTGAAGCCGCCCACTGCCAGCCACCATTGTTGGCAGCGAAATCAAAATCAATCAACTTGTCGGCAAAATACTGCTCGCCCCAGCGCCAGTCTATCAACAGGTCCTTGACCAAGAAACTGGCCACCACCATGCGCAAGCGGTTATGCATATAGCCGGTCTGGTTCAGTTGGCGCATGGCGGCATCCACGATAGGGAAACCGGTACGCCCCTCGCACCAGGCAGCAAACCAGTCTCTGTCGTTCGCAAACGGCAGTTGCTCATATTCAGGCCGGTAAGCACGCCGCTCGAGTTGCAGATCGGGCCGGTGGTAACAGACCTGAAAATAAAAATCGCGCCAGATCAACTCGCTTAACCAGGTGGCAGCACCCGCATTGCCGGCCAGCGACAATTGCCACGCTGCCTGCGCCAACTGGCGGATGGAGATAGTGCCAAAGCGCAGATGCACAGACAAGTAAGAGACACCTTTGATGGCGGGATAGTTGCGCGCCTGCTCGTAATCTTCTATGCGTTGCAAAAAGTCGTGAAACAGCTGCTGCGCGCCGGCCATGCCGGTAGGCAAACGCAGGCTTTTCAAGTTAGTGCGCGAGAAACCCAGGCTTTCCAGTGATGGCATGGCTGCTGCGGGCATGGCGGCCAGATTGGAAAGATAGCGCTGCACCGGATAGGCTTTAAGATAAAACGCATTCAATTTGGCCAGGTGGGCTCTTTTATAAGGAGTGAATACGCCATAAGGCTTGCCGGTCTGGGTCAGGATCTCGTCCTGCTCAAACAGCACCTGGTCCTTGAACAGATGCAGGGTTCGTTCTTCACCTAATAAAGCCTGCGCCACCTGTTCGTCACGCGCTATCGCCAGCGGCTCGTAATCTCTATTGGCATACACGGCAGCGACTTGCAGCTGCTGCGCCAGCCTGGGGATCTCTGTCTGCGCCCTGCCGTGACGGACCAGCAGATCACCGCCTGCTGCCTGCAGCGCCAGTTTGAGTTCAGTGACACTTTCCCAGATAAATTCCAGCCGTCTATCGTGCTTGTCTGACAAGGCATCCAGGATATCGCTGTCGAACACGAAGGCCACATAGACCTGCTGGTGCCGCTTTAAAGCGTGATACAAGGCGGCATGATCTTCCATGCGCAAGTCGCGACGCAACCAGACCAAAGCTTTAGACATGATTATTCCCGGTGATAAGGATGACCACTTAGGACCGTATGCGCGCGATAGAGTTGCTCGGCCAGCATCACCCGCACCATGCCGTGCGGCATGGTCAATTTAGAAAGGCTGAATAACCACTGCGCCTGCACCTTTAATTGCGCATGCAAACCATCCGCCCCGCCAACCACCAGCGACACGTCGCGCCCCATCTCCTGCCAGCTTTTCAACTTATCGGCCAGCTGCAGCGTGGTCACCGCCTGGCCACGCTCATCCAGCGCCACCAGGTAATCCTTACCGGCGACTTCGAGGATACGTTTTGCTTCAGCTTCTTGGACGACTTCGCTGTTTTTGCCAGCGGCCCGCTTGTCGGGCTTGATCTCTATGATGCGTGTTTCCAGCTCGGGCGGCATGCGTTTCAGATATTCGGCACAGGCGGATTCAACCCAGTCAGGCATTTTATGTCCCACCGAGATGATATTCAGCTTCATGCAGAAATGGCGACCGGGTTAGATAACAAGCAAGGCTGCGCGCGGCTACCCTTAAAACCGTTGCGACCCTGCAAGGCCACGCCAGTGATAAGGTTGAGTGCAGTTTGCACCCTGCTCTGCGCGCACATAGTGCAGATAGCTAGGATTAAGCGGCTGAAGCTGCGCGTCGCGATTGCGACTCGCTCCATAATTGCTCTAGGTTGTAGTAGGCACGGGTAGCCGGCACCATGACATGGATGACGATCTCGCCCAGGTCAACCAATACCCACTCACCATCTTTTTCACCTTCAATGCCACGCGTTTCTGCGCCTTTTTCTTTGAGCTTGTCGCGCACATTGTCAGCGATCGCCTTGCACTGGCGGGTGGAATTACCACTGGCCACTATCATGTAGCTGGTGAGCGTGGTCATCTGACGCACGTCCATCACGGTAATATCAAAGGCTTTAATATCTTCCAGCGCGTCGACTACGGCCAGTTTCATCTCCTCCAGGGAGATGCTGTTATCTATAGGTTGCATAGGCACATTCAATGGGTTCAGGCAGCTTGCGCCGGGATATGGTCTTTTAGTTGCACGATACGATTATGCGTATCGACATAGACCAGTTGTGGATGAAAGTTGGCTAGCTCAGCTTCGGTGTACTGAGAATAACAGGCGATGATGATCAGGTCATCCGGGTCTGCCTTGTGTGCAGCGGCACCATTGACAGAGATCACACCGGAGTGGCGCTCGGCGCGGATAGCGTAGGTGGTGAACCGCTCGCCATTGTTGATGTTGTAAATCTGGATCTGCTCATATTCACGAATATTGGCAGCTTCCAGCAAGGCTTCATCGATAGCGCAACTACCCTCGTAGTGCAGCTCGCTGTGCGTGACCCGCACCCGATGCAGCTTTGATTTCAACATGGTTGTTTGCATTGCATCCCTTCAGTGAATTTCCCCGCCAGCGCGGAAAAGGTCGTAATTATAAAGTTATCAATAGCTTAGCGCAAAATAATTTTCATAAAAACGCGACCATCTTACTTAAGGCTGACTTCACAATTATCAATCAAACGCGTATTACCCAGTTTGGCCGCGGCCAGCACCACTAGTTCAGTTTGATCTGCTGCCGGCACACTCAGATCCTGTTGTGCACATATCTCTACATAATCGGCCTGCCAGCCCTGCTGGTTGAGTGCTGAAACCGCCTGCTCGGACAAGGCGGCATAATCCCGCCTGCCACTGTGCAGCGCAGCCCGCAGCTGTTGCAACTGCGCATAGAGCTGGGCAGCCTGTATCTTTTGTGCTGGCGTCAGGTAGCCATTACGCGAGCTCATGGCCAGGCCTGAGGGTTCACGCCTGGTGTCTACCCCAAGTATCTCGATAGCAAAATTCAGCTGCCGCACCAGCGCGCGTATCACCATCAGCTGCTGGTAATCTTTTTTGCCAAACACGGCGAGGTCAGGCCGCACCATATGAAACAACTTGGTCACCACGGTCGCCACACCGGCAAAATGCCCGGGGCGGCTGGCACCACACAGAATATCCGCCAGCGGCGGTGGCTGCACAATGACTTGCTGTTGCAGATTCTGGCCATCAAAGTCAGGGTACATTTCTTCTACCGCAGGGGCAAACACCAGGTCTGCGCCCACGTCGCGCAACTGTTCGCAATCGGCCTGCAATGTACGCGGATAACTGCCAAAATCCTCATTGACCCCGAATTGCAAAGGGTTGACAAAAATGCTGGCGACCACGATATCAGCCCGGCTTTTAGCCTGGCTGACCAGCTCGCAATGACCTGCATGCAGATTGCCCATGGTGGGGACAAAACCGATACGCTGGCCGGCGTGGCCATCAAGAAAGGTGCGCAATTCGCGCAAAGTATGAAACAACTGCATGGCTGGCTACTTGGTCTCCGGGGCCTGATATGGCTGCATTATATAACAGCGCCCATTTTTTAACGGATGGCAGCCGCAGATTGACAAGCAGGCAAAGCTACGCCTATAGTCGTCCATGCAATCTTGCTGTAAATAACAATTAAAGGAGTGTGAAGTTATGAGTGTGGCATCCGAATTTAAACAGTTTGCGCTAAAAGGCAACGTCATGGACCTGGCGGTCGGTGTGATTATAGGCGGCGCATTTGGCAAAATCGTCAGCTCCCTGGTGGACGACATCATCATGCCTGTCGTAGGGAATCTCTTTGGCGGTTTTGATTTCAGCAATTTGTACATCCCGCTGAACGGACAGTCGGCTGATCTGGCACTGGTGGAAGCGAAAAAATTAGGTGCGGTGCTGGCTTACGGCAACTTTATCACCATAGTGCTCAACTTCATTATCCTGGCGTTTATCATTTTTCAAATGGTTAAATTCATGAACAGCCTGAAACAGGCCGAACCACCACCTCCGCCGGCTACCACGCCTGAAGACATTCTGTTGTTGCGTGAGATCCGTGACAACCTGAAAAAATAAGCGGCTGCTTGTTGCACACAAACAAAAGGGCACCTGTGGTGCCCTTTGTGATATCAGCGTCATAATGAATGCCAGCAGAACTATGTTCCCCTGCTAAACCTGGTTCTTCTGCTAAACCTGGTTCTTCTGCCAAACCTGGTTCTTCTGCTAAACCAGGCTCAGCAGTTAAAAAGGTTGTCCTTCATAAGGTTGCACCTCGTAAGTCTGGCCCTGGCTAGCATCCGAACCATCATTATTCAAAAACACGATCACACTGACCTGGTCATCAATGATATCCAGCTCGGTGGTCGGGTAAAATGCGCCCTGCTCGTCTTTATTGATATTGTGGTAATGCCAGATAGAAGCCACCACGCGGCCACTGTCTTTTAGTTTCACATCTTCTGCCCGCGCAGGCTCACCCAGCAAGGCGATGATCTCAGCAGGCTTGAGCTTGCTGACTGCATTGACAAAACCCTGCTCGTCCTGAGGGATTTTGTCGGTGGCAAGTTTTTCAGTGGTGGGCCCTGCTGACACCGCCTGGCTTGAACTCAGCAAGGCTAGTGCTAACAGCATATAAAACCAGGATTGAGTTCTCATCGTAACGCTCCTTTTCAGATAGTCAGGCAATCAAAACAACCAATGGTTCACGCCAGCACGGCACGCAACAACTATACAGACTCTATAGGGTACGGCTCTTCCGGCAATTGTTCTATCAGCAGCACATGGACGCGACGGCTATCGGCATGCACCACGGTGACACTCAGGTTAGCTATGCGGATCTGCTCGCCGCGTTTCGGCAAATGGCCGAAATGGTTGATCACCAGGCCGCCCACGGTAGAAAACTCTTCATCGCTGAACTCGGTGCCCAGTGCTTCATTGAGCTCGGCGATCTCAGTTAGGGCTTTGACTCTATAGCTGCCAGCCTCTTGCGGGATGATATTACCTTCGGTTTCGTCATCATCGTACTCATCTTCGATGTCACCGACGATCTGCTCCAGCACATCCTCTATGGTGACCATACCGGCCACGCCGCCGTATTCATCCACCACGATGGCGATATGGTTGCGGTTGCTGCGAAACTCTTTCAGCAGCACATTCAGGCGCTTGGATTCAGGGATAAACACAGCCGGACGCAGCATATCGCGCAGCTCGAAAGACTGGTCAGCGTAATAGCGCAACAGATCCTTGGCCAGCAAAATGCCTATGACATCGTTTTTATTATCTTCTATGACCGGGAAACGGGAGTGGGCTGTTTCTATGACAAACGGGAGTAAGGTTTCAGCAGGCTGTGTAATATCTATCACATCCATTTGTGAGCGCGGGATCATGACATCGCGGACTTGCATCTCACTGACCTGCAGGACACCCTCTATCATGGCGAGGGAATCGCCATCCATCAGGTGGTTTTCATAAGCCCCATGCAGCAACTCAACCAGTTGCTCTCTATCTTCTGGCTCGCGCAGAAGAAAATGACTTAATCGTTCTAATAAAGAGGGTTTATGCGACAACTTTTCCGGCTCAGAAGCCATACGTACTGCTGAAAACAGCATCCTGTGTAAAGAGATGATTTAAGCATACCTCAAAAAGC
This sequence comes from Methylophilus luteus, assembly GCF_042676265.1. Classification (NCBI taxonomy): domain Bacteria; kingdom Pseudomonadati; phylum Pseudomonadota; class Betaproteobacteria; order Nitrosomonadales; family Methylophilaceae; genus Methylophilus; species Methylophilus luteus. The sequence goes on from NZ_JBHTKB010000001.1 coordinate 1,435,407, forward strand.
ATGAATATGTCACCTTCAGCGGCCCGTCTGGCATGCTTTGTGTGCTCTCCCGCTATATAGCGGGTACTTTCTGTCACTTTCTGACACAAAATCTGCTAAATTATCCGCCTATGTTAAATCGTCTGACACCCTTGCTCGCTACATTGCGCCACTCACTGCTGCACTCACGGCCCCAGTCACTGACAATCAAGATCATTGCCGGTCTGCTGCTGTTTTATTTCCTGTTTGCCTGGCTGGCAGTCAACCCGCTGGCGAAATGGCTGCTGCCATGGGTGGCCGAAACCCAGCTGGCCAGTAAAGCCAGCGTTGAAAAAGTCAGTTTTGACCCTTTGCGCCTGACCACCACCATAGACCACTTGGCACTGACCGAGAAAAGTGGCGCGCCACTGGCCTCGTTTGACCGCCTGGTGGTGGATTTAGAGTTTAGTGGCCTGTTCAGCTGGGCCTGGAAACTGAAGCAGGTGGCCCTGGACTCCCCGCGTATCCATCTGCATATTTCCAAACAAGGGCGCCTTAACTGGGCAGACCTGATCGCCAAACTGAATGAAGAGCCGACGCCACCAGAAAAAGCGCTGCCGCGTGTCATCATAGAAAACATAGTGATACGCCACGGCGATATCGAATATCTGGATGACCATCACGCCACGCCGCTACAGGCTTCGTTAAAGCCGCTGGATTTTGAACTGGATGGTTTTTCTACCCTGGCTGAAGACCGCGGAGATTACCTGATCGCTGCCAAACTGCCCTACCAGGGCGGCACCCTGAAATGGAAAGGTGATTTCGGCGTCAACCCGCTGGCGTCGCGAGGCACACTGGCGATAGAAGGACTGCAGGTCGCCAAGCTTGCTCTATGGGTCAATACCCAAGCGCTGCCGTTTCAGCCAGATGCCGGTACTTTTGCCAGCCAGCTGAAATATGATTTCTCGCTGCCTGACCAGCACCCGCGCTTATTGCTGAGCGATGCCAGATTATCGCTGCATGCGCTGGCGGGTAAACTGGCACAGGGTGACAGGCTCGCGCTCAATCAAGTCACCCTGCTGATCAAGCAGTTATTGCTGGAGCAGGCGTCAGACACCAAGATAACCACGCAAGCACTGAACCTCAAGCTAGACCAGCTGCAACTACAAAAACCGCAAGCGACATTCTCACTGGCAGCGGCCGAGGCCAGCTTGCCTGGCTTGGAATTCAGCCATAGCGACCATGCGCAGCTCAGTTTTGACAAGCTGGACCTGCAACTCCAGCAATTGCAACTACAGCACCAGCAAAAAAACCTGTTGCTGTTGCCGGCTTTAGCTATAGAGCAAGTCAGCCTCAACCTGGCCGAACGCCAGGCGGCTATCGCCAGAATACTGCTGGCAGATGGCACACTGTCGGCCACCCACCACGCCGATGGCACACTGGACTGGCAACAGGCGTTGGCGGCGACGGCACCGGCTCAGGCAACCACGCCCGCGCCTGCCCAGCCACAGACTACGCCTGCGGAAAAACCGCAAACGCCTTTCCATGTCGCCATAAACGATATTGCGTTTGCGCACTGGCAGCTGGCTTATCTGGACCAGCAATTTGCCAGACCGCTGGCGGCGACAGTGTCTGACTTTAATCTGCAACTGGCGCTGGAGCAGCAAACCGGTCTGCAGCTGAAACAGATCAAAGCCGAAGCCAGGCAGCTCAGCGTGCAATCAGATAAAAAACCGGTCGCACAACTGGCCAGCATTGCCCTGACCGATGGCAGCCTGGCACTGGATGAGCAAAAGATCAGCCTGGGTGCATTGCAGCTCAGCGGCCTGAAGACACAGGTGATACGCCAGGCGGACCAGCAGTTGAACTGGCAGGCCTTGCTGGTTGCGGCCACCGGCAACGACTCAGTCCATGTACAAACCCAGACAGGCCAGACCCAGACACCCAAGACCCAGGCAGCCGGCGCACCTGCGCTCAAACCTGCCGCAGCAAACAAACCCGCCTGGGCAGTGGGCCTGAAACGCTTTGCCCTGCAGCACGCCGATATTCATATTGAAGACCAGGCGACCTCAGCACCAGTCATGCTCGATATCACCGACGGCAACCTGGAAGTGGCCGACCTCAGCCAGCAGATGGCCCGTGCGTTGCCGGTTAAAGCTGGCTTTAAACTGAAACAGGGCGGACAGTTCAGCGCCAGGGGCACACTGACTCCGGCACCGTTTAAAACAGAATTGCAATTAGCGCTGACCGACCTGTCACTCAAGCCTTTTGCGCCCTATATCCAGCAAGTCGCGCTGCTCACGTTGCAAGATGGCAGCGCCAGCCTGCAGGGTAAACTGCAGCAAAGCGCCAGCGGCACTACCAGCTTTAACGGTGGTTTCACCGTCAGCCACTGGTCATTGCTGGAACAAGCCAGCCAGCAAGCCTTTTTGCGCTGGGAAAAACTGCAGGGCGACGGCCTGGCGCTGTCACTGGCACCCAACCGTTTACAGATCAGCAGCCTGACTTTGGATAAGCCGCAGAGCAAATTCATCATCTACCCTGACCGCAGCCTGAATATTTCCAAGGTGATACGCAATCCAGCATCAGCCGCTGCTGAATCACCTGCTGCTAAGCAGGAGGCCGGCAAGCAGCCGCCAGCGCCGCCTACAAGCAGTGCGACTACAGATAGCAGCGCTAAAGCAGACTTTCCTGTCGCTATTGATAGCGTGCGCATCAATGGCGCCGAGCTGGAATTTGCTGACCTGTCACTGCCACAACCTTTTGGCACCAACATACACTCGCTAGGTGGCGTGATCAATGGCATTTCCAGCAACCCGGCGGCGACCGCACAAGTTGAGCTGGATGGCAAAGTCGATGAGTATGGTGCTGCGCGCATTTATGGCTCGTTACAACCTTTCCAGGCTACCGAACTGACCGATATCAAACTGGCATTCACCAATCTTGAAATGAACCGCCTGACGCCTTACTCGGGCAAATTTGCCGGCCGCAAGATCGAGTCCGGCAAGTTATCGGTCAACCTGGAGTACAAGATCAAACAGCGGCAACTGGCCGGTGAGAATAAATTCGTGATCAAAAAACTCACGCTGGGTGAAAAAGTCGATAGCAAAGATGCGCCTGACCTGCCGCTGGATCTCGCCATTGCCATCCTGGAAGACAGCGATGGCGTGATAGACCTGGACCTGCCTATCAGCGGCAGCCTGGATGACCCGAAATTCAGCTATGGCAGCATCATGTGGAAAGCCTTTACCAATGTGCTGACTAAAATAGTGACCTCGCCGTTCACGGCGCTGGGCAAGCTGTTTGGCAGCAGTGAAAAACTGGAAGCCATCGTGTTTGAAGCGGGAAAATCCGCCATTGCACCGCCAGAAATGGAAAAGCTGCACGCAGTCAGCGCCGCGCTGGCTAAACGCCAGCAATTAAAACTGGGCATCATCCCCGGCTATGACACTGCCAGCGACACACGAGCCATACAGGAAGCGACCCTGCGCAAGCAAGTCGCAGAAGAAATGGGCGTACACCTGCAAGCGAATCAAGCGGCAGGGCCTATAGACCTCAACAACCCCAAGGTGCAAGCTGCGATCCAGGCCCTGCATGACAGACTGACCAATAAAGGTCTGCTCAAGCGTCTGGCGGCCAAGCTGGAAAAAGCACCGGAAGGTTTTTATGCGCAGGCGCAACAGGCATTGACCGCCAGCATACAGGTGACCGAAGCCGACCTGCAGGCATTGGCGCAAGCGCGCGCGGAATCTATACAGAAAGTATTGGCTGAGGCGGGAGTGATTGCGGAAAGGACAGCTGCTGCGGCCCCGGTCGCGGTGAAAGCTGACCGTGACCAGGTACCCAGCAAGCTGACGCTGGATGTGATGAAACGCTAGGCGGGTTCAGGTTTTGAGCTATGAGGTTTAAATGGCTATGCTGACAGCTGTAGCCATTTCAACTCACATGAGCAGCACCGCCAGCCAGTGCTGGAAAAACCTTAAAGCCGGCGTCAGTATCATGCCTAATATGCCGGTGAATAACAGCGCGATCAGAATCAGCATGCCGTAACGCTCAACACTCGAAAAGGCGATCGCCGCTTTCATAGGCAATAAGCTGACGGCGATACGGCCACCATCCAGCGGCGGCAGTGGCAGCAGATTCAGCACCATCAGCACCAGGTTGATCTGGATACCGGCCAGACTCATCTGCGCCATAAACTCCTGAGCGTTGGCGGGAAACAATGCGATGCGCGCCAGGATCAGGCCCCAGCCTATCGCCATCACAAAGTTGGAAGCTGGCCCGGCCAGGGCCACCCACAACATATCTTTTTTTGGTCTGCGCAAGTTAGCAAAGTTGACCGGCACCGGCTTGGCCCAGCCGAACAGCACGCCACCCAGCAATACACTGAGGGCAGGCAGCAGTATGGTGCCTAAAGGGTCAATATGTTTAAACGGATTCAGCGTGATGCGGCCCATGCGCTCCGCAGTCAGGTCGCCGAAATATTTGGCCACATAGCCATGCGCGGCTTCGTGCACCGTGATCGCAAACAGGATAGGCAAGGCATAGGCGGCGATTTTCTGTATAGCGGTTAATTCCATTTGATCTCGGTTTCCAATTTCGATTGCTGGCGCTTGCTAGCGATTTGTGGCCATCATTGCGCAAATGACAGATTTACTTGGGCCAGGGAGCGACTCCGGCCCGCACCAGCTCGGGCGGGTCCTGCGTCAGGTCCAGTATGGTGGTGGCACCCACATGCACGATATCACTGTCTATCACGGCATCGACCTGGTGCTCCAGGGTTTCGCGTATCTCCCAGCCTACCGACATCGGCAGTTCGTCCTGCGGCAATTGCAGCGTCATGCTCAGCAAAGGCATATCCAGCGCCTCGAGCAAGGCTTGCACAACGATATGGCCGGGCACGCGCAGACCTATGGTGCTACGTTTGGGGTGCTGCAGCCGCCTGGGCACTTCACGGCTGGCTTCCAGTAAAAAGGTATAGGCACCAGGCGTGAGCGCTTTTAATAAACGGAACTGGCTATTGTTGACTTTGGCATAGGTGCCGATCTCGGCCAGGTCACGGCAGATCAGTGTGAACGGATGTTCATCATCCACACCGCGCAAGCGCCGTATGCGCGTTTGTGCGTCTTTGTATTGCATGGAACACACCAGCGCATAACTGGAATCCGTAGGACAAGCGACCACACCGCCCTGCTGTATGAGCTGGGCAGCCTGTTGTATCAATCTGGCCTGCGGGTTTTCCGCATGAATAATAAAGTATTGAGCCATGGCGGATTATTGCAACTGGCTGGCTTCCGGCCAGTCCTGCCATACCGGGACGCAGCCGGGCGGCAGCTCAGGCAGGCGGCCCATTTCCATATGTGATAAACCCGGCCCATGATAGTCAGACCCTTGTGAAGCCTTGAGGTCAAAACGGTGTGCCAGGGTGGCGAACTGGGCATATTGCGGTGGCTGATGGCTGCCGGTCACCACTTCCAGGGCGACACCGCCGCTATCCCTGAACTCATTCAATAATAAATGCATATTGACGAAGCCGAGGTCATAGCGGCCGGGATGCGCCAGCACGGCGACGCCACCGCTGTCTTTGATCAGGGCCAGCGCCTCTTGCAGGCTCATCCATTCATAGTTGACATAGCCGGGTTTGCCCTTGACCATAAATTTCTTGAACACCGCTTTGATATTTTTGGCATAGCCCTGCTGCACCAGGAACTGGGCAAAATGGCTGCGCGTCATCACGCCATTGCCGGAGATCGCCCTCGCACCTTCATAAGCATGGTCTATGCCCGCCCTGGCCAGCCCTTCCGCGATCTGCCGCGCGCGGGCATCCCGGCCTGCGCGCACTTTGGCAAAAGCCTCCAGCAGCGGCGGATGCTCGGGATTCACGCGCAAGCCGACGATATGCAGGGTGCGTTTCTTCCAGGTCGCCGATATTTCCACGCCATCAATAAAATGTATGCCATGCTGTTCAGCCGCCGCGCGTGCGCGTGCCAGGCCACTGACTTCATCGTGATCCGTCAATGCCAGCACACGCACGCCTTTGCTGGCAGCGTGCGCCACCAGCTCCTCCGGCGTGAGCAGGCCATCTGACATGGTAGAGTGGCAATGCAGGTCTATAGGGACAGTCATGGTGGGTGGATATCGCTGATTCTGTGAGTGGATAAGTAGTCGCCAAGCTGAGCGATCAGGAAACGAACTTTACATTTCGACAGAAATCATAGCAAAATAGTGCCCTCACAGATAGCAGGAATTCAGTCACTGAACCCGTCATGCAAGTCATCATCGATTTATTGCCCGTCATACTCTTTTTTATCGCCTACAAAAAAGCCGGTATTTTTGTAGCGACTTCAGTCGCCATCATCAGCACCCTGGTGCTGATGCTCATCGTCTGGATCAAGCGCGGCAAAATCGACAAGATGCTGATGATCAACGGCGCCGTGATCACGGTGCTGGGTGGCATCACCCTGTTATTGCACGACAAGACCTATATCATGTGGAAGCCGACCGTGATCTACTGGATAGGTGCACTGGCCCTGCTATTCAGCCGCTATGTGTTTCAGAATAACCTGATCGCGCGCATGCTGGGCAAGATCATAGAACCGCCAGCCAATGTATGGGACAAACTCAACCTGTGCTGGGTGCTGTTCCTGATCGGTCTCGGCAGTCTGAATCTGTATGTGGCTTTTCACTATACTGAAGAAAACTGGGTCAACTTCAAACTGTTTGGCACCACCAGCCTGATGTTCGTATTTATCATCAGCCAGGTGTTCGTGTTGAAAGACTACTGGATAGAACACACGCCACCGGCGTGATTTAACTATACTTAAATATAGATAGCACACTGAAAGCAGCCACGGAAACACTTTATGTTATATATGATTTACGCACAGGACACCGCCGATAGCCTGCCGCTGCGTTTGCAGCACCGGCCCGCGCACCTTGAGCGCCTGCAGCAACTACAGGCCCAAGGCCGCCTGATACTGGCAGGCCCGCTACCGGCGATAGACAATGTAGACCCCGGCGAAGCCGGTTATAGCGGCAGCCTGATCGTGGCAGAATTCGATTCGTTACAGGCGGCGACCGAGTGGGCCAACAACGACCCGTTCGTGCATGCCGGCGTTTATGGCAAAGTTTCTGTGAACCCTTTCCGCAAGACGTTGCCATAAAATGCTGCAAACCGAAATCGAGCAGCGCCTGCAAGCCCTCAACCCTGAACAACTGGTCATCAAAGACGACAGTGCTTTACATGCCGGACATGCAGGAAACACGGGCGGCGGGCATTTCACCCTCACGGTAAAAAGCTCGCTATTTTCAGGAAAATCACAGATAATGCGCCATCGCATGGTGTACCAATGCTTGCAGGACTTGATGCCTCATCGCATACACGCGCTCAGTATCAACGCATTATCTTCTGATGAGTCATCTGATTGAAACAATTGTATTTTTTAATATTGCACCATTTCGTTTTTTAAGGATATTGCATGAAATTTTTGAAAATGATGTTGGCGATCGCATGCTTCAGTGCGTTGCCACATGCTTATGCAGCTGATGCTGATGCGATTGCGACCGTTAACGGCAAGCCAATCAAAAAAACCTGGGTAGAGTTCATCTTAAGGGATGCGGAAGCGCGTACCGGCCAGAAAGCCAACGATGGCATGAAAGCCGCCGTAGTGAATGAACTGGTGGGTTCTGAACTGGCTTACCAGGAAGCGCAAAAAGCTGGCATAGACAAGCAGCCTGACTTTCTTGCCAGCGAAGAACTGGCACGCCGCAAATTGCTGGTCAATGCTTTCCTGGCTGATTTCATCAGAAAAAACCCGGTGACTGAAGCCGAGAAAAAAGAAGGCTACGAGCAGTACAAAAAAGAACTGGGCGACAAAGAATACAATGCGCGTCACATCCTGGTGAAAACCGATGCTGAAGCGAAAGCCATCATTGCCGACCTGAAAAAAGGCACTGATTTTGCAAAAGTAGCCAAAGAAAAATCCCTGGACCCTAATTCCAAGGAAAAAGGCGGCGATCTGGGCTGGTTTGCGCCTGCAGCAGCTGGTCTGCCTAAACCATTCGCAGATGCGATCACCAGCCTGAAAAAAGGTGAGACCACTACCGAGCCTGTGCAATCACAATTCGGCTGGCATGTGATCAAGCTGATTGATGTACGTGCACTGCAAGTGCCACCGTATGAAAAAATCAAAGAAGGCATAGAGCGTACTATTCAGCAACGCAAGCTGGAAAAATACATGTTGAGCCTGAAAGACAAAGCCAAGATCGAAGTGATAGGCGCTGGCGCTGCTGCTGATAAGAAAACACCTTAATCCTCAGCACTGATAGATGAATACCTGATTTAACTGTATTCGATAAAAAAGCCAGCCTATGCTGGCTTTTTAACTTTTTAGCGCGGCGATCAGCGTGTCTATGGCCCGATTTACAATGCAAGTTTGCCATTTAAGTTTTCCCCGCCTGCAGTTTCTGCGATAAAATCAAGAATTGTTCTCATTTGCAGTCTTTTAGTAGCCATGCAACTCAATGCACTTAAACCCGGCGAATCAGCGACCATCGCAGCCATACAGGCAGAACAGGCCCTGGTACAACGCCTCAACGCGCTGGGCTTCCGTGCCGGCAAACAGGTACAAGTCGTACGCCAGGCCGCATTCAACGGCCCCCTGCATATACGCATAGGCTCTACCGATGTGGTGATCCGCCTGCAAGATGCACGCGCTATCCATTTACACACTCCCCTCCCTGACCCGGAATCCATATCCGCATGAAACGTGTTGCTTTACTTGGCATGCCCAACACGGGCAAATCTACCCTGTTTAATCGTTTGAGTGGTGCCGCTGCCCGCGTAGGCAACTGGCCTGGCATGACAGTAGACCTGCTGAGTGCAAAAATACTCTTGGGCGGCCATATTGCAGAACTGGTAGACCTGCCCGGCCTGTATGACCTGCACGGTTTCTCTGATGACGAGGAAGTGGTGCGCCATTTTCTGAGTCATCATGCGCTGGACCTGGCGCTGATCATACTCAATAGCGCACAGATAGACAGGCAACTATCGCTGGCCTTGCAACTGCGCGCCCTGGGCCTGCCTACCGTGTTGCTGCTGAATATGGAAGATGAAGCCAAACGCGCAGGTATCACTATAGATACCCAGGCCATGAGCGAGCAACTGGGCATGCCGGTGCTCACCATCAGTGCCAAATATGGCAGCGGCTGCCCACAAGCGCTGCAACTGGCCGCCAGCGTGATAGATAAACACGCCGCACCGGTCAGCCCGCAGCTGATCGCCTCCAAACTGCAGGCCCATACTGAAGTAGAGCAGGAGATGCAAAGCATTATAGACCGCTGTGTGCAGATGCCTTTGCAGCTGAACAGCTCGACCACAGACCGCATAGACCGCGTCTTGCTGCACCCGTGGTTAGGTTTGCCGCTTTTTTTTCTGGCCATATTCCTGCTATTCCAGTTTATCTTCACCATAGGTGCGCCGCTGCAGGAAGCCACCGCCTGGATCTTTGACAGCCTGCGCAGTGAACTGCTGGACCCGGCACTGGCCAGCCTGCCGACCTGGCTGAACGGCTTATTGCTCGATGGCCTGTACACCGGCCTGAGTACAGTCGCCGCGTTTGTGCCTATCATCGTGCTGTTCTTCCTGGTCATGAGCATGGTGGAAGATAGCGGTTACTTGTCGCGTGCCGCTTTTCTCATGGATACGCTGATGGCAAAAATGGGCCTGGACGGGCGTGGCTTTGTCATGGTGCTGATGGGCTTTGGCTGTAACGTACCGGCGCTGATGGGCACGCGCGTGATGCGCAGCCGCCCCATGCGCCTGCTGACCATGCTGACTATTCCGCTGTCATTGTGTTCTGCACGCCTGCAGGTGTTCCTGTTTATGATCGCCATCCTGTTCCCGCCTTCGCAGGCGGCGCTGGCGCTGTTTTCACTGTATATGGTGAGCTTTTTCACTATCTTTCTGACTGCGGTATTGTTCAAGCAGAAGTTCGTCAGCAGCGAACCGTTCGTACTGGAGTTACCGCCTTACCGCTTCCCTACCCCCAATCAGATCTGGCTGCGTGGCTGGCAAGAGGTCAAGCATTTCCTGTTGCGCGCCACCAAATTCATCGTCATTGGCGTGTTGATGGTGTGGTTGCTGACACACCTGCCCGTCACTGCGGTACCGGCCAGCTCCGAGACCTGGGCTGGCAGCATAGGCCGCTTTTTTGCACCGGTGCTGGACCCGATAGGTATAGATAACCACCTGGCGATCGCACTGATATTCGGCTTTGTCGCCAAAGAGATCGTGGTCGGCTCGCTGGCCGTGATCTATGGCCTGCAAGGCGATGCCCTCAGCCACCAGATCGCCGCCAATATAGACTGGGTGCAAGGCATGAGTTTTATGCTGTTCACGCTGATCTACACGCCCTGCCTGTCCACCATCGCCACCCTGCGTTCCGAAAGTAAAAGCCGGGGCTTCATGTGGCTATCGCTGGCGTGGTCGCTGGGCCTTGCCTGGCTGATCAGCTTTGCCTTCTATCAGGCCGCACGCGCACTTGGGTATTAGCTGGGTTACTAGCTGAGCTGCCAGCCACATAAATCAGCAAATCAGTTATCGCATCAACTAACCACCAAACAGCAAGCTGCGGCTTGCTGTTTTTATGCATACGCATACTTTGTCGCTGTTTATCACTGCGGGACTGGCCGCTTTCTGCTAAAATACCGGCTTGTATTTTCACTGAAAAATCCAATCGCCTCATGTCCAGTCAAGCGCAATTTTTAAGCCTGCGCGGCAGTGCCGCCCTCTCCCAGTTCCGTCTCGATAAACTCTACAGCAGCCTGAAAGTCAGCGCCCCTAACATTGCGCATATCTATACCGAATTCGTGCATTTTGCATTCAGCGATTCTGTATTAAGCGCTGCTGAGCAAAACACCCTGCAACAGATACTGACTTATGGCCCGAAAACCGAGCTGGAGTCGGCCAACGGCGAGTTGTTACTGGTGATTCCGCGCATAGGCACGATTTCGCCATGGGCGTCACGGGCCACCGATATCGCGCACAACTGTGGCGTGCAACTATTGCGCCTGGAGCGCGGCATCGCCTATTACGTCACCACTCATGAAGGCCAGCCGCTCAACGTAGCCGAAAAGCAGGCTTTACGCGCCGCGATACAAGACCGCATGACTGAGACTGTGGTCTACAGCCTGGCAGATGCCGAAAAACTGTATCACCATGCCGACCCTAAACCACTGGCCACCATAGATATCCTGGCCGGTGGCAAAGCCGCGCTTGAAGCTGCCAACAATGAGATGGGCCTGGCACTGTCGCCGGACGAAGTCGATTACCTGCTGGAAAACTACCGCAAAATGGGCCGCAACCCGACCGATGTCGAGTTGATGATGTTTGCCCAGGCCAACTCCGAGCACTGTAGACACAAGATATTCAATGCCGACTGGGTGATAGATGGCGTGCAGCAGGAGTTATCGCTGTTCAACATGATACGCAATACGCACAAGCTGAATCCAGGCACCACCGTGGTCGCTTACTCGGACAACAGTTCTATCGTGCAAGGCCAGAAGACCAAACGCTTTTACCCGTCGGCCGACCAGAGCTACCAGTTTGTCGAAGACGACATGCACTACCTGATGAAGGTAGAAACGCATAACCACCCGACCGCGATCTCACCGTTTGCCGGTGCAGCCACGGGTGCCGGCGGCGAGATCCGTGACGAAGGCGCTACCGGCATAGGTTCAAAACCAAAAGCCGGCCTGGCAGGTTTTTCAGTGTCTAACCTCAACCTGCCTGGCTTTGAGCAACCATGGGAAAGCAACTACGGCAAACCTGGCCGTATCGCCAGCCCGTTGCAGATCATGATAGATGGCCCGCTAGGCGGCGCCGCTTACAACAACGAATTTGGCCGTCCCAACATTGCCGGTTATTTCCGCACCTTTGAGCTGGAAACCAAAGACGCTAACGGCCAGGCCGAGGTGCGTGGTTATCACAAACCCATCATGCTGGCCGGTGGTGTCGGTAATATTTCCGGCAGCCATAGCCATAAAAACGCGATTCCTGCCGGTGCAGCGCTGATACAGCTGGGCGGCCCTGCCATGCTGATAGGCCTGGGTGGCGGTGCCGCCTCCAGTATGGATACCGGTGCCAATACCGAGAACCTCGATTTCGACTCGGTACAACGTGGCAACCCCGAATTGCAGCGCCGCGCGCAAGAGGTGATAGACCGCTGCTGGCAGATGGCGGATAAAAACCCTATCCTGAGCATACACGACGTAGGCGCGGGTGGTATCTCCAATGCCTTCCCGGAACTGGTCAACGACGCCAAAGTCGGCGCCATCTTCCAGTTGCGCGACGTGCACAACGAAGAGCCTGGCATGGCACCGCGTGAACTGTGGAGCAACGAAGCACAGGAACGCTATGTGCTGGCCGTGACCCAGGACCAGTTACCGCTGTTTGAAGAGATCTGCGCCCGTGAGCGTTGCCCGTTTGCAGTGGTTGGTATCGCTACCGAGGAACGTCACCTGGCAGTAGAAGACAGCCACTTTGCCAACAAGCCGGTAGATATGGATCTATCGGTACTGCTGGGCAAACCGCCCAAAATGTTGCGCGATGTGAAATCAGTGAAAAAATCACTGACTGCTTTTGATACCAGCAACATAGACTTGCAGGACGCAGTCAGCCGCGTATTACGTTTGCCTGGCGTGGCCGACAAAACCTTTCTCATCACCATTGGTGACCGCACCGTGACTGGCCTGATCGCCCGTGACCAGATGGTAGGCCCATGGCAAGTGCCGGTCAGCAATGTCGCCGTAACGTGTGCCGGCTATGAAACCAACACCGGCGAAGCGTTTGCCATAGGCGAAAAAGCGCCACTGGCCCTGCTCGATGCACCGGCTTCCGGCCGTATGGCGATAGGTGAAGCGATCACCAATATCGCCGCCGCTGCCATCAGCGAGATCGGCAACCTGAAACTGTCCGCCAACTGGATGGCCCCTGCAGGCCACCCTGGTGAAGATGCCGCCTTGTATGAAACGGTGAAGACCGTGGGTATGGAAATATGCCCGGCGCTGGGTATCAGCATCCCGGTCGGCAAAGACTCCATGAGCATGAAGACGGTGTGGAACGATGACGGCCAGAACAAGGCCGTGACCTCACCTATCTCGCTGGTGATCTCTGCGTTTGCCAACACCACTGATGTGCGTAAGACGCTGACACCGCAGTTGCGCACTGACCTGGGCGACAGCGAGCTGATCCTGATCGATCTCGGCAACGGCAACAACCGCATGGGTGGTTCGTCACTGGCGCAAGTGTATAGCCAGTTGGGCGACAGCGTGCCGGATGTAGACCAGCCGTCACAACTGAAAGCGTTTTTCACCGCTATCCAGCAACTGAACAGCGATAGCAAATTGCTGGCCTACCATGACCGCTCCGATGGCGGCCTGTTCACCACGCTGGCCGAAATGGCTTTTGCCGGCCACTGCGGCTTAACGCTGGACCTGAGCAGCCTGGCAGGCGACAGCGCCAGCGTCTTGTTCAATGAAGAGCTGGGCGCAGTGGTGCAAGTGCGTGCCGCCGAGGCAGCCGCCATCGCCAGCAGCCTGCAACAGGCACTGGGTGCTTGCGTGCATCGCATAGGCCAGGTGAACAACGGTCACGACATTGTGATCGTCCATGGCGAGACCCGCTACCAGGCTTCACGCATAGACTTGCACCGCCTGTGGTCAGAAACCACTTTCCGTATGCAGAGCCTGCGTGATAACCCGCTGTGCGCACAACAGGAATATGACCGTATCCTCAATGCCGACGATAGCGGCCTGCATGCGCATCTGACGTTTGACCTCAACGACAATATCGCCGCGCCTTACATCAACAGCGGCATACGGCCGAATATGGCGATCTTGCGTGAGCAAGGCGTCAATGGCCAGACCGAAATGGCCGCAGCGTTCGACCGCGCCGGATTCAACAGTGTAGACGTGCATATGAGTGACATCATCAGTGGCCGCGTGTCGCTGCAAGACTACGCCGGCCTGGTGGCCTGTGGTGGCTTCTCTTATGGCGACGTACTGGGTGCCGGTGAAGGCTGGGCCAAATCCATACTGTTCAACAGCCGTGCGCGTGATGAGTTCAGTAGTTTCTTTAACCGCACAGACACCTTTGCACTGGGCGTGTGTAACGGTTGCCAGATGATGAGCAACCTGCACAGCATCATCCCTGGTGCCGAGCAGTGGCCGCATTTTGTACGCAACAAGTCAGAACAGTTTGAGGCACGCGTATCGCTGGTCGAGGTATTAAGCTCGCCATCTATCTTCTTTAATGGCATGGCAGGCAGCCGTATGCCTATCGCAGTCGCCCATGGTGAAGGATTTACGGAATTTCCTGATGACTCTGCTGTCTCAAATGTGCTAAAACAACAACTGGCCACCGTACGCTTTGTTGACCATGCGTCAACGCCAACGGAAGTCTATCCGTTCAACCCCAATGGTTCAGCTCAGGGATTGACCGGATTCACCACACCGGACGGTCGTTTTAGCATTATGATGCCGCATCCGGAGCGCGTATTCAGAACCGTGCAGTACTCCTGGCATCCGGATGACTGGCAGGAAGATGGTCCGTGGATGCGTATGTTCCGTAATGCACGCAAGTTTGTTGCTTAAGTAAGCTTAGGCTTACTTGATAAAACAAAGTAACAATGAAAAGTAGTTAATTTTAAAAAATGAAAATCAGGTGTTTGGAGAAATTATGAAATCAATTAAATGTTTACTGGCCTTGGTCGCGTTGTCATTTTCATTACAGGCTTTCGCACTCACAGACGAAGACTATATGGAATTCACCGAGGCTTTAACCGGTGGTAATCTCAAAGTAGTGAAAAAATTCATTGAAGCTGACCCGGCTTTGGTCAACCAGAAGTTCTTTGCCTGGGAGCCACTGCAAATGGCGGCGTCCAAAGGACGTATCGATGTGGTGAAATACCTGATCTCCAAAGGTGCGGATAAAGACTATGTGCACCCGGCCAGCAATAACACTGCGTTTCATATGGCCGCTTTTATCAATGATGCGCCATTGATGAAATACCTGGCCTCGGCCGGTGTGGACGTCAACAAAAAGCTTAAAGGCGACGTTTCCCTGATCCGCTTTTTCCGGGAAGAGCACAACCAGCCCATGGTAGACCTGCTGACACAGCTGGGCACCAAGGACGACGGTTGCAAGGAAGAAAAATGTTTTTAATCGTTTGCAGCTAGCAACGGTTACTAGAAAAACGGTCATGTCTCGCATGGCCGTTTTTTTTGCCGGCCAGCGCCACTGAAAGCTTGTCCTGCAGCTGCGCACATGCAATCATGGCTCTGTATATCACTGCGATCAATGTAACTTGTGTCACGCTAGGCAGTCTTTGCTTGAACAATAATGTCAGTTTGAACACGACATAAAAGTCGCCACCCGGGGGAATGATGAAACGTTTGCATTTCAGTCTTGCATTGGCTGTTTGTTTACAGTGGGCAGCATGCGTACATGCCGAGGAAAACGACTCCCGGGAAACTATAACCCGGACAACCACTACCCTGGCAGCCTCATGCGCTGCCTGTCATGGACATCAGGGCAACAGCCTGGGCGGCACGCCTACACTGGCGGCCTTAAATAAAGAGTACTTTATGCAGCGCATGCAGGGTTTCAAGAACGGCAGCCTTTCCAGCACTGTCATGCACCACCATGCCAAAGGACTGACGGACGACGAGATCAACAACCTGGCTGCCTACTTTGCGACGCTGCCCAGGCACACAGCTGCGCAAGCGCCGCAACAACCTTTTCTGGGAGCGCAATGATGACTACAGCCCTCCCCGCCGCTCACGCGCAACAGTCGCGCAGGCAATTTGTACGCTCAGTCATTTACGGTGGTCTGGCTTTTTATGGCATGCCTGCATACGCCCGTGCCAGCCGGCCGCCGCTGGGCCATGTCGTAGTGGTGGGCGCAGGCTTTGCCGGGCTGGCCGCCGCCAGGTATTTACGTGAGTGGAGCGCAGGCAATATCAAGGTCACTGTGATAGAGCCGAATCTGCAATTCATCTCCTGCCCGCAAAGCAACCTGGTCCTGGGCGGTAGCCGCACACTAGATGAACTGAGTTTTTCTTATGATGTGTCGCGCAAGCAGCATCAGTTGCAATGGCTGCAGGATAGTGTGACGTCTATAGACCTGGCCGCCAAACAGGTCAGGCTGACGCGCGGCAGCCTAGCCTATGACAGATTGATACTGGCCCCCGGTGTGGATTTTGATTACAGCCACATACCGGGCATGAGCAGCCCGGTGGCAGCGATTCCGCATGCCTGGAAAGCAGGCAGTCAAACGCTGCGACTGCGCCGGCAACTGGAAAGCATGGCCGATGGCGGCGTCTTTGTGATGACAGTCCCCAAAGCGCCCTACCGCTGCCCGCCTGGCCCTTACGAGCGGGCCTGCCAGGTGGCGCATTATTTCAAGCAACATAAACCACGCAGCAAAGTGATCATCCTCGATGCCAACGCTGATATCACTTCCAAAAAAGGCTTGTTCCTGCAGAGTTTCGAGGGCGATTACAAGGGCATCATAGACTACCATAACAACAGTGACATCCTGCAACTGGACAGCGCCAGCAACACCATCAAAACAGATTTTGAAACGGTGCAGGCCACGGTGCTGAATGTGATCCCGCCACAACTGGCGGGTAAGGTCGCACAGGAAGCAGGGCTGGCCAATGTGGATAAGCACTGGTGCGAAGTGGACTTTGTCACCTATGCTTCCAGCCTGAATGACTGTGTGCATATCATAGGCGACAGCATTTCGGCCGGCTTGCCTAAATCTGCGCATATGGCGACCTCGCAGGCCAAAATTTGCGCGGCAGCCATCATAGACCTGCAGACTGGCCGCCCACCCAACCCGCTGCCGGTGTTTGCCAATACCTGCTATAGCTTTGTCGATGACAAACAGGCCATGCATGTGGCCAATGTCTACCGTTATGATCCTGCCAAAAAGACTATGGTCTCAGCCGAAGGCGGTGGTGTCTCCAGCAAGGCCAGCGTACAGGAAGGTGACTATGCGCAAGCCTGGGCACAGAATATCTGGGCTGACACCCTGACCTGATGACCAGTTTGCCCAGATACCTGCTCATGCTAGGCGCATACATGGCCTGCATCACGCTGGCCATGGCAGCAGAGCCCAAGGTTGAGCAAGCGCTGGCCAGACTAAAGCTGCCTGCCGGGCTCAGCATAGAGCTGTTCAGCGATGTGAGCAAATGGGGCTCGCCACGCATGTTGGCGCTGGATAAACAAGGCCGGCTGCTGGTGAGCCTGCCTGATCAGGGGCGTATCATACGGCTGAACCAGCAGGCCGAGGTCGAGCTGATCGCACAAGGGCTGAATGCCCCGCATGGCATGGCACTACTGGGTGACGACCTGCTGGTGGCCGAGCAGACCGGCGTGGTCAGGTTACCCAGGCAAGGCGATCGCTGGGGCGCGCCTCTAGCGTTTATCCGCAACTTGCCCGATGGCGGCCACAGTTTAAAAACGGTGAAAGTCTCCCCGGACGGTTTTATCTATGTCAATGTAGGCTCCAGCTGCAATGTATGCGTGGAAAGCGACCCCCTGCGCGCCAGCTTGCTACGCTTTAGCGCCGATGGCCGCCCTGCTGGCGCTTTATTGACGCTGGGCCGCCATGCGCAAGGCGCCATCTGGGCCAGCGGCTTGCGCAACAGCCAGGGCTTTGCCTGGCACCCGCAAAGCGGCGAGCTGTTTGCCACCAATAACGGCGCCGATAACCGCAGCGCCAGCAAGAATGGTGCTGCCAATGATGATTTACCGCCTGAACACTTCAACCGGATAGTCCCGGCTAAAAATTATGGCTGGCCGTATTGCTGGGCAGATGGCAAGCAGCCGGCGCAGATGGTGCAGGACCCTAACTTTAACGGTGAAGACTCTATCTGCCAGCAGGCGCAAGCACCTGCCCTGACCCTGCCAGCCCATAGCACGCCGATAGGATTGACGTTTTTACACGGCAGCCGCTTACCTGAAAGCATGCGCCAGGATGCCATTGTTGCCCTGCATGGTTCATGGAACAGACAACAACCGAGCGGATATGCCTTGCAGCGTGTAGAATTCAGGAACCATCAGCCTGTCAGCAGCGTCCCATTCATACAAGGCTGGTTGCAAGGCAAGCAGGCCTGGGGCAGGCCGGTCGATGTGATCGTAGGTGCTGATGGCTGGCTCTATATCAGTGACGATCTCAACGGCTGGATCTACCGTGTGCGCAGTGAGTGATACAGCGTTAGCCTCATGCAGTCGCAACCGCTGACAGCAAAAAAATTTGAACAGGCCGGCCATTTAAGGCCGGTATGACAGGAGCAATTCATGAAACACTTTTTAACCTCGGCAGCCAGCCTGCTATGTCTGGCCTGGATCACCAGCGCTGACGCAGCCAGCCAGCCCTCGCTGGTGATACAGGTGCCAGAGACTTTTTACCAGCATCCGGTGCGTTTGCTACACCCATATGCCAACTACTGGCATAACCGTGGCGTCGCCGCTGAAAAAGCCGGCTTGTCCAGTTTTGAGAAACAGCATTACAACACCTCGGGCTGCGAAGCCGAAGCCAAAGGCCAGGCGCTGGTGGTGATAGAGCCGAATCTGTTTTATAACCCGCAAATGGGCGTGTTCCACACCGAGATCACCGCCAGGGTATTCACCAAGGCCGGCGCAGACAGCGCGCTGGGCAAACCGTTGATGACAGTCAAGGGTGAGGGTCAGTCACACGGCTGGATCACCTATAACGTGGAGAATTTTGCCAGCAAGTCTTACCAGCAGGCATTCGACCAGGTGATAGATCAATTGCAGAAAAATCCGCTGTTCCAGCAATCTGTTGCGCAGGCACCGGTGCAAACGTTTGAAGCTTTATGCACCAGCATCAACACCATCACACAACCAAAACTATTCTTCTAGGAGCAAGCATGTCGTCTGCTTATCGTAAACCGCTTATTTGCAGTGTATTCATCGCCGCGCTGTTCAGTATGAGCAGCCACGGCCAGGCGCATGGCGTGGAGCCATTCAAAGGTCTGCTGACGCCGGAATCGGTGATTCAGGCCGCGGACGGCAAAGTGTATGTATCCGAGATCAATGAGTTCGGTAAAGACGGTGACGGCCAGATCCGCGTCATAGACCACGGCAAGGCCAGCGTATTGGTGCAAGGGCTGGATGACCCCAAAGGGCTGGCTATCATAGGCACTGACCTGTTCGTGGCAGATAAGAACCGTATCTGGAAGCTGCCACTCAACCAGGCCCAGCCTAAAGCCGAGGTGTATATCGCGGCCAGCGATTTCCCTCAGGTGCCGCAGTTTCTCAACGACCTGGCGGCAGATGCCAACGGCAATCTCTATGTGAGTGACAGTGGCGATATCATGGGCAGCGGCAAAGGCGGCGCAGTCTACAAGATCACGCCGCAACGCAAACTCAGCCTGCTGATAGACGGCAAGGCCGACCCGCGCGTACTGGCCCCCAACGGTCTGCTGGCCGATGCCAAAGGCGAGCAGCTGCTGATCGTGGATTTCACCTCCGGCGTGCTGTACAACTATGAGGTGGCAAGCAAACGCCTGCAAGAAGTTGCCAGCGGCTTTGGTGGCGCTGATGGCATCGTCAAACAGGCCAACGGCACCATTTACGTCAGCGACTGGAAGAACGGCAAGATCTACCGCGTGGAGAATAACAAAGCCGTGTTGCTGAAAGACGGCTACCAGTCTGCGGCCGATATCGCGCTCAGCCAGGATGACCACCATCTGTTAGTGCCGGATATGAAAGCCGGTGTGCTGGATGTGATACGCCTGAAATAGTGTTTGCATAAGCAACAGGCAAAAAAGAACCACGCTTGCGCGTGGTTGAAGTGAGAGGATACACACGAAACCGCTGATTGTCGCAGCTACATCGCAGGGAATACAATGCGCTTTGCCAACGTCACAGTTACTTGCTTTGCGCAGATTTTTTGTCAACCTCCTTGCGGGGGTTGACCACTGGCTGCGCACCAGCGTGTTTGGCAGACCTGAGATGCTTGTTCATCTCGACTTGTTCCTGAGGAGAAGGATTGGTTCTCGCCGTGCAAGCAATAGACACCAGCAAGCCCAGCAATACGATTGAACGCTTCCTCATCATCGCTCCTTCATATGTTCCAATAGTGCTTTATTCAACTACACCGGCACGCTGATCTTTCTTTCCGTGCCGTCACCATTGCACAATACGCGCCCCGCCTTACATTCAACTTACAAACAAAAAAACACAGAAAATTTGGAGTACACTGCTCTCGTTTATATGCATAGGCAAAGACGATGCGCTTATTGATAGTTGAAGATGACCTGGTGATCGCAAACGGACTGGTGCGTGTCTTGACCCAGGCTGAATATGCAGTGGACCATGTGGCCGATGGCAAGCAGGCCATACGTGCGATACAGGATGGCGTCTATGACCTGGTGATCCTTGACCTGGGGCTGCCGACCATGGATGGCACGCAGGTGTTGTCTCACCTGCGCCAGCAATCCAACCCGGTAGCGGTGCTGGTGCTGACCGCACGCGAAGACGTGGCCACCCGCGTGCAGTCTCTGGACCTGGGCGCGGATGATTTCCTGACCAAGCCTTTTCACCTGGAAGAACTGGAAGCACGCGTACGCGCGCTGATACGCCGCAGCAAACTCGGCAACAACCTGCCCTTGCAATGCGGCAACCTCAAACTGGATGTGCCGAACAAACTGGCCAGTATCAATGACCTGGCCATCACGCTTTCAGCGCGCGAACTGCACTTGCTGGAAACGCTGATGATGCGCATGGGCAAGATCATTGCCAAAGAGCAGATCATGGAATCACTGTGCAACTGGGATGAGTCACTGGGTGATAATGCCATAGAGGTTTATATACACCGCCTGCGCAAGAAAATAGAACCCAGTGGCGCACGTATACGCACCATACGCGGCCTGGGTTATATGCTGGATACTGAACATACGCCCTTATGATGGCAACGCCACGCTCGCTTAAAAACCAGTTACGGCTGTGGCTGCTGCTGACCATGCTGGTGGTACTGGGTATTTCTGCCGCCATCTCTTACTCGCGCGCCTTGCATTACGCCACCCAGGCTTACGACCAGGCACTGTTGCGTACCGTGCTCGCGTTGTCTGATGAAGTGGTGGTCGATGAGCATAACGAAGTCAGGATAGAACTGCCGGAAGTCGCCAGCCATCTGCTCAGCTACAACGAGGGCGACCATATCTACATACGCATCACCGGGCCGGATGGCAAACTGGTATTCGGTGAAGCCGACCTGCCCCTGCCTTCATCGCCCACCGGTGGCAACCAGGAGTTTTATTACAACAGCATCTATAAAGGTGAGCCTATACGGGTGGTCACGTTTGCGCTGCCGGTCAGCCCGGAACCGAACGCGCACAATATCCTGATCAGCATGGCAGAAACCACCGCCAAACGCGATGCCATGGTGGCCGAAATGGTAGAGGAGATGCTGTTGCCGCAAGTGCTGATGATGATACTGGCCGCCATCGTTATCGAGCTGGGCATCTATTTCGCCCTCAAACCCATGCATGACCTCAAAGAAGCGCTGCACGAACGCTCTTACCGCGACCTGAGCCCGCTGGATACCAACTCGCCGCCGCTGGAACTGCAACCGCTGATCCAGGCCATGAATGCCTTGTTGGGGCGCGTCAAGGCAGGCTTGCAGCAACAGCAGCAATTTATTGCCGATGCCTCGCACCAGCTACGCACGCCTATCGCCGGATTGCAGACCCAGGCAGAACTGGCATTGCGCAGCAACCCGCCAGACTCGGTGAAAGAACCGCTTAACTTTATGCTACGCAGCACCACGCGCCTGTCGCACCTGATCCAGCGCCTGCTGAGCATGGCGCGGACAGACGCGGCAACCACCCAACTGAAATTCCAGCCGGTGTCGCTGACCAGCATCATTTATGAAGAATGCGCACGCTGGATAGGCCCGGCGACCGATAAAGGCCTGGAGCTGGAAGTACTGATAGAAACGCAGCACGACCATGTATGGGGCGATGCCCTGATGCTGTCTGAAATGCTCAACAATCTGCTGGAAAACGCTATTCTTTATACCTCCGCCCAGGGCCTGTTGCAGATACGCTTGTGGCAGTCCGGCACTCAGCTGTTACTGCAGGTGGCAGATAGCGGCATAGGCATCCCGCCGGAACAGAATGCGCGTATCTTCGAGCGTTTTTACCGGCTCAACCCCAATCAGGGCAATGGTTGTGGCCTGGGTCTGGCGATCGTGGCCGAAGTCGCCGAGCACCACAATGCCAGCATCAATATCAGCGCCGGGCTCGAACATCCGCTGACACACGACACCGGCAGCCAATTCACGGTAAAATTCGACTGCTATGACGCTTTGCCTGAGAACTCTCGCCCTGCAAGCACTGACCCTCAGTGACCCGCAACTGAAATGCACGCAAGTGCACTCCCTGTGGCAAAGTCACTGCGCTGGCCAGTTGCAGCTAGATCCATCACTGCCACTAGTGGCCGAGACCAGCATACCCGGCAGGCCTGCCCGCCCGGCATTGGTGCCACCACGGCTACTGCAGCGCCGCGCCATGAATACCGTAGACGGTCGCGCTGCGCTGATCCATGCCCTCGCCCATATCGAATTCAATGCCATCAACCTGGCGCTGGATGCGATGTGGCGTTTTACTGACATGCCGGCAGACTACTACCATGACTGGCTGCTGGTCGCCAAAGAAGAGGCCTATCACTTTGGCCTACTACGTGAGCACCTGCAAAGCCTGGGATACGATTACGGTGATTTTGATGGCCATAACAGCCTGTGGGAGATGGTAGAAAAAACCCAGGCCGATGTGCTGGCGCGCATGGCATTGGTGCCGAGGACGCTGGAAGCGCGTGGGCTGGATGCCGCACCACCGCTGAAACACAAGCTGGCGCAGGCCGGTGACCATGCGGCGGCGGCTATATTAGATATTATCCTGCGCGATGAGATAGGTCACGTATCTATAGGCAATCGCTGGTTTCAGTACTTGTGTGATCAACGCGGCCTGGAGCTACTGCAGACATTTGAATCCTTGCGACTGCAATATCAGGCGCCAAAACTGCGGCCACCTTTTAATATGCAAGCACGTAAACAGGCTGGTTTTACTGAAGCAGAACTCGCCTACCTGAACGCAGACGTATCCTGAGGCCAGACATATGCTGAAACCAGGTTAAACTGGTCTTTTGGGAGGCAGATGACGGAAAGTGATACGACCTTTTTCCATATCGTAGGGTGACATTTCTATGGTGATCTTATCGCCAGCCAGAATGCGGATCTTGTGTTTGCGCATTTTACCGCCGGTGTATGCGATCAGCCGGTGACCATTATCCAGTGTCACGCGATAACGTGCATCCGGTAATATTTCGGTCACTGCGCCCTGCATTTCGATCAATTCTTCTTTAGCCATGCGGTTTCCTTAAAATAAAAACAAAAAAGCCCGTACAAACGGGCTTTATGTGGGTGCTACTTACGTAAACACACGTGGTAATTAGGCAATGACTTGTATGTCAGAAGCTTGTTTACCTTTAGGACCAGTGGTCTCTTCATAAGAAACGCGCTGATTCTCTGTCAGGCTTTTGAAACCGCCAGATTGAATCGCAGAGAAATGCGCGAACAAATCGTCGCCACCTGCATCTGGAGTAATGAAACCGAAACCTTTTGCATCGTTAAACCACTTAACTACACCTGTTGCCATTTGAAATTTCCTTAAATAATGAAAGGGTTACCCCTAATTTAGGGCGAGGGTCAAGGTAGTGGGATTAACGATAGAACCGAAAGATACACCAGAGAAAACAACAATGCTTGAACTTCGCGTGCGCACACTATGCACCCTAAACACAACAATAGCAAACGTTATTTATCAACAAAGTAAAAATAAATCAATGCTTTACTAGACTGCTACATGCTCCCAGCCCGGACTTATCGCCAAAAAGCAGGCCCCGCCTAGGTGAAAATCCAGGGCGCCAATGCGCCGGCTAAGCCGCTGGCAACGATCACCAGCGCTACATTGACCTGATATTTAAGCACGGCCAGCAGCGCCAGCAGACTCAGCACTACCGAGAACCAATCCACGGCGTAGGCCAGGCCCTGCGGCCAGTAGATATGCCAGGCAAAAAACAATGCCAGACTAAAGATCACGCCGACCACGGCAGCTGCGATCGCACTCAATGGCGCGGTCAGCCTGAGATTGCCGTGCGTGGTTTCTATGAACGGCCCACCCAGAAAAATAAACACCAGGCTGGGCAAAAAAGTAAAAAAAGTGACCAGGGTGGCTGCCACCAGGCCTGACCATGCGGCATGTGCGCTGCCTAACACTTCGGCATGCCAGCCGCCTACATAAGCCACAAATGTCACCACCATGATCAGCGGCCCAGGCGTCGTTTCACCCAGTGCCAGCGCATCTATCATCTGGCCAGGCGACAGCCAGTGATATTGCTCGACTGCGCCCTGATAGACATAGGGCAATACCGCATAGGCACCGCCAAAAGTCAGCAGTGCCGCCTTGGTAAAAAACCAGCTCATCTGGGTGTAAGCGCCGTGCCAGCCATAAGCGGCTATTAAAGCCAGCATCACCAGCAGCCACAGGGCGATTCCGCAGAACAACACCCGCCTGAGGCGTTGCCAGCTGAATCTTGCATGCGCAGGCGTGGGCGTGCTGTCATCTATCAATGCCTTGCCATGGCCAGGCTGTTGCACGCCGTGTATGCCAGCGGTCTGAAAATAAGCCGGCGCATACTGTCCGCCTGCCAGGCCGGTCAAGCCTGCCGCCAGCACCAGCCATGGGAAAGGCAGTTTGAAAATAAACACAGCGATGAATGCCAGGATGGCGATAGCCCATAGCAAGGGATTTTTCAGGGTTTTGCTTGCCATGCGGTAGGCGGCAAACAGCACGATGGCAACTACGGCAGGCTTGATGCCATGAAACACGGCGGCTACCGCCGGCAGCGAACCATAAGCCATATAAACCCAGGCCAGGCCGCACAGCATAAAAAAGGAAGGCAGGAAAAACAGGATGCCGGCGACCAGGCCGCCAACGGTGCGGTGCATCAGCCAGCCGATATAAGTGGCCAGCTGCTGCGCTTCGGGGCCAGGCAGCATCATGCAGTAATTCAATGCATGCAAAAAGCGGCTTTCAGATATCCAGCGTTTTTGCTCTACCAGATCATGATGCATGATGGCGATCTGGCCGGCTGGCCCGCCGAAGCTGATACAGCCAAGCTTGAGCCAGTACAGGCTGGCCTGTTTCA
Organism: Methylophilus luteus; assembly: GCF_042676265.1. Classification (NCBI taxonomy): domain Bacteria; kingdom Pseudomonadati; phylum Pseudomonadota; class Betaproteobacteria; order Nitrosomonadales; family Methylophilaceae; genus Methylophilus; species Methylophilus luteus. The sequence continues at coordinate 1,460,668 of NZ_JBHTKB010000001.1, forward strand.
GCGTCACGCTGTCAGGGGCAGCGCCTGCTTCAGTCATCCCGCTCATGCGTCGCTCCCTAAGAAATATTTTTTACGTTTTAAGTCACAAGCGCCTGATCGCTACATGGTTAACAGGTTGGCCACACCATCGAGGCCGACGATATTCAATGCATATCTGGCCTGTTGCTGCACTACCGGTTTGGCATGATAAGCCACCCCTACTTCGGCAACCGACATCATTTTCAGGTCGTTGGCGCCATCGCCTATGGCGATGGTCTGGCTGGCGTTCAAGCCTAGCTGGTCGCGCAGGCTGATCAACTCATCCGCCTTGCGCTGCGCATCGACGATCTCGCCCAGCACTTGCCCGGTCAGCTTGCCGTCGATGATCTCCAGCGTGTTGGAAACAGCATAATCCAGCCCCAGCGTTTGTTGCACATGGTTGGCAAACACGGTAAAACCGCCGGAAACCACCATGGTTTTAATGCCGTGCTGTTTGCAGGTCGCTATCCAGTGCTCTACCCCTGGATTAAAACGCAGGCGCTCAGTGATCACTTGTTGCAAGGCTTGCTCGGGCAGGCCTTTGAGCAGGGCCACGCGTTTACGCAGGCTGGCAGAGAAATCCAGCTCGCCACGCATGGCGGCTTCGGTGATCTCGGCCACCTGTGGCTTGATATTCATCATGTCGGCGATCTCATCTATGCATTCGATAGAGATCAGGGTGGAATCCATATCCATCACACACAGCCCGAATTTTTGCAGCCGGTGAGCGTCGGCCACCAGTGCGCAATCTATCTGCTCGCTGGCGCAAAATGCTTTTACCTCCAGGTACTCACCCTCAGCCACCGGCAGGTAATAAGCATGTTCAGCCACCTGGGCGAATTGAGTGTAGCCGCCGACCAGGCCGTGAATATGCGTGAGATGAGCCATGCTGATGGCAGGGCCTTGAACCACTAAGCGCATGATAAAACCTACTGGAATTGAAAGGCTGGATTATACCAGCGTAAGCCGCAATGCTTGATTTGTCCGCGTGAAGGAATATTTCTGTTTTAGGATTTTCCAGCGCGGTGGTATGCTTGCCAAAAATAAAATTAATCGCGTTTAAAACTTTTTATTCCGATCATTTAAATCAGACTACTTATCTATCAGACTACATAGGGAACGTAATGAAACAAGAGTCTCAAACATTACCATGGCTCAACCTGCCTAATCTTCCATTACCGCTGAAAGCGCTGTTTGTCGGTTATCTGCTGGTGATAGGGGTAGGCTTGTGTATGGCCGGTTTGCAGATCATGCTCACCCACGGCATGGCCGACGGTAAATTCGGCTTATCGGTCAACGACATCGTCTACAGTTACTATGGTGACCGTAGCGGCACCAAACTGGCGAGCAAGCTGAATGGCTCCATGTCTGACAAGGCACCGCTGGAAGTGCGCCAGGACATTATCAAATGGGCACAGCTGGGCGCGCCGCAAGACCAGTGGGAATCGCATTACAAAGGTATTTTTGCCCAGCACTGTGTCATGTGCCACAGCAATATTCCCGGCATTCCCGACTTTACCAAATATGAAGAGGTGAAAGCGCGTGCCGAAGTCAACGAAGGCGCCACCATCAGCGGCCTGACCCGGGTATCGCATATCCACTTGTTCGGCATCAGTTTCATCTTCTTTTTTATCGGCCTGATCTTCAGCTTTGCCGTCAATGTGCCAAAAACCGCCAAAGTGATCGCCATCGCTTTCCCGTTCGCGTTTTTGATCGCTGACGTGATGTCATGGTGGCTGACCAAATGGTCACCACATTTTGCCTGGCTGACCATTATAGGCGGCATGGGGTATAGCCTGGCTTCTACCTATATGTGGGTGATCAGCATGTACCAGATGCTGGTGCTGTCGCGCAATGGCAAAGTCTATGGCAATGCCTGGGCGCAAGACCTATAAGCGGCCACACGGCTCAAGCACTAAAAAAACCGCAGTTAGCTGCGGTTTTTTTGTTTGCAGCCTAGCTTTGAATGGGCATTTGCGCCAAAATGGCAGCTTAATCACAAAAACAGTTTATTTTCATGAATCTGCACGAATATCAGGCTAAACAATTACTGCAAAAGTACGGTTTAGTCACTCCAGCCGGTCTGGTTGTCCAATCCGAAGAAGCCGCTGCAGCCGCCACCAAAGAACTGGGCGGCGAAGCCTGGGTGGTCAAAGCGCAAGTGCATGCCGGTGGCCGTGGCAAAGCCGGTGGCGTCAAGGTGGTGAAATCGGCACTCGAAGCACAGACCGTGGCGGGTGGCCTGCTGGGTAAACATCTGGTGACTTACCAGAACGCACCTGACGGCCAGCCTGTGCACCAGGTGCTGGTAGAGCAGACCTTGCCCATCGCGCGTGAACTGTATCTTTCCATGCTGGTAGACCGCAGCCTGGAACGTGTGGTCATGGTCGCCTCCAGCGCAGGCGGCATGGATATCGAAGAGATCGCGGCAACGCAGCCGGACCAGATCCTGCAGGAAGTGTGTGACCCGCTGAATGGCCTGGTGGATTACCAGGCCCGCAACCTGGCTTTTGGCCTGGGCTTGAGTGGCGAGCAGATCGCTGCGTTCAGCAAGCTGGCTAAAGGCTTGTACAAACTGTTCAAGGATAATGATTTATCCTTGCTCGAGATCAACCCGCTGGTGGTCACCGCTGAAGGTAAACTGGTGGCACTGGACTGCAAGATGACGGTGGATGACAACGCGCTCTACCGGCAAAAACCGTTTGCGGAGATCCGTGACTGGTCGCAGGACGACGAAAAGGAAGCCGAAGCCCACCACAGTGGCCTGAATTACATCGCCCTCAACGGCAATATCGGCTGTATGGTCAATGGTGCCGGCCTGGCCATGGCGACCATGGACCTGATCAAACTGCATGGCGGCATGCCGGCCAACTTCCTAGATGTTGGCGGTGGTGCGACCGCAGAGACGGTGACCAAGGCATTCAAGATCATACTGGCAGACCAGAATGTGAAAGCCATACTGGTCAATATCTTTGGCGGCATCATGCGTTGCGACATCATAGCCACCGGCATCATCACCGCAGTGAAAGAAGTCGGCATGACTATCCCGGTGATCGTGCGCCTGGAAGGCACCAATGTAGAACTGGGCAAACAGATGCTGCGTGAAAGCGGCTTGAATATCATTTCGGCAGATGGACTGACCGACGGGGCCAAACAGGCCGTTAAAGCAGTGAGTGAAGGTGTGTAGTCATGTCTATCCTAGTCAATAAAAATACCAGAGTATTGTGCCAGGGTTTTACCGGCAAACAGGGTACTTTCCATTCCGAACAGGCGCTGGCTTACGGCACGCACATGGTCGGTGGCGTGACGCCGGGCAAAGGCGGCCAGCAGCATTTGCAGCTGCCGGTGTTCAACACCATGCGTGTCGCCGTGCAAGAGACGCAGGCCAATGCCAGCGTGATCTACGTGCCGCCGCCATTTGCCGCCGACTCTATCCTGGAAGCAGCCGATGCCGGCATAGAACTGATCGTCTGTATCACTGAAGGTATCCCGGTGCTGGATATGCTCAACGTGAAAGCCGCCTTGCGTGCCAATGGCACCAAACTGATAGGCCCCAACTGCCCTGGTGTGATCACGCCGGACGAATGCAAGATAGGCATCATGCCGGGCAGCATACACAAGCGTGGCAAGGTCGGTGTGGTTTCCCGTTCCGGCACGCTGACCTATGAAGCCGTGCACCAAACCTCTGCGCTGGGTTTGGGTCAAACCACCTGTGTCGGCATAGGTGGCGACCCGATCAAAGGCCTGAACTTCATTGATTGCCTGGAGCTGTTCCAGAACGACCCTGAAACTGAAGCCATCATCATGGTCGGCGAGATCGGCGGCAGCGATGAAGAAGCGGCAGCAGACTTTATCAAACACCACGTCACCAAACCGGTGGCTGCCTATATTGCGGGCCTGACCGCGCCTAAAGGCAAGCGCATGGGCCATGCCGGTGCCATCATCTCCGGCGGTTCAGGCCGTGCCGAAGACAAGATCGCCGCCCTGGAATCTGCAGGCTGTGTCGTTGCCGACTCACCAGCCGGCCTGGGTGAGGCAGTACTGGCAGCCATACAGCGTGCTGCCAAATAAATCGTTAGGAGACAGCATGAAGCGTATCCCCAGTTCAACATCCTGGTCTGGCCTGTGGCTATGTGCTGCTTTGTTGCTGGGGCTAAGCCTGAATGTGCAAGCGGCCAGCAAGCACAAAAACAAAGCAGCGCCTGAAGCCGCGGCCAGCGAGCAAGCCAGTGCCGACAGCGGCGCGGATATATCTTACCTGCTGATCGCCTCCTCCAAAGGCGATATCACCACGGTAAAAGCCCTGCTCAAAAGCGGTGCCAACCCTAATGTCACCGATGGCGAGAAGATCACGCCGCTGATGTATGCCGCACGCAAAAACCAGGCAGAGGTGATACGCGCGCTGCTTGACGGCGGTGCCAACATCAATGCCAAAGACCAGGGTGGCTGGACAGCGCTGATGTTCGCCGCCAAAAAGAACAACATAGACGCGGTGAAAGTGCTGCTGGATAAAGGCAGCGATGTCAAAGTACGCGACCCGGATGGCTGGAGTGCGCTGGGCCTGGCTGCCACATCGGGCTATAGCGAGATAGTCGGCCTGATCATCGCCAAAGGTTTTGACGCCAATGTACGCGCCAGCGATGGCAAAACCGTGCTCATGTATGCCGCCAAAAGTGGCAATGTGCCTACCATCACCGCCATCCTTAAAAACGGCGCCGACCCTAACCTGAAAGACAAACTGGGCACCACCGCGCTCATGATTGCAGCCAGGGAAGGCTTTACCCCGGCGGTGATCACCTTGCTGGAACATGGTGCCAAGCTAGAAGAAGAAGACGAGCATGAATGGACGGCGCTGACCTGGGCCGTGAAAAAAGACCAGAAAGAAGTAGCCTCTGCCCTGCTGGAGCGCAAAGCGGACATAGACCACGAGGATAGCGAAGGCACGCCGCTGTTGCATCTGGCCGTCAGCAACAACTCTCCGGACATGGCCGCCCTGCTGATCAAACACGGCGCGGATGTTAAAACCCGTGACCAATATGGCCTGACGGCTTATGTCTATGCACTCAAGGCGCAAAACCCGGCCATGGTTGAGCTGATCAAAGCCGCCGGTGGTAAATACTGAATGACTGCTGCATGAAAATCGCCATTGCCCAAATGAACAGCATGGTCGGTGCCATGCAGAAAAATGCCGAACGCATACTCGAACTAGCCAACCAGGCCCATCAGGCAGGCGCCCGCCTGTTGCTGACACCTGAGCTGTCGCTGTGCGGCTACCCACCTGAAGATCTGTTGTTCAGGCAGGACTTTTACGCCGCCAACCAGCGCGCACTACACTGGCTGGAACAGCAGTTGCCCGCTGAGCTGGCAGTGTTGATAGGCCACCCGCACGAAATCGCCGGCAAACGCTATAACGCCGCTACGCTGATACACTCTGGCCGTATCCAGGCCACTTATCATAAACATCACCTGCCCAACTATAACGTGTTTGATGAAGAGCGTTATTTTGTCGCCGGCGATCTGCCACTGGTGTTTGAATGGCAAGGCACACGCTACGGCGTGCTGATCTGTGCCGATATCTGGGAACCCGCGCCTGCGCTGCAGGCCTTGCAGGCCAACGCACAAGTGCTGCTGGTGATCAATGCCTCGCCCTACCACCTGCACAAGCAGCAGACGCGTTACCAGGTGCTGCGTGAGCGCATACTCGAGACCGGCCTGCCTGTGATTTATGCCAATATGGTGGGCGGGCAAGACGAACTGGTGTTTGATGGCGGCTCATTCGCCATGAACAGCCAGGGCGAACTCACGCAGGAATTCCCCATGTTTGAGGACTGCCTGGGCTATCTGACGCTGGCACAGGCACAACCGGTGCCGGCAGCCATCAGCCAGCACCCTACTTTGGAGGCGACTGTCTACCAGGCCTTGCAGCTGGGCCTGAAAGACTACGTGGAAAAGAACCGCTTCCCCAGCGTGGTACTCGGTTTATCCGGCGGTATAGATTCGGCCCTGACCCTGGCTATCGCCGTCGATGCCCTGGGCAAAGAGCGCGTCAAAGCGGTGATGATGCCGTCAGAATTCACAGCAGATATCAGCATACAAGACGCCGCCGACATGGCTAGGCTGCTGGATGTCGAATACAGTGTGTTACCGATCAAACCCTTGTTTAACGGCTTTTGCGAAACGCTGGCTGAAGAGTTCACCGGCAAGGCATTTGATACCACCGAAGAAAACCTGCAGGCGCGTATCCGCGGCATGCTGCTGATGGCGATCAGCAATAAATTCGGCCACCTGGTCATCACCACCGGCAACAAGTCAGAGACCGCCGTCGGTTACAGCACGCTATACGGCGATATGGCCGGCGGCTTTGCCCTAATCAAAGACGTACCTAAAACACTGGTGTATAAACTGGCCAACTACCGCAACAGCCTGGGCCAGGTGATCCCGCCGCGTATCATCACCCGCCCGCCCAGCGCCGAATTGCGCGCAGACCAGACCGACCAGGACAGCCTGCCCGCCTATGAGATACTCGACGCCATCATGGAAGCCTATGTGGAAAAAGACCAGGGCATAGAAAGCATCATCCAAAAAGGCTTTAGCCGCGCCGACGTTGAGCGCGTCACCCGGCTGATAGACCGTAACGAATACAAACGCAGGCAGGCAGCAGTGGGTGTGCGCATCACCGAACGTGGCTTTGGTAAAGACCGCCGCTACCCTATCACTTGCCAGCTGACATTTTGAACACCTTTGCCTATTTGGCCGCTGCGGCATTTGAATTAACAGCAGTGGTTGCGTAGAATGTTTTAAAAGTTAACCACGGAGCACATATGAAAAAACTTGAAGCCGTCATTAAACCATTCAAACTCGATGAAGTACGCGAGGCCTTGTCAGCGATTGGTGTCAACGGACTCACCGTGACAGAAGTCAAAGGCTTTGGCCGCCAGAAAGGCCATACCGAACTTTACCGTGGTGCCGAATACGTGGTGGACTTTTTGCCCAAGATCAAAGTAGAAGTAGTGCTGGCAGAAAACATGCTCGATAACGCGATTGAAGCCATCATCAAGGCAGCGCACACCGGCAAGATTGGTGATGGCAAGATCTTTGTCACCTCGGTCGAACAAGTGATCCGTATCAGAACCGGTGAAACCGGCGAAGCGGCCATCTAAAGTACACGATAGCTCTGTATCTCCCCTATGGCAACTCAACCCGGGTTGCCATACTCACCCCACCAGGAAAACCAATGAGTTTTACGCTACTTAAAACCATAGGATTACTCAGCATCTCCAACCTGTTCATGCTGTTTGCCTGGTATGGTCACCTCAAAAACCTCAGCAGCAAACCGTGGATCATCGCGGCACTGGTCAGCTGGGGTATCGCACTGGTCGAATACCTGTTCCAGGTACCCGCCAACCGCATAGGTTACACCCAGTTCAACCTGGGGCAACTCAAGATCCTGCAAGAAGTGATCACCCTGGTCATCTTTGTCCCGTTTGCCATCTTCTACATGCAACAGCCACTGAAATGGGATTACCTGTGGGCCGGCTTGTGCATACTGGGCGCGGTGTACTTTATTTTCCGCAGCTGACCTTGCTGCTCCCCTCCCCTGGCCGTAAGGGCAGGGCCTGAACGGGCTATTTCCTTCCATAGTCCGCATCATTATGATTGCCACATTAACAAATCCAATCAAACCTCGTTAATCAGGGAATCATATGATGAAAAAATTACTTGCCGCCGCTTTACTGTTAGCCAGCACCTCTGTTTTTGCGACTACCTCTACCTTTAGTGGCTACGACAAACCAGGTACCGGCAACGCCAACACCACCAAGATCAGCATCTCCTACCATGACACTAGTTTTTTCAACCTGTCAGGTGAAGTAGACCCGTCCTCATGGGTGACATGGATACAAGATAAAAACTCCGGCCTGTATCTGGAAGGCAGCCTGTTCAGCGATAAAGGCGATACCTACACCTGGTCACCGGTCGCTTCACTGAGTGACGTGGACCCTACAGTGTGGAAATTCAATTTCTCAAATCTGGCTGCAGGTAATTACACTTTGCAGTTCAACCTCGCGGGTGGCGGCAACTATACTGGTAGCTATACCGTTTCAGCAGTGACCTCAGCTGTGCCAGAGCCAGAAACTTACGGCATGATGTTGTTTGGTCTGGGTTTGATGGGTACTATCGCTTTGCGTCGCCAGAAGAACCGTTAATTTAACGGCAGCGTGGTTGTAAAAAAAGCCTCATGGTTCATGAGGCTTTTTTGTTTTCGGCGGTGGTATAGACAAGAGAGTTGGTTGATAGCGAGTGATGCAGTTGCTGGAAGTTGCAATTGGTATTTCTCTAGATGATTCAATGCACCGTTTGTGCTCTGATTCAGCGTTCTTTTTCGCCTCTAGGCGAGTTACTTTTCTTTGCTTGCCCAAAGAAAACGTAACCAAAAGAAATGCACCCTAGCATCCGCTTGTTTCCTCCGTTGCTCATCAACGTGGGCGTCCAACGAAACTCGCCCTAGCGGCTTGCACACCCCGCAAGCCACCGCGGAACTCGAACAGACGCTGGCCGAAAACTCCCACGCTGACTGCGCTACTCGGCGCGTCAGATAGGGGCCCGTTTAAAACCACCACGATGGACCACTTGTGAACCGCCAAGTGCAGTGGGCCTTTAGAAACTGTGTAATCTAAGACCAAACCCGCCAATTATACTTTTTTGTTTTAGATTTGTTTTGTTACGCTGGTTGCGACCGCTTATGCCTAAGTCGGGCAAAACAATGGACGAGAGCAAAGTAGACAACAAGCTGTAATTTAGCTATTTCTTTGGATGGTTCAGTGCACCGTTTGTGCTCTGATTCAGCGTTCTTTTTCGCCTCTAGGCGAGTTACTTTTCTTTGCTTGCACAAAGAAAAAGTAACCAAAAGAAATGCACCCTAGCATCCGCTTTTTCCCTCCGTTGCTCGTCAACGTGGGCGTCCAACGAAACTCGCCCTAGCGGCTTGCACACCCCGCAAGCCACCGCGGAACTCGAACAGACGCTGGTCGACCCCTCCCACGCTGACTGCGCTACTCGGCGCGTCAGATAGGGGCCCGTTTAAAACCACCACGTTGAAAATTCAGTTAACTGCAATAGACAGTGGGTGCTTAGCAACTGGGTGATCTAAGACCAACCCGCCAACGCTCTTTCTGCTTTGCTTTTGATTTGTTTTATTACGCTGGTCGAACGGGATGCAATGTAAGGAAACTCACCTAACTAACTGCGTAGTGGTGTTGACTTCGGGCCCCTATTTGACGCGCCGAGTAGCGCAGGCAAAATAAGGAGGAAGGGAGCGACTGTTTGAGTTCCGCGGTGGCCTGCGTTCTGTGCAGGCCGCTAGGGCGAGTTTCGCGACCGCTTATTTTGACGAGCAACGCAGGAAACAAGCGGATGCTAGGGTGCCCTTTCTTTTGGTGTCTTTTCTTTGGGCACGCAAAGAAAAGGCACTCGCCTAGAGGCGAAATAAAATGCTGAATCAGCGCACCGAACCATTCAAAGAACTACCAATTACGGTCAGCCGAGCAACGGTGTATTTGCTTGTGATTTGTTTCTTAAGCTGGTCGAGCGGGATACGAAGTGAGAACGACTCACCTCAATAACCGCGTAGTGTCTTTCCAGGGTCCCCTATCTGACGCGCCGAGTAGCGCAGGCAGCGTGGGAGTATTCGGCCAGCGTCTGTTCGAGTTCCGCGGTGGCTTGCGTAGTGTGCAAGCCACTAGGGCGAGTTTCGTTGGACGCCCACGTTGACGAGCAACGCAGGAAACAAGCGGATGCTAGGGTGCCCTTTCCTTTGGTTACTTATCCTTTGGGCAAGCAAAGGAAAGTAACTCGCCGAGGGGCGAAAAACAACCTGCCAATCATCCAAAGAACTACCGATTAGAACCTAAAAGCCAGTACTTCATTCCAACCAAGCCACTCCCTACTCCCTAGCTCCTGCCCCTCACATATCCCACCTCAAATGCACCTGCGCCGTCACACTCTCCAAATCACTCTGCTCTATCGCCTTCTGATAACTCATGCTGCCCGCCAGGCTCAGGCCATACTTAAACGTCATCCGGCTAGCCAACCCCACTTGCAGGCTGGTATTGGCAAAATCTGCCTCTACCCGGCTCTGCGCTGCCGGGGTGCTGAAACGCACGCGCTGCTCGCCGCCACTGCGGTGCCAGATGTTGAATAAGGCTTCTGTCACCCATGGCCGGGTGGCTTGTTTGTCTTCCCACGCCAGTCTGGCGCCTAGCCGGCTGAGTACGCTGTTGTCGCTATCCAGCCGTGCTTTAGTATTGCCCGCCAGGTGCAGGTCGTTGAATTCTTGTACCTGGTAGATGAGTTGTGCCTGTGGCTCTAAGGTCAGGTGCTGGTTGAGGGGGAGTGGCAGGCCGGCTTGCAGGCTGGCGGCGGCGCCATTGCTTTTGAGGGTGGCGCTATCGCCGCTGCTGATGCTGCCTTTGCCCTGGTGCAGTTGCACGGCAGTTTTGAGGTTGACGCCGTTGGGGAGTTGGCTGAGCAGGTATAGACCACCCAAATAGGTGGTCTGGCTGAGGTTACCGGCGTCGCTGTGTGAAGGGCTGCGCAGCAGGCCACTGGCATCACCCTGGCTATAGAGTACTGAGCCATACGCGCCTAAGCGGGTGGTGCTGGTTTCGTTGCGCCAGAGGTCGCCGCCCAGGTGCAGGCCGCTGATCCAGCTGCTGTAGCTGGGGTTGACGCTGCCATCACCGCCGGCATGCAGGCGCTCCTGGCTGGCGAATAGCCACAGCGGGTGTTTGGCGTTGGGGTCGGTGCTGGTATCCATGCTGCTGCCTACGCTTTGCGGGCCATGCAGCAGCGCATGCAGGGCCATACGGCCGGAGAGATCCATGAGTGCGGGCAAGGCGGCGCTGGCGGGACGGTAGGCCGTCTGTCCATTCAATTGACCACTTGACGGACTCCCTAACTGGCTGCTCAGATACCAGTTCTGCCCATTGCCGTTTGCATCGCCAGGGCGCAACCGGTATTCGTAGGCACCTGCATACACCGGCTGCTTGAGCTTGAAACCATCTTTGCTGCTTTGTGCGGTGGTGACGGCACTGCCTTGCGCCTCGACCACCAGCAGGCCGTTGCCCGTGGTCTTGGCACCGAGGCCGCCATGGTTGCGGATGGCAAGATTGGTGGTGCCGGTGACAGTACCGCCATCGCGGATGACGATCTTGTCACCCGCCACACTACCGTTGTCCAGCACCTGGTTGAGCGTGATCAGGCCACCTTTGCCGACGAGATTCTCTATGCTCAGGGTTTTGGCGGCAAACGCGCCGCCGGGGGCTTCAAAGTCGATATGGCCGGTGCCCAGAAGATTGAGGGTATTGAGGGCAGAACCGGCGGTCATTTTCCAGGTAGTTGTAAGTGGGGATCCGCTATCTTTGCTGCCTGGCTCGAACCTGATATAGCCTTTCCATATCGAGCCAGCATAAATAAAAGCATTGCCACCGGATTTGACAGTGAGGTTTTCTATAGTCCCATTTGCGAAAACAGACACTTTCCCATCTGCTTTTACAGTGGTTTCCTTCGCAGTACCGCCTGGCTCTACATACTGAACACCGCGGTCTTCCACTGAGGTGACGTCTGCTATGCCATAAACAAACTGCTCGCTGGACGTAGACCCATTCGCACCGCGCACCGTCGTGTTTTTCGCCTTGCCATTAACCAATTGTGTATCACCGTCCTTAATCACGATATCCTCAACAGTCTGGTTAGATTCCACTGTAAAAACGGCCGCCTGGGCCTGCTCAGCACTCAGGTATAACAAGGCCAACAGCAGGCTGGCTGGAGTTAATAAACGGCTCTGCGAACCAGGTAAAGAACTGGGCTGAGCTTGGGGGTTAACGTGAGAGTGCAGAGATAGAAAGCCTGTTGTTTGCAGGGGCTTAGTTGTGTTTTTTGGCATGCCGCTGGCCTTTCCAGATGAAAGCTTGAGAATAAAAATGCAGGTAGTGCGGCATTCTCAAACATCTGGCAGCCATAAAGCTGACAAAAACTATCACTTGTTAACGGCAGACACATCGTTGCCTGACGCGGAAACTGACGGCATGCTGCTGTTAGGCCTGGGCCTGATGGATACTATCGCTATGCGTCGCCAGAAAAACTGCTAATCAAGCAGTAGCGCAGTTGCAAAAAAAAGCCTCATATTCATGAGGCTTTTTTGTTTTCTGCGGCTTAAGCATGCTGACTTATGCATGCCGACCTTAAGTAAAGGGCGGCATCAAGCGGTGCGGGAGAAGATCTCGCGCACGGCAGCCAGGTCGGCGGGGGTATCCACGCCAGTGGCTGGTGCATGCTCGGTCACGGTGACCGCGATCTGGTAACCGTGGTAGAGCACGCGCAGTTGTTCCAGGCTCTCTATCTGTTCAAGGCTGGTCACCGGCAGGCTGGCATAGCGCTTGAGAAAACCGACGCGATAAGCATAAATGCCTATGTGGCGGTGCGCGACCAGATGTTGTTTATATTCGGCATCACGTGGATAAGGGATAGCGGCACGACTGAAGTACAGCGCCTGCCCGCTGGCGTTGAGCACGACTTTGACCACATTGGGGTTTTCAAAGTGCTCCAGGTCATGGATAGGGTGGCAGGCCGTGGCCATGACTGCCTGACTATCGTTGTGCAAAGCTTGCGCGACTTCATTGATCAACACCGGGTCTATCAAAGGCTCGTCGCCCTGCACATTGACCACTATGGTTTCATCTGACCAGCCCATGCTTTGCACCACCTCGGCAATGCGGTCTGTGCCTGAAGGGTGGTCCGCACGCGTCATGACTGAGGCATAGCCATACTGCCCGGCCACTTGCAATATAGGGGCATGGTCAGTGGCTATTACCACCTCGCCCGCCTGGCTTTTGCTGGCCTGCACCGCCACCTGGATCACCATAGGCTTACCGGCGATATCCAGCAGGGGCTTGCCTGGCAGGCGGCTGCTGGCGAAACGGGCAGGGATGACGACCTTGAACATATGCGCCTGCCCTACTCGCTGTACTCGTGCTCTTGCAGGCGGCGCGCTTCATCTTCGAGCATGACGGGAATGCCGTCGCGCACCGGATAGGCCAGGCGGGCAGACTTGGAGATCAACTCCTGTTTTTGTTTGTCGTAGACCAGCGGCCCTTTGGTGACCGGGCACACCAGGATTTCCAGCAACTTGGGATTCATTTTTTATTTCCTTCGCGTTGTTTTAGCAGACTGATCACGCAATCTGCGAATGTTTGGCTGTGCCCTAGCGGTTTCAACTCGGCAGTCACAGGTAAAAACCAGGCATCGCTTAAAGCCAGATGCCTGCATTTTACGGCATCTTTCTCGGTCATCAGTATGGTTTTAGCAGACAAGTCTGCAAAATCCGCCTGCGTGTAAGCATGATGGTCGGCAAATACTTTAGTTTCACAATTTAGCCCCAGCGCCTGTATGGTCTGGAAGAATCGTTGCGGATGGGCTATGCCGGCGATGGCCACTAACGGCCGCGCCTGTAATGCGGCCAGGCTGATATGGCGGGAAGAATCAGACAGTGAGGTCCACTGCCCCAGCTGCAAAGACTGCTGAAAGGCTGGCGCTTGCTTTTCAGCTGTAGGCACTTGGCTTTCAGCCGCTGGTAGTTGCCCGCTCTCGACCAGCAGGTCCACCGTTTGCAAACGCTTTAAAGGCTCACGCAATGGCCCGGCGGGCAGCAAGCGGCCATTGCCCAAACCATGCGGGCGGTTGACCACCGCGATCTCAATATCGCGCTGCAAGGCATAATGTTGCAAGCCATCATCGCAGATCAACACATCGGTTTCAGGATGCGCCTGTAGCAGAGCGCGGCCAGCGACTGCGCGCAAGGCATGCACCCATACCGGGCTAGCGCTGCGTTGCGCGATCAGCACCGGCTCATCGCCATACAGCTCAGGTGCGCTTTCAGGGCTGACGGCGCCAGTCTGCCGGCCACCATAGCCGCGACTTATAATACCCGGCGAATAGCCTGCTGCACGCAATGCCTGGGCCAGATGTATCACCAGTGGGGTTTTGCCTACACCGCCGACTGAAATATTGCCGATGACGATCACCGGCACCGGTAATCTGCTGCTGGCAAACAGCCGCCAGCGATATAGCGCACGGCGTAAGGCCGCCAGGCCGGCAAACAGCCAAGATAATGGCAAAAGCAGGCATTGCGCCCACCCTTTGTATTGCCATTGCCGCTCAAACCATGACTGCCACATCAGTCGTCTTGAAACTCTTTGTGGTACAGCCGGTTGTAATAGCCATTGAGCGCCAGCAACTCCTGGTGCGAGCCAGTCTCTATGATCTTGCCGTTATCCATCACCAGTATGCGGTCGGCGTTCTCCACCGTGCTCAGGCGGTGTGCGATCACTATGGTCGTGCGGTTCTGCATCAGTCTGTCGAGGGCGTTCTGCACATGCAGTTCTGACTCGCTATCGAGCGCAGAAGTCGCTTCATCGAGTAGCAATATAGGTGCGTTCTTGAGGATGGCACGCGCGATGGCGATGCGTTGGCGCTGGCCGCCGGACAAACGCACGCCGCGGTCGCCTATCTCACTTTGCAGACCCAGCGGCATATGCTGGATAAATTCCCAGGCGTTGGCGGCTTTGGCGGCTTCTATCACCTCGGCTTCGCTGGCATTGCGCAAGGCTCCATAAGCAATATTGTTAAACAGGGTGTCGTTGAACAACACGATATCCTGGCTCACCAGGGAGAACTGCGCGCGCAGGCTTTCCAGCTGGTAGTCGCGCACATCGACGCCATCCAGCAGTACTGCGCCCTCCTGCACTTCATAAAAGCGCGGCAATAGATTCACCAGCGTGGTTTTGCCACTGCCGGAACGGCCTACCAGTGCGACTTTCTCGCCGGCACTGACCTGAAAACTCAGCTGGCTTAAAGCACTGCTCTTGGCTTGCGGGTAGCGCACGGTCACATCTTTAAACACCAGCTCACCGCGCGCATGCGCCAGGCGGTAACTGCCGCTTTCGCGCTCATTGTCCAGGTCCATCAGCTCAAACACACTTTGTGCAGCTGCCAGCCCGACCTGTACATCTTCATTGGCGGCAGTGATATGTTTGATAGGCGCGATCAGCATCAGCAAAGCGCCTATAAATGCCGCGAACTCGCCGACCGTGAACTGGCCCAGGGCGTAATACACCACCAGCCCCAAGGCCAGTGCCGACAGGATCTCGATGACAAAACTATTCAGGCCGGAGATCCTGGCGGTGCGTAATTCCAGGGTGCGGTTTTTAGCCACCACATTGGCAAAACGCTCATTCTCAAACGCCTGCGCGCCGAAGATCTTGACGATACGTTGCGCTGAAATCGCTTCTTCGGCAGTTTTGGTGATCTCGCCCACCGCCTCCTGCACTTTCTTGGCATTGGCGCGCAGTTTGGGCGTAGACCTGGCCAGGTACATGCCCATGATAGGTGCCACGGCGGCAAATACTAGCGTCAGTTTCCAGTCCAGGTAGATCATGTATGCCACCAGGCCTATCACCGTCAGCACGTCGCGCAACACATTCAGGGCCGAGCGCGTCACCACATTAGAAAGGCGCTCAATGTCATAGGTCAGTTTGGAAACCAGCAGGCCATTGGAGTTGGCATCAAAAAAACTGACCGGCAGCATCAGCAGCTTGGAGAACACCTGGTTACGCAGTTTTTCTACCACGCGGCGGGCGACGATACGCAGGCTATAAGAAGAAAAGAATCCGGCCAGCGCGCGCACCGTCATCAGGGCGAACAGCAGCAAAGGCAGTCCGAACTTCTGTTGCGACGACTGTCTGACAAAGCCTTCATCGGTGATCTCCTTGATCAGGGCGAGGAAGGCGGTATTGCTGGAGGAAAGCACGGCAGTGGCGACCATGGACACCACAAAGTGCATCTTGTGATCCCAGGCGTAGGCGATCAGCCGTTTATACAGCTTGCCGGGATTAACGATTTTATTCTGATCAGATTTCTGTTTGCGGGCCATGCCACTTCTCGGGAAAACGGTTAAGGAAACACAGACCAGTTGTTAAATAGGTGCAAGCCGCAGCGATGTGCGACTGATGTTTCCTAAACAAATAGCCCGCCAAAATGACGGGCCTGTAAACGGAACTTATAACAAAATAACTGGGCACCAAAATAGCAAGGCGAATGGTTCAGGCGACAAAGTAAGCCTAAGTTCACCTAGTTAGCATTCACCTGGGTGGCAAAAGTGATATGGGTGTAATTCGCCAGGCGAGATGCTTCCATAATATTGATCACAGACTGATGCGTGGCCTTGGCATCGGCATTGATGATAATGGTAGGCTCTTTACCTGCTGGCCCTTTGGCCCCGGCCTGCGCCAACGCGCTGGACAACTCGGACACCACTGCACCATTGGCTTCTTTACCGTTCACCAGGTAACGGCCACTGGCATCTACTTCAACGGTGATGGTGATTGGTTTTTCTTGTGGCGAACTGGCATCTGCGGTCGGCAGATTGATCTGCAGTTCGCTAGTGCGTGAAAAAGTGGCACTGACGATCAGGAAAATAATGATCACCAGCAACACATCGATCAGTGGAATAAAGTTGATCTCCAACTCTTCGTCGCGGACACCACGCTTGAAATTCATAATTTGCCTTAAACCTTGATTGCGACCTAGTTGCGGTCACCGTGGATGATCTCGACCAGCTTGATCGCCTGCTGCTCCATATCCACCAGGAAACCATCTACTTTGCTGCGGAAATACCTGTAGGCGATCATGGCAGGCACCGCCACCACGATACCGGCGGCCGTGTTGTACAGTGCCACTGAAATACCACGCGCGAACTGGGCGACATCGTGGCCGCTATTGGTGAATGAACCAAACAGTTCCACCATACCTATCACGGTACCCAGCAGACCCAGCAATGGCGCGACCGTGGCGATGGTGCCCAGGGTAGGCAGGTATTGTTCAAGCTTGTGGGCGACTGCACGGCCGGTTTCTTCGATCGCTTCTTTGGTGATCTCGCGCGAGTTGCCGATATTGGCCAGTGCGCTGGCAAAAACCTTGCCTAACAGGGAGTGGGCTTCGAGCCGGCTTAAGGTTTCGCGCGTGACGCCACCTTGTTTGAGCCAGTTTTGCACTTCGGGTAATAATTGATCAGGAGTGACGACTGATGCGCGCAAAGCCCAGGAACGCTCCACAATAATCGCCAGCGCAATAACGGAAGCAATAACCAGAGGCCAGATTGGCCAACCGGCCGCTAAAATGATTTCCCACACAGCAAACACTCCAGTTGTTTTTAAACTTCCGCTACTTTAGCGTTAACCAGCCCTGAGGGCAAGTTTTGTCAGGTATCGCCAGCGTTACAATTCACAGCGTGACTATTCCCAATAGCGCGGTTCGACCTGGCGCCAGCGTCGCACTAGTGGCTTGTGTCCGGATAAAAAATCAATCAGCACTGCGCCATCTCTGTCTGATCGCAGTATTTGCGTGCCTTGCGTCTCATAGCGGGCAAGCACCTCGGCTTTGGGATGGCCAAAGCGATTCAGGTAACCAGCCGTGGCGATCGCAACCGCCGGTTGCGTGCCCTGCACAAAAGCGGGCGTGGAAGAGGTCTTGCTGCCATGATGCGGGATGGTCATCACGGTAGTGGGTAATTGATCAGGGGCGGTTTCTAATAACCAGTGTTCCGCTTCTTTCTCGATATCACCGGTCAACAGCAAGCTGCCGTGGGCCGACGTCACTTTGATCACACAACTCTTGTTGTTATCTTTCACCTCTGCTGTTGCAGCTTGTGCTGGAGCAAGCACGTGAAAAACCACTTGATCCCACTGCCATTGTTGCCCCTGACGGCATGATTGAAGCGGCAAAGCGGGTGCGTGCGGCAGTGCCTGCATTTGCCTGAAAAAATCAGCCTCTGCTGTGAGCGAACTCAGGAGTTTGCCAGCGGGAACACCCGCCAGCACCGAGGCCATGCCACCGGAATGATCGTTATCATCGTGCGATATCACTGCGGTATCCAGCTGACGCACCCCCAGATGGCGTAAATAAGGCAACACGATGCGCTGACCGGCATCGCTTTCTTCATTGTAAGCAGGGCCGGCGTCATACAGCATGCTATGGTGGGCGGTCTGCACCAGCACACTGAGACCCTGGCCGACATCCAGCACCGTGACCCGCATTTGACCGGGTTGCAGCACTGATAGCGTGGGTAGCAATAGCGGCAACCACAACAGCAACCCGGCCCAGCGCAATGGCCAGCCCCGTGGCAGTAACCAGACCAGCATGCCTGCCATAGACAGACACCACGCCCACACGGAAGGCGTAGGCAAATACCAAACCGCGCCTGGCCACTGTCGTAACCAGTACAAGCCATGTGCGCACCACTCCCACAACGTGGCGGCAAAATGTAACAGGAAATCCAGCGGCAGGATGGCGCCAGCAATCGCCAGTGGTACTACCGCCAGACTTACTACGGGTATCGCCAGGCCATTCGCCAGCGGTGAAATCAACGACAACTGGTTGAACAGGAAAATCAACACCGGCACAAACGCCAGCGTGATCACCCACTGGGTGTGCAATGCATTACGCCACCAGCGCGCAGGCCGCAAACGGCCACTCAGCGCAAAAGCCAGGATGGCCACTGCGCCGAACGATAACCAGAAACCTGGTGCCATCAC
The DNA here is from genome assembly GCF_042676265.1 of Methylophilus luteus. Taxonomy (NCBI): domain Bacteria; kingdom Pseudomonadati; phylum Pseudomonadota; class Betaproteobacteria; order Nitrosomonadales; family Methylophilaceae; genus Methylophilus; species Methylophilus luteus. Next base: position 1,479,330 of record NZ_JBHTKB010000001.1, read on the forward strand.
CGCCCAGGGATCCAATACCAGTACGACCCAGACCGCTGCACTCAACACCCAGGCAAAAGGCACGCGCTGCTTTAAACTCAGCATCGCCATCATGGTCAGCAGCATGAATAAGGTACGCTGGGTGGGGATAGAGAATCCGGCCAGGGCAGCATAGGCGATGGCGACCAGTGCCCCGCCGCTGCCTGCTGCCAGGCGGGAAGGGATACGCAACGCCCAGCCAGGGCGCAGCCGCCATAGCCAGCTGACGAACAGATAGCCTAAAGACGCCAGCATGGTGATATGCAAGCCGGAGATAGAGACCAGATGATTGACGCCGGTATCGACAAACAATTGCCAGTCGGCGCGCGCTATCTGGCTATCGTCGCCTATCACCAGCGCCCTTAATACTGCACTCTGCGGCGTAGTGCCCAGCACTTTTTCTATCCTGTCGCCGACACGGGCGCGAGCATAAGCGATCAGCGCGGATGGCTGCCACACCAGTGCCTGCAACCTGCGCATAGGCGCTTTGCTGACGATAGAACCGCCAGCTCCTATCTGGTTAGCCAGGCACCAGCCTGCATAATCAAAGCCGTGCGGGTTTCTGGTCGCGTGTGGGCGTTTGAGCCTGACCTGCCATTGCCAGCGCTCGCCTGCCTGCAATTGCGGTAATACTCGCGATGATGCCGCTGCTGGGCTGCAAGAAAATTGCTGGTCGGGAGAAAATTTTCGATTGGGATAAGACTGCTGGTAAAGATGTAATCTGACGCGCTGCGGCAGCGGGCAGTCTGCCCTGAAACTGCGCTCTATGGCAAAGTCCACATGCTGGCCACGCGCGTCGCGCTCAGGCACACCGACGATGACGCCCTGCACGGTGATCACCTGATGTTCGCAAGCGGCGGGCAACTGTGCCTGCAAGCGATGCCAGGCACGCAGTTGCGCCCAGGCAAAGCCTAGGGCCGCCACCAGTAAAATCACAAACAGTTTACGGAATAACTGGGAATAAGCCTGCCAGCGCGCGCCGGCAGTAGCACTGCGATAAGCCAGCGACCAGGCCAGCGTCAACGCCAGCAACCAACAGAGCCACACAGCCAGAGACCAAAGACGGGGTTGTTGCTGTAACAGCCATACACCAAACAACAACCCTAAGGTGGCGCCCGGCAGCATGAATGTTCTACACCGGGGTCAGCACCTGCTCGCCAAGCGCGGTGATCGCTTGCAGTGTGCCATCTTGCAGGCGATATTGCTTGTGCATACGCGCTGCCAGCGACAGGTCATGCGTCACCACCACCAGCGCCGTGCCCCGCTCTTGCTGTATCTTTAACAGCAGCTCGAATACGTGTTCGGCAGTTTGCCGGTCCAGGTTGCCGGTAGGCTCATCGGCCAGCACGCAGCGTGGCTCTGTCACCAGTGCGCGTGCCAGTGCCGCACGTTGCCGCTCGCCACCAGATAACTCGCCCGGCGTATGTTCCAGGCGGTGGGACAGGCCCACCAGCGTCAGATAGTATTCGGCTTGTGCCAGTGCCTGCGCACGTGGGATGCGGCGTATGAATAAAGGCATGGCCACATTTTCCAGCGCACTGAACTCAGGCAACAAGTGATGAAACTGGTAAACAAAGCCCAGATACTGGTTACGCATGGCGCTTTTTTCCACCTCGGACAGCGTAGACAGCGGCTTGCCTAACCATTGCACCTGGCCGTGGCTAGGGGCATCCAGCCCGCCCAGCAGATGCAGCAGTGTGCTCTTGCCACTGCCGGATGCGCCGACGATGGCGATATGTTCACCGGCTGCCAGGGTCAGGTCGACGCCGGTCAATACCGAGGTATCCAGCCCCTGATAGGTTTTAGCCAGGCCCTGGCACTGCAAAATCAGATCACTCATAACGCAAGGCCTCCGCCGGATTCATTTTGGAAGCACGTCCACTTGGGTATAGTGTCGCCACCAGGCTCAGAAAAATAGATAGGCCGATGATGGTCGTCACATCGGACCACATCAGTTTGGAAGGCAGGTCACTGATGTAGTAGACGTCTTTGGATAAGAACTGCACATTGAAAGTATGCTCTATCCACGGCACCACCGTTTCAATGTTCAGTGCCAGCAGCACGCCCAGCAATGCGCCAGAAAAAGTGCCTATCACGCCTATCATGGCGCCCTGCACTACGAACATGCGCCGTATCGCCTGCGGCGTCGCCCCCATGGTGCGCAGAATGGCGATGTCGGCCCGCTTGTCGGTCACCGCCATCACCAGCGTAGACACGATATTGAAGGCAGCCACCGCCACGATCAACGCCAGGATGATAAACATGACGCGTTTTTCGAGCTGGATAGCCTTGAAGAAATTGGCATGCTGCTGGGTCCAGTCGGTAATGTAATAATTGGGCCCCAGCGCCTGCATCAATTCACGGCTGACGCGGTCTGCGGCAAACAGGTCGGCCAGTTTGAGGCGCAAGCCAGACACCTGGTCGCCCATGCGATAGAGTTTGGCCGCATCATCCAGGTGTATCAGCGCCAGGCCGGCATCATATTCATACATGCCGACCTGAAAGATACCAGTCACGGTAAATTGCTTGATACGTGGCACCAGCCCGGCCGGGGTCACCTGCCCTTGCGGTGCCATCAGCACGACTTTCTCGCCTATGCGCACACCCAGCGCCTGCGCCAGGTCGCCACCCAGCACGATATTGAATTTGCCGGCCTGCAGATCCTGCAGCTTGCCTATCTTCATCTGCGTGGATAAATCGGACACCGCGCCTTCGGCAGCAGGCAGCACGCCGCGTATCAATACGCCTTGCACCGCCTGGTCACGCGTCAGCATGCCTTGTGCCATCACATAAGGCGCCATGCCTTGCACCGGGCTGGAGAAAGTGTTGGCCGGCAGGGATTTGATCTGGCCCTCTACATGCTGCCAGTCAGACAAGCCGGCATCAAAACTGCGCACCTCTATATGCGAAGCCACGCCCAGGATGCGTTTGCGTAACTCATCCTGAAAACCGTTCATGACTGACAATACAACGATCAGGGCCATTACCCCGAGGGCGATACCTACCATGCTGGTCAGTGAGATGAAAGAAATAAAATGATTGTTACGCTTGGCGCGCGTATAGCGCCAGCCTATCCACAATTCATAAGGTAGCCGTTGGGCCAGCGCGTGTTTAAACGCAGAAAAAGAGGCTTTATTCATGCTCGCATGTTAACAGGTTTAAAGCGCAATTTGATGAGTGGCCAGCGCCTTATGCGCAAGCTTTAACACTATCAGCGCTTTTAGCTGGGTCTGCTGTCAGCCAAGTCTTACGCACAAATACAAGATCGTCCGACTGTTCTGCCTGCTGCTTGTGGCTACTATAGCTCACAGGTCGTTGACCGAGACACTACTCTAAAACTTAGGAGATTTAATCATGAACAAAGATATTTTTGAGGGCAACTGGAAACAACTTAAAGGTAAAGTTCAGGAGCAATGGGGCAAACTGACCAATGATGACCTTGACGTGATTGAAGGTAAACGTGACCAGGTGGTCGGTAAGATCCAGGAACGTTATGGCATCTCTAAAGATGAAGCCGAAAAACAGATCAATACCTGGGAAAAAGATAACCACCATTAATTAATATGGTGAGACCCAGATGTGAGTCCCACAATGTGAGACTCATCATGTGATCTGAAAAATAGCCACTTTTAAAGTGGCTATTTTTTTAACTGGCCCTGCTGCGTGGTTGAGCACTCTGCGGCTAGCCGGTATTTCTTAACCCGGCGGCAATGCCATTGATGGTCAGCGGGATCGCCAATTTGAGTTTTTCATCGGTCTCGCCATTGCGGTAGCGTTGTATCATTTCGACCTGCAGGTGGTTGAGCGGGTCCAGATAAGGCAGGCGGTCACGTATGGATTTGGCCAGCACCGGCTGGCTGGCAAGCCGCTGCGAGCTGCCTAACAGCAGGTTGACCACCTGGGTGGTCAACTGGTGCTCGTGCTCTATGCGGCTGAAGATCTCTTCGCGCAGGCTGCGGTCAGGTAGCAGGTGGGCGTAATGCCTGGCTACAATCAGGTCGGTTTTGGCTAACACCATATCGACGTTATTGATCAGGGTCTTGAAGATAGGCCAGCCCAGCAACATTTCCCTGAGTAAGCCTAAGCGGGTCTCCTTGTTGCTGCCTGCCTGATGCAGGTATTGATGTATGGCGCTGCCCAGCCCATACCAGCCTGGCAACAGCAACCGGCATTGCCCCCATGAAAATCCCCAGGGGATGGCGCGCAGGTCTTCAATACGGCGGGTGGATTTGCGTGAAGCGGGACGGCTGCCCAGGTTGAGGCCGGCGATCTCCTCTATCGGTGTGGTGTTAAAAAAGTATTCGGCAAAGCCCGGGGTCTCATACACCAGGCTGCGGTAGCTGGTCATGGCGGTGGCAGACAGGGTCTCCATCACGCTCTCAAAGGCGCGTCGCCTGGCCGGTTCCAGCTGGTCGGCCGGAAACAGGCTGGCGTCCAGCGTGGCCGCGATCAGGGTTTCCAGGTGCTGACGGCCGACCACCGGGTCGGCATATTTGTTGGCGATGATCTCGCCCTGCTCGGTCAGGCGGATCTGCCCATCCACCGTGCCTTGCGGTTGCGCCATGATGGCCTGGTAGGTCGGGCCGCCGCCACGGCCTACCGTGCCACCGCGGCCATGGAACAGGCGCAGCTTGACTTTAGCCTGCTGGAACAGTTCTACCAGCGAGATCTCGGCTTTGTATAACTCCCAGTTCGAAGTCAGAAAACCGCCATCCTTGTTGCTGTCGGAATAACCGAGCATGACCTCCTGCTCGCTGCCCTGGTTGCGGATCACATGGCGTATGCCAAGCAAGCTTAACCACTTGCCCATGATCATAGGCGCATCGCGCAGGTCGGCGATGGTCTCAAACAGCGGCACGATATTCAGATCGACCTGGATATTGGCCGACCCCCACACCCCGCGCAGCAAGCCGGCTTCGCGTTGCAGCAAGGCGACTTCGAGCAGGTCAGACAATGTTTCGGTATGCGAGATGATATATTGGCGCACGGCATGGCAGCCAAAGCGCTCGCGCATTTCACGCACTGCTTCGAGCACGCCTATTTCTTTGTGCACCAGCTCGGAGTATTGCTGGAAAGGCGAAAACAGCAGGCGTGGCTGCTTCAGTTCTTCGAGCAGAATGCCTATTTTTTCGTCTTCATTAAATGCTGCATAATCAAATTCATAGCCGGCTTTTTGCAGCAGCTCGGTGATGACCGCTTCATGCACATCTGAAGACTGGCGGATATCCACCGTTGCCAGATGAAAACCGAATGACTCTATTGCTTTGATCAGCTTGCCCAGGCGCGGATAGATCAGCGCGACACCATGATGCTTGTGCAAGGAGTCGGCGATGGCCTGCAACGGCTGCAACAAGGCTTGCGGGCTGTCATAGGGGTCAGCCTGCACATCATCGTCTATGCGCCAGCCACAGCCGGCTAACAGGCTTTCGGCAGTCACCAACAATCTGTCATGCACGCCATTCAGGGCCAGGCGGTAAGGCTCATCCATGCGATGCGCGGATTGATCACGCGAGGCCTGGGCCAGCGCCATCACCGCCTCGTCTACTGCGATCAGGCGGGTAGAAACGCCCAGCTCGCGTTTGAGCTCGGCCAGTTCATCCAGGTAAAAGCGCAATAGCGTCACCGCCTGCAGGCGCACGGCTTCGCGCAAGGTAGTGCCATCCACGAATGGATTGCCATCGCGGTCGCCGCCTATCCAGCTACCCATGCGCAAAAAGGCCGGCAAATGGTAGTCACTGCCGGCTGGCATCAGCGCCTGCAGGTCACGCTCCAGGTCTTGCAGCAACTCCGGGATCACATGCAAAAAAGTGCTGTCGTAATAGGTCAGTGCATTTTCAATCTCGTTGACCACCGTCAGCTTGGAAAAACGCAGCATACGCGTTTGCCATAATGCCGAAACAGCGCCCTGCAACAACAGGCTGTTACGTGCCAGCTGCGCTTGTGCATGCATGTGCATGCGCGCGGCCAGCAACTCGACGATACGGCGTTCTATATCGAGCACGCTTTTACGCTGCACTTCGGTCGGGTGTGCAGTAAGCACCGGCGACACCAGCGCATCAGCAAAAAACTGCTGTATCGCCTGGGCAGGGACGCCATCCTCACCCAGCTGGCTGATGGAATGCGCCAGCATGCCGGCCACCGGCGTATGCGTATGGCTGTTCGCCAGCTGCTGGCCATACAGATCTTCAGCCAGGTTGACCAGGTGCTTGTAATAACTCAGGGCGCGCACCACACATACGGTTTGCGCTGGCGTCAGTGCGGCCAGCAATTGCTCCAGCTGTAATGAGGCGTTCTGGTCGTGGGTCTGATGGAAAGTGGTCGCTGCCTGGCGGATAGCCGCGATCTGGTCAAAAGCGGCCTGGCCTTCGACTTGCTGTATGGCCTGGTCTAGCAAACTGCCCAATAATTGAATATTGTCAGACAGCCGCGTCTCTGCCGAAACCATGTCACTGGCCACATGTTTTTTTATCATGGTGTCTTCTCCCCTAGCTCAGTGATACACTAGCAACAAGCAGGCCACCTTTGAATGATGATTTTTTACATATAAATCATGTGCTTGCAAAATTGACAGCACGGCATGCACGCCTACTCAAGGCGAGCATGCACCGATTTGGCACTGCTGCCAGCATAAGGTAGGTGATAAACAGATGGATGGAAATCGACTGATAGCGCAGGTGTTACAAAACTGGCAAGCCATGGGCACGCAAGGCCTGTGGCATCAGGATGCTTTTTTACTGTTGATATGTGTGCTGGCGGTGGTGATACTGTTTTTTAGCGGCACCGTGATAGGCTTGTTCATTCAATCGCTGTGGGCGATCTTTATCACCAGCCATCAGGCCACTGACGGAGAGAGTTAAGGCCGAGAGTTAAATGTCGGACTGAACAGGCAAATACCCTGATCAAGCGATACTGGAAAGCAGTAACTGCCTGATCGCTTCCAGCTCACGCGGAATATCCGCCGCGTAATCCTCATACTGGCGGCCGCCGCTTCTGCCATACCAGTATTTGCTGTTCCATACATCACCCTCGACCTTATGCAGCACCGCGTGTATCCAGTTGGCGGCGTGGTCACTGTAATCCTGCGCGATGTTGTGCGCCGCATCCCAGTCACCCGCCTGTGCCAGCGTCACGGCCTCAAGTAAGTGCGCCTGGTTAGACATGCTCCGGATACTCTATGCTGCCCTTCTGGATGAATTCTATCTTGTACCCATCCGGGTCTTCGATAAACGCGATCACTATGGTGCCATGTTTCATAGGCCCGGCTTCGCGTATGACTTTGCCGCCTTTGCTTTTCACCAGCTCACAGGCCTGGTAAGCATCGTCCACCTCTATCGCCATATGGCCATAGGCGGCGCCCATGTCATAGCTGGTCTTGCCGTAGTTATAGGTTAATTCGAGCACGGTATTGTTGTACTCATTGCCATAGCCGACAAACGCCAGCGTGAATTCACCATCCGGGTAATCCTGGGTGCGTATCAGCTTCATGCCCAGCACACCGGTATAAAAATCTATAGACCGTTGTAAATCACCCACGCGCAACATGCTATGTAAAATTCGCATTATCCTAACCCCTTTAATTATTTACGGAATAACAACATCAGTACTTACGCCCTGGTAATGCGCAAGTATTTGTCCATTAACTGCTCTTGAGTTTCTTGTCGGTCCGGGTCCAGCGGAATGCAGCTGATAGGGCACACCTGCTGGCACTGCGGTTTGTCAAAATGGCCTACGCACTCGGTGCACAGGTCCGGGTTGATCTCATAGATCTCTTCGCCTTGCGAAATGGCTTCGTTCGGGCACACAGGCTCGCAGACATCGCAATTAATGCATTCGTCGGTAATAAACAGGGACATTTAATCTATCAGTTTTTGTTTGATGGCGGTTTCAACGCCGGGCGACACGAACTGGTTTACATCGCCACCCAGGCGCGCCACCTCGCGCACCAGGCTGGAGGAGATAAACATGTATTCTTCTGCCGGGGTCATAAACAGGGTTTCCAGTTTGGGGTAAAGTTTGCGGTTCATGCCTGCCAATTGGAATTCGTACTCGAAATCGCTGGCGGCGCGCAAGCCACGTATCACCATCTGCGCGCCCTGCGACTGCACGAACTGCATCAGCAGGCCATCAAAACCAACTACTTTGATATTCTCGCCACTGAATACCGATTGCGCCAGGGCGACACGTTCTTGCAGGCTGAACAGGGTCTGCTTGCTGGTGCTGCCTGCCACCGCCACTATCACCTGATCAAACAGGTGCGCGGCCCGGCGCACGATATCTTCGTGCCCCCTGGTGATCGGGTCAAAAGTGCCCGGATAGACTGCAATTCTGGTTTTATTCATACGCTGATATCCCGAAAGTCTGTACGCACCTTCAAGGCTGCGTGGCTGGCGCTGGCGTGTCGGCTGGCTGCAGCAGGTGGTAATACACCTGCCCTGCCTTGCCAGACTTGACCACTTGCCAGTCCGAATCAGATTTTAACGCATATTCGGCTTCTACATATAGCCAGCCTTGTGCAGACAAATGCCCGGGCAGCAGCGGCAACAATTTGTCCAGCCATTGCTTGTGATAAGGCGGGTCACAAAAAATAACGTCGTAACGCTGGCTGTTTTGCGCCAGAAACTTCAGTGCATCGGCCTGGCGGATATCGGCTTTGCTGGCTTGCAACAGTTTCTGGTTTTGCAACAAGGCCTGCAACGGGGCTTTGGCCAGCTCCAGCATGGTGACCTGGCTGGCATTGCGTGACAGGGCTTCAAACCCCAGCGCACCGGTGCCGGCGAACAGGTCTAAACAGCTTAGTCCAGTCAGCTCCTGCCCCAGCCAGTTGAACAGGGTCTGACGCACGCGGTCCGGCGTCGGCCGCAAGCCATCGGCATCGGGAAACTTGAGTACCCGGCTGCGCCAGACACCGGCATTAAGACGAACTTGATTCATAAAGTTGAGGCAGGCTATCAGCAAGAACAAAGCAGTATTATAAAGGCGTTCGCCCGTGTGCAGCGATTTGCATGGGCCAGGCAGAAAACGCTTCGTGCTATCATCTATAAAAAATCAATCGAGGAAATCAGACATGGAATTTTTATTGGGCTTTGGCCTGTTAGGCAGTTTGATCACCACTGCGCTGGGCTTATTCTGGCTATGGATGCTGATCGATTGCCTCGCCGATCAAAAAGAAGATAAGCTGGTCTGGTTTCTGGTGATTTTCTTTCTCAGTTTGCTGGGTGCGGTTTTATATTACTTCCTGGCGCGCAAAAAACGTAAGGCTACCGTGCTGTAAAGACCGTAGCTGACGCAGCGCAAAAGCCGACCTAGTGTCGGCTTTGTTGTTAAATGGCTTACTCGGCGCCTACGATCACGGTGGCAAAACTGTCGGGGTGTATGCGGCGTTTAAAAGCGTCATTCACCTGCTGCACCGTCACTTGCGCGACGTGGTCGTTAAAACTGTCCAGGTAGTCCAGCGGCAGATGGTAGAACCCGATCAGGTTCAGATATTCGAGTATCTTGCCATTGCTGTCTACACGCAGCGGGAAACCACCGATCAGGTTATCTTTGGCCGCTTGCAGCTCAGCCTCGCTCACCCCTTTATCCACAAACTGCTCTACGGTCTGCCTGACCAGTTGCAAAGCATCCTGCGCCTGTTCTTTCTTGGTTTGCAGGCCGATCTGGAAAGGGCCTAGCTCTGCCATAGGCAAAAAGTAACTGTAGACGCTATAGGCCAGGCCACGTTTTTCACGTACTTCTTCGGTCAGGCGCGAGACAAAGCCGCCACCGCCCAGAATATAGTTACCGACGTATAGCGGAAAGAAATCCGGGTCGCCCCGTTTGTTGCCGGGCTGGCCGAGCAGGATATGCGCCTGCAAGGCAGGGTGCGGCAATTTTTTCACGCTGGCGGTTTTCAAGGCTGGCACCGGTGGCAGCGCGGCGACCGCAGGGCCTTGTGGCAAGCCGGTGCTCAGGCGTTCGGCGATGTCTTTGGCCTGCGTCAGTGTCAGGTCGCCAATTAAGGCGATCACTGCTGATTTAGCCGTGTAATGGGTCTGGTAGAACTGCGACAGCTGGGCCACCGTCAGCGATTGCACAGTATCGATCTCGCCGCTCTGATCCAGGCTGTAAGGGTGCATGCCATATACAGAACGCATAAAGGCTTTTTGCGCGATGCTGTCTGGCTCGGTCTCGGCTTCCTGCAGCCCGGCCACAATGCGGGCCTGCTCGCGTTTGAGCACCGCTTCGGGGAAATCAGGCTTATGCAATACAAAGCTGAAGGCTTGCAGTGCGCTGGCCTGCTCGCTGGTCAGGGTGCGTAATTTAAAGCCGGCGCGGTCTGCATCAAAATTGCCGCCCAGTACGGCGCCTATATCGGCAAACCGGTTAGTCAGTGCCTCTTCGTCCAGCCCGCCTGCCACCAGGGCCATCAAGTGATGGGTGACACCGGCAGCCCCCGAGGTTTCCGGCTGGTCGTGTGCGCTACCAGCGGGGAAATTGACGCTGATATCCATCATAGGCAAGGCATGGTTTTCAACAAAATACACGGCACTGCCATTACTAGTGGTCCAGTGCTGGATATTTAATCCGGCCAGTGCCTGCAGCGCATGGCCTTGCAGCAGCAAGACCAACAAGGTGGTTCTAAAAAAATTCAAAGCGTTCATTCTGTTTCCTACATGGCTGCTGCGACGAGATAAAAGGGTCGCATGCGGATTAATCTAGTGCTGATGTGGACGTCCGGCCGGTTTGGCGTTCGGATCCATAGGCTGCGGGTCCAGCGTGACTAAAGTCAACTGGTCTGGAACCAGGTATTTTTTTGCCACTGCCTGCACCTGTTCAGAAGTCACCGCCTCTACCCGGGCAGCATTTTTTTCCAGCAGGCTCAACGGGTAGCCCATGGTTTCAAGCTGGCCTATCTGCATCGCCTGGTAAAACATGGAATCACGTTTATAGACATCGGCGGCGATCACCGCCGCTTTGACCCGGTGTAATTCGGCGGCGGTCACGCCCTTGTTCTTCACCTCGTCCACCACCTCCCAGATCGCTTTCTGCAAGTCTTCCAGCGCCACGCCTTCGCTGGGCGAGGCCGCGATCTCAAAAGTGGAAGCCTGGCCGCGGTTGGTGCCGTCATAGCCGCTGTCTATATCGAGCGCGATCGCCTGTTCACGCACCAGTTTCTGGTTGAGGCGCGAGGAGCCATTACCACTTAACACGCTGGATAACACTTCCAGCGCATAGGGTTCCCAATCCTGTTCGCTGTAAGCAGGCCCGTTTTTCATGGCCGGGGCGTGAAAACCCATGGTGAAATAAGGTAATTTGGCAGGCGCTTTGACGATGGCGCGCCGCTCACCCAGCTGCACAGGCTCTACTTGCGGTTTACGCGCTGGCAACGGCCTGGCTGCCAGCTTGCCAAAGGTTTCCTCCGCCAGTTTGAATACCTCTGCCGCCTTGACATCGCCCACCACGACCACGGTCACATTATTGGGCGTATACCAGGTGTTGTACCACTCGCGTGCATCGGCGGCGGTCATATTATCCAGGTCATTCATAAAGCCGACCACCGGGCGGCCATAAGGGTGGGCGCGAAACACTGAAGAATCGAACTGTTCACTGACGCGGGATTGCGGCTTGTCTTCGGTGCGCCAGCGGCGCTCCTCTTTCACCACTTCTATCTCCTTGGCAAATTCGGCATCGGTGATCTGCAAGTTGGCCATGCGGTCTGCTTCGAGCCTGAATGACAATGGCAATCTGGATTTTTCCAGTTGCTGGAAATAACAGGTGTAATCCTTACTGGTGAAAGCATTCTCCTTACCGCCGGCCGCCGCGATCTGGCGCGAGAACTGCCCGGCCGGGACACTGGGCGTGCCTTTAAACATCATGTGTTCCAGCACATGCGCCACCCCGGTTTTGCCATTGACCTCATCCAGCGAACCGGCGCGATACCAAACTTGTGACACCACCACAGGTGCGCGGTGATCTTCCTGCACTATCAGCTTGAGGCCATTTTTAAGCGTGGTTTGTACGACTTCGGCAGCCTGCGCGCTGCACACACTGAGCAAGGCAGCCAGCAGCAACAGTGGCTGACGGCAATGGGTAACACTTTTTTTCATGATGGGATCACTATAGAAACAGGTTGTAAAAGCACAGTCTGTGACCGATGGCGTGGCTACTTAGTTCGTATGAACTTGACTATACGACCCGGGTTATAAAAACCATGCACGGCCTTTTGCTACATTGCAAAGCCATGGTCGTGGCGGTAAATGTCGATTCGGCTTAAAATGGGCATATTACCGAGTTTTAAGCTGCCATGTTCAATCCATTTGCCAAAAAAACCGAGTCTTCATCCCCTGCCCCCGAAGAAACCTCCAGCCTGAGCTGGACCCAGCGCCTGAAAAACGGCCTGGCCAAAACGCGCCAGCAATTGGGCGGTCAACTCAGCGCGCTGTTCGGTGGCGGCAAGATAGATGAAGATATTTACGAAGAGCTGGAAACCATACTGCTGACCTCGGATGTTGGGGTCAATGCCACCCAGCACCTGCTGCAGCAATTGCGTGCGCGCGTCAAACGGCAGGACCTGCAGGACACCATCGCCTTGAAACAGGCACTCAAAGAAACGCTGTCTGACCTGCTCTTGCCGTTGCAAGCACCGCTGGATGTCAGCGGCCATAAACCTTATGTGATGATGATGGTAGGCGTGAATGGTGCCGGCAAGACCACCACCATAGGCAAGCTGGCAAAATACCTGCAAGGGCAAGGCCATAGCGTACTGATCGCCGCCGGCGATACCTTCCGTGCTGCGGCGCGTGAACAATTACAGGTATGGGGCGAGCGCAACGATGTGCAGGTGATCGCGTCTGAAAGCGGCGACCCGGCGGCAGTGATTTATGATGCGGTGAATTCTGCCATCGCCAGAAAAATCGATGTGGTGATCGCCGATACTGCTGGCCGCCTGCCTACGCAATTGCACCTGATGGATGAGATCAAGAAAGTACAACGCGTGATAGACAAGGCGCTGCCAGGCGCGCCGCATGAGATCTTGCTGGTGCTGGATGCCAATACCGGCCAGAATGCGGTCAACCAGCTCAAGGCCTTTAACGAGGCTTTAGGCGTCACCGGCTTGGCACTGACCAAGCTGGATGGCACGGCCAAAGGCGGCGTCATTGCGGCGATCGCGCATTTGAGCGGGCAATCTGCCCATAGCATCCCGGTGCGCTTCATAGGCGTAGGCGAAAGCATAGATGACTTGCGCCCGTTTGTAGCCAACGACTTTATTGATGCCTTGATCGATTAGCCATGACACTCTTTGACTTTAGACTGTTAAACCAGATTGTTAAACCCAGATTGCTAACACATGATTGCATTTAACAACGTCAGCATGCGCTATCCGAATAGCGCGCACCTGTTCCGTCAGGTCAGCTTTAATATTGAAAAAGGCGATTTTGTGCTGATCACCGGCCAGTCCGGCGCCGGCAAAAGCACCCTGCTCAAACTGATGGCCGGCATAGAAGCCCCATCCGGCGGCCATATCCTGATCAATGAGCAGGATATCAGCCAGCTACACCACAACGCTATTCCTTACCTGCGCCGCCGTTTTGGCCTGGTGTTTCAGGACCATAAGCTGCTCTATGACCGCAACAGCTTTGAGAATGTCGCGTTGCCGCTAAGCATACAGGGCATCACCGGCGATGAAGCCGCCCGCCGCGTGCGCGCCGCCCTGGACAAAGTAGGCCTGCTCAACAAAGAAAAAGCCATGCCTATCACCCTGTCAGGCGGCGAACAGCAGCGCCTGGCGATCGCGCGCGCCGTGGTCAGCCGCCCTGCCATCGTCATTGCCGACGAGCCTACCGGCGGCCTGGACCGGGTCGCTTCGCTGGAGATCATGCAACTGCTCAAAGCGTTTAATGATGTAGGCGTCACCGTCGTCATCGCCATGCATGATGTGGCACAGGTGAGCACCATCGCCTACCGGACCTTGCATATAGACCAGCAAACCATCACATCCATGCCTGCCCAGGTCGGCATGTTATAAGGCTAATGGCATGAAAAACTGGCTCAACCAACACACACTCGCCATGCAACTGGTGTTACAGCGACTGAAAGCGCATTGGCTCAACACGCTGATCATCTGCATGGTGATAGGCATCACCGTCACCTTGCCCGGCCTGTTATTCGTCGGCGTCGACAACCTGCAGGACGCATCACGCTCGATCAAACAGGACGCGCAAATGAGCGCCTTCCTCAAACCGGCGCTCAACGGCAATGTCATTCAACGCCTGATCAATGACGTGCAGGCGTTACCGCAAGTCAAAGAAGTGCGCTATGTGCCCAAGGAAGAAGCGATCAAGCAACTGGGGCAACAGTTTCTGCAAAAAGACCTGCTGGCCGACCTGCCACAAAACCCGCTGCCTGACGCCCTGTTCATCACCCTGGCCGACACGCAGCCAAACACCGCAAAACCGGTACAGGAAATGCTGCAAGCGCGTGACGAAGTTGAAGAACTGGTGGTAGACAGCGTGTGGATAGAACGGCTGAACTCCATGCTGGTACTGGGCAAACGCATCGCCCTGATCTTTGCCTGCCTGCTGGGCATCGCCATGGTCACAGTCATCAGCAATACCGTGCGCATGCAGGTGCTCACGCATGAAACCGAGATCGAAGTCAGCCGCCTGATAGGCGCGACCCACAGCTTTATCCGCCGCCCGTTTTTATATATGGGCAGTGTTTATGGCCTGGGTGGAGGCCTGATCGCGGTCGCTTTACTATTCGCCATCGTGTGGAATCTGAAACAGCCGGTGCAACTGCTGGCGAACAACTATCAGAGTAATTTCCAGCTGGTGTTTCATTTGGTGAATATAGGCGGGTTGATTTTATTGGCTTCGACTTTAATAGGCTGGATAGCGGCGTTTATTGCGTTGACGCAGAAACGCTGAACTGCTTGTCCTGCGCCTTCTGGCACAGACTATAAGCTGTAATCGGTATTTCTTTGGATAGTTTTGTGCTCTGCTTGTGCTCTGATTCAGCGTTTTCTTTCGCCTGTAGGCGAGTTACTTTTCTTTGCTTGCCCAAAGAAAACGTAACCAAAAGAAATGCACCCTAGCTTCCGCTTTCTTCCTGCGTTGCTCATCAAAATAAGCGGTCGCGAAACTCGCCCTAGCGGCCTGCACAGAGCGCAGGCCACCGCGGAACTCAGACAGTCGCTCCCTTCCTCCTTATTTTGACTCCGCTACTCGGCGCGTCAGATAGGGGCCCGGAAAAACCCACGCCCTTAGTGAAGCTGGGGTTTTTCACATTCAATCCCGCGCAACCATTGCCATGGAATCGGTATTTGTTTGGATAGTTTTGTGCTTTGTTTCAGCGTTTTCTTTCGCTTGTAGGCGAGTTACTTTTCTTTGCTTGCACAAAGAAAACGTAACCAAAAGAAATGCACCCTAGCATCCGCTTGTTTCCTCCGTTGCTCACCTTAGGACTTTCGTCCGTTGCTTTGCAGGACTTAGGCATAAGCGGTCGCGAAACTCGCCCTAGCGGCCTGCACAGGACGCAGGCCACCGCGGAACTCAGACAGTCGCTCCCTTCCTCCTTATTTTGACTCCGCTACTCGGCGCGTCAGATAGGGGCCCAAAGTCAACACCACCACGATGTGACTTCTGTTAACTGCATTGGGCTGAGGGCGCTTAGCGCCTATGTAATCTAAAACCAACCCGCCAACCCTCTTGCTGTTTTGCTTTTGCTTTGCTTTGGTTTTATTGCACTAGTCGAGCGGGATACGATGTGAGAACGACCCACCACACTAGCCGCGTAGTGCCTTTCAGGGTCCCCTATCTGACGCGCCGAGTAGCACAGTCAGCGTGGGAGGGGTCGGCCAGCGTCTGTTCGAGTTCCGCGGTGGCTTGCGCAGTGTGCAAGCCGCTAGGGCGAGTTTCGTTGGACGCCCACGCTGACGAGCAACGCAGGGAAAAAGCGGATGCTAGGGTGCCCTTTCTTTTGGTGCCTTTTCTTTGGGCACGCAAAGAAAAGACACTCGCCGAGGGGCGAAATAAAAGACTGAAACAGAGCACCGAACTATCCAAAGAACTACCATTACGGTCAGCTTAGTAAGGGTGTAGTTGCTTGTGCTTTGTTTTATTCGATGGTCGAGCGGGATGCAATATAAGGAAGCTCACCCAACTAACTGCGTAGTGGTGTTGACTTCGGGCCCCTATCTGACGCGCCGAGTAGCGCAGGCAAAATAAGGAGGAAGGGAGCGACTGTCTGAGCTCCGCAGTGGCCTGCGTTCTGTGCAGGCCGCTAGGGCGAGTTTCGCGACCGCTTATTTTGACGAGCAACGCAGGAAACAAGCGGATGCTAGGGTGCCCTTTCCTTTGGTTACTTATCCTTTGGGCAAGCAAAGGAAAGTAACTCGCCGAGGGGCGAAATAAAAGGCTGAATCAGAGCACAGAACTATCCAAAGAAATACCTATTAAATCTTCCTGCAAATGTATCTCTCGTCCTGCGCGAGTCCATCAGTGTGTGCTAGCAAAGAAAAGTAACTCGCCGAGTAGCGAAACTCACCTCATCACTGCGCAACGTAATTCGGCCCGCTGCCACCCTCCGGTGGCACCCAGTTAATATTCTGCGTCGGGTCCTTGATATCGCAAGTCTTGCAATGAATGCAATTTTGCGCATTGATCTGCAACACCTGTTGCCCCTGCTGCTCAATAAACTCATACACCCCCGCCGGGCAATAGCGCTGCTCAGGCCCGGCGTAACGCGGCAGATTGACGCGCTCGGGGATATCCTGCACCGTCAGCTTCAAATGGCAGGGCTGCTGGTCATCATGGCCGATATTGCACAGGTTGACTGAACTGAGCTTATCAAAAGTCAGCACTCCATCCGGCTTGGCATATTCAGGCTGGCGGCCATTCTTTGCTTCATCCAGGGTGGCGTGATCGGCCACCGTATGTTTGAGCGTCCACGGTAAGGTGATGCCCAGGCCTGACAGCCACATTTCGGCGCCGCCCAGCACTGTGCCTACCCAGGTGCCCCAGCGTGACAGATACGGTTTCACATTGCGCACGGCGCTCAGGTCCTGCCATATCCACGAGGCACGCAGTTTTTGCGGATAACTGGCCAGTATTTCCGGCGCGCCTTGCTGTATGGCTTCAAACACTGATTCGGCTGCCAGCATGCCGGATTTCATGGCGTAGTGGCTGCCCTTGATCTTGGGCACATTGACCAGGCCGGCGCTGCAACCCAGCAATGCGCCGCCGGGGAAAGCCAGCTCTGGCAATGACTGTATGCCGCCTTCTGAAATGGCACGTGCGCCATAACTGATGCGTTGCCCGCCGGCCAGCAATGCCTTGAGCTTGGGGTGGGTCTTATACGTCTGGAAAATATCAAACAATGACAGGTAGGGGTTGCTGTAATCCAGGTGCACCACGTAGCCGACTGACACCAGGTTTTCGCCATGGTGGTAGATAAAGCCGCCGCCACCGGTGTTGGCATCCAGCGGCCAGCCCAGCGTGTGTTCTATCAGGCCTTGCTGGTGTTGCTCAGGCTGGATACGCCAGATCTCCTTGAACCCCAGCCCGTATTTGGCCGGGCTGGCAGCCGTGCGTAGACCATAGCGTGCTTCGAGCTGCTTGGTCAGCGAACCGCGCGTGCCTTCGGCCACCAGGGTGTATTTGGCACGGATCTCGATACCAGGTGTGAAATTCGCTGTCGGCTCGCCCTGTTTATCCAGGCCCATATCGCCAGTGATGACACCGACCATACGGCCGGTTTCATCATAGCTTGGCGTTTGTGCAGAAAAGCCGGTGTAGATCTCTACCCCCAGTGCTTCGGCCTGGCCAGCCAGCCAGCGGCAGACTTCACCCAGGCTGACGATATAGTTGCCATGGTTGCGCATCAGCGGCGGCATGGTCCACTCCGGGATGGCCCAGTGCTTTTCCTCGCCTAATACGACAAAGGTATCTTTAGCGACCGGCGTATCCAGTGGCGCGCCCAGCGCTTGCCAGTCTGGCAATAGCTCCTGCAAGGCCCTGGGGTCTAACACCGCCCCGGAGAAGATATGGCTGCCGACTTCGGCGCCTTTTTCCAGCACGCACACGCTGAGCTCCTGCCCTTGCGCCTGTGCCAGTTGTTTGAGACGGATGGCGGCTGATAATCCTGCCGGGCCAGCCCCGACGATCAGCACATCATATTCCATTACATCTCTTTCCATGCTTCCTCCAACATTCAGATCCCCGCCATCAGGCGATCGCCGGGATATCAATTAAATCACTACGCGTCGCCCCTTGGGTGAACGCCTGACAAAACGCCAGAAACTGGCGGATGCCGCCGGTCTGGTATTTCTGCCTGTGCCATAAAAAATAAAAATTGCGGTGAAACTGCAGGCTGTGGTTCTCGATAGGCACCAGGCTACCGCGCCTGAATGCGTCTTTGAGCGCCAGCCTGGAAATACAGCCTATACCCAGCCCTGACTCCACCGCACGCTTGATCGCCTCGGTATGTTCCAGCTCTAGCGTGATATTCAGCCTGGAGTAATCCTGGCTGAATGCACGGTCAAACGTCTCGCGGGTGCCCGAGCCTTTTTCACGCACTATCCATGGCTGCAATAACAGATCAGACTTGTAGATGGTTTTACCAGTCTGCGCGATTTGCGCCAGCGGGTGCGTAGGTGCAGCAAAAATCACCAGTTCATCGGCGATCCACGGCGCCACGGCAATATCCGGGTGGTTACACTCGCCCTCTATCATACCCAAATCCAGTGTATGATTCGCAATTTGCTCTACGATAGTGCGCGTATTTTGCACCTGCAGCTGGATATGGCTTTGCGGGTATTGTTGCAGGAATTTGGCAACCAGCAAGGTGACCAGATAATTACCTACCGTCAGCGTGGCACCGATCTTCAAATGCCCGTAACCTTGCTGGCCATGCAGCATGCGCTCGATCTCACGCGCGCGGTCCAGCAATTCTACCGCTTTGGGCAGTAGCTGTTGCCCGCTTTCGTTGATGCGTAAACTTTTGCCTACGCGGTCAAATAACTGGATCTCGAATTGCTTTTCCAGCTCGATCAGCGCGGTACTGGCAGCTGATTGGGATAATGCCAGTTGCTCACAGGCACGCGAGACACTACCAGCACGACTGATAGCGACGAATATCTCTAATTGCCTGAGCGTGTATTTCATTGAGGATAAAGGATCTGGCAGCGTTTGAGCCGTCTTAACATTAATCTATAAAATAGATATATATTATTATAATAATCAATTTAATAAATATTACAAGCTAGCTTAAAATGCTCGGTTACGATTTAAAACAGCTAAATTTAGAACACCTAGGCTAGAACATCTATGGAAAGCAGCACTTTATGAAAGCATTAGTAGCGATCAAACGGGTCGTTGATTATAACATTCAGGTACGCGTCAAGGCAGATGGTTCGGATGTGGACATTGATGGCGTCAAAATGGGTATCAACCCGTTTGATGAGAATGCCATTGAAGAAGCCATACGCCTGAAAGAAAAAGGCATAGTCAGCGAGATCATTGCTGTGACCATAGGCGGTGCCGCAAACCAGGATATCCTGCGCCATGCGCTAGCCATGGGTGCAGACCGCGCCATGCTGATTGAAACCCAGGAAACCCTGCACTCACTGGGCGTGGCCAAAGTATTGAAAGCAGTGGTCGAGCGCGAACAACCCAAACTTATTTTGCTGGGCAAACAAGCCATTGATGATGATGCCGGCCAGACCGGCCAGATGCTGGCAGCGCTGCTGAAATTGCCGCAAGCCACTTACGCTTCGCAGATCAGCATAGAAGGCGACCAGGCGACTGTTGTGCGCGAAATCGATGGCGGCACACAAACCCTGTCTGTGAGCTTGCCAGCAGTGATCACGGCTGATTTGCGCCTGAACGAACCACGCTATGTCAAACTGCCTAACCTGATGATGGCCAGAAAAAAACCGCTGGAGAACCTGGCACTGGAATCCCTGAATGTCACCCTCAGCCACAATGTGCAGCAGCTTAAGGTTGCCGCACCACCGGCACGCCCGGCTGGCGTCATGGTGAAAGATGTGAATGAATTATTGAGCAAACTGCGCTCACACGAAGGGATCATTGCATGAGAACACTGCTTATCGCCGAACATGACGGCCAGCATTTGAATGAACAAGTGGCGCGTGCCGTCACCGCCGCACAACACTGGCAACAGCCGGTGGATGTATTGATCGCCGGCGCACAGCCAGATGCACTGGCCGCACAATTGGCCGCTTTGCAGGGCGTCAATAGCGTACTGGTCGCCAGCGACGCTGCCTTGCAACACCCTACCGCAGAACACCTGGCTGATATCATAGTGCCACTGGCCAGTGCTTACACTGTAGTGCTGGCAGCGCACAGCGCTTTCAGCAAAAACCTATTGCCACGCGTGGCCGCTCTGCTGGACGTGAATATGCTGTCTGACGTGCTGGAGATCCAGGATGGCAACACCTATGTGCGTGGCATTTATGCCGGCAACGTGCTTGCCACCGTGCATAACCAGGATGCTATCCAGGTATTGACCGTAAGAGGCAGCAAATTCGCAATTGCCGCCAGCGGCGCCAGTGCCGAGATCAAGGCAGTTGCCACGCCTGCTGCGCCGCAAGGCAGCCGCTGGGTATCTGAAGCCTTTAACAAATCCGAGCGTCCGCCGCTGACAGCTGCCAAAGTGGTGGTTTCCGGTGGCCGCGCTCTGGGCAGCGCCGACGCTTTCGCCCAGGTCATCGCGCCATTGGCAGACAAACTGCATGCAGCGATTGGTGCCAGCCGTGCCGCGGTGGATGCCGGTTACGCGCCTAACGACCTGCAAGTCGGCCAGACCGGTGTGGTGGTCGCGCCTGAGCTATATATCGCCGTCGGCATTTCCGGCGCCATCCAGCATGCTTATGGCATGAAAGACAGCAAGGTGGTGGTCGCGATCAACCAGGACCCGGAAGCACAGATCTTCAAGATCGCTGACTATGGCCTGGTGGCAGATTTGTTTGAAGCCGTGCCAGAACTGACAGCTGCGCTATAATAGCATCGTAAAATAAACCCTTTAAATTCAAACCCTTTGCCTAGTCGCGAGTAAAAATAAGACATGAGTAATAAAAAATATTCCACCGAAACGATATTGAGCGTTCATCACTGGAACGACACCTTGTTTAGTTTTAAGGCCACGCGCGACCCAGGTTTGCGTTTTGAGAACGGCCAGTTTGTCATGATAGGCATGGAAGTAGACGGCCTGCCACTGACACGCGCTTACAGTATCGCCAGCCCTAACTATGAAGAACATCTGGAGTTTTTCAGTATTAAAGTGCCCAACGGCCCGCTGACTTCACGCTTGCAGCACCTGAAAGTGGGCGACCCTTTGCTGGTCAGCCGCAAGCCTACCGGCACCCTGGTCACCCACGATCTGAAACCAGGTAAAAACCTGTATTTCTTCTCTACCGGTACCGGCCTGGCCCCGTTCATGAGCCTGATCCAGGATATCGAAGTCTACGACCGCTTTGAAAAAGTGATCCTGATCCACGGTGTGCGCTATGTGAATGAACTGGCTTACGAAGAATTCATTACCAAAGATCTGCCAAACAACGAATTCTTTGGCGAAGAAGTGAAAAACAAGCTGATCTACTACCCAACCGTGACACGCGAACCCTTCAGAAACCAGGGCCGCCTGACTGACCTGGTAGAAAGCGGAAAACTGTTTGAAGATATCGGCCTGCCGCCGCTCAACCCGGAAACAGACCGCGCCATGATCTGCGGTAGCCCGGCCATGCTGGTGGATACCGCCGCCATGCTGGACAAGCGCGGATTCAAGGTCTCACCGCGCATAGGCGAGCTCGGTGACTACGTGATTGAAAAGGCTTTTGTTGAAAAATAAGTCTTAAACAACCACTCAGCCATATGATCGCAGTGTGCGGATATCAAGTTTATGAAAACGATATCTAACACTGCGATTTCATTTGAGCAAGCGCAGCTGGCCGACGTGCCGGCGTTGGGCGCCCTGCTCACCCTGCTGTTCGCGCAGGAACACGAATTCAGCCCTGACTCCGCCGCCCAGCAACAAGGCCTGGCTGCCATCTTGCAACAAGCGGATAGCGGCTGCATCCTGGTTGCCAGGGATGAAGGAGCGGTGATCGCCATGGTGAGTTTGCTTTACAGCATCTCTACCGCCCTCGGTGGCCGGGTCGCCTTACTGGAAGATATGGTGGTGCACCCTGACTATAGAGGCCAGGGCGTAGGCGCGAAATTGCTTGATCATGCGTTGGCATACGCCCGCAGCCAGCAGATACTCAGGATCACTCTGCTCACCGACCACGACAATGTGGCTGCCCAGCACCTGTACAGTCAGCACGGTTTTCAGCAGTCCGGCATGCAGGCCTGGCGACTGAAGCTTTAACGCCTGACGCTCAGTAAAACCCGGCGCTCAGCGCCTGGCATCCTTCATGCCGATGGCGACTATGATCGCCAGCACAAACACCAGCGAAAGCAATAGAAAGCCCTGCGCATACGCCTGGAAGACTCCCGCCGCATTGGCGCCGCATACCTCCTGCCGCCACTCGAGAAACACCGCCATCAGGGTCACCCCGACCACGCCGCCCAGTTGCCTGGCATAACTGACCACCACTGAAGACTGGCCCAGATGCTGCGGCTCCATCTCGTGCAGGGTGGCCAGGTTGAGCGCGGGCAAGATCATGCCTAAGCCGATGCGGCCAACCACAGTGGCGGCGACTATCTCCCAGTATTGCACGGTGTCGGCTGCCAGCACAAAAACCAGAAAAGACGCGCCAAAGATAGACAAGCCCGCCAGCGTGATGCGCCTGGGTGACAGTTTATCCGCCATGCGCCCGGCGAAAGGAATGGTCAGCACCAGCGCAATGCCTGACGGCAGCAATAACAGGCCGGCGTCAGTCGCACTGAAGGCCATGGCAGTTTGCAGGAATACCGGGATCAAATAAGTAGACGCGAATAAACCAAAGCCATAGGCAAACGCCACAAAAGTACCGCGACTGAAGGTGGGTTTGGCAAACAGGTGTAATTGTATGATGGCATGCGGCAGGCGCTGGGCATGCCGGATATAGCACACCATGGACACCACCAGCAATATGGCATAGCCCCAGGTCCAGAACGCCGCCAGGCCGCTATGGTGCAAGCTGGAAACAAATTCGATCAGGCCTATGGAAGCGGCAGATAACCAGCCCAGACCAGCCCAGTCAAACGGCTGCACCTCTCTTTTGCGCGGTGCTGGCAACCAGATACGCGCGGCGCCCAGTGCCAGCAAGGCAAACGGCACGCCTAACAGAAAAATAGCCTGCCAGCCGAACTGGTCCAGCATCCAGCCACTGATAGATGGCGCGATGGCCGGGGTGAACGCGATGCCTACGATCAATATGCCAGAGGCGCGGCCCTGGATATTGGGCGGGAATAAACGCATCAGCGCCATGATGCCCAGCGGTTGCAACACGCCCGCTGCCAGGCCCTGCACCAGCCGCGCAATGACGACGTGCACAAAGCTATGCGAATAAAACCCGGCGATACTGGCGGCGATCAACAGCCACAATGCCGCCATAAACACACGCCGCAGGCCAAATCGCTCAAGTAACCAGGCGGCGGGCAACATGGCGATGGTCATGGCCGCCAGAAAAGCGGTCATCGCCCATTGCACATGGTCCTGGCCCAGATGGAAAGTCCTGGTCAGGGCTGGCACCGCCACATTGAAACTGGAGGTGCATAACACCCCGGCTATGGTGCCCAGGCCTATGATGCATAACACCATCCATTTATATTGTTCGCCATAGTGCTGCGCAAGTGCATCAAAGGAATGTGCATGCCTGAACAAACGCATCAAGTCTTACCCACTGTTTATCTGTGATGGGTGACCATAACATGCCAGGCCGGCTGAGTCACCCCTTTGAGCAGCTCTGCAGCCGCAAAAACGCCTGCAGCCAAGCTGGCTACTGATCAGAACGCGCTTTTGATCACACCGCCATCGACACGTAAAGCCGCCCCGGTTGTGGCCGATGAGAGCGGGCTGGCGATATAAGCCACCAGGCTGGCGACTTCTTCGGTGGTGGCAAAGCGCTTGATCAGTGAGGTAGGCCGCACATGCTCAAAAAACTCTTGTTCAAACGCGGCCTGGGTCTTGTTTTCGGCCTGCGCCAGCGCCTCGACAAAATCACCCACGCCGCGTGAACGTGTGGGGCCAGGCAGAATGCTGTTTACAGTGATCTGCGTGCCGGCCAGGGATTCTGCCAGGCCACGCGCCACCGCGATCTGTGCCGCCTTGGTCATGCCATAATGTATCATTTCCGGCGGGATCTGCACCCCGCTCTCACTGGAGATAAACACGATGCGGCCCCAGTCTTTTTGCTGCATACCGGCCAGATACAGCCTGGCCAGGCGTACGCCGCTCAATACATTCACA
Organism: Methylophilus luteus; assembly: GCF_042676265.1. Classification (NCBI taxonomy): domain Bacteria; kingdom Pseudomonadati; phylum Pseudomonadota; class Betaproteobacteria; order Nitrosomonadales; family Methylophilaceae; genus Methylophilus; species Methylophilus luteus. The sequence continues at coordinate 1,503,738 of NZ_JBHTKB010000001.1, forward strand.
TCAAAAAAACGTTGCCAGTCTGCATCAGGGATATCTGCAAACGCCTTGGGTTCAAAAATGCCCAGGTTATTCACCAGGATATCCACTTGCGGAAACCGCGAAACCAGCGACTGTGCCACCTCGGCCTGGGTCAGGTCGCCGGCAAAACCTGAAACCGTTTTACCGGTAGTGCGCTGGATATCTGCAATCGCCTGTTGCACTGAGGCATCGGAGCGGCCATTGATGATCACCTCTGCGCCTTCCTGTGCCAGCAAACTCGCGATCGCCAAGCCGATACCAGCGGTAGACCCGGACACCAATGCTTTCTTGCCTGCCAGTTGTAAATCCATCTGTTTTTCCTTTAGTTGTGATGTTTAAAAACCTTCCAGTACCAGCTTGCCTATAGACTTGCCCTGCTCTATCAGCGCATGTGCCTGGCGCAAGTTTTCCGCGTTGATCTTGCCCAGATGCTGCTGTACCGTAGATGTGATCTGCCCCTGCTCCACCATGTCAGCTATTGTATTCAATATATCATGTTGCCTGATCATATCCGCAGTGCCAAACAACGAGCGCGTAAACATCAGCTCCCAGTGCAAGGAAAGGCTTTTTCTCTTGAGCAGGCGCACATCGATAAACTCAGGGTCATCGATCAGCGCCAGCTTGCCCTGCGGTTTTAGCATCTCAACCATAGACGAGAAATGCTGGTCTGTCTTGTTCAGGCCGATGACGTAGTCCACCGGCGGCAAACCTAGCTGCTGCAATTGTGACTGCATGTTATTACCCTCGCCAGTCGCGCCATGATCAAGCACATGGTCTGCGCCCAGCTGTAACAGCCAGTCGCGGCTTGCAGGCCTTGAGGCGGTGGCGATGATGGCGAATGCAGTCAACTGCTTTAACAGCTGGATCAAAATAGAGCCCACCCCTCCCGCCGCGCCTACCACCAGTATGCTGGCCTGGCTATCCTCACTGTTGACCTGCAGGCGGTCAAACAGCAACTCCCAGGCGGTGAGTGCCGTCAGGGGCAAGGCCGCCGCCTGGTCATAAGGCAGGTTGCCAGGCTTGCGGCCCACAATACGCTCATCCACCAACTGGTACTCGGCATTACTGCCCGGCCGGGCGATAGAACCGGCATACCAGACCTCATCGCCCACCTTGAAATGCGTCACCAGCTCACCAACAGCACGGACTACGCCGGCGGCATCCCAGCCCAGCACCCTGGCCTGCCCTGCGGGCGGTGCACTACCCAGCCTGACCTTGGTATCCACCGGGTTGACCGAGACTGCTTTCACCTCTACCAGCAGGTCATGTCCGCTGGCCTCTGGCACAGGCAGCTCAATATCCTGCAATGCCTCGGCCTGTTGTATAGGCAAGTTTTGATAAAACGCTATCGCCTTCATCTGTATTTCCTTAATTTGATGTAATGCCTGCATTCTAGCGCCATGATTATCAACATAAAACCAGGTATCATTAGATAAATAATTAACATATTATTAATAATGATCAGCCTCAACGACTTAAAGATCTTTGTCGCTGTCTGTGAATACCAGCAGTTTTCTGCGGCCAGCAAGGTGCTGGAGATCAGCCCTGCTGTCGCCAGCCTGGCTGTGAAGCGTCTGGAGACACAACTGGATGCACAATTGCTGGTGCGCTCTACGCGCCATGTGGCACTGACTGAGGCAGGCCAGCGCTACCTGCCTTTTGCCCGAACAGCGCTGGACACCCTGAGCGAAGGCCAGCAGCTGCTGCGCAGCCAGCAAGCTGAGATCAGCGGCCGCCTGACCATTTCCGCCCCCTCTGACCTGGGCAGAGGCATATTGAGAAAGCTGATAGATCAATTTCAGGCCCTGCATCCAGCCCTGGAAATCAAACTGCTGGTGAGCGATAAAGTCACCCATCTCTACCGGGAGACGGTCGATATGGCGATACGCTATGGTGTGCCAGGCGATTCCAACCTGTTCGCCACCTCACTGGCAGCGGCCAATCAGCGTGTGCTGTGTGCCAGCCCTGAATACTGGCGCCTGCATGGCATGCCGCAACACCCTGAAGACCTGCTGGCACATGATTGCCTGTGTTTTATGCTGGATGACACTGTGCACAACCAATGGCGGTTTGCCCATAATGGCCACGCCATACATGTCAAAGTCACTGGCAACAAAGTGTCGGATGATGGCGAGATCGTTCGCCAGTGGGCTTTGGCCGGGTATGGCATCGCCTATAAGTCGCAACTGGACGTCGCTGAGGATATACAGGCGGGTAGACTGGTGGCTGCGCTGACCGGCTATGAAACAGAAAGTGCGCCGCTGAACGTGCTGACGACACAAAAGCCCGGGCAACTGCCCAATGTGAAGAGGCTGATAGATTACCTAAAGCAGGCACTGACTTGAACAGGCACTGGCCGCACCCGGGCCAGCCAGACCTGGCCCAGCCAACCACGGCCAAGCCCAAATAAGGCCCAGCCATTAAAACTTGATTTTAGAAGTCACTAACGAAGCAGCGGCAGTCCTGGTTTCTACGCCCAGTTTCTGGAACACATGTTCCAGGTGTTTATTGATGGTGCGCGGGCTGGTGCCCAGAATCTCGCCGACATCCTTATTGGTTTTGCCTTTCACTGTCCAGTACAGCACTTCTGACTCGCGCTTGGTCAACTGGAATACTTTGCCCAGTGATTCGATCTGCAATTCATCCGAGTGTTCGCGCAACACGATCACCCATTGCTCCTCACTGGTGTTAGCCACAGTGAGGCTGAGCCGCGCATTACCCTGGTTGACATTCAGGGTCTGCATGGTCTGCCCGGCGGCAAATTGCTGCACACAACTTTCCAGCCACTGGTAGATCATGGGTGGCAGGGTCTGCACCGCGCTATAGGCTTCTTTGGCTACCCATTCGGCAAAATACTGTTCCAGGTATTGCTTGGCTAAAGGCGTTTGCCAGACCAGCCGTTTATCCGCCGGCAAAATGGCGATGGTGGCCTGGCCAAACGCATCCAGCGCCGAAGTGGCCTGATGCATCTTGGTGGCGTTCTGCACATGCGCTTTCACGCGCGCCAGCACTTCTGCCGGGCGCACCGGTTTGGTGACGTAATCGACGCCACCCGCATCAAAAGCCATGGTCACATGTTCTATCTCAGTCAGGCCGGTCATAAAGATCACCGGGATATGCTGGGTTTCAGCCGTGGCCTTGATGCGCCTGCAAGTCGCAAATCCATCCAGGCCAGGCATCATGGCGTCCATCAGGATCACGTGTGGCTGCACCAGGTGTGCGACCTGCAAGGCCATTTCACCAGAATTGGCAACACAGACCTGATAGCCCGATTCATCCAGCGCGTCATGCAGATAAGCCAGGTTTTCCGGCACATCATCCACAATCAGCACGGTATAGTTTGGGTTGGTCATTTTGCATCCTCAATCAAGCGTTGCAGTGTAGCAAAATCAAAGCGTTCCATGGCCGCATTCAGTGCGTTTATCAAAGTCTGATGGTGCGAATATTCGCGCGCCAGCGTAGTCATCACTTCGCGCGCGCCTTTGACATAGCCCACCTTGGCAAACTGCATCAGGTTTTCCAGCAAGTCTTCCGGGATAGCTTTGCTATCGACCGCCGTCACCGCGACGGCGGACTCGACGACCGAGAGCGCCTGCCGGTCCAGGCTGCTATCGACATAGCGCCAGGTCAGCTGCAGCTGATGGCCTACCCAATCCAGCACTTCGTCCAGATTGACCGGTTTGACAAAGAAATCGCGGGCCGGGATCTTGGCCTGGTTATCCAGGCTGCGGTCATAGGCATTGGCAGACACGATAGCGATAGGGATCTGCGAATGGTGCACCTCGCGGATGATATAGGCGGCTTCCCAGCCGTCCATCACCGGCATGGCCAGGTCCATCAATATCAGGTCAGCCTTGACCGCCTGGTACTGGTTGACGCAAGCCTGGCCATTGGCCGCCTCGTGTATGATAAAGCCCAGCGGCTGCAGAGTATCACGCAACAATTCGCGGTCGGCGTCTTCATTATCCACCACCAGAATCGTGCGTGGTGCGCCCTGGTAGCCGGTACGCTGCCGCACTGCCTGTTTGGAAAGATGCGCCGTTTCGCGAATCTGCGGCAGGAACAAGCGGATATCAAAGCGTGTGCCATAGCCGACCACGCTGTCGAAATGGATCTCACCACCCATCAGCTGTGTTAACAGTTTGCTGATGGTCAAGCCCAGGCCCGTGCCGCCTATGCCGACCACATTGGCGGCGCTGCCGCGCTCAAACGGCTCGAAGATCTTCTCGACCTCGTTAGGCGCAATGCCGGGGCCGGTATCCTGGATCTCGATCTGCGCGATCTCGCGTGCGTAGCTGATACGGAAAGTCACGCTGCCCTTGCTGGTGAATTTCACCGCATTGCCGAGGATATTCACCAGTATCTGCATCAGGCGTTTATGGTCTGCGCGCACATACTCCGGCAGAACGCCCACCTGCTCAAAATGAAAGCTCAGGCCTTTGTTCTGCGCCTGGATCTCAAACATGCTGACGATGTGGGTGATAAATTCAGGAAAATGCAGCGGTTTGACATCAAACGCCATTTTGCCGCTTTCAATCCGCGCAATATCCAGCGTGCTTTCTATCAGTGACAGCAGGTGTTCGCCGCCACGGCTGATGGTCTTGATCGCCTGCTTTCTATGGTCGGGGATACTTTCATCATTGGTCAGCAGCTGGGCATAACCGAGGATACTGTTGAGCGGCGTACGCAATTCATGGCTGATGCCGGTGATATAGCGGCTCTTCGCCTGGTTGGCTTCTTCTGCCAGCTGACGGGCTTTTTGCAGCTGGCTGTCGGTTTTCTTGTGCGATTCTATCTCTTCCAGCAACAGCCCGGTCTGGCGGTTGGATTCTTCCTGCGCCACACGGCGGCTGGCGGAGGTGAGTACCAGCCACCAGGCGACGATGCCGCCCAAAAACAGCAGCGCGACGAATATCTTGAGATAACCGAGACGGAAACGCAGCATCAGCTCTGGCGATTCCTGGCCTATGGTCAGCGAATCATGCAGGTAGATCAGGCCTATGGTGGCGCCAAACAACAGCATGGCGATCACCATCAGCAACAGAAAATGGGCGACACCGCCATTCAGGTGCGGCCATAAGCGCTCAGGCAATATCTTTTTATTCAGGGCCTCCCACTGCGCACTGAGCCGCGCCTGCGGTTTACAGGCATCATGGCACCTGGCATCCAGGCAGCAGCACAGCGAACAGATGGCACCACCGTAAGCCGGGCATTGCGCCATATCACTGAGCTCGTATTCGCGCTCACAGATCACACACTGCTTGGTCGCGCCGGCCTGCACATACACCGGGCGCGGCCTGGCCAGGTAGTATTTACCTTTGGTATACCAGGCGATCAGCGGCGACAACAGCAGCGCGGTGAATAATGAAATAAAGGTAGAAAACGATTGGGCGACCACGCCCATGACGCCGGTATAAGCGGCGATAGAGATCGCCGACGCAATAAACATGGCGCCTACGCCTACCGGGTTGATGTCATACAGATAGGCCCGCCTGAACTCTATACCCTTGGGGCTTAAACCGAGTGGCTTGTTGATGACCAGGTCTGCCACCACTGCCGCGATCCAGGCGATGGCGATATTGGCATACAAACCCAGTATCTCTTCCAGTGCCTGAAATACATTCAGCTCCATCAGCACGATGGCGATCATCACATTGAATGCCACCCATACGATACGGCCAGGGTGGCTATGGGTGAGGCGGGCGAAGAAGTTAGACCACGCCAGTGAACCGGCATAGGCATTGGTCATATTGACCTTGATCTGCGAGACGCAGACAAACAGTGCGGTCACCGCCAGCGCGATCTCATGGTTGCTGAACACATGCTCAAACCCCACCAGGTACATATGCGTAGGGTTGACCGCAGAACTCACCGGCATGCCGCGGTTGAATACCAGATAGGCCAGCAACGCGCCGGCCAGCATTTTCAGCATCCCCAAAATCACCCAGCCAGGCCCGGCCAGCAACACGCCCAGGTTCCAGCGCCAGTAATTCTCTTTATTGCGGGCCGGCATAAAACGCAAAAAGTCCACCTGCTCACCCACCTGCGGGATCAACGCCACACCCACCGCCGTCGCCGCACCAAACATCAGCCAGTTGAAATGGCCGCCATTGGCAGACACCCCGGCAAAATCACTGAGGCGGCTGACCACATCCGGGTCTGCATGCAGGATAGCGAAAAAAGGCAGGAACATCAGCGCGATCCAGATCGGCTGCGTGATCATCTGGATGCGGCTGATCAGCGTGACCCCATGCGTGACCAGCGGGATCACGATCAGTGCACTGACCAGATAGCCCAGATATAGCGGCAAATGGAAGTACAGTTCCAGCGCATAGCCCATGATCGCCGCTTCCAGCGAAAACAGGATAAAAGTGAACGAGGCGTAAATAAACGAGGAGATGGTAGAACCGATATAGCCAAAGCCGGCGCCACGCGTCAGCAGATCCATATCCAGCCCGTATTTGGCAGCGTAATAGCTGATAGGCAAACCGGTCAGAAAGATGATGACCCCCACCGCCAGGATAGCCCATAAGGCATTGGGGAAACCGTAATTGATGGTGATGGTGCCGCCAATCGCCTCCAGCACCAGAAAAGAGATCGCGCCCAGCGCCGTATTCGAGACACGCAGGATAGACCATTTGCGGAACGCACGCGGCGTATAGCGCAAGGCATAATCCTCTATGGTCTCGTTGGCGACCCAATTGTTATAGTCGCGACGGATTTTGACGATACGTTGTATCGGTTCGGCAGTGATCTCGCTAGGTATTCCGGGAGACGGCGTAGACAATCAATAACCCTTTAATGATGGCAGGTTTTAATAAGCAGCCTGCGGCGATGCACCCCAGGCCAAAACATTCCCCACGCTATATTAAGGTCTGCAGGACAATCAATCATTACGTTAATTGACGTAGCGGCGAAAGGCAAGCAACATCACAGGCCTTTACATCAAAAAAGCGGACCTGCAAGATCCGCTTTCTGCACCTGCATTTTTAAGCTAGCCGCTTCAGGCAAGCAGCCAGTAGGTGCCCAGGCCCACCATCATGCCGCCCAGCAATTGCGTGCCGGCTTTCAGCCACAGCTGTTGCTGGCGCCCCAGGATCCAGCCCAGGCCATGCAGTGTAGCCGTTGCCAGCATCATTCCGGCTAGCGCAGCCCAGCTTTGTCCAAGCTCAACGCCATGCACATACCCATGCGCCGCCGCGACTAAAGCAACTACACTGAACTGCACCCACCTGGATAACTCAATGCGTGCGACCAGCAAACCACCCATCACCAGCACACTGGCAGCCACCATCACCTCAGCCAGAGACAGCGGCAACCACACCATCGCCAATGCCGCAAATATTGCCATCACGCTTACAAACAATACCGGCAATTGCCAGCCTTGCTGTGACTGCCTACGCACCGCCCAGATACCGAGTGACAGCATCACCAGCAAATGATCCCAGCCGGTCAGCGGATGCAGAAACCCGGTGGCGAACCCTGCGCGCAGGTCATGTCCAGGATGTGCATATGCCACACCCGATAACACACTAGCCCCGATACCTAAAAGAATACTTTTTTTCATAGAATCTTCTCCCACAACATTCAATTACTCATAGATTATTTAACTTGCCAGCAGCGCTCTGCTAAAAATGAGCGCTACGCGTTTGTGGCAAGGCGTGTCGGCGCAGACAGTACACACAAGTACGGTAAGCCGGCAACAACACCATCATTTGTAGCGCATCCCCTAGTTCTGCTAAAAATGAGCGCTACGCGTTTGTGGCAAGGCGTGCCGGCGCAGACAGTACACACAAGTACGGTAAGCCGGCAACAACACCATCATTTGTAGCGCATCCCCTAGTTCTGCTAAAAATGAGCGCTACGCGTTTGTGGCAAGGCGTGCCGGCGCAGACAGTACACACAAGTACGGTAAGCCGGCAACAACACCATCATTTGTAGCGCATCCCCTAGTTCTGCTAAAAATGAGCGCTACGTGTTTGTGGCAAGGCGTGTCGGCGCAGACAGTACACATAAGTACGGCAAGCCGATAACACCACCATCATTAATAGCGCATCCCTTATTTCTGCTAAAAATGAGCGCTACGCGTTTGTGGCAAGGCGTGCCGGCGCAGACAGTACACATAAGTACGGCAAGCCGGCAACAACACCACCACGGACGCGTAGCGCTCATTTTTCACTGCATGAGGCCTTGTTTTTCGATGAAAGCGACAATCTCCTCCAGCCCCTGCCCACTCTTCAAATTGCTGAAAATAAAAGGCTTTTCACCACGCATGCGTTTGGCGTCCTGATCCATCACTTCCAGCGAAGCACCGACCATAGGCGCCAGGTCTATCTTGTTGATCACCAGCAGATCAGACTTGGTGATGCCGGGGCCACCCTTGCGCGGGATCTTCTCGCCAGCCGCCACATCGATCACATAAATCGTCAGGTCAGATAACTCGGGACTGAACGTCGCCGCCAGGTTATCGCCACCACTTTCGACAAACACGATATCCAGGGTCTGGAAACGTTTGCTCAACTGCGCGACCGCCTCCAGATTCATGGAGGCATCTTCGCGGATCGCCGTATGCGGGCAACCGCCGGTTTCCACACCGATGATACGCTCAGGAGATAGTGCCTGATTGCGCGTCAAAAATTCGGCGTCTTCCTTGGTGTAAATATCGTTGGTCACCACGGCAATGTTGTATTGCTCGCGCAAACGCTGACATAAGGCCAGCGTCAGTGCCGTTTTACCGGAGCCGACCGGACCGCCGATGCCGACGCGCAATGGCTCCTTAAAGTCGGTGACGGCCGGGGTGGGTGTATCAAACTGGGTATGTATTTTCATGATCTGAATAACCTGCTGTATTGTGTTTCGTGTTGACAGCCAGCGATGCTGAGTAAGGGATTGAAATTACTCATGGCATCATCCGGCAAAGCCATGGCGTCCGCTACCACTTGTGGCAACTGTGCACCCATGGCCAATAAGATTGTTTGTCCGGCCACCTGGCCTAACGGCACGGTTTTCATGGCAGCACTGGCCTGATTCTCCAGCCAGCCCCACACATAACCATGCAAAGCCTGTTCAGGCGCGATCTGCCAGTGCTGGGCAATGGCAGCGTATAAAGTTGGGAAAGCGGGCGACGCCAGGGTGTTGACCTGTGCCACCAGTGTTTCTGACATAGGTTTGAGGTCATTCAGCAAACGGCGCAAGGAATAACCCATCTGCCGAGTTTCTGCCCAACCTTCTGCCGTATCGCGCCCGGCCTGGTAAAAACTGTCCCACGCCTGCACAGCGTCCAGGTCTGCTGCCTGCCAGGCCTGGTATAAGCGGTATAACACCGGCAATTCAAACCTGGCCTGGTAGATCTGCAAGCTGTCGCTTATCCAGGCCTGGGCAGAAGCGACATCTTTCACTTCACCTGATTCGATCGCCCATTCCAGCCCTTGCGAATAGCAGTAGGCACCCACCGGCAGCATGGGGCTGGCTAATTGCAATAAGCGGCTGAGTGCGAGGGCATTTGCCATCTAAACACCTTGCCCTTTGCTACGTGGGCGTAGCGATTGCAAGCCATCGTCATCATGACTGTGTCTATGACCGCCACCATAAGCGCCCGCTTCAGGTTCAAACGGTGCCTGCACTTCGCTCACCTGCATGCCCAGCCCGATCAGCATATCGCGCAGCACATAGTCCTGTTCCAGCCGTAGCCAGCCATCGCCGATCTGCAGCGGCACGTGCCGGTTTCCCAGATGATAGGCGGCACGCATCAGATCGCGTGGCGTGGGTGCGATCACGTTATAAACAGGCTCTTGTGCGGCAACGATCTGCACTACCAGCTGGCCATCCTCAGACCGGATCAGATCGCCACCACGCAGAATAATGCCACGACTTAAAAATAGCGCAGCTTCATTGCCTGAGGCGAGTTTCACGCGCAGGCGACTCTTCTGCCGCAGGTCAAAAGGCAGTTCAAGTGTGTCGTCTATATGACCACTGACAGTAATACGTTCGGTTAAATGAATCATGATCAAAAGAGGAAATAACGTTGTGCCATAGGCAATACTTCCGCTGGCTCACACACCAATGGCATGCCATCGGCAAGCACTTCATAAGTTTCTGGGTCGACGTCTATCTTGGGCATCCAGGTGTTATGTACCATGTCGGATTTTTTCACACCGCGCGTGCCTTTGACAGCGACCAGTGTTTTTTGCAGCCCCAGTGTTTTCAGCTCAGGATTATCCAGCCCGGCTTGCGAAACAAAGGTCACTGCTGTTTTCAGGCCGCCGCCATAAGCACCAAACATGGGGCGGTAATGCACAGGTTGCGGCGTGGGGATAGAAGCATTCGGGTCACCCATGGCAGCGGCAGCGATCATGCCGCCTTTGATGATGGTAAAAGGCTTCACGCCAAAGAATGCGGGTTTCCACACCACCAGGTCAGCCAGTTTGCCGACCTCGACCGAGCCGACCACATGCGAGACACCGTGGGTAATGGCCGGATTAATCGTGTATTTGGCGATATAGCGCTTGATACGGAAATTATCATTGCCAGGGCGGTCTTCAGCCAGCGGGCCACGCTGTATCTTCATTTTATGCGCGGTTTGCCAGGTGCGTATGATCACCTCGCCGACACGGCCCATGGCCTGCGAGTCAGACGACATCATGGAGAATGCACCCAGGTCATGAAAGATATCTTCAGCAGCAATGGTTTCGCGGCGGATACGGCTTTCGGCAAACGCGATATCTTCGGCGATGGCCGGGTCCAGATGATGGCAGACCATCAGCATATCCAGGTGCTCATCTATGGTGTTGACGGTAAATGGCCGCGTCGGATTGGTCGACGAAGGCAATACATTCGGGTAACCCGCTGCCTTGATGATATCCGGCGCATGGCCGCCACCCGCGCCCTCGGTATGAAAAGTGTGTATGGTGCGGCCCTTGAAAGCGCCTATGGTGGTCTCGACAAAACCGGATTCGTTCAGGGTATCCGAGTGTATGGCCACCTGCACATCCATTTCGTCGGCGATGCTCAGGCAGTTATCGATCGCCGCCGGGGTGGTACCCCAGTCCTCATGCAGTTTCAGGCCTATCACACCGGCCTGCACCTGTTCGCGCAACGGTTCGGGCAGGCTGGCATTGCCCTTGCCGAGAAACCCCAGGTTCATGGGAAAAGCATCCGCCGCTTGCAGCATGCGGTGTATATGCCACGGCCCTGGCGTACAGGTGGTGGCAAAGGTGCCAGTGGCCGGCCCGGTGCCGCCGCCTATCATGGTGGTGACGCCGGACATCAGCGCTTCTTCAATCTGTTGCGGGCAGATAAAGTGGATATGTGTATCTATGCCGCCGGCAGTGATGATCATGCCTTCACCGGCGATCACCTCGGTACCGGCACCGATCGCAATCGTCACGCCGGGCTGGATATCCGGGTTGCCGGCCTTGCCTATGGCGGAAATATACCCGCCCTTGATGCCGATATCGGCTTTGACTATGCCCCAGTGGTCTATGATCAATGCATTGGTGATCACGGTATCGGCCACTTCAGCCGCCAGCCCCTGCCCCTGCCCCATGCCGTCACGGATGACCTTGCCGCCGCCAAACTTTACTTCTTCGCCATAGATGGTGAAATCTTTTTCCACCTCCACCCACAACTCGGTGTCTGCCAGCCTCACCTTGTCGCCAACGGTGGGGCCGAACATTTCGGCATAAGCGCGTTTATCCATTTTGACTGTCATTATGCTTTCCCTACCTTATTTCAATGCACCCATGACTTTTGCAGCAAAGCCATAGACCTCGCGCTTACCGACCAGATTAACCAGCTGCACGGTACGGGTCTGGCCTGGTTCAAAACGCACAGCGGTGCCTGCGGCGATATTCAGACGATAACCGTAGGCCAGCTGCCGATCAAATGACAGCGCTTCATTGGTCTCGTAAAAATGATAATGCGACCCGACCTGTATAGGCCGGTCACCCTTATTCGCCACATCCAGCGTCATCGTTTCACGGCCAGTGTTTAATTCGATGTCGCCTGCTGCGACCTGCATTTCGCCGGGAATCATCAATTGCTCCAGTCGTTTTTTATTTGGTTTTTAGTCATTGCTTGTTTTTCACTTAGCTAAGGCAAGCATGAATTTCCATAAGATCAGTTAATGATCAAAATGGATGAAGTGCAATGCGCCCGGAGCACAGAAACCGGAATGTACATACAGTACATGAGGATTTCGAGCACCGCGCAACGCCGCAATTCCCTATTTTCATACTCACTCAGGCATGGTGCTGCAAGCGTGGAGGGCAAGGCGCTCAACCGCAGACAGTACAATCAGTACGGCAAGGTTGAGCAACACCGCCATCCGCGCTTGCAGTGCCATGCCTTTACGGGATTGGGTGGTGGACGGTGACTAGCTTGGTCCCATCCGGAAACGTCGCCTCCACCTGTATATCCGGGATCATTTCCGGCACACCTTCCATCACTTCATCGCGCGCCAGCAAAGTGGTGCCATAACTCATCAGCTCGGCCACGGTTTTACCATCGCGCGCGCCTTCCATGATGGCGGCCGAAATAAAGGCCACCGCTTCCGGGTAATTCAGTTTCAGACCGCGTGCCTTGCGTCGCTCGGCTAACAGTGAGGCGGTGAAAATCAATAATTTATCTTTTTCTCTTGGGGTTAATTCCATAGATTCATTCTCTGATCATATTTTTTGCTATCAGGTATTCCAGATACGCGGCCTGACCGCGTCTTTTTGATAATACCATGGCCGCAACAGGTGCCAGCATTGCTCGAAATATTGCCTGGCCTGCTGAGAAGCATGGCCGACATAACGTATACAAAGCACTTCTGGCAACGCGGTGATACCGACTTTAGCATCGGTGACCACGATCTCGCGGCAGGCTTGCAATACTTCGTCTGGCACGGCTCCCGCACAGACCAGAAAAGTGCCGAATACCGCGGCATCTGCCAAACCGACGCGGCTGGTTTTTAGCAGATCACCGGCTTGCATAAGTGCGCGTTCGTTCCAGATCAACTGACCATCACGCGCGATGCGCTGATTCAACTGATACAGGCCACGCTGCCATACTTCCTGCTGCGCCTGCCGTCCCAGGCAAACAATGTCCCAGCTGGCAAAAGTCGCATCTGCGGCTAAATGGATATCAGCGCTAAACCCGACTTCAGCCGCATCAAACAGGATATTTTCTTGCGGAAACCATTCCAGGCCACTAGCGGCAGCTAACTGAAACTGCAGGGTCTGCGTCGCTTTGCTGCCGTGCGCCTTATACCATTTGCCTGCACCAGGCGTCGTCAACAAGGCCCTGGCACCCTCACCTACCTCCACTTGCAGATGCAGCGCATCACCACCCGCAACTCCGCCCGGCGGATGCACCACCACCGCATGACAGATATCCTCACCTTCAGGGTGCAGGCTTTTCTGCACCACCAGCGGGCCTTTATGTAGCCTATGCGCAAGATAAGAACGGTCATCGCGCCTGGCAAAGCCCAGTTCTAGCTTGGCCTGCCAATGTTTTACGGTTACCGTTTGCGCTGGCGATGTTGTCGTATGCTTCAAATCATCCATCACGGCATCATGCCACAGCTGATAAAATTATTTTCAATAGTTGCCACAGAGGACACAGAGTTCACAGAGATTTCAAACCTAAACATGTGTTGAATGTAACTTTTCTCTGTGTGCCACAGCTCATCAATAATTTTTTAATACTTGCCACAGAGGTCACAGAGAGCACAGAGATTACCCACCTCAACCGAGGTATTGAATTAAGCTTTTCTCTGTGACCTCTGTGACCTCTGTGACCTCTGTGACCTCTGTGTCCTCTGTGGCTTAAACGGCGTTGCTATCGCAGGCTTCAAATCGTCCATCACGGCATCATGCCATAGCTAAGAAAATTATTTTTAATACTTGCCACAGAGGTCACAGAGAGCACAGAGATTGCCAACCTCAACCGAGGTATTGAATTAAGCTTTACTCTGTGAACTCTGTGTCCTCTGTGGCTAAAACACACTTACACAGAAAGGTAACTTTTCACCTTGGCAGCATCGACATTGTCGCGGGTGTCTTCGTGGATAAAGCGGCCTTTATCGATGACGATGATGCGGTCAGCCACTTCCATGGTGAAACTCAGCACCTGTTCAGACACGATGATGGTGATCTCACGCATTTTGCGGATCTCGTTCAGTACCTTGGCGATATCCTTGATGATAGAAGGCTGTATGCCTTCGGTCGGTTCATCTAGCAACAACACTTTCGGGTTAGTCACCAGCGCACGCGCGATCGCCAGCTGTTGCTGCTGACCGCCGGAGAGGTTGCCGCCCTTGCGTTTGCGCATCTCGTGCAGCACCGGGAACAAGGCAAAAATATCATCGGGGATCTCGCGGCTGGCGGATTTCTCCAGTCCGGTCTCTATATTTTCCTGTACCGTCATATTCGGGAATATCCAGCGGCCTTGTGGTACATAGGCCAGACCTTTCATCACCCTGTCATGCGTGGCTGCGCCCTGCAGATCGACGCCATCGACTGTAGCCTTGCTGGCTTTGCTCGGCAAAATGCCCATCAGTGACTTGAACAAGGTAGTCTTGCCCATGCCGTTACGGCCCATGATGGCCAGGGTCTCGTTTTTGTTGGCTTTAAAATTCAGGCCATGTATCACCTGACTTTGGCCATAACTCACCTGCAGATTTTCAATTTCAAACATGCTGTGCTCCTTTGATGGCCTGACCCACTTAATGACCTAAATAAACTTCAATGACTTTTTCATCAGCCTGCACTTTTTCCATAGGCCCTTCGGCCAGGATCTTGCCCTGATGTAATACGGTGACCTTGTGCGCGATCTTCTTCACGAATTCCATATCGTGCTCGATGACGATCACTGACCGGTTCTGGCAGATGCGGTTAAGCAGCTCGGCAGTCTGGTCGCGCTCCTTGGCGCTCATGCCGGCCACCGGCTCATCCAGCATCAACAGTTCAGGCTCTTGCATCAGCAACATGCCGATCTCCAGCCATTGTTTCTGGCCATGGCTGAGCAGGGCCGATTCCATGTCGAGGAATTCGGTCAGCATGATGTCTGCCGCTACTCTGCGCACCTGGTCTTCTACTTCCTGCGTGCGTTTAAAGGTCAGGCTGCCAAACACGCCACGGCCTTTCGGGTATGACACTTCCAGGTTCTGGTATACCGTCAGGTTTTCATAGATGGACGGATTCTGGAATTTACGGCCTACGCCAGAACGCACGATCTCGTGCTCTGACAGCTTGGTCAACTCGGTATTGTTAAACTTGATAGAGCCGGCGGTGGATTTGGTCTTGCCGCAGATCAGGTCCAGCACCGTGGTTTTTCCGGCACCGTTAGGGCCTACCAGTACCCGTAATTCGTTTTTATCGATATACATGGTCAGGTTATCCACCGCTTTAAAGCCATCGAAGGAGACGGTCAAATCTTCTACTGCCAAGACGAAGTCGGTATTACTCATGCTTCTGCTCCTCTCAATTTATTACTCTCAATCGCAGAAGTCGCATCTGCTTTCTTGCGGGTTGCTTTATTGGTGGCCACAGCGGTAGAGTCGGTGGCCAAGGTCGTTTCAGCCAGTGTTTCGGTAAGTACTGCTTGCGCTTCTACCTTAGAAGTACTTACCTCAGGCTTTTTTGCAGACGCGGCCTTGTCTTTGAACCAGCCATATTTAGTCGCGTATTTATCCCAGATACCAGCCAGACCACTAGGGAAGAACATCACCACCGCGATAAACAGCCCGCCCATCAGGAACAACCACATTTCAGGGTAGGTTTCGGAGAACACGGTTTTACCGTAGTTGACCAGCAAGGTGCCGTAGACCGCACCCACCAGTGAGGCACGACCACCCACGGCACAGAAGATCACCATTTCGATCGATGGCACGATACCGACAAACGAAGGTGACATAAAACCGACCTGCAGGGTGAACATGGCACCGCCGACGGCAGACATCATGGCCGCCAGGCAGAAGATAAAGATCTTGAAATTGGAGACGTCATAACCGGAGAAGCGCACGCGTTCTTCTTTGTCACGCATCGCCAGCAGCAACATGCCGAACTTGCTGCTCATGATGTATTTAGAGAGGAAGATCGCGCCAAACAGCAACAGGCCGTTCACAAAGTAGAGGATATATTTGGCTGAGTCACTACGGATATCCCAGCCCAGCATGGTACGCAAGTCTGTCATGCCGTTCACGCCACCGGTATAGCCTTGCTGGCCGACGATGAGTATGCTCAGGATCAGGGCGACCGCCTGGGTGATGATGGAGAAATACACCCCGCCCACCCGGCGTTTGAACATGGCGTAACCAATGATGTAGGCGAACAAGGCCGGGATCGTCAGCACGGCAAAGATGGTGAACGGCAAGCTCTTGAACGGCTCCCAGAACCATGGCAATGCGGTCAGCTGGTTCCAGTCCATAAAGTCGGGGATACCAGGGGTAGACTGTATCTTGGTACTCAGTGGGTCTGAAGCTTCCAGCTTGAGGAACATGGCCATGGCATAACCACCGAGGCCGAAGAAGATGCCCTGGCCCAGACTCAGGATACCGCCATGCCCCCACAGCATGACCAGGCCGACAGCGACAAACGCGTAAGTCAGGTATTTACCAATCAGATTGAGGCGGAAGATATCTACCCCCAGTGGCAATACGACGAAGATGATCGCTGCCAGCACCGCCAGGCTGATCACACCTTCTTTGCCACCCAGTAACGGGCTGGCTTTCATTTTTTCCCATAATGTCATCAAGATTCTCCTCTGTTGATGCGTTGATTCTATTGCGGCAGGGCAAAACACTTAATACGTTCATTTACTTATGGAAATGCTGAATGATTGCCTGTAGCAACAATAGCTGCATCAAAATAACTGCTCTGCCCGCCCGTCATTCTGGCGCAGGCCAGAATCCAGGTCAGTATCCACGTAGCACCTCGCCTGGATTCCGGCCTGCGCCGGAATGACGAGAGTAAACAACTGAAGGCAACACACACTATTTCAAAGCTTGCATGTCATAAGCTTCAAGAAAACCAAGTACAGCGCATCCTGATGGGAACCGGTTAGGGTTCTCATCGATTAATCACGTTTATTTACGCAGTTTGGAGGCAAACAAGCCCTCTGGTTTCATCATCAAAATGCTGACGATGACGAGCAAAGTAGATACCTTGCCCATAGAGCTGGTCATGAAGAATTGCAGTATCGATTGCGCCTGGGCGATACCGAAGGCCGAAGCAATAGTACCGACGATGCTGGCAGCACCCCCGAACACCACCACCATAAAGCTGTCGACGATGTACAGCGTGCCTGTAGTCGGGCCGGTAGAAGCAATGGTGGTAAACGCAGCCCCGGCAATGCCGGCAATGCCGCAACCCAGCGCGAATGTCACGCGGTCGACCTTGGCGGTGTTAATACCTACAGCACCGGCCATGGTACGGTTTTGCACGGTGGCACGTACACGCAGGCCCCAGCGTGACTTATACATAAACATATACACACCAAAAGTGACCAGCGCTGCCAGCACCATGACGAACAAACCGTTGATAGGAATATCGATATCCGGTGTTGGATTGACCGAACCCAGCATCCACTCCGGCAATTCGGCACTCACTTCTTTGGCACCGAATGAAGAACGGAAGATCTGCTGCATGACCAGGCTTAAGCCCCAGGTGGCCAGCAAGGTATCCAGTGGCCGCTTGTAGAGGTGCCGTATCATGATGAATTCAATGAAATAACCGACAGCGAACGCCAGTAAAAAGGCGATCACAATGGCAAATATAAAGTAATAATTAGTGAAACCGTAAGTCGCGGCCACTTTGGAAAGCATGACTGTGGTGTAAGCACCTATGGTCATAAACTCGCCGTGCGCCATGTTGATCACACCCATCTGCCCGAAAATAATCGCGAGACCTAGTGCCATCAGTAGCAACACTGTAAACATGCTCAGGCCCGAAAAGCCCTGCATCACCACAATATTGCCTATTTCTGCCATCGAATAACCAAACATAGCGGTCTCCTGTTAAATGCAATTTCTATAATGAATCTGTATTGAGTTTGTTACTTGCGCCAAACGGTAGCCGGGGTTACCGGCTACCGTGTCAGCTATTTAAGACAACACCAGTTTATTGGTAGCCTTTTGGAAATGGATCAGGTTTGATGTAACCAGAGGTGTAGACCACTTTAGCCTGGCCATCTTTGCCCCACTGACCAATACGCAGTTTAGTCGTCAGGTGATGGTTAGCTTCTACAGTCACAGGGCCTTCAGGTGCATCTTTGAACTCGTAGCCAGGCAATGCTGCTTGTACCTTGTCTACATCAAAGCTACCTGCACGCTCAACTGCAGCCTTGTACAACCATGGGCCCAGATAAGCAGCTTGTGTCACGTCGCCGATCACAGCATCTTTACCCCAGCGTTTTTTGAATGCTTCAACAAATTTCTTGTTTGCATCATTGTCTTGCGACTGGAAGTATTTCATTGCTGAGTAGAAGCCAGCCAGGTTTTCGCCACCAATGCCTAATACTTCATCTTCAGTCACCGAAATGGTCAGCATGGTCTGTTTGCTGGAGTTCAGGCCAGCTGCGTTCAATTGTTTGAACCAGGCCACGTTACTGCCGCCCACTACCGCTGCGTAGATCACATCAGGTTTTTTCAGTTTGATCTTGTTGATCACAGAACCGAACTGGGTGTCACCCAAAGCGATGTACTCTTCGCCTACCACTTTGCCGCCTAGATGTTGCTCGATATGTTTACGCGCAATCTTCATGGAAGTACGTGGCCAGATGTAGTCAGAACCGATCAGGTAGAAAGTTTTGGCTTTTTTCTCTTTAGCGATCCAGTCCAGACCTGCCAGGATCTGCTGTGTCGCTTCCTGACCTGTATAGAACACGTTTTTAGACTGCTCTAAGCCTTCATAGAAAGTCGGGTAGAACAGCAAGCCGTTGTCTTTTTCAAACACGGGCAAGGCAGCCTTACGTGAAGCAGATGTCCAGCAGCCCATCACAGAAGCCACTTTGTCTTTTTCCAGCAGTTTCTTCGCTTTTTCAGCAAAAGTCGGCCAGTCTGAGGCGCCATCTTCCTGCACGACTTCGATCTTGCGACCCAGGATACCGCCCATGGCGTTGATCTGCTCGATCGCCAGTTTTTCAGCCTGGATAGAACCTGTTTCACTGATCGCCATGGTGCCGGTGGCGGAGTGCAGGATACCGACTTTTACGGTGGTGTCAGTCACGGCCAGGCCGGTGGTGTTCACTTTTGCTGTTGGATAATCTGCAGCAAATGCGTGTCCGGTAACGAGACCCGCTGCCATCATGGCACCTAACATTGCGCCTTTGATAAAACCCCTTCTGTTCAAGGTACTCATTACATTCTCCTTTAAAAACAATTAACTACAAAAATAGATCACAAAAACTACTGCAATTTTTTACTATGAGGACTATGTCCAGGCTAATGGCCTATCATCCATGGCCTGGCTGTTTTCTTGGTTTGCATCTGCATCGCCGGTTTGCCGTCATCCGGGTTCACCTTGGTGGTGGTTTTGCAGGTATGTGAGCCTGTGCAACCACAACTTGAGCGCCGGCCACTGCGTGGCTCGTGGGCAGATTTCTCGTTACGTTCATATGCGGACCGTTGCTGTTTGCCCATGATGGCCAGTTTGGGCACCGACAGGATGCGCGGGCTTTCAGAGCCACAGCACTCACAATCGGCTGGCAAACTGGATTCACTCATTTTGCGTAGCGCGGTAAACACGCCACAACTGTCACACTCATATTCGTAAAGAGGCATCTGCTTTTCCTTATGCAAACTGTTTAAACATCACTGCTAGTGCCCGGTGTTTAAGTACTTGGCGCTACATTGATGCCAGGCGGCACTTCGATCTTGGGTCCGTCAGCATTCGGCCGGATATCAAACTCGAAAATCTCGGTCGGCACCCACAAGGTCGCACACGCATTCGGGATATCGACAATGCCGCTGATATGCCCTTCTACCGGCGCCGTGCCCAGGATGGCCACCGCCTGTTCACCGCTATAACCGAATTTCTTCAGGTACTCGATCGCATTCAGGCAAGCCTGGCGGTATGCAACGTGCACATCCAGGTAATGCTGCTTGCCTGCTTCATCTACCGAGATACCTTCAAAGATCACATAATCGCGATAAGTCGGTGAGATAGGGCTAGGCTGGAAAATAGGGTTCTTGATACCGTATTTCTTGACGCCGTCCTTGATCAGACTGACCTTGATATCCAGGTAACCGGCCATCTCAATCGCGCCGCAGAAGGTGATCTCACCATCGCCTTGTGAAAAGTGCAGGTCACCCATAGACAGGCCGCCGTCTTTCACATACACCGGGAAATACACTTTAGAACCCTTGGTCAGGTTTTTGATATCGCAGTTACCACCGTGGTCACGCGGCGGCACGGTACGCGCACCTTCAGCCGCGGCTTTGGTGGCTGCCTCGCCGGATAAACGGCCCATCACCGCAGACTTAGGCTCAGGTGGCAGTGCCAGTGCTGGCACGCGGTCAGGGTCGGTGGCGATCAGCGCAGCTTCGCGCTCATTCCAGGTTTCCAGTAATTCGCGTGATGGCAGGCAACCGATCAAACCCGGGTGCATGATGCCGGCATAACGTACTTTAGGTACATGGCGCGAAGTGGTGTATACGCCATGGAAATCCCAGATCGATTTGCTGGCCTTAGGGAAATGGTCAGTCAGAAAACCGCCACCATTTTCTTTGGCAAACAGGCCGTTAAAGCCCCATTGCTGGTCTTCAAAAGTACCTACGTCCAGGATATCCACCACCATGAGGTCGCCCGGTTCAGCCCCTTCGACCCCGATAGGGCCGCTCAGGTAATGCACCTGGGTCAGGTCCACGTCACGGATATCGTTGGCGCTGTCGTTGTTACCGATCTGGCCGCCGGTCCAGTCCATGCACTCGACACGGAACTCGTCACCAGGCTTGACCATGGCGATCATAGGCAGGTCCGGGTGCCAACGGTTATGGATCTGACCGTCCTGCTCCCAGGGTTTTTTATCCAAATCCAGCTTCACTATTGTTTTCATTACGCTCATCTCCTTTGTGAGAAAGGGTTATAAGGTGTTGATTAAAATTGCATCTGTAATGCAAGTTTGAAGAAATTGTCAGTAGACGTTGTAGGCGTATCGGTTTTGCCTACAGTCGCGGTGATGACTGAGTTGTATGGGGCAATCACGTAGTTCGCACCGATCTCGAAACGTTTGGTATCAGCACCGGTACGAGTGTTCACACTGCCACCAGTAGTCAAACCATCCGCATCAAATTTCTGGTAACGGACGATAGGCATGACCTTGCCCCAACCGATTGGATCGTTGAACAGGTAACCCAGACCAGCTGAATAAGCCTTACCTTGCTCAGCTAGGAAGACATCATCAGTGTCGTAGTAGTAGTAAGCCGCTTCGGCAGAGAATGTGCCTGGACCTACGTCTTTTTTCTCAAGCAAGAAATCAACACTGTAGGAAGTGTAATCACCTACAACTCCCGCCAATGTACTGATTGCGCCATCTTTTTTCATACGTCCGGCAATACCGATAGCCAGAATGTCCTTAGCACCAAAATAATTACCAGTACCGTAGTAGCCTGGTTCAGCATCCCAGAAATCAACTTGTACTCGACCGGCATACATCAATTTATCTTTTACTGCGGCATTTTCTTGACCGCCTAAACGTGCGCCAGCAGGACCACTGAAGCGGAAAATGTTGTCGCCTTCAAATGCGCCGAAAGAAACTGCCACGTGGTCTTCCATAAAGCTGGTCACCACAGCCACACCGTCATCACGGCCGATCACGCCACCGTTCCAGCCGTAGCGGGAAGCGATGTTTGCCCAGTAGCCACCACCCATGGAGTAGTAAGGGCCTGCCATGTTGGCGCGGTCACTAGGAGAGAGGAAACGACCAGCCCAGATAGACACTTCAGGCGTCACCTGGAACTGCACGTTGGCATCAATTACTTCAAAGTTACTGCCTGCAGAACCACCACCTGATTTCTCGGTGTTCAGCATGCCCTTTATGTATTTATTGAAAGAACCTGACAAATACAAACGCGCACTATCCAGCGCAAAATCGTTGGAGCGGTCACGCCCGTTATTGGCTGCATCTTCAACAGAGTTATAACTGGTGATAAAACCAAAGCCGGCACTGATATACTTATCTTCGCCAAAACTGATAGTGGCACCCGCATTTGCCAATTGCGCACCCAGGCCAAAAGCCATTGCTACTGCAGTATGCAAGGCACATTTTTTAATATTCATCATCTAAAACTCCCTTTCTCGTTAACTTCAAACAATCACAGTCGATCAAAACTTGTGCTCAGATTAACGACAGGCAGGTGTAGGACAAATACGTCAATTTGCGTAGGATGTGAAATACCAAACACCGCTAGACTGCACATAACAAATTGATCACGGGGCTAGCAATGCGTCTTTTAACTTACTTAGTTTTAGTGGCTTTATTACCTGGCTGTGGCGAGGTTTCATACAAGCGCGGCGGTTCACAACAAGATATAGACAGAGCGCACCAGGCCTGCCGTGGCAGCGGCGATCAGCTCGCCGCCTGCCTGGCAGAGCAAGGCTGGCAAAAACCAAAAGTTGACGCCATGGACCCGCTGTTTGCGACGATAGAAACCCGTGACAACCGAGCGGAAGTCATCAGCAAGCCAAGTCCATTTATTGAAATCACACCCGAAAAAAAGCAAAAACCAGCCACCCCGGCTGTTGTAAAACCGCCACAGGCTGATGCAACGCTTCCAGCCCAGCCTAAACAGGTAGCAGCACCCGCCGCCCAGGCGACAACCACTGGCACAACAACAGAAGATAAAACAGACAAGCCCGCCACCCACTCAACGGTGAACGACGGACCGGACGTGGCATACGCGATCAATTCATGGTGGAAAATGGGCGCTTTCCCAGACAAGCTGAAACAGGATCAAGTCTCCTGCGAGAAAAAACTGGGGCCGGATTATTTACCCGACTACAAAACGCAGACCTTTAAACGCGCCTTTGTGGTGTGCATGCATGATTTGGGATGGATGGCGATACGGAATATTAAATAAGGTATCGCTTTAATAAGTTACACGCAGGAAAATTGCACTGCATTTTCCTGCGTATTTTTAGGTATCACTTTAATCAACATTTTTTATCTGCTTCTTTATTAGGATAAATTCCTAACCAACTGTCAGCGCATTCTGACATTGCTATCAGATTTATGAGACTACTTTCCTTTTCGACAGATTTTTAAAATGCCCTCAATGCATTTATTTCATGCTTAATTAATGAGCATGTTTATTTGAGAGGGAATACCATGATAAAAAATGTAGCGATGGGTGTAGTATTTTTAACAACTTCAGCGCTAGCCTTCGCAGATGGCGTAGCAGTCAGCATAGGCCAGCCAGGCTTTTACGGGCAGATCGTATTGGGCGACCCCTACCCGCCACCGCAGGTCGTATATGCGCAACCGGTGATCATACAGCCACCCCCAGTCGCGGTGGTGCAAGCCCCTATGTACCTGCGTGTGCCGCCAGGCCAGATGAAAAAATGGTCACGCTACTGTGGCCGCTACGGTGCCTGTGGCAGACAGGTTTATTTTGTGCAGGATTCCTGGTACCAAAACGTATATGCGCCTCGTTATGTGAGTTATGCGCATGATCATGGTGATTACAGGGGAAGAGACGACCACCACCATGACTACCATGACCATAAAGGGCACGGCCCCAAACACGGTGATCGTGGACCGGGCAATGGCAAAGGGCGTGGAAACGGTAAAGGCAGGGACTAAGCTTTAATCGTACTAGCTCACATCTGAGCTGACAGTGACCCACTTCTCAAAGGGCCTGTCAGCTCAGCGTGACTGAATATTGCCTAGCAGGGTAACTGACACTCTGCCCCAATAGCTCAGCCAAATTCCTGCCAAGACCTATGCCATTAGGTGTGATAATCGCTTCCATCGACTAACCTTTCAGATGATTGTTTATGAGCTAACTGGTCTGCACTAGCACATGCAAACTGATTGCTCTTAAACAACTTATCCAGAATTGTTTAACAAAGTTTAATTAAAATATTCCGCAAAGATTTGAGCTACGTTTTCGACTGGTAAAAATATAATGGCTTGAACTTTTTTTCAGGCTAGCACTCTCACAGCATGAGTGCTAAAATAAGTTTAAACCTCTTCTTTCACAAGGAGCTTTACCATTACCGCTTTGACTATACCTGTTGTTTCATCCGCTGATAGCCTGGATAAATACCTGCAAACCATTAAGCAGTTTCCAATTTTGACGCCTGAAGAAGAATACAGCTATGCCACAAGCTTGAATAAGACTGGTGACCTGGAATCTGCGCGTGCGTTGATTGTGTCGCACCTGCGCCTGGTGGCTAGCATTGCGCGTGGCTATAGTGGTTATGGCCTGCCGCAAGCCGACCTGATTCAGGAAGGTAATATTGGCTTGATGAAAGCAGTGAAACGTTTTGACCCCGAGCGCGGCGTGCGTCTGGTTTCGTTTGCCATGCATTGGATCAAAGCCGAGATACATGAGTACATCGTGCGCAACTGGCGTCTGGTGAAAACCGCGACGACCAAGGCGCAACGCAAGCTGTTCTTTAATCTGCGCAGCATGAAGCAGGGTTTTGAAACATTAAGCCCGGATGATGTGCATCGCATTGCCACTGAATTGAATGTGAAGCCTGAAGAAGTGGTCGAGATGGAGTATCGCCTGAATGGTCAGGAGATTCCATTAGATGCGCAGGTGGATGATGACGGCGAGGATGTATATAGCCCTATCGCTTATCTGCAGGATGAAGGTCCCGAGCCTTCTGCTTTGCTGGAAACACTGCAAACCGAGCATATGCAGACTGAAGGTCTGAGCAATGCCTTGCAACAGCTGGACGAGCGCAGCCGCCGTGTATTGCAGGCGCGCTGGTTGACTGAGGGTGATGTATCAACCTTGCATGAACTGGCTGCCGAGTTCAATGTGTCTGCCGAACGTATACGCCAGATCGAGCAAAAGGCAATGCAAAAGATCAAGACTTATATGCTGCAGAGCAATTAGTACTGCAAAGCACAACAAAAACGGGTGCCCAGGCACCCGTTTTTGTTTCTGCATCGCTTAACTGCTATTCTTTTTAAGCTGCCTGTACGATAAGCTCTTCGTGCTGCAAGGCCTGCAGTGCTTTACCATTGAGCTGATCCAGTTCTGCCAGTTGCTGGCGTATGGATAACTCCACCTGCTCCAGATCGGCGATGCGCTCTTCCAGCGTGTCAGTCGCCTGGTAGATACGTTTGATACTTTCCACCCGGCGTTTCAGTTGCACATGGTGCTCGCGCATCTGGCTTTCCATGGGCGCGATCACCGCTTTCAGCCAGCTTTCGGCATCACGGTTGGCAGCCTCATATTCGAGGATCACATGGCTGGCCAGCGTTTCAAAAAACTTGCTGGTCAGGGTGAATTTCTCGTGCGCGATCATATTGAATGTGGTGTTGAATTGGTCGCGGTATATGGTTTCCAGTTTGTTCAGCGCCTTGAGATAGCGTGAGGTAGAAAATGGCGGTGGTGTTTTTTGCAGTAGGCCATGCTCTTTAGAGAATTTTTCATACATGGCTTCCATCATCTTTTTGATTTCAAGCACATGCACGTCGGCTTCCATCATGCGGCGCTTGAGGTCACTGAAAAAGTCATCCATGGCCTGGCGCATGGTTTTGGTAAACGAGGCCTTCATCATATTGTCACGCGTTTCGCGCACTTTGTTCTTGAGTGCAGGCATGCCCAGATGATGGAACAGCTGGTTGGATTGCACTGAAAACACGCTACGCAATGCCTGGTAGCGTTGCAAGCCTACTTCAAAATTGACTTTATCCTGTTTGACCTTGCGCATCATTTGCGCAATCACGTCTTCATTCTTGCCTTGCAGGCAACGCAGTTCTTCCGTTTGATCGATGACGCTTTGCAAGCGGGTTTCCAGCACGCTGCGCGTTTGGGCAACCATGTCTTCGATCTCACTATGTATGCTTTCACGCACGATCTCCTGTTTGGCAGGGATCAGTTCTTCAGATAGATTTTTTTCTAGTTGCAGCAAGCGGCTTTTCGCCAGTAACTGGTGATCGCCGGTGACTTTAGCCAGCAGGCCTTTCTGCGCCGAAGTCGGCAAGATCTGCTCACGCGCCAGCCCCAGCAATTCGGCAGTGGTCTGTAACTGCCGGTAAAGCTCGGTCTGCACTTCATCATCCGTTTTCAGCGGGTCCCACAGACCGTCTATCTTGTTCAGTACCGCCATGCGGCCTTTTTGTTTCCAGCGCGCGCCACTGATATAACGGCGCCAGACTTCCATTTCTGATTTGGTGACGCCGGTATCGGCACCCAGTATAAACAGCACTGCATGTGCATTCGGCAACATGCTCATGGTCAGTTCCGGTTCCGCGCCTATGGCGTTCAATCCCGGGGTATCCAGTATCACCAGGCCCTGTTTCAGCAAGGCATGCGGGAAATTGATCACCGCATAGCGCCAGCAGGGGATCTCCATCAGGCCATCTTGCCCTATCAGCATCAGGTCGTCAGGATGGTCCGGGTGGTATAAGCCCAGCGTCTGCGCTTCTTCGCGCGTGACGCGCCGGGTGCGGCTGACTTCTTTAAAGGCTTCGACCATGCTCTCGCGCGAGTGGGCGTCAAACTCGATCACCGACCAGGCCTGTGGCATGCGGCGGTATTCACTGATGGAAATCTGGTTGGCGTTGCTTTCTATAGGCAACAGAGAAAGGCTGACCGGCTTGCCCAGGTCATAGCGCAACTCGGTGGGACACATGGTCGTGCGCCCGGCACCCGAAGGTAATAAGCGATGGCCATAATCTGAAAAAAAGATGGCGTTGATGAGTTCGGATTTACCACGGGAAAACTCGGCCACAAATGCGACCGTCAGTTTATCCTCCCGCAAGCGGTTGAGTTGCTGCTGTATACGTTCTTCAAGTTGCACATCGCTGAGTTGCTTATCAGCCAACCAGCGCCGATACTCCCCCAATACATCAGCAATCGTGTCACGCCAGCGCGTATACAAATCAAATTGTTGTGCCAGTCTGTTATTTTCCATAGGACCTGCTTAATCGTTATTCGGTAACCTACTTAGGATCGCCTGTTTTTTGCTAATCTATCACGATTTCATAAAAGTTCAAATAAATCATGTAGGTATAGCCATTAATTCATAAATAAAATGAATTATCAACCATAAGATTAGACTTATACGCATTTATGCGTAGGTGGTTGTCATCTGCTATCATGCGCATTAGTCATTAACGGCCTGAAACACGACTTTCTTCAATCTTATGAGTGGTCTTCAACCTGATTCCCCCATCCCTACCCTGATCCAACTGCATCAGGGCTCGCGCTTGCTGGAAATTCATTTCGATAACGACACCGAATGCATGCTGTCATGTGAATTTTTGCGCGTGTATTCACCTTCTGCCGAAGTGCGCGGGCATGGTGCCGGGCAGGAGACCCTGCAGATCGGCAAAGAGCTGGTCAACATCAGCGCCATCGAACCGGTGGGCAGATATGCGATCAAACTGATCTTTGATGACGGTCATGATACCGGCCTCTATTCATGGGATTATTTGTACTACCTGGCCCAGCACTATGAAAGCCTGTGGCAGGACTACATCACCAAACTGACCATCGCCGGGCAACCGCGCAAGGAAACCTAAACATGCAAGACACGCCAGAACAGCAAAAAACCACCCACTTCGGCTTTGAGACTGTCGCCGAACAGGACAAGCAGAAAAAAGTCGGCGAGGTGTTTCATTCGGTCGCGCAAAAATACAACATCATGAATGACGTGATGTCAGCCGGCTTGCACCGTTTGTGGAAGCGCTTCGCGGTCGATGTCAGCGGCGTGGGCCAGGGCGACAAGGTGCTGGATATCGCCGGCGGCAGTGGCGACTTATCCAGCCTGTTTGCAAAAAAAGTCGGCACCCAGGCCGCGCACAACCCCGGCCAGGTGATACTCACAGACATTAATGCTTCTATGCTGGGCGTAGGCCGTGACCGCATGATAGATGCCGGGCTGACCGTGCCTGCCGCGCAATGCAATGCCGAAACGCTGCCGTTTGCCGATGAAAGTTTTCATTGCGTCATCGTCGCCTTCGGCTTGCGCAATATGACGCATAAAGACAACGCCCTGCGCGAGATGCAGCGCGTGCTCAAACCGGGCGGCCGCTTGCTGGTGCTGGAGTTCTCCAAAGTCTGGCAGCCGCTGGAAAAGCTCTACGACACCTACTCTTTCAAACTGCTGCCCAAGCTGGGCAAATGGATAGCCAATGACGAACCCAGCTATCGCTACCTGGCAGAAAGCATACGCATGCACCCAGACCAGGAAACTCTCAAGCAAATGATGCATGACGCCGGGTTTGCCAAAGTGGATTACTACAACCTGACCGCTGGCGTGGTTGCCTTGCACAAAGGCATCAAACTCTAATTCTATGTTTAAACCATTGATTCAATTTGTGCTGCAGCACCTGATGCAGCAGAACGACTGGACGGCACCCCTGTTACAACCTTACGCCAACCAGACCCTGGGCTTTGACTTCAAGGTGGCGCAGGTCAACCTCACCATACTGCCTAATGGCGAACTGGCGGTCGCCGCCGATTCTGCCACTGCCGATGCCCGCATTCATTTGCCGCCCAGCCTGGTCATGCGCTTGCTGCGTAAAGACCCGCTGGCCGCCAGCCTGATCAAGATCGACGGCGACGTGGCGCTAGGCATAGAAGTAGGCAAGATACTGTCTGCCGTGCGCTGGGACGTAGAGGGTGACTTAAGCAAAGTCGTCGGCGATATCGCTGCCTACCAGGTGGTTGAACTTGGCCAGGAGAAATTCAAACGGCTACAGGCTAATGCCAAAAACGTGGGTGAGATGCTGGTGGAATACTGGCAGGAAGAACAGCCGCTGATCGCTAAAAAAACCAGCATAGAGCACTTTAACCAGTCTGTAGACCGCTTGCGCGAGGACGCAGACCGCCTGCAATCGCGGGTCGCCAAACTGCTGGCCGCTGCCGCTACCTCAGAAAGCCGATAAACATGCACTGGTTTCGTTTTTTTCATATCATCGGTGTATTCATCTGCTACCGGCTAGACATTTTTTTTGTACGTGAAGACAGGCCCAACCTGTTGCCACGCCTGCTGGATGTGTTGTTCTTCTGGCGTAGCGCACCGCAGCAACGGGCGATACGGCTAAGACTGGCACTGGAGAAACTGGGGCCTATCTTTGTTAAATTCGGCCAGATGCTGTCTACCCGCCGTGACCTGCTGCCGCCGGATGTGGCAGATGAACTGACCAAACTGCAAGACCAGGTGCCGCCGTTCGCCTTTAGCCAGGTTGAAACCATACTCATAGCAGCGTTTAACGCGCCGCTGGAGAGCACCTATGCCGAGTTTGACCCGGTGCCGGTCGCCAGTGCTTCGGTGGCGCAGGTGCACTTTGCCACGCTGCACAGCGGTGAACAGGTCGCGGTCAAAGTGTTGCGCCCTGGAATAGCCGCCATCATCCATCGCGATATCGCCTTGTTGCGCACCATCGCCTGGTGGGTGAAAAAACTTTCCAGCGAAGGTCGCCGCCTGAAGCCGGACGAAATGGTGGAGGAGTTTGCGCGCCATACCGAGCATGAGCTGGACCTGACCCTGGAAGCCGCACAGTGCTCGCAACTGGGCCGCAATTTCAGTGACAAGCGCCTGCTGGTGCCTGCGGTGTACTGGGATTATTCGCGCAAACAGGTGATGACCATGCAACGCATGTTCGGCACGCCGGTGCGCGACACTCATGCCCTGAAAGCGGCCGGCATCAACCTCAC
Organism: Methylophilus luteus; assembly: GCF_042676265.1. NCBI lineage: Bacteria > Pseudomonadati > Pseudomonadota > Betaproteobacteria > Nitrosomonadales > Methylophilaceae > Methylophilus > Methylophilus luteus. The sequence goes on from NZ_JBHTKB010000001.1 coordinate 1,533,583, forward strand.
GCAACTCGCGCATGAAGGGGTAGAGATCTTTTTCACCCAGGTGTTCCGTGATGGTTTTTTCCATGCCGACATGCATCCTGGCAATATCCAGGTGGTGACCGAAGGCCAGCATAAAGGCAAATTCATTGCGCTGGATTTTGGCATCATGGGTAGCCTGTCACCTACCGACCAGTACTACCTGGCCCGTAATTTCCTGGCATTTTTCAACCGCGACTATCGTGATGTGGCCGTGGCACATATAGAATCCGGCTGGGTACCGGCGGACACCAATGTCGAAGCGCTGGAAACCGCCATCCGCGCCATTTGCGAGCCTATCTTCGAGAAGCCGCTTAAGGATATCTCGTTTGGCCGCACCCTGCTCAGCCTGTTCCAGATGTCACGCCGCTTTGGCGTCAATATCCAGCCACAACTGATCATGCTGCAAAAAACCCTGCTCAATATCGAAGGCATGGGGCGCGAGCTGGACCCTAATATTGACTTGTGGCACAGCGCCAAACCTTTTCTCAAACGCTGGATGAGCGAGCAGATAGGCTGGCGCCGCCTGATCAAATCGGCCAAACACGAGTTGCCTTATGTGCTGGCACATGCAGCAGAGATACCCCGTTTGTTCGAGCAGTATCTGCGTAACCAGAGCGAGTTTGCCAAACAGCAAAGCCATATCGACGCCATGCTGGTCACCCAGCGCAAACAGTCCTCCTGGCAAAAAGGCCTGATCAGCGTGATCGTGGTACTGGTGGTATTACAGGCCAGCAGCCTGCTGCTACTGCTATTTAACTAAATAGTGCTCTATCGCGCGAAATGCATGCCGGAAAAGCCTGAAAATCAGGCTTTTCTTGTTTGCGGGTGAAAGAAACGCTACCTGGCCGGCAGTTTTGTTTTAAAATCTGCCGTTTGCAACAGCTTTAAGGGAAACGGACAGTGCTGATCTGGTTTGTCATGGCGTATTTACTGGTCTCTATAGGCATAGGCCTGGTCGCTGCCAGAAACGTCCACAGTACCAAAGATTACGCAGTGGCTGGCCGCCATCTGCCGCTGCCGGTAGTCACCGCCACCGTATTTGCCACCTGGTTTGGCGCAGAAGCAGTGTTTGGCGTCTCGGCCACTTTTGTGCGTGAAGGCCTGACCGGCATTGCCGCCGACCCGTTCGGCTCCAGCATGTGCCTGATACTGGCCGGTATCTTCTTCTCCAGCCGCCTGTACAAACTCAATATCCTGACCCTGGGTGACTTTTACCGCATGCGCTATAACCGCACAGTAGAGATACTCACCACTATCGCCATCGTGGTTTCCTATATGGGCTGGGTCGCCGCGCAGATCAAGGCGCTGGGCCTGATCTTCAACCTGGTAAGCGACGGCTATATCTCTGAAGAACACGGCATGATAGTGGGCACCTTGATCGTGCTCACCTACACCACTCTGGGCGGCATGCTGTCTGTCGCTATTCTCGATTTCGTGCAGATGATAGTCGTTATCGGCGGCCTGCTCTATATCGCCAGCATAGTCTCAGGCGAAACCGGCGGCGTCACCCCGGTGATAGAGCATGCCCGCAATGCCGGAAAACTGCATTTTTTCCCGCAATCGACCAACTGGAGCGTATGGCTGACCTTTCTTGGTGGCTGGCTGACCATGATGCTGGGTTCTATCCCGCAGCAAGACGTCTTCCAGCGTATCACCTCGGCCAAAACCGCCAATGTCGCGCTGTGGGGCTCGTTGCTGGGCGCCAGCATTTATTTCTGTTTCACCTTTGTGCCCATGTTTATTGCCTATGCCGCCACCCTGATAGACCCGGCCACGTTCGGCGCGCTGGTTGAATCAGACTCGCAACGGGTATTACCGACACTGGTGCTGACCCACACGCCATTGCTGGCACAGGCCATCTTCTTTGGCGCGGTGCTGTCGGCCATTATGAGTTGCTCATCGGCGACCTTGCTCGCCCCTTCCGTCACCTTTGCCGAAAACGTGATCAAGGGCTTTGTGCCCGACATGAATGACCGCGCTTTCCTGCACGTCATGCGCCTGTGCCTGGTCGGGTTTGCCGGCATGGTGCTGTTTTATGCATTGCACTCTGAGTTATCCATTTTTGGCATGGTAGAAAGCGCCTATAAGATCACCCTGGCGGGCGCCTTTGTGCCGCTACTGTTCGGTGCCTTCTGGAAACGTGCGACCAGCCAGGGTGCGCTGGCGGCTATTATCCTCGGCATAGGCAGCTGGATACTGGTGGAGGTACTGGTCGGTGAAGCCAGCCTGGTACCGGCGCAATTGCTGGGTTTGCTGATCAGCGCCATCGCCATGGTGATAGGTTCGTTACTGCCGCAAAAACTGGGCGGCAGCCCGCAACCACCGCATGGATACCTGCATGAACATGCGTCACGCCGGCATGCCGAATAGCGGTTCGTCACTTAAAATATAAACTTACATTGATTTCAATTGACCAATGGATGAATTACCGTTTAAAGCAGTGATTGTTCCAGTTAATAAAAAAGGGGGGCATTCTCGATAATGCCGGGAATCGTTTTTTCACGCAGCAAGTATCTCTATGGTAATTAACAAGCGCTTCTACATCATTATTCTTAGCGTCATTGTGCTGACGGGCTTTCTGGCGACCAGCCTGATCGGCTACTTTGTCGCCAAAGACTCGCTCACCGAACGTCTGCAGCAAGAGATGCTGCCACTGACCAGCGATAATATCTACTCGGAGATCCAGCGTGACCTGTTGCAACCTCTGCTGATCTCTTCGCTGATGGCGAATGATGTATTTGTGTTTGACTGGGTCAACAATGGCGAAAAAGACGCCACTAAAATGACCAGCTATCTGGCGCAGATCCAGAAAAAATATAACACCATCACCTCGTTCTTTATCTCGGAGAAATCCAGGCTTTACTACCACCCTACCGGGGTGCTGAAAAAAGTCTCGGAAGCCAATGAGGACGAAAGCTGGTACTTTGAGGCCAAAAAATCGCATCATCCGTATGTGATCAATATCGATAGAGATACCGCAGATCAGCGCCGCCTGAGCATTTTTGTCAATTACCGCATCGAGGATAAATCCAATAATTTCATAGGCATCATAGGCGTGGGCCTGGCATTGCAATCGGTGGTGGAGCTGATAGAAAACTACCAGAAACGCTATGGCCGCGAGATTTATTTCGTCAACCGCCAGGGCGAAGTCATGCTGCGTAGCAGCCAGTATCAATCCGAGCTGCACACCAAGAACAAGGCGGCCCTGGATAAAGCTTTTGTCAAAATACTGACTTCACCCAGCGCTTCATTCTCATTGAAGACCGAGAATGGCAGCACGCTATACCTCAATAGCAGGCTGGTGCCTGAGTTTGACTGGTACCTGATCGTAGAGCAGGTCAACGACCCGAGTTCTGACCGCATTGAAACCGCCTTTATCATCAATATGACGGTGGCACTGGTGATCAGCGTGATCGTGCTGCTGCTGGCGCATATCGCCGTGCGTGGCTATCATGAAAGACTGGAATCTATGGCTACCCAGGATAAACTGACCGGTGCTACCAGCCGCCAGGTATTCGAGTTCTATTTCAAACAGGCGGTTTCACGCTGCAGGCGCAGAGACGAATCGCTGACCTTGGTGCTGCTGGATATAGATCTGTTCAAGCTGATCAATGACAACTATGGCCACCAGGCCGGTGACCTGGTGCTGACTCGCATCGCACAGCTGATCAAATCGCATGTGCGCGAGGAAGATATCGTCTGCCGCTGGGGCGGTGAAGAGTTCCTGCTGCTATTGGCCGGCTGCGATCTGGAGCGCGCCAGAGGCATCACCGAGATCATCCGCGCCGCAGTGGCCGGCTTGCAGTTCCACTTTAATAACCATGTGGTGAGGGTGACTATCAGTGCCGGGCTGGCCGAGATGCAGCAAAGTGAAGCTTTCGCGCAAGTGGTGGAACGGGCTGACCACCATCTTTACGAAGCCAAACATGCCGGACGCAACTGCATCAAGCCTGACGGCGAGAGCGATGTAGCATCAGGCTTGCAGCGCGCGGGTTGATGGATACGTATTGTAGTCAGTGCTGAACAAGCACACGCGTTAAGCAAATGCGCGCGGCTGGCAGGTGGCGCAATAAAAAGTCGAACGCTGGCCTAACCGTATACTGTTGATAGGCTGGCCGCAGACACGGCAAGGCTCACCAGTGCGACCATAGACATAATAGGTCTGCTGGAAATAACCAGGGTTACCATCTGCCCCAAAGAAATCGCGCAAACTGCTACCACCGGCTGCCAGCGCTGCCTGCAAGGTGGCCTTGATCTCGGCGACCAGTAACTGGCATTGCGCCAGCGTCAGCTGCCTGGCTGGGGTTTCCGGGTGGATACGTGCGCGGAATAAAGACTCACTGGCGTAGATATTGCCGACACCGACCACGATATGCGCGTCCATGATGCTAGTCTTGATCGCCGCATTGCGTGACTTTAATTGCTGTTGCAAGTAATGGCCATCAAAAGCAGCATCCAGCGGCTCAGGCCCCAGGCTGCTCAGCAACGGGTGTGATGCTGGCTCAGCGTCCAGCCACAGCACCGCACCAAAGCGGCGCGGGTCGCGCAGGCGTATCACCCGCCCGTCTTCAAACGCGATATCGACATGGTCATGCTTCTCGTGCGCGAAATAGCGTTCCAGCAGACACAAGCGCCCGGACATGCCCAGATGCAATAACAGCACGCCCTGGCACACCGGCTCGCCAGTTGCACTGATATCGCCTATTTCAATGAGGATATATTTGGCTCGCCGCCTTAATTGCAACACGCGCTGGCCTTGCAGGCGCTGTGGCAGGTCGGCGGGGATAGGCCAGCGCAGGCCATGATGGCGGATGGTGACTGCACTGATGCGCGCGCCCTGTACCGGCAGCAGCCCCAGGCGCGTGACTTCTACCTCGGGTAATTCAGGCATGGGGCTTATTTGCTCTTGGCGGCCTGGATATTCACCGGCGGGTTAACCATGGTGAAACCCACATCATTGGGGAAATGGTAAATAATGCCTTCATCCGGGCGGGCCAGCAGGTATTCTGGCGACTCCTGCATTTTATCAAAATGCACTTTCTTGCCGTCGCGCAACAACACCTCGAATGAAGGATAGGTCTGCCTGTGATCCGGCGTATACACTTCTACAGAAGTCGCCTGCGATTGTGACCAGGTGAAATCCAGCCACTCGTTCATCTCGTTCTGGGTCGGTTTGGCCTTGGGGTCATTGGCAGACCATTTGCCATCAGTGGCCAGTTGCACCTTGAGCGCGTTTTCTTCCCACTGTTCCAGATGCGCCAGGTTAAAACCTGCCAGCTGCTTGCGCTCGGCCGGCGACAATGGCGTCTTGTCTATCATTTCAATGGCTTGCGTAGCCGCCGCTTCGCTATATTGCCCCGCCAGCAGAAACACATGGCCGGCATAACCCACATATTGCTCCTGGCTGACCGGGTTGTGGGTGCCGAAACTGAACACGTGCTCGCCCTGCTTGCCTGACAAAGTCACTCTTAACTCCGGTTGATCCAGCCCATATTTGGCTGCATCCTGCAATGGCAGTTTGGTGGCGCTGGAAGCGGCAATGATAGACAGCGCGCGCTGTACCGACATTTGATCGGCGCGGGCGGCATACGGCTTGCGCATCATCCAGTAACCATCCTGGCGCTCAAACACAGTCGCCGCCTTGGCCGGGAATTCGATTTTCAATGACTGGGCATCGGCCATCTTGAGCGTAGACACCTCGAACATGGCAGTGGCTGCTTTTTCTTGCGGCTTGAGGTGCAGGAAAACCGCGATCCCCACCACCATTGCCAACAGCAACAGGTTCAATATCCATCTTTTTTTCATTGCAAGCGACTCCGTCCGCGATACGACTTTAACGATTCAAACTCAGGCTTTGCGGCGTTTCCACCACAAGAACATCCCCGCGATCAGAATGACTACCGGCAAGATATATTGCGTGCCATAACCGACGATCAATGCGGCGATAGAGCCGGAAGGAATATTGATATTGATATCTTTCAATGGCATAGGCTGGATAGTGATCAGACGGTCATCGCCGGCCAGCCAGTTGATGATATTGATACCCAGATCGAGATTGCCGCCATTGGTGATAAAGGTATTGGCCAGGAAATTGGCATTACCTATCACCACCACGCGCTGGCCTTTTTTACCGTATTGACGCTCCAGTGCTACGCCGATATTGATAGGGCCGGGTTTATCCTTGCCATGGTCAAAACGCACTTCAGGGTTTTGCGCACCGGCAGGGATCTTGTCGGATTCCAGCCAGCCATTCTGCGCCACATCTATCAATCGCCCTACTTTCCAGCCCAGGTCGTCCGAGGCACGGCCATCGACTTCATGCGCTTCTGGAAACACCGTGCGTAACATGAAATTGCGTGTGATCGCGTGGTCACCATAGCGGTTGGCGAATGCCACTTTCGGGTCAGCGTTGTATTGCTCGGCGGTGCGGTCCCACACTATGCCGGGCGACACTTTGATGCCCAGGTAATCTGCCACTTCCTGCAAACCGTGCAGATTGTTGTCATCGAGCAACCACAGCACATTGCCGCCGGCTTCGATATAGGCCTTGATCTTTTTGGCTTCCACCGCGCTCACATCCACCTGCGGCGATGCGATCACCAACATGGCACCGTTAGCCGGCACATCCTGGGCGATAGTCAGATCCGGGTTGGCGAATTTAAAACCTTTGCTCTCCAGCTGTTTGCCGAACTCGCCCAGGTCGTGGTTCTTGAGACCTTGCAGCAAGCGCTCACCGTGGCCGTCCAGGTACATGATAGGCTGGTTATTGGTGCGCGACAGGCGTACCAGCAGGTTAGTCATCTCCTGCTCGGCAAACGGCGGGTTAATGTGCTCACTACGCTTGTTGTATTGCACTACGGTTTCGCCATCACTCACCACACCCGCCTCCTGCGCCAGCTTGGGCTCTTCAGAAGGGTTCACAAAGGTGATAAAGACATTTTTCTTTTCACGCTGGTAGCGGGCGACGAAATTGAGCATGCCCTTGCGGAAAGTATCGCCACTGTTGGCATCATCCTTGGTGGCATACACGGTGATATTGATATCACCTTCCATTTGCTTGAGCACATTGACGCTGCCCTGCGTCAGGATATTGCGGTTGGCCTGGGTGATATCTTTGGTCCAGCGATACTGGCTGGCAAGATAGCCCAACATGACGACCAGGGCCAGAAACACCAGCACAAACATCCAGTTTTGTGCCAGCAGCTGCAATCTTAACTTACGATTAATTTTCATAATGCTTTCAAACTCAAATCAGTGCGCGTTAACCGCGCAGACGGTCAGCATCCAGGCGACGGATGGTCAATGTCAGGAAGGTCACGATAAATAATACAAAAAAGGCCAGGTCAGCGGTGTCGATCAGCCCGCTGGCAAACGACTGGAAATGCGTGGAAAAAGAAAACTGGCCGGCGATATTACTGGGGTCATTGGCGACAAACCGTCCTAGTATCATCAATATAAAAGAAAAAATAAAGCTCAGTATGCCCGCAATGATGGGCTGCGAAGTCAGGCTGGAAAAGTAGATACCCAGTGCACAGAAACTGCCCACCAGCAAGAACAGGCCTATGGTATTCGCCACAATGTAGCCAAAATCAATATCTGACCACAGGTTCAGGGTAGACAACATCAGGCCTATGTACAGAATAAGTGTAGACAGGAAAGCCAACAGACCTAAAAACTTGCCGACCACGATATCTGTGATCGATAGCGGCGAACTGAACAGAAATGGCATGGTCTGGCTACGGCGCTCTTCTGCGATCAGGCGCATGGAAAGCAAAGGCACGGCGAACAGCATGATAAAAGAGGCCGAGCCGTACACGCTTTGCGACACCGACTGCGTGATGCCGAATCGCTCCGCCGGACGGATGGCGCCGGAGGCGACAGCCAGATAGTCATTCACGCCATTGGAGAAGTAATTACCAAACATGGCGGCGATCACCGCCAGGATGATCCACCCCATAGGTGAGGCGAACATGCTTTGCAGTTCTTTTCTTGCAATATTCAACATTTCAGGTCTTTCAACTTTAAGTAGGCTTGCGACATGTAGGCAACATTAGCTGAGCAGATACAGCCGGCTTACGCCGCCTGAGGCAGTTCAGCCGCAGCGCTGGCGTCATGATAGGTGAGCTGGACGAACACGTCTTCCAGGCTGGTCTGGTCAGGCGCGATATGATACAGGCCCCAGCCATGTTGCACCGCTGCCTGCACGATGGCTTCGTGTGGCTGGCTGCCTTCATGGAAGCGGATACGCCATAAGCCATCGGCCGGTTCGACTTCTGCCACGCCGGCAATCGCCAACAGTTGCGCGACCTCTGGCGCCTGGCGCAAACCGACCAGCAGTTTGTTACCTATGCGCTGTTGCTTGAGCACATCGATACCACCATTGAACACCAGCTTGCCTTTATCAATGATCTGCACATGGTCGCACACCATTTCTACTTCTGGCAGGATATGGGTAGACACGATCACACTGTGTTCCTGGCCTATTTCCTTGATCAGGGCGCGGATATCGCGGATCTGGATAGGGTCCAGGCCTACGGTGGGTTCATCGAGTATCACCACCATAGGGTTATGGATAATGGCCTGGGCGATGCCCACGCGCTGCTGGTAACCGTTAGACAGGTTCTCGATCAGGCGCTTGCTCATGTGTGTCAGGCCACACCGTTCTTTGGCGTGCTCGACCGCTCTTTTGATATGCTTGCCGGCGACATTGTGCAGGCGTGCGGCAATGGTCAGGTATTCGTCTACAGTGAATTCTTTATATAGGGGGCGCATCTCGGGCAGGTAGCCTATCAATGCCTTGGCCTCTTTCGGGCTTTCTATCATGTCGATGCCACAGATTTTGACACTGCCGGCACTCGGTGCAAGATTACCGGTTAGCATCTTCATGGTGGTGGATTTACCAGCGCCGTTCGGGCCCAGAAAACCTAATACCTGCCCTTGCTGCAGGTTGAAAGTCACATCGCTCACCGCGGCGCGACCACCATAAAAACGGGTTAACTCAATTGCTTCTACTGTCAAATTTGCCATAATTCTTCCACACACTTGCTGACTCGGGCACACCTGGAATTTATGCTTGTTACCGGCGGAATTCAATACCGGCAAGTAAATCCCAGAGTAAATTCCTAGACAAAGTTTTCACCAAAAAGTTATAGTGACACAAACGACGTTTTAACCTGCATCAGGACGCCAATTACAATTCAGTTACAAATCGCACATTATGGATGAACTTGCACCAACTGTCACGGACTAAACTAAAATTCAACCTCACTTTAGCCCGCTCAGAGGCAGTCTCTGCAACCGCCATAACCAGACTTATTAAACAGGAATTCAGTATGCCTCAAACCAGCCATTTCAAGCTCAAACCTACCTTATTGCGCCGCCCGGCGCTGGCGCTGTGGCTTGCGTTAATGGTAACTCCCGCCTGGTCTGCGAGCAGCACCGCCACCATGACCACGCCGACGGCCGAATTCGTCTACAAATACCTGCTCGGTGAAGTGGCCGCCCAGCGCGGTGAGTTCGTGCTGGCCAGCCAGCTGTTCCTTGATTTAGCCAAGCAGACCCGCGACCCTTTACTGGCTGAGCGCGCTACGCAGGCAGCGACCATTGCCCGCGCGCCGCAACTGGCCCTGCCTTCGGCTGAGCTGTGGTCAGAGTTGTTGCCAGACTCTATCCCCGCCGCGCAGGCAGCCAGCCAGTTACTGATCGCCAATGGCGAACTGAAAAAAGCGGTGCCCAATATACAAAAAGTGCTGGCTGATGAGCGTATACGGCCGAATGCCTTTATGGAACTGAACAGCCTGATGATGCGCGTGACAGATAAAAACAGCGTGCTGGAAACCATACAACTGCTGGCCAAGCCTTACCCTAAACTGCCGGAAGCCCACTTTGCCATCTCGCAGGCGGCCTATTTTGCCCGCAATGAAGCGCTGATGGAAAAAGAGCTCAAAGAAGCTTCCAGGCTGCGCCCAGGCTGGGAGGCCCCGGCGCAGATCCGCGGCCAGATGCTGAGCGAGAAAGACCCGCAAAAAGGCATCGCTTACTATCGCGAGTTTCTCAACGCACACCCCGATGCCGACCAGATCAGACTGGCTCTGGCGCGCACCCTGCTGATCCAGAAAAACACCACCGATGCCAAAGTAGAATTCACCAAACTGGTGGAAAGACACCAGAACAACCCAGAAATGAATGTCATCGTCGGACTGCTGGCACTGGATGCCAAAGAATATGAGTTTGCCGACCGCTATCTGCAACATGCGCTGGACGTAGGCTTTAAAGAGCCTAACCGCATCTACTTTAATTTAGGCCGCTCGGCCGCAGAACAGCACGACGATGCGCGCGCCCTGCAATGGTTTGACAAGATAGGCGATGGCGAGCAGTTTCTGGCTGGCAGGCTGGCAGCCGCGGCTATCATCGCGCGCCGTGATGGCGTCGATGCTGCCATCACCATGCTGGATAATGTCAATGGCCTGAGCGCCGAGCAGCAGACACTGGTGGTGCAGAACCAGGCCCTGATGCTGAACCAGGCCAAACGCACTGACGAAGCCTATGTCCTGCTGGAAAAAGCGGTGCAGAAACATCCTGACAGCCCAGAGCTTTTATATGACTATGCGCTGAATGCCGAGCGCGTGGGTAATTTCAAGGCCATGGAAGATACCTTGAACAAAGTCATCAAGATGAAGCCCGATTTTGCTGCCGCCTATAATGCGCTGGGTTACTCCTATGCTGACCGCAACATCAACCTGGTTGAAGCCAAGAATCTGATCGAAACGGCGACCAAGTTATCGCCTGAAGACCATTACATCATGGATAGCCTGGGCTGGGTGTATTACCGCCTGGGCGACATGGGCCATGCCACTGAACAATTACGCCGCGCCTATGCTATCCAGCAAGACCCTGAGATCGCCGCGCATCTGGCCGAAGTGTTGTGGAAACAGGGCCAGCAGGAAGAAGCCAGCAAGATCCTGGACCAGGCGATCTCTGCCAACCCGGATAACGAAGTGCTGGCCTCCACCGCGCAAAAACTGAAATCCAAGCTGTAATGCACAGGCTGCACCTGGCAACACCCCTGAGCTGGGGCAGAATGGCTGCTAGCTGCCTGTTAGCAATGACACTGGCCGCCTGCAGCACGCTGCCCAAACCACCGGTGAGCCAGACCGCCAACAGTGCGGCGCAGCAACGCATGCAGACCCTGGCGGCCGTTCAGCAGTTTTCGCTGCAAGCCAAGCTGGCGGTGCAATACAGCGGTAAAGGCTATACCGCGCGGCTGGAGTGGCAACATAGCGGGCAGGAAGACCATATGCGTATCTTCAGCCCGCTGGGGCAACAGGTGGCGCTGATACAGCGCACCGCGCAATCGGTGACCCTGACTGACCAGAATGGCAAGCAGCACCATGCCAACGACGTCGCCAGCCTGACCGAGAGCCTGCTCGGCTGGCGTTTGCCACTGGCAGGCCTGAGCCAGTGGATATTGGGTATCCCGCATAGTGGCAGCCCTTACCAGGCCAGCTATGTCGCCAGCGGCGAACCGGTCACGCTGACACAGGATGACTGGCGTATCGAATATGAGGATTACCAGCCCACAGCCCTGAATGGCACGAACGCCTCACTACCCTACACCACCCGTTTGCAGCAGCAGGACATCAGGCTGAAATTGGTCATTCAGCATTGGTGAGCCAGCACTGGTAAGCCGGGCTGGCAGCTGATACAGCCACCGGGCCAGGCTGCATATGGCTTGCCGTGACAGGCTGCGTTTTTAACTAAAGATTCAGCACCAGCTGTCGATAATGGCACTATGAGCCGTTATCTGTTTTCACTCACTTACTCCCGTTTTTGGCTAGCCTCCAGCCTGCTGATACTCGCCTGCCTGCGCCCTGTGGATGCGCAAGCCGCGCAATGGCTGTCGATCAAAAAAACAGATAACAACCAGCTGATGGTCGATAAACAATCGCTGGTCGAAGAAAAAACCTATATCAAAGCCTGGGTAAAAGTAGATTACAGCCAGCCACAGAAAAATGTGGAATCGGTAGATCGCGTGTATAACCACGCCAAAGCCTTGTGGTATTTTGACTGCGCCAAGCGCAAAGCGGCGACCATACAGGTATTCCAGTACGATCAGGGCGAGCTGGTCTATTCCGCAGGCACCACCCTGAAACAGGCCGATTTCATAGAGCCATTGCCTGATTCCGAAGTAGAGATCACCCAGCAATATGCCTGCAAATGGCAAGCCAAGGAAAAACAGCGCGCTGAAGCGATCGCCAAGCGTGCCGCCAACCCTATCCAGCCTGCCGTGGCCAGCGACAAAGATAAACCGGCGGCGACTAACAGTGTCGCCGAGCCAGCCGCCACGCCTGCCGAGACCAATGCTGCCGATAAGCCAGCTGAAAAAGCAGATGGCAAGAACGCCGGCGGCAGCAAGCCGGCCACAGAAGCTGCAGCCCCAAACCCTGCGTCTAAACAGGACCCTGCAGCTAAAAAGCCTGAGCCAGCTGCGGCAGCGCCTGGCAAAGACAAACCGGCCAAAGCCGATAAAGAAGATAAATCCTGGGCCTATAGTGGTGCGCGCGGCCCCGAGAAATGGGGCAGTCTGAACCCTGATTATGCCGTGTGTAACGCTGGCAGCCAGCAATCGCCTATCAATGTAGATAATACGATCACGGCAGCACTCAAGCCTATCAAGCGATTGCAGAAATTCCCGCTGAAGAACATCGCGCTCAAAGATCATAGCCTGATCCTGGATGCGGGCAGCGGCAATATGATGGTGCTCGACCAAAAGCCATACCAGCTGAAATACATCAGCGTGCATGCGCCTTCCGAGCACCAGATCAAGCAGAAATCCTATGCCGCAGAACTGCAGATGGTGCATGAGGACAAGGCCGGCCACCGCGTGATCATTGCCGTGATGCTGGAAGAAGGCGCGGCTAACAGCACCATAGACACGCTGCTGAACAGCATGCCTAAAGAAAAAGAGCAAAGCAGGGCATTGGCTATCCGCGTCACACCGGCAGACCTGATGCCGGCCAAACCAGCCTACTACCGTTATACCGGCTCGCTGACTTCGCCGCCCTGCACCGAAGGCGTACAGTGGATCATCATGAAAGAAGCCCTGAAAATATCCAAGGGACAGCTGACCAGCCTGCAGCAGGCCATAGGCGAGCCTAACCTGCGCCCGCTACAGGATAGCCAGGGCCGCATGATCCTGGAATAGCAGCCGCGACAGCTAATGTTTTAAACTGCCTAGGCTGGCTTTAAACTGCACAGGCATGGCTTTAACTGCGCAGCCATGCTTTACAATAGCGGCATGGAAGCCTGCTTATATTTCGCCCCGTGCAAACTCAATCTGTTTTTACATATCACCGGCCGCCGTGCAGATGGCTACCATGACTTGCAAAGCATCTTTCTGCTGCTGGACCATGGTGACGACCTGCATATCCGCTTGCGCGACGACGGACAACTGCTGCTGCAAAACCCACTGCCTGGCGTAGCGCCGGAAAATGACCTCTGCCTGCGTGCGGCGCGAGCCCTGCAAAGCGCAAGCGGCTGCCAGCTGGGGGCAGAGATCAGTTGCACCAAGCGCACCCCCATGGGTGGTGGCCTGGGTGGCGGCAGCTCAGATGCAGCGACTGTGCTGCTGGCGCTTAACCAATTATGGCAATTAGGCTATAGCCGCCAGCAACTGATGCAGATAGGCCTGACCCTGGGTGCCGATGTACCGGTATTTATCTTTGGCCAGCCGGCCTGGGCAGAAGGCGTGGGCGAGCAGCTTTCTGCGGTCGCCCTACCGCCGGAAATCATGGATAAATACTACGTGGTGATCACCCCGCAGGTGCAGGTTCCAACGGCACAAATATTTGCACATCAAGCATTGACAAGAGATTCAAAACCATTGAGAATAGCGGACTTTTCAAACGGCGCTAATTCCAGCGCGTTCTGGCAGCAGACCAGAAACGATATGGAAGCAGTCGTTTGCGCACTCTACCCTGAAGTTAACAATACGTTGGCCTGGTTAAAACAATACGGCGATGCCCGCATGAGTGGTTCCGGCGCTTCGGTATTCGTTGCGGTAGACAGTGCAGCAAAAGCAGATGAATTGATTGCAAATAGACCAGAAAACACTTCTGGTTTTTGGGCAAAAGGGTTAAAATACCATCCGCTTTTCAGCTCGGCGAAAGATTAAGTCGCCCGGCCTGTAAAGCGGTAGTAAGACAAGTTTTTGGGGAGTCGCCAAGCTGGTTAAGGCACCGGATTTTGATTCCGGCATGCGAAGGTTCGAATCCTTCCTCCTCAGCCAAATATAAGCGTGTAGATTTAACGATTTACACGCTTAAATTTTTTGTAGATTCCTGTCTGTGACAGGAATTCTGGTTTTAAGACATCGTTTTCGCTGAAAAGGGTACAACGTTGAGTAACGCCAACATGATGGTTTTTACCGGCAATGCCAATCCGGTACTGGCACAAGAAGTCGCCACACATTTGGGCATTGAACTAGGGCGCGCAGATGTTGGCCGTTTTTCAGATGGTGAGATCATGCTCGAACTGCTGGAGAACGTACGTGGCCGCGATGTATTCGTGCTGCAATCGACCAGCTACCCGACCAATGACAGCCTGATGGAAGTGATGGTGATGGTAGATGCATTGCGTCGCTCATCCGCCGGACGTATCACCGCAGCGATCCCTTATTTAGGTTATTCGCGCCAGGACAGACGCCCGCGCTCTGCCCGGGTGGCGATCACCGCCAAAGTCGTAGCCAATATGCTGACCAGCGTCGGCGTCAACCGGCTGCTGACCATGGACCTGCACTCAGACCAGATCCAGGGTTTTTTTGATATCCCGGTGGATAACATTTACGCCACACCTATCCTGCTGGATGACCTGGTGCAGCAAAAGCATGAAAACCTGGTGGTGGTATCACCGGACGTAGGTGGCGTGGTACGTGCACGCGCTGCGGCTAAACAGTTGAATGCCGACCTGGCGATCATTGATAAACGTCGTCCTAAAGCCAACGTGGCCAAGGTCATGAATATTATCGGTGAAATTGAAGGCCGCACCTGTGTCATCATGGATGATATGGTGGATACGGCAAACACACTGTGTGAAGCCGCCGCTGCCCTTAAAAACCAGGGCGCATTGAAAGTGGTCGCTTACGCCACGCACCCGGTGTTATCCGGCGGTGCCGGCGAGCGCATCATGGCTTCAGAACTGGATGAACTGGTAGTGACCAACACCATCGCCTTGAATGCCAATGCACAGAATTGCCCCAAGATACGCCAATTGAGTGCTGCCACCCTGCTGGCAGAAACCATCAAGCGTATCAGCCAGGAAGAATCAGTTTCTTCGCTATTTATGGATTGAAAATCCATAAATCAAGTTAAATGGCCTGGATTGATCCATAAATCAAAATATAGGCATGGATTAATTCATAAATTAAGAGATAGGCCAGAATTAAAGTTTAGTTTTACACCACCAGCTGGTCGCGGCGGGTGGATCTTAGTGTAGTGCCACCATTTATGGTGTTTATAGGAGTTTTCAAATGAGTATCGAAATTAAAGCCGTCAAACGTGACGTTAAAGGTACGGGTGCGAGCCGCCGCCTGCGTCGCGCTGGCAATGTGCCAGGTGTAGTGTATGGTGGTGACAAGCCTGCTGTCTCCATCGAGTTTGATCATAAAGAACTGTTTCTGCAGTTCCGCCACGAAGCTTTCCACGCTTCTATCCTGAGCCTGGTTCTGGATGGCAAAGCAGAAAGCGTGTTACTGCGTGACTATCAACTGCACCCGGTGCGCAATACCATTCAGCACATCGACTTTCAGCGCGTGTCTGCTTCAGAAAAAATCCACGTTAAAGTGCCTTTCCACTTTGTGAATGAAGATGCAGCGCCTGGCGTTAAACTGGGTGGCGGTAGCATCTCTCACATTCAGACTGAAGCTGACATCAGCTGCCTGGCAAAAGACCTGCCAGAGTTCATCGAAATCGATCTGAGCAAACTGGAAACAGGCCACTCAGTACACTTGTCCGAAGTTAAACTGCCTAAAGGCGTTGAGTTCGTACAACTGGCACACGGTGATGACGCAGCGATCGCAACGATTCTGAAACCACGCGGTGGTGACGACTCAGCAGAAGCTGAAACACCAGAAGCACCAGCAGCGGAATAATCAGCTACTCTGGCGATTTAACGCTAAAATAAACGCGCACAACCTTGTGCGCGTTTTTTTATGGCTGACGATTGTTAAAGCAGCCCACTATTCATATTTAAAGACTTACTGATTAAAGACTAAGGCATGAGCGGGATCAGATTAATCGTAGGCCTGGGCAATCCGGGCGAAAAATACAGCATGACCCGGCACAATGCCGGCTTCTGGCTGGTCGACTTACTGGCGCAGCAATCGTCTAGCCGACTGGCTGCCGAGGCCAAACTGTTCGGCATCGCCGGCAAATGGGCCCCGCACACTGACAAATGGCTGCTCAAACCGGGCACTTTTATGAATGCCAGCGGCAAATCTGTGGCTGCGATCGCCAATTATTACAAGATCAGCCCGGCCGAGATCCTGGTGGTACATGATGAGCTGGACCTGCCACCCGGCCAGGCCAAGTTGAAGTTTGGCGGCGGCCATGGCGGGCATAATGGCCTGCGCGATATCCATGCCGCTTTGAATACAGCAGACTACTGGCGCCTCAGGATAGGCATAGGCCACCCGGGCAACAAGGCAGAAGTGGTGAACTTTGTGCTGAAAGCGGCTGGCAAAGATGAACAGCAGGCGATTGATGACAGCATCATCAAATCCACCAGCGTGACTGACCTGCTGGCGCAGGGCCAGTTTGAAAAAGCCATGCTGCAACTACACAGCAAATAAAAAAGGGCGCACAGCGCGCCCCTTTCCCCCTTTCCCCCTTTCCCCCTTTCCCCCTTTCCCCCTTTCCCCCTTTCCCCCTTTCCCCCTTTCCCCCTTTCCCCCAGCCTCTAGCCTCTAGCCCCTACGCTAATAGCCTGCTGCTGCCACTGTTGCACCCAAGCGGCAAAATCATCAGGCCGTAATGGCCGCGAGAAATAAAAGCCCTGGCCAAAATCGCAGCCCATGTCACGCAATATCTCGAGCTGGCGCTGGTTTTCAATGCCTTCGGCGATCACCTGCATGCCCAGGCTATGCGCCATCATGATAATGGCGCGACACAAAGCTTCATCTTCAGTTGAAGTGCCCAGTTCACCGACGAACGAGCGGTCTATCTTGACATAATCGATAGGGAATTTCTTTAAATAAGACAAGGCAGAATAACCGGTGCCAAAATCATCCAGCGCCACCTGCACTCCCGCCTGCTGATATTTCGCCAGCCGCTCGCTGACCTGGGTATTGGCATCCAGCAATAAGCGCTCGGTGATCTCGACCACCACCATATTGCGCTCACTGCTGCCATGCAATATCTCTTTCAACCAGTCGTGCTGCCTTTTATATTCAGCAGCGAATTGCACCGGCGATTTGTTGATCGCCACCTGAAAATCAGGGTTTAATGAGGTGCGCCACTGACGGCACTGCTCGATCGCGCTTTTAAATACCCACTCGCCTATAGGCACGATCAGCAGGGTATCTTCTGCAATACAGATAAATTCCATGGGCGGGATCACGCCTTTGTCCGGGTGCTGCCAGCGTATCAAGGCTTCGGCTTTGAGCACGGCATTTGTTTGCAGGTTGACCACCGGCTGATATTCCAGAAAAAACTGCTGGCCGTTGATGGCCATGTGCAGATCATGCGATAACTGCATGCGCCGCTCTGCCTGCTCCTGCATGCGTGGCGTGAAATAGGTGAAGCAATTACCGCCCTTTTGCTTGGAGGCATACATGGCCTGGTCTACCCGCTTCATCAGGTCCTCTTTATTGCTGGCGTCATCGGGAAAGATGGCGATGCCCAGGCTGGCGGCAACATAGGCGTGGGTCTGCTCCAGCTTGAATGGCTCAGACAGGCTATCAATGACCTTCTGCGCCAGGTCTTCCACATAGCCGGCATGCGCATTACTCAGCATCAGTACAAACTCGTCACCACCCAGGCGCGCGACCTGGCCGTTTTCATCCAGGCAATGCGTCAGGCGCTGCCCGGCCTGTTGCAACAGGCGGTCGCCCTGGTCATGCCCTTGCGAGTCGTTCACTTCTTTAAAACGGTCCAGGTCGAGAAAGATGATCGCCACTTTGTGATTATTGTGTTTGACCTGGCGCAACTGCTGGTCCAGCCGCTCAAAAAACATGCGGCGATTAGGCAAACCGGTCAGTGTATCCACATTGGCATATTGCCAGATCACCTCTTCTGACTGCTTGATCTTGGAGATATCGGCCAGGGTGCCCAGCAGGCGTATGGACATACCGTCTTCGTCGCGTTTGAACACCATGCCACGGTCAAACACCCATTTCCAGCTGCCGTCTTTGCACGCCATGCGGTACTCCATCGCATAATGATCGCGCTCGCCGCTCAGCACCTGTTGCAACATGGCCATCGCCGCCGGGTAGTCGTCCTCATGAATACGCTTATGCCAGCTTTCGGGCTGATGATCGAACTCATGCGGCAAAAAGCCCAGCATGCTTTTCCAGCGGTCAGAATACACGATGCGCGCCTCAGGCACATACCAGTCCCAAAGCCCATCACCGGTACTTTCCAGTGCCAACATCCAGCGCTGCTCGCTGGTGTTGAATTCCTGGTTGGATTTCTCCAGCGCCTGCTGGGTCTGGCTGCGCGTCACAGCGAAATAGGCGATCCCGCCCAGCAAGGCACTCAGAAACACACCCAGCAAACCAATGCGGTTAGCCTGGCTGTAATCGATCGCCGACTCGAACGCAGGGGTAGAACGGGCACGCAGGCTCCACACCTGGTCATTGATATTCAGCGCATGCGACATGCTGTAAAGCGCCGAGACATCGTGCAGACGCAGCTCGTCATGGCTGTGATACAACGGCGTCTGCCCGCGCCCGCGCAGCTGGTCAAACACATCAAAATGCAATTGTTGCTGCTCGGTCGCCTGCAGGGCCTCGTGCAAAAAAGCGTTGACGTCAAAACGCAGGAACACCCAGCCGTTCAACATGCTCCTGCGCGCGCCTGCCGGGATATCCAGCCGCTTGCCGCGGTAGACCGGGGCATGCAGCACATAGTTTTTTTGCGCCGGGACCAGCGCATCCACCATAGAATGGGTAGACATCACCAGCCGCCCGCTATCGCCAGCCGTGAGCAGATCGTCGCGTATCAGGGCATTGCCAAAAGTGTCTTTCAGCAATATTTCACGGTTGTGATCGTTGCGCGGTTCCACATACAAAACCGGGGCTACCTCCTCGGCGCCGGGCGCATACCTGCCCTGCCTGAGCAACTGTTGTACCGTCATATCCAGATGTTTAAAGGTCTCGGGGTGTTGCAGATGTATGTATTTGATAAAGCCGATGGCGCTTAAACTGCCGCTCTCGGGGCGTTCAGTAAATTCATCTACATACAGTTTGAATTCATAGGCAGAAACATGCTCGGAGGAGGTGTAAAGCTGCTCTACGCCTTTAAGCACCTGGCGATAGGCATCAATGCGATGTTGTATATCTTCGCTGGCAGAGATCACCAGTTGCCTGAACTGGATCTCCTGCAAATCTTCTGCGTGGTGGCGCTCGCTCATCCACAGCAAAAACGTGGTCAGCACCGCTCCCGAAAAGATCACCCCGGCGATCCAGCGCGACATTAGGAGTTGCCGCAGCGATGCCATATCGAAAAGAAACATTACTCATCCTTGTCCAGGAAGGTGCATGACAGCTTTTATTATGCCCCCACTCTCATGCGATGTATATTGTAATCATCCTGCCTGCCGCCCCATTACAAGCAGCAATTGCAAGATACTTTTGTTGTATTCGTTTACTAACGGTAAAATATCACTTTTATTCAATGCCAGCCGCAAAAACTTGCGCGGCAGCACACACTGAAAGTCACTCCATTATGAAATGCGGTATCGTCGGCCTGCCAAACGTAGGTAAATCCACCCTGTTCAATGCGATCACCAAAGCCGGTATCGCCGCAGAAAACTACCCTTTCTGTACCATAGAACCCAACGTCGGCATCGTTGAAGTGCCGGATACCCGCTTGCAACCGCTGATAGACCTGGTCAAACCGCAAAAAGTACAACCGGCCATCGTTGAATTCGTCGATATTGCCGGCCTGGTCGCCGGTGCCTCCAAAGGCGAAGGCCTGGGCAACAAATTCCTGGCCAACATCCGCGAAACTGACGCCATCGCCCACGTCGTGCGCTGTTTTGAAGACGGCAACGTCATCCACGTTTCCGGCAAGGTAGACCCGCTGGCCGATATCGAAGTCATCAACACCGAACTGGCACTGGCCGATATGGAAACTGTAGAAAAGACCCTGCAGCGCGAAAGCAAAAAAGCCAAAAGTGGCGACAAAGAAGCCATCGCCCTGGTCAAAGTGCTGGATAAAGTACTGCCATGCCTCAACGAAGCCAAAGCCGTGCGCACATTGAATCTGGATGCCGATGAACTCAACCTGATCAAGCCCTTATGCCTGATCACCGTCAAGCCTGTCATGTACATCACCAACGTGATCGAAAACGGTTTTGAGAATAACCCGCACCTGGACAAAGTGCTGGCGCTGGCAAAAGCCGAAAAAGCCCCGGTCGTCACCATCTGCGCCAAGATCGAAGGCGAGATCTCCGAACTGGATGAAGAAGACAAACTGCTGTTCCTGGAAGAACTCGGCCAGGAAGAACCAGGCCTCAACCGCGTCATCCGCGCCGCCTATGATCTGCTGGGCCTGCAAACCTACTTCACCGCCGGCGTGCAGGAAGTCCGCGCCTGGACCGTGAAAAAAGGCGCCACCGCCCCGCAAGCCGCTGGCGTCATCCACACCGACTTTGAACGCGGCTTTATCCGCGCCGAAGTGATCGCCTACAACGACTACGTGCAATACAAAGGTGAGAAAGGCTCACAAGAAGCCGGCAAAATGCGCCTGGAAGGCAAAGAATACATCGTGCAGGATGGCGATGTCATGCACTTCAGGTTTAATGTCTAATTAGCTGAAAAGACCACGAAACTATATAAACCAATGTTGTCGTCACTAGACACAACTGCTATAATCGCGGTCTTTCAAATGGTGATGTAGCTCAGCTGGTTAGAGCACAGGATTCATAATCCTGGGGTCGAGGGTTCAAGTCCCTCTTTCACCACCAAATACCGAACGGCTTCCTGAGATGGAAGCCGTTTTCATTTGGGCAGCTTGCCCATCAAGAATAATGGATACATTTAACCAATAGTGTTTTGACTCCTGGGCTAAATACTTTAATAAAAAGTCCCGCTAGCACCTTTAATTATTTCTGCTTAACCTCTGCTGTAAGCCGGTTAAAGCATTAAGGTTTTCTTCGCAGATGGCGCGAAATCCGGATGTGATCCTTCCATCCTTTGCTGCAATACTCCAAAATTCTGTCGCCATTTCAAAGGCTATATCCCATACACCCTCTTCCTGAGGCATAGGCAATGCAATCTTAAACATTCTTTCTGGCACCTCCCCGCCTGCGAGAGGCGCATACAGCATAGGCAACATGTCATACGCTGGGGAAAGTTTAACTTCCGGTTCTATGAGAAAGGTTAAGTTGCCGAAGTGCATATCAGTATTCGCAATCAACTTACCAAACCACCACAAAATTGAAATGTCATTGATCAGGTCTGCAGGTATCACTTTCTCTTGTATCAGCCGCTTGGCCGCATCGACCCAAGAGCCACTACCTATGCCAACAAAAGCATTATCCAGACTCGCCAATGACGCACAGGCTATTCGGCCTAACTCGCCAACGCGATCAAACCGTTCAATCTCAAAAAAGGTCCTTCCTTGCGACTGAATAATTCTACTTAGTGGAGCATTTAATCTTTCTGACTTTCTAATGACCTCGAGAGCCAAATGCTCACAGACAAGCAAATCGGACCATCTTCTGACAGCAGAGGACTCATCAGCACCAGAAAACTTAACTATGACATTTGAGTTAGACCCGGCTGAGAAATATCGCTTTGTCGTAAATTTGGGGAACTCCCCTCCTGCACTTGAACCTGTACCGCCAAACTGAGTGGCTAGATTTGCCAGTTCGGGGTACCTTTTGGGGATTTGCTCTTCAGTGATGGGAGTGGTCGGATTGGCGACTGTATGCAAAAAGTCTTTATACGCAGCATCCCCTATGATTAAATTACCATGTGTATCACTGCCTTTGATAGTTAATACATAGGTCACATCATCATCGGACCACTGTTCAGGATTTTCAGAAACACCAAAGGATTGTGAAATCTGCCTGGCTAAACTTCTTCCTAAAAACCCCTGCGGCCGCATATCTGCCAAAGGATATGGCAATCCATCCCACCAAGAAGTTGTGTCTTTGGCAACTGGCCATCCCATAGCCCTGACATCCAACACCGCCCCCAGGGAAGAGGCGAGACTCAGGTGAGTGAGCAAGGAACCCTTACCATTTCTATCAATTTTATATACTGGAATTAACTCGGCCTTGCCACGTAACATCCGGCGTAGTGCATATCGTGCATTTTTTGTTGTTCCAATACGCACAATTTCATCACCTCGCTCTTGAATAATACGTAGAACAGTTGGTGAACTTACATCCAATGCCTTAGCTAGCGTCGCAGCATCCGTCACTCTGCGTACACGCAACTCATGGTCGAGTAAGTATCTAGCGCTTTTATTGATAGGTCTCATCACACTTATTTAATAAGTTATGATTAGAATAATATTTTATTTTTTTATTAAAATCAATAAATTATGAATTTATAAACATTAGTTTTGATTAGAAAATTATAGTTTATTTCCGAGAAGGATATTGTAGGCAGACATTTCTGAACTAAACGTACTTCGCTATCAAGAAATGCTTAGCCATCTGCCTGGCGATAATCACGATAGGCTTGAATGGCTGTTAAACACAATGCAAACCAGGCAATCGCTTCTAGAAAGCCTGCCAGCACATCACTCAGATAATGCGCGCCAAGGTACATACGGCTGAACGCAACCAGCACGACCATCACCAACGCTGCCAAGGCTACACAGCAAGCACGGACCCATGAAGTTGTTTGTGAAATCAACAGTGCGGCCAATACGCCATAAAAAGCCGTAGTGGCGACTACATGCCCGCTGGGAAAACTGTAGGTAGTCAGTGTGACGAGTGGATTTTCAAAGGATGGACGGGCGCGGTGAAAGGCTTGCTTGGCCAGCAAATTGAGCAACATGCCGCCTTGTACAACCAGCAATATAGCCAACGCTGCGTACCAGCGTTTTTTCCAGATGAAATATAAGGTGATCAGCGCGGACACTACACTGAGGACTATAGGTTCATGCGCATGCGATAGCGCCAGCAGGCATTGAGTGAGCTGTGGTCTGCTGTGTTCATGCAGCCAATGGGCAAGCTGGATATCAACGCTGGTCAATCCACCACCGCTCACGACATTCGCGGCCACCAGCGCAAATAGTGATACCGTGATGACCAGTATTATGATGCCAGCCGTTAAATGCAGGCTTGGGAAATCTCCCGCTGCCGATCTGATTTTTATGCTGCCTTTCACCATAGCTAAAACCACCATATCTAAAATTGAGCAAGCTCCAATAACTTGGTTTCTGCAATGATAAATCGGGAAGATACTGAATCAAAATCCAGCCGTTCGGCCTGGCAGACATGCGGCTGTGCTGCGTCATAGCGGATCAGATTCACTGAGTTGGGTTTGCCCTCGCGTATCCGCGTGGAGACGGCAGTACCTGCGGAGATAGACCATAACGGGCGCGTCACATCTTGTAATTTCTCTCGCAGATTGCGAACATAAGCCAGATGAATATGTCCGCTGAAAATCAGGTCTGCTCCCGCTGCAGCCCACGCCTTGATTGCCTGCTGGTGCCCATGCAGCAAATTCTCTTTGTCACTTTCCCGTTCGACGTATACCGGCTGATGCACAACCACGATACGCAATTGGCCTGGTGAGGCATTTTGCAATTGCTGCGAAACTCGCTCAATCTGTTGCGTAGAGACTTCACCATCCGCATGCCGCCATGGCCGCGTGGTGTTCAGTCCGATCACAAGTACATCCTGATCAGAAAACTGCGGCTCCAGCTCCTTTCCGAATGCGCGGAGGTAATTTCCATAAGGATTAAACACGCGGGCGAAAAGATTAAACAGGGGAATATCATGATTGCCCGGGATTACCAGCTTCACAGGCGCTGCCAGTGCATCGACAAAGCGGCGCGCATCAGCAAACTGTTCGTGCCGCGCACGCTGGGTGACATCACCAGAAAGGATAGCGATATCTGGACGCAGTTCTTGCGTCAGCTGCACCAGCGCAGCAGTCACTGCCGGCTGTTCAGTGCCGAAATGCGTGTCGGAAAGATGAAGGATCACGCTCAAGCGTCGTCTCCAGTCGAAACAGGCACGATGAGGCGCAATGGTTTTGGCCCGACGCGGAAGGTCAAAGGCGGCTGCATGCGGGAAACCTCCCCATCCATCGCGACTTTGACAGAACGCTGCTTGCGGCGCGACAACGGTTCCACCACCAACTGACTGCAGGCAAAGTGGGTGACATTTGCCGCCTTGTTCAGCACGCCAAACAGGCCATGAAAGGCAACGGCCGCCCGCTCACTCACACGCATGGGCGGCAGCGCAACAATGGCAAGCTGACCATTTTTAACGTGCTCAGCTTCGGCTTCCAGCCCGATATCAGCCAGCTGAAGCGCATTATTGCCAACAAAGATGGTGGAAGCAGGAATGACATTCTCCCCGCCCTGCCGTTGGCCGCCGCTATATTCAATGCGCAGCAACATCTTGATATCGCGCTTTAGCAGCGTTAATAGCGCCGCAAATTTTGCCACGATACGGCTGCGGCCATGTTGCTGTTTAAGTTGTTCCCGGTCGGCCAGCAATTGCGGATAAAGGCCCAGGCTGGCATTCACCAGAAAAACCTGGTCATTTAACAGCCCGACCTGCACCTGTCGTTCACTGCCAGCGCGTATGCCGGCAATCAACGCTTGGGCTGCCAGATCCACATCCAGAGGCACATCATTATCACGCGCAAAATAATTGAATGTGCCTAGCGGCACCACGCCAAACGGTAATCCGGCAGCCACTACCGCCCGTGCAACAGAGCGTATCGTGCCATCCCCGCCAGCGGCAGCGACGACGCCATTACGCTGGCTGGCCTGCGCGATGGCCTGTTCGGTCATTGCAGCCAGGTCACCCGGACGCTGGCAAAAAAACAATTCGTAGGGTTGTTGCGCTTGGGCAAAGATTTCTGCCAGCTGATTTGAGATTTCCCCTGCATCTTTAGCCCCCGAACCTGCGTTGAGGATGACAAATAATGGAGGAAAGTGACCAGCGGCATTCTCTGCAGAATCCGCCTGAGGCGCTAGTGAGTTATTCATTATATTGAATATACAGAAATTTCTTGCTGAAGTTGCATTTCACCTTGCATTTCACCCAAACTAATCTCACTGCTGGACTGTGCAAAATGTAGTTGCGCGACCTAATGACAATGAATGACGAATTTTAATCCGCGGCCATAGTCGTATATGCTCCATACAAACTAAGAAAAACAAATATCAGGTCAGCCATTATTTAACATCAATGGCTGATTTTTTGCCTAAATCTGACAAGGGTGGTGTATAACATCGCAGCACATAATGCCAACCAACTTTAGTCATCAAAATTAAATTTGTTGGCAGTCGTCGTATTTCATTTACCTGTTTAAGCAATTCCATGTCGAATCACTCAGCCCCACAGATCCCACTGTCTAAAGCCAGGCAGAACCTCATCATTTTTGCGCTCTCCATAGGCGCATTTGCCATCGGGGTCAGCGAATTCTCCAGCATGGGCTTGCTGTTAGAAATCAGCCGCGGATTAGGTGTATCAGAATCCCAGGTCGGCGCTTCTATCAGCATTTATGCTTTAGGCGTTGTGGTTGGTGCGCCTTTGCTGGCTATTTTTGGTGCCGGCCTCAAAAGAAAAAACTTGTTGCTGCTACTCGCCATGATGTACGCCATTGCCAACATTGCCAGCTCGCTTGCCCCAACTTACGGCACACTGCTGATCGCCAGATTTATTTCAGGCCTGCCACATGGCGCATATTTCGGCATAGCCTCGTTAGTGGCCGCGTCTATTAGCCCGCCCGCACAAAAAGGCATGGCCGTCACCAAGGTCATGCTGGGTCTGGCCGTCGCCATACTGGTGGGCAACCCGCTTGCAGTATGGCTAGGGCAGCAATTCACATGGCGATTGGCGTTTGCCTTAGTTGGCGTGCTGGCATTCATTACCTTGTTGATGGTTAACAAGTCACTGCCTTTGGATGCAAACGAGAAAAGATCCAGCCCTATGGAAGAGTTGGCCGCCTTTAATCGACTACAGATCTGGCTGGTTTTATTGATAGGCGTTTTCGGTTTCACCGGCATGTTTACCGTATTCAGTTACATGGCACCGGTGCTGGTCAATGTCACCAGGGTTTCCGAGTCATATATGCCGTGGGTGGTGGTAGCTTTTGGCATAGGCTCGATTATCGGCATGTTGTCAGGTGGCAAAATCGCAGATGCCATGAAATACAAAGGCGCATGCCTGCTGATCGTGTGGTCTATATTTGTTTTAGCGATGATTCCATTTATTTCCGGCTCACTGCCGGGCATTTTGATCGCCGCAGTTGCCGTAGGCACCATGATGGCGCTACCAGTCACGCTACAAACGCATTTGATGGAAATTGCCGGCGATGCACAAGTATTATCTGCCGCCGCCATTCAAGCCGCTTTAAATACCGCCAATGCTTTAGGCCCCTGGCTGGGCGGCGTGGCGATTGACCACGGGCTAGGTTACAACGTATTCGGCACCATAGGTGCGGCTACCTCATTGATCGGTTTGCTGATCTGGCTCATCTCTTACAAACTGGCGCAAGCGAACCTGCGCGCTAAATAGCTAGCTACAGGCCTAAAAAGCTTTAAAATAGTGCAATTGAATTAATCTGAATATCTCAAAGCCAACCTCTGCATGGAAATCACCAACAGTTTTGAATTGGAGTTTATTGCCTATTTTTCCATGCATCTGGAGAATTTCCATAGCGAACAAAACCATCCCAAAGACACCAAACAAAGGGATAGGTACTCTCAGTTGATCGCATTTATTAAAGAGTCGCCGTTTGAAAGTGCGCTGGAAAAATATCGGCAGATATCACTCGCGGATACCGACATCAGCCTGTTCAGCGACTCCACCATTAAAATGGCGCAGAGGCTGGCAAGAATCGAGATGGACTTGCCACTAGTCCCTGATTAACCAGCAGCCATCAATACACTCAGGTAGGCCAGCCATTAAGTTAATCGCCAATCTCGCCATCGCAGAAGATCTTAAAGCAATCTTTAAGTATGTCATTTCTGTGCGCACGCTGTGTGAATTGACTGCCAAAACCGGCAGTCTGGATCAACGCTTTACGCCTTCCCCCACGGCCATAGAGGGCATGCTGGGACATTTGGCAGTGGCTTTCAGACGCGAGCATTACTACCAGACCGAGATCTCCCTCACCGGTGAATATCAGAATATCTTTGTGCGTGGCAGGGCTGATGGCTATGACCCAGAACTCAACCAGCTCGAAGAGGTGAAAACCTACAAAGGGCATCTGGATCGCATGCCTGAGAACCACCGTTTATTGCACTGGGCGCAGGCCAAGGTGTATGCGTATTTGATGTGTCTGGAAAAAGAGCTCCCATCCATCAACGTTGCACTGGTGTATTACAACGTGACTTCCAAAGAGGAAACACTGCTGGTTGAAGAATATTCGGCAGCTAGCTTGCAGGCATTCTTTGAGTCATTGTGCAGCAAATTGCAAGTTTGGGCCGAGCAGGAACTGGCACATAGAGCCAACAGGAATACCGAATTATCCAGACTCACTTTCCCGCACCCTGAATTCAGGACTGGCCAGAGAGTGCTGGCAGAATCGGTGTATAAATCAGCCATGAAACAACGCCACCAGTTGATTCAGGCGACCACGGGCATAGGCAAAACACTGGGCACTGTGTTCCCCTTATTAAAAGCCATGCCTGAAGGCAAGTTGGATAAGGTGTTTTTTCTGACCGCTAAATCATCCGGCCGCGAGTTAGGATTGAATGCGATCAGAACCGTGCAAAAAAGCAATCCCGGTTTACCTATCAGGACACTGGAATTAGTCTCGCGCGAGAAGTCCTGCGAGCACCCGGACAAAGCCTGTCATGGCGAGTCATGCCCGCTGGCAAATGGTTTTTATGACCGCCTGCCCAAAGCCAGAACTGAGGCGCTGGCACGCAACATGATGGATAAAGCCACCATCAGAAAGGTCGCGCTTAAACACCAGGTATGCCCATATTACCTGTCGCAAGATCTGGCTAACTGGAGTGATGTGGTGGTTGGCGATTACAACTACTATTTTGATCTGCACGCGCTGCTCTATGCCGGGACTGTGCTCAATGAATGGAAGGTCAGTGTGCTGGTTGACGAGGCGCACAACATGATAGAGCGCGCACGCAAAATGTATAGTGCAGAACTGAATTATGGCGCTTTCAGCGAAATGCTGACGCAGGCGCCTAAGTCACTAAAAACTGTGCTGGAAAAACTGAATGTCTGCTGGCTGGTATTGAATCGTAGCCAGACCGTGCGTTATGAAGTTTACCCCTATATACCTGAAGAGTTTGAAGATCTACTGCAACGGGTGATTTCAAGAATCACCGATTACCTGGCAGAGTACCCCACTTTCAACGACGCAAAAGTGCTCAACTTTTATTTTGATGCTTTGCAATTTGCCACCCTGGCCGAAACCTTTGGCGATCATTCGCTGTTTGACATCACTAAAACCGAAGCCAGTGTCGGCCTGTTTCAACAAGACGCAACGCTATGCATACGCAATGTGATCCCGGCAAAACACTTAACTCCCAGGTTTCAGGCAGCCAATTCAAATACCTTGTTTTCCGCGACATTAAGCCCACCCTCGTTTTTTAATGACATGCTGGGCATGCCCGAAAACACCAGTTTTCTGGATGTGGAATCCCCGTTTGCAGCCAGGCAATTGCAGGTGAAAGTAGCCAGACATATTTCAACCAGGTTTAAAGAGCGGCAATCTTCACACGAGCCCATCGTGCATCTGGTGGCAAAGCAATTCATAGAGCGGCCTGGCAACTACATATTGTTTTTAAGCAGCTTTGATTACTTGAGCGATGTGCAGGCATTATTCAATAGCATATACCCCGCTATCCCCACGCGCGCACAAGCCAGGGTCATGTCCGAAAGCGATAAACAGCAGTTTGTGAATGACTTCACCCTCACCTCAGAGGGCATCGCCTTTGCGGTATTAGGCGGTTCATTCGGCGAAGCGATCGATCTCACTGGCGACAGATTGATAGGCGCATTTATTGCGACCCTGGGCTTGCCACAGATCAATGATGTGAATGAGCAGATGCGCTTAAGAATGGAAAAGATATTTGGCCTGGGTTATGAATACACCTACCTTTACCCCGGATTGCAAAAAGTGGTACAGGCAGCCGGCCGCGTGATACGCACCACCAATGACACCGGAGTGATCCATTTAATGGACGACCGCTATCATCAATCCAAAATCAAAAAGCTATTGCCCAAGTGGTGGCCTTCAGCAGATCATTAGGGTATTCATCCAGCATAGCACTGACAAAAAATGAACATTTCTCAGCTCACTACATCATATAAGGCTACACCAGTGAGTTGACTAACTTCTGACCATGAAGCTTTCGGCAAAAATAAAACTAAAGCGCCTGGAAATCATAGCCATCGTTGAGAAAAACCACGCTTTATACCCCAGAATACTGCTCAACGACCTAAAAGGTTATGACCTGGATGAAACATTCCTGGAGATCGTGGTCGACCGCACTTATGAGTTCATGCCCGAGGATATAGGCAAAATCCAGCATCAGCTGGAACAGTTGCTAGCCGTAGCGATATACGCTTACACCCCCAACCAGTTGCCCGACTCACATAGAGAAAAGCTGCTAGCGATGGCACGAGTGATCTGATTTCATCGCTAGAGCAAACTTTCAATGAATTTAAATCAGCTGCCGTAGTCGTATGTGTTCCCATTCAACAATAAGGAAAACAAATGCACGTAAGCTTTGAAGTCGCACAAGAAATCATTGAAAAAGCAGTAGAGAAATCCAAAGAGATCGGCGTCAAGATGTGTATCGCCGTGCTGGATTCTGGCGGCAACCTGAAAAGCTTCACAAGAATGGATGATGCCTGGGTAGGCAGTATCGATATCGCCATCAAAAAAGCCAAAACCGCCTGTTACTTCGCCATGCCATCAGGCGAGATAGGCAAACTCTCAGTGCCAGGCTCGCCTTTATACGGCATAGAACACTCGAATGACGGCCTGATCACTTTCCCCGGCGGGCTACCGATCGTGGATGAAGAAGGCATGCTGATCGGTGCGATCGGCGTCAGTGGTGATACGGTTGAGAATGATCATTTGGTTGCACAAGCTGGTGTGAATGTCGCTGGTGTCTGTGATATTCCTAAGCATCCATGGCGGACATGATTTCATCCATCAACGAAGTGTCTTAATACCTATATTTAATTTAGCTTTTTATTTCACTCTAAAAGGGCTTTCAGAAATGTTAGCCCTTATCATTAATTGCATTCCTCAATTAACTTCATTAAGTTCGGCTTGCAGGTATCAAGCCGCTCTTAGAGCAGACGGTTTCACATCAGCGTTGAATTTCTCTCTCGCCTGCCACAGGTCATAAGCGGTTTGCTCGGCCAACCACACATCAGCACGGCCACCATTTTCCACACCCAGCCACTTTTCTAACCGCAATGCCATTTCAGGCGAAATCGCTGCTCTTCCATTTAATACTTTTGAGAGCGTTGGACGTGCGACCCCTAACTGATCGGCAGCCTCGGTCACGGAAACACCCAACGCCGGCAAAATATCTTCACGCAGTGTTTCTCCGGGATGCGGAGGCTGGTGCATTCTGCTCATAGTGATCCTTTCAATGATAGTCCTGATAATCGACCAAAACGGCATTTTCATTTTCAAACGTAAAGGTCAGTCGCCAGTTTCCGTTCACCATAATTGAATAATGCCCTGTCAGCTCACCTTCGAGCGAATGCAGGCGGATGTCTAATTATAGAAAGTTTTCTACTGCCTGTATAAATAATTGCGGTTGCTCGGCATGCACCCAATGGTCGGTCGGCAAACTGATAATCTCTGCGTCTGCAAACTGGCTGTGAATCTCGGCCACATCACTCTCACTCACGTAATGGCTACGCTCCCCGCGTATAAACAGGCTGGACTTTGCAAAGTGCGCTGAAAGTGCAGCCTGAAATTTAGGATAGTTATCCCTGATTGCTGGCAGGTTGATCCGCCACTGTAACTGCTCTTCTACTTTTACCAGGTTAGTCAGTAAAAACTGGCGCACCATCTGGTTGCTGATCGGGGCTTTTAATTCGCGATCAACATCATTGCGTGATTGCGCATGGCTTAAGTCTACGGTCATCATGGCGTTGATCAAATGCGTGTGTTCATCTGCATAAGCGCGCATCGCCATATCCACCACGATCAGCTTGCTGACCCGCTCCGGGTATTGCGTGGCAAACTGCATGGCGACCTTGCCGCCTAAAGAATGACCGAGTAAACAGATCTGTTCCAGCCCTAAGGCATTGCATAACTGCAGCAGGTCATCTGCCATGTCAGCATAGCTTTGCGACTCACTATGCGGCGAGCGGCCATGGTTACGCAGGTCAATGCTGATCACCTGGTAGTGCTGCGAGAAATGCTTGGCGATATTGCCCCAGTTATCGGCGGAGCCGAACAGGCCGTGTACAAGGACGAGTGGCGGCCCCTCGCCTAGCGTTTGATAGTGTAGTTGCATGTGTTAGATCGCCGGCATGAAACGGCGGTAGCAGTTATTAAGTGACTTTTTTCTTGACGGCTGCATCAAATATTTCGTGGTTGATGGGTGATTCCAGACGGCCGTTGTTGAGCAAGGTCAGCACCAGGTCTATCGTTGTTTCATTGATCACGATTGCGCCGTTCTCGACTTGCAGCCCCCAGTTTTTGGACTGGTTGACCTTGACCAGCTCTTCCATGAACTTGGCATCTTTGTAGTAACCGCTTTTCTGGATGGAAGACACTTTGCGCAGGTAATTCAGGTTGGCACCTATGTGCTCTTTAAGCAAGGTCGCATCGCTGAAGATATTTAAATCGACAAATTCCTGCAAGACCACATCGCGGTTTTTCTCCATACCGGCGCGGAAGTTCAGCGTGCTTTCAAACTCTTTTTTGTTGGTGATGAACGTGGTGCCGTCATAAGTAAAAAAATCCACCTGGGTATCTATGGTGAAGATTTCTTTTTCATCCAGGTCTTTGAGTTCCTGATCTTTAAACTGGATAAAAGACACATGCGACAGGCGGGCTGCATGATTGAATTTATTGATTTTGCGGTAGGCGTAAATGGCCTGATCCTGGTGCTCCAGTTTGATCACCATGGCCCATGAATCCAGCAATTGCTCATATTGCTCGACCTTGGCGTTGGCAGTGCCTTTTTCGATCTCTGCCTGGATCAGCATCACATCAGTATCGGATGAAGCTATGGTTAGCAGGCTTTTGTCCTGATCAGCAGTCAGAAAGTCGTAATCGTCCAGCTGGTATTCTTGATTGAGGATTTTTTCAGTGACTGCGTTTTTGAGCTTTAGCTCCAGCTTGCTATCAGTATCCACCTTCAATACCGAGTACTTTGCCTGTTGCTGGCTGAGTTTTCTTTTCACCAGCCAGAAAGTAGTTACCCAGTGCTTGAAGTCACTGGTGCGCAGGGTTTGCAGCGCTTGTTTCACATGAGTCGTCACTAAGATTCTCCTTCGCCTGCTTCCTTCGTGACTTCAACATGAGTGACAAAGTACATTAAATTGGAAAGCCGTTTGATCGCACAGTAATCGCCGACCTGGAAATGCTGTTTTGAAAGCAGCAGGCCCTGCCTCTCTTGCGTGCCATCCTTAAACTGGCAGTCATACAAACCATAGCCCGCCAGCGCCAGTACCGGATTAACGAATACATTTTGCGTACGGTATGACAGCACGAACATCAGGCTTAAGAAGATCGCCAGGCACAGCAGCAGCTTCCAGTCACCGAGATCAAACTTGTAAAAAGACATCATATAGGGGATGGTGTAAGTGAACATATCCGCCGATTTATTGGAGATTTTGCTGATTTTGACCGGCACGCCCTGCTTGATATTGCGCGCGGCACTCATGGCAAACAAGGCACTGAAAGCAAAGATGACAAAAATGACCAATGCCCTGAACGGGTGCTCAAAGTAGAATGACTCTTCGTTTAAATCCTTAATCAGCAGGATCAGGCCTAGTGGCGCGTAACCGCTGATAAAGATGACTAGCGCCGATAAAAAATGCAGTTGCATAGTGTGAGTTTTTAACCTAAAGAAATGCAGTTGAGCCTGCGTATCATACCCGGCAAGAATACAGGCAGTTTCACTTGCAATCAAACCTGCGTAAAGTCAGCCCATTCCTACGTCACTATCAGAATAAAGTGTATTCACGCCATGACTTGATTTTTGAATAATGGAACCTCCTAAATCCACTCAAGAAGGAAACATCATGAAAAATACAATCAAATCATTATTGCTGGTAAGTGCATTGGCTTTGCCTATGGCTGGTTTTGCTGCTGACGGTGACTCACTGGGCACTAAAGTAGAAGATTCAGTGATCACAACAAAAGTAAAAGCAGCTTTCGCCAAAGACAAAGTAGTCAGCGCAACTGACATCAGCGTTGAAACTGACAGCAACGGCCTGGTACAACTTTCAGGCAATGCAAAATCAAAAGCTGAAGCACAAAAAGCAGAAAAAATTGCTAAGAGCGTTAAAGGCGTGACCGCCGTTAAAAATGAAATCGTTGTTGCTAACTAAGCAGCAATGGATACTTAGATAGACAAGACTTACAACTCGCCACATCTAAGAGCAAGACTTGCCCATAGGAATGCCCCCATTCCTATGGGTATTTAATTTTGGGCGCACGCCCCGCCTGTGCTGCTAACATAGACTTGATCGCATACCTGTCACAACCCGGCATCGTTACTACTTCCAACGCGGATTATTAACTATCGCGCATCTCGGCCAAGCACCCTATAATGCCCTGTATCCATACAGGAAAGATTGCCATGATCGCGCATGCCATGACCATCATTGTGAATGAGTTGAATCATCAACTGACAGAAGCATATGGCATGAGTGGCGAGCATGCGCCAGCCGGGCTACGCATGCTTAATTCTGGCCCGTCTTCGCCTGCCACAGGTGCCGAATCAGCCACCCAAGAGTGCCTGAACCTCACCCTGGTCAATATCCAGGAAGACGCCGCACTGAGAATCTCACCCGTAGCCCCCAGCCACAGCGGCAGTGCTTATCAAACACCGCCCCTGCCATTGAATCTGCATGTATTACTCACCGCCACGCATGCCTCGTATACCCAGGCCTTGCTGATGCTGGGCCGCGCCATGCAGTTTTTTCATGCGCAGGCGCTGTTTACCGAAGTGAATGTCAGGCGCGAATCACTGACGCAGTATGCACCCGCGCATGCGCTGGACAGATTGCGCGAGTTCAAGATCGCCTTCGATTTATATTCGCCTAGCCTGCAAGAA
Source organism: Methylophilus luteus (assembly GCF_042676265.1). NCBI lineage: Bacteria > Pseudomonadati > Pseudomonadota > Betaproteobacteria > Nitrosomonadales > Methylophilaceae > Methylophilus > Methylophilus luteus. The sequence continues at coordinate 1,568,256 of NZ_JBHTKB010000001.1, forward strand.
ACCCAGCAGGTGTGGTCTAGCCTGGGCTCGCCGGCGGTGCCTGCTGCCTTGTATAAATTGCGCCTGCTGACGTTTGCTACCGATGCGCCTGACACCAAGGTGCTGCCTATGCTGGAGCGCCGCCTGCCTTCTAAACCTGATCAAAACTAGCCATGGCCCAATACAAGACACCAGGTGTTTATATTCAGGAAGTCGCCAGTTTTCCGCCTGAAATCACGGCAGTTGCCACTGCCGTGCCGGCATTCATCGGCTATACAGAAAAAGCCTGGCGCGATGGCGCACCGCTGACAATGAAACCGGTTTACATCAATCATCTGGCGGAATATGAACGTTACTTTGGCACTGCGCCTGCGCCTGAGGTAGCCATCAGCCTGGATAGCGATAACCAGATAATCGAAGCTGAGGCATGCCAGCCGTTTTATCTGTACCACAGCCTGCGCCTGTTTTTCAGCAATGGCGGCAGCGCGTGCGTCATTGTGTCAGTCGGCGATTACAGCAGCCAAGTTTCACAGGCAGCGCTGGCACAGGGGCTGGCCAGCATTGAGCATGAAACAGCGCCTACCCTCATAGTCATACCCGAAGCCGTGCAGCTGGAGGATCACGGCGTAGCGCTGTATACCGCTGCACTGGCGCAATGCGCACAGCTGCTCAACCGCATGACCATTTGTGATCTACGCTGCCAGCTAGAGCGCACGGCTTTTGCGCAAGAGGTAGATTATTTCAGGAGCAATATAGGCAACCAGCACCTCAAATACGCTGCCGCTTACGGGCCGTGGCTGCGCACGACCTTCACCAGTGTAGCGCGGCTAGGCGACCTGACTCTCAAGCGCCAGCCAGCTGCAGACAGCAGCGAGAATAGCGGCGTCACCCTCGATGCTGCGGCTCTGCTGACCGAGTTGACTGCAGATGCGCAGATCAAAAGCAAGGTGGCAGACCTGAGCCTGACCGAACAGGTGTGCAAACTGCTGAGCAGCGGCGAAGCGCGCCTGCTGCAGCATGCCGTGTCACTGCAACAGGCGGTTGACTATCTGGGGCCTGACTTGGCCGCATCAAGCATCACCGATTATCACGCGCCGTTACGCGCGCAAAGCCTGTGGTTGCTGTCACTGCTGGATGTACTGGCTGGCGTGGTCACAGATTGCCCGGACACGGCGTTGATCAAGTTTTCCGGCACTATCAGCAGCCAGGCGCATACCCGCATGGCTGCAAGCCTGCGCTTGCTAGTCGCGCATCACCACACCCTGCTGGCACACACAGGCATCGCACTGCTGGATGAGGCGGCCGCCTGTAATCTGCTGGCGCTCAAAGATCAGGCGGCCATGCTGGCCTTGACGCCATTGCCGGACGTGGCCGCGGATTACCTCACCGCCAGCACTGACCTTGCCCGCGCACAAGTCGCGCAGCGGGCACTGACCGGCATTCTGCGCCAGGCAGCTGCCTGGTTCAGCGAAGTGCAACTCAGCGCAGAGACCACCGCACGCGCATTGAATCACGACTTGACCCTGCACTATGATGTGTTCCGCCGCTGGAGCGACAGCGCCACCCAGGTGCTGAATACGCTACCGGCCAGCGGCGCCGTTGCCGGTGTGTATGCCCAGGTGGATAGGGATAGAGGCGTATGGAAAGCGCCGGCCAATGTGGCGTTGCAACAGGTAGTGAGCCCGGCGTGCATGGTGACAGACGAGGATCAGCAGGATTACAACCAGCCCGCTGACGGAAAAGCGATCAATATCATTCGCGCATTCGGTGGCAAAGGCAATCGGGTGTGGGGCGCAAGAACACTGGCGGGCAATGATAATGAATGGCGCTATGTCAACGTACGCCGCCTGTTTGGCATGGTGCAGGCTTCCATAGACCTAAGCTTGCAGGGACTGGTGTTTGAAGCTAACGATGCCAATACCTGGGCCAAGGTCACGGCCCTGCTTGAAAACTTTTTACTGACGCTGTGGCGGCAAGGGGCCCTGTTCGGCAGCCAGCCTAAAGAGGCTTTTTTCGTCAATTTAGGACTAGGCAAAACTATGAACGCTGAGGATATCGCGGCTGGACGCTTGCTACTGGAGATTGGCCTGGCGCCACTGCGCCCGGCCGAATTCATCATGTTCAGATTAGCGCTGAATATGCAGCAAAGTTAGGCCGGAACAAGTCCGGCCAACCTGCGGCATTCGCGGGAAAAAGTGGGTTTATAGAGCGGGATTTAGTTAAAAAGTCAGGTCTGCTGACATACAGAGTTTCAACGCAGGTCAGACGGGAACAACGGTCCGTCCTGCGTTGAATAGTTTCAGGCATAAGCAGCAACGCCCACTTTCAGGCATTCTTCAGCACAACGTCTGCAGGCTTCGGCACATTGTCTACAGTGGGTAGAAGCATGTTTTTCACATTCTTCGGCGCAGGCGATACAAATCTCGGCACAATCCTGGCAGACCAGTTCAACAAAGTCACTGCCACGCGCCACGAATGAAGCGGTCAGGCGGCAAAAATCTGCACAGTCCATATCATGTTCAATGCAGGTCCTCATCATGGGATTCGCCTCGCTCTCGCAAGCAATGGCACAGTTTTCACAGGCATCTGCACATTGTTTGCACAGTTCCATCAACAATTTCAGATTTTGCTCGGTCATGATTCATCTCCCATTAACAAGGCGTGTTTAAAATTAAAAAGACCTTGCGCTACGCTTGCCGATATAAGGACAGGCATGCGTAGCGCAAGGCCTAGAGCAGCTTATTTGCTCTGCTGACCTTTGACGCCGGTACCGCCGTCAGCAGGTTTCTCTTGAAAGCGTTTGCTTTTTTCCAGGCTGCCGGGCTTGGATTGTTTGTTAGCGGCATTGCCACCACTGTTATTGTCCGGCTGCTCTTGCAGGTAATCACCGCTCTTGGTGCTGTCAGGCAGTTCTTTTTTCTGCTGATGTGCAGGTGGGACATCACTCGGGGCATCCGCTGCCACAACCGCAGTAGCAGGGCTTATCAATACACTAGCTAATAAAACTGTGAGCAATTTATTCATCGTATTCTCCTCATAATTGTTTTGAATCGCCCTTTATAGGGCGTGATATCCATACTACTTATGCGGGAATTTATTGTATGTAAGCATGCCCACGAATGTGCTGTAGGATAATGACGAGCCGCTTTTGCCAGCTTAGCTATCCTCATTGCCGGTCAGGCTGCCATGGCTACGTATCCAGGCGATGACCTTGAGTAGCTCGTCTGGCGAGATACCATTATTCGGATCTGAAGGGTCCATAACGCCCTTACCTTTGGCACCCATGCCGCCGTTAGTCCCGTTCCACACCGTTTCAAACATACCTTTATTGGTGGCGTCCTTGGCGTAGTTATAGTTAGGGCCAGTCAATGCCGGGCCGACCTGACCACCAGCTTCAGGGCCGTGGCATTGGGTACATGAATAAAGTTGGAAAATCTTCTTACCGGCTTTGATCGCATCGTCTTTGCCCACATACGGGTTCTTACCGGTAGCGAGAAACTCTTTGGCCTCTGCGGTATCAAACAGCTCAGGCTTGATTTCCAATGGCGAGCCATCCTGTGTTTTCACAAACTTGATCGCCGGGCCGCTAGCGCCAGCAGCCGCGCCCTCTCCTGAGGCGGACTCATTCTTGTTACAGGCCGTCAGGCCTGTTACCAATATCAACATGCCTAGTCCTAATTTGGTATTCATCTTTATTTCTCCTTGGTAAATGGAAGTGTTCTTCTAACCGCTATATGCTTTTAAAGCATTGAGATAAATTATGAATAAAAGCCACAAGCTCGCCCATGTAACAAACTCGCAATCTCATGTAGGACGATTCGGACAGACTAAAATGAAAAACACGCAGCAGGCGTGTTGTAAAAGAAAGCGACCGACGTAAAAAAACCTGGATCGCTCCAGGTTTTTCATCCTCAGCTAGTTAACCTTGTTGCTTGTTACTCTGTTGCTGGGATTTGCCTTGCTGGCTACCAGGCGCCTGCTGCTTGTTACCTTGCTGCGCGTGCTGTTGTTGCTGCTGGCCTTTGATCTGCTGACCAGATTTGTCCTGCTGTTGGTTCTTGTTGTTTTGTAAATTTGCCATTGTTAAATCTCCTTCAGAATATTATTCGGCCAGACCGTTACCTGAATGACCAGAATGTTTCGTTTAGAAAATGAAGTAACGTGAGTCCATGATAAAAGTGTTTAGGCGCAGGCTTTATCGTGAAAGCGCCTAATATGCTGTCAGAATTTATTACTAGCAGGCTGGCGCTGTTGGCTGATATTGGCTGCAAATATGTATCTAAATTACAGCTGACTCCATGACCCATTAAGCACAGACACGATATAAAAAAACCTGGATCACTCCAGGTTTTTCTAAGTTCAGGCTACGCATAAATTAAGGTCTGTGATTACCTTCACCACCATGCTGTTCATTCACACCGGGCAGTGGCTGGCTACCAGGCGCTTGATCCCTGCCAGCAGCTTGCTGCTTTTGTGCCGGGTCCAGTTGCTCAATACCTGCATCCTGTCCTTGCTGTTGCTGACCCTGCTTGGGCTGGTTTTGCCCTTGCTGATTCTGGCCTTGCTGACCTTGTTGCTGCTGACCTTGTTGTTTCTGGTCTTGGCCAGGCTGGTTTTGGCCAGGCTGACTCTGGTTCTGCTGGCGCTGATCTTGCTGGCCTTGACCTGGCTGCTGAACCTGGCCTGGTTGGGTCTGGTTCTGTTGCTCCTGCTTTTGCTGATCTTGATTTTGTTGACCTTGATTTTGCTGATTTTGACCTACTTGATTGTCTTGTGGATTTGCCATGATGTATCTCCTAAATATAATAAGATTCAGCCACAGGGTTAAAAAAAGGCCTGAATCCTTCATTTTAAATATAACCCTGGACCATCTTAAGTGGCTAAGGCAATGGCAGTTATCATCCATTGACGCATTCTGTTGTCAGAATCGGTAACGCTAGGCCAAGCTATTGCTAACCATTCACTACTTCGCCGCCATTCGGGTGTATCACCTGGCCGGTCATAAATGAAGAATCCTGGCTGGCAAGAAAAACATAGGCCGGGGCGATCTCGCTGGGCTGGCCTGGTCTTTTCAATGGCACCTGGTTACCAAACTCGCTGACTTTCTTTTCATCGAAAGTGGATGGGATCAACGGCGTCCACACCGGCCCCGGGGCGACCGCATTCACATAGATATTTTTTTCTACCAGTTGCTTGGCCAGTGAGCGGGTAAAAGAGACTACCGCGCCTTTAGTCGCCGAGTAATCCAGCAATTCCGGGCTGCCACGGTAGGCTGTGACGGATGTGGTATTGATGATGTGGCTTTTATCCGGCAAATGCGGCAAAGCCGCCTTGACCAGGTAGAACATGGCAAAGATATTGGTGCGGAAAGTATGCTCCAGCTGGCGCTGGCTGATATCGAGTATGCTGGGTTGCGGAAACTGCTGGGCAGCATTGTTGACCACGATATCCAGCTTGCCTAAGTGCTTGAGGGTATCTTCCACCGACTCCTGGCAGAATCTTTCATCAGAAACATCCCCTGGCAGCAACAGGCATTTACGACCATATTCTTCTACCAGGGCTTTGGTTTTTTGCGCATCTTCATGCTCGTCCAGGTAAATAATGGCCACATCAGCGCCTTCAGCGGCATAGTGCACGGCCACTGCGCGACCTATGCCACTATCGCCACCAGTGATGATGGCGACCTTGTCCTGCAATTTTTCACTGCCTTTGTAGTGCGCATCTATATAAATCGGCGTCGGCACCATCTCTTCCTCAGAGCCTGGCTGTGACTCCTGATGCTGCGGTGGATTAAGTTTCTTTTTAGTTTCTTGCATGGTGTGACTCCTGGAATAGTGATGGTCTGGATAAAACAGCTACATGAATCCAGGCCGACTCGCGTTAGAGCACGGCCAGATTCATGCAGAGAGCGAAAAACGCTGACTGATTAGTTCTTGAGATGATTATCGTGCGAGTCAGGCAGTTCCTGAGCCGGTGTACGTGGCGCTTGTTTTTCGCGGTTAGGCAACCCTTCGGCCGGCACTTCCGGCGGCACGATCACACCGCGCTCATGCGGCATTTTTGGCGGCACATTGACACTGTCAGAATCGATATTGCAGGAAGGTTTTTTAGAGTTGGGCGAGTCATCACAGGGTGGCACTGCATTATTCACCGGCGGTTTAGTTGCAGGTTTTACTTTTTCTGCAGACCAGGCCGTGTTCATCAACACAGAAGTGGTCATTGAACACAGCAAAACTATCATCGGAATTAATTTACGCATCAACAGCTCCTTTAGTTTTAGCTAGAGTTCAATACTAGAAGCAGCCGCAAACAACAGACATAGGCCAAAACTGATTTTTGTGTAGGAATGGGCCCATTTTCAGAGGTAATACCAAGCACTCGCTTTAGCATGAACAGGCTGTTTCCGCTGCGCTAGCCAGTAAATCTGCCCCTGTCAGACCTGTCTGACAGCACAATCAGTGACTGACCTATGTTGGAAAAACCGCCGAATTTCTACACTCACAACCTCATACATCAAGCATTAAACCCAAGCCGGAGACAGACACATGAGCAGCAATCTCAATCACGCCTTGCAGTTAGCGCATGACTGGCAGATAGAGTCGTTTGCTACGCCGGAACAAGCGACACCAGGTGTGACGGGGAATGATGACACCAGCAAATCGCGTTTTATCCTGAACCGCCTGTTTCAGCACTTTCCGGTTTCGTTTGCTGTGCGCTTATGGAACGGCAGCATGCTGTACATAGGTAAAGAGTCGCCTGCGTTCACCCTGTGCCTGGAACAGGCTTCGGTATTGCGTGACATGGTATTGTTCAATGACCCTGCCCGGCTGGCAGAAGCCTATTTTTCTGGTGAAGTGCAGATACTGGGTGACTTTGATGCAGCCATGGAATTGCGCTATTACTTTGAATCGCTTTCGCTACCGCTGACCGAGAAACTGGGGCTGGTGTACCGGGCACTGACGCTGGCCGATAGCCAGAGTGAGCCTGATACAAGCCAGCTAACCGATATATCCCAAAACCAGCCTGACTATTCCAACACACCCAACACTCTTGATTACCATGCCCCCAGCGACTTTTACAGATTGTGGCTGGATGACAAGATGCTGCATTCCTGCGCCTATTTTTGTGATGCGAATCAAGACCTCGCCCAGGCCCAGCACAACCAGCTGGACCTTATATGCCTGAAACTGCATCTGCAACATGGTGACACGCTACTCGATATCGGTGGTAGCTGGGGCGGACTGGCGTGCTGGGCGGCCAGACATTACGGCGTATTTGTACATTGCCTCACGCACAACCCGCAGCAGCATGCCTACGTGGTGGCCGAGGTGCAAAAACAGGGGCTGGATAAATTAGTCACAGTTGAGTTATACCATTACCGCGACCTGCCCGATACGCCGCGTTACGACAAAGTGGTCAGCATAGGCCTGACCAGCCAGATAGGTGAGCACAAGCTGCCTGACTACCTGGCCAAAGTACATGCCGTGCTCAAACCCGGCGGGCTGTTTCTCGACCATCAGGTCACCACCGAGAGCCCGGGCCGTCAGCATGAAATTTCCACCGGATTTATCAACCGCCAGGTGTTCCCGGATGGCGAGTTGTGCTCACTGACCCATATCCGCCAGCAAATGCAATCCGCCAGACTGGAAGTGTTTGATGTGGAAGGTTTGCGCCGCCACCATGCATTGACATTGCGGCGCTGGGTCAGCAGACTGGAACAGCGTCATCAGGAAATAGCCGCCAGCTTCGGTGAGAGAACTTACCGCGTCTGGCGTTTGTATATGACCGCGAGCGCGATTCAGTTCGAGCAAGGCGTGACTGGTATCCATCAAATTCTTGCCGTGCGCCGATAAGGCGACCGCACCCATTACCGCTTAGGAGTACATCGTATGCAAACCAGCAATCCACCAACTTCCATCCGCACTGCTTTAATCACTACACCACTGTTGTTGCTGACACTGGCCGGCTGCTCGCAACCGGCCAAGTTGCCGGAAGCAGCAGGCTTTGGCCCGGAACCGGACCTGTCCTCCTACCAGACCGGGCTGATACCTACAGTGCACGTCGCCAAAGCAGTGGGCTGGCCAGAAGGCAAAAAACCGACTTCAGCGCCGGGGACCAATGTCGTGGCATTTGCCACCGATTTACAACACCCGCGCTGGCTGTACGAGCTGCCGAATGGCGATATCCTGGTGGCAGAGACCAATCACCATGAGAAAAGCGAAGGCTTTAACCTGAAAGGCTGGATCGCCGGTATCTTTATGAAAAACGGCGGTGCCGGGGCTGAAAGTTTTAACCGCATCACCCTGTTGCGCGATATAGACGGCGACGGTGTAGCCGACATCAAGCAGGTGTTCCTGGAAAACCTTAATTCTCCTTTTGGCATGGCGCTGGTGGGTGATACCTTTTATGTCGCCAATGCCGATGCTCTGGTCAAATTCCCCTATCAGCAAGGCCAGACCAAGATCACCGAGCCAGGCGTGAAAGTGACGGATCTGCCGGCAGAACGTAACCACCACTGGACCAAAAACATACTGCCCAACAAAGATGGCAGCAAGATCTATGTCACGGTAGGCTCCAACAGCAATGTCGGCGAAAACGGCATGGAAACTGAAAAAGAGCGTGCCGCGATCTGGGAAGTCGATGCGGCCTCCGGCCAGCACAGCATTTTCGCCTCCGGTCTGCGCAATCCCAATGGCATGGCCTGGGAGCCCGATAGTGGCGCTTTATGGGTAGTGGTCAACGAACGCGATGAGATAGGCAGCGACCTGGTACCTGACTATATGACCTCGGTATCACAAGGCGGCTTTTACGGCTGGCCTTACAGCTATTACGGCCAGCACGTAGATAAGCGCATCCAGCCGCAAAACCCTGAACTGGTGGCCAAGGCGATCAAACCGGATTATGCGCTGGGCTCACACACCGCTTCACTGGGATTGACCCCGGCCAAAGGCAATGAATTGCCTGACGAATTCAGGAACGGCATGTTTATCGGCCAGCATGGTTCGTGGAACCGCATCCCTTACAGCGGCTACAAAGTGATCTTTGTGCCATTTGAGAGTGGCAAACCGGCAGGCAAGCCGATTGATGTGTTGACCGAGTTCCTCAATGTGGATGGCGAAGCACAAGGCCGCCCGGTAGGCGTGCTGGTGGATAAACGTGGCCACCTGCTGGTTGCTGATGATGTAGGGAATGTGATCTGGAATGTGAAAAGCAGCAAGAAAACGGCTGCCAAGTAAGGCCTGCTGTGCCGCCCGCTAATGCCGCACACGGCAGGACGGCATGCAGACCTGTTAACCAATGATCATGGAGTCTACTCTGTTAAAAAAACCGGCATTGCCCACGCCTGAGGCAGCGGCAGACTTGCCGGAAAAATTGCGTTACATACAGGACGATGCACCCGGCTATAGCCGCCAGGCGTATAGAGGAAAATTCAGGTACCTGGACCAGCATGGCCAGGTGATCAAAGCTGAAAAAGACCTCAGCCGTATCGTAGCCCTACGTATTCCGCCGGCCTGGCAGTCAGTGTGGATATGCACGCGGGCCAACGGCCATCTGCAAGCCACCGGCCGCGATGCCAAAGGCCGCAAGCAATACCTTTACCATGCGGAATGGCGTAAGCAGCGTGAAGCTAAGAAATATGAGCATATGATAGATTTTGGCCTGCAGCTGCCTGGCATACGCGCACATATTGCGCGCGACCTGGCAGCGCCAGGCCTGGGCAAAGAAAAAGTATTGGCCATGCTGATCTACCTGCTGGAAAACACTTTGATACGCATAGGCAATGATGAATACGCCAAGACCAACAAGTCGTTTGGCCTGACCACATTGCGTAACCGCCATGTAGACATACAAGGCAGCGAGATACAGTTTCATTTTCGCGGTAAAAGCGGGGTGGAACACAGCCTGAGCCTGCGTGACCGGCGACTGGCACGTCTGATCCGCAATATGCGCGAGTTGCCTGGCCAGACGCTGTTTCAGTATGTAGATGCGCAAGGTGAACGCCATGCCATAGGTTCGGCAGAGGTGAATGAATATTTACAGCAGATCACCAACGGCGATTTTACCGCCAAGGATTTCCGCACTTGGTTTGGCAGTCTGCATACCTTGATGGCGCTCAGTGAGCTGCAACCTTATAGCAGCGTCACCGAAGCAAAAAAGAATATCGTGGCGGCCATTTGCGTGGCCGCCTCAAAATTGGGCAACACGCCGGCCATCTGCCGCAACAGCTATGTGCACCCGTGGATACTGGAGTGTTACCTGGCCGGGGTAGCGTTCAGCCAGCCTGTGCAGGACGCAGATTATAACGAAACCGAATTAACTGCCGCCGAACAGAGCATGTTGTGCCTGTTGCAGCAGCGATTAAAGGCTAGCAGCTGAGCCCTCGCAATTTAACTATAGAACAGATTTTGCTCAGATTTAGATATAGAACAGATTTAAAGGCAGTCTAGCCATTCATACAGAATTTTAGTTTGAGAAGTTTTGCTGACTCTCCTTCACATTATTGGAGATGAACAAGAGATGAAAAATATATTATTACTGTACGGAAACGAGTTGAGCCACACCGCATTGAAAGATCTGATCAATGCCGATAGTGCCATGCACCTGGTTGAAGAAGTCAGTGATGCGAGTGAGGCGATCGCAAAGATACGCGCACAGAAATTCGACGTCGTGATCCTGGATGTGTCATCGCCGGAAAAGAACGGCCTGGAAACCTTTTGCGACCTAAAACAGGCCTACCCTTCACTGCCTATCCTGATCATCAATGGCAGTGATCAGGTAGACCGCATGGCCAACTTTACCCGCCTGGGTTGCAAAGGTTATCTGTCTTATACCGCCAGCAGTGACCAGGTAGTGCCGGCGATCAAATCGGTCGCCCGGGGATTGACCTACCTGGTATCCACGCACGAGAAACTGGACGAACGACTCTACCCCATGCTGCATGAGCGTTTATCGTTGCGCGAGCTGCAGGTGTTTTTCAAGTTGATCAAGGGTCAGCCGGTGAATTCGGTAGCTGAAGAGTTGTCGATTGCGCCGGGCTCGGTCAGCGTGTTCCGCTCCAAGATACTGAAGAAAATGAATATGCGTAACAATGCCTCGCTGATCCACTATGCGCTGGACCATCATTTGATCAGCTGATCTCCCCAGGCTTTAACCAGGCCAGGCGCATTGAATTGCGGCCTGGCTTTATTATGTGTGTTTCATAAGCAAAAGACAAAAAAAATCTGCCCCCTGAAATTAAACTGGGGGCAGATTCTTTGCGTGACGCGGTGACTAAAAAGTTGCTGATCAGGACTTCTTGATAGCGAACTGCATCTGCTCTATGGCTTCCCATGAGATCAGCGAGCCTACCATGACCACGGCAAAGCCAAGACCAGCGGTACAGACTATGGCCAGGGTCAGAGTTGCGATGGCGCCACGTTCGCGGATAGAAAATATATATTTAACGCCACGGTAAACCAGTGCGATCGATGCCAGCACAGCGATACCATGCACCACCACATTAAAGCTCAGGCTAGGCACAACATAAAACACTGAGGTCAGCCATAGTGGTGTAGTGGCGATAGCGATAATGAGTAATGAATCACGGAAACTGGGTTTCTTATCCACCATTTCAGCCAGGTTCTGCGTGATCCAGGCCATGGCCAGGATAACAGCGATCTGCAACACGAATAATTCAGCACAAATCATCAGCAAACGGTTGCCGGGCAAGGTGTCCATGAATTGGCGCGGATAATTATGATGCAACCTTAAATACATCATGATGCACGGAATCAGCGACAAGGGCAGCACATAAAACAACAGTAGCTGGGTGACCCCCGGCTTTTCTGCCCTGGCCTTTTTCTCAGTGGCTTTCGGCGTCACATAATCAAATAATCGGATAAGGTTCATGGTGTACTCCTGACTACTATTAAAAGATTTTTGCTTGCCAGCTAACCCTCTGAGCACAAGACAGAGGATGAAAGTCGCAAGCTGTTAACGCTATTATGGAGACTTGCCCAAAAGCCACCACAAGCCTGCGTCTGATTTAAGTGTAGGAAAATGCAGACTTTTTCTGACAGCCCATTCTCACACCAGCCTGAAAAACGCAAAAATGCCAGCCAAAAAACCCAAGCCTTACCAGCCATAACCGCGATAAAGCGATTCCTACAGCTTTTTACGACTGTCACTGATGCAGCGAATTAGGTGCCATAGTCATACTGAAGTTTCTATATCAATAACTTAATATTTGGAGAACGATCATGGCAGATAATGATGATGTAATTTCTACATTGAATGATTTGATTGAAACATCTAAAGATGGTGAAGAAGGCTTCCGCAACTCGGCTGATAATGTCGATGACCCGCAATTGAAAGCTTTCTTCCTGCGTCGTTCACTAGAAGTGGCTTCCAGTGCGCAAGAACTGCAGGGCCTGGTGCGCTCATTAGGTGGTGAACCGGCTGAATCCAGCACCATAGGCGGTGCATTGCACAGACGCTGGATAGATTTGAAAACAGCGCTTACCAGCAACGACACACTCGCTGTACTCAATGAGACCGAGCGCGGCGAAGACGTGGCCCTGAATGCCTACCGCAAAGCGGCAGAAAAAGACTTGCCTATCAATGTGCGTATGGTGGTCACCCGCCAGCTGGAAGGTGCAAAACGTAACCATGATGAAGTAAAACATCTGCGTGACGCGGCCCGTGCAGCGGCAGAAGTGCACTAGTCACAAGTTCACTAGACATAAGTGCACTATTTATCAGTGCACTAGTCTGCATTGAAAGCAGCAAAAAGCCCTGTCATTACAGACAGGGCTTTTTTTGTATGCAAGCCCAAGCTTATGCCAGGGTTTCAGCACTCCAGTCCTGCAGCACCTGATCCAGTGTGCGGTTGATTTTAACAATTCCGCCTTCAGTCGAGATCACCCAGCTGATCGGAATATAGTGATGGTTACCTGAATCATCTTTTTTCAGCTTGATTGAATCCGGGCCATCGGTATGGTCAACCACGGCAAATTGTTCTGCCTGGGCAGTATGTACCGGCATATCCTGTTTAATTTCATGTGCTTGTATCATGTGTTTTCCCTTAGCTTTGTTGTGAGTAAAACCCTATTTTGCATGGCCGGCAGCTACAGGCACTAGGCCACAATCACTGAAATCCTTGTAGGAATTTCCTGCTTTTTTCAGCCATCACAAAATCATCTTTCTCTGACACATAAATCATGCAATGTCCTACGGCAAAGCAAGGCCTGGCTGATTATGATGATGTTTAGTGTATGCCTGCATGCTGGTTTGCAAGGCATGCGAACCAACCAATAATGACTGGAGATTATGTGATGGCTTTATTTTATGTCAGCGCAAGCAAACCCAAACAAGACCTGCCGTTCTGGACATCCAGCGTGATCGCCGATGATATGGAACAGAGTTACAAGATAGGCAAAGAACGTTTTGAGACTGAGAACCCGGGCTTGAAAGCAGATGACTACACCCTGGTCGCCACCGGCGAATCGGTGGAAAAATCTATCTCTACCTGATCAGGCCGGCTTGATAAAACAATTAATCTTTAAGGAAAAAACAGCATGAAATCGCACTCGCAAACTACAGAAGATCGCCGCAAACTGGCAGAGTTGATTGAAGATTTGGATATTGCCATGCTGACCTTTATCAGCAGCGAGGGCGCTTTGATCAGCCAGCCCATGGCGCCGGTTGAACTCGATAGCGAAGGTAATCTGTGGTTTTTCACTGACAACAGCTCGGAAAAGACCCAGCATCTGCAGCAACTCAATCTGGCCTTCAGTGGTGAGCCGGATGGCACTTATGTTTCGCTGTCGGGCGCTGGCGAGCTGGTCAACGACAATGCGCGCAAACATGAACTATGGTCGCCGTTTGTCAAACCCTGGTTTCCGCAAGGGCCAGATTCGCATAACCTGGCTTTATTGAAATTTGTGCCACACACCGCAGAATACTGGGATGCGCCGCATAGCAAAGTGGTCAGGTTATTTGCCATGGCCGCTTCTATCGTTGCAGCCAGACCGATAGGCCTGGGCGACCACGAACGCCTGACCCATCTTTAAATTGGCTTTCCGCAAAACGCGGCTGGCGATGGTGGTGAGACATAAGCGCCACAGTCACCTGTCCTGCCTTGTTTAGCAGGCTTTACAAACAAACAGCCCGACACAAGGTCGGGCTGTTTGTTATGCAAGTTAAAATTGCTTACTTGTTCATGACGTACATAGTCACTTCAAAGCCAAAACGCATTTCAGTAGCAGCTGGTTTAGTCCACATATCGTTCTCCTAGATGGATTTGGGAGCGCATCCCTTGATGCATCTCGTTAGGGTTCACTATACGCAGCTGCAGCCGTGCTGGCTTGCGCAGCATCCCTAAAAATGACTCATGATTTTACGTAGCATGATGTTAAGTAGCTGGCCTGGTCGGCAACGTGGCCCTTAACCAGGCCCAGCCTGCCAGGCCTGACAGTAATGAGCCGCTGAGTATGGCCATTTTAGACAGCTGTATCAACTCTGCCTGGCCGGCAAAGGCCAGATTGGCGATAAAGATAGACATGGTGAAGCCTACGCCACCCAGCATGCCTGCGCCTATGATATGCGCCCAGCGCAATGGCGGCGGCAGTGTACACAGGCCGGCTTTGACCGCGCAGGAGACTGCCAGTGTGATACCCAAGGGTTTGCCTAACAATAATCCGCCAATAATGCCCAGGCTATTGCTATGCGAGAACAAAGCCTGCAACGTGCCAGGCGCAATCGCCAGGCCGGTGTTGGCAAAGGCAAACACCGGCAAGATCAGCAGCGCCACCGGCGGCTGCAGAAAATGTTCCAGCCGGTGCGACAGTGAAGCCTGCCCCTGGCGCGTAAACGGGATGGCGAACGCCAGCGCGACGCCGGCCACGGTCGGGTGTACGCCGGATCGCAGGGTTAGCCACCACAGCAGACCGCCGCCCACGGCATAGGGCACTACAGACACCACTTGCAGCCAGTTAAGTGCAAACAGGCTGGCCAGCACGACCACAGCCGCCGCCAGATGCAGCCATGACACGGCATCGGTATAAAACACGGCGATCAGGATGGCTGCGCCTAGATCATCGATCACGGCAAACGCCATCAGAAATACCTTGAGCGAAACCGGCACACGGCTACCCAATACTGATAACACGCCCAGGGCAAATACGATGTCGGTCGCCATCGGGATCCCTACCCCGGCCTGGAAGGCGGTGCCCTGATTGAATTGCCAGAAGATCAGCGCCGGCAGCAGCATGCCGCCTAGCGCGGCTATGGTCGGCAGCAAGGCATGATTGCGCGTGGATAATTCGCCGACGTAGAGCTCGCGTTTGAGTTCCAGGCCTATCAGCAAAAAGAAGATCGCCATCAGGCCGTCATTGACCCACTCGCCCAAGCTTAAGCCCAGGCCGTGGATTTGCCATAGCGCGTGGTAATGTCCGGCAAAACCGCTATTGGCGATGATAAGCGCCAGGCAGGTGGCCGCGATCAGCAAAGCACTGCCAGCCTGCTCTGAGGCCAGTAGTCTTCGCATTGGCTGGGGCATAAAACGCATGGTTTAAACAGCCTGCACTGCAGGCCTGGGAATACAGTTGTTCATCGGCATCATCGGGCGATTATGCATGCGTTTTGATTGAAAAAGCTGTCAGAGCGCTTTATTCGACTTTCGCTTTACTCAACTTTCGCTTTATTCGCCTTTGCTTTACTCACCTTTGCTTTACTCACCTATAGCAAAGCCTATGCCAAACATGGTTTGTGCCTGGTTGTAATCCAGCAGCGAAACGCCATAACCAGTGGCGAGCATGGCGTAGAGCTTCACGCTTTCGCTCTGTAATGGCTTGTAGTGCACATCAAACTTCACGTAGCCTTTATTGTCACTACGCAGGTTGTTACGCAATGTCACGCTGGCAGCGGTATTCTGCGCTTCATTATCCCAGCGCAACACCATATCGCCGTAGCCCATGTATTTGCTGATGTTAGGGTTATCGTCCTCGGATTTGCTTTCAGGGATACGCCACCATGGCCTGACCAGCAGGCTGTAGCGCTCATTCAGCTGCCAGCCGCCTTGCAGGTAGATACGGCTCCAGCTGCGCGACAGTGGCTCGGAACGTCCGTTGGATTCATGCACCACACCCAGATTCAGCATGTCAGGCATGGCCGCCCACTGTTTGGTCTCCCCCGGTTTGTTCAAGCCCATAGAAAGGATCAGCTCAGGTGAGTAATTGTGATCGCGCATGGGTCGTGACTGGCCACCATCAAACACCTGCCAGAAAGATTGCTGGGTATAGGCACCCCATAACCGTGCACTGTGTATATATTGATTCTCGGGCAGCCAGTCAGAAAGATTCATCAGCTGGGTTTTCAGGCTGATCTGGAAATGCAGGTCGCTATTGCTTAAGTCGCGGTCTTGCGTATTGGGTCGTGAAGGTGAGACCGGCACATCATTCGGGTTAGTTGAATAAGTGCCGACCACGTAATTCAGCTGATGGGTTTCCAGGTCGGTGAAATGTAGCTCATCCTGCGCATTCAAATGCCATTTGCGCGCCAGGTAGGTAGTCTTGGCATCCACAGACTTAACCAGGTTCTCCTGCTTGGTTGTAAGCACAGCTGGCACCGCCTTGGTAGACGCATACTGCTGGGCCACCTGGTCAAAACACACCAGCCGGCGGCTGGCATCATCTGTGAATTCTGTCTGGCAGGTGTGCAATGCCGCTTGCAAATCGTTGCCTGTTGCGGCTTGCACACTGGCGGTTTGCACACTGGCGGTTGACAGCAAAGCGACCAGCATCAGGCCGCGCCCGTAACTCTTGATCATAACTATTCCCTTACTTTTTAATGCGTTAACTAGCAGCTGACTGCACTGATTTTTACTTGCCTGTACTGGTCCTAAAGATGCCTGCACTCACGGCGCAGGATTCATCATGGTCAGGTGCAGTTGTTCAATGGCCGCCAGCACCTCTTCACTTAAATGCACGGTATAGGCAGCGATGTTTTCCTGCAGCTGGGTCATATTGGTCGCCCCTATGATGGTGCTGCCCATAAACCAGCGGTGGTAGACGAAACTGAGCGCCAGCTGCACCGGGGTCAGGCCATGCGCCTGTGCCAGCTCGGCATAGGCGGCCGTAGCGGCAGCGACGCCAGGTTTTTTATAGCGTTGCGCATAGCCGGTGAACAGCGTCACGCGGCCAGGCGCGGCTGGATTCTTGATGTATTTAGCGCTGAGATGGCCGAAGGCCAGTGGCGAGTAGGCGGCCAGGCTGATACGTTCGCGGTAAAGCACTTCTACCATGCCGAACTCCAGGCCGCGGTTGATCAGGTTATAACAGTTTTGCAGCACGGAAACGCGCGGCAGGCCTTGCTCGCGGGCAATACGAAGAAACTCCATCAGGCCCCACGGTTGCTCATTGCTGAGCCCGATAGCGCGTATCTTGCCTTCTTTGATCAGCTCATCCAGCGCCTGCAGTTGCGCCTGTATAGTCACCCAGTCTATAGGCTGCCCGGCTTGATCAAGCTCAGCTTTTGGGTCGAACTGGTATTGGCCGAACATGGGCACATTGCGTTCTGGCCAATGCAGGTAGAGCACGTCCAGATAATCGGTCTGCAAGCGTTGCAGGCTGTCATGCACGGCCTGGCGGATATTCGCTCTATCCAGGCCGCTGGGGCCGCCGCGTATCCAGTGCATGCCGCGCCGAGGTCCGGCGATCTTGCTCGCCAGCACGAACTTGTCACGCGACTGTTTTTTGATCCAGTGCCCGAGTATGGTTTCAGTACGGGTGACGGTTTCCGCTTTGGGCGGCACCGGATACATTTCTGCGGTATCAATAAAATTGATCCCCTGTGCCAGGGCAAAGTCCAGCTGGCTGTCAGCATCCTGTTGCGTGTTCTGGTCGCCATAGGTCATGGTGCCAAGGGCGATTTTGGAGACGCGTATGCCGCTGTCTCCCAAATAAGTCTTATCCATCAGTGCAACACCTGCTTTTCTGCAGGCACCTGCATGACGATGCTGGAAACCGCTTCTGGCTCTTTCTCTGCTGCTGCCAGCACCCAGCCGGCGTCTTTGCTGGCGATCATCAGCATGCGGCTGATCGCCAGTACCAGCTCTTTGTTCAGGCCCATATTGACATTCATGCCGCCCGCGCATGCCAGTTGCATATTATTCAACTGTTCATTGATAGACACAAAACGGGCTTCAACTGCTAACAATTCCTGATCACTGATAGAAGATGCCGGTTGCTGGTAAGCTGTTTCAAAATCCAGCGCCTGCAGATCCTCCACCGCCTCGGCTTCCTGCTCAAACTGGCGAGTGGCTTCGGTGGGTGACTGCGTATTGTCCAGAAATGCGGCAGAACCCAGGCCAGCGGCTGTCACCGGCAGATGCGCTTCGCGGTTCAACACGGTAAATATCTGGCGTGCAATACGGTAAGTGATCCATACCCGGATCTCCTGGCCGCTACTCAGCGAGGCTTTCATCAATAACCGGTCCTGGTGACTGTCGTAAGCTAAATTGATTTGCTGAATGGATTGAGTTTGAGATTGCATTGTAAAGCTTTCCGGAATCAGGCAATTTCCTTGCAGATTCTGACAAGTTACTAAAAGCAGTCTAAAAAAGATAGGCTCCAGCGCGGTTTTTTATGTAAATGTTGCGATTTAACTGCGTTGACCAGCATTGAAGCAGCCTGATGGCTTATTTCAAAGAAAGTGCCCAGATACAATCCGATACAAAACATAGCCCCTGTCCACGAATAAATTTCACTATATTGCGGTCTGTATCATTAACAGCAATCTGTAGACGCTGTGCTTATGGGAGCCCTGATGAAAACGAAATATGGTGTATTAACTGGCTTGCTGCTCAGCCTGGTGTTGTTCAGCAATTTGGCGCAGGCGCACCCGCCAGGTCACAGAGGTGGCTGGCGCGGCGGTGTGGGTGTCTACGTAGGCAGCCCCTTCCCCTTTTATGGGCCACCACCGCTCGCTTACTCCTACGGCTACCCCTACTACCCTTACCCCTATGCTTACGGCCCGCCACAGGTCATAGTGACGCAACCACCACAACCGCAGGTCTATATTGAACAGGGCAGCGGAGTGACCTCCACTCCTGACACATCCTTACCGTCAGCGACGCCAGCAGCACCGGCAACCACTGCAGGCAATAACAATGCGCAAGGCTACTGGTACTACTGTGAGCAATCCAATAGCTACTATCCGTATGTGAAAGAGTGCGCCGCCGGCTGGAAACAAGTCACCCCTACCCCGCCCGCCCCTGCAGACAGATAGGGTCACGCCATGAAAACACTGACACGAATAGCTTGCATAGGTGTAGCGCTGACCTTGGCTGGCTGCGCGACCACCCCCAGTGGCCCCAGCAATATGGCCTTGCCAGACACAGGCAAAGATTTCAACCTGTTCCGGGCAGATGATTTATCCTGCAGGGATTTTGCCCTTGGGCAGATCGGTTCTAAAAGCGTCAATCAGCAATACAATCAAAGCCTGGCAGCAACGACTGCGGTGGGCACGGTGATCGGAGCTGCCCTGGGCGCAGCCGCCGGTGGTGGCGAAGGTGCCGCCATAGGCGCAGGTGTCGGTGCTTTATCCGGCGGCGCGATAGGCGCGGACACTGCAGCCAGCAGCGGCGATAATGCCCAGCACAAATATGACAACGCCTACCTGCAATGTATGTATGCGGCCGGACATAAGATCCCGGTGCCAGCCAGTATGGCAAAAACGTATACACAGGGCGCGACAAGCTCAACCCAAACGACAGTCACGCGCAGTACCACAGGCGTTCCTCCGGTACGATCGACCTACTACCCCCCGCCACCGCCGCCCCCTGGCTATCAGCGTTAAGCAAACCCAAGCTGCTGGGTCAAGCTCGACTATCCAAGCTTCACGCTGGTAAATATTTCAAACTGGGTGATTTAGTGACCGTAGCGCAAACTTAAGCTTGCAGGCCTGGTCGTAGCATCATGCAAATAATCAAACACATTTTTATTTTAGCGCTGGCTTTTTCCACCCTGAGTTGTAGCCTGGTAAAAACCGCTTACAACAACGCGCCGGTGCTGATCGCCTGGCGTCTGGATGATTACTTTAATTTCAGCGAAGCGCAAAAAGCCAAACTTAAACCAGCGCTGCAGGAGTTGCATGCATGGCATAGAAAAAACGAGTTACCGCGTTATGTCGCCTTGCTCAATGAGATCAACGACGATTTAAGTCATGAGGTGAATGCAGAAACGGTCTGCCAGCGTATGGAAGCGATCAAAGCCAATGCGCAGGCGCTGCAAACAAGATTCATCCCCATCATTGTTGAGCTGGGCCCTACCCTGAGCGATAAGCAATTGCAGCATTTGCAGAAAAAGCTGGAAAAACGCAATCAGGAATGGAAAGAGGAATGGTGGCAGGAAACCACAGAAGAACAGCAGGAAGCCAGACTGGATAAATCCAAAGATTTTGCGGAAAAAGTATATGGCGATATCAACGAAAAGCAGATCAACATTTTAAAACAAAGCATAGCCAACAATAGTGACCCGGCATTGATCTATGCAGAAATCTTGCGCCGTGACGAAGATGCATTGAATATCTTAAAAGCCATACAAAACCCGGCTGTGTCCACCGAAGAAAAAACGCAACTGGTGCGCGCAGGTTTTGAGCGTATGCAACACAGCCCGAATCAGGCTTACCAGGCGCATATCGATAAAATCACGCAACAGACGTGTGCAACCATTGCCAGTCTGCAAGCAAACGCAACTGCCAAACAACGCCTGCATGCCCAACATTGGGTAGAAGATTACAAGACGCAGTTCACCACGCTGCAAAGTAAATAACGCAGCCTCTGCTTGCTGATGCTTAGGCATGATGATTAAATTTTCCCGCATCACTCAGCGTCCTTCATAAAAAAACAGGCGACCTTATCGCCTGTTTTTTATTAAACAACTGATTAAATCAACATCCCGCCCGATGCCTCTATGCGCTGCGCATTCACCCAACGGTTATCTTCAGACAACAGGCTGGTGATCATGGGGCCTATATCATCCGGCACCCCGACACGGCCCAACGCGGTCTGTGAGGCAATAAACGCATTCACGTCCTTGTTGTCACGCACCAGGCCCTGGCCAAAATCGGTTTCAATCGCACCCGGGGCCACGGTGTTTACCGCAATCTGCCTGGCACCCAACTCTTTAGCCATATAGCGCGTCAATACCTCAATGCCGCCTTTCATGGCCGCATAAGCACTGTAGCCAGGTAAAGTAAAACGTGCCAGGCCACTGGAGATATTGATGATGCGGCCACCATCGTTGATCAAGGGCAGCAATTTCTGCGTCACGAAAAAAGTAGATTTCAGGTGGATATTCACCATATCGTCAAATATCTGTTCAGTCGTTTCTGCAAATGGTGCGGTGAGCCCGGTACCGGCATTATTGATCAGGAAATCAAACTTCTCCGTTTGCCACTGCGTATTCAATGCCTGTTTCAGTTGTTCAGCAAAAGCACTGAAGGTATTTACCTTGGCTACATCCAGCTGCAAGGCCACTGCTTTTTGGCCCAGGCTTTCGATCTCGCTCACCACTTCCTGCGCCAGCGCCTGATTACTCTGGTAAGTCAGCACCACATCTATGCCTTGGCGCGCCATCGCCAGCGCCGTGTTTTTACCCAACCCGCGGCTTGCACCTGTGATCAATCCGATTTTTGCAGTCATGTTCAATCTCCTGTTGTGATTTAAAGTAATTGCAGTTTATTGTTATCACTAACAAAGATAAATATAGTTTAATTGATTATACTGTTCACATTAAACGAACAGTAAGCCAGTCATGGACAGTAACGAGACCCTCAAACGTTTTATACGCGTGGCAGAATTAGCCAGCTTTACCAAAGCGGCTGAAAGCCTGAACCTGCCCAAAGCCAGCGTCTCCCTAGCCATACAGCAACTGGAAACCAGGTTGCAGACCCAGCTGTTTCACCGCACCACGCGCAAAGTACAACTGACGCCGGACGGGCAATTATTCTATGAAAAAAGCAAAGACGTACTTAGCGAGATCGAAGAACTGGAAACGCTGTTTATCAGTGATGACAGGCAGATCGCTGGCGTTATCCGCGTCAATATGTCGCACCCTATGGCACGTCACCTGGTGATTCCCGCCTTGCCGGAGTTTCTGCAACGCTACCCTAACCTCTCAATCGACATCAGCAGCGAAGACCGCAAAGTGGACCTGATCAGTGAAGGTTATGATTGCGTAGTCAGGACCGGCAACGTAGAAGAGTCAGGCATGATCATGCGCAAGATAGGCGAGATGCAGCAAACCAATTTTGCCAGCCCGGCCTATCTTGCCGAATACGGTGAGCCGCGCAGCATTGAAGACTTGCATAAGCACTACCTGATCCACTACCAGACCAGCAGCAACAACCGCTTCGATGCCTTTGAATTCAGCACTAATGGCCAAACGCAAAGCTACAAAATGCAAAGCCGCATCTGCGTCAACAACACCGACGCCTACAGAGCGGCCTGCGCCGCCGGGCTTGGCATTATGCAGGCACCGCGGTTTGGCGCGCACGAGTTGCTCAAAAGCGGTGACCTGGTGGAGATTTTGCCAGCCTTTACTGCCCCGAACATGCCGGTTT
Organism: Methylophilus luteus; assembly: GCF_042676265.1. Classification (NCBI taxonomy): domain Bacteria; kingdom Pseudomonadati; phylum Pseudomonadota; class Betaproteobacteria; order Nitrosomonadales; family Methylophilaceae; genus Methylophilus; species Methylophilus luteus. The sequence continues at coordinate 1,590,837 of NZ_JBHTKB010000001.1, forward strand.
CTATTCTGTTTCCGCACCGAAGAAATCTTTCCAAGCGCGTGCGGATTTTTATGGATTGGGTCAGTGAATTAATACATCAACATTTATGAAATCAGTCTGGTTTAAATTGATAATTCAAACTAAACCAGATCCCTCTTGGTGCGCCTGGAGCTATGAAGTTTGTACTTAACCAATCTCCAGAGTTGTGGTTGTAACCAGAAACACCAATCGCACCGTTAACGCTAGGCGAGAACGCGTTACGCCCAAGCCGCCCAGCCGTAAAATACTCTCTATCAAACACGTTATTAATCAATAACGTGCCTGTCCATTCAGAGTTGAATTTATAGCTGGTCTGGAAATTAAAAGTGGCGTATCCAGGCACTGTTCCATCATTGGTTGTTGGTCTGCCAAGTAATCTAGTGCCGTCTGGATATTCTTGTAGAACCCGTGCTACACCTTTTTGATGCTCGTTGTTTTCATTGCCGCGCACAAAGCTTTTGCTATGCGCAATGGCGGATAAACCAATTTGCCATTTAGGAGTAACCTCATAACTGATACGAGCATTGAGGTTGTGTAGAGCAACACCTGGCATACGGCTACCCTTTTTAACGTCAATAGCTTCTCCAAAACCATCGTTTTTATTAGTACTGCTGCTATTGTCGATGCTGATCATTCGGAAATCGTCTTCAAAAGTGGCATCAGTTAAACCATAGTTAATGCCAAACCCCCATTGATCAAGCTTGCCTGATAAGCCTGCTTCTATACCACGTCGGCGAGTTTTACCTATGGTGTCAAAAAAACCCGCGCCATTACCCACGGCGACAAAGTAAATATCATCTTTTAAATCGGTCTGGTAAACGCCTAAATTCCATTGAAGATTAGTAGACCCCAACCAATTATTGAGTGTGCCTCGCATGCCAATATCATAACTAGTGGCTTTAATTTGCGGCAGAAATGGGTCGCCTGATAATGTTGTCGGTAGCGTACATTGGCGGTTTTCAAAAATACTTTTTGGTGTGTAATTTTTCGAATCAGCAAGTTGCTCTGGCGTGCGTTGAGTTGGTCCTGTATAAACTGGCGTTTTGTCAAACGCACATCCCAGCTCAACAACACTAGGTGTGCGTGTACCTTGCGACCAATTGGTATATACATTCAAGTTTTCTTTGGCTTGCCATGTCGCACCCAAAGACGGATTAAAAGAGTAAAAGCTAAATTTCTCGGTTTCAGCAGAATCCAGCACATTATTGAGTTCTGGAATCCTGAAATTAGTGGGGACGTTTGTACAATCGGCATTAGGGCAAATACCTAAGGTACTTGGCAGCCCCTGGAAAACCATGTCGCCTATGCCAAAATTCACTAAATTCCTGCGAGCGGCGATTTTGTTTTCCACTTGAGTTACATTGTAGCGACCTGATGCAGTGAAATTCCAATCGCTGGTAGGTTTCCATGTTTCACTAAAGTAAATACTTTTTGTATTGCTAGTGCCTTCAAAATTATTGTTTTCTAACGGCACAAAAGCGCCTGTAAACATGGGATGGATTTGATCTGGCGCCAAGTAACCACGGCGGTTAGCATCCAACAGACCTAGACGTTGTGAATTGTTGTAGCTAGCATTGGCTGAGTCTAGCGAAACACCAATCATGAATTTATGCTTATCCAGGTTCCAGTTAAATTGCAGCGAAAATCCATCCACCACCTGTTCGATCTGGTTGTTATTGAGCAATGCGGTCGGCGTGTAATACACTTTTCCAGTGGCCGGATCGGTAACACCAACAACTCCTGGCGTTCCATAGGCACGCCCATCCACTGTTTCAAAACCTGATATGGGGTTAGGTATATTGTACTGGTCCCCCACTGAACCATCAGCTCTGACTTTTTGCTGTTCATAACAAGCCGTTTTGTTAGCAGGCGATAAGATAAGCACATAGTTTTTGGTAATCACACCATTTTGGTCTTGCGTAAAAAAGTAATTAAACTCTTCGCCAAGCACTCCGCCATAATCCTGCAGACTTGCGGCTACATTGCCGCCAGTTTTGGAGTTTCCTGCAAATGAGCTGCCATATTCGTAGTGGAATGCAGGCTCTCCAAAAAAACTTGGCTGGCCTGAAAGTGGAACAGCTTTTAAACCGCCATCCCTGTTTAAAGACTGCTGCTCATAGAAATTTGACCATAATTTAAATGAGTATTGATAGGCCGCTAAAAACTCCGGATCTAAAGGTTTATTAATCAAACTCGCATAGTTGGCTGGATCAAAAGTACCATTGAGTAAATCCTGGACAATAACTGAAAGTCCTGAACCATCAGGGTTTTGTGCATCATATACCCATGAGGTTTGACCTTGGCTGGTCACTGGATCATAGTTTTCGATTGGTAATACGATGTAATCGGGCAAGTTATACAAGTTTGCCGCACTATTTGGACCGTATTGACCAGCTCCACTGCTATTAAACAGGCAAGTGTATTGCTCGCCTGCGGCTGGAATGCGACTTGCAAGCAAATCTTCATCATAATCCGCCATCACATCTGCGCCTACTTGCGTGCGATCACTGTTACGTCTATAAACTTGGCCAGTGATGCTGAAGCTGTCTGTAGCTTGAAACGCGCCTGACAACTGAAATTGCTGCAGCCGGTTTTTTGTGACGTCTTCAGAGGTGTAAGAACCATTTCTATTTTGATCATACATTTGGGTTGGTAATAAACCATTACCCACCAAGTCTGTGCCGACCATCAATGTACTAAGATTCAGATCCAGCTTATCCCCTCTGTAACTCGCCTTACCAAAAAACTGGTTCACCTTGCTTGGTGAGTTCTCACGCCATCCATCTTCAAGAAAAAAGTTACCTGCCCCAAAAAGCGCAAGTGTCCCGTTGTTCCAGCCAGCTTCTGTCTGCAATTGTTTCCTGCCAAAAGACCCAGTCAGGATATCTGCATCAAATCCTGCATGATTAAAACCGTCTTTTGTTTTCATGGAAAAAGCACCACCCAATGTGTTCAAACCAAAAATCGGGTTTGACCCTGGGAAAACATCTACACTTGCCAGTGCGTTCATAGGAATCATGTCCCAGTTCACGACGTCTCCGAATGGTTCATTCACACGAATACCATCCAGAAAAACACTCAGGCCTTGTGGAGTACCGATTTGTGGGCCTGCAGTGAAACCACGATATTGGACATCCATCTGAAACGGATTGCCTTGGTAGTCATTGACCGTCACGGATTGCAATTTTCGGTTCATTAAGTCAGTCAGGCTTAATGAGTGCGCTTCCTTGATTTCCTTGGCGGAGATGCTTTGTACGTTGCCAGGAATTTCTTCCTTGGTTAAACCCAGACCTGGTAATGGACCAATCTCATACATGCGTTTAGCGCGAACTTCAACTTTATCGATTTGTACGCTCTTATCTTCTTTGGCTGCGCGCTGAATAAAAATCTTGTCTCCCTCTATTTTGCCTTGCAGGCCTGTGCCATCCAGCATGCGCTGGATCGCTTCTTTGCGCGTCATGCGGCCTTTGATCGCTGGAGATTTTTTATCGACGATAAGGGCGCTATCGACGGTCAGGGATAAGTTGGACTGTATGGAAAACTGGCGTAATGCAGCCGCCAGCGGTTGCGCTGGCATATCCAGGCTAAGCGGCACGGAAAAGCTTTCTTCCTGCTCTTTGGGCACCTGGGTATTGAGTTCTGCATAGCTGACAGTGGGTGTCAGCAGGCTGATCGAGACTGCCAGGATGGCATTTCTGACATGGTTATTTTGCATGGAACATCCGTCGATTACTGGTCGTATTAGAGGTGTAACCGACGGACTGGCAAAACGCCTGATATGAATGGTTAAAAAGAAATGTAAAGAATTACCTGATAGGTTCGATCACCAGTTTGTTTTCCCTGGTTTTTAATGCGACAGGCACTGAGCGTGGCAATGTGCGGATAAAGTCTTCTATCTCTACCGTTTTGAGCACTGCATTCACTTTAGGTGTGTGTTCACCTGCAAAGCTGGCAGTGACTGACTGCGGACGGTAACGGGATAATGTATCAGCCACTTCAAACATATCCGCCTGGTCAAACACGATGCGCCCGCTGGCGAAGCTGAAGCTATCGCTGGCGTAACGGTCCACTTTGAGCGGTGCGCTTTGTTGCCTGATTTCGGCTACTTCACCATCGTGCAGGATCATGGCGTTGGCCGTGCCGTCTGCGCGTGCCACTTGCACGCGGCCGTGATCGACACTGATGCGGACTTTTTTACTTAACTGGTTAACCGCAAAGCGGGTGCCAAGCACGGTGACTTTGGCTTGCTGTGTTTCGACCACAAATGGACGCTCGGGGTCTTTGCTCACTTCAAAAATGGCTTCGCCACGTTGCAGCTTGACCAGGCGTTGATGGCGGTAGAACACGATCTCAAGCGCGCTGTTGGCGTTGGCGGTGATCACGGTGCCGTCATCTAGTGTGCGCTTGACGATTTGCGCCACGGCGGTGGTTTGCACTTGGGTGGAGAGTGGCTGGGCCTGCCAAGCCTGGTATTGCGTGCGGCCTAAAAAGCCCAGGCCTACGCATAGCAGCATCACCGCCAGGCCAGAACCCAGTTTGGATAGCTTTTTGCGGCGTGAGGATTGCTCGAAATAGAGTTTTTGCGTCAGCGCGTTGGAGAGGTCTTTCAAGCGGTCGGTAGAACTGAAGTCCTCCATGGTGGATTCAACCAGCTGATAGGCAGCCTGATGCCTGCGGTCAGACAGCAGCCACACTTCAAATGTGGTGCGCTCTGGCGCATCTGGCGCCGCTTCTCGCATGCGCACATACCAGCGGGCGGCAGCCTGTTTGATTGAATCGTCGTGTTTGTTCATCACTGTCTTAGCGGGCTATATATTTGCGATCAACTAGTCATTTGCGATCAGTTCGCGTGCACTGCTCAAATCGATAATGGCGCGCATCACATGCCGCTCTACCATATTTTTGCTGATGCCTAACGCGGCGGCGATTTCAGCCTGGGTGTGGCCTTCTACCCGATACATCCAGAACACCTGGCGGCAGCGTGGCGGCAATTGCTCAAGAATAGCCTGTATGGTCTCCAGCCGCTGCTTGATGTCGTTCAATTGCTCAACCGACAAGGTGGGAGCCTCCAGCCACTCACGGCTCAGGCCCATATCCGCATCCAGAGAGACAAATCGCTGGCTGGAGTTATACGCATCCACGATCAGGTTTTTGGCAATGCTGCGCATATACGCATGCGGTTCTTGCCCCTTGTTGGCGCTGGTCGAAACCGTGTAGCGTATAAATGCATCATGCAGAATATCTTTGGCCACGTGCGGGCACGCAACCTTGAAGCGTATATAGCCGAGCAAGTCGGTATACGCCCACTGCAAATTAATCCCGCCCCACATCATTGTCTTTTCCATGGCAGTTTTAGCCGCAAAATTTATGCCATGCCCGTTAACTTAAGTTCCAGCCGGTTATCGATATAATTGATGTAAAAGTGGTTTATATAAGCCACCAATATGGCTATAAAAAACCATTTTTGGTTAGCGACTGATCTGAGCTTCAATACGCTGCCGTCTCCAACGAAGCAGACCTAACATGAATAAACCACTGCAGAATAACCACACGCTTGGCGGCGCGGGCACAAAACTGGCCCGGTCACGCGTATATATCGTCCAGTCAATAGTAAACGTCAGGTGATCCTGCGGGCCCAAAAACCCGTTTAACACCCCAAGCTCACTTTTAAAAATCTCAAGCTGACCATCTGGCATCATGAGCATGTCTGTGTAAGAAAAAGTGCCAGCGATCGGCAGCGGGTCAAACAAGGGGTCTGATGGAATCGTAGGGTCCTGAATCGCCAGGCTAAAGTCGAATTGACCCATTTGTGGGATGACTGCATTGCCCCGGGTGTAACTACCAAACACGACATACAGTTGGTCTTGCAACAGCTTGAAGGCTTCATACTGGATGGTGAGCGCATAGCCATTGCCATTAAAAGTGGATTCCCCTATGTAATACACGCCATCCCAGGAGTCAATCATAGGTAAATAGCCAGAATAACTCTCCTGAAACTGCTCGATCTTGGCCTCGGCATTCAGGCTCATCAACACAGCCAAACCCACCACCAATGTTTTTATGCTTTTTAAAACCATTGCCCTACTCTCCCTTTTTTATTTCAGTTAATCGTCATTATTTGGCCTAGCTATCCATACCTTGTCCGTCACAGCTGTTTGCTACTCTAAAAAAATCCCCTGCACCTGCCGGAGGAAAGCGAGGCAAGCGCAGGGGTTAGGAGGCAGGCATTATCGTGTGGCACTCGGGAAAAGGCTTACGCGATAACGCCTTGCTGCATGACACTGTTTTAGTTGTTATTCCAGTCTGAAAGACACAGGGATGGTGATGTTAAAGGTTTTTTTCTTCAGGCTCTCCTTCACGCCTAATTGGCCTATGGCTTTCTTGACCATGCGCACTGCTTCATCATCCAGCGGCACATGTTTGCTGCTATCTTTCAGCGAGACATTGGTCAGCTCGCCACGGATAAACTGCGCAACGATCATGACATCGCCTTCCAGGTGCCGCCGGATGGCTATGGTCGGGTATTGCTTGCTCTTGTTCACCAGTGCGCGCAGTTGTTCGCCATAATCACCCCAGGCATCCTGATCGCCAGCGGTGAGTTCATCCGATTCACTCGCCACCTGCACACTGGTAGCTGCTGCCGGCCGGCTGTCTTTAGATTCACTGGCGGCATGGCTGGCGCTTTCAGTATTTGTCGTTGCCGCTGCGGCAGCGGCAGGTGCTGCCGGGGCGGCGGGCTCTGGCTTGGCCGGTTCAGGTCGCGCTTGCACTTGTTCCGGCACGCGGTAGTCGGCCTCAGTGTTCGCTGGGGCGGCCAGTACCGGCTTGGTTGTTGGCGCTATGGCCTTGGTGACGGGTGTGACTTTCTGCGGCACGTTCTGTGGTTCAGCGGCCTGTGTTTGCTGCACTGGCTGTGGCTGCGCACTTGCAGGCGGTGGTGCTTTCACGGTAAAGAATTCGATCTCCAGCTTGTCTGGCAATGCCGGCAGCGTGATATGGCTGAGTGTAGGGTAAATGGCGACCACTAATAAATGTAGTGCGATGGAGATGCCTACCGCACGCCAGACCTTGGCTTGGCTTTCATCATCAATAAACACCAGGCTGGTCATAAACTTATCTGCCTGCTTCCGGCGACATGACAAAACTGAACTTGCTGATGCCTGCCCGCTGTATCGCCGCCAGCACCTTGGCGACTATGCCATATTCGGCATGCTCATCGGCATAGATCTCTACTGCCGGGTCCTGCTGCTGCTTTAAGCTGCCCAGCTTGCTGGTCAGTGTGTCTAAGGCGAGTTTCTGCTGGTCGAGGAACACATCACCAGCATCGGTGATACTGATATGCGCTGTTTTAGGCACGGTGATGGCCACTTCAGCACTGGCCTTAGGCAACTTGACCTTTACCGCATTCATTAGCAAAGGTGCGGTGACGATAAATACGGTCAGCAATACCAGCATGACATCCACCAGTGGCGTGACGTTGATCTCGCTCACCAGCTCTTCCTGTTCTGCATCCCCAAGGATAGCCATGGCTTAGCCTTCTATGCCTGATTGGGTGAGCAGGCTGTGAAAGCGGCTGGCGACTTGTTCCATATCGGCGCGGTGCACTTTTTGTCTGCGCATAAAGTAGTTGTAGGCCAGCACTGCCGGCACCGCGGTGGCGATGCCGATGGCAGTGGCGATCAGGGCTTCGCCTATGGGGCCTGCCACCACGTCCAGCCCGGCTGAGCCGGTGGCGGTGATGGTCTTGAGCGCGTTCATGATGCCCCACACCGTGCCGAACAATCCGATAAAAGGCGCAGTAGACCCTATGCTGGCCAAGACGGCGACACCGCCATCCATGCGTTTATGTTCCAGGTAGGCCTGTTGCTTGAGCGAGAGCAGGATCACTTCCTGGCGCTCGTTGCGGCGCAGCAATGAGTTGGCCATCACTTCGTTCATGGCAGTCATGCCGGCATGGCACAGGCGGGCAAAGCTGCTTTCACTTTTAGAGATCAGCAAGGGCAGCTCGTAGATGCTGCGCATCTGCTGCCATTCAGACAGGAAGTCCGTCGATTCACTTTGTGATTTGTACCAGGCCCAGCTTTTGATAATGATGATGGCCCACACCACCACCGACAGCACGCCCAGCAGATACAACACTAAATCTACGATGTCAGGTACCAAGTCCACAAACCACCCCTTAAAAATTAAACTGCTTGCGCCAGGCACTTGCCGGTTACAAAACCCTGCTTATGTGCAATATGCAAAATCATCATCAGGAAAATATCCCGAATTAATCAGGAACATTACGTATTCACATCCCTATACTTGTTTAATCGCTGAGAGCAGAAAAAACCTGACGTCGTTAACAATGTTTTACATTTAAAATCTAAATAGTATCCGCACTTGAAACGACCAATTACTTTTTCGGATCAAATGTATAAGTCAGACTAACCCAAGCTCCTCGTGGTGCGCCTGGCGCCAGGAAATTGGTTGTCGCCCAATCAGTGGAATTAAAGTTATATCCACTTTCGCCAATAGCGCCATAAATTGAAGGCGAGAAGGGGTTTCTTCCTAGACGACCTGCAGAGAAATACTCCTTGTCAAAAATGTTGTTAACGCGCAGCCCTAAGGTCCATTCTGAATTTAACTTGTAGCTAGTCTGAAAATTAAACGTCATATATCCAGGAGTAATACCGGGCGCGGTTGTCTTACGGGAGACCTGGATAATGTTGCCATCGCTTTCGATAGAATCAACAATTGTGGTTCCTGCTTGGTGTTTGTTATTTTCGTTACCACGTACATAAGCAAAAGAGTGCGCCACCGCTGTTAAGCCGACCTGCCATGCTGGCGTGATTTGGTAACCCAAAGTGGCATTGAGGTTATGCAAAGGTACGCCCGGCATCCGGTCACCCGGCTTCACTCTGATGCGCCGACTGTAATCACGATTTCCAAAGAACTCTTCCACCGAACTACTGTTATCGTTTGCAGGCATCCAGAAACTGTCCTGAAAGGTGGCATCCGTCAGCGCGTAATTCAGTCTCAACCGCCAGTTGTCAAAACTGGCCGAAATACCTGCTTCAAGCCCTTGGCGTCTGGTTTCACCAATGGTGTCAAAGAAATTACGGTTGCCGGGATAGCCAATCATGTAGATGTCATCTTTAAGGTCGGTACGATAGAAACCCAGATTCCATTCCACCGTATCGTTGAATCGGCCCCGCATACCTAAATCCCACGAAGTTGCTTGAATCTGCTTCAAAGGTGGATCACCAGATAATGTGGTTGGGAGTGAGCAGGAACGATTCTCGGCAAGACTGCGCGGCACTAAAATAGAATTACCTGGCGTCCCTTTTTCCACCGGCGTTCTATCAAAAGCACACCCCAGCTCCACAACGGATGGCACGCGTGTACCTTGTGCAACATTTCCGTATACATTCAGGTTTGGAGATGCCTGCCAGGTTGTACCCAAAGAAGGATTGAGAGAGAAATAACGGAATTTCTCAGTTTCGCCCGGATTTAACAGATTAGAGGCATCTGGAACCACATAGCCCGTCGGGCAAACAGCGCCTGGTACACAAATATCAAAATAATCAGGGAATGCTTCTAGCTGAGCTAAATTGAATACATACGAACCATAGGTACGTGACTCGATTGTGGTTTTGCCATGGGTTTGGTTGTAGCGCAGCGCTCCGGTGATATGAAGCGTGTCTATCGGACTCCAGGTTTCGCTAATATAAAGGCTCTTGGTGAGCTGGTTACCTTTAAAGTTATTATTCTCAATCTCAACACTAGCTGCTGCATATTGATCACGAATTTCATCTGGCGATAAATAAGCATTACGCTCACTATCCAGCATGCCTAACATTTGACCACTTTTATATTTTGCAGAAGGTGCATCAATCGAAGCACCAACCATCAGCTTATGATGCTCAAAATTCCAGTTAAGCTGCATGGAAGCACCATCGGTGATCTGGTCGATTTCAGTATTCGTTAGTACTGCCGTTGGAGTACCATTTGCAAAGCCAGTACCTGTTCCATTGTTATAAGCGGCACCATCTACCGTTTGTTCACCGCCTTGGGGACCAGGAACAACTAAATTATCTCCACCCACGTCACCCTTACAAACATCGCCATTTGTAGGTGGTGCAGTTAACAATAAATGTAAATTTCCGTTCGTATCATAGTAATAAGAATCTTGAATTGCCGAGCTAAATTGACTGATAGGATCTTGATCTTTAATCTGACTTAAGGCAATTCCTGCCTCATATACATAAGATGCAAGACCATTTGAATATGACTCTACATTGCCATTAGGAATTATCGGCAGCCCACTGCCACCCGGTGTGAAGATGGCGGTTTGCTGAAAGTTTTTTTTCCTAAAAAAATCATTCTGTGCCCTGGCTACTAACTCATCAGGCAGGCCAGCATTCTTCAACTGATTTGATGGATTTGCTAAATCATATGCATCCAAACTTGCAAACGCATCCGCCTGCGTTGGCGCAAAAAGAAAGTTAACCAAAACTTCGTTATAAGCCGGGTCAGCTGGATCGAATAAACCAGGATTAAGTGGGTCGCCGCCTTGAATCGGTATTACATAATAATCAGGTAAGTTGTATCGATTCGTACTTGTAAACAAACAGGTATATTGCTCACCTGCAGCGAGATTTCTTTTAACCGTTTGATTCCCCCACTCTGTATATACATCCGCACCCAACTGCTTACGTTTGCTGCCTCTACGATAAGCTTGTGCTGTGATCGTAAAATTATCATTAACAAAGTAACTGCCTGAAAGCTGGAATTGCTCTAACTGGTTTTTAGTTGTATCAGGAGAGGTATAGACGCCATTTCTATCTTGCGCATACATTTCGGTTGGGATCATGCCATTACCAACCAGTTTATTCCATGCAACCATCGTGCTGAAATTAAGGTCAAGTTTCTCACCACGGAAACTAGCCTTGGTGAATAATTGATTCACACGACTTGGTGAGTTTTCGCGCCAGCCATCTTCCAGAAAGAAATTACCGGCAGCAAACAAGCCTACGGTTCCATTATTCCAGCCACCATCTGCTTGTAGTTGTTTCCTGCCAAATGAACCGGTCAATATATCTGCATTAAAACCAGAGTGATTGAAACCATCTTTGGTTTTCATTGAAAGTGCGCCACCAAGCGTGCCTAAGCCAAATATCGGGTTTGACCCTGGAAAGACATCAAAACTTGCCAGTGCATTTAAGGGGATCAGATCCCAGTTCACGACATCCCCAAAAGGCTCATTAATACGAATGCCGTCAATAAACGCAGATAGACCTTGTGGCGTACCAATCTGTGGCCCTGCGGTAAAGCCACGGTACTGCACGTCCATTTGGAATGGGTTACCCTGGTAGTCATTCACATTAACCGACTGCAATTTGGAGTTCATCAAATCCGTCAGACTAAGGGCATGCGCTTCTTTGATGTCTTGGGCGGTTAGTGTTTGAACATTTCCTGGAATTTGCTCTTTGGTTAAACCTAAACCAGGTAAAGGACCGACCTCATAAAAACGTTTGGCCCTGACCTCAACACCTTCAAGCTTTAGTGTTTTATCTTCTTTCTCTGGTGCGCCGGGAATTGGCTTTTGTTTAGGCACAGCACGGCGTAATTGGTAGCGGCCATCTTTATTTTGGATCACTTCTAATCCACTGTCTTTGAGCAAAGTATCAAAGCCTTCCTGCACGCCATATTGGCCTTTGAGGGTGGGGCTGCGTTTGCCTTGTGTAAGAATGGGGTCAAACCCCAACAGGATGCCTGATTCAGCCGCGTAATCAGGCAATGTGTCGCTGAGGTCCCCTGCCGGAATCTGGTAGGTCTTTTTTGGCAGGCTTATATTGAGCGCTTCAGCCATGGCCTCCCCTACCACTGCGGAAAGCAGTAAGCCAGCGCCTAGTAAACAAACTCCACCCCAAGGCACGCTTTTACGATTTTTATTATTCACTCTCAACACCTTCTGCCAGCAAAAATCTATGTAATTACTGCTATGCCGAATGAAAAATAAAAACCGGAAGTAAAGCTGGATTTTTTTTGAAAAAATTTGAAAACAGAACAAGACAGCCAGTATTACGCTGGCGTCAAGGTGGTCCAGAAGCGCGTGAAGCGGCGTACACGTACAGGTAAGGTTTGCTCTATGGTATTGAGTACGGCTTCTATGTCCGCAATGGGGAAAGAGCCGGAAATTTGCAGATCAGCCACTGCCGGGTCGCAGCGCAACACGCCGGATCGATAGCGGGAAAGCTCATCGGCAAATTCTTGCAGGCGCATGGCGTAAACGACGATCAGGCCGTTGACCCAGGCTTTGTCTGTGGCTTTTAACCTGGTTTTGGCAAACACTTGCGATTGGGTGAACACCAGCGATTCGCCCGCACTCACCCTGACTGGCGAGTTGGCGTTATTTGCAGGGCGCACATCGACCATGCTTTCAAACACGCTTACTTTCACCATATCCACTTTTGCCAGGCCAGGCTGTTGTTGCTGCCACTCGCGCACGCTAAAACGGGTGCCCAATGCAGTGACGCTGCCCTGCTGGGTGATGACGCTGAAAGGACGATAAGCACGTGCTTGCTCATGAGCGGTTTCTATCAATATTTCGCCGCGAACCAGCTCGACCATTCTGGCGGTATCGCTGTAGACGATATTAATAGCGGAATCGGTATTGAGGTGCACAATAGTGCCATCGACCAGCTGGATTTGCCGCTGCTCGCCAACACGGGTGCTGGCGTCGGCCATGACTCCGCGCCATGGCTGCTCGCGATAGCTGTAATAACCCGCCCCGCTGACCGAAAGTAGCAGCACCAGTTGCTTGAGGATGCGGCGGCGCTCAGCCGAAGGTGGCGCTTGCAAAGTGGCCACAGCCAGCGCGCCTGGCACCTTGCCAAAATATTGTTGTACGCGCTCGATCTGCTGCCAGGCGCGGCCATGTTCTTCATCTGCGTCCAGCCACGATTGCCAGGCAGATTTTGCCTGATCATCCATCTCGCCAGATAGCCAGCGTGCATACCAGTCACTGGCTTGCTGCATGGCCGGGGTGATATTGGCGCTAAGCTCAGAGCGCATAAGCGCTTACTCCTGTAACAACGCCATGCATTGCAGCATGGCCGTTGCCACATAAGTGCCCACCGTGCGCGTTGATACGCCGAGACGGGTGGAGATATCCTGGTAGCTGGCACCTTCGAGCTGGGCCAGCAGGAAAGCACTGCGCACCTTGGCAGGCAGGCCATCCAGCATCATATCCAGCCGCACCAGCAGTTCCAGCATCAATGCGCGTGATTCTGGTGACCCCACTTCATCCGGCATCATATAAGCCAAGGCGTCTAGATAGGCTTTTTCCAGATCGCGGCGGCGGACGTGATCCACCAGCAGGCCATGGGCGATGCGGCTCAGATAGGCTCTGGGCTCATTTAAAACCGGCAGTTCGGCTTTTAACAACAGGTTGAGGAAGGTATCCTGTGCCAGATCCGCTGCGCCGTTTTTGCAGCCTAATCTTTTGTTGATCCAGGCGCGCAGCCAGACATGGTGCTCTTGATAAAGCAACCGTATCAAACCTTGTGAATCAGAAAATTGACTGGACATTTTGCACTCTGGGTAACAACCGCCTTTATGTGCGCAATATCAGTGCCAGTTAGCTAAACAATTGAATCAACAACATTTTTCAATAATTCCCGACCCACTATTTGGCTGCTTATAGCCACCAACAACCAATTGCAACCAATATTTTCTTTGCTTGCGCTTTTAAGTTGATGCAGCGTCTATGTTTCAGACTCGCGTTTGATCAACGCCTGTTTGCGCGCTACACCCCAGCGATAGCCTGAGAGCGAGCCATCCAGCCTGACCACTCTATGGCAGGGAATCGCCACCGCCAGGCTATTTGCTGCACAGGCGCTGGCCACTGCACGCACCGCGTTGGGCATGCCTATGTTCAGCGCCAGTTGGGTATACGTCACTGTGGTGCCAACCGGGATCTCGCGTAAGGCTTGCCATACGCGTTGCTGGAACAAAGTGCCTTGAATATCCAGGGGCAGGTCCAGCCCCAGGCGCGGGGTTTCCACAAACGCGATCACGGCCGCCACGGTTGCCTCATATGCCTGATCGCCGCCTATGAGTTTGGCTTTTGGAAACCGGTCTTGCAGCTCGCGCAACATGCCGTCTGCATCATCGGCGATGGCAATGGCGCATATGCCTTTATCACTACTGGCGACCAGGATGCTCCCCAGTGAGCATGCAGCCAGCGCAAAGTGGATAGTGGTGTTGGCGCCGCCCTGGCGGTATTGCCTGGCTTGCATGCCTAAGGTTGCCGCGGCTTTGTCATAAAAGCCGCTATTCGACGCATATCCTGCGGCATAGATGGCATCGGTGATGCTCGCATTGCCAGCAAGTTGCTGACGCATATTTTGCGCCCTATGAGCCAGGGCATAGGCTTTAGGCGTTGTTCCGGTGATGGATTTGAACAGGCGGTGAAAATGGTAGCTGCTAAGCCCGGCGTGAGCTGCCAGTTGCGTCAGCGTAGGCATGACTTCGGCAGATTCTATTAAACGACAGACTTGCGCGACTTTGTCTGCATGCACTGCCGGCAATGGTTGCTGATCAGGTTTGCAGCGCTTGCACGGGCGGAAGCCGGCGCTTTCAGCCGCAACCGTGGTTAAATAGAAGGCGACGTTTTCCGGGCGCGGTGTCCTGGCGCCACAAGAAGGGCGGCAATAAACACCGGTTGTTTTCACTGCGTAGAAAAACTGCCCATCTGCCTGGGCGTCGCGCGCCAAAACTTGCTGCCAGCGAGCATCAGCGGTGATCGCTACTGTGAGCTTAGCCATGCGAGTTTCCATCATCCTATTTTGTATGGACTCAAGATACATGAGAATCAGCTTGTAAACACTCTGACTCTTGCTTTTGAATTACATCTTAAGCTTAGTCCGCGTTTGCACGACAAGTGCCTGCGCCTCAAACTATATAACTAACTTTTCACCAAAAAAGCAGTCCATGCCTTTATGCATTGATTTTACAGCGCCGCTGTTAAATGACATTCAAGCATGCTGCTACGCCGTCACAGTTCGTTTTCTGTCTGTTCCTAGTTTTAGCTCAGTCCTAGTTTTAGTCAGTTCCTAGTTTTAAAAGTATGACCGGGGATGCACCTCACCCCCTTACGTGTTCGCGTTTTTTATGGCGGGCATCCTGGCTTTTTTAATGTCCATGGTCATCGTCGCCGCGAATAGCGGAGTCCACAGCGGCTACCAGTTTCGCGTCGTGCATGCCTATGCATTGGCCATGCCGGTGGCATTTTTTGTGTGCTCATCGTCAGGCCCATCGTGATGCACCTTGTGTCAGCTCTGGTTGAAGTGCATTAGCCCTATCGCCAAAAACCGCTTTGAAAGCGATTGTTTGCCATTGCCCAAACGGTCGCTTTTCAGCCCGATTTAAAGGCGATTATCGCCTGCAATTTAACTCAACATCCAACATCAATATAAATCAAAGACTTAAAATACGCCTCGCAAAGACCAATTCCAAGCCATTTGTAAGTTAAGTTGAGACTTAGAGGGGTATTTGCAAAAATCTCAGCAACGTTTTACTCGACTCGCACCCAATGTTGATTGCGAAAGAACGGCCCTATATAGCCTCTTACCTCTAGCGCCTTGCCTCCGTTTAAAGGTTTAAGTCGCACCCTATATACCTTGCCATTGTTCGGGTCGAGAATGTCGCCGCCTTCCCATGTATCGCCCCCAGTTGACTTCACATTGCGCATGATGGTCATGTTGAGCATTGGTTGATTCTTGCGCTCGTCTGTACACTCGCCGCACCTCTCGTTCTGCCTTGACGGATCGAGCAATTTTTCCATTTTCCCGCTAAGTACCCCACCAGATTCACTAATGCGTACATGTGTTAGAGGCTGCTTAGTATTGTCATCTGTCACTTCCCATAATCCAATCGGTGAGTTTTGGGCAAATGTACCCTCGCTTACCAACATCATGACTAGCGCAAAGAATATTTTTACGTACTGATTTTTCAATTGTCTTGCTCCACTTGAGTATGTTTAAAGACGGCTTATTAACATTTTGCCGATTGCCAATTGGCTTGAAATATAGCCGTTGTATTTGGGCAGATTATCCGGTGCATTTTCTAAGCGCTTCTCATAAAAGATGTGCATGTAGGGCGCCGGTAGCAGGTGCTGAGATTCAAAATTGCTAGATGGAATAAAAGCTAACTTGAAGGGTCCAAATCCAATAAACTCTACTACCGGCTTTTTACAATTTAGGCAGAGCCCACGCGCAAGGTTGGGAGGAGGACGGTACTTTTTAAATGAAATTTGCTCAATGTTTTTCACTTCGAGCTGCTTGGCTGCGATGACTGTTACGTCAGAGAACGATTTACCCATAAATCTCTGGCAAATTGTGCAATGACAAATAAGTCGAGCTGTAGGGATTACCTTTGCGTCTAATGTGCAAGTCCCACATTCGCATGAGCCGTGCAATAGAGACGGTGTGTATTTAGTCATACTGATGCTTTCTTGGAATTGTGGTTTTTTAAGCGTCCAGCCGCAGATCCTTGCGTACCCCTGCATCCACTAAAAATGCCGGCGCGAATCTGCGAAGAAAGCGCAGACGGCAGGCGAGCCCACCAGCTGTGTATCTAACTTTAGGATCTGTTGCAATTGCCGCTTTCAACACCACTTTAGCTACCACACTAGGATCATCCCCAGCCTCTACCGCCTCTATCACTCTATTAGCTAAGGCTTTACGGATTTTTTCATACTCATCAATTTTTAAGTCGGGCTCGAGCAAGTTAGCTTCGAACGCTGTCTTGGTGTATGCCGGCTGAACGATAGAGACTCGAATACCACGTGTGCGCAGTTCATGGTCCAGCGATTCCGAATAGCCTTCAACAGCATGTTTGGTCGCCGAATATAGCGCCATAAATGGCGCTGGCAGGAAGCCCAACACGGAACCAATGTTGATAATCCGTCCTTTTCCCTGGCTTCTCATATGAGGCACAACCGCACGCGTCATGCGGACGATTCCATAAAAGTTGGTATTGAAAATAGACTTTGTCTGTTCTATTGAGACTTCTTCTGCTCCAGCCGGTGCAACACTGAAGCCAGCGTTGTTCACTAGCAGGTCTATACGGCCTTCACGCCTAATCACCTCACTGACCGCGGCTTCAACAGATTCATCGCTGGTTACGTCAAGTGAAATCATCTCGTATGATTTTTGCCCCACTTGTGTCCCACTCCGGCTAGTGCCATAGACGTTAAAACCAGATTTTGATAATAGTTCTGCAGTGGCTTGACCTATGCCAGAAGATGCACCTGTAACCAGGGCTACCTTTCTATCATTCTTACTCATAAATTCAGTCTCCAAATGTGATACATTGTTGGTTATTAAAGTGTTACTATCATTTCGATAGCAACAATACTACCAATTTGGAATTTAGTCACTATCAAAATAGTATGGACAGCGAAAATATTTGCAATAACCCTTGCCCCATTGTGCGCAGCTTGGCTCTATTTGGGGATAAATGGAGTATCTTGATCCTCCGCGATGCACATGCCGGGCTGACGCGTTTTGACCAGTTCAGGAAAAGTCTGGGGATAGCGCCGACGATATTAACTAGGCGACTTGGATCTTTGACGGCAGAGGGAATGCTAGAGAGGCGGCGCTACTCAGAGCATCCTCCGCGTGAGGAATATGTGCTGACCGCCGCTGGCCGCGACTTTTTACCGGTGCTGTTTATGATAGGCGAATGGGGACGTCAATATCGTGGAGGAGGCGAACTGATACGCTTTCTCGATGCTGAGACAGAAACCGAAATCAAGGCTGTGGCAATCGATGAGGTAACGGGAGCCAAGATCGGCACACGCCCAATACGCATTGTCGCGCCGGATATGGTTTGAAAATAGATTTGAAGTCAATTTTATATTGAGGCCCTTGGGTCTTTGTAACCACTGTTAGAGAAAATAATGAAAAAATATCTCCTACTATTAATGTTTATCAATTTTAGTGCGTTTGCTAATGAAGCTGGTACACAAACACCACCTAATCAAGCTACCAACAAAAATAAAGAGTTCAACGTAAAATTAGATGACTCTTATGAAATATTCACATCAAAAACTAAGGGTGGAACGGTTTACTATCTTCACTGTAAAAATAATACCTTGCAGTGCGGTTACAATTGGGACGAGTTATGCGAAGGCGGTAAAGCTGTAGCGGCTAACCCACTTGGCGCGCCCCTGCCTGACCGTGGCAACGTACCTACAACAACGAATGATCCTGATATAGGTCTGCTTAGGATTTTTATGTGTGTTGATAAAAATTAAAGCATCAATCTCTGACCCATCATGAATCGGCACAGGCAAAAAAGAGATTTGATGATAACCAAGGTTGAGCAAAGGTTGTTGCCAGTTACTTACCTCAGACGTAGGCTTATTCATGTAACGCAAAGTAACTATCTATGTTGACCATGTTGAAGACGCGACAGAATTCGATAAGGTTCAAGATTTTTTGGCGCGCTGGGACTCAGCGATTATGGTCGCTGATTATTCCACCGGTGGTTGGGAGCATTGTTGGGATCTTCTTGTACCTGAGGCTGCTTTGGCAGAAATCCCCAAGCATTGGTTATGTGCAAGCGAATGGGCCGGTTACCAATGAGTTCCCAGCTTAACCCTTCAATCAAGTGGACGCGCTAAAGCCGGCTCCTTAATTCAGACGTTATGCCTTATGAATAAATCGCACATTGAGTTAGTTCTCCATGCAATTCCACTTTGGCATGCCCAAATGGCATGGGCAAAAGAGCTGCTCGTCCGAACTTTCAACCTAGAGCGTGCAGAAGATATTCTAAACAAAGAAAATAGGGGTATTCGCCAAGTACCAAACACTTCTTGGTTTATAAGAACTCACGGCATTGGTGTTGATATTTTTAAAACCCCTAAAGTTGGTGGCATTGACTTCGATTTTGATAAACCACATCCAGATGCTTGGCGGCTAGCCATTTTTATTGAGCGTCAGGTAAATGATGGGCAACTAAAATATGAACTCTATCGCGAGTTAATTGACGATGAAGAGCTTATGAAAAAAGTTGTCAGCGAAGCATTAAATGCGTCATAACCCATCATTGAAGCGAGACTGGCTAACGCCAGCCCCTTAATTTCAAATAAGCTCAAAAACTCACTGGTTTGTTAGTTTCAGATTAAATCGTTAATTAAGTATTTGATCTTATTGAAATACCACCCTCAACTTTATTTGCAAAAATCTCCAGTTGAATTACAAACGACAGCAGCTCGATTTTTTTTCATTTCCCTCTTGAAAATAAGGTTTAGCATCCCAAATTAGCAATCAGGGTGCGCGAGTGCTAAAATGCGCGCTGTAACTCTATTTGTTATTTTATTAAACCTCTTCCCAAATAAACCTTTAGGAATACAAGGAGATATTCATGAGTATTCGTCCATTGCACGATCGAGTGATCGTTAAACGCGCCGCTGAAGAGCGCACAACCGCTTCTGGCATCGTGATTCCAGATAGCGCTACTGAAAAACCTGATCAAGGCATTGTGCAAGCCGTTGGTAACGGTAAAAAAGATGACAACGGTAAAGCGATTCCGTTGGACGTAAAAGTCGGCGACAAAGTGTTGTTCGGCAAATACTCTGGTCAAGCAGTCAAAGTCGACGGCGAAGAGCTGTTGGTGATGCGCGAAGAAGATATTTTGGCAGTTGTAGAGTAACTCTGGTGACTGGCAACGGATGATCGTTGCGTTGCATAAAGCCGTTTGCGTTTGCTACAGCTTATGCGCTTTGCACTCATCCTGTTTCAGCATGCCACTGTTGCGGCAACTTCTGGTAAACCTTATTGAACATTCAAAATTCAGGAGAATTTAAATGGCAGCTAAAGACGTAAGATTTGGTGATGACGTTCGCCAAAAAATGGTAAATGGTGTCAACGTACTGGCTAATGCAGTACGCGTGACTTTAGGCCCTAAAGGCCGCAATGTTGTGTTGGAGCGTTCTTTCGGCGCGCCTACCATCACTAAAGATGGTGTGTCTGTAGCTAAAGAAATCGAATTGAAAGACAAGTTCGAAAACATGGGCGCGCAGATGGTGAAAGAAGTTGCTTCTAAAACCAATGACATCGCCGGTGACGGCACCACGACTGCCACAGTACTGGCACAAGCCATCATCCGCGAAGGCATGAAATCTGTTGCCGCTGGTATGAACCCTATGGACTTGAAACGCGGTATCGATAAAGCGGTTGAAGCGGCTGTTGCCAACCTGGCAGAGCAATCAAAACCCTGTACTACCAGCAAAGAAATCGCCCAAGTTGGTGCTATCTCTGCTAACTCAGACACTTCTGTTGGCCAGATCATTGCTGATGCAATGGACAAAGTCGGTAAAGAAGGCGTGATCACTGTTGAAGACGGTTCAGGCCTGACCAATGAATTAGATGTCGTTGAAGGTATGCAGTTTGACCGCGGTTACCTGTCTCCTTACTTCATCAACAATCCAGAGCGCCAGATCGCGTTGCTGGACAATCCTTTCGTGTTATTGCACGACAAAAAAATCTCCAATATCCGTGACCTGCTGCCTACACTGGAGCAAGTGGCTAAAGCTGGCCGTCCTTTGCTGATCATTTCTGAAGATGTAGATGGTGAAGCATTGGCAACTCTGGTTGTGAACAACATCCGTGGCATTTTGAAAACCACTGCTGTAAAAGCGCCTGGTTTTGGTGACCGTAGGAAAGCCATGCTGGAAGACATCGCTGTGTTGACCGGTGGTACCGTGATTTCTGAAGAAGTTGGCCTGAAACTGGAAAGCGTACAACTGACCGACCTCGGCCAGGCGAAACGCATAGAAGTGGGTAAAGAAAACACCATCATTATCGACGGTGCCGGCAACGAAGAAACCATCAAAGCGCGTATCGGCCAGATCAAAACTCAGATCGAAGAAGCTTCTAGCGACTACGACCGTGAAAAACTGCAAGAGCGCGTAGCCAAACTGGCTGGTGGTGTTGCAGTGATCAAGGTTGGCGCGACCACCGAGATCGAGATGAAAGAGAAAAAAGCCCGCGTTGAAGATGCATTGCACGCGACACGCGCTGCGGTTGAAGAAGGTATCGTGGCTGGCGGCGGCGTTGCGCTGATCCGTGCCCGTGATGCTATCGCTAAAGTAAAAGGTGAGAACCTGGACCAGGAAGCAGGCGTGAAGATCGTTCTGCGCGCGGTTGAAGAACCATTGCGTCAGATCACGCAAAACGCTGGTGTTGAGCCATCTGTGGTTGTGAACAATGTAGCGGCTGGCAAAGGTAACTACGGTTACAACGCGGCCAACGAAACTTACGGCGACATGATTGAAATGGGTATTCTTGACCCAACTAAAGTGACACGTTCTGCACTGCAAAACGCGGCTTCTGTGGCTGGCTTGATGTTGACCACTGACTGCATGGTAGCTGAACTGCCTAAAGAAGATGCGCCAGCGATGCCGGATATGGGTGGAATGGGCGGCATGGGCGGTATGATGTAATTTTTGCGGCGTTAAAGCGGCTATTGCTGCGTTGCTTATCCTGGTCGTACTTTAGTGTACTGCCTGCGGATAAGCGCCTTGCACTAACCGCTTTCACTTGCAAAAATGCCCTAAGTACCAGTTTAAAAACAGAACCCGCTTGCGCGGGTTTTGTCTTATCTGACAAATTAATCTTCAATCCTAGCCTAGCC
The DNA here is from genome assembly GCF_042676265.1 of Methylophilus luteus. Taxonomy (NCBI): domain Bacteria; kingdom Pseudomonadati; phylum Pseudomonadota; class Betaproteobacteria; order Nitrosomonadales; family Methylophilaceae; genus Methylophilus; species Methylophilus luteus. The sequence goes on from NZ_JBHTKB010000001.1 coordinate 1,612,548, forward strand.
GCTTAAAATCACGAAAGAAACTTAATGACAATTGAATTAAAAACCCTGACCCAACGCCTGAGCTATATCGTGGGTGAAAACCTGGCCCATCAGCTCAGAAACGATAATCTGGAACTGGATGCAGACGTGGTGGCACTCGCGGTGCGCGATGTGATGACAGACCAGCCATCCCGTTTATCCAATGAAGAAAAGCAGAGTGCAGTTGAGCAGGTGCAGAAAGAAGCACAAGCCAAGCAAGCAGCAGCACAAGAAAAGAATAAAGCCGCTGGCGTTGCTTACCTGGCTGAAAACGCTAAAAAAGACGGCGTGATCACCACAGCAAGCGGTCTGCAATATAAAGCGCTGGTGACTGGCGACGGCGCAAAACCGGTGCCTAGCGATCGCGTCAAAGTGCATTACAGAGGCACGCTGATCGATGGCACGGTCTTTGACAGCTCTTATGACCGCGGCGAGCCTATCGTTTTTCCGGTAACTGGTGTGATTTCAGGCTGGGTAGAAGGCTTGCAGTTGATGCAGGTAGGCAGCAAGTTCGAGCTGACCATCCCTTCTGAACTGGCTTACGGTGAGAGCGGCAGCGGCCCGGTGATAGGCCCGGATGCGACATTGGTATTTGAAGTCGAGTTACTGGGTATTGAATAAGCCTTAATCAACCTGGCGCATTAAAAAACCCGCAGCTGCGGGTTTTTTAATTTCTGCATGCGGCATCTCAGCTATGCCTGGCCTGCGCTTTTAGCTTGAACATATAAAACAGGTTGGGCTCGCTGACGATATACACATTGCCCTGATTATCGATAGAAACACCCTCGGCCTGCGGCACACTTTCGTGCAAGCCATGAAAGCCTTTCCATAGCGCCAGGGAGCCCAGGGCCTGCCCGGCTTCGTTAAACTGCTTGAGCAGCTTGGATTCATCACTGAGCAAAAAGAAATGGCCGCTAGGCTCATGATAAGTGACTGAAGACAGGTCCCTGAGTGCCCATTTCAAGGCCGGATCGAATTGGCGCATGTGCTTCATTTCTATCTGGCTCTGCTTGCTGGCATCCGGCTCATACAAACCAGTCACCGACATCACATATTTAGGGTCACGCTCTTTGACTACGATCAAGCGGTGATGCACGCTGTCATAGGTGACGCCTTCAAAATTCTTGTTGCCGCGCTCGTTGATGCCATAGCCCAGCAATTTGGCGTCCTTGACCGAGATCTCGCGTGTATCGGCTTTGATCTGTAGCAGCCACAATTTGCTTTCGCGCTCATCGGCCACCACATAAAAATCTTTTTCCAGATGCGAGATGCCTTCCAGGTCATCGGTGCCATGCACCTTTATTTCACGGACAGGCTCACCATCCAGGCTGAACTCGACGATCAGGCCTTTGTCATTGAGCACGGTGAACAAGGTGCCGGTTTCATGATTGTAGGCCAGGCCGGAGGCGTTCTTGTAATCAGCCAGCGGTTTGCCTTCAATGCTGACTTCATAATCCGAAAGGTTCAGGCCCTGATGATCGCGACTGTTGAATTGATGCCACAGATGCCAGGCCAGCGCTTCGGCTTTCATCGCATACAAGGTAGAGCCTATGGTCGCGATGACAGCAAAGCCAAAGACTACTTTTAACAACTTCTTTTTACTTAACTGCAAAATAATCTTCTCATTCATTTGAGCTAACTACCTGACTGCTCTGGCAAAGTATAGTTCCTACTGTTATAGGACATTTACATGACAGAGGTGCGACAGTATTAGCCGGGAAAGATAGACCCAGGATCTATTTAGGTGCTGATAACCACTTCATTGAATTGAGTGGTTTTGATTAAGACAAATTCCGGATAACTAGACTGGGAAGAACTCGCAATGGATCAGACAGATTCCTGACGCTGGCCACGACCCAATAAAGCAGTCACGGCATCCTGTGCTGTTTTCTGGTTGGTCAGCAATTGATTCACTTCATAGGTGATAGGCATCTCTACCTGCATCACCTCGGCTCTACGCATGACTTCGCGCGCGGTATTCACACCTTCGGCCACATGGCCCAGACCGGCCAGTATACTTTCCAGAGACTTGCCGGAAGCCAGTTGCAGCCCCACTTCACGGTTGCGCGAATATTGGCCAGTACAGGTCAGTATCAGGTCACCCGCTCCTGCCAGGCCCATAAAGGTTTCGGCTTTGGCGCCGAGGGCGATGCCAAAGCGGGTGATTTCCGCCAGGCCACGCGTGATCATGGCGGCACGCGCATTGTTGCCAAAGCCCATGCCGTCGGAGATGCCGGCCGCGATCGCCATCACATTTTTCACTGCGCCACCGACTGAAGCGCCAATGACATCGGTGCTGCTATACACACGCAAACAGCCACCATGTATCAGTTGCGCGGCCTGCTGCGCCAGTTCTTTGTGGTTGGCCGCCAGTGTGATTGCCGTAGGCAAGCCGCGCACCAGCTCGGCTGCAAAACTGGGCCCACTCAATACCCCCCACGGATAGTCACTGCCCAGTTCTTCCTGTGCGACTTCAAATGGTAACTTTGCCGTTTGCGGTTCCAGCCCTTTATTGGCCCACACCAGCGGCTGGCTGATAGAAAGGGCTTTCAACTGTTGCAGGATAGGGCGAAAACCCGCGGTCGGCACCACAGAAAGGATCAGGTCGGCACCGTCCACCGCAGCCGCCAGGTCATCGTCAACCGTGAGTTTTTCAGGAAAAGGGAATTCACCCAGATAGAGCGGGTTAGCCCGCGCTTTACGCATGCCGGAGACATGGCCACTGTTACGCGCCCACAGCACCACATCGTGTTGCAAGGCTATATGCATGGCGAGTGCGGTGCCCCAGGCACCTGCACCCAAAACGGCGACTTTACTCATTTGTATTTATCCATAAAAAAAGCAAGCCGCTACGGCTTACTTTTTCAATCAAATAAAAAATCAGTTAGGTGCGCCAGCAGCCTGGGCAGCTTGCTGTTGCTGTTGCAGGTACAAAGCTTCAAAGTTGATAGGGTTCAACAATACTGGCATGAAACCGGCGCGTGTCACCATATCGGAAATCGCTTCACGGGCATAAGGGAACAAGATGTTAGGGCAAGCGACTGACAGGATAGGCTCTAAATTCTCTTGTGGCACATTGCGAATGGCGAAAATACCGGACTGGTTCACTTCTACCAGGAAAGCAGTTTTATCCTGAATAGTGGCCGTAACGGTGACTTTGATAGAGACATTGAAAATACCGTCTTGCACTTGCTCGACCGCATTGCCCAATTCTACGTTGATCTGTGGTGTGGTGCGCTCGGTAAAGATAGCCGGTGCGTTAGGCACTTCGATAGACGCATCGTGCACATACAGTTTTTCAATGCTGAAAACTGGGCCTGTGTTCTGTTCTGCTTGGTTTTGTTGTGGTTCCTGAGCCATGAATCATCCTTGTAATATCAATACGCAAAGCCGCTATTCTAACTGGTCAGCCACGGCCTGACTATGTGTTTTTTATTGTGCTTTAAAGCCCGTGCTTGACCCGTGCTTCAAGCCGCCAGCAGCGGATCCAGCCCGCCTTGTACATCCAGCGCATGCAGATCATCAAAACCACCGACATGGCGCTCGCCTATGTAAATCTGCGGCACGGTGCGGCGGCCGGTCTTGGCCATCATTTCTGCACGCAATTCAGGCTGCATATCCACGCGGATCTTCTCGATCTCGGTGACGCCCTTGTTACGCAACAAACGCTCGGCATTGATGCAAAAAGGGCAGACTGCCGAGGTATACATCACTACTTTTGCCATGATTACCTTTCTAACTCACTACTTTATTGATCTACTTAAAAACCGCAGCCAGCACTTAGCAAGCCTGTTATTTGCTCAGCGGCATCTTGGCCTCTGACCAGGCCTGCACGCCACCTTTTAACTGGTGCAAGGCGGTAAATTGCTGTTGTTTGAGTACTTTTACGGCTGCGCGGGTGCGGTTGCCACGTTCGCATACCAGCAATACCGGTTTATCCTTGAACTTTTCCAGCTCTTTGACACGGCCAGCCAGCTGCGACAAAGGCACATTACGCGCGCCCTGCAGATGGCCCTGCTTGAATTCATCCGCCTCACGTACATCGAGCACCAGCACTTTCTTGCGGCTCATCAGCATCACCGCCTCGGTCACAGAAACCAGGGTGCTGCCTGCTGCTGAACGGCTGAACATGGTCACCAGCAATGCCACGCCAGAACCCAGGGCCAGGCCTATCAATAAAACATTTTCTTTAAAGAATTCCACGTGATCTTTTACCTAAACTTGTTGTCGAACCCGCAGCCTGCATCACCTTAGGTATGCGCCGCCTGCGGTTGCGACTATAATAGCGTAATTCGTGAATCCTACGCCCCGTCACCACTTTTAAAATTGTTAGCCATGTCAATCAAACCTGTTATTTTGCTGATCCTCGATGGTTTTGGTCATAGCGAAACCACCGAACACAATGCCGTTTTACAAGCCAGCACACCCAATCTGGATAAACTCAAAAGCCATTATCCGCACGGCCTGATCAATGCGTCCGAACACTATGTCGGCTTGCCTGACGGGCAAATGGGCAACTCTGAAGTCGGTCACCTGAATATTGGGGCGGGACGTATCGTTTTTCAAGACTTTGAGCGCATTAACAATAGCATCAGCAGCGGCGAGTTCTTTAAGCTGCCGGCGCTGGTGAATACCATGCAAACGCTGAAAGCACACGACAAGGCTCTGCATATTCTTGGCCTGCTGTCTGATGGCGGCGTACATAGTTTCCAGCCCCATATACACGCACTGGTCGAGATGGCCAAACAGCAAGGCCTGAGCAAGGCGTATATCCATGCCTTCCTCGATGGCCGTGACACGCCGCCTAAAAGTGCACTACCCTATCTGCAAGCGCTGGAAGACCAGCTGCAGGCACTGGGCGTTGGCAAGGTGGCCAGCGTGGGTGGCCGTTTTTACGGCATGGATAGAGACAAACGCTGGGAGCGTGTGGCAGTCGCTTATGAGCTGCTGGTCAATGGCACTGCCGAGTATGTGGCGCCTGATAGCCTGACCGCCTTGCAACAGGCTTATGCGCGTGACGAGAGCGATGAGTTTGTGAAATGCACGGCTATCCATGCCGCGGGCGACAGCCCGGTGCGTATGCAGGATGGCGACGCGCTGGTGTTCATGAATTTCAGGAGTGACCGGGCCCGCCAGCTGACCGATGCCCTGCTCAACCCTGACTTTGACGGCTTTGTGCGTAGCCGTGTGCCGGCCTTTAGCCATTACCTGACCCTGACGCAATACGATAAGAACCAGCGCCTGGCGCAGCCTATCTTTGCGCCATTCACGGTGCCGAATACTTTTGGTGAATATGTCGCCAACCTCGGGCTCAAGCAGTTGCGCATCGCCGAGACAGAAAAATATCCGCATGTGACGTTTTTCTTCAATGGCGGCGAAGAAACCGTGTTTACCGGCGAAGACCGTATCCTGGTGCCCTCGCCCAAAGTCGCCACCTATGACCTGCAACCGGAAATGAGCGCGGTCGAGCTGACCGATAAACTGGTAGCCGCTATTGAATCTGGGCAATACCAGGCGGTGATCTGCAATTATGCCAATGGCGATATGGTGGGCCATACCGGCAACCTGCAGGCAGCTATCAAAGCGGTGGAAACCCTGGATGCCTGTGTAGGCAGAGTGGTGGCTGCGGCGCAGGCCAGCGGCGCAGAAGTCATTATTACCGCTGACCATGGCAATGCGGAAAGCATGTTTGACCATGACAGTGCCCAGGCGCATACGCAACATACCACCAACCTGGTGCCATTCATTTATGTAGGCCGCGCCGGTACGGTGAGGGCTGATGGTGCGCTTTCTGACATTGCACCTACCCTGCTGACCCTGATGGGCTTGCCTAAACCGGATGAAATGACAGGCGAGAGCCTGGTGGCACTCAGTGCAGCGGCTTAAACAGACCCTGGTGCATGCCTGATACCCGATCGCTAAAACTAGACTGGCGCAGATATTTTTCAGCGGCAGGCCTGTGTGCCCTGCTAGCCACAGCATCATGGCCTGCGGTAGCGGCAAGCAGCGACAAAGCTGATGCGGCCAAGGGCGACCTCGAACAGGTCAAGGAAAAGATACAGCAGCTGGCCAATGCGCTCAAGGCCTCGCAACTGGCCAAACAAGATGCCAATGAAGCGCTGAAAGCTTCAGAGACCGCCATCAGTGCCTCGCGCAAAAAACTGCGCGAGATCCAGGATGCGCAACAGGAAAACCGCGGCAAGCTGCAGGACTTGCAAAAGCAAATGTCTTTGTTACAGCGCCAGGTCAACCAGCAGCACCAGTCGCTCAGCCAGCAGCTCAACCAGCAGTACCGCCATGGCAATAACAGTCCGTTACAGATGCTGTTACAGCAACAAGACCCGGCCAACACCACCCGCAACCTGAAATACCTGGGTTACCTGACGGCAGCACATCAACAACAGATACAGTCATTGCAGGATAACCGCGACGCCATAGAGCGGGTGCGCACGGCCACCAGCGAACAACTGCGTGAGACTGACAGACTGGCGACACAATACAGCGACACCACGCACAAACTGGTCGACGAGAAATCAAAACGGGCCGAAGTGCTGACTCAGCTTTCGCGCCAGATAGAAACTCAGGAACAGCAGCTGGTGCGCCTGAAAAAGGATGAAGAAGCGTTATCCAAACTGTTCCAGCGCCTGGCGGCTGAAGCCAAAAAACGTGAGCAGGAAGCACTGGCGCGGGCCAAGCGCGAAAAAGAAGCGGCCGCCAAACGCCTGGCCGAACAGGCGCGCAAGAAAAAATCCAGTGGCCGTACTTCTAAACAGCCAGCACAAACCAGTGTAGACGGACAAAGCAAAGACGACAGCGAGACCGACTCTTCAGGCAGCAGCGTGGTCGCCAAAAATGACACCTTGCCCGAATACAATGCCCTGAAAGAAAATTTCGCCCAACTACGTGGCAGGTTGCGTTTGCCGGTGCGCGGCGAAGTGATCAACCGTTTCGGCAGCGCGCGTGCCGAAACCGGCGTCAGCTGGAAAGGCCTGTTTATCCGGGCCAAAGAAGGCAGTGAAGTGAAGTCTGTCGCCGGTGGCCAGGTGGTGTTTGCCGACTGGATGCGCGGCTTTGGCAATTTGATCGTGGTCGACCATGGCAATGGTTATATGAGTTTATACGGCAATAACGAAGCCCTGTATAAATCCTCAGGCCAGCCGGTCAAGAGTGGCGATACCATCGCCGCAGTCGGCAACAGTGGCGGCAATGCCGAAAACGGCGTCTATTATGAATTACGCCGTAACAGCATCCCGTTTGATCCGCTGCAATGGAGTTCGGTCAAATAACCGGTGGCTGACTAAACAAAAAAAGCGCAGTTCACTGCGCTTTTTTCATGCCGGCTGCCTGTTCAAACCCTGGCAACCTGTCTGTTAACCGGGCGGCAACTTACTCGGCCTTGGCACCTTCTTCACCAGGGATCTCAGGCTGTGGTGTACTGGCGCGTGCGGCTTCCAGCTGTTTTTCCAATTCTTCCTTGGAAACGGTGATGCCAGGCACACGCTCATCTTCAGCAGGCTCATAGCCGCCCCCGCCACTGGATTTGGCAGCAGCGGGGGCATCTGTTGCAGCAGGTTGTTCTGCGGCCGGCGCTGCGGTCTCAGGTGCAGGCGGCTCTTCTTTACCGCAAGCGGCCAGACCCACAACTAAAAAAAGTGTAAGCAGGTAAGTATTCCATCTCATAAATTTCTCCTTTTATTACTTCCGATTATTATTAAAAAAACACTGGTTATAGTTAAAAAAACATAGCTACCTTAACAACTGGCTTATTCGCCAATTACATGCATCAACACCCGGCGACGGGCTGGTTGATGTCTATGTTCAAACAGGAAGATACCCTGCCATTGCCCCAGCGCGACCTTGCCGTTGATCACCGGGATAGACACGCTGGTTTGCGTCAACGCCGTCCTCACATGGGCGGGCATATCGTCCGGCCCTTCCACCGTGTGTATGAACAGCTGGTCGCCATCCGGGGCGATCCGATTAAAAAATGCTTCCAGGTCCACCAGCACATCCCTGTCATAGTTCTCATTGATGAGCAGGCTGGCAGAAGTGTGCTGTATATACAAAGTGAGCAAGCCACTGTGGATAGCTGCTTGCTCTACCCACTGCGCCACCTGCGGTGTAATGTCATACAGGCGTCTGCCTTGTGCATTGATGCTTAGTGTTTCATGGCTTTGTCTCATGCCTGTGTTCCGCTGCAAAATCTCGTTAAATCAGTATTCAAATCGGGCATAGACGCCGTATGCAAGCCTTTACCCTACCAGTAGCGCCAGCCGCCACCCCAGTAAGGGCGGTAACCCCAGGGGCCACCATAATAACCACCGCCATAAAACCAGGGGTCCATGCTACGCAAACGCGCGGAATCACGCTCGCGTTTCAAGCGGGTCTCTGCTTCTACCCGCGCTTTCTCGCGTTTGTTGATCTCATCGGCAATCGCGTTCTGCTGTGCTAGCGCATTGGCCTGCTGCATGTAATCCAGCACGCCTTTTGAGATGCCTTTCTGGTGCCAGCTCAACACCTCTGAAGGTGTCAGTGAGTAGCGCGATTGCGACAGTTTGATGGCTTCTATGATCTCGGCATCGGACTTGCCTTTTTTGCTCAGGCTGACGATCTCGTCCAGGCTCAGCGTGGATTGCGCAGGCGGTAGCAAGGCCGCCAACTGCTCAGGCGAGATCCTTTCGATCTGCACCGGCTGCGGCGCCTGGGTAGCACAACCTGCCAGCATAGCCAGCAAACTGATCGCTAACAATAAACGCAAGCTTTTGAATTGATTCATCATATTTCCATTCTAACCCGCAAAAAGAATAGGGCCATAACCATTATGACCCTATAGGATGACTATGGTTCGCCAACCGGCGGCCATCAGGCTTTGTTAAACACCATTCTGCCGGACTCGAAGCCCAGTTGTATCGTATCCTTGGCGGCAAAATGCCCGGCGAGTATCTCTTTTGCCAACGGGTTTTCGATCTCGCTCTGTATCGCCCGTTTCAATGGTCGCGCGCCATAGACCGGGTCAAACCCGGCATTGGCGATCTCTGCCAGCGCTGCATCACTGATATCCAGCTGCATCTCCATGGCGGCCACGCGTTTAGCCAGCAATTGCAGCTGTATATTGGCAATGGCCCTCACATGCGTCTCACCCAGCGCATGGAACACGATCACTTCGTCGATACGGTTGATGAATTCAGGCCGGAAGTGTGCTTTCACCTCGCCCATCACCGCCAGTTTCACCACCTGGTAATCCTGGTCCGCCATACTTTGTATCATCTGGCTACCGAGGTTAGAGGTCATGATGATGACGGTATTCTTGAAGTCTACCGTGCGGCCCTGGCCATCGGTCAGGCGGCCATCATCCAGCACCTGCAGCAGCACATTGAACACATCCGGGTGCGCTTTTTCTACCTCATCAAGCAGGATGACTGAATAGGGTTTGCGGCGCACCGCTTCAGTCAGCGTACCGCCTTCTTCATAGCCGACGTAACCGGGGGGCGCACCTATCAGGCGGGAGACGGAGTGTTTCTCCATGAACTCGCTCATATCGATGCGGATCAGGTGCTCTTCGCTATCGAACAAAAAGCCGGCCAGCGCCTTGCACAACTCGGTTTTACCGACACCGGTCGGCCCCAGGAACAGGAAACTGCCATACGGCCGGTTAGGGTCGCTCAAGCCGCTGCGCGAACGGCGGATGGCGTCCGAGACCAGGCGCACGGCTTCGTCCTGGCCGACCACGCGCTCATGCAATTTGTCTTCCATGCGCAACAGTTTCTCGCGCTCGCCGGTCATCATCTTGCTGACCGGTATGCCGGTGGCACGGCTGACCACTTCCGCGATCTCGTCGGCACCGACCTCGGTACGCAACATTTTATGTTTTACCGCCAGCGGTGCTGCCTGGCTGGAGTCGTGCTTGAGCTGTGCTTCCAGTTGCGGCAATTTGCCATACTGCAACTCGGAAACACGCTGCCAGTCGCCCTTGCGGGTAGCGGCTTCCATATCCAGTTTGACTTTTTCTATCGCCTCTTTGACGCCTGCAGAGCCATGCACAGCCGCTTTTTCAGCTTTCCAGATCTCTTCCAGGTCGGCATATTCTTTCTCCAGCCGGTCTATCTCCTCTTCGATCAGGGTAAAGCGTTTCTGGCTAGCTTCGTCTTTCTCCCTGCGCACCGCTTCGCGCTCGATCTTGAGCTGTATCAGGCGCCGGTCCAGCTTGTCCATCACTTCCGGCTTGGAGTCTATCTCCATCTTGATGCGCGAAGCCGCCTCGTCTATCAGGTCTATGGCCTTGTCCGGCAAAAAGCGGTCGGTGATATAGCGGTTGGATAACTCTGCCGCAGCAACGATGGCCGGGTCAGTGATCTCCACACCGTGGTGTAGCTCATATTTTTCCTGCAAGCCACGCAAAATGGCGATGGTCGCCTCTACGCTAGGCTCATCGACCAGCACTTTCTGGAAACGGCGTTCCAGCGCGGCGTCTTTCTCTATGTATTTGCGGTACTCATCCAGCGTGGTGGCACCTACACAGTGCAACTCGCCGCGTGCCAGTGCCGGTTTCAGCATATTGCCGGCGTCCATGGCGCCTTCAGACTTACCGGCACCGACCATGGTGTGGATCTCATCGATAAAGACTATGGTCTGGCCTTCATCCTGCGCCAGCTCTTTCAGCACCGATTTCAGGCGCTCTTCAAACTCACCTCGGTATTTGGCACCCGCCAGCAATGCTGCCATATCCAGGCTCAGCACTTTTTTGTTTTTCAGCGAATCCGGCACTTCGCCATTGACGATACGCTGGGCCAGGCCTTCAACGATGGCGGTCTTGCCAACGCCAGGCTCACCGATCAGCACCGGGTTGTTTTTGGTACGCCGCTGCAATACCTGGATGGCGCGACGGATCTCGTCATCGCGGCCTATCACCGGGTCCAGCTTGCCGGCACGTGCGCGCTCGGTCAGGTCCATAGTGAATTTTTTCAGGGCTTCGCGCTGGCCTTCTGCCTCCTGGCTATTGACGGTGTCGTTACCGCGCACCGCTTTAATGGCTTGTTCCAGTACAGCCTTGTTCAGGCCATGCTGCTTGAGCAACCTGCCGGTCTCCCCTTTGTCTTCAGCCAGCGCCAGCAGGAACATCTCGCTGGCGATGTAAGTGTCGCCACTTTTCTGGGCGAATTTATCGGTGATATTGAGCAGGTTATTCAGGTCGCGTGAAATCGTGACTTCGCCACTGTTTTCGCTGATCTTGGGCAGCGCATCCACCGCCTGCTGCAAACTGGTTTTCAAGGCGCTGACCTGCGCACCGGCACGCGACAGCAAGGCGGCAACGCCGCTGTCGTCCTGGTTCAACATGGCCAGTAACAGATGTGGCGCTTCTATGGTTGGTTGGTCGGCACCCACTGCCATGCTTTGCGCATCGGCAAGTGCCTGCTGGAATCTGGTAGTGAGCTTATCAAAACGCACGGTTAACCCTTTCACACAAAAGTCATGCCGCACATTGCGGCGGGATAACCCTATAATGCGGCGGGTTTTTACGTTTTCAATAGAGCCAGATCAAATATGCGCCAGTTAATGCTGGCCTTATGGGTCAGCAAACGGAGCCTCGTCGTCTTATGGTGCCGGGAACGGCACCTGTTGTCTTATGGTGCCGTGAACGTCAACTCGTTCTCTTATGGTACCGTTCCCGGCACCAGCAGCAGGCCTTTTTCAGCGCTGTTGACCGCCAGCAGCGCCTGGCCACGCAGATTCAACCATTGCGGGTAATCCAGCTTGCCTGCGCTGTGCACGGCCACTGTGGGCAAGCCCCAGGTCTTGCCGCCATCGAGTGAAGCCATGGTCACTATATCCATACCCTCGCTACTGCGTTCCTGCCATGCCAGCCATACCTTATCGCCCACACTGAGCAAGGCCGGGTGTCCGGCGTTCTTTTTCGCGTCGCCTATACGCCTGGGCGGGGTGGTCACCCACGCCTGGCCATCCATGCGCACCAGGCGCAGGCCGGGCTTGTCACCGGCGCCGTCAAAATACGCAAGGTGGTAGCCAAAGCCTTCACCCAGCGCCAGCGCAGCGCCATGGTGTGGGCAACCGTCTATCTTCCAGCGGCCGTAGCTGGCGCGTACGATGGCAGGTTTGGCCGCTTTGCCAGCACCTGGCCGCGGTATCTCGGCCATGGCATGGTCGCGCTCACTGCCGGCAAACACATGCCGCCAGAGCACGGCCACCGTGCCATCGGCCTTGCTGGTCATGGCGATACGGCAACACTCACAACTGCTGTCGGCCAGTTTTTTCTCGCTGGCAAAGCTTTTACCCTGGTCGCTAGAGACTGCGTAATAAATGGCCGCGCCGTCATAAGGCTTGCCGGCGGCCTTGGCTGCCAGCAAGTCGCGCTTATCTACCCAGGCAACGGTGATCTCACCTTCTGCGGAAACCTGCAGCGCATCAAACCTGTGGGTGATCTCTGCGCGGTCGTGATGCACGATATACGGCGGCTCAAAAGTTTTACCGCCATCGACAGAGCGGGCAAACCAGATGTAGCCGGCAAAAGGTTTCTTCAGTGATTCGGTCCAGCTCAGATAGATATTGCCATTACTGGCGACAGCGATCTTGGGCCTGGCTTCGGCGTCTGCCGCCACTTTCATCGGCGTGGGGTTGGCTGCCACTTCGCTGCTGAAATGCTGCCCGCCATCTGCACTGTATGACACCCACACCTGGCCCTTGCTGGCACGCGCTTGCCACAACCGGCCATCACTATCAGTCGCCAGGCTGATCGCCAGACTGGCTGCCCCTTGCTCTGTATGTGCATCGTGCGCGCTGACCTGAGACAGGCAGACCATGCTGAAGACGACGAGCAACGCTTTAATCAACCATCTCACCGCTTAATTTCCTTACTTAAAATATATTTAACAATATAATTCTTTACAATTGAATAAGCTGCTAAAGTTAGGGTGTCAAAAGCCGTTAACCCACATAACTGGACGAATAACGACTACCTGTCGGATAGCAATAAAACTTATGGATACGCAAGCAACTTTTGATCATCATAGCACAGCGTGGCTGCAGCCTTTGGCGGCCACCATGCCTGATATGCCGGTGTTGGCAATCAACCGCCGCGCGCAGTGCCTGGCTTCTAACGAGATGGCAAAAAAGCTGCTGGGCGAGCAGGCGCATGCTTTACCCAAAGACATGCGCCAGGCGCTGGTGCAGGCCATCCGCGACCAGCAGACCGAACTGACACTGCAAACCCGCATCAATGACCTGACCCGCGATTTCAAATGCCGCTTGTTCTATGCCAGGCAAGGCAGGCATGCCATAGGGTTGCTGCTGGAGGAGCAGGAGAATGCCCTGGTCCAGCAACTGGTACATATGCAATCCGTGGTGCATTCACTGATAGAGATGAGCCCTGACCTGATCTCTATCAAAGACCCTGACAATCGCTGGATGATGGCTAACCAGCGCATGCTGAACACCTTTCAGATCGATGACTTTGAGTATGAGTTTTTGAACAACAGGCAGATCGCCGATACCCTGCATCCGGTGTTCCGCAACAGTTTCGAGCATCACGAGAAATCTGACCAGACCGTGTGGCAGACACGCCAGTCTTACCATAATGAAGAACTGGTGCACTTGCCGCAGGGCGGCTATAAAACGCTGGAAGTGAACAAGACCGCTTATTACGACCAGCATGAGCAGCCCAGCCACCTGATCACAGTGGCGCGTGATGTCAGCGAGCAAAAATTCATTCAGAGCCAGTTGCTGAATCGCAGCGCGGTGCTGGATACACTGATCTCCTGCGACTGGATGCTGCATTCAGCAGAACGCTGGCAGACCGTGGCAGAAAACGTATTGCAACAATGCTGCCTGTCTTTCCGTTTTAGCCGTGCGGTGTTGCTGCAACATCACACCACCACAGTGCGCAAGAAAACCGAGACCCGCTCGCAGGCACTGTTCCACTGGGCCACCAATGGTTTCCACTCCACTTATGAGCACTGGGAGAAGATCTCTTTTCTCGCGCCGGAGCTGAAGCGCTGGCATGACCTGCTCTCCAAAGGGCAACCGGTGATGTGCGATGCGCATACGTTGCCGGAAGATGAACGCTTTCTGTTGAAATCGCATGACAGCGTCAACCTGGTGATCGTGCCGCTGATGATAGATCAGGAATGGTGGGGCTCTATGGTGATAGAGCGTTGTTTCGACGCCGAAAGCACCAGCTCACAAGAATTAGGGTCACTGATGGCCATAGGCCGCACCCTGAGCGTGGCCATAGACCGCGAACAGACCGGCAAAAGCCTGAAACTGGCCAAGATCGCTTTCGACAGCACCACCGAAGGCATCATGATCGTCAACCCTTCCGGCGAGCTGGTCGGTATCAACCAGGGCTACACGCTGATCACCGGTTTTGATGAGTCCGAAGTGTTGGGCCTGAAACCGCAGATCTTCCGCCAGCGACCGCGTGGCCTGTTCGGCGCACTCAAACGTCACGGCAAATGGTCGGGCGAGATAGAGAATATGCGCAAGAACGGCGAAAGCTATACCGAGTGGATGACCATCACCGCGGTACGCAACCATGCTAACGCCATCACCAATTACGTGGGCGTGTTTGCCGATATCACCGAGATGAAGCGCTCACAGGTGCAGCTCAACTCGCTGGTCAACCATGACCCGCTGACCGGCTTGCCTAACCGCAGGCTGATCAATCATTTGTTCACGCATGCGATACAGCGTGCCAACCGCAACGAGCAACAGGCGGCGGTGTTATTCATAGACCTGGACCGGTTCAAGAATATCAATGACAGCCTGGGCCATTACAGTGGTGACCAGTTATTGCTGGGGGTGACCGAGCGTATCCAGGCTTCTTTGCGTGAATCTGATATTGTTGGCCGCCTGGGTGGCGATGAGTTTATCGTGCTGCTGGAAAACCTGCACAGCAAGGCAGATGCCGCGCATAAGGCACACGATATACTGGAGGCCCTCAAACGCCAGTTCATGATAGACCATCATGAAATATTCATAGGCGCCAGCATAGGTATCTCCATGTATCCGCACGATGCCAGCGATGTGGAAGGCCTGATCAAAGCCGCCGACCTCGCCATGTACCAGGTCAAGAACAATGGCAAGAACCATGTGTCGTTCTACGATGCTGCGCTGAGCCGCAATGCGGTGGAGCATTTCCAGCTGGAAACCGAGTTGCGCCAGGCACTGGCCAGAAAACAGCTCAAGATGTTCTACCAGGCGCAGATAGACCTAACTACCGGCATGATCATAGGCGCAGAAGCGCTGATACGCTGGCAGCACCCGACGCAGGGCCTGATCCCGCCAGCCAAGTTCATCCCGCTGGCAGAAGAGACCGGCCTGATCCTGGGCATAGGCGAATGGGCCTTGCGCGAGTCTGTGCGTCAGGCCCATGCCTGGCACAAACGCCACCCTGAATTCAAGAAGATCGCCATCAACGTCTCTGCGGTGCAGATCATGAAGAGCAAGTTTGCCGATACCGTGTATGGCATTCTGATGGAGAGCGATTGCGACCCTTCTATCATTGAGCTGGAGATCACCGAGAGCACGCTGATGCAGCACACGCAGCATGTGGTGGATACCTTTAACCAGCTGAAAAAGCTGGGTATCAGCATTGCCATTGATGACTTTGGCACCGGCTATTCATCGCTGTCGCACCTCAAGCGTCTGCCGCTGGACCAGATCAAGATAGACCGCAGCTTTGTCAAAGACCTGCCGGACGACAAAGATGACGCCGCCATTACCAGTGCCATTTATGCGATGGCCACCCAGTTGGGATTCACCGTTGTAGCAGAAGGAGTTGAAACAGAAGAACAGGAAAAATTCTTACAGCGTCTGGGTTGCCAGACCGCGCAAGGCTATCTGTATGCCTACCCGGTCAACTCCGACGACTTTTTGCAGTTGTTAGTGTTAAATAATCAAAGAAAAATAAAACGCCATGCCTAATCACGCCTCCGATACTTTTTATATCGACATAGATCAACTCCAGATCGGACTCTATATCCACCTGGACCTGGGATGGATGGACCATCCTTTCTCCATCAGCAACTTTAAGGTGACTGACGAATCGCAGATCGAAACCATTAAATCACTGGGGTTGACGCAATTGCGCTATGACCCGCGCCGCAGTTCGAGCACACCGTTGCGCAGCAGCGGCCACCAGGACAATGTGGTCGAGTTTCCTATGCGTAAGGCTAGTTCAGCCAAACTGGAGGTGATAGACGATAGCCCTGAGCTGAGCGCGGCGCAAAGGCAGCAGCTGGCACTCAAGCAAGCGATCACCGAAAGCGAACAAAAATTCCTCAAGGCCAGTTCCGATGTGTGGAACATCCAGAAAATGTCCACCGAGCATCCTGACCAGGCCTATGGCCTGGCCTCTAACGTGGTGCTGGACCTGGTGGCCAGCACCCTGACCGAAGGCGATATTGCCATCCACGCCATGAACGGCCACCGTATCGGTGACCAACACTACCAGCATGAGCTGAATATCCTGGTGCTCTCCATGTTGCTGGCAAAAAACCTGAACGTCAGTGATGAAGATGCCATCATCCTCGGCATGGCGGCGATACTGCATGACATAGGCAAACGCCAGATCAGCGACAAGATACTGTTGAAAAAAGACCCGCTGACCGTGCGCGAAACAGCGATCTACCAGACCCATGTCGTGCTGGGCCTGAATATGCTCAAAGAAGTGTCGGTACCGAAAAAGATACTGTCCATCATAGGCCAGCATCATGAGTTCGCCGATGGCAGCGGCTACCCGAAAGGCTTGCATTGCGATGAGATCGATCCGCTGTCGCATATCCTGATCATCGCCAATATGTACGATAACCTGTGCAACCCATCTAACCCGGCACTGGCAAAAACACCTTATGAAGCGCTGAGCATCATGTTTGCGCAGCAGCGCCACCAGTTTGACCAGACCATATTGCGCCGCTTTATCAAATGCCTGGGCATCTACCCGCCCGGCAGTGTCATCCGCCTGTCAGACCAGAAACTGGCGACCGTGTTGTCGACCAACCCGCAACAACCGCTGCGCCCATTTATCCAGTTGCTCAACGAAAGCAATGACGAAGATGGCGAAATCATAGACTTGCGCGAAACCCTGGACCTCAACATCATTCAATGCCTGAAACCGGAACAGTTACCGAATATCCTGCAGAGAATGATGCGCCAGAAACAACGTACCAGCTACTTTATCGATAAAGTCACCGCTTAACTTTGTAGTCACCGTAAGCTTCACACCCCTGCCCGCATAGTCACTATACGGGCAGTTCTTCAGATGCCGTCAGCCGGCATCCTCTCTCCGCCTGCTTGATACAGCATCATCAGTGATGCATATGCGTATCGGCGGCTGGCTCAGGGGCTGTAGGCGCAGCGGCAACCACCTTGATGTGAATGGTGGCTTTTTTGCCCTGCGCATCCTGGGTCACCAGAGTGAGAGGTACCACTTCGCCCTGTTTGATCTGGTGATTCAAGCCTATCAGCATCAGATGAAAGCCGCCTGGTTTCAGCGCTACCACCTGCCCCGCTTTCAGCGGCAAACGCTCCAGCCTCTTCATACGCATGATATTGCCATCCATGGACATGTAATGGATCTCGGCTTTTTCAGCCACCGGGGTAAGCACCCTAACCAGATCAACAGTCTGATCAGCACTCAGGTTCATATAGGCCGCCGCGACTGGCTGGCCGGGAACGGTAGGTTTCACCCAGGCATCGGTGATCTTTAATTCTGCATGGGCGAGCGTGGTTGCACAGGTCATCGCGACGCTGACGAATACGTGTTTTAAGTTAAATTTCATTGCCTGACCTCCTGATGAGTCAATTGCCAAATGACATCGAAAATAAGTGCTGCAATCATCGATGCCCCAAGTAATGGGAATAGAACGCCCAACGCGAATGTGATGAGGGCGGCATTCCGTGTGAGCTTGTGATCCTGCCGCTTAGGCGGTGGTGCCAGCCGTTGACCAGAAGTGCGACGCTTGCACCACATGGTGACCGAAGTAACCACCAGCAGAATCAACGCCAGACATCCCGCCAGCATCAGCAGCTGGCTGGCAAGTCCGTATTGTTTGCCTTGATGTACCGAGGTACCCCATTCGGTGACTTTAGCCACTGCGCCATAAGCTGCATAACCGGTATCTATCAGCACTTTGCCTGAATACTGGTCTACGTGTATCACTCGTTCCTGCGTCGCATCGGCGGGGAACTGCAACGCGGTATACACGCCACCAGGCCCCATGGGCAGCCGGATAGAATAGCCAGCTTTCAAGCCTACCTGCGCGAAGATATGCCGCGCGTGATCGAGACCGATAGGCATCTGCGTGCCACTAGCCCCCTGCTTGCCAGAAGTGGGCAAAGTCGTTTTTTCCAGCGTCCACGGCACCTCCCCCTGCGTTTCAAGCGCGATATCGGATTGCGGGACCTTTGCCCAAAGATAGGCAGGAAAGCCCAGGCCATAAGCAGTGCTGATTTTGCCTAACTGCTGGCCCCAGAATGCAGACCATGGCATACCGGTCAAGGCCAGAAACAGGATGATACCGCCAGCCAACAGACCTGTGAGGGCATGTATATCGCGCCACCAGATACGCTTGTGAGGCGCGCCGCGCACCCGCACCAAGTTGGCATTTTGACCATGCGGCCACCAAAGATACAGGCCGGTGATGATCAGCACCATGGTCCATCCGGCTACTATCTCTACCAGCCAGTTGGCCCAGGTGCCCACCAGGGTCAGTGAATGCAATTGTTTGACTATCAGCTCCCACTGCTGGCTTTCAGCGTGTGCGCCCAAGGTCTGGCCGGTATACGGATTCACCAGCACTTGCACTGTCTCGCCATGCGGCTGTTTGATCAGCAGGCCAAGGCTGCGATCACTGCTGGCCGGTGTTTGTATCAGCTTCAGCTCGCCGGGATACTCCATCAACACATGCTGTGTCAGGCGCTGCAGTGATATGGCGGGCTTTGAAGAAGGTGTTACAAACCGTTCAGAGTGATAAATCCAGTCGTTGATTTCAGCTCGAAACAGATACAGGCTGCCGGTGATCGCCAGGCTGAGCAATATCGGCAGGCACAACAAGCCGGCGAAAAAATGCCAGCGCCACACCCGGCCGTAGAATGTCGCGCGGTTCGTAGAAGATGACATTTGCTTTGTATTTTTTAATAACATCGCATCACCACTTTCCCTGCCTGCCTGCGCCAGCCATATAGCCACTGCCTGTCATCACAATGACCTTATGCTGTACGGCGCTGGCCTGAATGATGTTTAAATTGTCACGGTGATCAAATTGCTGCATTGGGTTCTCCTTACCTGGTATGAAAGCAAGGCCCGGCATAGCATTGCCGGGCACAGGCGGTTAATAATTCCAGGTCACGCCCAGGTAAGCAGTGCGGCCATCACCAGGCAGGAACAATGCACCGTCAACCCCATTCTGGTTTCTGGCGACACCGGTAGTCGCTGCATATTTCTGGTTGGCCAGATTGCGTCCTTCTACAAACCACGACCAGTGCTGGTTGACTTTCTGCCCGGCTTTGACGCCCCACAGGAAATAGCTGTCGGCATAGACGGTTTCTGCAAAATCGACGTTATAGCGCTGCGGTGACCACTCTATGGTCGGGCCGATATAGAAGTTTTCCAACACATCACTGCCGCGGTAGACCAGCTCTGCACGTAGCAAAGAGCGTTGTATGCCTGGCAAGCGGTTGCTGCCGTAGGTGGCGTCATTATCCAGTTTGAAATCGTTGATCAATACGCTGGAACGCCATTGCAGGCTATACGGCAACCTGGCGGACAGGCCGAATTCCGCGCCACGATGTATGGTTTTACCCGCATTGATGGTTTGTGTCGCCACTGGTGAGCCGTTAGCAGCCACCGCCAGCAGTTCGTCTTGTAAACGTGCATGATAAAGCGCCACATCCCAATCGATGAATTCACTGTTGCCGCGTGAACCTATCTCGAAGGTGGTGCCTTTTTGTGCTTTAAGGCTGGTCACCACCAGGCTATTCAGTTCACCGAAGCTGGGCGGCTCAAAACTGCGCGAGGCATTGGCGAACAATTGCACTTGCGGTTGCAACTGGTATAGCACGCCTAGTTTAGGGCTGGTCTGATTATAGGTTTTATCCACGCTCTGATTGCCGCTGGCGGTGATCAGCTGATCCTGCGAATCACGTTTGGATCTGGCATATTGCAAGCCCGCAACCACTGTCCATTGTTCGTCCAGGCTTAGGCGGTCTTCCAGATAGGCTTCAAAGTTGCTCGCTTTCTGGTCGAAATTATTCAGCAACGCACCACGTCTGGCATTGACGTTGACGAAGTTTTTGGCATCGGTGCGCCCTTTGGTCGGTGCCAGGCCAGCGATAAACTCATTCTTCAAGCCAAATAACTCACCCAGATGTGCCCAGCGCGCAGTCAGGCCGAAATCATCAGATTCCTGGTCTATCACGCCCGTGGTATCGCCAAAGTTGCCTATAGGGTGATACAAGCTCTTGCGGGAGTAAAACGCACCGAGTTCCAGCTTGCTGTGATCGAACAGAATAGTGGTTTTATTGGCCAGCCTGGTCAGGTTGATATCGCGCTGGTTGATGCCCTGCCCGGGAATCACCGTTGCCTGCCTGGGGTTGTCTTTTAATTGCGCCTTGGTCAGGCTGCTGGAAAGCTGTGAATCATTATTCACGTAGCCGAAGTAAAAACGGGTCTCCACCTGGTCATTGATTTTGATACCTAGATTACCGGTCAGGCGATCTGCACTTTGTTGTGCATTATCGCGGAAGCTATCGGTGTGGTATTTACTCGCAGTGACAAAATAATCGACATCGTCTTTGACACCGCCGGCACTGATGCCTAGTCGGTAATAGCCATAACTACCGCCTTCAGAGCGGATCTCCAATGCCGGGGCGGTATAACCGGTGCGCGAGATAAAGTTGATACTGCCGCCCAGATTGGTAGAGCCATATTGCAAGGCATTCGCCCCGCGATAGACTTCAATATAATCGGTGGCCATAGGGTCTATGGCCGGGAAATCAAAGCCGCCATCAGCCAGGTTGACCGCGATGCCGTCCTGCATCAGTTTCAAGCCACGGCCATGAAACGTACGCTGCAAGCCGGAACCGCGAATGGAAAGGCGCGTCTCCTCCGCGCCGAACCGCGACTGCGCCAGCACGCCAGTGGCCATGCCCAGGGTATCCTGAAGATTACTAGTGCGGCCTTCCCTGACCGTGGCCATATCGACAACGCTAGTCCCGCCTGCGGTTTTGGACAGGTTTTCTTTTGCTTGTTCAATATCCGGCTGCGTCAATGAAGCCTTGGGTTTTTGTGCAGTGACTTGCACCTCATCAAGGTGCACGGTGCCCTCGTGTTCTGCGTGTGCAAGCAACGGCAAAGCTGCCAGAATGGCTAAGCTTATATTTGTTTTTTTCATTTATTCATTCCCTAAAAATTCAAAAGCAGAGGATGCTAGTGCGCTTGCCCATCAAGGCAAGCGGTAGCCATCATCCAGGCTCAGGCGGCAAACACCTGCTGCGTGGGTTGGTCCGGCTGCCAGCGGATCAGAGCCCCTATTTCGCAATGGAAATAGGCGCACAGCTTGTCCAGGTGCTCGGTGCAGGCGTTATAGGCAGGTTTTTTGACGATACGGTGCAAGGTCATGCGGCTGATGCCGGTGGCTTCAGCGATTTCTTTGAGGGTGATGTGGCGTTTCCACTCCACCTGTTTGGCAAATATCATTGCCTGGAGGTTGATAACTATCATAGATGACTCCTCTATGCCTGCGGGGCAGGCATGACTCAGAATCCGGCCGCGATACGGACGGTACTAGATCGAGAGTGGAGTCGCTGGGGGTGCGCGTGTGGGGTGCGCAGTGGGGTAATAGCTTGAAACTACGGGTGGCTGGTAATCGCTGAGTGCGATCGCCGCCTGTGCTTGCTGAAACAGGATATAAGCCGGGCTGTAGCCAGGCAAGGCCACCTGGTCGATAGCCATATGGCAGAACGGGCAATGGTCAAGGTGGTGGCTGATGGAAACCGGTTTTTGCGAAGGCTTGTAGTCTATCAGCGTAGCCAACTGCTTGCCCTGGGTGGTCATCACCTGCACCAGCAATTTGCTGCCCTGGGTAGAACAGATCTGCCCTATGAAACTGTTGCCCTGCTGCATGGGAAAAGCCAGGCTCAGGCTAGGCACCAGGCTGGCCAGCAGCATGGCCATAATGGCCAGCCGTGCTATCCAACGCTGAGTGACTGAGTTCTGCATCCGGCCATTCTAGCGGGAATCACGTAGAATAAGCAATCTTTGTCATTATTGCGGAATGTTTTCATGGCCACCCCCAGCCTGCTTGCCCTGTTAGACGATATCACCACCATGCTGGATGACGTTTCTGTCATGAGCCAGGTTGCGGCGAAAAAAACCGCCGGCGTATTGGGCGACGACCTGGCCCTTAATGCGCAGCAAGTCACAGGCATCGCGGCAAAACGCGAGCTGCCGGTGGTGTGGGCGGTCGCGCGTGGCTCTTTCGTCAATAAACTGATACTGGTACCAGCCGCCCTGCTGATCAGCGCCTTTATCCCCTGGCTGATCGTGCCCTTGCTGATGCTGGGCGGCGCGTTCTTATGCTACGAAGGTTTTGAAAAAGTCTGGCACTCACTGCATGCCAAAAAACATGAAAGCGCAGATCAAAAAGCCGTGCAGCCGCCGCAGGGCGACCCATTGGTGCTGGAAAAAGAAAAAGTCAAAGGCGCGGTGCGTACTGACTTTATCCTGTCGGCCGAGATCATCGTCATCTCGCTGGGCGTGGTGGCCGAAGCAGCGCTGACCCAACGCATACTGGTGTTGTCTGTGATCGCGGTGCTGATGACCATAGGCGTGTATGGCCTGGTGGCGTTTATCGTCAAAATGGATGATATAGGCCTGTGGCTGATGCAACGCCAGGGCCAGGGCCTGCTACCACAACTCCAGCGCAAACTCGGCTGGGGCATGGTGTCGGTAGTGCCTTACCTGATGCGCCTGCTCAGCATACTGGGTACCGCCGCCATGTTCCTGGTCGGTGGCGGCATCATTGCGCATGGCATCCCGGCTTTGCATGCGCTGTCTGAACTGGCATTACCATGGTCTTTGCTGGTCAATGCCGCCGTTGGCATAGTCACCGGCGCTTTGTGTGTCGTGCTGGTAAATAGTGTGAAATTTTTTATCAGCAAAAGCTAGTTTTTTTCTAACCCCTTGTTAGAATTAGAAAAAACAGGGGGCTTCATGACATTTCCAAGTAAAGTCATTGTTGTTGCGCTATCGGTTTTAATCATTTGCACCGCCGCCACCTTGCAGGCGGCACCGTTAACCACCCTCTGGCTGCACAATATCCACTGGCTCACAACCAATAGCGCCTGCCTGGTGCTGGCGGTGCTGGGCTATCTGCAGGCCAGCCCTGCGCATAAACCTTTCAAGCGCTGGTTTGTGGTTGGCACACTGGCCTATTTCACCGGGGGCCTGGTATGGGTATTCGAGGTATTTACCCGCCACGCCGATTTTCCTGAGCAGTCTGACATTTTCTATCCGCTGATGGGGCCATGCCTGGTCATCGGTTTCATTATCGCCCTGCGCAGCCAGCTCTCGCATTCCAAAAGCTGGGCATTCATCATAGATGCACTTTCATTCAGCATGGCCATTCTTGGTTACATCCTGATCTCTTATTTGCCCAAGTCGGGCGATGTCAGTGCTTTGCAACTGGCAGTGCTCACCGCCTACCCGGTCAGCATGCTCAGTGCCGCCCTGATCTCGTTGCTGCTGATCCCCTATTTAAGACAGGTGTGGACACTGCCCTGGCTACTACTGAGTGCCGGCCTGACGCTGGATGGCCTGTGCTGGATGCAATGGAACCTGAATGCCCTTAATCACCTGCCGCAAACCAGCCTGTGGACCAATGCCGGCTTTTCGGTGGCTGACCTGTTGATAGGCGCGGGTTTGTATGGCTGGCAGGTTCACATATCAACCCAGAGAACTTATCTGGCGCAGTGCCGAAGATTACGCAACTGGATACCCATGGTTGCCCTGTTATTCGGTCTTAGCGCGCTGTTACTGGTCTGGTGGCAAAGCGGGCCACATCCTAACGCTTACCATGTGGTCATGACTTCAGTGGTGTCCATCCTGTGTTTATCGGCCATCAGGCAAAGCATACTGCTCAGAGAAAGCGAGAAGTTGTTACGCGCAGAGAAACTGCTGGCAGAAAAAGAGAAAGAATACCTGCAGCTGTCGCGTACTGATCCGCTGACTGGCCTGCACAACCGCATTGCCATGCTTAACTTGCTTGAGCATGCCGTGATCAATGCCGCCAGTGACAGTGGCATGGTGACCTTGCTCATCCTGGACCTTAGGCAGTTTCAAACCATCAACGACAGTTTTGACCACAAGACCGGCGATTTCTTTTTACGCGAGATCGCCCAGCGCTTGCAATATATCAGCCATGAGCACGGCGAACTGGGACGCGTGCATGGCGATAAATTCGCCCTCATCATCAGCCAGCACAAAACCGATAGCCAGTTGATGCAGCTGGCTGGTGCTCTGTGCAGCATTGTGCATAAACCGGTATTGATCAATGATCACGAGCTGATCCTGGATGCCTGCATAGGCATCAGCATTTACCCGCGTGATGCCGACAATGCCGAGCAACTGACGCGCAATGCCAATACGGCACTGACCCTGGCCAAACGCTCTGCTCCGCAGCCCTTTTTGTTCTATAGCGGCGAGCAGACGCGGCTGGCGCAAAACCGCTTCACCCTGGACATCCAGCTACGCAAAGCGATCAAGAAACAGGAGTTCTTTTTACTATTCCAGCCTATATTCCGCCTGGACCAACATCTAATACCACGCATCGCTTCTGTCGAGGCCTTGATCCGCTGGAAAACCCCAAAAGGCGAAACCATATGCCCGGCAGAGTTTATCCCTTATGCAGAGCAATCCGGGCTGATCGTCGCGATAGGCGAATGGGTGATCGCCGAAGCTTTCCGCCATCTCTCTATACTGGCGCAGACGCATGGACAGGAGATAGGCTTATCTATCAATATTTCTCCGCGTCAGTTCCGTGACCATCACCTGGCAATGCTAGTGGCCCAACATCTGCAAAAAAACGCGCTGACTCCGGCAGCGGTGACGCTGGAAATCACCGAAAGTGCCGTGTTTGAACATGAAGCGCAAGCGCTGGAGATACTCAACCAGTTAAAAGCCACTGGCGTACGCATCTCGCTGGACGACTTTGGTGTCGGTAACTCTTCGCTATTCAAGCTGAAACACCTGCCGCTGGATGAACTGAAGATAGACCGTGCATTCATGCTGGATGTGCCGGACAGCAGTGCGGATAGCGAGATTGTCAGCACCATAGTTAAAACAGCAAGAATCCTGGGTATCTCGGTGGTGGTGGAAGGCATAGAGACGCAAGCACAGCTGGATTTCTTACGCGGCACCGGCTGCGATTGTATTCAGGGATTCCTGCTAGGACGACCTATGCCTATAGAGGATATTCAGGCGCTGCTTAAAGCCTCATCACCTGCTTAAATGCGCACTGTGACCAGCACGCTGACCTGGTCGCCGGCCATGACCGCAGCTTTTTTACGCACTTCCGCTTTCAGGAACAAGGCATACCGCCCATCACCAAATGCCGGAAAGATCGAGGTCTGCCAATGCTGGTCATTTAAAACGGCGTCCACTTTCACCGCGCCCCAGCCACGCCGTTTGCTTTGATGATACTGGTTCAGCGTGTGTATCTCTTCACAGATGGCAGCGGGCAAACTCACGTAGTGCCAGGTGCTTTTGCTGCCCTGCCAGATCTTGATGGTATCGGTAAACGTGTATTTCAGCCCGTCCATACACCCTCGTTCTCAGCGTTGTGATCAGGTCGGATTTTTAAAGCTATCCAGTACCAGCAGAGCCACGCCCACACAGATCGCACTGTCAGCCACATTAAACGCCGGCCACGCCCATTGCTGATAATAAAACAGCAGAAAATCAACTACGTAGCCTAATGTCAGCCTGTCATACAGATTACCGAGCGCACCGCCCAATACCAGGGCGATACCAAAGCAGAATAATGTTTTTTGCGGCTGCTTGACCAGCAAATACACCATGACTACAGATGCCAGCGTAGACACTGCGGTAAAGAAACCGTGCTGCCAGCCACCGGCATTGGCCAGAAAACTGAAGGCTGCACCGGTGTTGTGGTAACGCACCAGGTCAAAAAACCCGGTCACCGGCAGATGCTCGCCATAGACGAACGCCTGCTGGACCAGGTATTTGCTGTACAGGTCTAGCACTATCACAAGAGCGCTTAGCAGCAGCCATGGCAGCGCCGAGCGCAGATTACGCGTAGTGGGTTTAAGCATATTTACGCACTTCGCCACTACCAAACAGGTTGCTGACGCAACGGCCGCAAATGCTAGGGTGCGCGGCATCGCTGCCTACATCGGCACGGTAATGCCAGCAACGTTCGCATTTTGTATAGATGCTGGATTTGACATCGACCGTCACTCCGGCACCCGCTTGTTTATACACATTGGCGCGCGAAGTGATTAGGGCAAACTTCAAGTCGTCGCCAAAACGGGTTAGAGAATCGAACAGCTTGTCGTCTGCATGGATATCCAGTTCAGCTTGCAGTGAAGAACCGACTTCGCCTTGACCGCGTTTTTCTTCAATTTTTTTATTGGCGACTTCTTCCCTGAACTGTCGCAGATTAGCCCAGTCTTCAAGCATGGAGTCGCTCAAACCGTGCGCAGGTAATGTATACCACTCTTCCTCAAACACGGTAGCCTGAGTATCCAAGCCTAATGTCTGCCAGATTTCATCGGCTGTAAAGCTGAGGATAGGTGTCACCAAACGCATCAATGCATGGGTGATGTGATACAGCGCACTTTGCGCGGCACGCCGCGCATGCGAGGTCTCACCGCTGGTGTACAAGCGGTCCTTGAGGATATCCAGGTAGAAACCGCCCAGGTCTTCGGAACAGAAGCCAACGAATTTCTGCACCGCCAGGTGGAATTCGTATTTATCGTAATCGGCCAGGATGCCAGCCTGCAACTCATGCGTCAGGTGCAGGGCATAACGGTCTATCTCCAGCCATTGCTCTACCGGCAACAAGTCTTTGCCGGCATCAAAGTCGGCCAGGTTAGAAAGCAGGAAACGCAAGGTGTTACGGATACGGCGGTAGCCGTCGGCCACCCGTTTCAGTATCTCGTCACTGATGGTCAGCTCACCGGAATAATCGGTAGAAGCCACCCATAAGCGCAGGATATCGGCGCCATAAGTGTCCATCACTTTTTGCGGTGCCACTACATTGCCTTTGGATTTGCTCATTTTATGGCCGGCGCCATCCACCACAAAACCGTGGGTGAGCAAAGCGTTGTAAGGTGCGTGGCCGTCTATCGCGCAACCGGTCAGCAAACTGGACTGAAACCAGCCGCGGTGCTGGTCTGAGCCTTCCAGGTACAGATCAGCCACCGGCTTGCCAGCAGCAGCACGCTGTTTGGCCTCAGCCGCCAGGCTTGGGTGCTGCGCGGAACGGATCACCGCGTAATGAGTAGCGCCGGAATCAAACCAGACATCCAGCGTATCGGTCACTTTTTTGTACTGTGCGGCATCCGCAGGCGCATGCTGGCTCAGGAAGTTGTCACCATCCAGGCTGAACCAGGCTTCTACACCCTGCTGCTCTACCTGCTTGCAGACGATCTCCAGCAGGTTCAGGGTATCAGGATGCGGCGCGCCGGTTTCCTTGTGCACAAAAAACGGCATAGGCACGCCCCAGTTACGCTGGCGCGAGACACACCAGTCCGGGCGATTTTTAATCATCGCCTCCAGGCGGGCACGGCCCCAGCTAGGGAAAAACTCTGTTGCATCTACCGCTGTATTGGCTTGCTCACGCAAGGCTTTACCATCAGCGCCTACAGAGTTCATGCCGATAAACCATTGATGGGTGGCCAACTGCATTAACGGTGTTTTATGGCGCCAGCAATGCGGAAAGCTGTGATTGAGACGGGCTGAGCCAAACAACACTGCATTCTCCTGCAGTTTGGCCAGGATGATCTTGTTGGCTTCCTGGCGGCTCAGGCCACGGATCTCGGCCAGCTCTACCAGCTCACTGCTAAAGAACTTGCCATCACCACCGATCAGCACGCGCGGCTTCTCGTTAGGGAAGTTAGCGCGCATCACCAGCCAGTCATCATTACCGTGGGCGGCAGCGGTATGCACCAGGCCGGTACCGGCTTCGGTGGTGACGTGGTCGCCGGTGATCACCGGCACCTGACGGTTATCAAACGGATGTTGCAACTGCAGCCCGCGCAAGGCGTCTCCTTTGCAGCTGCCCAGCACAGTGGTCTGTTCTTCGCTGTAGCGTGCCAGGGTTTTTTCGGCCAGTTCGCGCGCCAGGATCAGCAAGCCTTTGCTGGTCTGTATCAGGTCATAATCCAGCTCGGCATTCACACTCACTGCCTGGTTGGCAGGCAAGGTCCATGGCGTCGTGGTCCAGATCACCGCGTAGGCATCGCCGCTCACTGTAGTCGCAAATGCCTGGCTCAAGGCGGCGTTATCCACCACCCTGAAACCGACATCAATCGCCGGTGAGTTCACATCTTCGTATTCCACTTCGGCTTCGGCCAGCGCTGAACCGCAGTCCACGCACCAGTGCACCGGCTTGCTGCCCTGGTACAGATAACCGTTTTTGTAGATATCACCCAGCGCACGCATGATGTCAGCCTCGGTATCGAAGGCCATGGTCAGGTAGGGGTGATCCCAGTCGCCAAACACACCCAGGCGGATAAAGTCTTTTTTCTGCTTTTCGACCTGCTCGGCAGCATAGGCACGGCACAGCTCGCGGAATTTGGCCGGATCTATATTCTTGCCGTGTGCTTTTTCTACCACCAGCTCGATAGGCAGGCCGTGACAATCCCAGCCCGGCACATAAGGCGCGTCAAAACCACTCATGGTTTTGGCTTTGATGATGATGTCCTTGAGTATCTTATTGACGGCGTGGCCAATGTGTATATCGCCGTTGGCATACGGCGGGCCGTCATGCAGTATGAATTTTTTGGCGCCCTGGCGCTTGCTGCGAATACGCTCATACACCTTGCGTTGCTGCCAGCTGTTAAGCCAGGCCGGTTCACGCTTGGCCAGATCCCCGCGCATGGGAAAGCTGGTCTCAGGTAAATTCAACGTGTATTTAGAATCTTTGTTTTGCTCAGTCATTTAAAAATCTCATTTGTATGCGCTGCACTTTAAGTTAGTGCAGCACATCTGTTCTCTGCTACTTCAGCTCGCGCTGCCAGGCTGAAAGTACTCCCTGGCCTGCACCACATCGGCCGCAATTTGCGCCTTGAGTGCATCCAGCCCGGAAAACTTCATTTCATCACGCAATTTGTGCAAAAACTGCACATGCACATGCTGGTCATATAAATCACCAGAAAAATCAAAGACATGCACTTCGAGCTTGAGTTTTGGAATGCCTTCCAGGGTGGGCCGTACGCCCAAATTGGCAACTGCCGGTAAATCGTTCAATTTTACCGCATAAACACCGGTCAGTGCAGGCCGCTCGTGGCGCATATGCACATTGGCGGTGGGGAAACCCAATTGCCGCCCCAGCTTGGCACCATGCACCACTTTGCCACTGATGCTGTAAGTGCGCCCCAGCAAGGTATGCGCCTTGGCGAACTCACCCGCCGCCAGCGCATCACGCACCAGCGTGCTGGAAACGCGCTCACCGTTAAGCTGCACTTCCGGCAACGGAATCACGTTAAAACCATGTTCGACCAGGGTCTGCACAGTGCCGGCGCGTTTGGCCCCAAAACAGAAATCTTCACCGACCATGACCACATTGGCGTTGAGTTGCTGGCGTAACACCTGCATAAAAGTGGCCGGACTCTGCGCGGCAAACGCCTGGCTGAAGCGTTGTACATAAACGCGCTGCACACCGAACTCGGCAAAATATTCCAGCTTTTCGCGCATGGACGCCAGGCGTGCAGGCGCATTCTGCGGGGCAAAGAATTCGCGCGGGTGCGGCTCGAATGTCATCACCGCCGGCACGATGCGGTAGGTTTGCGCATAGGCGATCAACTGGCGCAACAAGGCCTGATGGCCCAGGTGCATGCCATCAAAATTACCAATCGCGATCGCTGCAGGCGCAGAAGACAGCGGGAAATGGCGGAAGATCTGCATTATTTAGCCACTCGTTTCATAAAGTCGCCGGGGCGGAAACCCAGTAATCTCAGCATCACGAAATACACCAGCATGCCGCCAACCACCACACCAGCCAGGTGTAACAATCTTGGCAAGGCCGGCATGCTCAGCCAGTCGCCTGCCCAGCCTGCGACAAAATGCAGTGAGACAGCCATGACGGTGACCGCCAGTAACAGTTTGGCCAGGAATAGGAACCAGCCTTTATTCGGTACGAATGCGCCACTCCTCTGCAATGTTATCCATAATAAAGTCGCATTCAGACAGGCGCCAAGACCCACTGCCAACGCCAGCCCGGCATGCTGTAATGGCGTGAAATACAGGAACAGCACATTTAAGATTTGTGTAATGACCAGCGTGAAGATGGCGATCTTGACCGGCGTTTTCACATTCTGCCGTGCGTAAAAACCCGGCGCCAGTACTTTGACCATGATCAGGCCCAGCAAGCTCAGACTATAGGCGATCAGGGCACGCTCGGTTTGCGCCACGTCAATCGCGGTGAATTTTCCGTAATAGAACAGGCTGGCGACCAGCGGCTTGGAAAGAACCGCCATGGCG
The DNA here is from genome assembly GCF_042676265.1 of Methylophilus luteus. Taxonomy (NCBI): domain Bacteria; kingdom Pseudomonadati; phylum Pseudomonadota; class Betaproteobacteria; order Nitrosomonadales; family Methylophilaceae; genus Methylophilus; species Methylophilus luteus. Next base: position 1,643,302 of record NZ_JBHTKB010000001.1, read on the forward strand.
ACTGCCGCGGGAATCGCCAGCATAAAGGTCAGGCGCAAGCCCCAATCCAGCAATTGCGAAAACTCTGCTGCCGATTTATCGACATGCGCCTTGGATAAACTGGGCAACAGTATGGTGCCCAGGGCGACGCCCAGCACGCCGGTCGGAAATTCCATCAGGCGGTCGGCATAATATAGCCACGACACACTGCCGGTAGGCATGAACGAGGCGAATATATTATTCAGCACGATAGAGATCTGCGCCACCGACACGCCAAAAATTGCAGGCCCCATCAGCTTTAATATACGACGTACGCCTTCATCCTCAAAGTTAAGCGCGTAACGCGGCAACATGCCTATCTTCTGCAGATAGGGCAACTGGTATAGCAACTGTATGATGCCGCCGACAAACACCGCCCACGCCAGCACATAGACCGAATTGTTAAAATATGGCGCCACAAACAAAGCCGCGGTAATAAAGCTCAGGTTCAGCCATACCGGGGTAAAGGCCGGCACCTGGAACTTGCTGTGCGCGTTGAGTACGCCACCGGCCATGGAAACCAGTGAGATAAACAGGATATAAGGAAAGGTGATGCGCAGCAGATCGGTCGTCAGCGCGAACTTGGCCGCATCAGCGACAAAGCCCGGTGAAGTCAGCCGTACTATCAGTGGCGCCGCCAGCATGCCGACTATGGTGATAGCCACCAGGAACAAGCCCAGCAAACTGGAGACATGGTTGATCAGCGCCTTGGTGGCTTCGGGTGTGCGCTGCTTGCGGTACTCGGAAAGGATAGGTACGAATGCCTGGCTGAACGCGCCCTCACCGGAGATGCGGCGCAACAGATTGGGGATCTTGAAGGCGACAAAAAAGGCATCGGTAGCCATACCGGCGCCAAAAATACGGGCGATCAGCGTATCCCGCACAAACCCCAGCAGGCGCGAGATAAACGTCATGCCACCCACGGTGGCCAAAGCTTTGAGCAAGTTCATATGGGGTGTTCAGGCTTCCGGCAGTCTAGTAAAAAACCATACGGGCGCATGACGATTGCTTTATCATGTCTGCCGCAAGTTTTGCAACGATCTAAACAATTGTTTTTAGAGTCGGGCGATTTTACCATGCGACTATTTATAAACCGCAGCAGAATCCGCACAAATATGATTTTCGCCTTGCAAAAACCAGGCAAAAACAGTATTATGCACGGTTTCGTATTACACCCCTTTTGAAAAGTTACAGGATAAACAGATATGGCAAATACCGCACAAGCACGCAAACGCGCGCGCCAATCCGTAAAAGTGAACGCGCACAACGCTGCGTTACGTTCAACTTTGCGTACTGCGATTAAAAAAGTAATCAAGGCAATTCAAACTGGTGACAAGGCTGCTGCAGTTGCGTCTTACCAGGAAAATGTTAGCGTGATCGACCGTATCGCTGACAAAAAAATCATTCACAAAAACAAAGCTGCCCGTCACAAGAGCCGTTTGACAGCTGCTATCAAAGCATTGCCAGGTGACGCACCTGCAACTTTGACTTCTGTGAAAAAAGCAGTTGCTCCTAAAGCAGCTCCGAAAAAAGCTGCTGCTAAAGCCGAAGCCGCTCCAGCCAAAAAAGCTGCTGCCAAGCCTCGCGCGAAAAAAGCTGCTGAATAATTTCAGTAGGGGTGCTTACTAAAAGAGCCGGACGCATGTCCGGCTTTTTTTATTGTTCCAACCTTGTTGCAAACCTGGCCCAGCCCGACTGGGTTTCAGACAGCTGGAGTTCAGAAAACAGGTGCAGATGCATGTTTCCTTAACAATAAAAAAGCCCGGATAAACCGGGCTTTTTTCATGAGCGCCCGGGATCACCGGGGCTTGTTTACCAGCCTGATCACTCGCCTATATGTAACTCGCTACGCGCGATCCTGGCGGTGTTCAGCACCGCCTGTGCATCGTCACCTATGACGGTGAAATGGCCCATTTTGCGGGCTTTGCGCGGCTCTTGTTTGCCATACAGATGCATTTTCAGGTTGCCATGGGCAAAAGCTTTATCCCAGGCCGGCTCATGCTGCTCACCGCTGTAAAGCCAGCTATCGCCAAGAATATTCACCATCACGGCATTGCTATGCAACGCCGGGCTGCCCAGGGCCTGGCCAGTGATCACGCGCACCTGCTGCTCAAACTGATCAGTAATGCAGGCATCCAAGGTATAGTGACCGGAATTATGCGGACGCGGGGCGATCTCGTTGATCAGCAACTGCTGGCCGACCACAAAGAACTCCACTCCCAGCACACCGACGTAATCCAGCCTGGTCGCCAGTTTTTTCGCCAGCTCCTGCGCATTGGCTTTGATCACTTCGGAACAGCGCGCCGGCACTATGCTGATATCCAGGATACCGTTCAGATGACTGTTCTCAGCGGTAGTGAAGGCAGCAATATTGCCGTGCACATCACGCGCCAGCACCACAGAGACTTCCAGGTCCAGCGCCAGCATTTTTTCCAGCACGCAGACTTCGTGCTTGAAACCGGCAAATGCCGCTTTGGCCTCGGCCTGGTTAGCCACGCGTGCCTGGCCTTTGCCGTCATAGCCAAAACGTGCCACTTTGAGCACGGCAGGATACATATCGCCATCTGCCGGCAGATCGCTCTCACTATTCACCGCCACAAACGGGCCTACCGGCAAACCGGCTTGCTGGAAAAAGGTTTTTTCCTTGACCCGGTGCTGGGCAATGGCGACCGCAGCCGCGCTGGGGTGCACCACGGTAGATTGTGCCAGGGTGGCCAGGGTTTCAGCTGGCACGTTTTCAAACTCGGTTGAAATGGCCTGGCAGGTTTGCGCCATGGTTTGCAGGGCGGCGGCATCATCAAAAGCGGCACATAAGTGCACATCGGCGATGCTACCCGCCGGGCTATGTTTGTCCGGGTCTAGTACTGTGACTTTGTAACCCATCTCGTGGGCTGCGATCACGAAAAAACGGCCCAGCTGGCCACCGCCCAGCATGCCTAGCATGGCAGGCGGCTGGATCACGGCAGGACCCTCTGACTTATTTGAATCTTGCTTGTGAATATTTGCTTGCGAACTCATCAACCATCCCCATCACGCAACGGCAGCATCGCCGTGTCTGGCTAAACTTTTTTGTGTAACGCTGCGCCGAATATTATTTGTCGAAAATGTGTTTATTGAATAACTCTGGACTAAATCAAGGCTGCTCAGGCAATGTCATGGCATGCACTTTTTCGGCCTGTTTGTGGCGGAAATCTGCCAGCTTTTGTGCCAGCGCAGCATCCTGATTGGCTAATACAGCCACAGCGAACAGGCCGGCATTGGCAGCCCCTGCGTCGCCTATGGCAAAGGTGGCAACCGGGATACCTTTAGGCATCTGCACGATAGACAGCAATGAATCCTGGCCTTGCAGATGCTTGGATGGCACCGGCACGCCCAGTACCGGCAATGTGGTTTTTGCCGCCACCATGCCTGGCAGGTGCGCCGCGCCGCCGGCACCGGCGATGATGACCTGGAAACCCTGGCTGGCCGCAGATTCGGCAAACTGGAACATCAGGTCAGGCGTGCGGTGTGCAGACACCACGCGCGCTTCATAAGCGACGCCAAAATCGGCCAGCATCTGCGCGGCATTTCTCATCACCGGCCAATCGCTGTCAGAACCCATAATGATGGCTACCAGAGGTTTACTCATATCACATAACCTTTTTAGTTGATTTTTTAGTGCAAAAGCAAATATGGTCAGGGCCGCGCTGCTGCTTAGCTAATCGCTGCCCTACCGTTGTTTATAACAGCACAAGGTTGTCCCTGTGGATCAATTCTTTTTCTTCTACATAGCCGAGGATGTTTTTAATCTCGCTGCTAGGCTTGCGCATGATACGCCGCACCTCGCTGGCGTGGTAGTTGACTATGCCGCGCGCCCACTCCCTGCCGGCGTCATCGACACAGGCGACCACATCGCCTCGTTCAAACTGGCCTATCACTTCTACCACCCCTATAGGCAGCAGGCTTTTGCCATCCTTGCATAATACATTCACTGCGCCGGCATCGAGCACCAGTTTGCCACCCAGACGCAGATGATCGGCCAGCCATTGTTTTTTGGCGATGATCTTCATTTTTCCGGCTTGCAGGTGGGTGCCTATCGCGTCACCCTGGCTCAATCTGAGCAGCACTTGCGGCTCGCGGCCTGAGGCGATCACGGTATGCGCACCGCTATTGGCAGCCCGTTTGGCCGCCAGTATCTTGGTCAGCATGCCGCCGGTGCCTACCGCACTGCCGGCACCGCCTGCCATGGCTTCTAATGACGGGTTGCCTGCCATTTCGGCATGTATGAATACGGCCGCAGGGTCTTTGCGCGGGTCGGCTGAATACAGCCCCTGCTGGTCGGTGAGTATGATCAGCGCATCGGCTTCTATCAGGTTGGCGACCAGCGCGCCCAGGGTATCGTTATCACCAAAGCGGATCTCTTCGGTGACTACCGTATCATTTTCATTGATGATAGGAATGACTTTAAGGTCTAGCAGCGTACGCAAAGTAGTGCGTGCATTCAGGTAACGTTTACGGTCAGCCAGGTCTTCATGTGTGAGCAGCAATTGTGCAGTGTGCAAGCCATGCTGGGCGAAGCACTGTTCGTACATTTGCACCAGCCCCATCTGGCCGACGGCGGCAGCGGCTTGCAACTCATTGATCTCCACCGGGCGTTTTTTCCAGCCCAGGCGCTGCATGCCTTCGGCAACGGCGCCACTGGAGACCAGCACCACCTGCTTGCCCTGCTTGACCAGCGCACTGATCTGCTCGGCCCAGGCGGCGATCGCGGCCCGGTCCAGGCCCTGGCCATTATTGGTGACCAGACTGGAGCCGACCTTTACCACCAGGGTCTTGCTATCTTGAATGAGGGAGACACCCATACGAAATTGTGTGTGTTATTTATTGTTCTATCACAGGCTGTGATTGTACAGGCTGCGCCTGGTCTGGCTGGGCGGCTGTCTGAACCACCGTGGCGTCAGCTTCACGCTGCACCCGCGCCTGATCGATATGGTCCATGATGGCATAAGTCAGCTCTTTACAGCCTATGCCACTGATGGCGGAGATCGCAAACACGCGCCCTTGCCAGCCATAAGCCTGCACGAATTCGGCGACTTTTTCGGCACTATCAGGCAGCATATCGATCTTATTCAGCACCAGCCAGCGTGGTTTGTCATACAGTTCCTGATCGTATTTTTTCAGCTCATTGACGATGGCTTTGGCTTCCTGCACCGGGTCTACCGCTTCGTCAAACGGCGCGATATCGACCAGATGCAGCAATAAGGAAGTCCGCTGCAAGTGGCGCAGGAACTGATGGCCTAAACCGGCACCTTCGGCAGCACCTTCGATCAGGCCGGGTACATCGGCGATCACAAAGCTGCGGTTGCTATCAACGCGCACTACGCCCAGGTTAGGGTGCAGTGTGGTGAAAGGGTAATCAGCGACTTTAGGTTTGGCAGCAGAAACCGAGCGTATAAAAGTAGACTTACCGGCATTAGGCATGCCGAGCAGACCGACATCCGCCAGCACCTTTAGCTCCAGGTACAGCTCGAATGCCTCGCCCGGGTCACCTTTGGTGCATTGGCGCGGTGAGCGGTTGGTACTGGTTTTAAAGTGGATATTGCCCAGGCCACCCTTGCCGCCATTGGCGATCATGACTTGCTGGCCATCGGTATTGAGGTCAACCATAGGCTGGCCGGTGGCTTTATCACTGATGGTGGTGCCTACCGGCACACGCAGCACCATGTCATCGCCGCCTTTGCCATAGCAATCAGAGCCGCTGCCATTTTCACCGCGCTGCGCTTTGAAAGTACGCGTATAGCGATAATCGACCAGGGTATTGATATTGCGGTCAGCCAGCATGATCACCGAGCCGCCGCGGCCACCATCACCGCCATTGGGGCCGCCCATAGGCTCGTATTTTTCACGGCGGAATGTTGCCACGCCATTACCACCGTCACCGGCGTAAACTTTGATAGTTGCTTCGTCAATAAACTTCATGATCAATTGGCCTTTTAAGCGCATTATTGCGTGACACGGTGTTGTAAACCCTGATGTACTGGTGGTACATGGCTGTTTTGCGCGCCGTGCGCCTTGCACTGCATCTTAAAATTTAAAATCACCTGTCATGCAAAAACCATCACAGGTGATCATACAAGGCACAATCTAATAACTATAAAGTAAAAAGCCCCGTCAAGCGACAGGGCTTTTTTCATACATCTGCGATTAAACCGCTTCGATGCTCACTGTGTGACGCTTTAACGCGCCTTTAACAGCAAATTTCACTTTGCCTTCAACCAGTGCGTACAGTGTGTGGTCTTTGCCCATACCGACGTTTTCGCCAGCGTGCATTTTTGTACCACGTTGACGCACGATGATGCTGCCAGCGTTAACTACTGTTTCACCAAAGGCTTTTACACCCAGGCGTTTGGCTTGTGAGTCGCGACCGTTACGTGAACTACCGCCTGCTTTTTTGTGTGCCATGTTTGATTCCTTACTCTAGCAATCTGCCGATTAAGCAGAAATAGTATCGATTTGAATTTCAGTATAGCTCTGACGATGACCTTGAGTCTTGCGATAGTGCTTACGACGACGCATTTTAAAGATCATCACTTTGTCGCCACGGCCATGTGATACCACAGTGGCACTGACTTTAGCACCGGCTACCAGAGGTGCGCCTACGGTGGTAGTTTCGCCGTTAGCGATCAACAATACTTTGTCGATCACAACAGTTGAGCCAACGTCACCCACTAATTTTTCAACTTTTAATTTTTCACCAGCGGTAACTTTGTACTGTTTACCACCTGTTTTGATCACTGCGTACATAAAAATGCCTTAAACGTCGCCTTTTAAAGAACCCGCAATTATACGCAATTAATCCAGGAATGCAAATACATTTGCGTATATTCGACAGCACTTGCGTATAGTGCCTGGCCAGCTGTCAGGGAGCCAGCGATTTAGCTGCCGCTGCGGCCCGCCAGGGCTTGATTATACCGTGTGTGTAAAAAGCATACACACTTAATATCGCCTGCAAAAAACTATCCGCCAGTAAAGAAAAAACACCGGCGGGCGCCTGGTAATCATTGATACGATAAAGCGGCGGCATTTCAATATTATTCAAGGAGCTCAATGGCTGGAAATGCGCAGCGGCGATCTGCTGACCCGCCTGCATGACTTTGACATTGAACATATCGGTGATGGATAACTGCATGGATTGCCCGTCACTGAGCCAAAGCAGGTAATGCCTTTTATTCAGGCGTTCTATATGACTGATGGTCAACTGGGACATGATAAACAAGCGATTCTGCAAAAAAACACTATGCTAAATAGAATGGCGCTTGCCAAACAGCCTCAGTTTGGATTTAATTTACCATATCAGTTGCCTGGCAACGACGACGCAAGGCCCAGCCGTGAAAAAATACGAAATCATTGCCGAAGAGATCGCCAGCACCATACAACAAGGCCTGCTTAAACGCGGCGACAAACTGCCTTCCATACGCCAGATCCAGGCCCTCAAGCAGGTCAACGCTTCTACTGTTTTTCAGGCTTATTATTTGCTCGAGGCGCGCGGGCTGCTGGTCACCCGGCCGCGCTCGGGTTATTACGTGGCCGGCCCATTGCGCAACGACAGGCTATTGGCCCCCGCCAGCCCTGCCGCTACCGGCTTACCGACCACCTTGCAGGTCAGCGACCTGGTGTTCACCCTGCTGGACCGTATCAAAGACCCGCAGCATGTGCCGTTCGGCTCGGCGTTTCCCAGCCCTTTGCATTTTCCGCTGGCTAAACTGGCCGACCATATGGTGGCCTCAGTTCGCCGTATGCAGGCATCTGATACGGTCAGTGATATCGGCCAGGGCGATTTTGAACTGCGGCGCCAGATCGCCTTGCGCTACCAGCTAGATGGCACGCAAACGGATGCGGCAGATATCGTAGTCACCAACGGCGCACTGGAAGCGCTCAACCTGAGCCTGGCAGCGGTGACCCAGCCTGGCGATAGCGTGATCATTGAATCACCGAGCTTTTATGCCGCCTTGCAGGCGATAGAAAGAATGGGGCTGCGCGCGATAGAGGTGGCCAGCCACCCTGAGCATGGCATAGACCTGCTGGCGCTGGAACAGGCCATTATTCAACACCAGCCCAAAGCCTGCTGGCTGATGACCAACTTTCAAAACCCCACCGGCAGCCTGATGCGCGAAGATAAAAAGCAGGCGCTGGTCGCTCTGGTCACACGTTATCGATTGCCGCTGATAGAGGATGACGTCTATCGCGAATTATATTTCGGCAAGCAGCGCCCGCAGCCGGCCAAGGCCTGGGATACCGAGGGCTGGGTCATGCATTGCAGCTCGTTTTCCAAATCGCTGGCGCCGGGTTACCGTGTGGGCTGGGTCTCGGCCGGCCGCTTCACCGACCAGATCACGCGGCTGAAGATCTCAACCACCCTGGCCACGTCTATCCCCGCCCAGCACGCGCTGGCGAGCTACCTGGCCAAAGGCGGCTATGATAAATACCTGCGCCAGCTCAGGCACCAGCTGATGTTGCAACAACTGCAATACGCGCAGGCCCTGCACCAGCACTTTCCTGAACAGGTGCGTTTTAACCAGCCGCAAGGCGGCTATTTCTTCTGGATGCAGCTGCCGCCAGCCTGTGACAGCCTGCGGATTTTCCAGCAGTCTATCGCGCACAATATCAGCCTCGCCCCTGGGCATATGTTCTCGTCACAACAGCAATATGCCAACTTTATCCGCTTTAACTATGGGCACCCGCTCACTGCGCACAGCCTGCAGGCGATCCAGACCCTGGGCCAGCTGATCGCCAACGCTTCTGTGTAAAACTGATATGGTTTTTTAATTAAAAACTGAATCTGTTTTAACTGACAGTAACAGCCTATAGTGCGCTGGTCTCCTGTCGTTTCGAGTGTCATCATGCAAGCCTCGCGTAGCAAAACCGTGATTCCTATCGTGGCCGCCCCGGTCACTGAAAAAACCATCTCGCTGTACCAGAAAACGCCCAAAGTCTATCCGCGCAGCGTCAGCGGCTATTTTAAAAACTGGCGCTGGCTGATGATCTGGCTCACGCAGATCGTGTTTTATGGTTTGCCCTGGCTGCAATATGGCGAACGCCAGGCGTTTTTGCTCGATATCAACGCGCAGCGCTTTTACCTGTTTGGCATGGTGATCTTTCCGCAGGACCTGTTTTACCTGGCGCTGCTGCTGATCGTGTGCGCGCTGGGCTTGTTTTTGTTCACCGCAGTGGCTGGCCGTTTGTGGTGTGGTTTCTCCTGCCCGCAATCGGTCTATACAGAAATATTCTTATGGATGGAACGCCGCATTGAAGGCGACCGCATGGTCAGGCAAAAGCTGGATGCGCAGCCATGGGGTGTGCGCAAAGCCGGTATCAAACTGGGCAAGCACAGTGTCTGGATGGGCTTTGCCATACTGACCGGGCTTTCTTTTGTCGGCTATTTCACCCCCATACGCGAACTGTCGCCGGCCTTGCTGCAATTCCAGCTCAGTGGCTGGGAGTGGTTCTGGTTCGGCTTTTACAGTATCGCCACTTATGGCAATGCCGGCTTTTTACGCGAGCAGGTGTGCAAGCATATGTGCCCGTATGCACGTTTCCAGAGTGCCATGTTTGATGATCATACCCTGATAGTGGCTTATGACAGCGCGCGCGGTGAACCGCGTGGCGGCCGCAGCAAAGGTCAGGACTACCAGGCGCAGGGCCTGGGCTCTTGCATAGACTGTAACATTTGCGTGCAGGTGTGTCCGGTGGGCATAGATATACGCCAGGGCCTGCAATATGAATGCATCAGCTGCGGGCTGTGTATAGATGCCTGTGATGAGGTGATGGACAAGATGCAATATCCGCGTGGTCTTATCCGTTTTTCAGCTGGTGGCAACACCGGTGAACATGGCCTGCTCAGCCATATGCTGCGCCCCAGGGTATTGATCTATAGCGCGCTGTTCGCGCTGATATTCGGCTGGATGGCCTATAGCATGCTGCATAAACCGGCCTTCAAGGTCGACATCATGCGCGACCGCAATATCATGTACCGCGAGACTGACAAAGGAGTGGAGAACCTTTACCAGCTGCACCTGCTGAATGCCACCGAAAAACCGCAGCACTATCGCATACGCGCCAGCGGCATGGCAGATATCAGCATAGAAAGTGAACAGTCACTCACGGTAGGCGCGACTGAAGAAGCCTTGCTGCCACTGAGCCTGGCCGTGCCGCATACGGACAAGACCGGTAGCCAGCGCATCAGCATAGAGGTGACCGCCGAGCCTGACGGCGAGACGGTGACGACGGACACTACCTTTTATTTGCCAAAGTAAAGCATAGGCCTGGATAACCCGGGCCGCGATCTGACTACCCCTTGACCTGTTTACTGGGCTGGCGTGCTTTAAGGCGCCAGATTCAGTACACGGGTCTTTTTTTGCGGCAACACTTTAAGCAGTAATTTGTAGGTCTCCAGCTCGAATGTAAGCGTGCTGGTTTGCGCGCGCAAGGCTTGCAGGTCGTCGTCATTGTCGGCAACACCCACATACGCCCAGTGTTCGAATACATGGATTTGGCGCAGGTCATTTTCCAGGTTGTATTCCTCTATGCCTATCTTGCCAGGGTAAGGCCAGGGGCTGAGTTTATGCGCGACCAGCGCCTGTTGCAGGCGCAAACTGTGTATCGTGGCGGGCTCCTGGCCACAACACGCGCCTTTACAGCGTTTGAGCTGAAAGGCGACACAGGGGCCGCCAGCGCCGCCTTCCAGGCCGAGCAGCCTCAGGCATAGCTGGTTTCTGTCGGCGATCTTGCGCAGGGCTTCAGTCGCCTGCTGTTTAGTTTTAAAAGTGCCGAACAGCCGCCCCATCTGGCTGGGGTCTATATCGCCGGCGGCCACCAGGCTGACTTGCGGTTGTGCCAGCGGATCCAGCCGCCAGCTGAACAATTGGCGTTCACGCGTCAGCTGGCGGTTATACAAGGGTTTGTGTTGCCTGAGCAAGCGTGTTTCCAGCAGCAAGGCACTGAGTTCCCCTGCGGTGGGTATCCATTCAAAGCGCCTGATCTCCTGCGCCAGACGCAGCTCTCTGGCCGTGGCCTTAGTGCCACTGAAATGCGCAAGCACACGGGCGCGCACATTCGTCCCTTTGCCTATAAACAGCGGTACATCATGCTCGCCATAAAACAGGTAGACGCCTGGCGTTTCCGGCAACTCGCCGATCAGGCCAGCATCGATATGGGCGGGCAATACCGGCGCCGCCATCAGCTTTTGCGCGGCGGATTGTACGGCAGCCTCACCCAGCTCCTGCCTGGCGTCCTCCAGCATGCGCAACACCGCTTCCACATCGCCCATGGCGCGGTGTCTGGCGATGCCTACTATGTTGTGGCGCGCCACAATGGCGTCTATGCCATGGCTGAAATGTTGCGGGTATAACAGGCGCGAAAGTTTAACCGTGCACAACACTTTTTGCTGTAGATTGATGCCCAGGCGCTTGAATTCGGTTTTAAGAAAACCATGATCAAAGCGCACATTATGCGCTGCCAGCACCGTGCCATCGAGGAAAGCCAGCAACTGGCTGGCCACTTCGGAAAACAGCGGCGCATGCTCAACCATGGCATTGTTGATACCGGTCAACGACTGGATAAAGGGCGGAATATCCATTTGCGGATTGACCAGGGTCTGCCAGCGGGCAGTTTCTACACCGCCATCAAAACGCACCAGCGCGATCTCGGTGATGCGGTCTTTCAACGGGGTGGCACCAGTGGTTTCAAGATCAAGAAAAGTGATGGAAGGCAGCATAAATTTAAAGGCTAGATTCACTGCACATAGTGACATGTGCACCAGCCTATTCTAACGTAGTTGCAGCCATTTTTCTGAGCGGGTAAGCACTAAGTTTGTCAAGCGCAGTCAAGCACTTATCACACATTAACATCTATTTAATAGCGTAAAGACGCTTGTATGCATTTGCATACATATCTAAGTAAAACTACTATAGACAGCTGTTTGGATTGATGCTGTAATCACTCAATTCTATTGATGACAATTATAATTACATAACATGCCGAATCTATATCTGGAAAATCAACTCTGCTTTTCACTTTACTCCGCAACACACGCTCTGCTACGTTCTTACAAGCCGGATCTTGATAAACTCAATCTGACCTATCCCCAGTATCTGGTGCTGGTGGCTTTATGGCAGTTCAAGCAGCTTTCCATCAAGGAAATCGCCGAGAAATTGCTGCTGGAACCGGCAACCATCACACCGGTGGTCAAACGCCTGGAAGCAAAAAAACTGACCACCCGCACCCGCCAGAAAGATGACGAGCGCGTAGTGATCGTGACATTGACAGAAGAAGGCAAGAATCTGCGCAGTAAATTGTCAGAAGTACAAAAACGGGTGGCCTGTGACACCGGCCTTTCAGATGTGGCTTTCCAAACCCTGAACAGCACTTTGAGCGAGCTCACCAAGAACGTCAGCGCCAAGCTTGCTGACTAAAACTTAGCTTGCTGGTTAACTCAGGACTTGCTGGTTAACCTACGACTTCTTGGTTAACTCGGGGTTTGCTGGCCGGGAAGGCGTCGCAGATCAGCATACCCGCCAGCATTATTAAAAAGGCAATGACTATGACGTCATTGCCTTTTTTAATTGGCGCAAGCTGCTGGCTTAATGAGCGTTAGCGCGCTGGCGTCAGAATCAGGCGTTTTTCAACTGGCGCATAAAGGCTTCGAATGAGCCTTTAGTCGCTTGCAAGGCATGCAGCTTGCTCACTGATTCAGCCAGAGAGTCGCTCATCAATTCCAGCGCATCTTCATCCAGGCGTAAACTCATGGCGCCTATCTCCAGCTCTACCGTGCGATGGGTTTCACAGTAATGCACACGAAAACCGGCCTGGCCGGACAACAAAATCTTCTTACACATGGAATGCTCGCTCATGATGGTTCTTCATTCAATTGGGCTAGTGACTGCCTGGGTTAATGATTGCCTGGCTTTAGCTGGCTGCGCAGACTGTTCGTGCTCGTTGACCAGTAGCGTCCATTGCACACACATGCGGCGGGAAACACGGCAAATCAGGTCCGAATCTGCATACTCGGGCGCGGTTAGGGTTTCAGCCAGCCGCAGTGCCTGCTTGGCCAGCTCGTAGGTCGGCTTTTTGATATATAAAGTGGCTATGTAAAGCAAAGAGGCCATGACATACTCAGCATCAGGCAATGCCGGGTCATAGCGCATGGGGTTGAGTCTGGCTGACTGCATGATCACCCTTTCAAACGCTCATTTCTATCTCGGTCTGCATCACTATCCTGGCGGCGGCTTTGCGCAACATCTCATTCATCACAATAAAGCTGCCGGCCTCGAACTTGAGTGTGGTGCCACCGACTTCGACTTCAACCATATCCGAAGATTTATGATAAAGCACTTTACAAGCCGTTTTCCCTGCCAGCATGGTCTTGCCTACTACAGTTTGATGCCTCATCATGGATCTCCTATTCGTTAAACGACATGTAAATGATAATTATTATCATTTGGGAAGTCAACCATTATATTTACAATCTGCGCGAGAGTCTTAACCAGGGAGTCAGGGGAATCTAGTCTGCGTTTAAAGTCTTACCAGCGTTAAAACCAGGCCAGGGTTATAGCAGGCGAGTGTCTTATTGATGCTTGAGCAGGAAAGCGGTGGCCTGTTCGCTGGGCATGGGTTTGCTCAGCAGATAGCCCTGGATCTCATCGCAGCCATGTGACAGTAAAAAGGCTTTTTGCTCAGCGGTCTCTACGCCTTCGGCGATGGTTTTCAAGCCCAGGCTGCGTGCCAGATGGATGATGGCGATGACGATGGCTTTGTCTTCGTCATCGGTAGAAATATCGCGCACAAACGACTGGTCTATCTTCAGCCTGCCCACCTTGAATTTCTTCAGGTAACTCAGCGAAGAATAGCCGGTGCCAAAATCGTCTATGGACATGCGTATACCCAGCTTGTCCAGCGTATCCATCATATTCACGGCGCCCTCAGGGTTTTCCAGTGCTACGCCTTCAGTCAGCTCAAGCTCGAGAAACTGCGGTGCGACATCGTAGCGTTGTAATATCTGCTGTATCAGCGCCGGCAAACCGGGGTTGCGGAACTGGACACTGGACAGATTGACCGAGACACATATCGCGTCTATGCCGGCCTGCTGCCAGTGCCTGACCTGCTGTACCGCCTGCTCGAGTACCCAGCTGCCTATAGAAATGATCAGGCCACTGGACTCGGCCAGCGGGATGAATTCTGCCGGTGAAACCGCGCCCAGGGTCGGGTGCTGCCAGCGCAACAAGGCTTCTACACCCACCAGCTTATGCGTGGCCAGGTCCATCTGCGGCTGGTAATACACTGCCAGCTGCCCCAGTGCAATGGCTTGGCGCAAGGCATTCACCAGTTGCAGATGCCGCGCAGTCTGTATCTGCATCTGGTTACTGAAGAAACGATAGCCGTTGCGGCTCTCTTTCTTGGTGCGGTACATGGCGACATCGGCGTTGCGTTGCAGGCTTTCCATATCCAGGCCATCCTCAGGGTAGATGGCGATGCCGACCGAGGCTGTGATCGCCAGCTGGTACTGATCTATCACCAGCGGCTGCTCTATGGCCTTGAGCAATCGCTCAACGATCTCCTGGGCGACATCATGCCCGGCACCCGCCAGCAAAAAAACGAACTCATCACCGCCCAGCCGGCAGATAGTGTCTTCGGGGCGCACCAGGCTTTGAAAGCGTTTGGTCAGTTCCACCAGCAGGCTGTCGCCATACCTGTGCCCCAGGCTGTCATTCACATCTTTAAAGTGGTCCAGGTCTAGAAACATCAGTGCGAACTGGCCATCGTGTGCCCAGGCACGTTCTATCTCCACCGTGACACGTTCAGTGAGCAGATTGCGGTTAGGCAGTCCGGTCAGTGCATCGTAGTTCGCCAGATACTGTATGCGTTGCTCCGCCTCTTTGCGCACAGTGATATCGCGCAAAAAAGCGCTGTAATAGCGTTCGCCACTGCGCTCTATCTCGATGATGGTCAATTCCACCGGAAACTCAGAGCCATCGCCCCGCATGGCGGCGATCTCGATGGAGCGGCCCAGCAACCTGGATTCGCCTGAGCGCTGCAGCCGCTGCAGCCCCCTGTTGTGTGCGTCGCGATAGGCAGGCGGCACGATCACCTCGCCCAGACTCCTGCCGACCACATCCACCCGCTTGTGGCCGAAGATACGTTCGGCGGCCAGGTTCCATTCGATGATAAAACCGGCGGCATCCATATTGATAATGGCGTCCAGCGCGTTCTCCATCACCAGCTGCGCTCGCTGTTCACTGGCAAGCAGGCTTTCCTGATAGCGGGTGCGTTCCTGCTGCACGGCAAAACGGTCCAGCGCAAAATCGATATTGGCCACCATATCTATCAATAAGCGCTGGGTGTCGGGGTCGAATGCCTGTTCTTCCGAGGTATACAGTGACAGGCAGGCCACCACTTTGGCTTCGCAATGCAAAGGCAGGAAAGCCGCTGCTTTCCAGGAAAACTCAGAGGCTGAGGCATGCCATAGCGCGGCGATAGGGTTAGTCTGGAAATCTTGCACCCAGTAAGGCTGATCGTGGGCGATCGCCAGCCCGCACGGGCCCCTGCCATTAGGGGTATGCGGATCGGCAGAAATTGTGATCTTGCTCAGGTATTCAAGCCCGCTGCCAAACGCGGCGGCTACCTTGACCTGTTTTGATTCTGGCGACACTACCCCTACCCAGGCCAGTTTGGCGTGACCAAAATCGACGATGATACGGCAGATCTTTTCAAACAGCGCCTGCTTATCATGGCTTTGCACTATCGCCTGGTTGCACTGGCTGAGCGCCAGATACAACTGCGTCAATTGCTGATGATGCTTGACAGTCTGCGACGTACTCATGACATCACTCCACTATATGCATACCATCACACGCTCATCGTCTGAGCGGGGGATACCGTTGTAATCGGCATGTATCCAGGTCAGCGCCTGCTGGCTGTCTACACGCCACTTTGCCATCATATTGAAACACTTACAAACATGGGTGTAAATATGATGAGCATCCCCGCTAGTGTATGAGACAGCCTGCAATACAAAGCGTCGGAAAAAGTGGATAAATCTCTGGTTATCGTGTGATGGCAGTCATGGAGAAACTGCAGACACCAGCACGCAGTGCGAATTGCGCCAGCACTCAGTGCGAATTTCGTCAGCACGCAGTGCAGATTTGGATCAGCTGGGTTCCAGCTCAGCGGCTGCGGCCCAGTAGATCTGTCCGCTGTCTTGCAACTTGGCCTGGTACATGGCCTTATCCGCGGTTGCAAGCAACTGCTCTATGCTGTCACCCTCGTTGCAGATGGCCAGCCCGATAGATGCGCCCAGCCGGCACTCACAAGCCTGTATCATAAATGCCGGCTCAAACACCATCAGGCATTTATTGGCGACCATTTCTACCGAAGCATATGGCTGTCCCTGCAGATCGGACAGCACGATCACGAACTCGTCGCCACCCACCCTGGCCAGGGTATCGCTACCGCGTATCACTTTGCCTAGCCGGCGTGAAACTTCTATCAGCGCCAGATCTCCGGCCTCGTGGCCCAGCTGGTCGTTGATGGCCTTGAAACCATCAAGGTCCAGGTAGAGGATAGCGGTACTGGTCTGCTTGACTTTGGCGATCTCCATGGCCTGGCGCATACGCACAGCCAGCAGTTTGCGGTTAGGCAGGCCGGTCAGGTTATCGTGATGCGCGACATGGTTGAGCTCCAGGTTCTGCGCAGAGATCTTCTGGTAAGCCTCTTTCAAAGACCCTATCAGGTCTTCATTCTCAAAGCTGATGCGCTGGGCCTGCCGTAAAGACTGATTGAATCTGAAAGTGACGCCTATCATCAATAAATAGAAGATCACGCTGAACACCGCCATCACCGCATTAGGCACACTGTTGCCGGTGGCATAGATCACCACGGTAGGCAGCATGGCCGGCAGGCTAAAGGCAAAAAAAGCCGGAATGCAGGAAGCCATGGTCACCACGCCCCCCATCACCATGGCCTGGATGGCGGTGATGACGATGATGACTGTCATCGGTGGTGCATCGGTGATTAAAAAACCCAGCGCGCCCCACACTAGCCCGGATAAGGCGATGGTCAGGCAATACTGGTAAGCCAGCCTGGAAGTGAAACCCTGTTTGGCCAACTTGCTTTTGCAGCGGTGCGTCAGCCACCAGCGCAAGGCGGTCACCGCATAGACCAGCGCAGCCCAGGTAAAGAACAGATGGCGATCTGCGGAATCCAGTTGCGAGATGCTGATCAGCAGACCGCCCAGGGCACTGCCTATCAATGGAATATGAGCGCTAGCCATCAGCCGATGAAACAACGCTTCGTCTATACGCCCTTCTAAACTCATTGAACCTGTTCACCCTGAAATGATTACCTAAGTAATCTAATAGCATCAATATATCGGGGCCATGCTAATACAAGCATGCAAAAATAACCAGTTTCTCAACAGGGGTTTTCAATTCATTACAATCGCGCAGCAGCAACCGGCAAGCCGGAATAATATTAGTCAGGTTTTATCAGTGAGCGGACTGCAATAATGTAGTCTAGTTGAACCAATCGCTAGCAGGCAATCAAAGCTATCACCCATAGAATCACAACTATCTAATCACAGCTATCCAACCACAACTATCCAAGCGCAAGCAGAAAAATGACACCCAGATTATCCGTACTTGATCTTTCCCCCATCGCAGAAGGCAGTGTAGCGGCACAGTCTTTCAAAAACACACTGGCGCTGGCGCAGCATGCCGAGCAGTGGGGCTATCACCGCTATTGGCTGGCAGAACACCATGGCATGCCGGGGATAGCCAGTGCAGCCACTTCTATATTGATAGGCCATGTCGCTGCCGGCACCAGCAGCATACGCGTAGGCGCTGGCGGTATCATGTTGCCCAACCATTCGCCGCTGGTGATCGCCGAGCAATTCGGCACTCTGGAATCTTTATTCCCCAAGCGTATAGACCTGGGCGTAGGCCGTGCGCCAGGCTCAGACCAGGTCACCGCGCGCGCATTGCGGCGTAACCTGGATACAGATGCGGATGCCTTCCCGCAGGATGTGGTGGAATTGCTGGATTATTTCTCCAGCGAAAGCAGGCGCGCAGTCAAGGCAGTGCCAGGCAGCGGCCTGCATGTGCCGGTATGGATACTGGGTTCCAGCCTGTTTGGTGCACAGCTGGCGGCTGCCCTGGGTTTGCCTTTTGCATTCGCCTCGCATTTTGCACCTGCATATATGCTGCAGGCGCTAGAGATTTACCGCGACACGTTCAAGCCGTCGCAATACCTGGATAAACCCTATGTCATGCTCGGCTTTAATGTATTTGCCGCCGACACCGAGCAAGAAGCGGTGTTTCTGGCTTCATCCATGCAACAGGCATTTATCAACTTGCGCAGCGGCCGCCCAGGCCAGTTACCGCCACCGGTGTTTGATCTGTGGAATCAATTAGGTGGCGCGGAGCGGGCGATATTGAATCAGGTGCTGTCATGTTCAGCCATAGGTGATGGCGACAAGGTGCTGGCAGAGATGCAGGCATTTATCGCCAAAACCGGCGCTGACGAGTTAATGATCACTTCGCAGATATTCGAGCAGCAGGCACGGCTAAGGTCGTATGAGATCACCGCCCATGTTTACAACGCAGCCTTGCCAGCCTGAGGCTGGCAGGCGATCTGATCGCGACCGCCACGCCGGTTAAAAGCAAAAGCCCCCGGACATAACATCCGGGGGCTTTTTCATTCCTGCCATCTGGGCCAGCGTGTTTCAGAACTATCAACATCTGGCCGCATGAATGCTGCGCGCATGCTGATTTGAGCGCTTTATTTCACGCCATAGCTGATATCCACGCGCCTGTCCCTTTTGCGGCATGCCTCATCCGGGCAATCCTGGCTGGCCTGTGCATTGCCAAAGCTGACCGTTGCCAGCTGGGCCTTTTTCACGCCATGGTCGCTAAACGCATTCTTCACCGCCTCGGCACGCCGCTTGCCCAGATCAAAGTTGTACTTGGCGCTGCCTTTTTCATCGGAATGCCCCTGCAACAGGATCTTGGCCTGCGGATGCGACAACAGGTATTTGGCATGCACGGCGATCAGGTTCTGATATTCCTGCCTGAAAGTGTCTTTGTCATATTCAAAATAGATCTGCCGGTTTGAAAGATAGGCGGCATACACATTCTCGGCATGCCCGCCCGGCTCACTACTGTTATTAGGCTGCGCCTTGGTTGCCGCCGGTTTAGCGCTGGCAGCCTCTGCTTTGGCCGAGCTGGTGGGTGCACTTTTACAAGCACTTAACAACACTGCCAGGGCAACGATTTTCAAGAGATTATTTTTCATGTTGTGTCCTCATTTTTGTTAGAAGTTAGTCGCTCCATGCTGAAAGCAGTCAGCATGCAGCTCAACAGACTGTTAAGCTTGGTCTGCTCAAGTTAAGCAGGAGTTCAGTGCATGTTTACGGCAAGACATTTATACGCCTGCGAAGAGTCAGAAATCAGTCAGTGCCTGGTCGAATTCTACTGTTTCCCATATGACTACAATTTTCGGGCTGGTGACAAGCAGTAACGCCCTTCAATGCACCTCAGGCTGATACGCTTGATCCCAGTAAGGCTGCGCGCCGAACCGCTCGGACAAATAGTCTATAAACACTCGCGTTTTCAAAGGCAGGTTGCGCTTGGGCAGATACAAGGCATAAACATGCTGCTCGATAGGCAGGTACTCGGACAATACCGACTTCAGCCGTTTGGCCTGCAAGTCTTTACCAATAATAAAGGTAGGCAACAGCGCCAGGCCAAAACCACCGAGCACCACTTGCGACAAGGCTTCATCGTCATTGATGCGCAACCTGCCAGACACGTTGACGGTGACCACTCCTGCAGGGCCATTAAAGCGCCACAACCCTTTATCGCCCGAGTGTATGTAATCCAGGCAATTATGATGCACCAGGTCTTGCGGGACCTCAGGCACGCCATACTTTTCAAAATATTCTTGCGTGGCACACAGGTTACGTCGTATCGGCGCCAGGCGTTTAGCCACCAGGCTGAGCGGCAGATCCCTGGTCACCGATATCACGACGTCATAGCCCTCTTCAGTCAGGTCTACCAGGCGGTCGGTAATGGTCATGTCTATTTCCAGTTGCGGATATCTGTGCATAAACTCAGCCACGGCGGGCGCAATATGCAAGGTGCCAAAAGCAACCGAGGCAGCCACTTTAAGCATGCCACGCGGTTGCGCGTTCAGGCTTTCTATCATCTGATGCGCCTCTTCGGCCTCGGCATTGATACGCGTGCAATAGTCGTAAAAGCTTGCGCCGATCTCAGTCAGGCTCAAATGCCGCGTGCTGCGGTTGAGCAAACTGGCGCCCAGGGCCAGCTCCAGCTTAGCCACCGCTTTACTCACTGAAGACTTGGTCAGGCCCATCTTCCTCGCTGCGGCAGAGAAACTTTGCTCGTTGACCACCTGGGCAAAAATAATCATCAGATTCAAATCATACATCGCTAGATTGTATCCCAAATGGAAACAGTCATATGCGAGTTGAAGGACTAATTTTATATATAGAAATGGTTAACATACGACTTAGCTGAACTTCGCCCAACAACCATAAAACAAGGAAGGTGAACCATGTACAAAGCCTTTGCCAACACCAGTTTGTTTACGCTGACTTATGTTATCTGTCTGATTCCGACCTACTATGCAGCTTATGCAGGCATAGCAGAAAACGCGAGCTTGGACGCACCTGCCATACTCTACCTGTTGTCCATGCTGGGCATCTGGGCGATCTGTCTGATCAGGGGCGATATCATAGGCAAACTCTGGCTGGTGCTTATTCCTACCGTCGCCTTCATATTCAACCTGACGCCGGCGCTGACATCTATCCCTATCGTGCCGTATGCCTATCATTTGCTGGCTATATTGCTGGGCGCGGCCTTGCCCTCAGTAGCGCTCACCGCTGCCGATGGTTATGAGATGAGGTAGTCATAAAAGAACAACTGTTCAGTACGCAGGGATTTGCAACCGGGCTAGTGCAAGCCTGGTAGAGGTGATGCGAAAAGCCAGATGCGATGCGGAATTTCAGGTGTGATGCGAAAAGCGGAGTGTAGTCTTAGATCGATCTGGCACTAAAAGCAGATCACCTGGCCATCACAGACTGGATCAACGTTTTGTTTTCCGGCGGCAGGTTCAGGAATTCCAACTTGGTCCTGAAGCCCTGCAAGCCACATAGCGATGAGAACACTACCCGGCAATCAAAGCGGAAATGCCTGAGAGTCGCGCCAACAAATACCGGCACATTCACTTTGCACAGTTGCCCGGATTGATATTGTTTATCCGCAAACAGACTCATACCGGAGTGAGAGATATCGTGGGTGTACACAATATATTCAGCGCCCGAACTATCGACCAGATGAGATTTCTTATGCCAAGAACGACGGTTGCTATCTATGGAAGTGCTTTGCATACTGCTGGAATACATTGCTGACGACTACTGACCCTGACTGCGTACCTCGCATTATAAGCTGTAAGACCTGTCATCAGCATGGTTTAAGGTCCGTTTAGCAAAACTTTAAAAATGCTTATTGCTGCAATGGCGAGCTACTCACTGAAAAATTGCGCGCGGTTCCAATAGAAGCGGATTAGAAATTTGAAATCAGACATGGATTAAAAAAGGATCGCGCTAGCGATCCTTTTTTATTAGCGGGTAGCCGCGCCTGGTGCCGGCTCTGAGTCAGTCGGTTGTAGCGGGTTTTCCTCAGCCGAGCCTGCTTTCTGGTGATTATGCTTTGCTTTCTTGTTGGTATGACTACGTTTCTTGGCAGGCTTGCCTGCAGTGGTGTCACTGCTATTTTTAGTTTGATCCTGCGCCTGTGGCGTTTCATTGGTACCAAGCTCTGCACCGTCAGTCTGTTTGTCAGTATCTGCAGCAAAAGTGGTCATGGCAAATGCGGAAAAAAGTAATGCGATCAATAGTTTGCTCATTTTGGTGTCCCTAAAAAAATTGAAGGTTTGTAACTGGATAGCTTTTCTGGACTGCCAGTGGATTAGATGATTTATTCACTATTAAGGTTATCCGTACCCCTCCCATTTAAGTGTAGGACGGGGCCGACTGATTCTGGCAGATAATCAAGCTTTAATCAGGTTTGACAGTCGGTTGCGCAAAATTCTGCGGCTCCCTGTCATTGATAGGCATGGGGTTGGCCTGCTCTGCTGTGGTGATAGACTCTACCGCCTCACTCAACGGCTGGGCTGCCGGAGGAATATCAGTATCATTCCAGCTGATCAGCAGCACACCGGCCACCAGCATACCCAGCAAATAAAAAATGACAGTCGCGATACGCTTGAGTCGGGTATTGGTCATCTGTGCACTCCCACGCACCAGCAGGCTGGCAGGCGTTTAAATACCGGCATCCGGATTACTAATGTCGTTGGCATACGTCTTGTTCCTGTCATCGATATTCTGTTTATTCAGTGCTTTATCTTCCACACTGGGTTTGGTACGGCTACGTTCATATCCGCGCGAATCATCAGCAGGGTCAGTGTTAGCCGGATCGATAGAATCAGGGTTCAAGGGGTCCATCCGACTTTCATCGATATGATGCACGCTGTGCACATTGGTGTCTTTGTTCAAGGCCATATTCTTCTCCATTACAGGATGAGTAATAGCAATAATGGCCCGATCTCAATTCTTGCTGTATCCCTGTAAAACTGAAATCCGTGTAGGAAGAATCGTACTCAGGCACGCCCGGTAAGCCCCTTCCTACGCCTAAATAAGATTGCAGCGGATAGATTTAAAAGTAGCAGCGTTGTTAAATAGCCTATCGGCTAAGAAATTGTTACAGCCGTAAAATTTCAATCACCTGAGGGACTTAAAATGAAAAAATTCTTATTTTTGTTAGTGTTGTCAGCTGTTGCCCGCAAAGTGATCGCTGCCGTTCAAAATAATCAAACAGCGCCTGCTGAAGCGAAAGCAAATGAAGGCCTGACGCCATCAGCGCATTAATTGAACAGCAGATGCTGCTGGCAACTGTTCACTTGTAGAAATACTGGATCGCTTTTGACCTCTGCCAAATTGCAAAAAGTCCAAGGTTATTCAGAAACGAAAAGACCCAAGCCTTAGCCTGGGTCTTTTTTTAATGGCTGCTATTATGCGGGTTGAGTTTAATAATAAAGGAGACTAGGCAGATGCTCTCCCACGTCTGGGCTTAGCCATCATCTCTGTTGATAGCTTGCTAACGATCAATCTATGCTCGCTAACTCTTTTGAGCTATGCTGTATAAAAATTTTATATATATATATTTTGATGTAAAACTAAGGCACTTAAATTAACTGACGAAAGGTGACAAAATGAAGACTATATTGCTTCTCATCTACCTGGCACTTTACCCTTGCTTTGGAATTGCAGCAACAGCTCACGCCTCTTTAAGTAATTTTAGGTTTGAAATCCTCTCAGGTGAGGCTCCAACGTTCGATCCAGATAGCTTTTATTCACAAGTGATCTCCGGTGTACATACTCAGTCCCGCGAAGAACATCAGGAAAAACTACCTTCACCATACACTTATGATATCTCGGCGGTAACAATAGGCGGTCATGGCCAGGCAGTGACTCATATCAGTTATGGCCCTGATTCAACTCCGACCTTCAGCTCGAATGCAACTGCGACACGCAGTACTGCAGAGAGCTATGGTGAAACATTCTTCTCTCTGAACTATCGCGCAAATGCTGTCATCAAGATTTCTGCTGATGCGTATGTCAGTGGTACCGCAAGCAATAAAGACATCGTCACCACCATTGCTGCTATCCGCGGTGCGAATATCGGTCCCAATGGAGGAATAGCTAATCACTTCGAACCAAATATCGGATATGCCAGTTATCCGACAGCGTTTGATGAAGATTGGAGTTTTTCAAGAACGCTGTCGTTTACTTTCAGCTACCCAACCGACACCATCCTGTATTTTTCCTCAAGAACATATGCCTCAGTCGAGATTAATCCATACATTCCTTCGCAGGTGCCGGAACCACAGAGCTACGTCTTAGCATCATTAGGATTAATGCTCATTGCTGGTAAAAAATCCAGGGCTCTCAAAGCAAGTTGACACCAGCTTTTGTAAGGGGCGTGAGTAAGGCCTGATGTCCAACTGTAGTCGTTGCACGATAGGCAACCAGAACAAAAAAGACTCAAGGCGATAACCTTAAGTCTCACTTGTAGCATTATCCAGTGCTCAGCCGGATATCAGCCAGACTTACTGCATCAATGCCCCTGACCATTCTTGAGGATATCAGTATTGAAACCAAGCACCTTACCCGCCCACAGAAACACCACCCACACCAGCACACCAAAGGGCAGATAGCCGGCAAAGCCCAGCAGCGGCATTTCCGCATGCAAATGGATCACATTCACATATGGGATATCGTAGAGCCAGTAGTTGGGGTTGGTGACCGGCAATACCGGATGCGCGCTGCCGTAGTTCCAGATCTCCCAGAAAAATCCGTTGAACAATGCGCTGAGTGCCATCAGCAGCACCGGGCTCCAGTTGCCCTTGGCAAGATCGGTAAATGGGGTCCAGATACCACGCAGCATCAATATGCCGGAGATACCTATCAATGGCGCGATCCACATTGCCCAGAACAAAGGATAAGGCCAGAATGGCACGGCGGCAAACAACACAAAACTCAGATATAGCATAGGTTTTGCCGGTAAGGCCAGCGCCGGGCCCTGGGCATAGCGCCCTGCAATCTTAGGGAAAGCATTGAGCAAGGTATACCACTCAAAAATGGCAGGCCAAACGGTGGAGTAGGCAAAAATAAATATCCAGACTATGGTGGTATGGCTTAAACCAGGAATATCGGTATTGGGGTAATACCAGTTGCCTAAAGCGAAATAATCGAAATATTCAAAGAAATACCAGCCAAATATGGAGACGGCGGCACTGATCAGAAAGGTCTTAGGCCGGCTGGCAAACAGTGAGTAACCGCCAGAATAGCGGAATGCCAGGCCATCAAGCACAAAGATGAATCCGCACCACATCGGCGTAAAAGCGTAATACACCAGATCACCGAACGGTGTGGTGCGCGTCCACATCAACCACCAGAAGAACAGGGTAGCCACCAGGCCCGCCCAAAACCACCACGGCAAGGCGCGCAGCGCAGGCTGTGGTGAGGGGGCAGCTGGCTTAAAGCCAAACCATTGCGGGAATATCAGAAAAACAGCAAATGCTGCTTCTAGCAGGGCAACCCCTATAAAAACCAGCAGATTGAACCCAGGCGGATCTTCAACAAACTGTGGTGGAAAAACGCCGAAACCGGGCGGCAGATGCGTAGTTGGATACGCGAACCAGGACGCGGCTAACGGAATCAGTAGCATCGCGACCACGGTCATTACCAACACAGAACGTGTTGCAGTTGCAAACATAAACTCTCCCCTTTTTTTGAAATACAAACGATGAGTTGCTCAGTCATGAGCTGTTATTAAGTATCGAGTCACCCCTTTGCGGGAATCCTCGTCTAACCTACAAAACAAAAAAGATCCACTGTCAGCAAAGATAACTGGCCAAGGTCAGTCACCTCCAAGTGCTCACCTGTTTCATTTTTCATATGTGGTCACAGACAAAATTCAGATTGAATTCATCTGGCAAAACTAAACTGGACCTCATCAGATTAACTTAGAACAAGGTTGAGCAAGATGACAAACAGAGCTACAAATTTGTACCTTTTCTTATGCATTTTATTATTTGGCATCAGTTGCCAGGCATGGGCGGGGCCGCAGGAAGATGGCGGTTACTGGCATAGCTTGCGTTTACAAGGCAGGTTTCCTGTGCAGAATCTGTACTGGAACATGGATATTAATCCGCGCTATCGTAATCAAGGTGCGCATATTGATTACCTGTATTATCGCCCGGCCATCTTTTATAAACCTGATGCCAAAACCAGTCTGTGGTTAGGGCACGACACCATTATTGGCCATCCGGCAGGTAAATCCGCTTATCACGAAAATCGTTGGTGGGAGCAATTTCAGTATCAGTTTGACGCAATCGCTACCACCACCCTGAGCAACCGTACTCGTTTTGAACAGCGCGAGCGGGCAGGCTTTCACGATGTGGGGTATAGGTTGCGCGAAATGATCAAGTCCTCTACCCCATTCACCCATCATCCCACACTGTTTTTCGTCGTGTCTGACGAGCTGTTTATCAACTTCGATCAAACTGACTGGGGTGCCAGACGCGGCTTTGACCAGAATCGATTCTTTGTAGGCATAGACTGGAAACTGACTGAGCGCTGTGCTGTGGAAACAGGTTATTTGAATCAGTTTGTTCATAAAGCCACTTACAACCAGGAAAATCACGTCATCAATACCACACTGAGTTTCAAGTTTTAAACTGTGAGATGTATGTGAACACTGGCTGGCGTTGGCCTTTTATAGATCACAAAAAAACAATAGACCCAAGGCGTTAACCTTGAGTCTCTATTTATCATGGCCCCTGTGTGAGTTATACACAGCAGCCAAGGTCTATGCGGTCAGTGCGGTGAATTCAGACTTATCCAAACCACGCTACACCCGCTTGCCCTAATTACTGATAGGGTTGCGATCATTGAGGTCTGGTGGCGGTGCATAGTTCACATCAGTCGCTTTAGGCGGACTTATATCAGGTAAAGTTGTCTCAGCCGGAGCTACCCCTAATGTGTCGTTGGTTGGAGTCTTAGGGCTCTCGACGGATAAAGGCTTGTCGATCACCCTGTCACCTGATGGCTTAAGCGGTTTCTGGACAGGTGCGATTTGCGTTTTTTTCACATCCGATTTGCGTTTATCGGCAGCATGTGCCGAAAAAGTGCTGACAGAGAATATGCAAATCAATAAAGCTGAAAGAAGTTTGCTCATGATATTTCCTTAGTATTAGGCACTGGGCTAATAATTGTTTGGTTGTATCAATGTAAGCTTTATCTGGCCAAAATTAAATCAGCTCAAATCTGATTCCTCAGTAAGAGGAGACTGACGCGCGGGAACATGACGAATGCAAACCAGGCATTGAAGAGAAAAACGGCTCACATTTCTGCGAGCCGCTTTTTTGGGTGCTGGTATTCAATACCAGGCTAGAGTACAGCTTTATTTAACACCGTAATTGATATCTACACGCCTGTCGATCTTATGGCAATGCTCATCGGGGCAATCGCGGCTGGCGAATTCATTGCCATAGCTGATAGTCTCGAGTTGCGC
This sequence comes from Methylophilus luteus, assembly GCF_042676265.1. Classification (NCBI taxonomy): domain Bacteria; kingdom Pseudomonadati; phylum Pseudomonadota; class Betaproteobacteria; order Nitrosomonadales; family Methylophilaceae; genus Methylophilus; species Methylophilus luteus. The sequence continues at coordinate 1,670,505 of NZ_JBHTKB010000001.1, forward strand.
ATTTTTAACCCCTTGCGCATTAAACGCATTTTTAACAGCTACGGCCCGGCGTAAACCAAGGTCCTTGTTGTAATCGCCCTTGCCTCTTTCATCCGAATGACCTTGCAAAGAGATTTTGCTTTGCGGGTGATTCAATAAATATTTGGCATGCACGGCGATCAGGTTTTTATATTTTGGATTAAGGGTATCACTGTCATAGTCAAAATAGATCTGGCGGTTTGAGAGATAAGCGCCATAAATCTTGTAAGCCCTGCCCGCATCATCTGTATCAGAGACGGCGTGTTCTGCGGCAACCTCTTGCTTGGAGGTCGGGTTGGCTGTGTGTGATAAATCGGTTGGTGTGCTTTTACAAGCGGATAGCACTAATGCAAGTGCAATGATCTTCCAAGTATTTGCCTTCATAACGTCTCCTTGTTGTTCTTAAATATCGAATCATCTGTATATTCGACAGACTGTAATGTTAATAACCAGCGTAGGGCTCACTAGGATAGAGACTTTCTTGCTACCAACAGGGTCAGACTAACAATTGCCACTGTAAACGTTTATCGGAAGAATTCTATAAACCGTGTAGGAATTCTCTTGCGACTGCGCTGCGGGAAAGTTGACGGTTGATTCTGATATTGACAACAAGACAGGTCTGTCTATAATGCAACGACGACATATCCGTTGCTGCATTTCACAGTTGCAAAATCCATTCATCCTGAAAAAATCGTAGGAGGTAACAAATGGCTTCACTATATTCACCAGTTCACCGGGAGTTACAAGAGGAGTTTGAAACCACCAAGCTCGCCGAGCTACTGGATAATGGCTGGATCCATGAAAAGATAAGTGCTGAAGAAGCCGCATTCATCTCCTCAAGAGATATGTTCTTCTTATCTACTGTCGATCCAGAAGGCTGCCCTACCGTGTCATACAAGGGAGGTCCGGTGGGCATGGTAAAAGTGCTGGACGAATCAACGCTGGTGTTTCCGGGCTATGACGGCAACGGTATGTTTTATTCAGTCGGCAATATTGTAGCCAAATCCAAAATCGGCATGCTGTTTATAGATTTTGAAACGCCGCATCGCATCAGGGTGCAAGGCAATGCTCGCCTGGTGCGGGAGCACGCGCTCATGGCTGATTATCCAGAAGCCCAGCATTTGATTTTTGTTGAGGTCACTAAAATCTGGATCAACTGTCCACGCTATATCCACAAATACAAAAAGCTGGAGGCTTCTAAATATGTCCCGGAAGTCTGCGAGATCACGCCTATCCCGACCTGGAAACGCCTGGATATCGTGCAGGACGCCATCAAGCCCGAGGAAAAGGTGCTGGCCGAACAACAAGGCATCGTTAATCTGCAGGAATATGAAGAAAAGGTTAAACGTGGCGAGGGTTGATCAAGCGCCCCTATAGCGTTACAGCGGGGGAAACCCTCTCTGCGTCTGAAAGAAAAATGGCTTACATTTCTGCAAGCCGTTTTTTTACAGGCATACGCTGTCGCTCAAAGACTATGTGTAACCTTTACCCATATTTGCCTCTCACTAGTTTGTGAATCTAGAAGGGGCAGCGGTCATGGCTTTGTTGAGCGCTAAAATAATCTGCTCGATAAATCTATCATCCTCACTCACCAGAGTTTCATGCTTGCCCTGAACAATATTCAGCGTGAGTGCGTATCTCTTTTTTGAGGTATTCCAGGCAATACCGCCCAGCAAAATGGCAAAGCTGCCAAGAATAACCAGCAGCGCTCCATCCATCAACATCAACAACCCTATCAACATAACCAGGCCTGCGAACGCTCTTTTAGGCTCGAATTCTTTATAACTCAAAGAGGTAACGGTAGCGATAGGCAAGGTTTGACCATTAATGATCACTTCATTTTTGCTTACTCGAATGCCGTTCTGATTAAAATATATTTTATCGCTCATCAAAACACCTTTCTAAACTGAAGGCGTGAGATAAACGTAAAGCAGTCTATGATGCGCCAGTGAGAGTTTTCTATTGGTGCAGGATAATTAGTATTGATGCAAAACTGCATCAGTTGTTAGCCGATTCATGTGTAGGAGAAATTGGGCGCTTAGAATACCGTCATATCAAGCAACTTTAGGTTTGCATGGCAATGGCCCCCAGGTGAGTGGCTCTTTAACTCAAGTGTTCTAACTGGATTCTTTAGCGATCTTCTGCGCTTCATCAATCAAGGTGATCTGCGCGCCACTCTGAGCGGCAGCATTCGTGATCTCTAAAAGATGTTTGGCCGGAATGCCATTGACGTTCAAGGTAAAGCCAAGACCAGCATGCGCAGCCCTGAGTAATTCTTCGTTGCTCTATCATCAAAGCTCATAATGCATGCCCTCCTGTAAATATCGCTTACTTACATGACTTGATTGCCAAAAACCAGGATGATTCCCTAAAGCCATGCAAAACAGGTGCGGCGAGAGGAACCTGCGATTTCAGTTGTTATCAGAAATAAGTCTCTTCACTATAAGCGCCGTTGTATTTACACTGCGTAAACAAGCCAGTTCGGCTGATCGGTAAACGTGAAAAATATTCAGCTTCCGCAAACTGCGGTCCCATTTCTGTATTTGTATATCAAGCACCGCCCCTGGCTGTTTGGCTCAGTGTTCGTCATCATCATGGGCGCTGCCAGTTCGGCGGTGGGTGTGCAATATGCGATGAAGCTGCTGGTCGATGCGATGGATAGCGCGGCCCGGGCAAACGCGCAGGTGTGGGCGCCGTTAATGCTCTTTCTGCTATTGATCACACTCGAAAACCTGTTATGGCGTTTGGGCGGCTGGCAAGGTTCACGGGCCATCGTCGCCAGCGGGGTGGATATCAGACTGGACTTGTTCGAACATCTGACCGGCCACTCCATGCGTTATTTCAATCAGCATTTTTCTGGTGCACTGGGCAATCGCATCACCACTACCGCCTCAGCCACCGGTGAAATATTTGCCACCTTGTTCTGGCGCATCCTGCCGCCCATCACAGACTTTCTCGGTGCCATCATCGTGTTGACCACCATCCGTTGGCAAATGAGTGTGGGGCTGATGTTTTCTGTGTTTTTTGTCGCCGGCCTGCTCATCCTGTTCGGCATCCGCGGCCGCAGATTACATAACAATTACGCCAGACGCTCTTCTGATGCCAGCGGAAAAATGATCGATGTAGTGAGTAATGTGTGGACAGTGAAAGCTTTTTCCGCCCGCCATAGGGAAAAAAACCGGCTGGCACGGGAGCTGAACCGCGAAGCCAAAGCGCACCGGCGAAGCTGGATGTATGTAGAGCTGGCGCGCGTGATCCATGATATGTGCCTGGTGATCACCGGCGCAGGCATGCTCATCTGGTCTATCCTGCTCTGGCGCGCCAGCAGCATCAGCACCGGCGATGTCGTCATCGTCAGCACGCTTACCTTCAGGATATTGCATGGTTCACGCGACCTGGCACTTGCCCTGGTCGGCACCGCCCAGCAATTCGGCATCATCAATGAAACGCTAAAAGTGATCGCCCAGCCGCATTCCGTCAAAGACCCTGACCAATACGCCCAGCTCAACGTCGAAAGCGGCGGCATCCAGTTTAACAATGTGTCTTATAGCTATCCGGATGGTCTTAAAGTGTTTGACAACCTCAGCTTTGAGATCAAGCCTGGAGAGCGAGTCGGGCTGGTAGGCGCTTCCGGCGCTGGCAAATCAACCCTTATCAGCCTGATACAACGTCTGGATGATATTCAACAAGGCCAGATATTGATAGACCAGCAGCCGATAGATCTGGTCTCTCAAGACAGCTTACGTTCAAAAATAGCCGTAGTGCCACAAGACATCGCCCTGTTTCACCGCTCTGTATACGAAAACATCCGCTACGGCCACCCGGACGCATCCAAAGAACAAGTGTATACCGCAGCACGCAGCGCCTATTGCGATGAATTCATCCGCGGCCTGCCCAAAGGCTACAGCACGATAGTGGGTGAAAAAGGCATACGCTTATCAGGCGGCCAAAGACAGCGTCTGGGCATAGCAAGAGCCTTTGTCAAAGATGCCCCCATTTTGATACTCGATGAAGCCACTTCAGCGCTGGACTCCAAGTCTGAAAAAGAAATCCAGTCAGCACTGGCCTCGCTGATGCAAGGACGAACCGTGGTCGCCATTGCGCATAGACTTTCAACCCTGGCCGCATTCGACAGAATCATCGTTTTAAAAAACGGCAAGATCATTGAAGATGGTCCGCCAGACGTGTTGCGGGCAAATGGCGGCCATTTTGCTGAGATCTGGAATTTACAGGCCAACAGCCTGAATAAGCTAGAAACGCTATGAATCCTAGTGATGAACGGCATTGATTTAAAACGCTGCAGTTAATAGCGATAGATCATCCTGACTCTGCGAAACAAGCATTGACTTATGTTTCCCAGGAAACTAACATAAAGGTTTCCACGGAAACCTTCACTTGTTATGCACAAACCCATCCCCAGCTCGCTTGAAGAACACATTGGATTTTGGCTGCGCTTTATATCCAATCAAGTCTCAGGTCGCTTTGAACAACAGTTAGCGCTGCACAATATTTCTGTGACTGAATGGGTAGCCATGCGGACCTTATTCAACGCCAATGCTGCGACTCACTCATCGCTGATTGATGCACTTGGAATGACTAAAGGTGCTGCGTCCAAAATTATTTCAAAGTTAGAAGCTAAAGGGTTAGCAAAAAGAGAACAAGCGCAAGACAGCTTACGCGAACAGGTACTGTGCTTAACAGAAACAGGTAAGGCGTTGGTACCGATCTTAGCGACCACCGCAGATGAAAATGACGAATATTTTTTCGGGCATCTTTCTGCTTCACGTCGTGAGGACTTAAAAAAGCTTATGCAGGAGTTAGTCACTTTGCATCAATTAAAAGAGATTCCAACCAAGTAAAAATATAAAGGAGCTAGTCATGAATCAGGCAGCCGAAACAGTTATCCGCCAAACACTAGAGGCCTCTGATCAAGGTCGCATCCATTTTGGTCAGGTTATCCAACATCTGACCAGTGCAGGCGTTGAGTCTTATGCGGTGGATTATCGCGGGGGGCGTATTGCTTATTACATGCCAAGCGGTGAAACACTCGCATTACCGTTAGAAGTGCCAGATAAGCAGATAGCACCGGAGTTTAGTGCCGTTGGTATCAAAAATGCGATTGCAGGCGCACAGCGAGGTGAAGTGATGTATCCGGAATTTAAACGACTATCGCAAGAATCAGGCTGTATTGGCTATACCGTCTGGCTGACAGGTAAGCATGTGACCTATTATGGACGCAAAGGTGAGATGCATATCGAACGCTTTCCAGTATGATCAAACAATTAGCTATTCATATAGCTCAAACTTAGAAGGAATTTCTAGAAGTCGTTGATACGAAACTGGTTTTCCTATGTAATAACCCTGGCCCTCTTCGCATTTATGCAGCCTGATAAAGTCTAGTTGCTGCTTGGTTTCAATTCCTTCAGCGATCAACTCCACATTTAATGTTTTAGACATACTGATGATCGTTTTCACAATAGCCTCGTCCTCGGGATTAGTCAGGCAATTTCTTATAAACGATTGATCTATTTTGATTCTGTCAAATTTGAACTTGCTTAGATAACTTAGACTTGAATATCCTGTTCCAAAATCATCAAGCGCAATCTTGACTCCGGCTTTTGTTAACGCTCGCATCACTTCGACTGAGCTTTCAATATTTTCCATCATCAGATTTTCTGTAATTTCTACTTCAAACATCTCTGGGGAAACGTCAAACTCTTTTAAAGTACTCAAGATCTGGTCTACTAATCCAACCTGCCTGAATTGTCTTGGCGACACATTTACCGCAACTCTGATAGGTCTTCCAAAAGACAACTCAAATTCCTTAGCCTGCTTGATTGCCGTTTTGATTACCCATTCACCTATGGGTAAAATCAAGCCTGTTTCTTCTGCGAGCGGAATAAATTCGGCGGGAGAAATATATTTATTAGGGGACTTTTGCCAACGAATCAAGGCTTCCACACCAATAATTTTTAGAGTTTCAAGATTGATTTGAGGTTGATAAAATAATTCAAACTGCTGCTTTTCAACAGCCTCCCTCAACTCTTGTTCACGCATAATTCTGAGTGAGGCTAACTGTCGCATTTCGTTATCAAATATCTGATAACCATTTCTACCCAGCTCTTTAGCTCTATACATAGCTGTATCGGCATTTTTCAAAAGCGTTTCGATGTCTAGACCATCTGCGGGAAAGACCGCCATGCCTATACTTGGTGTAGCATGCAAAGTATGTCCATTCACCTCTGCTTTGGGGATGAATGCGTTTAGTAATCTTTGAAGAACTATATGTGTTCCTTCAGGATGGGATACATTTGGAAACAAGAAAGCAAACTCATCTCCACCCATCCTGGCAACCGTATCAGTCGGCCTTATGTTATCTACAAGTCGAGTGGATACTAGCTGTAATAACTTATCTCCAATGTGGTGTCCAAGCGAGTCATTAATATACTTAAAATGATCTAGATCGAGTAATGCTACGCCAAGGCTCTCGTTCGTTCTCTTTGAGTTTTCGATTGCAACTTTTACCCGATCATCAAATAAGGCTCGATTGGGTAACCCGGTTAGCACATCGTGCAACGCAATGTGAGTGATATATTCCTCAGCACGTTTTTGTTCAGAAATATCGTATGCGATTCCTAAATATCCATAAATGCTTCCACTTGGTTCTTTAAGTACCGTTACAGAAAGTTTAACCGGGAACCTGGATCCGTCTTTCCTGACATATGTCCACTCCTCTTCAGAGGAAATGTCATCAACTGCTTTTGCGACAAAAACTTCAAAACCTGGACTGATGGTTTTCCCTAGTTCAGAAGACAGCTTTTCAGCTCTTAATATCACCTCTTCCTTATCATGAATAATCTCGGGGGTGAACTTGCCGACCAACTCCTCTTCACGATACCAAAGCATACGCTCTGCTGCTTTATTCATTGAGATGATAGTTCCATCAACGTCTGTAGCAATAATTGAATATGAGGCGCTCTCTAAAATTGCTGAATGTAGTCTATTAACTTTAGCCAGTTCAAACTCAAGATTTTTTCTTGCCGTAATATCTCGAGACGTAATGGCAATACCATCTCCCAGCTTTACTATTTGCCAATAAATCCATTCTGCATTCACATCTTTATCATGAATCGCAAATTCTTCTGCTACTGTTTGTCCAGTTTCGATGACATACTTGTATCTATCGAACAGCCTTTTTTCTTTATTGATAGGTACTTCTTGTAAAAGCAACTTACCCACCATTTCACCAGGTGCTTTTTTATTAACTCGCTTCCAGCTCTATTCAGATACAAACACCTGAAATCGATAATCTTATTCTGGTGATCTCTCACCGCCTCAAAAATATAAAAATTATCTATGCCTCCTTCAGTTGCTGCGATAAACCTAGCCTTTTCAGTCTCAGATTTATCTCTTTCAAAAACTATAAGATTAACTAACGGTTTTAATTGATTACGTATAAAAAAATACCCGAATGCAAGAATGATTATTGTGATGATCAAAATCTTGATCATCAGCAATTTAACTGGATTATAGATTTCTGATTGATCAATTTTCTGTACCAGTCCCAAACCTGTATCCCCGATAGGAGTGTAGGCAGCCAACACTTGAACATTTCGGTAATCAGTTGCTTTCAGGACACCAGACTGCCTTTGATCAACAGCGTAAGCCATCGGTAAAGTTTGACCCGAAATATTTCTGGGAACAAAAAAAGGATTTGGGTTGGTTCTATTTGGAAAACACTTGATTCTAGTTCCGGCGTCAGCACAAATAACCAGATCATTAGTTTCTCCCGTTTTAATTACTTTGGGAACGAGTAGGTTTAGCGGGGGCAATGATTGTCTAGTAACTAGATCAGCAAGGTAAACACCATCAAAAATGATCGGATTTTTAGAGATCAGGAAATAACCATTTTCCCAAACCAATTTATCATCACCCCGACCATCAATTTCGACAAAGAATGATTTACTGACAATCTTGCTATTCACATTTGAACTTGGCGACTGAATATCTATTTCATCAAAACCATGGATGATGTAGTTTTGACTCAATGTTAAAAGCTGCTTTAGCGTGTTTTGATTGTGGGGATGTCTGCTAATGTGCTTGGCAGCGTCAATGATTTCAGCACTTTTGCTCAAAACCTTCGCGCGCTCTGAACGGTGCGAAATAATTTGGTAAATCAGCTCTGATTGATCTTGGGCTCTAGTGGAAAGATCGGTCTGAAGCGCAGATTCAACTCTTTTTTGCATCAGGTAGAATGAAAGTGAAGATATTCCAAACCCGACAGAAAGCATCAAAGCAAGCGTAATATTGATAATTTTATTTTCAAAATCAGTTTCTTCAGTAGCTGTTGTTTTACTCCTCAAAAGAATAATTAAACTAACGCCAAGGGCAACCATACCGACTGCGGTATTTAACGCCATAGATTGAAATCCACCCCAGTTATACATTTCTCTGAGATTAAGAAAATATCCTAGCAGTCCCAAAACTCCAATTAGAGTTAATAGGGTTGAAAGGAGCAATTTAAGCTGAGTTTTTTTACTGGTTGGATGGATAGCGATTGATAAAGCTGTGACGGAAAACAGAAGAAATCCGGTGACTGTATTAATGGCTGGCCGCCCTGTTGATCCCATTTTTTCATGAAATCTTGATAGATCAATACCGAGGTCTAATTTGAGGAGATATTCGAGTAAATATAAACTTGATATAAAAGCTATAAGAGAAGGAATTATCAAGTTGATGTTTTTATACTCTACTTGATTAAATTTTTTTAGACTAGTTAAGCAGAATGCACTAAGTACAAAACAGATCGCAGTACCCAATGTCATTGCTGGATATTCAGCGGAAATTTTAACAAGCCCTTTAATGTTAAAAATCCATCCAGCAAGCACCGAGCAACCAATTGCAAATACCAGAATGACAAAATTATAAAATAATATTTTGTTATGTCTTGTCATTTATCCCTCTGGTTTGACTTAGTTATGATTGGAATATCAAGCTCGAAATTTTCAAATGAAACATCTCAATACAATTCAATATTAATTTTGTTGAAGCTTTAAAAATTTATTCTCAGCCTTCAAATCTGAATTAAATAAATATAATTGCAAATGTAATCTTATTAGTTATTTAGTATTTCCGATATAAATATCAAATTCGTTGCGAAATCGAGACCTACTTTGATTTCAGGCGAGTGGATTTTTGTAGACTTTATTGAAGGCAAAAGATTGAAAGTGCTGATTTCAATCAACCAGGTTTAAGTTAATTAGTGCGCCAACGATCTCCATCGGGATCGTTGTATCAGTCAGTCCTTGATTGCTTACCTATGGCTCAAGGTGTGCGACTATGACCGGTTTAGTGCGACAAGTGAGTGAGTTTAGAGAAGTGCTGACGGGCAATTAGGGGAGAATCATGAACTGCCGGCATTGGAAAAAGAAAAACGGCTCACGTTTCTGCAAGCCGTCTGGCATTAGAAATTATTTAAAAGAATAATTAGCTGTCAGCATGACCATGCGTGGGTCTCCCGGATAACACTGAGTAATGCTGGCACAACCCGCAATGTATTGCTTATTCGCCAGGTTTCTACCATTGAGTGCAAACCTCCATGAAGCAGTATTGTAGAAAATACCCGCATCAAACAATGTATAAGATGGCACTTCGAATGAATTCTGGCCATCTCCTGCTTGCTCTCCAATATATCTGGCGCCTGCACCAAAGCCCAAGCCTTGCACCCAGCGGTTTAAATCATAACGCGCCCATACATTAGCCATATTCTTGGCAACCAGGATAGGCTTTTTACCCAAGGTATTTGTTGTGCTCTTGGTGATCTCAGCATCAACATATGTGTAAGTAGCAACGACATTCAATTGATCTGTGAGTTGGCCGGTTGTTTCAAACTCAAAACCTTTATGACGTTGCTCGCCGGTTTGGATATTAAACCCTGTGTTGCTGGGATCGGTGGTGGTGACATTTTGTCGCTTCAGGTCATATAGCGCGAACGTAGTACCGAATTTATGATCTGGCGACTCATATTTAACACCCACTTCCTGCTGTTCGCCCATTTCAGGTTTGAAAGGAGATCCATCAAAAGTGTTGCCTGTTAATGGTAAAAATGACTCGCTATAACTGATGTAAGGAGACCATCCATTATCGAATGCATACAGCAGGCCGGCCTTGCCCGTGGTTTTTGAGGGGTCTGATTTGGTGCGGGTATTATTGATTCGGGTTTGTACCAGGTCTGTCTCATCGTGGCGTATACCAAGCTGCAGATTCCAGCCATCACCAAACTTGATAAGGTCTTGAAGGTAAACACCATACTGCCTTGACATATCACTACCCGTACTATTGGCAACTACGGCAGGTGCTCCAATCACTGCGGCACTGTAATTTGGCTGATATAAATTAAGCGCGGTAAGAGTACGGTTCGTGAATGTCCGTCCCATGTTGTAGTGCAGAAGATCAGCACCTACCAACATCTCATGCTTTACTCCCAAAGTATTGAAATGTGCGGCAAGCTGATTGTCCATCGTCCACATTTGAGAGGATAAATCTCTCACATTCAAACGGCGTTGATAATTCAGCTTATTTGCAGTTAATCCATTAGTAGTATCGGTAAAAGCGCCATCTACATTGAAAGTGTTATATCTGACATTTTGGCGGAAGGTAAAAGTATCGTTAAAGATATGAGAGAACTCATAACCAAATAAGGAAATCTCGGTTTCATATTTATCGACGCCAGGAACACCGACAAAACGGCTTAAAGGAATATCGCCATTGCGGTTAAAAAGGACCGTACCTTCGGCTGGTAGCCCACGTACCGGCACATAACGGCTTTTTTGATAGCTGGTCAATAAAGTAATACTTGTTTGATCGCTGATATCCCATGTTAATGAGGGGGCGATATAGGTACGACTGCGGTCTACGAAATCAACTTTATCATCGCTTTCTGAAGTAAGAGCGACTAAGCGATAGCGCAGTGTGCCATCTTTATTCAAAGAGTCAGAGAAATCAGCAGTCCATTGTTGTTGATCATAATTCCCTAGTGACAGCCCTATGGTTGCCAGGGGTTGATCTGTTGGTCTTTTACTTACCACATTAGCAAAGCCACCCGGACCAGTTTGGCCATACAAAACGGAAGCCGGACCTTTCATGACTTCAACACGTTCAAAGCCAAAAGGCTCGGACTGCACCCATGCCGTGTCGTAGAACATTCTCATGCCGTCACGCAATACATAATCGCTTTGCACGAAACCTCGAATAGAGAAATCATCAAGACCACGTCTACCCCGTTGTCCGGCATCTACACCAGCGACAAATTTAAGCGTGTCGGCAAAAGTTTGAGCGCCTTGGTCTCTTATCAGCTCGCTAGTCACTACGGAAATTGATTGTGCGGTCTCATTGATCGGAGTCTCTGATTTAGTAGCTGTACGTGCTTGGGATGCTTTGTATTTATGAATGGGACCAGTCGCTGACTCTTTAGATTTTTCGGCACTAATGGCTACTTCCGGGAGAGTATCAGTCTGATTGCTGGAATCCTCAGCAAAGGAGCTCATAAATGGATAGGCCAACATCACCGCTAAAAGTGAAGCGGATTTAATTTTCATGTAATAACTTTCAAATGATTAAATAGGAACTATTCTCATTTATAATTGTATCATTCCGAATCTTAATCAGCTGGAGGCGTACTGTATAATTTAAGTAAAGTGCCCTCGTCAGATCGCATCAAATAACGTCTAGCTACTCATAATCAGAATGACATCAACCATTACTCACAAAGTAAAATCTTTACCCAATAAACCCAACTCAAGATCACGCCGAAGCACGTTTCTAAAAAGGTTGCGTGACATTCATGGTTGGTTGGGTCTTTGGGGCGCTATTTTAGGTTTACTTTTTGGTGCCACTGGGATTATTCATAACCACCGTACTGTGCTTAAAATAGAACTGGAAAAACCTAAATCCAGCGAAATACAAATGGTTGTTCCCGATGAGGCTAAGTCCAGCCCTGAATCCATGGGCATTTGGTTGCGTAAAGAGTTATCCATGGATAGAGAACCGCGTCTCAAAAAAGAAAAGGCTGAGACTGTATCCTGGGATGGCAAGGACGTAAAACAGCCAGAACATTGGGATGTACGCTTTGTAGCACCGCAATACAAAGTCATCGCCGATTACTGGGTTGGATCAAATATGGTGAAAATTAAACGAACTGACGAAACTTGGGTTGGAGCAATAGATAATTTTCACCGGGCAAATGGCGCAGGGATCGGTTGGGTGCTTCTGGCTGACAGTATTGGCGGAAGTATGATATTGCTATCAATCACCGGAGTTCTGTTGTGGACCGAGCTTAATCGTAGGAAAACTATTGGTGCGATTGTTTTTGTAGTTTCAACAATTGGCCTGGTTATCATCGCTTTTAAAACCATGTTTGCTTGATAAACCAGAGTTGGGCTTTATGGATCAAAAAAACAGCCCTGTCAAATGAACCAAACCTTTCACGCCTAAAGGTGCATTCTTTAAACTATTCCGCGATCGAGGTAATGAATCCCCCAAATAACGGAATTAGATTTGCTAACGGAAACGACGACCGGATTTTGAGTGACTTTCTCACTGAGGACTGCAGAGGCTGCAGCAGAAAAACTATCAAAATGTTTTGCATGATCAAATTCCCAAGTCCACTTAGGCGCAGCCTTATTCTCTGATTGCTCGGAGTATAAATACTTCAACGTTTTTTGAGATTGAACGATGTAATACATATTGCTGAGTATACAGACCAACGCTCTCAAATTCCACTCGGAAATAAAGCCTTTACTATCAGGCGACATCTCACGCCTAACCAAGCCAATATCACGACCAATTGATTTGTGTATTTGGTCGCTAAAATTTAAATGTAGTCTGGTGAATTGACTAATCATGGATTAATCCGGACAAAGTCGCTAAGATTGTAGCCTGCACTTTCTGTGCTGAAAGGAATTCCCAATACTGCCTTTCAAATGATGAAGTTATTCGAAATCTGGTTTCAACCGGCTTGCGGAGATTGGGGTAAATCAAGGAGCATTTCATGTTAGAAAAATCCTCACCCGTCAAACTTGCTGGCTCAACCTTGTCTCACTCCTGCCATGCGTGTGCATTCTTCCATTCCAAAGAAGAGGAATATGAAGTTTTAATGCCTTTTATCTTAGAAGGCTTTAAAAACGGCGACCGGGCATTCCACATCGTCAATAAGGACCATCGTGCAGAGCATTTAGCACGATTGCAGCAGGAGGGCATAGACGTAGATTCTGCCGAAGCAGCTGGTTTATTGGCCGTAGTGAGATGGGAAGATACCTATTTAAAAGATGGGCGTTTTGATCAAATGCTCATGATAGAAACCTTAAAGGAAGCGCTTTCAATAGCGACACCCCCTGGCAAAATATCCCGCAACATTGCAAATATGGAATGGGCTCTGGAGAGCATGCCAGGCGTTGAGGATATCGTAGAGTACGAAGCACGTCTCAACCAAGCGTTGCCCAAAAACCACGATCCGGTGGTTTGCACTTATGACCTTTCCAAATTTGATGCAAGTGTCGTCGTTGACATCATGCGTACCCATCCCATGGTGATTATTGGAGGCATTCTTCAACACAATCCTTTTTATATCCCGGCAGAAGAAATGCTTGCAGAAATAGATGCGCGCAGAAATCAAAAAAATAAAAATTAAATAACCACCATGCAAGCCAACAACAATATTTCTGAACAGGATTCAGAGGTTAAGCGCCTGCGCTTAATTTCAAGAGACCTCATTGCTATTTCCACACTCCCTGCCATTTGGGGCAGTCTTAAATCTGAAGGCGTGATTAAAAGCCTGTGCAATGTGCTTTTCAATACACTTGATCTCGACCTGATCTATATCCGCTGGAGCAGTAAAGACGGAGAAAATGAAATTGAAACTCTGCGTACCTTGCGCGATGGCGAATCGACTGACGCGCTGGACAAGGTGCGCACTGCACTCGCTCCTTTTTTACAAAATAACGAAGCAAATCAGGCTGCAGACTTCCCCGATCCTTTTGGTGAAGAGTCTCTGCGTTTGAATTTTGTCCGTTTCGGGATAGCCCTGGACAACGGCGTGATCGTGGCAGGTTCAAAAAATGCGGCCTTTCCAACTGAACGAGACCGTCTGTTGATGGGCGTAGGCGCCAATCAAGCGGCGGTGGTATTGCTACGTCAGCAAACTGAGAATGCTCTGCATAAAAGCGAGAAGCGATTCAATGATTTTGCGCAAACAGCACCCGCTATTCTATGGGCGACTGAAAGCAATGGCATTTGCTCTTTCCTCACCAGCGGCTGGTATGAATTCACAGGGCAACCCAAAAATAACGGCCTTGGGTTTGGTTGGCTAGATGCTGTGCATGATGAGGATAGAGAGGCAGTGCGTCTTGTTTTCGCTGACGCCCATGTAAAAAGCAAGGAATTTACCTGTGAGCATCGCATCTTGCATTCAGATGGCACGTACCATTGGGTCATTAACACCGGCCGCCCAAATTTGTCGTCTTCGAATCAGTTGCTGGGCATGGTGGGAAATGTGCTGGACATCACCCATCGCAAACTGCTGGAAGAGAAAATCAAACTCGAAAGTGATCGCAAGGATGAGTTCTTAGCGATGCTGGCGCACGAACTGCGCAATCCACTTGCTCCGATCGCATCAAGTGCCGAACTTTTAAGGCTGCTTCGGCCAGACGATGAACAGGTTCTAAAAACCAGCGGAATCATAGGCCGTCAAGTCAGCCACATGTCCAACCTGATCAATGACTTGCTAGACGTATCGAGAGTCACCCGTGGCTCAATCGACCTGGAAAGAAAACCAGTAGAAATTAATAAAGTCATCGCGGATGCTGTTGAACAAGTTAATCCTTTTATGCTTTTGAAGAAGCATGAGTTAATAGTTAATGTACCTGCTGCCCCCTCGCAGGTCCTTGGGGATAATAAGCGACTGGTACAGATTTTAAGTAATCTATTGAATAACGCTGCCAAATATACGCCTAATGGTGGGCGCATCGTGTTGAATACGATGCGACAGGATACTGATCTGTTAATAGAGATTACCGATAATGGCATGGGCATGTCACCCTCGTTGGTAAGCCAGGCTTTTGATTTATTTGTTCAGGCCGAACTTAGCTCAGATAGGTCCTCGGGCGGCCTGGGCATAGGGTTGACGGTTGTTAAAAGCCTGGTTGAGCTGCATGGGGGGAAAGTTTGGGCTGAGAGCGATGGCATAGACTTGGGCAGCAAGTTTTCAGTTTCAATACCTCTTCTTATAGAGCCTTCCGAGAAGCCTGATCAAGACGCTCTGTCAATTTCGCAAGAACTCTCACAGCCCCTAAAGGTGTTAGTTGTAGACGACAATGTCGATGCTGCTGAAGTACTGGCTATGGTTTTAGAAGCAGAGGGTCACCTGGTGCTTATTGAGCATAACTCCATAAAGGCGTTAGAACTAGCCTATCGTGAGTTGCCAGACGTATGCTTGCTTGACATAGGCTTGCCCGAGATCGACGGATATGAAATAGCTAGACGTTTACGGATCAATCCTGAAACCAAAGACATCAAGTTGATTGCGACAACAGGATATGGGGGGGAAGACGATAAAAAAGCCGCATTGGCTGCCGGCTTTGATCTTCATCTGGTCAAACCATTAGATTTTCGAGTGCTTGCGGAAATACTCAAGGACCTGAAGATTAATCATTAAAGCGTTATTTTTGGATCCCTCTGGTAATGATGTTTTATTGATCAGGCTATTCAATCTTGATCCATTCCTTTGCCGGGGGTCTAGCTGATTAAAGCCCAGCCTAACCCATCAAAAATATCAAACCTGTTTAAGCACTGGCCATTGAATGTCAGGAGTACCGTTCAGTTTAGGCCTTGCAAATAAATACCCTTGAAATAGATCCACCCCAACTGATTGCAACCAGCACCACTCTTCAACAGTTTCTACACCTTCAGCGATAATAGTGATCCCCAGAGAATGTGCGCACTCTATAATGGCTTTAACGATCGCCTGTTTAGGTCCGTCATAATGCACGCCGTCGATGATTTGCCTATCGATTTTTAGTTTCTCTGGTTGAAATCTGGATAACAGTGTTAGTCCGGCAAAACCTGCACCAAAATCATCAATGGCAACACTGATGCCAGCCGAACGTAGACTCTTCAATGCACTTTGGAAATCCTCAAAATTGGTAATGGATTCTTCTTCGGTAATCTCAACAATTACCTGCTGAGGTACCAAACCAACGTCAGTGATATATGACAAAAGGCGTTCAACTGCATTTGGGATTCTCACTAATGACATAGGCAGCAAGTTGACTGAAAGCTTGCATTTTCCCAAGTTCATTTGAGATGCTAGCTCAAACGCATATTGCTTAGACTCCAAATCAAATAGGTAAAGGTCTTCGGGTGACAACCCTTTAAAGCAATCGGATGGAGGCCCACCAGATTGACTACGAATCAAAGCCTCGATCGAAGACACTTCGCCTGATATTGGATTTAAGATAGGTTGAAAGGCAAACTGGCATGGTGCGGCATTTTTAGTATTCACTACCGCATTGAATTGAGATGGCTTGATTTGAAACTCCCAATTCTCAGGCTCGAAATGGGAGTCATTGTCCGTCCAACTTGCTGATGCAAACGCCGTTATCATTTTTAGCACGCGATCATGAGACGGGAGACCTAAATTGACTGGCTGAAACGATGCCCCCTGGGAAAGAATTTCATTTAAATCATCGCCATGCAGAGTATTTACGTCTATGGCATGCATATACCATACCCCAAATCTTCTCGTCGGCGACTGATCCTCCATCAGTTTCACGATTTTACGATGCCGACTGTCCATTGAGATAGAGTTATACAGATCCCTGATTTCCCCATCCGGGCCTTCAAGATACTGAAGAAAATAATCCCCATCAAATAAAAGAACGCCTGAGATATCTCTATTAGCGTTTTTAACAGCCGCCGCTTTGACTAACTGGTATACATCCGAGGCAGACATGTCGATCTGGACTCGACTTTTGTAGACTAAAATTGTGAACATTATCGGTTTTAAATGGGTAATTTAAGGTTTTATAAAGTATCCAGGGGCAATGACTAGATACATAAGTAGTTCAGAAAATAAACTCTTTCTGAATAATAACCGTAGTGAATAAGAGTTGTGATTAGCTACTATAGTGCAAAGTTTCAGCGAGGTCAGCCTTAGTTCAACTAACTCGACCTAAAACTTCTGCATGCAAAAATTCAAATGGCTTGAATCAATATTCTTCAGGATGCTACTGCTAGAAAAAACTCAATCATGAGTTAATAAGAGAATGTAAATGAATTATCAGGGAAGTTGCCACTGCAGGCATATCAAGTGTGAGGCAGAAGCAACCCCGGCTAAGTGAGTTTGAAATAAGTACTCAATACGAACTCATAATGTTCTGGCCTGATATAGAACAGTGAATGGTCGCAACATAGGCCATCTGACAGATAAGAAAGCCGCTTCATGATCAGTAATGGCATGCCAATCTCAATCTCAAGTAATTCGGCCACCTTTTTATCTGCTAATTGCGCTGTAATGGCGATATCGGCTCGAATGACTTGCAAGCCGGTCACTTCTTCAATTGCCTTATAGCTTGGTTTTCCTGCCATGGATTCAGGGTTGATGGCCTGCACTTTAACTGGCAAGTAGCTTTTGCCCAGAGCAATTGGTTGGCCATCTACGATGTGCAACCTTTCAATCAGCATGCTTTGATTATTTTCAGTAGCAAAAGTAGTTCTGAGCGCTTCCGGTATCTCAACCACCTGTCGCGATAATAGCTTCATTTCCGGCTTTAGGCCTTGAATGAGCAAGGTTTCATGAAAGCTGCGTAAGGTATCTAAGCCATGCCTAAACTGCTTATTAGAAACATAGGTACCCTTGCCCTGTTTACGCTCAACGATCTTTTCTTCTACCAGCTGATCTAAAGCCAGCCTGACAGTTATCCGGCTCACACTGAAGCGTCTGCCTAATTCAGCCTCTGATGGCAACTTGCCAGAAGGTTCATACAGGCCACTGCTGATCTCTTCGCGTAGCAATGAAGAAATCTGCAAGTACAGAGAGGTCGGATTCTCACGGATAAGAGGTGAAGAAGATTGTTGCAAGATTGAGTCCATTAAGCACTATGAATGACGGTAGTATGCGTTTCAAGTCTGATTGATTTGAAGTCAGATGATAGATAAATAGGTTATAAGAATATATTTTTTTATTCTTTGTGCCAACTTGTATTAACTTGTACTATTAGTCTGAATTTTACATTGCTAATACTTCATGACAACTCACATCAGTCCAGCTGATCAACAGAATAGCCCCCGGCCAAGGCCGGCAGCATCGCTGTCGATTGATCATATCAGCTTTTCATATCCGAATGGACATGAGGTATTTCGCTCATTTTCGCTGCATGCCAAACCAGGTGAATTTGTCTCATTGCTAGGTCCTTCAGGATGCGGAAAAACCACCTTACTTAATCTGTTATCTGGTTTCCAAAAACCTACTAGCGGATCAATTACCATCAATTCGCAAAAAGTAAGGCCCGAAATGCCTGAGCTGGGTTACGTGTTTCAATCGCCACAACTTTTCCCCTGGCTCACTGCTTTAGAGAATGTCCGGTTCGGTTTGCGTATGCAACATTCCCTAAGCCCAAAAGAGCAGATCGAGAAAGCCAGGCACTATCTATCGCTGGTCGGCTTAGATCAGTCACGCAACAGGCTGCCCTATCAGCTTTCTGGCGGCATGCAACAAAGAGTATCCCTGGCCCGTGCATTAGCGTTAGAACCTGCTTTACTGTTGATGGATGAACCATTCGCGGCCCTGGACGCGATCACTCGCAACAACCTGAATGAAGAAACGTTGCGTCTATGGTCGGAGTTAGGCCAGACCGTCTTATTCATTACGCATGATATCGATGAAGCTTTATTTTTGGCTGACCGCGTCGTTGTGTTGGGGATCGCGCCGCAAGGCATACACAGTCAGCAAGCGGTTGACCTGCCCCGCCCCAGAACAAATCTGGATACGCGCAAACTTCCTCGATTCGTGGATATGCGCACCACATTGATGGGCACGATTTCTGAAGTCATCCATTCCACAGCAAGCGCTGCCAATATCAACTCATTCTCAGGAAGTATAAAAAATGATTAAAAATCTTATCACTGTATCTTTCGTCGTTTCGGCTATTTTAAGCCTGTCGAGTTTCTCAGTATTGGCAGAAGATAAACCACTACGTATAGGCTGGGTGTATGCCATGGCCAATGCACCGGCACTCATCGCCGATAAAAAAGGGTTTTATGCTGCCGAAGGCCTGAATGTAGATATCAAGTCTTTTAACGATGGCCCCTTATTGCAACAGGCAGTGGCTGCAGGGGATCTGGATGTGGCTTATGTTGGTTCGCCCCCGGTTTACCACTGGTTCTCACGTGGGCTGGAAAGCAAGATCCTGGCGCAAGTGAATTACGGACAGGCAGCAGTGATCGCAAATGCAAAAAGCCCGATCAATGCAGTGGGCGATCTTAGGGGCAAGAAACTGGCTGGTGTTGCTAAAGGCAGCGGCATGGATGTACTACTGCGCGGCTATGTATTGAAAGAAAAAGCTAAATTAGACCCGGATCAGGATGTTGCGATCATCAACATGCCAGCCGCCAATATGAATGCCGCGCTTGAGCATAATGAAGTGGATGCCGCGTTCTCATGGGAGCCGTTTGTGAGCCAGTCACTGTTGCGGGGCTCAAGCAAACTGGTGCTGGATGTGAATAAAGAACTGCCACAATATCCATGGTACGTGATCATTTCTTTGCCCAGCACCCTTAAAAATCGCCCCGATGACGTGACCAAGCTGTTGAAAGCGCATTTAAAAGCGATTGCTTTTTTACAGGCTCATCCAGAAGAAGCCAATCAGATCATTGCGCAGGAATTCAAGCTTGAGACCACGCAAGGACTGAACGGCAAAACAGTTAAACCTGAAGATATCGTGCAAGAAGCGCGTAAGCGTATGGGCTGGTCAGCACGCCTGGATACGAAAGATCTGCAGTTTATTCAACGGTTGATGGATTACTCATTATCACTGGGTTTCATTAATAAACCGCTCAAAGTTGAGCAAGTAGTGGACACCACTTTCTTGCAAAAAGCGGAACAGTCTTTGAAATAAATGACAATGGCACGCAATTCGAATTTCAATTGGGGCTGGTTATCGCTGCCGTTCCTGATCATATGCTGGAGCATAGTCGCTAGTTTTTATCCTTCATACATATTGCCTCAGCCATGGGACGTTGCCAAAGAAGCCGTGCGCTGGGTCAATGACGGCAGTCTTTGGGTGCATTTAAAAGCCAGCCTTTATGAAGAACTTGGCGGTTTTGCCCTGGCCATCATGGTTTCGATACTGCTTGGTGCTCTGGCTGGCCTATCAAACAGATTCCGCGATTTTATATCGCCACTGAACAGTCTTTTCATGGCCATCCCCCCTGTAGCATGGGCGCCGCTGACCATGATCATTTTTGGGCTGGGATACTGGTCTATTGTCATGGTGATTTTTATTGCTGCGGTTTTTCCCATGGCGATCACCATTCAAGAAGGCATACAAAGCATACGTGGCGGAGAAGTGCGTGCTGCACGCACCTTAGGTGCGAGCCCGGTGCAGATCATCAAGCATGTGTATATCCCGGCTTCGCTGCCTTTTGTCACCGCAGCGCTGCGCATAGGCTTTAGTCAGGCCTGGCGGGCCTTGGTGGCGGCTGAAATGATAGGTGCCTCCAAAGGCATAGGCTGGATGGTTTCAATGGGCGGCCAAATCGGTAATAGCAGCCAGGTACTGCTAGGCATTGTCATTATCGGGCTGATTGCCTGGCTTATGGAAAGCCTGGTTTTCCGGCGTATAGAGAAGCACTACCAGACCTGGCGAGTTAATTAAAGAGATACGGTATGAATACATTTGATCCAAAAACTGAAGCTGGTACTTACATTGCGCCGCAAGGGTTATACGAGCGCAACAAGAGCAGACCTTTCCTTGGCAGCCTGACAGCCAATCGACGTGAACTGGTCGCGGGGGAATGGACCGAGCTGATGCTGACATATGAGGTGGGCGGGTCTGGTTTGGCAGATGGCGCGTGGCTTAAATTGGCCTTTAAGTTCTACTCTGACTGGGCACTGTTTCAAACCAGCGATCCAGCCGGGGCAAACTTTATATCCGCTGAGTATCTTGCAGGTGAACTGGTCCCTGGCCAGAGCCCGGCGACTGTACAAAGCCTCAAAGTCAGGTTTGATCAGAAAGGACACGAAAGGCCTTTCCAGAAAACCGTTATCGTTGATGTGATCGATGGCTATTTAAACCCCGGAGACCGTATCGTGATCCGTCTAGGCGATCGCAGGCAAGGTGGGCCAGGTACAAGGGTGCAGAGCTTTGTCGAAAAAGACTTTCAGTTCCGTTTATTCATTGACCCGCTAGGCAGCTCTAAATTCGCAGAAGTGCCTGGCGATGTTCTGCTTGATTTCATTCCCGGCGAGCCATCCGCCCTGCAAATCATCACGCCGCGTTTGGTGGGTAGTGAAACGCCATTCGATATCATCGTGCGCGCAGATGATAGCTGGGGCAATACCTGCCGCAACCTGCCATTGAGCGGTGAATTAAAGTTGATTTCACCGCTTTCCGCTGAGCAAACCATCCCATTCACACTGGCTGAGCAGGGTTGGGCTATCGTGCGTTTGCAGAATATCAAGCTGGCGCAGCACGGCGAGTGGAAAATACTGGCGCAGGTTGAAGGTGCTGCTGTGACTTCTGCCCAGGCCTATGTGAATGTTTCAACAGAAGCAGGTGCCTTGCGGCCACTCTATGCCGACTTGCATGTGCATTCGGATGATACAGTGGGGACCAATGACACCTTGTATAACCTGAGTTATGGGCGTGATGTTGCAGGCCTGGATGTGTTGGGTTATACCGCCAATGATTTCAATATCACAGAACAGCGCTGGGATAAAGCGGTAGAACTTATTCATCAGCTAAATGAACCTGGCCGCTTCGTCTGCTACCCCGGCACAGAATGGTGCGGCAACTCCTGCGCCGGTGGCGACCGTAACATCGTCTTTTTACGCGACAGCAAACCACTTTTTCCTTTTGATGCACATGGCCGCCTGGTGCGCTCATTTGAATGGAACGAGTTTACGCACGACACACTCAAGCCTGGTGCCTGGCCGGTGGATGACCTCTATGCCGCCTATGCGCATGACCCAGAGGGTCACTTGATGATGCCGCATGTCGGCGGCCGTCGCTGCAATCTGGATTGGCATCACCCTGAGCTGGAGAGGCTGATCGAAGTGAGTTCTGCCTGGGGCCAGTTTCACTGGGTATATGCCGAAGCACTACAGCGTGGCTACCGTGTAGGTGCCGCAGCCAATAGCGATGAGCATCAAGGCCGTTGTGGCGGTGGCGTTCCCGCAACCGCCGTGTTTGGTTCGCGCGGTGGTTTGACTGGCGTACTGGCCGAAAAATTTGATCGCGAAGGCGTGGCTAAAGCATTGCGCGCGCGGCATACATTTGCGACTACAGGTGAGCGTAGCTTTGCCAGCTTGCGGCACGGCGAACACCTGATGGGCGACGTGTATACACTAGAAGGCTCTGCTCCAGTGCAATATCAGTTGTTGGGTGACCAAGGCTGGGAAGAAGTCAGCTTATATGATGGCGATAAACTCATATGGACGCGCAATCTGCATGAAGAGCTGGGCTTATCAAACGACCGTATCCGCATCAGGATAGGCGGCGCTAGAATCAAAGATCGCTATCGCGGCGCTTATTGGACTGGAGAGATTCAGACCACAGGAGCGACTATCAACGATTTCAACGTGTTTGGCCTGGACCATCCCGAACAGGTTTGCTGGCGTGAAAACGCGACTACAATTGGATTCCGTACCGATACCAATGGTGACAGTGACAGTATAGAACTGCAAGTTTCACAATTAGCTGGTTGCACCATTAAACTGCACTCTCGTATCGATAGCTATATTAAAGTCGGCGACCCTCTACAACCTCAACCGTATGTGCATGCCCCTCAAGTTGAGTTGGAATTAAAGGGTGACGACTTAATCAAAAAACAATTCGTATCTAAGGAGTTACCAGGTGCGGAATTAAAAGTAACGATCGAGCGGATCACGTATAAAGAATTGCCGCGTGATCTATCAGGACTAATAGATTTAAACGCTCTGAAGCTTGAACCTAATCGTGAGCATTCTTTATTCATCGCAGCCAGACAGCGCGATCAATCGAGGATTTGGACATCGGCGCTATTTGTAACCCTATAACTAGCAACGATTAGCTACAAATACTACCTAAATGGGGAATCCGAGATAAGCAGTGAGCCATGACTTACTTTGGTAGCTGAGGGTGTAACTGAAAATATGTTATTGTTGATTGTCAAAATCGCGCTCAATAACAAAATGAATAAAAGAAAGAAAATAGAAAATGAAAATAATCAAACAATCTTAGGACTTTTGATTTTTTTCGCTTACTTGATTTATTGTGCATGCATTCCAAATTTAGTAAACAATCAGATCGACTATAAAGTGTTAGTCCTGATCCAAGTCATGATAAGTAGTCTTTTTTTCTACCATTGGTATTCACGTATTGATTATTTAAAGGTTTACTCAGGCCCCATTTCCAAAGTCTACGCTGAGATCGATTCGACGCAATTTAAATATACTCAATATCTCAATCTTGGGGTAAAAACAAAACCACCTTTCATTAAAGGTTTCTTTGATAAGCAAAAAGCTGCAAAAATACTTAGCAATAGGTATGACATCATCTGCCTTATCATTTCTTTATGTGGTGAAGCTCTTATTTTTATGACGCACGCCGACAAAGTCAGTAGTAGGAAAATGATATTCAAATTTTTGGTCAATGATTTTCCATTTGGAATAAACATCATTGCAGGCGCAGGTGGCTATATTTTTCTGGTGGGATTTTCACTTTTTTCATTAGGTTTTGTATCTAGGATCATTGGCTTGAAAGATAAAAAATTCAACTCCAACACCGAGCCAACATAATGGCCAACGATTCCTACCGCTATTACCGTCGACCAGCCTGTCCCTAATTGCTTGCCTATATTGAAAAATATCAAGTAGGGGCCAAATAAACTAATACTGTTGTGCCAATAAAACCCGCAATCAATATTATCCAAATCGAGCGGGAAGTTATTGAATGCCATTTATCACACCTTGAACAAAGGTAAGCATATACAAGCCCTTCAGCTACTCTTACTTTTTTGCGGGGTGTAGTGATATCAAGTTTATTATTACAATAAGGGCATCGATCATTTTGGTTACGCTTAGGTGCAACTCTTCGAAGGTAGATATCCACTGCAAAAACTAAGCAATATACCAATATCAATATGATTAAGGGGATGGGAATATCTTGCATAAGATCCATCTGATTTTCTTGATTTGGGTGTTCATTAGTTTACCTCACTACAAAACAAAAAAGACCCAAGGCGTTAACCTTAAGTCTCTCTATAAATGGTGGCCCCTCTGTGAGTCATACACAGCACCAGCGGACTATCGCTTAACTCCATTAATGTTATCGATTACCAATCCCATTGGTAAATACCTGCCAGTAACGACTAACTTCTGACTTTTATGCAACCCCACATCACTAGCTAAATCTGGGCTTACAATAAATGAAGCTTGATCACCACGGATATCAGTAACAATTACTCTGATTTTGTTACCCATCTTTCGAGATGTTTGAATGAGTTCGGAGACACGATACTCACGTACCTCAAAATCAGTTGCCAAGCACTCAGACAAAATGGGAGTAGATAAGGTTAAAAACCAACCTGCTCCTAATGGCATGATGAAATTGGATACTAAAAATAATATCCGATCTTTTATTGTTTTGAGATCTTCATAAGTTCTATATGGCTTATACCGTTTGCCTCTATATTTCTTTTCCTGAACCATTACATACATATACAGTAAATACAAAAGAATATAGCCGGTAATGAATATTTGACATTCAATATTTGTGTAAACAAACGGTATGTTTAAGGATAAAAGAGCTCCTATAATTGGGGTAACAATGACAAACAGAAACATCTTCATAAATTTGTTTTAATAGTATTAACTGATTAAATCATCAAGATACTTAGTTTACCTCACCACAAAACAAAAAAGACCCAAGGCGTTAGCCTTGAGTCTCTCTATAAATGGTGGCCCCTCTGTGAGTCGAACACAGCACCAACGGATTATGAGTCCGGCGCTCTAATTAATTACTTTGCATTGAGAAAAGAAAAACGGCTCACATTTCTGCGAGCCGTTTTTGTATTTTGGTAGGGTGTGCGGGGATCGAACCCACGACAAACGGATTAAAAGTCCGCTGCTCTACCAGCTGAGCTAACACCCCAATGTTTTCTTGCCTGCCGCGCTGTTTTGCGTCAAATTTGAAAGAACGCGATTATGGGGGATTTACGGGGATTGGTCAATGCTGTTTTTGCTTTTTTGTATAAAAAGTTTATTTTGACAGAATCCCGTTTTCGTGGATTTACATTCCCGGGAATTTACCGCCCATCATGCCACCCATGCCGCGCATCATTTTGGCCATGCCGCCTTTGCTGAACATTTTCATCATCTTTTGCGTTTCTTCAAACTGATTCAGCAGGCGGTTGACGTCTTGCACCTGCACGCCGCTACCCGCTGCGATACGTTTTTTGCGCGTGGCTTTGATGAGTTCTGGCTTGCTGCGCTCATCAGGCGTCATGCTGTTGATGATGCCTTCGATGCGGCGCAGGGATTTATCTACGTCATCGGTGTTGATTTTTTGTGCCATGCCGGCGATCTGCGAGGGCATTTTATCCATGAGTGAGGCCATGCCGCCCATTTTGCGCATTTGCAGCATCTGCGATTTGAAGTCGTTGAGGTCGAACTTGGCGCCTGACTTGAGTTTGTCGGCGACTTTTTTCGCTTCGTCCAGATCGACTTTTTTATGTGCCTCTTCAATCAGGCTCAGTACGTCGCCCATGCCGAGGATACGCCCTGCCATGCGGTCAGGGTGGAAAGGCTCCAGGCCATCCACTTTTTCGCTGACGCCGATAAACTTGATCGGCTGGCCGGTCACATGGCGCACGGACAAGGCGGCACCACCACGTGAGTCGCCATCCAGTTTGGTGACGATGACGCCGGTGAGCGGCAGGGCTTCGCCAAAGGCTTTGGCGGTATTGACGGCGTCCTGGCCTTGCATGGCGTCGACCACAAACAGGGTTTCGGTCGGTTTTAACAAGGCGTGCAGGTCTTTGATCTCGGCCATCATGGCTTCATCGATCGCCAGCCGGCCTGCGGTATCGAAGATCACGACATCGTAGTAGCTCTTTTTCGCTTGCTCCATGACCTGGGCGGCGATTTCAAGCGGCTTTTGCTGCGGGTTGCTGTCAAAGCAATCGATATCCAGCTGTTTTGCCAGGGTCTGTAGCTGGGTAATCGCTGCCGGGCGGTAGACGTCGGCACTGGCCAGCAATACTTTTTTCTTTTGTTCTTTGAGCAGTTTGGCCAGTTTGCCGGAAGTAGTGGTTTTACCGGCGCCCTGCAGGCCTGCCATTAAAATGACCACTGGCGGTACGGCCGCCAGGTTGAGCCCGACATTGGCTTTGCCCATCAACTCGGTGAGTTCGTCATTGACCACTTCGATCACGGCTTGCCCCGGGGTCAGGCTTTGCAGCACTTCACGGCCATTGGCGCGCTCTTTGACACGGGCGATAAAGTCTTTCACCACCGGCAGCGCCACATCGGCTTCCAGCAGTGCCATGCGCACTTCACGCATGGCATCGGCAATGTTGTGTTCGGTTAAACGTGCTTGGCCGCGCAGGTTTTTGATCACGCCTTGCAGGCGGCCGGTCAGGTTTTCCAACATGGGTAAACTCTCTTTAAAACAGGTCTGGGATAAGGTAGGGATTTTACATCATGCTAGGCGAATACGCCGAGTTTTGCCATAATGTGGCGCATGATTCAACATCTTATTCCCTACCTGGTGGTGGCATTTATCTATACGGCCGTTGCGATGGATTACTGGCGGATCGCCAGGCAAAACAAGCCGGCCAGTGAAACGCAGGCTTCGTTTCAACTGCATAGCGCCATGGTGGCACTGGGCGTGATCCTGCATGGCTGGCTGCTATATAGAGATATGTTCGCTGTCGGCGGCTTTAACCTGGGGGTTTATTTCGCGCTGTCTGCCATTTTGTGGCTCACGGTGCTGATCTACTGGATAGCCGACCTCAAGCATGCATTGCACAGCTTGCAGGCGTTTGTGCTGCCGCCAGCGGCCTTGTTTGTGCTGATGCCGGCTTTTGCCATTAAAGATTATTACGTGAACACTGCAGGGCTGACGCTGTTCAGCCTGCATATTGTGATCGCGATTGTCGCTTATAGCCTGTTTACGTTTGCCGCCTTGCACGCCTGCCTGATGCGCATGGCTGAGCGCGCCTTGCACCAGAAAAACAGCTGGCTGGCTTTGCCTGGTTTTCCGCCGCTGATGGTGATGGATGCCCTGTTGTTCAGGGTATTGCATATAGGCTTTGTGTTGCTCACTATCACCCTGGTGAGCGGCATGTTGTTCAGTGAGGAGATTTTCGACCAGCCCTTGCAGTTCAACCATAAAACCGTTTTTTCCATCGCTTCATGGCTGATTTATGCCTGGCTGCTGTTTGGCCGTTTTAAATATGGCTGGCGCGGCAAAACGGCCACGCGCTGGACGCTGATAGGCTTTGTGCTGTTGCTGCTGGCCTATATAGGTAGCCGCTTTGTGTTGCATGTGGTGTTAAACCGCTAACGGCTAACGGTGTTAAATAAAAAAGCAGCGATCTCGCTGCTTTTTTATTTAATGCTATGCGCGGAAGCAGCCAGCCAGCTATGCGCTAACAATATGCCTCTGACAGAGTTTAATCACGCAGGCTAATGATAGGCCAGCCTTGTTCAGTGGCATAGCTGGTCAACGTAGGGTCTGCATCTACCGCCACCGGGTTTGTCACCAGTTTCATCAGTGGCAGATCATTGTGTGAATCACTGTAAAAATAACTGGTTTCAAAGTCTGCCAGGCTTTGCCCACGCGCGGCCAGCCACTCGTTCAGACGCGTCACTTTACCTTGCTGGAAACTAGGCGTACCGCTCACGCCGCCGGTGAATTCACCATTGACGACTTCAGGGTCGGTACCTATCAGGTGTTCTATACCATAGGCAGTGGCGATAGGCTTGGTGACAAAACTGTTCGTAGCAGTGATCACCATGCACAGGTCACCATTGGCTTTGTGCTTATCCACCAGCGCCTGTGCTTTTTGCGTCATCATGGGGCGGATCACTTCAGCGAGGTATTTCTTGTGCAGCTGATCCAGAACCGCTCTCGGGTGCTGCGACAATGGCTGTAACTGGAAAGCCAGAAAAGCATAAATATCCAGGTTGCCATTTTTATAGTCGAGGTAAAACTGCTCGTTGCGCGCTTTGTGCGTCTGCTCATCAAGCAAGCCTTCACCTATCAGAAACAGGCTCCAGTTATAGTCACTATCCCCTGCCAGCAGGGTGTTGTCCAAATCAAATAACGCCAGGTTTTGCTTCATATCTTTTCTTAAACCACATGATTAAACAATCGTTTCATCCGGCACCGCTTCTGTGGTTGAAGTCAGTACCAGAAACACGCCGACCAGGATCACAGCCAGCGCGATATATTCCATGACATGGATCTGCTCAGCGGCGAATAATACGCCGACCACAAATGCCACGATAGGGTTAACAAAGGTATTACTGCTCGCCACCATGGGCCGCACATTGTGCAGCAACCAGTGGTAAGCAGAAAACGCCACCATGGAACCGAGCACGATGAGGAAGGCGATCGCCGCCCAGGAACGCGCCGTGATCTGTGCCGGCCACTGCTCACCAAATGCCGCACTGAATAGCAGCGCGATCAAGCCGCCGCAGAGCATCTGGCTGGCGGCACCCATCAGGCCGGCAGGCATGGCCATATGCTTGCTCCACACCGAACCCAGCGACCAAGAAGCGGCTGCAAACATCAATAAAAACGCACTCAGCCAGTCGCCCTGCAAACTGCCACGCGTGTTCAGCAACAGTATGCCGACCAGGCCTATGGCAATGCCCAGCCACTCGCGACGGCTGATCTTATGCCCCCACAGGCTGGAAAAGATCGCCATCCAAATCGGTGCCGTGGCGATCGCCAGGGCCGCCACACTGGATGAAACATGCAGTTGCACATGTGAGACCGTGCCATTGCCCAACACCGGCAGCAGCAGCCCGACCAGGGCGGCACCGCGCCACTGCACCAGCGTAGGGGCTGCATGCCCCCGGCCGCGCAAAATCACATACAGCAATGCGCCGGCCACGGTGAAGCGCACGCCGACCATGACAAAGGGCGGAAAACTCTCAATGGCATATTTGATCGCAAGGTAGGTAGACCCCCAGATCAGGTAAGTACATGCCAACGCACCCACGATTAACAGCCACTGCTGCTTAGCTGGCATTCAATACCCTACCTTCATTCATGCAAAATCCCCGGCTTGCAACTACTCTACCTGAGGATTCAGTTTTTCCACCTTGGCATAAAGCTTGTTCAGCGCATTGAGGTAGGCTTTGGCAGAGGCCACCACGATATCGGTATCTGCACCCTGGCCGTTGACCACGCGGCCGCCTTTGGCCAGGCGCACGGTCACTTCACCCTGGGCGTCGGTACCGCTGGTGATATTGTTGACTGAATAAAGCAACAACTCGGTTTCGCTATTGACGACGTTTTCAATCGCCTTGAACGTCGCATCTACCGGGCCGCCGCCAGTGGCTTCCGTGCGTTGCTCGTTGCCATCACGGTTCAGCGTCAGTACCGCGTGCGGGATCTCACCGGTTTGCGAGGCCACTTGCAGATAAGCCAGCTTGAACAGTTCGGCGGTGTCCTGCACCACTTCATCATTGACCAGCGCGTGCAGATCCTCATCAAAGATCTCTGACTTTTTATCGGCCAACTCTTTAAAGCGGGCAAAGGCAGCGTTCAATGCGTCATCGCTTTCCAGCTCTATGCCCAGTTCTTTCAGGCGGGTACGGAAAGCGTTACGGCCAGACAGTTTGCCCAGGGTTAGTTTATTGGCACCCCAGCCCACGTCTTCGGCGCGCATGATCTCATAGGTCTCGCGGTGTTTGAGCACGCCATCCTGGTGGATGCCAGACTCATGCGCGAACGCATTGGCACCGACTATCGCCTTGTTGGGTTGCACCGGGTAGCCGGTAATGGTGGAAACCAGCTTGGAAGCAGGCACGATCTGCGTGGTATCTATACGCGTACTCAGGTTGAAAATATCGCTGCGGGTCTTGATCGCCATCACGATCTCTTCCAGGCTGGCGTTGCCGGCACGCTCGCCCAGGCCATTGATAGTACACTCGACCTGGCGGGCGCCGTTCATCACTGCTGACAGCGAGTTCGCTACCGCCATGCCCAGGTCATTGTGGCAGTGGGTAGACCAGATGACCTTGTCAGCGCCTTTGACGCGTTTGATCAGTTCGGCCATGCGCTCGCCCCACACCGAAGGAATACTGTAGCCTACCGTATCGGGCACATTGATGGTTTTGGCACCGGCTTCAATCACGGCTTCAAACACACGCACCAGGAAATCAATCTCGGAACGCACGGCATCTTCGGCAGAAAACTCAACGTCATCGGTATATTCAAGTGCCCATTTCACGGCCTGTACCGCCCGCTCGACCACCTGGTCTTCGCTCATGCGCAGTTTGTTGACCATATGGATCTTGCTGGTGGCGATAAAGGTGTGGATACGGCCTTTGGCCGCATGCCTGATCGCTTCGCCGGCACGGCGCACATCATTCTCGCTGGCGCGCGCCAGTGAACAGACGGTGGAAGTTTTAATCACTTTGGCGATCTCGGAGATGGCATCGAAATCACCCGGGCTGGCCGCGGCAAAGCCGGCCTCGATCACGTCTACGCCCAGCTTTTCCAGCTGGCGCGCGATGCGTATCTTTTCTTCTTTGGTCATCGCTGCACCCGGGCTTTGTTCGCCGTCACGCAACGTGGTATCGAAAATAATTATTTGTTCCATGAATTTATCCTAACCTGGTAGCCGGAATTTTACCTGCTTGCCCCACAATTGACTATAACAGTCCACCGCGATTCGTGCGCCAATAAAAAACGCGCCAGGGGTGGCGCGTTGATGTGTACGGCATAGCTTAAGTTTTATTTTGTGCCGCCATGCGGTCGCGCGTCCATAAATAATAGCCAGACAAAGTATAAACGAACACCACACTGAACAGCACTTCAGGCGGGCTATATGAAATGAGCACGAATGCCAGCACCACGGCCAGAATCGCCACGAAAGGCACCGAGTGGCGCAGGTTGATATCCTTGCCGCTATAGAATTTAAGGTCAGACACCATAGAGCCGGCGGCAAACACGGTCAGGCACCAGGCTATCCATTTCACCTGCACGGCACCGAAAAAGATTTCGCGGCCATCGATATTGTATTCGTAAGACACCCAGACAAAACCCGCCAGCAAAGCTGCAGCCGCCGGGCTGGGCAAGCCCTGGAAATAACGTTTATCCTGAAACGGGTCGTCGATCTTGGTATTAAAGCGGGCCAGGCGCAGGGCGGCACAGGCACAATAAATAAAGGCCGCGATCCAGCCCAGCTTGTTCATGGGTTGCAAGGCCCACACATAGACGATCAGCGCGGGCGCCACGCCAAATGAGACCATATCTGCCAGGCTGTCATACTCGGCGCCGAATGCGCTCTGGGTATTGGTCATGCGCGCCACACGGCCATCCAGCCCGTCCAGCACCATGGCGATAAAGATCGCGATCGCAGACTGCTCAAAATGCTGGTTCATCGCCTGCACAATGGCGTAAAAGCCACCAAACAGGGAGGCAGAGGTGAATAGGTTAGGCAGCAAATAAATGCCACGCTGACGCAAACTGGTATGTTCTTCACGTCGCGACAGTCTGGTTTGTGGTTCAGCCATAGGAGGGTTCAATAATGCAGATACGTGCATTGTTGCGGGCAATCACAAAAAATGCAAGCGCAGTCGGGGAATATCAGAGCCCGGAAACAGGCAGCGGGCGCATCATTGCGCTGTGCTAAAATGCGCGTTTATTTCAGCTAGTTATCGCTATTTCATGCAGTTTTCACTACACAATACTGATGGCCTCGCCAGACGCGGCACCGTTCACCTCCCGCATGGCGAAGTACAAACGCCGGCGTTTATGCCAGTGGGCACCTACGGCACCGTCAAAGCCATGTCGCCGCTGGAGCTGAACGAGATCCAGGCGCACATCGTGCTCGGCAATACCTTTCATCTGTGGCTGCGCCCCGGGCTTGAAGTGGTTGCTGCACACGAGGGCCTGCATAAATTCATGGGCTGGCAAAACCCGATACTCACAGACTCCGGCGGCTTTCAGGTCTGGAGCCTGGGAGAATTGCGCAAGATCAGCGAGGCTGGTGTCAAATTCAAATCGCCTATCAATGGTGACAGCTGCTTTCTGACGCCGGAAGAATCCATGCGCATACAGCGCGTACTCAATAGCGACATCGTCATGATCTTTGATGAATGCACGCCCTACCCCGCCACCCACCACGAAGCACGCCAGTCTATGGAACTCAGCCTGCGCTGGGCGCAACGCAGCCGTGATGCATTCAATGTCTACCAAAACCAGACTATCGCGCAAGCCATGGCTTTGCCAGGGGGTGAGGCTGAAGTGCAGCAACTGCTGGCGCAAGCCAGCCACAGCGAAGACCCGCTAGCGGCAAGCGCGCAGAAAAACGCATTATTCGGCATTATCCAGGGCGGCATGTTTGAAGACCTGCGCGATGTTTCGCGCCAGGGCCTGGAAAAGATAGGCTTTGATGGTTATGCCATAGGCGGCTTGTCAGTCGGCGAACCTAAAGAAGACATGCTGCGCATTCTGGCGCACACCGCACCGCAAATGCCAAAAGATAAACCGCGTTACCTGATGGGCGTAGGCACGCCGGAAGACCTGGTAGATGCCGTCAGCTACGGCATTGATATGTTTGATTGCGTCATGCCGACCAGAAATGCGCGTAACGGCTGGCTGTTCACGCAATACGGTGATGTCAAGATCAAGAATGCCAGCTATAAAACCGATACCCGCCCGCTGGATGACGAGTGCGCATGCTATACCTGTCGCAACTTCAGCCGCAGCTATCTGCATCACTTATACCGCCTGGGCGAGATCCTGGGTGCGCGTTTAAACACCATCCATAACCTGCATTATTACCAGTTTCTGATGCAGGGCATGCGCGCGGCGATAGAAGAGAACAGGTTTGCTGCATTCAAGGCAGAGTTTGCCAGCAAGCGCGCCGAGAAGCGTTAGTCGCAGATTCGCATAGCTTAGCCCGCAGATGAGCATGCAGACCACTAGCCTCAGCTAAGCTCTTTTTAGCAGCGACCCCTCTAGCCTATGTTTTTTCATTAGCAACAAGGCAAGCAACAAAACGCTAGTCCAAAGCGGCAACAGAGGTGGCGGCTGTTAGTAGAAATACTCTCAACGCCACTTCTCAACAACTACCACAACGGCTTATCTGCTTGCGGCCCGGCCAGGCCGTACAACTCCCCTCCTGATCCTGCAGGACTTACTCACCCCTGCCTCGCCTTCCGGCGCATAGTCGCCACCCTATTTCTTAAGCCCATAGCACTCTCTAACTCTTAACAGCAAAACCTAAGCAACAGCGATGCTGAAAAGCTAGCTCAATACCTGTAACCATCACACTCAGTGCTGACTCGTATCGGCCATTACGCCCAGCGGTCAGCCGCTGCTGCAGTACAGGCGGCAGTCCCGACAGCGCACTTGCCCAGGCTGAATACACGGCTTGTTAATAGGCTTGCGCACGCTCAGCCAGGCAGCTTTACAAATGACTTCAACGCCATCAGCTATTGTAAGAATCTGCCCTTTTCTGGCTGCTAGTATGCTCGCAGGGTAAATGCCCTATTAAGTTTTTTACTATTTGTTAGGAGAAATACATGATAGAAATTTTAGAAAACGCTGAGAACCAGATGTATCGCGGTGGTCAGGATCTGGCCGGTACCGAAGATGGTTTTGATGTTCGTGCAGCAGGCATTATGGACGGTATATTTGATACTTATCAAAAAGGTGCGCCACCAATCGCCACCATTAAGTCTGACAGCGGCGGATCTTAACTTTACATATTAAATATCCAGCAGGATATTGGAGAGGCAAAGTTCAGACTTGCCTCTTTTTTTCGAGCAACGACAACTTAACCAATAATAACGGCTTACCAACATGTTTGTTCCTTTGCAAGGTGTACACACCCGTACACCACTCCCCTACACCATTTATGCCCTACTATTCATAAGCCTGGCGGTGATCGTGACAGCTCTGCTGGGAGAGGGCCGCTACCAGCAAAAAAATATGGTAGAAGGCGTGGTGCGCAAAGGCCTTTATGTCAGTGCGATGTCTGCAAGTTCCGGCACAGTGACGGCGATCTTTGTGTCGCCAGGCCAGCAGGTCAAGGCCGGGCAAGTCATTGCCGAGATCAGCAGCAATATCAGCGATGCGCTGGATGCCAAGTCCAGACCGATCACCGAACAGCTGATAGAGTCTACGCAGTCATTGCTGCATGATCTGGAAGTTTTAAAAAAAGACACTCAGTCCAAACTCAACGCCACGCTGACGACTGCGCATGGCGCAAATCAGCATAGCGCATCGGCGAAAGAGCATCTGGGCCGGGCAATCACTAACGCGCAGGAATATGAACAGAATGTAGCGCGGCAGGCCACCACCCTGGAAGATCTGGTGAATAAAGGCGCGGCACGCGGCGTAGACCTTGACCGCATGCGCATGTCCCTGCATGAAAGTGCAGTGAAGACCAACCAATTGATGCAATCGTTGCACCGCTTGCGCCAGGATGACAGTCAGATTGCTGGCAGCCTGATAGAGCATGAGGGCAATTGGCGCATGCAGCTGGAAAATATAGACAAGTCCATCCTTGAGGTCAGATCCCGTCTGCATGACCTGCAGCGCCAGAATGTCACCGCAGTATTGGCCAGACACGATGGGCAGGTCGACAGTATTCTGGTGCATGAAGGCGAGGATGTGAAGGCCAATCAGCAACTGATACTGCTGCAGAAGCATGCCACAAAACAGACAGAGATCGTTTTGATGGTCGATGATGTGAGCATAGGCATGATAGACCCCGCACAACCGCTGATAGTCCGTTTCACTAGTTTCCCTTATCAAACCTATGGCGTGCTGAAGGCGCAGATCACACATATACCCAGCTCAGCCATCATGAAGACGGATCTCAAATCCGGAGAAAAGGCAACTTATCCCATCGTTGCGCGCTTGCTTATCAGCCGCAAAGACAAGATCCCTGCAGCTGCCCTGATCAACGGCATGGCCGTTACTGCCTACGTTTCCCAGCCACCACTCTCATTATTTGAGTGGATGATGCTGCCGATTAAAAAAGCCTTTATTAGAAACCCGTCGGAATAATTATGTGGTTTAAACGCCAATTCCCTGTTGTTTTACAGGATGAAACCTATGAGTGCGGCCTGGCCTGTCTCGCCGCGATCGCTCAGCACTACGGCCAGACTGTAAAGCTCAAAAGCTTGCGCCTGCGCTATGACATCACCTCAAACGGTTTGACTATCTACCACCTGATCAAGGTGGCAGCAAACTTAGGCATGGCAGCCAGGGGGGTGAAGCTGGAGGCGGAAGACCTGGATCAATTGCGCTGTCCTGCGATCCTGCTGTGGAATCATAATCACTTTGTGGTATTGGTGGCATGTAGCAAAAAAACCATAGACATCATGGACCCAGGCGTTGGTCTGCGGCGTTATTCGCGTACAGAGGCGTCGGCCAGATTTTCCGGCGTGGCCCTGGACATACTGGCAGTGGAAAACAATGCTGCAGAAGCATTGCCGCTAGAGCAGTCATCTGAGCAAAAATTCAGTTATGGCTGGCCGGATTTCCGCAAGGCTTTTTTCAAGTACCCAGCTTACCTATACCCCATGATAGTGTTTGGTGTGCTGGCACAGACGATCACCCTGGTCATGCCAAAATTCGTATCGCTGGCCGTGGATGAAGTGCTAGGTAAACAGGACAAGGAGTTTCTTTCTTTACTGCTATATATATTTGGCACCCTGGCACTAGTGCAATTGGTGGCTTTATTTTTAAAGAATGCTTTAATAAGCCGTTTGCGCGCTGACATCAGCGAGTGGCATGGTGCAAAAATCGTGCAATCTTTGCTGCAAATGCCGCTGATCTACTTCTCACGCCGTTCGGCGGCAAATCTGTTGCGCAAAGTGCGGGCCATAGACTCCATTCATGTCGCCTATACCCAGGGATATATAGAAATAGGCATCTCGTTTTTGAGCGTGGCGGCTATCAGTATTCTGTTGCTGTTGGTGCACCCTATGCTGGGAGGCACGGTGGTGGTGATTGCGATTGGTTTGCTGATCATCCGCCATGTCGCGCTGCAGCGCATGATGCAGCTCAAAGAGGGCGTGATTGAAGCTGAGGTCAAGCGTGACCTGCAGTTGCTGGCAGCAGTACGCACCATACGCTCGATCAAACTTAAAGGGCTCAGTTTCATCCACACCAGTAATTGGCTGAGTGAGCACATGTCGCTCGAATCCTACCGCATCAAGCTGGATCATATGCTTGAAAATCTGGGGGCCTTCTCCACGGTGCTGACCTCTGCCATGACCCTATTACTGCTCAGCATAGGCGCATCTTTGGCGTTGGAGGGTGAAATAACCACAGGTGCCTTGTTCGCTACCTTGCTTTACACGGCTTTATTGATGAATGCGATCAATACCATGGTTATGTCACATCATGCGGTAAAGATGGCGTTGGTGGAAACCAACAAGCTGCATGACATCACTCCCAGCTCGCTGCAGATCCCCGACATTTCCAGCTATGCCAGTTCAGTCGCCGCGGTGGAAAGTTGGCATAGCACACAGCTACAGGGGATTTCTTTTGCTTATACCAATCTGGATGTCCCCATACTGAACGCGCTGGATTTTAAAATCGCTTATGGCGAAAAAGTATGTATACGAGGGCAGTCCGGAGCCGGAAAAACGACCTTGATCAACCTGATCTGTGGTTTGCTCAAACCTACAGCAGGCCAGATCTATATGAATGATATTGCATTAGACCGACATGGTCATGAGCTGTTACGGTCGGCAGTTGCCGTCAGTTCGTTTGACGATGAGATAGTCGATGGCACGGTGATAGACAATATCCTGTTCGGCAATATAGATCTGGATCCTGACCGTTTTGAATATGCGGTCGAGACTGCCGGCATGCGCTCCATGATCCCGCAGTTACAGCATGGCTTGAATACGCGCATAGGCAGCACTGGTGCCGGCTTATCCAGCGGGCAGAGGCAGCGTTTGATGCTGGCACGAGCGCTTTATCAACTGCCACGCCTACTGATACTCGACGAACCGACCTCGCATCTGGATGACATCAATACCGACACCATCATCGCCTCCTTGAATAGCTTGACTATGGCCACCCTGATCATCACCCACGACAAGCGGGTAGAAGCGATCTGCGATCATCATTATTTACTGGATGGAGGCACATTGACCATGCTTTCCCAACACAAGAGCACCACATGATGCCACCATTTTCTTATGCATCGCGCTGGCTGAAACAGTGCATTTATTATGTGAGATTCTCAGCATTGATCCCGGTATATCTATGTTTGCGTGCAGGGCGATTCCCCTGGGCATGGGCCATGGCAGACTTCAGCGGCCGTATCTATTTCCCAAAGGAGCTTGAATCCCGTTGCATTGGCAATGCGATGCTTATCGTAGGCCCGGCTTTTTTTAAAGTCTCTTCACGCTATCGTCGCTCTCAAGTATTGCAACTGGTGAACCGCCGGCTATCTGTGGCCGAAGTCAAAAAGGACATCACTCACTATCTTGGCAAAATGATCTTCCCATACGTATCTGTGCATGACACCGGCAATTTTGCGGCCCGTATCATCAGCACGCGCTGCATGATTGCATTGACGCATACAGGTGATCACTTTGTCTCCATCAGTGCGGTGGGAAAGCTGCTGGCTAATAGCGGTTTAAGGCTGATCGTGCCCATCACGGTATTGAAAAAACCCATGCAGGACACTATCGAGCGCTTGAGTGTGATCACGGGCGGGAAAGTGCAATGTGTAGGTGCAGACCGCGCAGGCATGTTTGCAATGCTGCAGGCGGCCAAGGACCCAAAATGCCGTATTGCGGTGTTCTATGATCTGAGCCCGCAGAATGACAGCATTGAATATGATGTTCTTGAACCTTGCATGCTGCTAGGGCGCAAGGCTTATATGGCCAGTGGTGTTTGGCGCATCGTAGAGCGCTTGGGCTGGCCGGTGCTCTATGGTCATGGTTCTATGGACCAACACGGATATCACCTATATCTGAAGGCCTGGCACGAAGAAGCTCAGGACGTTGCCAGCCTGATGTCTCTAGGCGTTAACTATTTAGAGCAGCATCTATTGGACCATCCTGACAGCTGGCTTTATCTGGCTAATTTAGAACGGTTTTACGAAGCGCCAGTTGCGCTGCAAAAAAAACTCCACAAGGCACAAAAGCAGGCATTCTCACAGCTTTTGCAGCGCTGGCGGCCGGCCAAGGTCCAAGGTTGAAAGCGATGAGACACCAGTTAAAAAATGCCTGCATGGTGGCGGTCACTGCCAGCTTGTTGACGGCTTGCAATTTATCCCCATTCTCTAAAGCCGAGCCACCAGCGCTAGTGCAGAATACCTTTCAATTCACAACCCTGGGTGACAAAACCACGGCAGAAAAAGAAGTCGTCACTTACTGCGCGGCAGACCCTTTGCTTGACTTTGCCCCTTATACCGAGAATGCTGAGTTGAATCGTTTACTTGCTGCTGGCAGGGAAAACAATGTCGATCTGCGCATAGCCACTCAGCGCGTGAGTGAAAGCCAGGCAAAGCAGGATGGCACCCTGGCTGCACTTTTTCCTACTTTGGGATTAGGGCTGAGTGCTATCAGGAGTGATAATTCGCAATCTCGCGCCGATCTTTCGGTGTTGTCGCCACGCCTGAACAACATTCTGGGCAGCACCTCGCCTATACAAACCCGTTATAGATCCCAGCTGGGTATCACCGGCTATGAAATCGATGTCTGGGGCAGGCTGCGCAGTCTGAATAATGCCGAAAAATCGCAGGTATTGTCGCAGCAAGCCTATAGATTATTCACCATGGTTGAGCTGCAGGCGCAGATCCTCACCCACTATTACGACCTGCAGTTTACGGCAAAAGCGCGTAGCGCATTGCAGCGTGAAATGGCTTTACGCAAAAAAGCAGAGGCCTATATGCAGATGCTGATGGCAGGCGGACAGCTTTCAGAACTGGAAATACAAAACTGGAACATGCAAGGCAGGTCGCTGCAAAAAAATTACACTGACCTTGAACGGCAGATGCACGCGTCATATGGCACGCTATATCGTTTAACTGATTTACCTGAACTATTGCAGCAACGTGGTTTGACCGCCTTAAACCAATGGCCAAGCCAGGAAATGTGGCGAAACAGGCCGATTGATTCCCGCGTCGTGTTACTGCGTCCTGACGTGCAGTATGCAGAACTCAATATCAGCCGGGCGGATGGCAACATAGGCGCGGCCAGGGCAGCATTTATGCCAGTACTCAAGCTGGACATGACTTTTGGGCGCACCTCCGAAACTTTCTCCGATGTCATGTCCTATGCTGGCAAAGGCTGGACCATCATGCCTTCGCTGTTCACCAGCATTTTCGACTTTGGCAAAAACAGAGCG
The DNA here is from genome assembly GCF_042676265.1 of Methylophilus luteus. NCBI lineage: Bacteria > Pseudomonadati > Pseudomonadota > Betaproteobacteria > Nitrosomonadales > Methylophilaceae > Methylophilus > Methylophilus luteus. The sequence continues at coordinate 1,710,350 of NZ_JBHTKB010000001.1, forward strand.
AACCTCAATGCAGCCAAGGCCCAGGCGCGTATCGCCTTGATCGAATACCAGAAATCCCTGATCCAGGCTTATCAAGATTTGCAAGATGCCATAGACAAGATGAGCGTTGCCAGCACGCTGCGTGCACAGGCGCAGGCCAATGAAAAACTGATGCGGGCCATACAGTTGAAAGCACAGGCTGGCCGCAAGGCGGGAATGAATTCGGATTTAGACATATTGCTGCTTAAGATTGAAGCAACCGAAATCGAGCTTGATCGCATCAAGATCGAACGCGACGCCACGCAGGCTCAGGTATTGCTCTACCGTGCCCTGGGTGGGCGCTACCTGAAACAGTGCGATAGCAAAACTTCCTGAATTGCCGGCGCCTGCTTGCTGGCCTGAGCGATGCAGCTGCAACAGGCACGCTGCGCACAAGACATTGAGCAGACGCAAAATCCCTGATTCAAAAAACAGCTTTTCGCTGGCATAGTCACTACCCACTCACCCTCACGTTTATTCTTCTGCTGCCTGTGCTAAAATCGCGTGTTATTTCGTAGATAGATTCAGGAAGAAAAAATATGTTGATCAGCAATGCCTATGCCGCCTCTGCAACAACCAGCGATATCATGAGCTTTGTGCCCATGATAGTGATTTTTGTGTTGTTCTATTTCATGCTGATCCGTCCGCAAGTCAAACAGGCAAAACAACATAAAGCCATGCTGGAAGCATTAAAAGCTGGCGATGAAGTGGCAACAACCGGTGGTATCGTCGGCAAGGTGACTAAAGTCGGCGACAGCTTTATCAGCATTGAAATCGCTGCCAGCACTGTGGTCAATGTGCAAAAACACACCGTACAAACTTTGTTGCCGCCTGGCACCATCAAGTCCATTTAATTACAAGTGACCATTTTCCAGTCCTTTATTCCGTATAAGAGTTTTCTATGAACCGTTATCCATTATGGAAATACGTGCTGATAGGCACAGTCTTTGTCATTGGTTTGCTTTACACCATCCCCAACTTTTTTGGTGAATCGCCAGCGGTGCAGATCAGTCCGGCCAAAAGTTCTCTCAAGGTAGACGAGAACCTGCTGCATAAAGTGGAAGACACTTTAAAACTGGCTAACATCCCTATTGATGGCCTGTTTCTGGATGCCAGCGGCGTGAAAGTGCGCCTGGCCAATACGGATACCCAGTTGCAGGCAAAAGACAAACTGGTGTCTACCCTGGGCAAAGACTACACTGTGGCACTCAACCTGGTGCCGCAAACACCAAACTGGTTGCAAAGCATAGGCGCCAAGCCTATGTATCTGGGCCTGGATCTGCGCGGTGGCGTGCACTTTCTGCTGCAGGTGGATATGAAAGCCGCGCTGGATAAGGCAGCTGAAAGTACGGTTGGCGATTTCCGTATGTCTTTGCGCAAGGAAAAAATCAACTACTACGGCATAGAGCGCCAAGGCCAGACCGTGGTGGTTAAATTTGAGTCTGAGGCTGAAGCAACCAAGGCGCGCAACCTGCTGGCAAAAAACTTTGCTGACCTGACCTACAAGATCTCAGGCGGCGCTAAAGAGTTCAGTCTGACGGCCAGCATGAGCGCCATGGCGCAACAACATATCCAGGATTTTGCGCTCAAGCAAAACCTGCAGACCCTGCATAACCGTATCAATGAGCTGGGTGTGGCTGAGCCTATCGTGCAGCAGCAAGGTGTAGACCGTATCGTCGTGCAATTGCCCGGCGTGCAGGATACGGCAAAAGCCAAGGATATCCTGGGTCGCACGGCGACACTGGAGATCCGCATGGTAGATGAAGATAAAGCCGATATGGCCACCTTGCAGAAGGCGCAAAACGGCCAGGTACCGTTTGGTGACGAACTGTATTTTGACCGTGAAGGACGCCCGGTCCTGGTCAAGAAGAGTGTAGTACTGACCGGTGACCGCATCACCGATGCCGGCCCTGGCGTAAACGGCCAGAACGGTTCTTCTGTGGTCAACGTGACGCTGGATGGCCGCGGCGCTGGTATCTTCAAGAACGTGACCCGCGAGAACGTCGGCAAACGCATGGCTATCCTGCTGATTGAAAAAGGCAGCACCGAAGTGATCACCGCCCCGGTGATCAATGAAGAGATAGGTGGCGGTCGCGTGCAGATCTCCGGCATGGCCAACGCGCAGGAAGCGACTGATATCTCATTGCTGCTGCGTGCAGGTGCACTGGCAGCGCCTATGGAAATCATAGAAGAACGTACAGTCGGCCCTAGCATGGGTGAAGAAAACATCAAGCGCGGCGTGCACTCTACGCTGTGGGGTTTTGCCGCCATCGCGGTGATGATGATCATCTATTACATGGTGTTTGGCGGTGTGTCGGTGATGGCTCTGGGTGTCAACCTGCTGTTGCTGGTGGCTATCCTTTCCATGCTGCAAGCGACCCTGACGCTGCCTGGCCTGGCGGCGATCGCACTGGCGCTGGGTATGGCGATTGACGCCAACGTGCTGATCAACGAGCGTATCCGTGAAGAACTGCGCAATGGCAACACGCCGCAAGCCAGTATCCATGCCGGTTACGATCGCGCATTCGATACCATACTCGACTCCAACGTCACCACGCTGATCGCAGGCCTGGCGCTGTTTATGTTTGGTACTGGCCCGATCAAGGGCTTTGCCGTGGTGCATGTATTGGGCATTATGACTTCGATGTTCAGCGCTGTGCTGGTCTCTCGCGCGCTGGTCAACCTGTTGTACGGCTACAGACGCAAGATAGAGCGCCTGCCTATCGGTTAAACCGGCCTGGCACTAGCGATCGCTGTCACAACCTATTTGAGAACAGATTATGGAATTATTCAGAATTAAAAAAGATATCCCGTTTATGAGTTACGGGCGTCTGACCACCTCGATCTCGCTGATCACCTTTATATTGGCGGTGTTCTTCCTCATGCACAGAGGCCTGCATTACGGCGTGGATTTTACAGGCGGCACAGTGATGGAAGTGCACTACCCGGCCACTGCCGATATCAGCAAGATCCGTGAAGTCATAGACCAGACCGGGCTTAATGATGTCACGGTGCAGAATTTCGGTTCCAGCCAGGATGTGCTGATCCGCCTGCCGGTGAAAAAAGAACTGTCGATCGCACAATTGTCAGAAAAAATCTCCACCTCGTTGAAAAATGCAGATAGTGGCGCCGAGATCCGCCGTGTGGAATCTGTAGGCTCGCAGGTGGGTGAAGAGCTCTACGAGAACGGTGCACTGGCTTTGCTGCTGGTGTGTGCCGGCATCATGGGTTACCTGGCGCTGCGTTTCGAGTGGCGCTTTGCGGTGGCGGCGATTATCGCCAACATGCATGACGTCATCATCATTCTCGGTTTCTTTGCGTTTTTTCAGTGGGAGTTCAACCTGACGGTGCTGGCGGCTATCCTGGCGGTGCTGGGTTACTCGGTCAATGAATCGGTGGTGGTATTTGACCGCGTGCGCGAAAACTTCAAGAAAATGCGTAAAGCGTCTGCCGTGCAGGTGATAGATAACGCCATCACCCGCACCATGTCACGTACCATCATCACCCACCTGATGACACAGACCATGGTCTGTTCCATGCTGTTTTTTGGTGGCGAGACCCTGCATAACTTTTCGCTGGCTCTGACCATAGGCATTCTGTTTGGTATCTACTCCTCGGTATTGGTCGCCTGCCCTATCGCCATGTGGCTGGGCGTGAGCCGTGCCAACCTGATCGGTGATTCGGAAAAGAAAGCAAAAGAAGACGAAGCAGCGCTGGCACCTTAATTTTAGCGTTAGTCTCTGCTTGGATTTTTAGCCACTGGTGGTTACACTAGTGGCTTTCTTGTTTTAGCCACACTCCCTTGGACAATATTCCCTTAAGCTGGCAGATAGGCTTATTACTTCTGCTACTGTCACTCACGGCGTTTTTCTCCGTCGCCGAGACCAGCCTGATGTCGCTCAACCGTTACCGCATGCGGCACATGGCCAAAGAAGGCCATCGCGGTGCCAAGCTCGCCAGCCGCCTGATCGCGCAAACAGACAAAACCCTGGGCGCTATCCTGCTGGGCAACACGTTTTGTATCGTAGGCTCGTCAACGCTGGAAGTGATCATTTCAGAGCGGTTGTTTGGCGAAGGCGACTACGTGCTGATGTGGGGCTCACTGGCCATTACTTTTGCCATCCTGGTATTCAGCGAGATCTCGCCTAAAGTCATTGCCGCCGCCCATGCCGAAAAACTCGCCTATGCCACCAGCTATCTGCTCTATCCGCTGATCTGGCTGTTCAATCCGGTCGTCTGGTTCGTCAATCTGTTCGTCAAGGCATTCGTTAAATTGCTGGGCGTGCGCGTCAACTTTGACCAGGCCCAATCAGTGACCACCGACGAGTTACGCAGCATAGTCAGCGACGCCGGGCAATATATCCCCTCGCAAAACCGCACCATACTGCTCAACCTGCTGGACCTCGAAGATATCCTGGTCGACCATGTGCTGACCGCACATACGCAGGTAGAGTTTGTCGACCTTGACCACCCCATAGACCAGATCATGGAACAGCTGGCCAATAGCCGCCATTCCAGATTGCCGGTCAGGCAAGGCGATCATGAGGATATCGTCGGCATCGTGCATGTACGTAAAGTATTGCCTTTATTGCGTGACTTCTACATAGGCAGGGTGCCGAGCAAAGACTTGTTGCAGGCGGCGATCAGCCCGCCTTACTACATTCCGTCTGGCACGCCGCTGTATACCCAGCTGCAGCAATTCCAGAAACATCATGAACGCATCGCCCTGGTGGTGGATGAATACGGTGAGTTCAGGGGGCTGCTGACGCTGGAAGATATCCTCGAAGAAGTGGTAGGCGAATTCACTACCCAATCGCCCGAACGCACCAAGGATTTTCAGCAGAATGAAGATGGCAGCTGGCTGGTCGATGGCAGCAGCCAGTTACGCGACATTAACCGAAAATTGAAACTCTCCCTGCCAATTGACGGTCCACGTACCTTGAATGGCTTGATTCTTGAGCATTTTGAGGACATCCCGGAACCAGACACCAGCTTCAAGCTCGGTGAGCACAGGCTGGAGATCGTCGACGCACAGGATCGCATCGTCAAGCTGGTCAAAATTTATCTTTGATCTACCCCCCATCTGGCACTTGAATTTTTTCATACAAAGCGCAAAATAAACTTAAGATCAGGTATGCAAAATTATGGTACGACCCAAGCGTGATGGTGATTTGGCACTGGACCCACAAGTTGCCAAACCTAAGCCTCCAGAACTATATAAAGTGTTGTTATTGAACGACGACTACACCCCTATGGAGTTCGTCGTTGCCGTGATCGAGCGTTTTTTTTACAAATCTCGCGAACAAGCCACGCAAATCATGCTCAAAGTACATACTGAGGGTGCCGGAGTGTGTGGTGTTTACCCGCAAGACATCGCTGAAACAAAAATGCACCAGGTGCTGGAATCCGCACAGGAAGCACAACACCCTTTGCAATGTGTGATTGAAGCCGCTTAAAGCCACGCAAGCTGTATCAACGGAATATAAAGGGAATAACATGACATTCCCGCGCTTTAATCTGAAGCGAGCAGTGCTAGCATAGCTGATGAAGATAGAGCCCTTGAGTCTTACACCCGGCAGACGACTGCTGAGCTAGCGTGAACAAAAATAAATCACCAATAATGACTGATAGCTCTAACGTACCATTGAAATTTTTGCATTTAAGCACGATATTAATAAACAGACACAGGCGCACTGGTGTACATTAGTAGCATCTGTGAACATAGCGTTTTTCCTAGTGTATTTTTGTAGTGTAGTGTATTAAGGAAAGTCATCATGATTGCTCAAGAACTTGAAGTTAGCCTGCACATGGCTTTTATGGACGCGAGACAAAAGCGTCACGAATTGATCACAGTTGAGCATCTGTTACTGGCTATGTTGGATAACCCAACTGCCGCAGAAGTGCTACGCGCATGCGGGGCCAAATTCGATACCCTGCGCGGCGAGCTTACCCAATATATTGAAGAACACACTCCCACCGTGGCTGGCACTGACGAGGTTGATACACAACCTACGCTCGGTTTCCAGCGCGTGATCCAGCGTGCCATGCTGCACGTACAATCGTCCGGCAAAAAAGAAGTGACTGGCGCTAACGTGCTGGTCGCCATTTACGGCGAGAAAGATTCGCATGCGGTGTTTTTCCTGCATCAGCAAGGCGTGACCCGCCTGGATGTGGTGAATTTCATTTCGCACGGCGTGGCCAAGATCCAGGAAAGCGAGCCTAAAGCCAGCAATACCGAGCAGGAGACCGAAGGTGAAAGTGTCTCTACCGGCGCGCTGGAAAGCTTTACGCTCAACCTCAACGCCCAAGTGGTTGCCGGCAAGATAGATCCGCTGATAGGCCGTAGCCTGGAGCTGGAGCGCGTCATTCAGACCTTATGCCGCCGCCGTAAAAACAACCCGCTGCTGGTGGGTGAAGCCGGCGTGGGTAAAACCGCGATTGCCGAAGGCCTGGCCTCACGCATAGTCAACCAGGAGATCCCCGAAGTGCTGAAAGATGCCACTGTCTACTCTTTAGACATGGGCGCACTGCTGGCTGGCACCAAATACCGTGGTGATTTTGAGCAACGCCTCAAAGCGGTGATGAAGCAACTGGCAGAAAAACCAGAAGCCATCCTGTTCATTGATGAGATCCATACCCTGATAGGCGCGGGCTCAGCCAGTGGCGGTACGCTGGATGCCAGCAATCTGCTGAAACCTGCTTTGTCCAATGGCTCGCTCAAGTGCATAGGTGCGACTACTTATCAGGAATACCGCGGTATTTTTGAGAAAGACCACGCCCTGTCACGCCGCTTCCAGAAAATCGATGTGGCTGAACCTAGCGTCGCGGAAACCATAGAGATACTCAAAGGCCTGAAAACCAGGTTTGAAGAGCATCACAGCGTCAAGTACAGTGCCAGCGCACTGACAGTCGCAGCTGAGTTGTCGGCTAAATACATCAATGACCGCCATCTGCCGGACAAGGCGATAGACGTGATCGATGAAGCCGGTGCGGCGCAACGTATCCTGCCCAAGAGCAAGCAGAAGAAGATCATTGGTAACAAAGAGATCGAAGAGATCATTGCCAAGATCGCGCGCATTCCGCCCAAAAATATCTCTACTGATGACCGCAACGCCTTGAAAACGCTGGAACGCGATCTGAAAGCGGTGGTATTCGGCCAGGATAAAGCCATAGATGTACTGGCTTCAGCTGTGAAAATGGCGCGTAGCGGCCTGGGCAACGGTAACAAACCTATCGGTAGCTTCCTGTTTGCCGGCCCTACCGGTGTCGGTAAGACTGAAGTCGCCAAACAACTGGCTTATGTGCTGGGCATTGAGTTGCTGCGCTTTGACATGTCTGAATACATGGAGCGACACGCCGTCTCGCGTCTGATCGGTGCGCCTCCGGGCTATGTCGGGTTCGACCAGGGCGGCTTGTTGACTGAAGCCGTGACCAAGCAGCCATATTGCGTGTTGCTGCTGGACGAGATCGAAAAAGCGCACCCGGATATTTTCAATATCCTGCTGCAAGTGATGGACCATGGTACTTTGACCGACAATAATGGCCGCAAAGCGGATTTCCGCAATGTGACCATTATCATGACCACCAATGCCGGGGCCGAGAACTTGTCCAAAGCCAGCATAGGCTTTACCAACAGCAAAGACGTCACTGACGAGGCGGCTGACCTCAAGCGCTTGTTCAGCCCTGAGTTCCGCAACCGTCTCGATGCGACAGTCTCGTTCGGCGCACTCAACCAGGAGATCATCTTGCGCGTGGTCGACAAGTTCCTCATGCAGTTGGAAGATCAGTTGCACGAGAAAAAAGTCGATGTCACATTCAGTGATGAGCTTAAAGCCTACCTGGGTAGAAAAGGCTTTGATCCGTTGATGGGTGCGCGCCCTATGGCACGTTTGATTCAGGACACTATCCGCAAGGCACTGGCCGACGAATTACTGTTCGGTCGCCTGAACGAGGGTGGTCAGGTGCACATCGATATTGATGAGAATGACCAGATCAAACTCAACTTTAAAGAAGAAACTATTTCGGCCTAATCGCCCGGATTAGGCCGATAGCAACTATGCGACCACAGCGACATCAACTATAATGTCGCTGTGGTTTTTGCACTTTAAAAGTGCATATCGCTTTTCGTACTAGGCGGAAATTGAAAAATCGCATAGCTAAAGCATTTAAATCAATAGCTTACACACGCATTCATCGCTGGTACGGTAATTGCTCATGTTTAGTCATCACGGGCAACCAGGCTCAGCCTTGATTTTGTACATGCAAAAAATTTTTTATCTATTACATTTGTTGTGTTTAGTGTTCGCATTGCAGACAACTGCTGCAGAACCGGTAGCCACAACAACGCTGCTAGAAACCGGCACCCTAGGGGTGATACTCTCCAATCCTATCGATGATTCTTTATCTGCAGACTTTGTAGAGGTGATAGGCTTTGTCGACATGTTGCAAGTGCCTGAAGTCGATGTAGACAAGATCACCTTGCCAGCGATAAGTTATCCTTTACATCGGGCCAGCCATCACGCGCCTGAACACAAATTACCTGTCTATCGTATTCTGTTCCCCTTCTGGCTAGACCGGCCGCCGCAACTCGCTTAGCAATATCCTCCCTCTTTCGGCCTGGCTGTCAGAGTGTAATTTTAATTATTAATTAAGGTGGCTATGTCATGATAGGCATAGTCATCTGAGAAGGATTGTTATGTTAAGTCATATCCGCTGGCGAAAAGCGTACAGACTACTGTGCTTGTCTTGCCTGATATCGCCGATAGCGTTTGCCGAACCTGCGTTTGACCTGAAAACCCTGCTGGATAAAGCCGTCGCCGAGAACCCGACCATGGCCGTCAGCAAAGCGCAGATTGAAGCTGCCATTGCTGGCATCACCGTTGCCAGATCTTTTGCTAACCCGGACCTCGAACTCATGGCCGGTCCGGCCAAATACCGCGGGGTCCCCACACCGGGCGCCAACGAAAGAAACTATGGCGTCACCGTTTCACAACCGCTGGAATTTCCCGGCACCCGCGCGTCACGCCGCGAGCTGGCTGAACAGCAACTCACCTATGCCGAAAAAGGCATACTAACCACCAGCTTCGATCTGCGCAATCTGATCAAGCAGGCATATCTGACTGTGCAGCTGCGCCAGCAAGTGCTGGAAATGTTTGCTGCCAACCTCAACGTATTGCGCGAGATTCAAAGCAAGATCAAACGCAAAGTTGAGGTCGGCGAAGCGGCCAGATACGAGTTGATCAAGGCAGATACCGAATTACTGGTCGCTGAGCGGGATTATGCCAGTGCGCAGACACGCATAGATGAAGCCAAAGCCATTCTGCGTGGCATGATAGGCAATATGCCGGATGAGTTTGAAATCAAAGCTCAACCACCTGTCATCAACACCTTGCCAGATATCACTACCTTACGTCAGTCTGCTGAGAACAACCCTTATTTACAGCAACTGATCACCGCCAAAGATGGCGCAGAAGCCAAATTAAGACTGGAGAAGGATCTGCGCTTTCCCGGCCTGACATTAAAGTCTGACTTCACCCAGGACCCTGACCTGAATACGTTCAGGGTGGGCGTTGTGGTGCCATTGCCGGTGTGGAACCGGCGTGAAGGCCAGATCGCGCAGGCTGCTGCCGGCATCGACGAAGCAGACGCCAACATCAAATTGCAAAAGCAAGTGCTGCGCAAGGAAATTGACAGTGCCTACCAGCGCAATGTCATTGCCAGCAACCAGCTCAAAGTGTTTGAAAATGGCTTATTGCAGCAATCCGAAGCCACGCTCAGCCGTGCAGAAGCCGCTTATAAGTTCGGAGAACGCGGCATCCTCGAATATCTGGATGCGCAACGCGTCAATCGTGATGTCAGACGTGACTATCTGATTGCCAAATTCGATTATTTTTTCAGTGTATTGCAAATCGAACGTTTCATCGGTTCGGATTTGGTTCAACCATAAGGGAATGGTCATGTCTCGTATTTTATATTCAACTTTATTCACTGTCGCACTGGCGGTGATGTCCACTGCGTGTTCCGAAAAACCGGCACCTGCCGCAGAAACCAAAGCCGTAGTTGACCCTAACCTGGTCGTACTCACCCCTGAACTGGAAGCCAATATCAAAACCGGCGTAGTCAGCGAGATACAATTTGTCGATACCTTGCGTATTCCCGGCCGTATCCAGGTGGATGAGCAGTATGAATCCAGGGCTGGCGCCTCTATCACCGGCCGTATCAGCACGCTGGATGTCAACCTGGGCGATGAAGTCAAGGCAGGCCAGCGCCTGGCGACCATCAAGAGCACCGAGCTGGCACAGTTCCAGCTCAATTACATCAAGGCCAGCCAGCAGGTGCAACTGCAGACCAAAGCGGTCGACAGAGCCCGACAGTTACTGGAAGCCGATGTGATCAGCCAGGCCGAACTGCAACGTAGAGAAGGCGAACTGCATGCTGCCAACGCCGAGGTCAATGCGGCCCGTGACCAGTTACTGGTGCTGGGTATGGCACCTGGCAATATCTCCAAGCTGGGTTTGCAGAACAGTGGCATGTCCACCAGCCAGGTCAACTCCAAGATCACCGGTACTGTGATCGCGCGTAAGGCCAGGTTAGGGCAAGTGGTCGCCCCGGCGGAAGAACTGTTTGTGATCGCAGACCTGTCGCATGTGTGGGCGGTGGCAGAGATCCCTGAGCAGCAGATCGCGCATATCAAAGAAGGCCAGTCGCTGAATATCGAAGTGCCGGCGCTGGATGATGCAGAACTGACCGGCACCCTGGCTTTTGTCGGCGATATCGTCAACCCGGCCACACGTACGGTGATGGCGCGCGCCAATATCAGCAACAATAAAATGCTGCTGAAACCCGACATGCTGATCACCATCTTGCTCGAAGCCAAGCCTGAGACTGTGATCGCCATCCCGTCTACCGCGGTAGTGCGTGAAAACAATGCAGACCATGTCTTCGCGCAAACGCTGAAATCCAAACAATACAAGCTACTACCTGTAACGCTGGGCCGTACTTATGACGGCAAGAAAGAGGTATTACAAGGCTTGCAACCTGGTGACCAAATCGTGCTGGACGGCGCTTTCCACGTAAACAACGAGCGCAAGCGCAAGGAAATGGAGTAAAAGCATGATTGAATCGATGATTCGAGGGGCGCTCAAGCAGCGCCTGATTGTATTGGTACTTGCCGTTGCACTGGTGTTCGCCGGCTTGTTCGCAGTGAAAAACCTGTCAGTGGATGCCTTCCCTGACGTCACCAATGTACAGGTGATGATCGCCACCCAGGCCACCGGCAAATCTCCGGAAGAAGTAGAACGCTTTATCACCGTGCCGCTGGAGATCGCCATGACCGGCTTGCCTGGCCTGGTGGAAATGCGCTCGGTCAATAAAAATGCCTTGTCACTGATCACCCTGGTATTCACCGACAGCACCGATGTGTATTTCGCACGTCAGCTGGTGATGGAACGCCTGATGGAAGTGATGGAACGCATGCCTGATGGCGTCATGCCTATCCTGGGCCCGGTATCTACCGGCTTGGGCGAGGTATACCAGTTCACCCTGGATAAACCTGGTGATGGCAAAAAACCATTAAGCCAGGCCGACCTGACTGAACGTCGCGCGATCCAAGACTGGGTAGTCCGCCCCTTGCTGCGCGGTATCCCCGGTGTGGCTGAGATCAACTCGCAGGGCGGCTACGTCAAGCAATACCAGGTGCTGGTCAACCCTGACCGCATGACGCACTTCTCTATCAAGCTGAAAGATGTGTATGAAGCGTTGGCACGTAACAATGCCAATAGTGGCGGTGGCATCCTGCAACACCATGCCGAGCAATACCTGATACGCGGCGTAGGCCTGGTGCAGAACCTGGACGATATCCGCAATATGGTGCTCAAGGAAGAGAACGGTATCCCGGTCTATATCCGTGATGTCGCCGAAGTGACCATAGGCCATGAAGTGCGGGTCGGGGTGGTGCTTAAAAACGGCGATACCGAATCGGTAGGCGGTATCGTCATCATGATGCGTGGCGGTAACGCCAAAGAAGTGGTCAGCCGCATCAAAGCACGTGTCGAAGAAATCAACAGCAAAGGCATGTTGCCCCATGGGCTGCAGATCGTGCCCTACTATGACCGTAGCGAGCTGGTCGATGCTGCGCTGCACACCGTCACCAAAGTGCTGATCGAAGGCATTATCCTGGTAGTGGTGGTGCTGTTCCTGTTCCTGGGTGACATACGCTCCAGCGTGATCGTGGTCGGCACCTTGATACTGACGCCTTTGATCACTTTTATGGTCATGAACCATTACGGCATCTCAGCCAACCTGATGTCACTGGGCGGCCTGGCGATCGCCATTGGCCTGATGGTCGATGGCTCGGTGGTGGTGGTAGAAAACGCTTTTCACCACCTGGGTCACCGCAAGGATGAGAGCAAGATACGCGTGGTGCTGGAGGCAGCCAGCGAGGTCGCCACCCCGGTGTTATTCGGCGTCGGCATCATCATCCTGGTGTTTTTACCGCTGATGACGCTGGAAGGCATGGAAGGCAAGATGTTTGCGCCACTGGCTTACACCATCGCCATTGCCCTGTTCGTGTCGCTGGTGTTATCGCTGACCATGACGCCGGCCTTGTGTTCTTATCTGCTCAAAGGCGGTAGTGGCGAAGATACCAAGTTTATCCAGGCGATCAAACGCCCTTACCTGAAAGCCCTGAACTGGGTGCTCAACAACGAGAAAAAAACCATCATCGCCTCCAGCCTGCTGTTTATAGGCACCATCGCCCTGTTTCCTTTCCTGGGTACTTCGTTTATCCCGGAAATGAAAGAAGGTTCTATCGTACCTGGAATCAACCGCGTGCCTAATATCTCGCTGGAAGAATCCATGAAGATGGAAAACAAGGCCATGAAACTGATCATGGAGCAGGTGCCAGGCGTTAAATCGGCGATCTCCGGCCTGGGCCGCGGTGAAAGCCCGGCAGATGCGCAGGCACAAAACGAGTCTACGCCTATCATCAGCCTGAAACCGCGTGAGGAATGGCCGGCAGGCTGGACTCAGGATGACATCGCCGAAAAAATGCGCGAAGTGCTGGAGAAATACATTCCTGGCGTGCAGATCATTATGGCGCAACCTATCTCTGACCGTGTCGATGAACTGCTGACCGGTGTGCGTGCCGATGTTGCGGTGAAGATCTTTGGTGAAGACCTGGATACACTGAAGCAGAAAGCAGACGAGATCGCCAGGATAGCGGGTACCGTGCAAGGCGCGACTGAGATCAAGGTGGAAAAAGTGTCCGGGCAGCAATACCTGAACATCACCATAGACAGGCAGGCGATCGCCAGGCACGGCATCAATGCCGCAGATGTGCATGACGTGATAGAAACCGCGATCGGCGGCAAGATCGCTACCGAGATCTTCGAGGGACAACGTCGCTTCTCTGCCGCAGTCCGCTACCCGGAATCTTTCCGAGATGATGAAGAAGCCATACGCAATATCATGCTGACCTCACCTAATGGCTCACGTGTAGCCCTGGATGACCTGGCAGATATTGAGATCAAGGATGGCCCGGCACAGATCAGCCGTGAATTGGCCAAACGCCGCATCGTGATCGGCGTCAACGTCAAAGACCGTGACCTGGGTGGCTTTGTGGCCGAGATGCAACAGGTGCTGGACCAGAAGCTGCAATTACCGGATGGTTATTACCTGGAATACGGCGGCCAGTTCCAGAACATGGAACGCGCCATGGGCCACCTAATGATCATTATCCCGGTGACCATTGCCGCCATCTTCTTCCTGCTGTTCTTGCTGTTCCAGTCCATGCGTTTCGCCACCATGATCATACTGGTATTGCCGTTCGCCTCTATCGGTGGCGTCATCGCCCTGTTTATCACAGGCGAATACCTGTCAGTGCCTGCTTCAGTCGGCTTTATCGCGCTGTGGGGCATAGCGGTGCTGAATGCGGTGGTACTGGTGTCTTATATCCGCACCCTGCGCGATGAAGGCAAGAGCCAGCTGGATGCGATCCTGCAGGGTTGTGCCCAGCGTTTCAGGCCGGTGATGATGACAGCCACCGTTGCCATGCTGGGCCTGGTGCCTTTCCTGTTTGCGACCGGGCCCGGGGCTGAAGTGCAACGTCCGCTGGCAATCGTCGTGATCGGCGGGCTGATCACTTCCACCCTGCTGACGCTGATCGTGGTCCCTACGTTGTATCGTAAGTTTGAAGAAAGCAAGATCGAGGCATAATGCCGCCGCGTGAAAGAGCGATCGAAAGGATATTTTATGAAAGAAATCAAAGCAGTCATACAACCGGCCAGATTAGCAAAGATCCGCTCGGCACTGCGTAATATCAAGGGTTTCCCCGGCATGTCGGTGAACAAGGTCGAAGGCTGCGGCCACCACTTGCAAAAGCCCAGCATAGGCGTGCGCGAAGAGCTGACCGACTACAGCCCTAAAATGTATTTATACATGGTGGTGCCGGATGAGCTGGTAGAAGGTGTTTTGCAAACCATAGTAGAAGTCGGCCACACCGGCAATATCGGCGACGGTATCGTCTGGGTGACGCCGGTGGAACGCATGATACGTTTATCCGAACAGATACACGTGCTGGATTAACAGCCGCCAGCCTTTGCGCTGACGGCTTAACCAGCCACTTATAAAGCTCGCCAGTCCAGCCCCTGCTGTTGACTGGCGATCTGCACCCAGTCAGCTGCACACTGTAATACTTCACTCAACGCCTGCTGTGCCAACGCAGGCGTATTATTTTTTTCGCTCAGGTGCGCCGCCACCAAATGTTTCAGCTTGCTGTTATCCAGTTGCGCTAACAGTTTGGCACTGCTCTGGTTATCCAGATGCCCCAGCCAGCCACCGACACGTTTCTTCAGCGAGTGTGCATACGGTCCGGTACGCAACATCTCCAGGTCATGATTACATTCGAGCAACAGGCCGTCACAGCCATGCAGCATGGCCACGATATGCGGCGTCACACTGCCAACATCGGTCAACACGCCAAATCTGCGTGCACCGTCGCCGAACACGAACTGGGCCGGCTCGCGGGCATCATGTGGCACCGGATAAGGCATCACTTCAATATCCTGCACGGCAAACGTGGTATGCGCGTCTATGATATGCACAGTCAGCGGCTGCGCAGGCAGATAGCGCTGGCACATGGTATAAGTGCCATAGGTGGTCCATACCGGCACCTGGTAGCGCGCCGCCAGCTTGAAGGCTCCGCGCGCATGGTCGTCATGTTCATGTGTGATCACTATCCCTGACAGCTGTTCCGCTTGCAGGCCCAGCCGGCTCAGGCGCAGCACGGTCTCTTTGACACTAAAGCCGCAGTCGAGCAAAAGCCGGGTTTCCCCGGCTTCCACCACAGTGGCATTTCCTGCACTGCCACTGCCTAACGATGCAAATCGCACGCGATTTCCCCGCTTATTTCAACTGTTCATAGAGCAGTGACACGATGCGGTTAGCCGTGGTTGAAGTATTGCGTTTGTTTTCGGGCGTCAACACATACACATCGGTAGTGTCATCGGCATTCTCCAATACCTGGATATGGTACTGTTTGCTGGCTTTGTCGCCTTCTGAGGTGCCCTTCCAGAACTTGGTCTTATCTCCAGACTTGCTTTCAACAGAGCCCTGGGCTTTGTCGTCATCATCGCTGCCCCAGAACTTCAGGCGCTCCAGCAAGCCTTTTTTCTGTTTGATCGGGTCTTCGGCATCGCTATCTGCATAACGCACATAAAAAATACCCTCAGAACGGTTTTTATCTTCAGTGACGAAACCGATGCGGTCCAGTGCCAAACCGACACGACGCCAGGCGCGGTCAAATGGCTCGTTCAGCTTCAGCGTCACGCTCTGATCGGCCTCTTTCACTACATCGGCACGTTTGTCAGAAGCGGCCTGAGTCATGACCTGATCGGCTTTCTGTTCGTCCAGGCCCAGTTTGACCATCATGCGGCGCAATAACTCTGCATCAAGATCGGCATCGAATTCCTGGCCGGCGGTGTTTTTGGTCTCTGCTGCATTGGCACGGTAACCGGTATCTATTTTACCCAGCTGGGTATTCACATAGTTCTTGCCATCATCCGGTGCACCGGCGACAGTGCGATGCGTCATGTAAATCTCGGTAGTGCCCTCTTTTTCACCGCGCTCCAGCCGGGTGCGGAATTTGCGCCTGTCGGCAAAACCGGATAATTTATCCAGCCAGGCATCAAACTTGTCGCCGTAGCTACGGTTATCTTCCTTAGGTTTGATGGCATCAGTCTGCAACCATTCGGTTTCAATCACGCCGACTTCAGGATTCTCGACTTTGACTGCAAAACCCTGATCCAGCCAGAAATCACGCACTACAGGCCAGATCTTTTCCGGTGGCGCATTGACCACCAGCCAGCGCTGGTTACCCGCTTTGACCATACGCACGTTCTTCATATCGGCCAGTACCGGCTGCGGGCCATTCTGCTCCTGCTCTTCCTGACCCTGGCTATAGGCGGAATAGCTGGTGCTGCCAGGCACGTTATAAGTGCCGCTGGTGCGCACTGAAGTCAGGTCTGGCGGTACTTCCAGCGATTTGGAGCGGCCAGCGCCCTTGTAATCAGAAGTGTTGTTCAAAAATGGTATCGAATCGCAGCCAGCCAACACGACAACCAGACCTATCAGCAGCGCACGCTGTAAAAACACATTACTCATGTAATTCATTTCCCTCATTTAAGATGCGATCTCTGCCTGTTTCATGGCGTGACGCAGCACTTCATGATATTGGGTTGAAAGATTGACCAGTGGCAAACGGATACCAGCCGCAATCATTCCCATTTGTTGTAATACCCATTTCACTGGAATCGGATTAGCTTCTACAAACAATTTCTGATGCAGGGCAAACAGTTTGGCATTGGCCGCCCGTGCATTGACCACATCGCCTTTGAGTGCAGCGACACACATTTCATGCATCAGGCGCGGCGCCACATTGGCAGTCACAGAAATCACGCCTTTGCCACCGAGCAGCATCAACGCCAGCGCACTGCCATCGTCACCGCTGTAGACGGCAAAATCAGCCGGCACCCGCAACATCAGATCGGTGCCACGCTCTATGCCGCCGGTCGCGTCTTTGATGCCGACGATATTGGGCACAGCAGCCAGGCGCAAAACGGTGTCGTTAGTCAGGTCGCAGCCGGTGCGGCCAGGCACATTATAAAGAATCTGCGGAATATCGACGGCTGTCGCCACTGCTTTAAAATGCTGGTACAAGCCTTCTTGCGATGGCTTGTTGTAGTAAGGCGCCACCAGCAGGCAGGCATCAGCCCCGAGCGCCTTGGCTTTTGCCGTCAGTTCTATGGCCTCAGAAGTCGAGTTTGCGCCGGTTCCGGCGATCACCGGCACACGTTTTGCAACATGCTCGACCGTGGTCTTGATCAGCACACAATGCTCATCCACATCTACCGTAGGCGACTCGCCTGTGGTACCGACGATCACGATGCCATCTGTGCCGGCGTCTATATGAAAATCGATCAATTTCTTGAGCGTATCCAGATCCAGACGGCCATCTTCAAACATGGGGGTAACGATTGCCACCAAACTACCCGTTAACATACTTCTGCCATTCGATAATAAAGCGATTATTTTAACTGATTATGCGCCTGAACGCCAAAGAAGCGCGCTGCATACGCGCAGTGTATCGCGTCAGGCATGGCAAGCAGTGGCAATAAATCCACCGGCCGCTGCTGACGCCAAAAAAGCAGGCGCAATCCGCCTCATGCTACGCTGCACCAGGGAGCCCATCCACGATGTCTGCCACAGGATTCGGCTATAATAAGCATCTTGAGAAATTGACGGTGAGAAACGCAACTTGCGTGTGATTTCATGCAACCTTTTAGCCATGATGCGATTGCGCCCATGACAGACGCCAGCGGCCAGCAGCGCCCGCGTGCTGAGCAATACTCTGCGCTGGAACGCGTTGACCTTATAACACGTATAGACCTGGTGTTGCCGCAGACCCAATGCCAGCAATGTGGATACCCTGGCTGCAAACCCTACGCTGCCGCCCTCGCTGATGGCGAGGCCAGCATCAACCAATGCCCTCCGGGTGGCGAAACAGGCATACGCACACTGGCAAAATTATTGGACCTGCCCTATTTGCCGCTGAACACCGCCCACGGCATCACCAAGCCCAAAGCCATCGCCATGATAGATGAGCATCGCTGCATAGGCTGCACGCTATGTATCAAGGCCTGCCCGGTGGATGCTATCCTCGGTGCATCCAGACAGATGCACACGGTGATCAGCCAGGAATGCACAGGCTGTGAGTTATGTCTGGCCCCCTGCCCGGTCGATTGCATCATCATGCAGCCGCTTGCGCCTTCTCAAGCTACATCAGCCGAAACTCCAGCCAAAGCTGCGCAAACGCAAACTGCAGTTGCAGTCGCGGCTGCCGACCTGGCCCGGCGACGCTATCAGCAGCGGCAGCAAAGGCAGGAACGCGAAAAACTGGCGCGCCTGCAAAGCGTTAGCCAGAAAAAAACTGGGCAGACTGCCGCGGATAAAGACGCCATAGCACCAGGCACAGACGCGATCAAAAAAGCAGCGATTGCAGCGGCCATGGCGCGGGTACAAGCTTTAAAAACCGGCACCAGCCCGACAAAAGACTATGAATGACTTACCTTTGACCAACTGCCTGAGTGCATGCCACCAGGCCAGCGATTATTGATACTGCTTTTATGAATGCACAGAAAAGACTCGCCATTTTTGAAAGACTGGCCATTGCCATCCCGCATCCGGCTACAGAACTGGAATACA
Source organism: Methylophilus luteus (assembly GCF_042676265.1). Taxonomy (NCBI): domain Bacteria; kingdom Pseudomonadati; phylum Pseudomonadota; class Betaproteobacteria; order Nitrosomonadales; family Methylophilaceae; genus Methylophilus; species Methylophilus luteus. Next base: position 1,729,127 of record NZ_JBHTKB010000001.1, read on the forward strand.
GCAGCACGTTTGAATTGTTGATCGCCGTCATCCTGTCGGCCCAGGCCACAGATAAAGGCGTCAATGTCGCCACGCGCAAGCTATTCAGGGTCGCCAATACACCACAAGCGATAGTCGATTTAGGCCTTGAAGGCCTGGAAAGCTATATCAAGACCATAGGTCTGTACCATGCCAAGGCGCAGAACGTATTGAAATGCTGCATGCAACTAATCAGCTTGCATCAGGGTCAAGTACCGGACAAGCGTGAAGCACTGGAGGCACTGGCCGGTGTGGGTAGAAAAACGGCCAATGTGATCTTGAATACCGCTTTTGGTCAGCCTACCATTGCCGTCGATACCCATTTGTTTCGCGTTGGCAATCGCACCAGGCTGGCCACTGGCAAAACCGTGCTTGAAGTCGAACAACGTTTTTTAAGCAGCACACCCAAGCAGTTCTTGCAGGATGCACACCACTTGCTGATCTTGCATGGCCGTTATACCTGTACTGCGCGCAGCCCTAAATGCGGGGTCTGCTGCATAGTCGATTTATGTGAATATCGTGATAAACAGATACATCCGGTGTTGCCACCGGCAGGAAGCTAACCATGGCCTTATTCAACCCCAGCCGCGATGAAGTTCGTCAGTTTTTCTTTGATGCCTGGGCCAAGTTCCAGCAACAGCAGGTATTGACCGAGCTTGAAAAAATGGCGGTCGGTATCATGCATCTGCACCCTGAATACCAGGCCATCCTCGATGCGCCGGAGCAGCATCTGCAGCAGGCCTATTATCCGGAAATGGGTGAAACCAATCCTTTCCTGCACATGAGTCTGCACCTGTCTATCCAGGAGCAGATCAGTATCAACCAGCCAACCGGCATCACGCAGGCTTATGGCAAACTATGCAGCCGTTATCAGGAAGAACATGCCGCCCAGCATGCCCTGCTGGAATGCCTCGCAGAAACCATCTGGCTGGCGCAACGCAACCAGACCGGGCTGGATGCCGCGCATTATCTGCAACTGATAGAGCAGCGCGCCGGCATTGCTCCCACAACTTAAGTTGTGTTTCAATAGCCAGTAAACCCTGGTTAGCTTTACCCACAGGCCAGTCCACCTTTATCACTGTTCATTAAGGAAACCAAACATGACTACCCATAAAATTGCCGCCATTTCCAGTGCTGTTGCTTTATCTGTGGCCGCCGCTGCCGCGCAGGCCGTAGAAAATCCGTTTGAACTGAAGACCCTGGGCCAGGGCTATCAGGTGGCCGACGCCGAGAAAGCCAAAGAAGGCAAATGTGCCAATGGCAGCTGCGGCGCAGACAAGAAAAAATCCAAAGAAGGTCATTGTTCTGCAGACAAAGCAAAAGATGGCAACCATCACCATGACAAGGCTAAGACAGGTGCCGATGCTGCTGACAAGTCAAAAGAAGGCAGCTGTTCGGCCGACAAGATGAAAGAAGGCAGCTGCCACGCCAGCAAATAATGGCTGACGCGGTTTAGGGCATGCCACAGTTGTCTGCTATTGCGGGTACCGGGCTGGGGCTGAAGCGCGAGCTGATGCAGCCGCTCAGACAGCAGCATGGCCTGGCCCTGCTGGAGCATCTGCAGTTTGTAGAGATTGCCCCCGAGAACTGGATTGGGGCCGGTGGCAGATATGCTGCCGAGCTGCGCTGGTTTGCCGAGCGTTACCCTATGGTCTGCCATGGCCTGTGCTTGTCTCTGGGCGGGCCTGACCCGCTCAATATAGACTTTTTACAGCAAGTGAAGCAGTTTATGGCTGACTTTGACATCCCGCTGTATAGCGAGCATTTAAGCTACTGCAGTGACAACGCTAATGGCTATATCTACGACTTACTGCCTATTCCGTTTACCGAAGAAGCGGTGCACCACGTCGCTCAGCGCATACGGCAGACTCAGGATATCCTGGAGCAAAGGATAGCCGTCGAGAATGCTTCATTTTATGTAGCCGCCCCCACCTCCGAGATGGACGAAAGCAGTTTTATCAATGCTGTGCTCAGCGAAGCTGACTGCAACCTGCACCTGGATATCAATAATGTGTATGTGAACAGCGTCAATTTCGGCTTTGATCCATTCCGCTTTATTGACCAGCTGCCGGCGGAGCGTATCGTTTATGGCCATATCGCCGGCCACCTGCAAGCCGCACCTGATCTACTGGTAGATACGCATGGCGCAGCCATCATAGACCCGGTGTGGCAATTACTGGCCTATGCCTATCAGAAAGTCGGCGTATTCCCCACCCTGCTGGAACGCGATACGAATATCCCGCCTTTAACCGAGCTGATGCAGGAAGTCGACACTATCCATCGCATGCAGCAGCAAGCGAATCAACCATACAGTGTGAACCGGGTCGCTTGATGAAACCCGCGCTGTTCCAGCAATATCAGGCGACGTTTAATGCGCACCTGCGCGATCCTGCGCAACAGCCCAAACCGCGCGGCACCGATGCCAGGCGCATCGCTATTTACCGCGAAATCGTATTCAACAATTTTTTAGCCAGCATCAGCGCCTGCTTCCCGGTGCTGCTTTCCATCCTCGGCAAGCGCCGTTTCAAGCAGCTGGCCAGACAGTGCTTTCACGACCATAAATTCAGCAGCCCTTTATTTGCAGATATCCCCAAAGCGCTGGTCGATTACCTGCAGACGCTGGATCTGACTACACACAATTTGCCGCCCTACACGTTGCAGCTGGCCCATTACGAATGGGTGGAGCTTTATCTGGCTAAGCTGCCAGATGCAGCACCAGCATCGCCAGTCACGCCTGTGCGGCAGGCTAGCGACCTGGCCGCAGCCGTTTTGCAATTACCTGCGGCGCACATGCTACTGAGCTATGACTATGCAGTGCAGCGGCTGTCTAAAAAACATGCGCAGCTGCCAGCCGCGCCGACTTATTTACTGGTGTATAGGAAAACCGATTTCAGCATAGCGTTTATAGAGCTCAATGCCATCAGCTACCAGTTATTGCAACGCATACAATCACAAGCAGCCAATGTCAGTCACCATCTGCAGCAACTGGCGCAAGAGCGGCTGCCGCATTTATCCATACAAAGCGTTTCAGAATTCGGATTACAGCTGCTACACAGCCTCTACCAGCAGCAGGCGATAGTCCAAAAATAAGTATAACCATCAATGCTTGTCGTTTTTTTACAACAATTAACAATACTTTCTTTACTGTTTTTGGCCTTGGCTGATATCAGCCATACCCCTCAGCACGCCGCCCTGGCTCAAGGTTGGGCAAAATTAAACTGGGCCGGAACTTACTATTTTCAGCCAACTAATTAACGCAACAATAATTATCCAGAAAGTTTTTTTCCTTTCCGCATGCCGTTGTTGCTCAATTCTTTGTAAAGATACTGATAGAATGTCAACAAAGAATTGAGATATATTGATTATGCAGAATTCACTAGCTAAAGAAGCACTTAAACAGTTCCGTATTATTTTTGGAGCGGTAAGACAGCATTTTCGGGAAATTGAATCGACTTGCGGCATTTCCGGTTCGCAGCTTTGGCTGTTAAACGAAATCGCGACCCATCCCGAACTTGGCGTCTCGAGATTGGCAGAGAATCTTTCCATACATCAATCCACCTGTAGTCTGCTGGTTGAAAAGCTGGTCAAGAAACAACTAGTCAAGAAACAACGTTTGACTGAAGATCAGCGCAAAGTCGGTTTATTGGTCACCCCCTCCGGGCATGCCATACTGGCCAAAGCCCCGCAACCTGTCGATGGCATATTGCCGCAGGTGCTGGCGACCATGGAGATTGATGCACTCAAAAACCTGAAAACCTCGTTAGAACTGGTGGTTTCCAAGCTGGATAGCAAAAACACCACCATGGGCAATCATCCTATGGCTGATCTGTAACAGCGAACATGTAAAACAAAAAAGCCGGCTATGCCGGCTTTTTTGTTGCTTGCGATAAAGATCAATAGCGGTTAATCGCCAAATACTGCTGCCTCACGCGCCGCTGCTTTTTTAATCACTTCTGACTTGGCAGCGTTATCCATATCCCACCACTGGCGGATCTCTTCCAGGGTACGAAAACACCCCTCACAGTAACCACTGCTTTCATCCATGCTGCACACGCCTATACAGGGCGAGGGAATAATAGTCTGATCAGACATTGCTAGCCTTTCGCACGATCAACTCGATCTACCTTTGAACTTGTAGCATTTAACTTAACGCACCGTGGCAATTCTTGTAGCGTTTGCCAGAACCGCATGGGCATGGCTCATTACGGCCTACGCGCACGCCTTCCGGCAGGTTCAATGGCTGCTTGTCCGCGGCGGCGTCCTTACCGCTGTTGCTCAGCGCATTGTCATAGTCGGTGTGCTGGTATTGCACATTGCCTACATCGGTAGCACGCAATGCCTCTTCAGCGCGACGCTCTTCGGCTTCCAGCTCTTCGCGGGAGCGGACTTGCACCTGCATGGTGATTTTAGTGACTTCGGTTTTGACGGTATTGAGCAGTGATTCAAACAGCTCGAATGCTTCGCGCTTGTATTCCTGCTTGGGATTTTTTTGCGCATAAGAACGCAGATGTATGCCCTGACGCAGGTGATCCAGCGCTGCCAGATGCTCACGCCAGTGGTTATCCAGGCTTTGCAGCATGACCGCGCGCTCGAAATTGCGCATATTATCGTTGCCAGCCAGGGCTTCTTTGCCTGCATAACTATCATTAGCTGCTTCGACGATGCGTTCACGCAAGGATTCGGCATGCAGGTCGGGGTTGGCTTCCAGCCACTCTGCGACCGGCAGGTTCAGGTTGGCGTCTTCACGCAAGGCCACTTCCAGCGCTGGTACATCCCACTGCTCTTCGACACTGCCAGGTGGAATATGCGTAGCAAACAGGCTGTTGACCACGTCTTCACGCATGGCACGTATGGTCTGCCCCACATCCACCGATTCCAGCAGCTCGTTGCGTTGCTCGTAGATCACTTTACGCTGATCATTCGATACATCATCGTATTCCAGCAATTGCTTGCGGATATCGAAGTTGCGACCTTCTACCTTGCGCTGTGCGTTTTCAATCGCACGCGTGACCATGGCATGCTCTATCGCCTCGCCCTCAGGCATATTGAGCCGCGTCATGATCGCCGCCACCCGCTCGCCGGAGAAGATACGCAATAGCTGGTCTTCCAGTGACAAGTAGAAACGGCTGGAGCCCGGATCGCCCTGGCGACCCGAACGGCCACGCAACTGGTTATCGACGCGACGTGACTCATGACGCTCGGTACCAATGATATGCAAGCCGCCGGCAGCAAGCACTGCATCGTGGCGTTGCTGCCATTCAGTCTTCAGCTGCGCGACTTTGGCTTGCTTATCGGCGTCACTCAGGCTGGCGTCATTATTAATGGCGTGGATCTCACCCTCAGAATTGCCGCCCAGCACGATGTCAGTACCGCGACCGGCCATATTGGTGGCAATGGTGATCATGCCAGGGCGGCCGGCTTCAGCAACAATGGTCGCTTCGCGTTCATGCTGTTTGGCGTTGAGCACCTGATGCTCGAGCTTGGCCTGGGTGAGCAGTTGCGAGATCAGCTCGGAGTTTTCGATCGAAGTAGTACCGACCAGTACTGGCTGGCCTTTGGCCTGGCATTGCTTGATATCTTCAATGACCGCTTTATATTTTTCCATGCCGGTGCGGTAGACTTTGTCCATCGCATCAGTACGCTGTACCGGTCTGTGGGTAGGGATCACCACGGTTTCCAGCGCATAGATCTGGTTGAATTCGTAAGCTTCGGTATCCGCGGTACCGGTCATGCCGCTCAATTTTTGATACATGCGGAAATAGTTCTGGAAAGTGATAGAGGCCAGCGTCTGGTTCTCTTTCTGGATGGCCACGCCTTCTTTGGCTTCGACTGCCTGGTGCAGGCCATCTGACCAGCGGCGGCCCGGCATCATACGGCCAGAGAACTCATCGACGATCACGATCTCATCATTGCGCACCACATAGTGCTGGTCGCGGTGGTAAAGGTTTTGCGCGCGTAATGAAGCATACAGATGATGCACCAGCGTAATGTTGGCCGGTTCATACAAACTTGAACCTGCTGGCAGCATGCCGGCTTGTTCCAGCAATTGCTCGGCATGCTCATGCCCGGCTTCACTCATGGTCACACTTTGCGCTTTTTCATCGACCCAGAAGTCGCCTTCGCCTTCTTCTTCGGTCTGACGCACCAGTTGCTTGGCGACTTCGTTGATGGCGCCATACAGGTCTACGCTATGTTCGGCCTGGCCGGAAATGATCAGTGGCGTACGCGCCTCATCGATCAGGATAGAGTCGACCTCATCCACCAGCGCATAATGCAAAGGCCGCTGTACGCGCTCCTCCTTGCTGAACACCATGTTATCGCGCAGGTAGTCAAAACCAAACTCGTTATTGGTACCGTAGGTGATATCCGCAGCATAAGCCTGCTGCTTGGCATCATGCTGCATCTGCGAAAGATTGATGCCCACGCTCAAGCCAAGAAAGTTATACAGCTTGCCCATCCACTCGGCATCGCGCTTGGCCAGGTAATCGTTGACGGTGACCACATGCACACCTTTGCCGGTCAGCGCATTCAGGTAGGTGGGCAGCGTGGCTACCAGCGTTTTACCTTCACCGGTACGCATCTCGGCGATCTTGCCTGCATTCAGCACCATGCCGCCTATCAGCTGCACATCAAAATGACGCATGCCCAGCGCGCGCTTGCTGCCCTCGCGCACCACGGCAAACGCTTCCGGCAATAACTTTTCCAGCGTCTCGCCCTGAGTGTAGCGCTGTTTGAACTCTTCGGTTTTTGCCCGCAACTGCTCATCGCTCAATGCCTGAAAATCTGGCTCCAGGGCATTAATTTGTTTGACGGTTTGCTGATATTGTTTGACCAGGCGGTCATTACGGCTACCAAAGAATTTTTTAAACAACGAGGCTAACATGAGTCACACCGATATCCGCCGCAGCGGGGTTATAAGAAATAAACTAGGATTGTATAAGATATACAGGCGAATTGTCTTGATTATTGCATGCTGGCAACTGAATTCAGTCAGGAATGGTTCCTGAGATATTCGCGCGGGTCCAGCGGGTTGCCATTCAGGCGTATCTCATAATGCAGATGCGGCCCGGTAGAACGGCCGGTGCTGCCTATCAGTGCCACTTTCTGGCCTTTGGTCACCCGTTCACCGGCTTTGACCAGCAATCTGGAGTTGTGCGCATAGCGCGTTTCCAGGCCAGAACCATGATCTATCTTCAACAGATTGCCGTAATCAGACGTTTGCACGGCGGTGCTCACAATGCCGTCAGCCGCGGCGTAGACCGGTGTGCCGGAAGCCGCCGGGAAATCCAGCCCTTCATGAAAAGCGCGGTGGCCACTCAGCGGATCTATACGCCAGCCATAACTGGAAGAGCTGTAAGCCGCATCGACCGGGCTGCTGTTAGGCAGCATTTCGCGCAGCACACTTTTTAACAATAACTTAGCTTCTATCTTGCCCTGGTACTCGTCACGGAAATCAAGATCAGCCGACATCTGCTCTATGGTGGCTTTGAGGTCTTCTTCAGACAGCGGTGCATCTTTCACCAACGGCCCGCCCTGCCCTATGACTTCGTTGACCGAAGTACGCTCATTGATAGGCTCGGCACTGGTTTTGATGCCAGCCAGTTTGGATAAACGCTGATTTTGCGCATCCAGGCGCAGGATACGCGCCTGTAACTCGCCAATCTGCTTGGCATAGGCATCCAGGTGACTCTGGGTGGAAAGCATGGCACCTCTTAAATGCGGAGGCAGGATCGCTTTCACGCCCTGGGTCTTGATCACTTGCTGCGGGGTGATGAACAACAAGGTCAACACCACAGGCACCAGTATCAGGGCCAGGACCACGCCCAGGCTTTCAAAGATACCCAGCGTTTTCGGCTTGGCCATTTTTTCTGAAACAATAATGATATTAATCATGCCACGAACTCTCGCTTTTAACCGGTTGCCCACAGGAGTCGCCCGTGAGAATAACCGGTGTAGTACAATATTCAAGCACTCTGCGGACAACCCGAGTTTTAACAAACATGAATTTTAAACACGCACCAGCAAAAACCCAAGCATGTTAAAAATCAATCGCATATTCAAACACAATCAAGAACTAAAGCCGTTATTGGACGAGGCTTATGATCGTCAACAATTACAGCAATTGTGGTCTGCGGTTGCCCCGGAACTTTCGAAACTTTCCCAGGTGCTGGCGGTAGAAGATGGCATACTCACCATAGCCGCGCACTCAGGCGCAGTCGCCAGCAAAATCCGGCTACTAGAAACCGGACTGATGCAAAGAATCAGGGATTTTTGCCAAAATTCCCAGAAAATCAAAGGGTTAAACCTTAGCGCAATAAAAGTCAAAGTGCAAGTAAAATCTCAGCCAAAACCCAGGCAGAAACGTATCCAGTCGCCTTCTGACCAGGCTTTGAACACGCTGCAAGCCTGCGCTGACCAAATTGAAAACCCGGCACTTGAAGCGGCTTTACGCCATTTTATAGACCGCCAGCGCGATTCCTGATCTCCGCTTTTCCCCGCTACTAAAAGGCTGGCTGCAGCGGCAGTTTGCTGCGACGGTGACGCCCCACGCACTCTACTTGTGCGCATTCTTTAAATAGTGCAATAATGCACCACCCTGTTACACTTTATTTACAAGTCGTTATTTATAACCCGTTATTTACCTGAAGGATACACAGCCTAGCATTCACCATTTAACTTTTACAACTTGAGTAACAGGTGTTAAGTAGTCATTACGTTCAACGCAGTTTCACCAGGAACAGGAGAACACATGTCAGTCGCATTAATGTTGGCCATAGGCGCAGCAGTATTGGCGGTACTTTATGGCGTAGTAATGAGTAAGTGGATTTCGGGATTACCTGCAGGCAACGCCCGCATGCAAGAAATTGCAGGGGCGATACAACAAGGCGCGGCCGCCTATCTGGCCAGGCAATATAAAACCATTGCCCTGGTCGGCATCATACTGGCTGTTCTTATCGGACTTTTTCTTGGTTTATACACCGCCATAGGCTTTGTCGTCGGCGCCGTGCTTTCTGGTGCCTGCGGCTTTATCGGCATGAATGTGTCGGTAAAGGCCAACGTACGCACCGCCCAGGCAGCGACCAATGGCATAGGCGCGGCACTGGATGTCGCTTTCAAGGGCGGCGCCATTACCGGCATGCTGGTGGTCGGGCTGGGCTTACTTGGTGTGACCGGCTTCTATATTTTCCTCGGTGCTGAACAGGCCACCGATTTAAACCCGCTGATAGGCCTGGCGTTCGGTTCATCGCTGATCTCTATCTTTGCGCGGCTGGGTGGCGGCATCTTCACCAAAGGCGCTGATGTAGGGGCTGACCTGGTAGGCAAAGTCGAAGCTGGCATTCCTGAAGATGACCCGCGCAACCCGGCGGTGATCGCAGACAATGTCGGCGATAACGTCGGCGACTGTGCCGGCATGGCAGCCGATCTGTTTGAGACCTATGCGGTGACCCTGATCGCCACCATGGTGTTAGGCGGCCTGATGGCGGCTGAAGCCGGTGTCAATGGCGTGCTTTACCCACTGCTGCTGGGTGCCGTGTCCATCGTTGCCTCTATCATCGGCTGTTTCTTTGTCAAGGCCTCGCCCGGCATGAAGAACGTGATGCCTGCGCTGTATAAAGGCCTGGCTGTCGCTGGCGTGCTGTCGCTGATCGCATTTTACTTTGTCACGCAATATGCCTTTCCGCAAGGCTACACCCATGGCGAAGTGACGGTTTCCAGCCAGGCATTGTTCGGTGCCTGTGCTGTCGGGCTGGTGCTGACTGCCGCGCTGGTGTGGATCACCGAGTACTATACCGGCACTGATTACGCCCCGGTCAAGCATGTGGCACAAGCTTCCACCACCGGCCATGCCACCAACATCATCGCCGGCATAGGCGTGTCCATGAAATCCACCGCGCTGCCTGTGCTTTCTGTCTGCGCGGCTATTTACGTTTCGTTTCATCTGGCCGGTCTTTATGGCATCGCTATTGCCGCCATGTCCATGCTGAGCATGGCAGGCATAGTCGTGGCACTGGATGCATATGGCCCGATCACAGACAACGCCGGTGGTATTGCCGAAATGGCAGAACTACCCAGCAGTGTGCGTGACGTCACCGATCCATTAGATGCCGTCGGCAACACTACCAAAGCGGTGACCAAAGGCTATGCGATAGGCTCTGCCGGCCTGGCCTCGCTGGTGCTGTTTGCCGATTACACGCACAAGCTGGAAAGTGCAGGCATCACCGCCAGTTTTGACCTGAGTGACCCCAAAGTCATCATAGGCCTGTTTATCGGTGGCCTGATCCCTTTCCTGTTTGCGGCGATGGCGATGGAAGCAGTGGGCCGTGCTGCCGGCAGTGTGGTGGAAGAAGTACGTCGACAGTTCCGCGAAATCAAAGGCATCATGGAAGGCACGGCCAAGCCGGAGTACGGCAAAGCGGTAGACCTGCTGACCACAGCAGCGATCAAGGAAATGATGATCCCTTCATTATTGCCAGTCGCAGCACCCATACTGGTCGGCATCTTCCTCGGCCCGGTGGCACTTGGTGGCCTGCTGATGGGCACCATAGTCACCGGCCTGTTTGTGGCGATCTCCATGTGTACCGGCGGCGGGGCCTGGGATAATGCCAAAAAATATATTGAAGATGGCCATCACGGTGGCAAAGGCTCGGATGCGCATAAAGCGGCTGTGACCGGCGATACCGTAGGCGACCCCTATAAAGATACCGCAGGCCCGGCGGTGAACCCTTTGATCAAGATCATCAATATTGTGGCGCTGCTGATAGTGCCGCTATTGCACTAACTTTTTTATAGTGCCTTTATGGCACTAACTTTTTGATAGTGCCGCTATGGCACTAGGTTTCTGTTAGTGCAGCTATTGCACTAGAAAACATAGCACTGCGCAAAAACAAAAAAGTCGGCCCAGGCCGACTTTTTTATACTGCATGTGCTGCTAAAGCTAAGCAGGCAGCGATCAGAAAGCAGGTTTCACTTCCAAAGCGTTGTAGCGTGCAACGCCATCCATGATTTCGGCATGCGCCTCATCCACACCGGCCCAACCCTCGATTTTCACCCATTTGCCTTTGTCAAGATCTTTGTAATGCTCAAAGAAGTGGGCGATCATGTCCAGACGCCACGGCGAAACATCACTCAATGTTTTCTGGTAAGCGTACAGGCCGCATACTTTTTCGATAGGCACTGCCAGCACTTTGGCATCGCCACCGGCTTCGTCAGTCATTTTCAGCATGCCTAAAGCACGGCAACGTACAACCACACCTGGCAACAACGGCACTGGTGTGATCACCAGTACATCTACCGGGTCTCCATCATCACCCAGAGTGTGCGGAATATAGCCATAGTTACATGGGTATTGCATGGAAGTACCCATAAAGCGGTCCACAAACAGGGCGCCACTTTCTTTGTCTACTTCGTACTTGACCGGGTCGCCATTGGCTGGGATTTCAATAATGACGTTAAAATCGTTCGGCAAGTCTTTGCCGCTTGCTACCAAATTCAAAGACATCTTTTCAAACCTATTTCACGAAAAGCCGCCATTATAGGCGATTAACATAAACCTTTGTTTGCAAACCGCATTATTTTTGATTATCGGCAGATTCAAGCTGATCACGGCACTCCTGGCGCACGCTGACCGGGATGACTTTAAGCGCCAGGTAGAGCAATAATGGAATGATGACCAGTTCATCCAGCTGGCCTATCAGCGGAATAAAATCCGGGATCAGATCAAATGGCAGCAGCAGATAACCTAGTGCTAGCCACAATAATGCTTTTGCCAGCCTTGGTGTTTGCGGGTGCTTTTGCAGCGCACGGTAAAACGCGACTTCCTGCTTGAACCTGCTGGCCAATGCGGCTAATTGTGCGCGTAAACCCATATGCTGTCAGTGCTGCTGGCGGCTGCGCACTAGTCGACCTGCAAGGTGCGGCCGGTCAGCTTGGCAAATGCTTCCATATATTTGTCTGAAGTGCGCTGCGCGATATCGGCAGGCAAAGCAGGGCCGGGCGCAGTTTTATTCCAGTCGCAGGCTTCCAGCCAGTCGCGTACATATTGCTTGTCGTAGCTGGGCGGGTTAGCGCCAACTTTATATTGATCTGCAGGCCAGAAGCGGGAAGAATCAGGCGTGAGTACTTCATCCATCACATGCAATACGCCTTGCGCATCGACACCGAATTCGAATTTAGTATCGGCAATGATGATGCCTTTGCCCAGCGCATAGGCGGCGGCCTTGCTATACAGCGCGATGGCGGCTTTTTCCACTTGCGCGGTCAAGTCTTTACCGATCAGCGCTTCGACCTCGGCGATACTGATATTCTCATCATGCTCGCCGACAGCGGCCTTGCTGGAAGGGGTGAATAAAGGTGCAGGCAGTTTTTGCGCCAGTTGCAGACCGGCCGGTAGCGGGATATCGCATACCGTGCCTTTGGCCTGGTACTCTTTCCAGCCACTGCCGACCAGGTAGCCGCGCACTATGGCTTCCAGCGGCAAAGCCTTGAGTTTTTTCACCACCACGGCACGGCCTATGACCTGATCTACTTCATCGGCGGCGACCACAGATTCCGGCGCAATACCGGTCAGGTGGTTGGGCACCACATCGGCCAGCTGTTCAAACCAGAAGTTAGCCATTTGCGTGAGCATGGCGCCTTTGTGCGCTATGCCGGTAGGCAGGATCACATCAAAGGCACTCAAGCGGTCGGTGCTGACCAGCAACATGGTGTGGTCGTCGATAGCATAAATATCGCGCACCTTGCCTTGATGCAATCTTTTCAGGCTTTTAATCGAGGTTTCCAGCAATGGCGCACGCATAATATCTACCGCAAAGTAAAAAGCGATATTATAAATGCGCTACCCGGTTGCGGGCGAACAATTTAGCAGTCACCGCCGAGCGCACACTTGACCTAAGCGGCTACGGCTTCCTGCGCCGGCTTGTGGGTGGTTGCCAGCTGGGCATGCGCGACATATTGCGACAGGCGTAACAGGTTGCAGGTATAGCCATATTCGTTGTCGTACCAGCCTATCAATTTCACAAAAGTGGCGTCCAGCATGATGCCGGCGCTGGCGTCAAACACACTGGCGGCCGGATAACCGCGGAAGTCACTGGAAACCACCTGCTCTTCGGTATAACCCAGCACGCCTTTCAAATCACGTTCAGCGGCATATTTCATGGCGGCGCAGATCTCGGCATACGAGGTCTCTGCCAGCAATTCCACGGTCAGGTCCACCACAGACACATCCGCCGAGGGGATACGCATGGCCATACCGGTCAGTTTCTTGTTCAACGCAGGAATGACTTTACCTACCGCTTTTGCCGCGCCTGTGCTTGAAGGAATAATGTTTTCAAACACACCGCGCCCACCGCGCCAGTCTTTCTTGGAGGTACCATCCACGGTTTTCTGGGTCGCCGTGGCGGCATGTATGGTGGTCATCAACCCGCGCTTGACGCCAAAATGGTCATGCAGCACTTTGACGATAGGCGCCAGGCCATTGGTGGTGCAAGAAGCGGCAGAAACGATATTCTCTCCACGGTAATCATGGTGGTTTACGCCATACACATACATAGGGGTGTCATCTTTGCCCGGTGCAGACTGCACCACGATGCGCGCACCGCCGGCAATGTGGGCGGCGCAGGACTCCTGGGTCAGAAATACGCCGGTACACTCTATCACCACATCGACATGATGTGCTTTCCAGTCTATATGCGCCGGATCGGTGTGGGCAGTCAAACGTATCCTTTTACCATCCACCACCAGGAAATCGCCCTCTAAATGTGCATCGTAGGCCAGCCTGCCGTGCACAGAATCATATTTAAGCATATACAACATATGCTCGGGCTCTTCGATACCGTTGATGGCAACGATGTCCAGTTCTGCGAACTCTGCCTGATTTAATGCGGCGCGCAGCACCATGCGGCCTATCCTGCCAAACCCATTAATGCCTACTCGAATCGCCATGTTGGTCTCTTTCACTGTTGAATGCTTATTTGTAAGCAATTTTAATGCTAATTTACATCTTGAACGTTAGACAGCCGGTTTACGCTTCAATAGAATAGGGTGTGACAAGCACTTCCCGTAGTAAATTTCAGCAACCTTGTTGGATATTTTGTGGACATTGCAGAACAATTAGTGAATGGCATCTTGGACACATTGCCACTGCAGATCGCAGTGATCGATGAGACTAGCAGTATCATCTACGTGAATCAGGCATGGCGTGCATTCGGCTTGTTCTACGGCCTGGAGCTCAATACCGACTGGTTCGGCATCGCCTATCTGGATATCTGCCGCGCCAATGAAGATACCAACCTGCCGCTGTTAATCAATGGCATAGAAAATGTATTAAGTGGCAAATCAGGTCACTTCAGCATGGACTATCTGTGTCACACACCGACCAAACAGCCCACCTGGCTGACCCTGAATCTGCAACCCATGCAGACTACGCTGGCAGATAACAAACTATTCCTGCTGTCGCTGACCAATATCACGCATCACAAACAGGTCGAAGATCGCATCTCCGCCCTCACCCATACCGATCCGCTGACCGGCCTGGCCAATCGCCGCCGGCTGGAACAATTCATGCGCGATGAATGGTCACGCGCCATCCGGCATCAATCCAGCCTGAGCGTGATGATGATAGATGCCGACCATTTTAAACAGCTGAACGACAGCATGGGGCATGCCGCCGGCGATGAATGCCTGCGCAAGCTGGCCGGGATATTAAAACGCTACAGCAACCGGCCTGGCGACATGGCGGCGCGTTATGGCGGTGAGGAATTTGTGCTGATACTGGGTCAGACCACGCAGCAGGAGGCGATCAAGATTGCCGAACGCATACGGCAGAAAGTCATGGAACTGGATATCCGCTTTGCCGGGCACAGGTTGATGACCATCAGCATAGGCATAGCTTCGCTAGGCATGCACCAGTCCACCAGCCACAAAGAACAGCATGCGCGCAACCAGTCCCTAAATTTCAGTGAGGACGGAGACCTGCTGATAGAACAGGCCGACAAGGCACTCTACGTAGCCAAAAAACAAGGCAGGAACCGGGTCGAAGTCTACGACAAACACCACAGACTCACGGTACCGCTCACTTTTTAGTTCACTGCCGGTGTAGCCCTATGTTGACCCATCGGGCTGTAAAAACCGGCAGCTTAAATCCCTGATTAACTGGCGCGCTGTTCCAGGATAGCCACTGCCGGCAAAGTCTTGCCTTCCAGAAACTCAAGGAAAGCGCCACCCGCGGTAGAGATATATGAGACTTTGTCATAGATATCATATTTCTGGATCGCGGCAATGGTGTCACCGCCACCCGCCAGCGTAAACGCCTTGGTTTCGGCAATGGCGTTGGCTATGGTCCTGGTGCCGTCGCCAAACTGGTCAAACTCAAATACGCCTACCGGGCCGTTCCACACCACTGTGCCGGCTTGCATGATGATCTCTACCAGCTCGGCCGCTGATTTTTCGCCTATATCAAAAATCATGTCATCGGCCGCCACCTCGCTGGCTGGCTTTTTAACCGCTGGCTCGTTAGCATCAAACTGTTTGCCTACCACCACATCTTTGGCAATGGGCACACAGGCGCCGCGCGCCGCCATTTTTTCCATCAGTTTGCGTGCGGTATCTACCAGGTCGTCCTCACATAAAGACTTGCCCACCTCATGACCATCGGCCTTGAGGAAGGTATTGGCAATGCCGCCGCCCACCACTAACTGGTCCACTTTATCGGCCAGGCTTTCCAGCACGGTCAGCTTGGTCGAGACTTTGGAGCCGCCCACGATAGCCACAAATGGTCTGGCAGGTGCCAGCAAGGCTTTACTCAGGGCATCCAGCTCTTCAGTGAGCAAGATACCGGCACAGGCCACCGGCGCGAATTTGGCGATGCCGTGAGTAGAAGCTTCTGCACGGTGCGCGGTGCCAAATGCATCCATGACGAATACATCACACAGCGCGGCATATTTTTTTGCCAGCTCGTCATTGTTCTTCTTTTCACCGACATTGAAGCGGCAGTTCTCCAGCAAGATCAACTCGCCATCACCGGTACCCAGGCTGTCAGCCGGCGCATTCGGCGCCAGCCAGTTTTTCACCAGGCGCACCGGTTGGCCTAGCAACTTGCTCATCACATCCGCCACCGGCTGCAAGGAGTTTTCTTCTGAGTAAACACCTTCTTCAGGACGCCCCAGATGCGAAGTCACCATGACTTTTGCGCCTGCTTTTAAAGCGAACTCAATCGTCGGCATGCTGGCCACGATACGTGCATCGCTGGTCACGACACCATCTTTCACCGGCACATTGAGGTCGGCACGGATAAATACACGCTTGCCACGCAAATCCAGGTCAGTCATTTTAATGAATTTCATACACGTACTCCGAGCGATAAACCGCTTAAAAAGAAATCAGAATGCAACGTAAAAACGGGGCCATCAGCCCCGTCTTAATATTAAGCAATATGTTGCACCAGGCGCAACAGGTTGCAGGTATAACCATATTCGTTATCGTACCAGCCTATCACTTTGACAAAGGTCGGGTCCAGCATCAGGCCGGCATCGGCATCAAACACGCTGGCGGCCGGGCTGCTGCGGAAATCGGTAGAAACCACTTTATCTGCAGTGTAGTCCAGCACACCTTTCAATGCGCCGGTGGAAGCCTGTTTCATGGCCTCACAGATCGCTTCGTAGGTTGTTTCCTTGCTCAGCTCTACCGTGAGGTCGACGACGGACACATCGGCAGATGGCACGCGCATGGACATACCGGTCAGCTTCTTGTTCAATGCCGGGATGACTTTACCCACTGCCTTGGCTGCACCAGTACTGGAAGGAATAATGTTTTCAAACACGCTACGGCCACCGCGCCAGTCTTTCTTGGAAGTACCGTCTACAGTCAGCTGTGAGGCTGTCGCCGCATGGATAGTGGTCATCAGGCCACGTTTGACGCCAAAGTTGTCATGCAACACTTTGGCCAGCGGGGCCAGGCCGTTGGTGGTGCACGAAGCCGCCGAAATAATAGACTGGCCGGCGTAGTCTTCATGGTTCACGCCATACACGAACATAGGGGTGTCATCCTTACCCGGGGCAGATTGCACGACTTTTCTGGCGCCGCGATCAAGGTGAGGCTGACAGCTTTCTTCAGTCAGGAAAGCACCGGTAGATTCGACGATGACTTCCGCGCCGCCCTTGCTCCAGTCTATCTTGTTGGGGTCACGTTCGGCGGTCAGGGTGATGCGTTTGCCATTGACCACCAGATCACCGTTATCGGCTTCTACACTGCCCTGAAAACGGCCATGCACCGAATCATACTTGAGCATGTACATCATATATTCGATGTCATACGAGCTATTGATGGCGACCACTTCAATATCATTGAACTCGGCTTCCTGAACAGCTGCGCGCAGCACCATACGACCAATACGTCCGAATCCGTTAATCCCCAACTTGACAGCCATATTTCTCCCCAGCGAATACAATAGAACCAAAACTCAACATTTTAACCTAAACCTCATATACTGGACAGATTGTAAGTAGTTGATTTGATATGCCGCATCGCGCCGGGAGTTGCCTGCGTTTGCTTTTAATTGTTTACCAACCTTTAAAGAGAGATTTTTTAGTATGTCAGACAAGATAATTCTTGCGGGAGGCTGTTTCTGGGGCATGCAGGATCTGATCCGCAAGCTGCCTGGCGTGACCAGTACGCGCGTCGGCTATACCGGCGGTGATGTGCCTAACGCCACTTACCGCAACCATGGCGACCATGCCGAGGCGATGGAAATCGTATTCGATGCGGAACGCATCAGCTTACGGCAGTTGCTGGTGTTCTTTTTCAAGATTCACGACCCCACCACCCTTAACCGTCAGGGCAACGACCTCGGGCCGTCATACCGCTCTGCCATTTTCTATCTGGATGCCAGCCAGAAACAGGTGGCTGAACAATTGATCAGTGAAATGGATGCTTCAGGCATCTGGCCGGGAAAAGTAGTGACCGAGATCACGCCTGCCAGTGATTTCTGGGTCGCCGAGGACGAGCACCAGGATTATCTGTTACGTTATCCGGCAGGCTATACCTGTCACCGCATCCGTCCGGAGTGGATATTGCCGAGCGATCAGGCGCAAGCAGTTTGAAGCAAGCAGTTTGAAGTTAGGGTGAGTGGACTAGTCGCTAACCGGCTAGTCGTTAACCGGCTAGTCATTACCCAGGCTAATCGTTACCCAAGCTGGGTAGTGGCGTAGTCAACGGTTTGCGGGTCTTGCCGCCATAGCGCTTGGCAGGATGACGCAAAAAGGTGGACAGTTCGTTCAGCGCCAGCTGGTAGACCTCACGTTTGAACTCTATCACATCGGCCAGTGGCACCCAGTACTCACTCCAGCGCCAGGCATCGAATTCAGGGTGCTCGGTGGCGCGCAATGACACATCCGAATCGCGGCCTATCAGGCGCAACAGGAACCAGATCTGCTTCTGGCCTTTGTAGCTGCCGCGCCACTCGCGCTTGATCCAGCTGGTGGGCACTTCATAGCGTAACCAGTCCCGGGTACGCCCCAGTATCTTCACATGGTCGGGTCTGAGGCCAACTTCTTCCATCAACTCGCGATACATGGCCTGCTCGGGAGTTTCACCATATTTGATGCCTCCTTGAGGAAATTGCCATGCATGCTCTTTGATACGTTTGCCCCAAAACACCTGATTGTGGGTATTACATAGAATAATCCCCACGTTAGGACGGTATCCATCACGATCTAACATAAAAACTGCCTTGAATATTTACTGCAATTTTTTCACACTTTACAGTTTAATGAAAGGATATCCATGAGGCGCGGTGTAAATTCAGACCGCCAATAAAAAAAGCTCACTGACTGTGAGCTTTTTTATTAATGCAGAAGCGTTTAGAACTTAGCCCTGCGTGTAGCCAAACCACCTATTAACAACAGTCCGGCAAACATCATGGCTGCGCTTTTTGGCTCTGGCACAGTAATCACCGCCATAGAGACGAAAGTATAATCAGACTGATTGCTACAGCTCTTGCAGTCTGACCTAGGGTAACCTTTGACCGCAGTGAATACTATGCTGTCTACAGAGCGCAAACCAAAAGGGTTATCCAATTGCCAGGCACCGGTGCCACCATCTACTGCACCATTGCCAATGGACAACACACTACCTTCACCAGTCCAGGCAGCCGTGTGTACACCAGTCGCTGTCAGATAGTAATTAGCAGTACCGCCATCAGCATAATTGACCAGAAATTTGGCGACTTCTTTCACATCGGCATATTCCGGACCATCAAACAGCAGCGCCACGTTGATAGAAGAAACAATCACTTCTTTAGAAAAGGTGCCGGTAATTGTTTCACCAATATCGATTTCGCCGTTGGTCCTGCCGCCAGCAATGCCTACACCGGTGATACCTGCCTGGGTTTTTTTCTGAAATACGCCACTGCCAACAAAGGTAGCAGTGGTGCCATCAGCAAAGGTTGTGGCGTAACTAGACTGGCCATTGATAAAATTCGCACCGACGACAGTGCCTGTGACCAAGGCATGTGCAGAGTAGCTTGCCAGCAACAAGGATGATGACAAAATAAATCTGAAAACACTATAAAATGTTTTTTTCATACTACCCGCCTTTAATTTAAATTTCGTAGCAATCATTGTAGGACAATCTTTATATATAAAGCGATAGCCACACTTGCATTACGGGTATAAAAGGTCTTTATTTTCATATATTTACATACAAAATCGCTATTTGTTGCAGATAAACCAAACCTTTAACCAGTCTTCACTGTCAACCCGATTCAATACAAAGCGTTTTCCAGCCATGAGCCTTAACTGTTTCCCATCTTTCACTTGCCACAATGTGGCTGTTTACCAAACGTTGCTCTGCCGATTTGCCCTGGCGCTGTCACTGGCAATGGCCTGCAGTGCAGAGTCATTGGCGGGCAATCTTGCCTACATCACCAACCAGGGCAGCAACAGCGTTTCTGTGATTGATATCGCGAGCAAACAGGTCACGCACACCATAGCGGTAGGCAAGGCGCCGGTAGGCGTGGCGATCGCCAGCAAACAGCAGCGTGTTTATATCAGCAACGCCAATAGCCAGACCATTTCTGTCATCAATAGCCGTAGCCAGCAAACCATACAAGAGATCCCGGTCAAGATTCAGGCAGTGGGCATTGCACTGAGCCGCGATGAAAAAACGCTGTTCGTGGCGGACTGGGGTGGCGCGCAGGTGATTGCGGTCGATACTGCGCATCCGCAAAATCAGAAAGCCTTTAAAGCAGGCAAAACGCCTTCAGGCATGCTGGTCAGCGCAGACAATAAAAAGCTGTTCATCGCCAACCGCGATAGTGATGATGTGACCGTAGTAGACACGCGCACGCTGCAGACCATAGCCCAGATCAAGGTCGGCATACACCCGTTTGCGCTGACACTGAGCCCGGACGGCAAAACGGTGTTTGTCGTCAATGTCGTCAGCAACAGCCTGACCCTGCTTGATACAGAGTCGTACCACACCAGCACCATCAAAACCGGGCAGCACCCGTATGGCGTGGCGATCAGCCCGGACAGCCGCTGGGCCTATGTCAGCAACAATCATGCGGAAAGCGTCTCAGTGATAGATATCGCCAGCGGCAAGACAGTCAAAACCATAGAAGTTGGCGAGTTTCCCGAGGGCATAGCTTATGACAAGGCGACCCAGCAAGTGATCGTCGCCAACTGGGGCTCAGATACTGTTTCCATCATAGACGCCAACACCAACACGGTGACCAATACCATAGACAGCCCCAAACTCTGCCGTTCGTTCGGGCAATTTATTCTTGAAGCAAGGTGACAGCCATGTTTCTCCACTGCTTTTTTTTAGTTTTTTCACAGGACCGCCCATGAACTAGTCGCAAAGAGTCGTTTTTTTAGGTAAAGTCACGGGTTATTTTAAAACTCAAAAGACTGATTACTTTTTAGCTTTAAAACATCTGTAAATATCAGGAGATTGAAATGAAAAAAATATTTGGCATCATTGCCGTATCTTTATTGCCATTGATTCCATTAACGGCAGCTGCACACGGTGCCGCGGCATTGCGTTTTGAAAAAACCGTCACCATCAAGGCACCGGCAGCAAAAGTCTGGGCACTGGTCAAAGACTTTGGCAATGTGCAAGCCTGGCATTCTGGCGTTGAGTCTACAAAAGTAGAACAGAAAAAAGACGAAAACGGTGATGACACAACATACCGCACCGTCAAACTGAAAAACGGCGGCACCATGTACGAAAAACTGCGCTCCGTAGACGATGCAGGCATGCGCCTGAAATACGAGTACATCCTGGATAAAAGCACATTGCAACTGTCAAACTTTTACCCTACTGTTACTGTGACTGCCAAAGGCAACGAAACTGTGGTTAGCGTTAAAGGCAGCTATACCCGTGCCGATTCTTCCAACATCCCTAAACCGGAACAAAACGATGATGCTGCTACCAAAGCCATCAACGACTTTTTTGATCCAGGTCTGGAAAGCCTGAAAAAGGTAGCCGAATCGGGAAAGTAATCAACCAGGGTTCTGGAAAAACCGCGCAAGGCAACAGTAAACCCTGGTGGAAGTTCTGGTAAGTCTTACGTAGTCATATTCAAGTTTTTGCAAATGCAGTCCAGGCCAAAAGTCTGACACTGTCACAAATAAAGGGATTGTGTACCACACAATCCCTTTTTTGCTGGCTGGCCGACCGGATAGCCATCGAACATCCTGACAAAAAAAATCACTTCTGCGGCAAATGACTGACAAATACTGTCATTTATCGCCAGCCCCTAACCCCAGCCTTTAGCTTTAAGACTTGATTATCAAATGGTAGAAATAAGGCTTAAAACCTGGTTAATTCTTTTTTATCAATACGTTACAAAGCATTTTCCCTAGGTGGCACAGCTATTGCTTATAGGTTCTCGAACACTGTTAGAAAAGCAGTGACTAAAACAGAAGCTGTTCACTTTAAACTTTGACTCTGAAGGAAACATGATGAAAAAACACGTACAACAAGGTTTTACCCTGATTGAATTGATGATCGTTGTAGCCATTATCGGTATTTTGGCTTCGGTAGCGATTCCAGCTTACACTGACTACACTAAAGAAGCCGCTGAAAGTGCTTGTCAAACAGAAGCAAAAGCATATGCAAACAAAGTAACTATCGACTTTGCTAAAGGCGCAACAACCATCACACCTGCTCAAAACAAAGCATGTTCAGGGATTGCTACGCCAACTAGTGCTACTGGTACATTTACAGCGCAATCTAGGGATCCAGGCAAAGCACTATGGACTTGTGACTTGAGCCAAGGCGGCACCTGCACTAAACCAGCGACACCATAATTTAGACAATAAAGTTCAAAGCCCTGCCTCTGCGGGGCTTTGAATTTTTATCAACAACATTGCAAATATTGCAAAATTTAAATCGAAACATCACTCAAGCCTATCAATTAACTTTGACTATAAGGTGGTTAAATGGATAAGCAAAAAGGTTTTACTCTGATAGAGCTGATGATCGTAGTAGCCATTATCGGCATTCTCGCCTCTGTGGCATTACCAGCTTATCAAAGTTACTCGCAAGATGCAGCCAATAATGCATGCATTGCAGAAGCCAATGCTTATGCCAGAAAAGTATATACCGATATCCAGCTCAGCAAACCTGCTGCAGACATTCCAGCCCCTATTGCAAGGGCATGCGACGTGATAAACAATGGCGAAAAAGTAATTACAATCACCAATTTCATTTCGACAGCCAGGTCGCCCGGAAATGCAACCATCACTTGCGATTTAAACGCGGGCACGCCGTGTAGCATAACCGCCCTGTCGCCTTAAAACTCTACTTTTTGCTTAGGGTTAGATCAGCAACGCAAATCATCAATCCCCACCGCGCTCACTGCTATACTTCAAACTTTTTCAACTTGAGCCAGAATACCCATGTTAGAAAATATTGTCGTCAACCGACAAGCAAATGCCTCCGCCACCGTCATCTGGATGCACGGCCTGGGCGCCGACGGCCATGACTTTGAACCTGTGGTGCAGATGCTGAACCTGCCGCATATACGCTTTATCCTGCCCCATGCCCCCTACCTTCCGGTGACTTTGAATAATGGCTATGAGATGCGGGCCTGGTATGACATTTTTGGGCTGCAGCCAGATAGCCCACAAGACGAAGCCGGCATCAAAGCCATGCAGCAAACCATCAACACTTTGATAGAAAGCGAAATAGCCAAAGGCATAGCCAGCCAGCGTATAGTATTGGCCGGATTCTCCCAGGGTGGCGCGATGGCACTGTATACGGCGACACGATTTACCCAGCCGCTGGCTGGTGTGCTCGCACTTTCTACCTACTTGCCGCTAAAAAACAAGCTGGTCAGCGAGCAGCATGTGGCTAACCGGCAACTGCCTATCTGGATGGCGCATGGCAGATCCGACAGCGTGATCACCCTCTCTACCGCACAAGCTGCCAGGGAGGCACTGCAAGCCGCCGGTTACCCGCTGCAATGGCAGGAATACGATATGCCACATAGCGTGTGCGAACAGGAGATAGCCGATATCCGCCGTTTCCTGCTACAGGTATTGCCGGCCTGATTGCTGACAAACGCTTGAGATTAATCCCGCAAGACTGGGGAGTTTTGTTAAAATGGCAGGCGTTTTAACAGGCTGACCTTCATGAGTGTTGCAAAAAAATCTCCCGCCGCGGCAAGCGATACGCAAAGTTTTGCCCAGCGCATCGCGTCGCTGGAAACCATAGTCAGAAGCATGGAAACCGGCGAGCTGCCTCTGGAAGCCGCGCTGACTGCTTACGCTGAAGGCATGCAGTTGCTGCAAGCCTGCCAGGGTGCGCTGCAGCAGGCCGAGCAGACCGTGGTCATCCTTAATCAGCAACAGCAATTAGTCCCTTTTGACCCTGAGTGAGTCGCCTGAGCCTTCACTTTTCGTCATGACCACTTCATCCATATTATTCGAGCAATGGGCGACTGTACACCAGCAACGGGCGGAACAGGCGCTGGCCAGCGCCCTGCCAGCGGCAGACACGCCACCGCAAAGACTGCATGCCGCCATGCGTTATGCCGTGCTTGGCGGCGGCAAACGTGTGCGCGCACTTCTGAGCTATGCCGCCGCCGAGTTGGTCGGCGCGCCAGCCAGCTCAGCTGATGCAGCGGCAGTCGCGGTAGAACTCATACACGCGTTCTCACTGGTGCACGACGATATGCCGTGTATGGATGACGATGATTTACGCCGTGGCAAACCTAGCTGCCACAAGCAATATGGCGATGCCACCGCCTTGCTGGTCGGCGATGCGCTGCAAGCACTGGCATTTCAATGCCTGGCAGAGACAGCAGCCGCGCAAGCGTTGACCCAGGTGCAGATATTGGCGCAGGCCACCGGTTCACGCGGCATGTGTGGCGGGCAGGATATAGACCTGCAAAGCACCGGCCAACTGCTCACGCGTGACGCGCTGGAAACCATGCATCAGTACAAGACCGGCGCACTGATACGCGCTGCGGCCTTGCTGGGGGCTTATGCTGCCGACCACACTCAGGAGCAGCATATACAGCTGCTCGATCAATACAGCCAGAATATGGGCCTGGCTTTCCAGGTGGTGGATGATATTCTGGACGCGACTGCAGATACGCAAACCCTGGGCAAGACCGCCGGCAAAGATGCCTTGCAGGAAAAATCGACTTACGTCAGCCTGCTCGGCATAGACGAGGCAAAAGCACTGGTAAAGACCTTGTACGAGCAAAGTTTGCAATCACTGGCCGGTTTCGGACCACAAGCTGACTCACTGCGTGGCATTGCCAGATTTATTTGTGAGCGCCCATTCTGATCATGACTTCCCTGTTGTCCCGCATAGACTCTCCAACTGATTTGCGCGCGCTGGACCGCTCGCAACTAAAAGCGTTGGCTGGCGAGTTACGGGCCTTTCTGATCCAAAGCGTGTCACAAACCGGCGGCCATCTGGCCTCTAACCTGGGCGTGATAGAGCTGACCATCGCCTTGCATTACGTCTATCAGACACCGGACGACCGCGTGGTATGGGATGTGGGTCACCAGACCTATCCGCACAAGATACTGACCGGACGCCGCGAGCAGATGGCCTCTTTGCGCAAGGCAGGCGGCATCGCCGGCTTTCCCAAACGCGATGAAAGCGCCTACGACACTTTTGGTACCGGCCATTCCAGCACCTCTATTTCCGCCGCCCTGGGTATGGCAGTCGCCGCCAAGGCTTTGGGCACCAATCGCCGCAGTGTCGCCATTATCGGCGACGGCGCCATGACTGCCGGCATGGCGTTTGAAGCGCTGAACAATGCCGGTGATATGGACACCAATCTGCTGGTGATCCTCAATGATAACGACATGAGCATTTCCAACAATGTCGGTGCGCTCAACAATTACTTGGCACGCCTGATGTCCGGCAAGCTGTATGACAGTGTGCGCCGCAGTGGCAAAAAAGTGCTGGATATCATACCGCCGGTCAAGGAATTCGCCCGCCGTGCCGAAGAGCATGCCAAAGGCATGGTCACCCCCGGCACCCTGTTTGAAGAATTCGGTTTTAATTACATAGGCCCTATCGATGGTCACGATATCGATACCCTGGTTGATACCTTGAGCAATATCCGCCAGTTGCAGGGCCCGCAGTTCTTGCATGTAGTCACGCAAAAAGGCAAAGGCTATAGCCCGGCTGAGGACAACCCGAACAAATACCATGGCGTCAGCAAGTTCGACCCGCAAAATGGCCATTGCCTGACGCTGAGCGAACGCCCTACCTATACCCAGATCTTTGGCGACTGGCTGGTGGACATGGCGGCGGCCGACAGCCGCCTGGTAGGCATCACCCCGGCCATGTGTGATGGCTCCGGGCTGAACCGTTTTGCAGAAGCCTACCCGCAACGTTATTTTGATGTCGGCATCGCCGAGCAGCATGCACTGACTTTTGCGGCCGGCATGGCCTGTGATGGCCTGAAACCGGTGGTTGCCATTTACTCGACCTTTCTGCAACGCGCTTACGACCAGCTGATACACGATATCGCGCTGCAAGACCTGGATGTGCTGCTGGCGATAGACCGCGCCGGGCTGGTAGGAGCCGACGGCCCCACCCATGCCGGCAGTTTTGACCTGAGCTTTCTGCGCTGCATCCCCAATATTGTGATCATGGCACCCAGCGATGAGCATGAATGCCGCCAGATGCTCACTACCGGCTATCAGCACAAAGGGCTGGCAGCGGTGCGTTACCCGCGTGGCAGTGGCATAGGCGCAGCCCCTTCGCCCACCCTGGAAACATTGGAAATAGGCAAGGCGCAATTGCTGCGCCAGGGCAAAAAAGTCGCACTGCTGGCGTTTGGCAGCATGGTGCAGCCAGCCTTGCAAGCAGCCGAATCGCTGGATGCGACTGTGGTCAACATGCGTTTTATCAAACCATTAGATACAGCCATGCTACTTGAAATATCCGCTAGTCATGACTATATAGTGACTATAGAAGAAAACGCGATCATGGGTGGCGCCGGTGCGGCGGTGATGGAATGCCTGCAAGCACACCAGATCGTGAAGCCTGTTGCATGCCTGGGGCTACCTGACCGTTTTATCGAACATGGCTCACACGAAACTATGTTGGCCGAATGTGGTCTAGACAAATCCGGCATTTGTTCAGCTATTGAGAAATTGATAGCTGAGTAGTATATTCAACCATTTATCAAATCGCGGGCAACTCCCGCTTTGGAACCCTGATGAATCAACCCGTAATCCCTGCAGTGATTGAAGACGTACAAAATACTCCTGACGTGCGCCGACTGGATATCAACAAAGTCGGTATCAAGTCTATCCGTCATCCGGTCATTGTCAAAGATAAAACCGGCGGCGAGCAGCACACCGTAGCGGTGTTTGATATGTATGTGCATTTACCGCACAACTTCAAAGGCACGCACATGTCGCGCTTTGTTGAGATACTCAACACCAACGAAAGCGCCATCTCCATAGATTCGTTTGAAACCATATTGCGTCAGATGGTTGAGCGCCTGGAAGCGGAATCCGGCTACGTGGAAATGCGTTTCCCCTATTTCATCAACAAGGCAGCACCGGTATCCGGCGTTAAAAGCCTGCTCGATTACGAAGTCACCTTTATCGGCGAGATCAAGAATGGTCAGTTCGAGATCACGGTGCAGGTCATGGTGCCGGTTACCAGCCTGTGCCCATGCAGCAAGCAGATCTCAAACTATGGCGCGCACAACCAGCGTTCACACGTGACCGTAACTGCGTTGCTGAATGAGTTCATGTGGCTGGAAGACCTGATCACCCTGATTGAAGACCAGGCTTCTTGCCAGTTATATGGTTTGCTGAAACGCCCGGACGAGAAGTTTGTGACCGAGCGCGCTTACGATAATCCCAAATTCGTGGAAGACATGGTGCGCGATGTGGCGGCACAATTGAATGTAGAAAAGCGCATCGTCAAATATGTGGTGGAATCAGAGAACTTTGAGAGCATACACAACCATAGCGCCTACGCACTGATAGAGCGTGATAAACGTATCAGCTGATTAGCTGCACCCCGGCGGCAATAAAAAAACAGCCCGCATGCGGGCTGTTTTCACATCCAGCTATTGATCAATGGCTGAGCATGGGTCAATGACTGAACATAGCTCAATGGCTGAACATGCCGCTCCTGGCATAAGGTTGCGACAAATGCAGCCCTAGCGCGACTATGATCGCGCCCAGCAGCGGAAATAAGGCAGCCAGGGTAAACGTCAGCTGACCGCCCAGATATTGCAGCGCAAAACCACCGAGCAAGCCGCCCAGCGCGCCGCCTATGCCATAGGCCACACTGTTATAGATGGCTTGGCCTTTGGCCTGGTGGCGTCCGGTAAAGTATTGCGTGACCACCTCGACCGCAGCGGCATGAAAACTGCCAAAAGTGAACGCATGCATGGTTTGCGCCAGCAACAGCAGCGCCAGATGATCAGGCACCAGACCCATCATGGAAAAGCGGATCACGCCTATCAGCAGACTGGCGATCAGTATGGTCTTGAGCTTGAAACGTGTCATGATCCACGGCATTTTCATAAAAATAGCGATCTCGCAGATCACGCCCAGCGCCCATAGCCAGCCTATCATGCCTTTACTGTAACCATGCTCGGCCAGGTAGATAGAATAAAAGTTATACATCAACCCATGCGCCGTCACCATCATGGCGCAGCCTACCAGCAGGGAGATCACCGCCGGTTGCCTGAGTATCTTCCACACCGAAAAACTGTCATTGGCGTGCGGCGGCACATGCGCTTCCGGCAGTTTCCAGGTCAGCCCGAACAACAGACACTGTACCAGCAGGATAAACCACAACAGGCTGCGGATGCCGAACCAGTCGGTGAGATAGCCTAGCAACACAGAGGCCACAATAAAGCCCCACGAGCCCCATAAGCGTATCTTGCTGTAATGGCCGTTGGTGCTTGCCAGATGCGCGAGCACCAGCGATTCTGATAACGGCAAGGTGGAGCTGGTAAATAAACTCAGCGCCGCCATCACCATAAACATGGTCATAAAGTCATGTGCCCAGAAGATCGCGGCAAAACCGAACAGGCCAAGAAAGGCCGTCATGCGTATCCAGCGCACACGCTGGCGCGTGTGATCGGCCAGCCAGCCCCACAGGTTAGGCGCAATGATGCGGCTCAACTGGAACAGCGACATCAATATGCCGATATCGGCCGGCGAAAAAGACTCGGAGCGCAAGTACAAGCCCCAGTAAGGGACAAATGCGCCGACGAAGAAATAATAGATGAAATAGAAACGCGAGAGATTAAAGTGTAAAGCGTGACTCATGAAATACCCGCGTTAAAAGTGACGGTGAGCGGCTGGCGCGCTGGGCATAGCCTAGCCACACCAGCCGTTAATGGACGTGAACGCCAGCCAGCCTACAGGCGCGGCAGCGTGGTATGCACATCGGCATTCTGCGCCCGGTGCCGCAAGGCGTGGTCCATCAGCACCAGCGCCAGCATGGCCTCGACGATAGGCGTCGCGCGTATGCCTACACAGGGGTCATGCCGGCCTGTGGTCTGCATCATCACCGGCTCGCCGGCGTGATTGATAGAACGGCGCTCCTGCGGGATGCTGGAAGTAGGTTTAAAAGCCACATTGACCACGATATCCTGGCCGCTGGAAATGCCACCGAGCACGCCACCGGCGTGATTGGAGGCAAAACCCTCGGGCGTGAGTTCATCGCAGTGTTCGCTGCCACGCTGGGCAATAGATTTGAAGCCGGCACCTATCTCCACACCTTTGACTGCATTGATACCCATCATGGCATGCGCGATATCTGCATCCAGGCGGTCAAAGATAGGCTCGCCCAGGCCTAGCGGAACCTGCTGCGCGACCACGGTGATTTTTGCGCCTACTGAATCACGCTCACTGCGGATCTGGTCCATATAGGCTTCGAGCTGCGGCACTATCTGCAGATTAGGTGAGAAAAACGGGTTGCCTGGCTGGGAGATCGCGTCCCAACTGACGAATGGCACTTCGATCTCACCAAGCTGGCTCAGATAGCCACGGATCTGCACGCCGAATTTTTGCAGCAGCCATTTTTTGGCGATGGCGCCGGCGGCGACGCGCACTGCGGTTTCACGCGCGCTGGAACGGCCACCACCTCGGTAATCGCGTATGCCGTATTTCTGGGTATAGGTGTAATCGGCATGCCCGGGCCTGAAGGTATTCATGATCTTGCTGTAATCCTGCGAGCGCTGGTCGGTATTGCGTATCAGCAAACCTATAGGCGCGCCTGTGGTCTTGCCTTCAAACACACCGGACAATATTTCGACTTCATCGGCTTCGGCACGTTGCGTCACATGGCGCGAGGTACCCGGTTTACGCCTGTCCAGATCGATCTGCAGATCCGCCGCTGACAGCTCCAGGCCTGGCGGGCAGCCATCGACCACCCCGCCTATGGCCGGGCCATGCGATTCGCCAAACGAAGTCAGGGTGAACAGCGTACCAATGGTGTTGCCAGACATGCGATTCTCTCATTGAATAATTTGCTCTATTTTAGCATAGACTGGCTTACAGCCTGCCCCCTGGCCTTAGCGCCAGCGCTGACTTGATTTCCACACAACGAACGCTTATGCTGGACCCGCACTGTTTATTCGGACTACCATGGCCAAACGCAAACACCCCCACCGCAAACACCGTTTACTGGGCACTGCCAGCCCGGTGGCTGCACCTGAAACCGACACCGGCGCTGAAACGACACCCGCCTGTATCCATAGCATCAGCTACAACGCCACCGATATAAACTCCAGGCAACTGACCATGCACGACATCGTCGAATGGCAGGCGCCAGCTGCGCATACTTCGTGGATCAACGTGCACGGCGTGCTGGATATCGCCTTGCTGCAGGCGGTCGCCCGCCGTTTCAAGCTGCACCCGCTGGTGCTGGATGACATTTTAAATACCGAACAGCGGCCCAAGCTGGATACTTACCCGGATTATCTGTTTCTGGAAACACGGTTGTTTTATTACGATGCCGAAACCATGAGCGTGAGCTCGGAGCAGATCAGCATGGCACTGGGACGTGAGTGGTTACTTACCTTCCAGGAAAGGCCTTCCGGCAGTTTTGAACCGGTGCGTGAACGCCTGCGACAAGGCCAGGCCCTGCTACGCCAGAGCGGCGCGGATTATTTATGCTATGCCTTGCTGGATAGCCTGATGGAACGTTATTTCCAGGTGCTGGAAGCCATCAATGAAGATGCCGAACGCCTGGAAACGCAATTGCTGGACCAACCCAGCCCGGACGATCTGCAGAACATACACCGTCTCAAGCATGTCACCATACAGTTACGCCGCGCGGTATGGCCTTTGCGCGAAGTGCTGAATAGCCTGATCCGTAACGAGCATGGCTTTTTCAGCCCGCAAACCCTGCCCTACCTGAGAGACCTGTATGACCACACCGCGCATTTCACCGAATCGCTGGAAGCGATACGCGACATGCTGAGTGGCCTGATGGATATTTACATGACCAGCATCAGCCAGCGCGTGAACCTTGAAGTGCGGGCATTGACCGTGGTCGCTATGCTGTTTATGCCAGCCACTCTGA
The DNA here is from genome assembly GCF_042676265.1 of Methylophilus luteus. Lineage (NCBI taxonomy): Bacteria > Pseudomonadati > Pseudomonadota > Betaproteobacteria > Nitrosomonadales > Methylophilaceae > Methylophilus > Methylophilus luteus. The sequence continues at coordinate 1,760,183 of NZ_JBHTKB010000001.1, forward strand.
TCGCCGGTATCTTCGGTATGAATTTCGACAACATGCCATGGATACATGATCAGTATGGTTTCTGGTGGGCCATGCTGATCATGCTGGGCATAGCCTCAGTGATGCTACTGATGTTCTGGCGTCGGCAATGGCTGGGCAACCGTCGTCACGAGCGTTGATCAGCATCAGACCTGGGTCGTGCGCGGTAACTGCTTGATCACATCCTGCAGCTCGAAATACAGTGTCAGGTGATCACGCGCCCCCGGGCTGCTGGCATCGTATTCAAACACATGCTGCCCCATGCGCCCACACTCGGCGAGCGCGGCATGCTCGGCTATCCGTGTCACCAGCACTTCGCTGCCAAACAGGCGGCGCATCTCCTGCTCGACTTCGGCAGTCATTTCCTTGCGTTTATCGGCGCGCGTGAGCAGGTAGCGGCGTTGCACGCGACGTTTCAATACCGGCTCCAGCGCATTCAGCGCCTTGTCTATTTTCACTGCCGAATGTATGGATAAATAATCTGCTGACACCGGCACCAGCACCAGGTCACTGGCGAATACCGCACTCAGCGGGATCACCCCAATGCCAGGGAAACAATCCATGAATACCGCATATCCGGCATGTGTCTTGTGCAGTTGCGCCAGGCCGTCAGCAAGCCGTTGCAAAGTGGCCGGGCCGCGGCCAAACTGTGAATCCAGGTTCATCAGCTCTTTATTGGCAGCGATCAGTTGCAAACCGTTGCGCAAGGGCTGGATCAAATCGGCCAGCGGCGTGTCTGCCTGATAAAAGCGGAACAGATGCTTTTGCATATCCAGGCCTATATGCTTGAAAGTCTCGGTCAGCCGCGCCTGCGGGTCCATATCCAGCAATAATACCTGCTGGCGTTGACGTTGCCAGGCAGCCGCGAGGTTGAGCGCGGTGGTGGTTGAACCGACATCGGCTTTATGATTATAAATAGCGATTTTCAGCATGATAAGTGTGAGCAGGCAAGCGTAGTGAGAGCCAGATGCTGTGAATGATATTGCCAGTCATCATAAACGATGTTGTTGCCAGACACTACCCCGCGGCTGCGGCAGGCAGTGCTATATGAAACTAGCAGACAAAAAGAAACCCGCTATTGCGGGTTAAAAGGGGGTTTGGATCAGGAGGAAATCAATGCTAGTCGTTGACAAATCAACCAAGCTAGCCATTAAACAAAACATTTTGTGCCCTGTTTAAAGATGACTCTAGTTTAGGAGAGAGTTATTGCAACAATTTGACCGAGCTGTAACTGAATTGTAAAAATGAAAATTTAATTGTTATTGAAATGTAACTGATACAGTACAGCCACATCATCCTGACCATAAAGACTAAAAGCTTGAGAACAGGCCTGCCAGCACTGATAGCCTGGCAGGCCTGCTAATACAAGCAGCAAACGATCAGCTGAAGAAGTCGCGAGCTTTATCGACCCAGCTCTTGTTCTTCGGGCTGTGCTTGCCGGCATCTGCCTGCGTGCTGCTTTCAAATTCGCGCAGCAATTCTTTCTGTTTCTCTGTCAGGCGCACCGGTGTTTCCACCACTACATGCACCATCAGATCACCATGCTCACTGGAGCGCAATGGCTTGATACCTTTGCCGCGCAGGCGGAACACACTGCCGGTTTGCGTTTCAGCCGGGATCTTCATTTTGGCGGCGCCGTCCAGGGTAGGCACTTCTATCTCGCCACCCAATGCCGCCGTGCTAAAGCTGATCGGCATTTCGCAATGCAGGTTAGCGCCTTCGCGCTGGAAGATCGCATGTTCTTTCAGGTGGACCACCACGTATAAATCACCGGTTGGCCCCCCGTTCACGCCTGCTTCGCCTTCGCCGCTCAAACGTATGCGGTCACCTTCATCGACACCAGCCGGGATTTTGACATTGAGGGTCTTGTTTTGCTTGATGCGGCCGCCACCATGACAGGTCGGGCAAGGTTCTTTCACCATTTTGCCGCTACCGTGACATTTAGGGCAGGTTTGCTGCACCGAGAAAAAGCCCTGCTGCATACGCACCTGGCCATGACCGTTACAGGTGGTGCAGGTGACCGGTGAAGTCCCCGGACGTGCGCCTGAACCGTGGCAGGTCTCGCAATTGGCCTGCACCGGGATACGTATCTTGGTTTCAGTGCCTTTGGCTGCCTCTTCCAGGGAGATTTCCAGGTTGTAACGCAGATCGGCACCACGGTACACATTGGAGCGCTGGTTACGGCCACCGCCGCCACCAAAGATATCGCCGAAAATATCACCGAATGCATCGCTGAAGTTGCCGGAATTAAAGCCGCTGAATCCGCCACCACCCATGCTCTGGTCTACACCGGCATGACCATACTGGTCATAGGCTGCACGTTTCTGCTCGTCGCTTAATATTTCGTAGGCTTCTTTGGCTTCCTTAAAGCTTTCTTCCGCTTTAGGGTTATCCGGGTTGCGGTCAGGGTGATATTTCATCGCCAGTTTCTTAAAGGACTTTTTAATTTCCTCGTCACCAGCGTCGCGGTTCACACCCAACACTTCATAGTAATCTTTTTTTGCGGCTGCCATAGTTATTCCGTTTTAATGCGCTTGCGCCAATATGAACAAACACACCCGCGATCTGCGTAGTGTGTTTGCCGGCATCATAAACAAGGGCGGGTAAGCTGCACCCGCCCCTTTTTAAGGTTAGTCTTTTTTCACTTCTTCAAACTCGGCATCTACCACATCGCCTTCCACTGTTTTTTCATCCTGTGGTTGTGCGCCTTCGGTATTGGCCTGCGCTTGTTGCTCAGCGTAGACTTTCTCGCCCAGTTTTTGTGAAGCTTCCATCAGTGCATTGGTTTTGGCCTCGATCGCTTCTTTGTCGTCGCCATCTTTGGCGATCGCTTCCAGGTCTTTGATCGCGTCTTCGATCTTGGCTTTTTCATCGGCATCTATCTTGTCGCCATGTTCAGCCAGCGATTTCTTCACGCTATGCAATACGCTGTCAGCCTGGTTACGGGCGTCGACCAGTTCACGCAACTTTTTGTCTTCATCAGCATATTTAGCGGCATCTTCTTCCATGCGCTGAATCTCTTCTTCAGACAAACCGGAGTTGGCCTTGATCGTGATCTTGTTCTCTTTGCCGGTGGCCTTGTCTTTGGCAGACACATGCAAAATACCGTTGGCATCGATATCAAATGTCACTTCAATCTGCGGCATACCACGTGGTGACGGTGGAATATCGCTGAGGTTGAACTGACCCAGGCTCTTGTTGCCGGCAGCCATTTCACGCTCACCTTGCAACACGTGTATGGTCACCGCGTTCTGGTTATCTTCTGCGGTAGAGAACACTTGCGAAGCCTTGGTAGGAATCGTGGTGTTCTTCTTGATCAGCTTGGTCATCACGCTGCCCAGGGTCTCAATACCCAGCGACAGTGGTGACACGTCCAGCAGCAATACGTCTTTAACGTCGCCTTTCAGCACGCCACCCTGAATCGCAGCACCAACGGCGACCGCTTCATCCGGGTTCACGTCTTTACGTGGTTCTTTGCCAAAGATCTCTTTTACTTTCTCCTGCACTTTTGGCATACGACTTTGACCACCGACCAAAATCACGTCAGAAATATCTGAAGGTGATACACCCGCATCTTTCAATGCAGTTTTGCATGGGCTGATAGTGCGCTCGATCAGGTCTTCGACCAATGCTTCCAGCTTGGCGCGGGTGATTTTCACCACCAAGTGCTTAGGACCGGTCGCATCTGCCGTGATGTAAGGCAAGTTCACTTCAGTCTGCTGTGCACCAGACAGTTCGATCTTGGCTTTTTCAGCAGCTTCTTTCAGGCGTTGCTTGGCCAGCAAGTCGTTGCGCAGGTCCAGGCCGTTCTCTTTTTTGAACTCATCCGCCAGAAAATCTATGATGCGGTTATCAAAGTCTTCACCACCGAGGAAAGTGTCGCCGTTGGTAGACAATACTTCAAACTGGTGCTCGCCATCGATTTCAGTGATCTCGATGATAGACACGTCGAAAGTACCACCACCCAGGTCATACACCGCGATCTTGCGGTCACCTTCCTGCTTGTCCAGGCCAAAAGCCAGGGCCGCCGCAGTTGGTTCGTTGATGATACGTTTCACGTCCAGACCGGCGATACGGCCGGCATCTTTAGTTGCCTGGCGCTGGCTGTCGTTAAAGTAGGCAGGCACCGTGATCACGGCTTCTGTCACTTCTTCGCCCAGGTAATCTTCGGCGGTCTTTTTCATTTTGCGCAAAACTTCGGCAGAGATCTGTGGTGGCGCCTGTTTCTTGTCGCGCACTTCTACCCAGGCATCGCCGTTATCGGCTTTGCTGATGGTGTAAGGCATCAGATCAATGTCTTTTTGCACTTCTTTTTCGTCAAAACGGCGGCCGATCAAACGTTTTACAGCAAACAATGTATTTTTTGGGTTAGTCACCGCCTGGCGTTTGGCTGGTGCACCGACCAGAATCTCGCCGTCTTCCTGATAGGCAATGATAGATGGTGTAGTACGCGCACCTTCAGCGTTCTCTATCACACGTGGCTTGCCACCTTCCATCACGGCGACACACGAGTTGGTGGTCCCCAAGTCAATACCGATAATTTTTCCCATGTTTCGCTTCCTTAAAAATTTTGTGAATCACATTAAGTTGTTTATTGACCAAGTTGTTAATTGATCAAACTATGATGTGATAATTGGGATGCCTGAACAGATTTCAAGCCCCTGTTTATAATGTGGATTATTTTGCCTGTATTACGGTAACCAGCGCCGGGCGCAGCACACGTTCGTTCAGGGCATAGCCTTTTTGCAGCACGCTGAGCACAGTGTTAGGTTCACCTTCTGCCGGCACCATGCTGATAGCCTGGTGCTTATTGGGGTCGAACTTCTCACCCAGTGGGTTGATTTCAGCAATATTGAATTTCTCAAACACACCCAGCAACTGCTTGGCGGTCAATTCAACGCCGTTCTTATAGCTGGCGACATCGGCATTTTCCACGGCTAATGCAGCATCCAGGCTGTCTTTCACTGCCAGCAACTCATTACTGAATTTTTCCAGCGCGAATTTGCGTGCCTTATCAATATCGTCCAGCGCGCGTCTACGTACATTCTCGCCTTCTGCTTTCACGTACAGCACTTGTGCTTTGGCTTCTTCCAGTGCGACTTCCAAGGCTGCGATACGTGCCTCATGGTTGTCAGCGGACTGCTCTGTATGCACTTCATTAACAGCTGCTTCGTTAGCCGCCGTGTCTACGGATGTTTGCGGATCTTGCATGTTACTCCCCTATGAATTCAAGACTTTTCATTTGACGATTTCACACACATGGGGATGACCCTACTGATTTCAAGGGCAAATAGATGATTTTGCAAAAATTGCTGCTGGCAGATCAGGGCTGGCGCTGATTTTCAGCCACGGTGACCTGGGTCACCGCTGCCACCACGGCTGCGATATCAGGCACCTGCTGCTGGCCGCCCAGATTGATAGCCGCTGCCTGGCGCCCGCCAGCCACACCGGTCAGGCCGGGGTCAGTATCCGTATATAAAGCCACCACCGGCACATCCAGGGCTGCGGCAAAGTGCGAAAGCCCGGTATCCACTCCCACCGCAAACCGCGCTTGCGGAATCACAGTTGCCAGTTGCTGCAAGCTCAGCTTAGGTAACACCAGGGCTTGCGGCACGCTGAGGGCGATGCGCTCGGCGCGACTTTTTTCTGCCGCAGAAGCCCACGGCAGGCACATGCTCCAACCTTGCTCGGCATAATGCCGTCCCAGCGCGATCCAGTGCTCTTCCGGCCATAACTTGCTGTCACGGCTGGTGGCATGCAGGGCTATCCACGCTGGCGGCGGCAAGGTGAGCGCGGTGGTTAGCGCACTGGCCGGTTGCACACGCAAGCCATAATCCGGCAGGTCCTGCGGTACGGCATAACCCAGACTGAGCGCCACCAGCGTACGTATGCGCGTGACCGCATGCTGCTGGTAGGAGATGGCGTAACGGTGCTGATAAAAGCGGCTGGCCAGCGGTTCGCGTATGGAGCGTGCATCATAACCATGGTGCGGGCCACGCGCCCAGGCAGCGATGCAGGCGCTTTTCAGCAGGCCCTGCACATCGATCACCGCATCGTAAGCCGGTGCCGCCAATGCGCCCCTGACTTGCCTGATCTCTTGCCAGGTGCGGCAGCGCAATAACTGTTTGCGCCAGCGGCGGATGGCAACAGTAAACACCTGCTGCACCTGCGGGTGCAGGCGGGGAATATCGGCAAAACCCTCTTCGACCAGCCAGTCGATCTGGGCGTCAGGGTAGTGCTGCAAAATATCCTGTACAGCTGGCAAGGCGTGTATCACATCGCCCATAGACGTGGTCTTGACCATCAGAATCCGTTTCATGCCCGCTATTTTCGCATACAATCTAGCCCATGAAGTTTGCTTTTCTGATATTCAAATATTTCCCCTATGGCGGTGTACAGCGTGACATGCTGCGTATCGCCCAGGACTGCGTGGCGCTGGGCCACCAGGTGACTATCTTCACCGGCGAGTGGCAAGGCCCGCAACCGGCTGGTGTGCAGGTGCGCCTGTGTGCTGGCAGCGGCTGGCGCAACCACACCCGGCATGCCAGCCTGATCAGCGCCATGCAGCAGGCCGTGCGCGGTGAACAGTTCGACCTGGTGGTGGGTTTTAACCGCATGCAACCGGTGGATGTCTACTTTGCCGCGGATTCGTGCTTTATTGCCAAAGCGCATGAAGAACGGCCGTGGTGGTATAGGCTGACCAGCCGCTACCGCTGGTTTCAGCAGGCGGAACAAGCGATTTTCTCGCCTGCCAGCCATACGCATATATTGACGTTGACGGCACAGGAACAAGCCACTTTCCAGCACTGGTACCAGACGCCGCATGCACGCTTTCACCTGATCCCGCCTATCCTGGACCCGCAGCGCTTTCCGCCATTTGAACGCGTGCAGGCAAAACAATGGCTGGCAGCCACTTTTGGCATACTGCCTGAGCACACCGCATTGCTGCTGGTGGGTTCCGGCTTTAAGACCAAGGGTGCTGACCGCGCGGTCACGGCTATCGCTGCTTTGCCTGAGCAGGTCAGAAAAAACGTGCGCATGCTGATCATAGGCCAGGATAATCCGCGCTGGTTACAGCAACTTATCCAGGCGCAAGGCCTGAGCCAGCAGGTGCAGGTGCTGGGCGGACGTGATGATATCCCGCAACTGATGCAAGCCTGTGACTGGCTGGTGCATCCGGCCAGGCGCGAACTGGCAGGCCATGTATTACTGGAAGCCATGGCCTGCGGCCTACCGGTGATCACGACAGAGGTATGCGGCTATGCGCCACATATCGCTAACGCCGGTGCCGGTATCGTGCTTGCCAGCCCGTTCGCGCAAGAAGCACTCAACCAGGCCCTGGCAACCGCACTCACTACATCACGGGAACGATTTAGCCAGGCCGGACTCAGTTATGCTGCGCAGTTGATGCGCGATAACCCAGGAAAGGCAGAAGCCCACATACTCACGCAGTTAGCTTCGGAAACCACTTTGCATACACCATCGCCAGTCAGACAAAACAACCAGTCGCAAGGCAGCCAGCTATGGCTGTCACCCAGGCACGCACCCGCACTGCAGGCATATTCTTTTGAAGACTTTATGGCCTTGCAGGGCTACACCGTGCGTGCGGCGGCCAACCGCAAGACCATGCGCATCAATATTGGCGGATCATCCTATTTCATCAAGCAGCATGAGGCCACCGGCTGGCGCGAGATCGCCAAAAACTGGCTCAGTTTCAAACGCCCTATCATAGGTGCCATGACTGAAGTGCGCGCCATCCAGGCGCTGGAAAACATAGGCATAGCGACTACGCCTATCGCCGCCTGGGGCATACAGGGCCATTGTGCTGCCAGCCAGCGTTCATTCTTGCTGACTGAAGATCTGGGTGACATACACTCGCTGGAAGATATCTGCAAACACTGGCGATCACAACCGGCCACAGCAGAAACGCGGCAGGCGATGCTGATCGCAGTGGCCAGGCTGGCGAGAAAATTCCATGCCGCCGGCTTGTGCCACAGAGACTTTTATCTGTGCCATATCGCCTTGCAGAAATCTGCGCCGCTGAGCGCAGACAGCGAGTTTTACCTGCTGGATCTGCACCGCGTACTGCAAGGCGTTTCGCCGCATGGCACCGCCGTACGCAAAGACATTGCCGGGCTGATCTTCTCCTGTATGGATTTCGGTTTTACGCGGCAGGACTGGCAGGTGTTTAAAGCCCATTACTTGCCCCAGACTGACCAGTTCTGGGCGCAGGCCTTTGCGCGGGCTGAGCGTTTGCATGCCAAATTTCATAGCCCTAAACAGCAGAGCAAGTATCAACAGCAGCGCGATGCTACCGACTTGTAGCGCTGTTAAATGCTAGTGGCCTACCTGGCTACGTGTCTGGTGGATTACTTAGGCGGATTACTGGGCAGAGCCTGGCGCGGCGCGGCCAGGCATAAACGGGATATTGCGCAACTTGTCGGCCGCCGCCTTGCTGTCTTCACTGCGCTTCAAGGCATAGGCTTTGGCCTGCTCAAGCAAGGGTGCAGACGGCAGGTTGGGGTCATCCGGCAGTGAAGAAAGTCTTTCAAAACTTTCTTCATAGGTGTTGGCGACTTGCTGGTCGATCTGCGTTGCCATCTCGTCAAAACTGACCGTCCCCTCGCGCCCTTCCAGCATGATGGCATTCCATTTACGGTTGGCCTGCTGGTCTATCAGGGTGAATTTTTGTACCTGTTTGCGTATCGCCTGCTCTTCATGCCAGCGGTATTTAGGCTCAGGTAAATGGCCTAGCAATATGGCTATACCCAGCAGCCAGCTGATCGCACTGATCAAACGCCAGCGTTGCAGATGCTGATGCCGGACTGCTGTGGCAGGCAGGCACAGCACGGCAAATACGATACCGGTCACAAAACCGCCTATATGCGCAGAATTATCTATGCCGGGGATGATAAAACCCATGGCTATGGTCAGGGCTGAAAACGCCATTGCGCCCCAGAACAGCCAGCGGAACTCCTGCCGTTGCATCTGGTGCCTGCTGTACCAGACGTAGACCAGCAAGGCGCCATAAATACCAAAAATCGCGCCCGAAGCACCGCCAGACACGGCCTGGTTACCCTGTATCACCAGTGACAACAGGTTACCGGCTACGCCGCTGACCAGGTAGATGCCCAGAAAACGGGCCGGGCCAAACATGCGTTCTACCAGCTTGCCGCCATCCCATAGCGCCAGCATATTCATACCCAGGTGCAATGCGCCAAAATGCAGGAACATGGCGCTAGCCAGCCGCCACCACTGCCCGTCCGCAGTCGCCGGCGCAAAGTTGGCACCCCAGGTCAGTTGCACATTATTTGGTGAATGCCAGAAGCCGGCACCGCCCCACAACATGAGCACGAACACCAGCAGGTTAAGCGCGATCAACAGCCTGGTGACCGGCGGCACAGCCGCGCGCAAGCCGATCTGGCTTAGCGGTGCCTGCTGTGGCTGGGTTGCCATTTAAGCGGGGTTTCCTTGATAAGGCAGGTGCAATAGCGGTGGCTGTTGCAGCCAGTCTGTCAGTGTCTGCAGATTTTCGTCCTGCATGGCCATATGCGAGTCGATCTGGTTAGCCACCCAGCCACAACACGGGATCTGCCGCTGCTGTAACAACTGTGCCGTCAGCAAGGCATGATTGATACAGCCCAGCCGCATACCCACCACCAGTAGTGCTGGTAACTGCAATGCCTGCACCAGGTCGGCAATGCTGTGGGTGGCATTCAGCGGCACCAGCAAACCGCCGGCGCCTTCAACGATCACCACATCGGACATGGCGGCCAACTCTGTAAAAGCTGACTGGATCACATCCAGCCGGATGTCGACGCCAGCCGCTATCGCCGCCAGGTGCGGCGCGATGGCCGGTTGAAAACAATAGGGGTTGACCAGTTCTGGCGGTGCCTGCACGTTAGACGCTGCGGTCAGCCGCATCACATCTTCGTTTTGCCAGCGGCCAGCCAGCCACTCGCAGCCAGAAGCCACCGGCTTCATACCCACCACTTTCAAACCTTGTGCGACCAACTGCTGTATCAGGTGCTCAGTCACCGTGGTCTTGCCGACACCGGTATCGGTGCCGGTGACAAACAAATGGCGCGGCAAACCGGTGCTGACCATTTACACTCCTACGGTCTTGCGCGGCATTAACTGGACCGGGCTGGTGCCGGGCGCGGTGTAAGGCTGGCTGCCGGTCCAGGCATGCACGAATACCACCTCATAGGTCGCCGGTAATTTGCCTTGCTGGCGAAAGCCTTCGTAACCCTGGCGCAGCTTTTGCAAAAAACCTTTTCCGGTCAGGCCTTTGGGGCGGCCGGCCGTGGCATTGTGCGCGCCTATGGCTTTGAGGTCGCGCATCACCGATTCAACGCTATCGTAAGTCAGGGTGTAATGCATCACGTCCAGCACCGGGGCATTGAAACCGGCGCGGGTCATGGCATCACCGATATCGTGCATATCGATAAAACGGCTGACATGGGTATGCTCGGCACCCGAAGCAGCGCGCAACTCTTTCAAGGTATCCGGCCCCAGGGTGGCAAACATCAGCAGGCCATCCGGGCGCAGTACCCGGCGGAACTCCTGCAGGGCGGCATCGAGGTCATTGCACCACTGCATGGCCAGGTTGGACCACACCATATCGACACTGCCGGTAGCCAGCGGCAATGACTCGATATCGGCACACACCAGGCGCGGCGATGACTGCCAGAATCTATACCAGGGGAATAATGCGCGGCTGCGTGACAGCATGCCTTCGGCGATATCCAGTGCGATCCCTTGCGCAGCGCGATAATGCCTGAGCAAGGCACTCAGGCCATGACCGGTACCGCATCCGGCGTCCAGTATCACTTTGGGCTGCAATTTGACCACATCGAGCCGGCTGAGCATTTCTTCACGCACCTGGCGCTGCAGAATGGCGGCGGCATCATAGTGTTTTGCCGCCCGGTGAAACGACTGCCGCATGCGCGACTTGTCTATTGAATATTCATCCTGCATTTAGCGCTCCGCGACAGTGCGCACGGCAGACTCATCGGCCATAAAGGTCTCTACCGTTTCGCAGAAAGCATCGGCATGCGAAAGAAACGGCGCGTGCGCCGCACCGGCGATCACGCGTAATTTTGCGCGTTGCAAATGCATGGCCAGCCAATGCGCGGCACTCACCGGTGCCAGCGTGTCACGGTCACCATGGATGATCAGGGTGGGCTGATACAAGCGGCTGATCTCTTCGCGCAGGTCGGTCTGCAACAGGATATCCAGCGCCTGGTTCAGGCTCTCCTGCGTGGGTGTCGGTTTGGCAGCAAACGCGATGCGCAGCTGGCGTATAGTGCTGCGCGTATCTTTGGCATGCATGCATTGCAGGGTGAGAAAATTGAGCAAAGTCGCATGAAAGTCTTTTTCAAAACGCTCGTTGAACTGCTGAAAATGCCTGGCCTCTATGCCGTGCGGCCAATCCGGCTTGCTGACAAAGCTGGGGTTAGTACCGACAAGAATGAGTTTTTCTACCCGGTCCGGCTGGTTCAATGCGATCTGTTGCGCGATCAGGCCGCCCAGCGACCAGCCCAGTATGGTGGACACACCGGGGATCTCTTCGGCCACGGTCTCCGCCAGGCTGTATAAATGGTAGGGGTTGACCGGGCGGCTTTGCCCCATGCCGGGCAGGTCGACCAGGAATAAGCGGTAGTTGGCAGCAAGCCGTTTGGTGATGCGCTCCCAGACGGCGCTATTCATGCCCCAGCCGTGCAACAGCACCAGCGGCTTGCCCTGCCCCATGATCTCTATAAAGCAGCTCATGCCTTTTCCCCGGCGGGAATGTCACGCTCGGCAGCCTGCAAGGCTGCGATCAAGGCACGCACGTCCTGTTCACTATGGGTGGCAGAGAGTGAAATGCGCAGGCGTGCGGTATTCACAGGCACAGTCGGCGGACGGATGGCAGGCACCAGGATGCCGCGCGCCTGCAGGTACTGGCTGAGCGCCAGCGCCTCAAAATTGTCGCCGACCACCAGTGGCTGTATCGCGGTTTCTGAAGGCAGCAGGTGCCAGCGTGTCAGTGACAGCTCACTTTTCAGCAAGCCTATCATGGCAAACAATTGCTGTCTGCGGGCATCACCGTGCTCTATCTCATGTACCGAGGCCAGTAACGCTGCCGACAACGGCGGCGGTGCCGGTGTGGTGTAAATATAGCTGTTGGCATGCTGGATCAGATAATCGATCACCACCTGCTCACCGGCGACAAAGGCGCCGGCGACACCGGCGGCTTTGCCCAGGGTACCCATCATGATCAGGCGCGGCGACTTTAAGCCCAGATGCTGCAAAGTGCCGCGACCCTGCGGACCCAGCACGCCAAAACCATGCGCATCATCTACATAAAGATAGGCATCGTAACGCTCACACAGTGCCAGGTAGGCGGCCAGCGGTGCGATATCGCCATCCATGCTGAACACGGCATCGGCGGTGATCAGTTTGTGGCGGGCGTTGCTGGCTTGCAGCAGTTTTTCCAGCGCGTCTACATCATTGTGCGCAAAGCGGTGATGGGTGGCACGCGACAGAAAAGCGCCATCGTTGAGGCAGGCATGGTTAAGCTTGTCGGAAAACACCGCGTCGTCGCGACCCATCAGCGCGCTGATGACACCGATATTGGCCATGTAGCCGGTAGAAAACAGCAAGGCGGCCGGCTGACGCACCAGTGCTGCCAGTGCGTGTTCCAGCTGGTCGTGGTAACGGTGATGGCCGGTGATCAGGTTAGAGGCACCACTGCCTACGCCGGCCTCGGCCGCTGCGTGTTGCAAGGCGGCCACCAGCGCAGGGTCATTGGCCAGCCCCAGGTAATCGTTGCTGCAGAATGACAAAAACCGCTGACCATTGGCGGTGATATGTTCAGCCTGCGGCGAATCCAGCAAGCGACGTTGCCGCGTCAGGCCTAGTGTTTTACGCTTTTCCAGGTCAGCGTGCAGAAAGTCCAGCATGTGCGGCCACTCAGGTTTTCTTCAGGTTAGATTTTCTTCAGGCCAAGTTTGGCGAACAGCGCATTGTCGGCATCGGCTTCCGGGTTACCGGTGGTCAGCAGTTTTTCGCCGTAAAAGATGCTGTTGGCACCGGCGAGGAAACACAGTGCCTGCACTGCATCGCCCATGCTTTGCCTGCCGGCAGACAAACGCACAAAACTGTTCGGCATGGTGACACGGGCGGCGGCGATAGTGCGTACGAACTCCAGCGGGTCCAGCGCTTCGGTCCCATGCATAGGGGTACCTTCCACCTGGGTCAGCAAGTTGATAGGCACGCTCTCGGGTGGTTGCTCCATATTGGCCAGTTGCGCCAGCAGGCCGGCGCGCTGGGGACGGCTCTCGCCCATGCCGATGATGCCACCACAACAAACGTTGATGTCTACACTGCGTACGCGGTCCAGGGTATCCAGGCGGTCCTGGTAGGTACGGGTGCTGATGACATCACCATAATACTCAGGCGCGGTGTCCAGGTTATGGTTGTAATAATCTAAACCCGCTTCTTTCAGTTGTTCGGCCTGACCATCCTTGAGCATACCTAAGGTGGCGCAGGTTTCCAGACCCATGGCTTTCACTTCGGCGATCATTTTCAGCACCGGGTCCAGATCACGCTGCTTGGGTCCACGCCAGGCAGCGCCCATGCAGAAACGGCTGGCACCGCTGTCCTTGGCGGCTTTGGCAGCGGCCAATACATCATCCAGCTGCATCAAAGGCTCGTTTTCAACCTCGGTGTGGTAACGCGCCGCTTGCGGACAATAGCCGCAATCTTCAGAACAGCCACCGGTCTTGATAGACAGCAGGGTACTCACTTGTACCGCATTCGGCTCGTGGTGCTCGCGGTGCACCAGTTGCGCCCTATGCAGCAAGTCGTTGAACGGCAGTTCAAACAGTGCCATGATATCGTCGACTGACCAGCGTTCAACGGTCACATGGTCACAGGCACTAGAGGCTCTCAGGCCATCGATATTGATGATGGAAGTTTGCAGTTCGCTGTTGCCAGCGCTAGAAGAAGTTTGTTGTTCCATAATGATCGCACAAGGTTGAAATTGAATGTTTAATGGGCTGAATTATAGGTTGTTTACCCTCAGACGTGAAAAAATTTTACAACAGCTTAAATTTTAATCACCTGAATCCACTGCCGTTGCTACAGCACTGGTTAAACAGCAATCTGCCTTGCCCGCTATGTGCTGCACCCGCGCAACCCCAGCCTTCACTACTACTCGCGCCACTGTGCACTGACTGCGCCAGCGCCCTGCCCTGGTACCACTCAGCACGCTGCCCGCAATGCGCGCTGCCGACCAGCGGCGGCGCTTACTGCGGGATCTGCCTGCAACATCCGCCGGCATTTGACCGCACCCTTGCGCCGCTGCGCTATGCCTATCCGCTGGACCGCCTGTTGCAGCGATTCAAATATCATCAGCAGTTGCCGCTAGGCAAATTACTGGCGCAGACCATGCTGCCGCAGCTGACAGCCTTAGCAGTGGCAGAGCGACCTGAAGTGATGCTGGCTATGCCCATGCACCCGCATCGCGTGCGGCAGCGCGGCTTTAATCATGCGCTGGAACTGGCCAGGCAGTTGCAACCAGCCTGGCAGATACCTTTAGTGATAGACGGCTGCGCGCGCATTCTGGATACGCAGTCACAGGCAGGAATGGATATGAAAACCAGGACCCGCAACCTGCGCGGCGCGTTTGCGACACCACTACAGTGGCAGGGGAAACATGTGCTGATCGTGGATGATGTGATGACCACCGGCGCCAGCATGCATGCGCTGGCGAAAGTGCTGAAGCAGGCCGGTGCCGCCCGTATCACCGCACTGGTGATCGCGCGTACCTTGAAAACCGGTGATGATTAAAAACTTGCGGGTGATGGCGGTGACTGAATGCTGATCACTCGTCACGCGCTTGCGACGCGCCGCCTAGCTGGCGGATACGCTGGGCGACAAATTCGGCCAATCTATCACTCAAAGGCTGGCCTTGCGCCGCCTGTAATTGCTGCAATGCCTGCGCATTCTGGCCGCTGGCCTGCAATGAAATCGCATAAGCCACCTGCCATTGCGCCTGCCCTGGCTGCAACACCAGCGCCCGCTCGAAATAGGGCAAGGCGGCCTGGTGCTGGTTGAGTTGCTGGTAAGCGATCGCCTGCATCCATTGCGCTTCGGCATCGCGGGCAAAGGCATAGGCATGCGGCTTCAGCGTCTGCAGCACTGCTTCTGGCTGCTTATGTGCCAGCTGCCATTTAGCCAGCGATCTGGCCAGGCCCGCCTGTTCAGGAAAACGCTTGATACCAGCCTGCAACAAAGCCACTGCTTCAGTTTCCTGCTTGTTTTCAAACAGATAGGCAGCCAGCAGCTGACGTGCATCCTCAGACTGCGGGTAAGTGACCAGCGCCTGGCGCAAGGTCGCCAACGCCTCGCTGAGACGGCCTTTTTGCTCATGATCCACGGCTTTCTGGATCAGCACATTCACTTGCTGTTCCGGCCGCACATGTTTGCTGACCGTGCCATTATCCTCAGAGGCTGCTTCAGCGCCGGCCCGGTTTTTACCAGCATTGCCGGTTTCCGGCGGCGGCTCTATTACGGACACCACGGTGGCCGAGCCAGCATTATCTGCTGGCCTGATAGTGAACTCGCCTTCTACCTGCGTTGCCTTGTCACTCTTGGCGGCAGCAAGGCTAGCGCGATCATTTTTGGCAGCAGCAGAGCTGGCGCTGTCAGACATAGGCGTGATTTTTTGGCGGATGGGCGGTTTGGTCACCGAGGCAGACAGTTCGGCCTGCCATTCGCTGAATAAAGATTTGGTTAACTGCGGATGGGTATCCGGCGGCGTCTGCTCGACAGCGATCTCAGCTGGCGCCGGCGTGGCCACTGGTGCAACCACAGGTTTGACCGGTACTGCCGCTGCCACCTGGGCCGGTTTATCTTTAGTGAAACCGGCCAGTGCAGAACGGTAAAGCAAGGTCAGCTCGGCACTATGCAGATAAGCCCATACCGCCAGGCCTGCCAGCACCAGCACCATCAGCAGGCGTTTGAACCACTGGCCAGCACCGGTAGGCGCATGTGACAACACCGGCTTGACCTGCTGCCCGGCCCAGCCATCAGTGCTGGTGCCGCCCTGGCGTGCTTCTACGTCTTTCAATACCTGATTAATTAAACTCACTGCTTTTCCTCAAGGCCGGTCAGCGGCCAAAACCAGCCATGGCTGTGTGTAGGGTCAACCACCATTTTAAGCCATGGCTCCACCAGCGGTGCTGTGCCTTGACGCTGGCCTGGGTATCCAGGATAGCCGCTTTCACATCTTCGGCAGATACGCCTTGCTGGCCGCGGCCAAAAGCGGAGAGCAGCGATTTATGCGCCAGGATATTGAGTAACCTGGGGATGCCGTTGGCGTAACGATAGAGCAGGCGCATGCTGGCCGGGGTAAAAATCATGCCGCCCTGGTAGCCGGCCACATGCATGCGATGGTTGAGGTAAAACCCCAATTCTGACCATTGCAGGCTTTTTAACTGGTATTCAAAGCTGATGCGCTGGCGTAACTGGCGGATGGAAGGGTGATTGATACGTTCTTCCAGCTCGGGCTGGCCAAACATCACCACCTGTATCAATTTGCGTTTTTCGGTTTCCAGATTACTGAGCAGGCGCAACGCTTCCAGCGTCTCCAGCGGCATGGCCTGCACTTCATCCAGGCAGACGATCACATGCTTGCCTTCTTCGGCATAGGTGAGCAACCTGCGATGCAAGGCATCTATCATGTCATGGTGGGTAAAGTCCGGCTTGAAGGCCACGCCGAATTCGGTGGCCAGCGTCATGAGCAAGGCATGCGGGTCCAGATAGGGATTGGGGATGAAGGCGACTTTGCAGCTGGACTC
Source organism: Methylophilus luteus (assembly GCF_042676265.1). Lineage (NCBI taxonomy): Bacteria > Pseudomonadati > Pseudomonadota > Betaproteobacteria > Nitrosomonadales > Methylophilaceae > Methylophilus > Methylophilus luteus. Next base: position 1,777,051 of record NZ_JBHTKB010000001.1, read on the forward strand.
CAGTGCCTTGAGCAGGCGGCGGCACAACAGCGTCTTGCCGGTGCCGACCTCCCCTGTGATCTTGACAAAGCCTTCGCCAGACTGGATAGCGACCAGCAGCGTGTTCAGCGCCTCTTGCAGACTGCGTGTCGCATAATAAAAGCTGGTATCCGGGGTGATAGTGAATGGATACTCTTTCAAACCAAAATGTTGCAGGTACATGCCCGCTCCTAGAAACTCTCACCCTTCAGTTTATCAATACGCTCCTGACTATCAAGCATATCTTGCGCCCAGCTGTCGCCGCCACGCACTATGGTCGACTTGAGCAGGATGACCAGCTCTGTTTTTCTGCTCACTTCATCTTTCTGGCGGAACAGGTTACCCAGGAATTTAACATCACCCAGGCCAGGTACTTTGGTACGCGTGTTGTCTATGGTTTCTGACATCAGGCCGCCGATGGCGATCACACTGCCATCCCTGGTGCGCACTATGCTGTCAGTTTCATTAATATTGGATGAAGCAGTTGGAATGGTGTAAGTACCGCCATTGGCTGCCGATAAAGTCACCGTCCGGTTCACCTGGGTCACATCGCTGACAAACGGGTGTACATGCAGGATGATGTTATCACTTCTGTCTATCTGTGGCGTCACATCCAGCGAGATACCCGAAAAGTAAGGTTGCAACTGAATGTCCGGCGTCACGATGGCACCGCCGGTAGTGGTGGTGACGTTGGTTTTCACGTTGGTGACGAAAAACGCATCGTTACCCACTTTAAGCACGGCTTTCTGGTTATTGATGGTGGCGATACGCGGGCTGGAGATGACTTCTACATTACCCTGCGTTTCGAGGAAAGTCAGCAACGCCGAGAAATTACCGCCTTGTACCGCCAGCGCAAAGGCTGCGCCGCCCAGCGGGATAGGCGAGCTATTGGCTAAAAAGCCGGGGCTGGTACTAGACACCACGCCATCGGTGATGGTGCCGGTAGGGCCTATGGAGCTGTTACCGTTGACATTACCGAAGGTCACATCACGCGAACCTCTGCGCAAGAAAGCCCAGTTGATGCCTTGTTGCGATTCTTTGTTGAGCTGCACTTTCAGTATCTTTGCTTCCAGGATCACCTGGCGATCGACGGTCACTTGCATCAGGCTTAAAAACTTCTCCACCTGACGGATCTCTTTGGGCATGGCACGTACCATGATCAGGCCGGATTGCGGATTGATCACTACTTTGCGGCCGCTTTCTTCGCCTATCATGCTGTTCAGCGAGTTGGCCATGTCACCCCAGAAATCATTGTTGGTGCCCATGCTGACATCTGAAGCATACACTTGCAGGTTAGCTGCGCCGCCACCGCTGGAAGCCGGCGTACCGACCGCAGTACCACCTGAAGCAGCCGCCGCCTGTCCGCCACCACCCTGATTGCTGACAGTGCCTGAAGTCACTTTGGTGGCCGAAGTCCCCTTGCGTGCACCAGTGATATAGTTGACCTGGAATACGCGGGTCTGTATGGTTTGCGGCTCGACAAAAATCTGTTTGCCAGTCATTTTGTACTCATAGCCGTAGAGATCACGCAAGGCGTTGAGCGCTTCAAACAGGGTCACGTCACGCAGGTTGATCGAGATATCGCCTTTGAGTTCAGGGCTGAGCGCAATGCTGTATGGGCTGCCAGAGACTATGCCCATCAACACCTGGGTGGCAGGTGCTTTGTTCACTACCAGGTCAAACCTGGGCTCAGCACGTTTGGCCAGCGATTTTGGCGGCTCTATGCGCAGTGGCTCAAACAGCTCATCGGTCACCTCCTTAGGTGGCGGTGCGACTTGCGCTTTGGCCTGGGCTGCAGATTTGCTCAGTTCGCTCTGAATTTTAGGGTTGATAGATACATTACTTGGCGCAAACGGATTGCTGTTACAACCCGCCAGCCCGGCGCTGATCATCATCAAACCCAACGTATTCACAAAAGTTTTCATAGCAGTCTCTCAATGTGTATAAACCCGTATGTCTTGCAGATGCGACATGCAGGTATTTATTACTTTATTTCTTTACTTTACCGGTCTGTCTGGTGGTTTTTGCTTTTGTTTTTACCGGTGGCCTGGCTTCTACGTTATAGCTGGTCAAACCCATGCCTATCACTTTTTTCTCACCTGTTTTACTGATAAATATCGCCTGCTGGTTGCTGACGGAAGTCAGCTTAAAGCCGTTGTAGCTCTCCCCCACCTGTACCATCTGGTCATTCACCACTGCAAACCCGCTTTTGCCATTGTGTTGTATCGCAGAGAGCACCCATGGCTGCTCCTGCTGCGATTGGGCATTAGGCAGATACTCCAGCACCGCAGGCGGCGGCTTGGTCGGGTCGACCAGTTCGGCGTATGCCTGGCCCTGTGCCAGCCCTAACATCAACATTCCCTGTATCAATACGCGCATGCTAGATCCCCAACCATGCATTTTCACCACTCAGGGTATACACCTGAATCGTCAATTCATTTTCCGGATAATCCGACTTCAGTTCTGCGGTTTCCCACGCGACGCGCTGGCTGATGGCTTTTAAGGATTGTGCATAATCCATCAGCGCAAAATATTTGCCTTTCAGTCTCACCTTGACCGCGTGCTGGTAAACATGGGGCACATTCAGCCAGATATCTTCGCTGCCTGCCACCGGCGTGCCGCTGGCAGGGGCAGTCTGCTCCTGGATCAGCTTTCTTTGCTTTTCAATAAAATCCGTCACTGGCAGTGATTGCATTTCAAGCACTTGCACATCGGTATGTTGCTGCAGCAGTTTTTTCAGTAACAGCACCATTTCCTGCGGCGGCACCATATAGGAAGATATCCTCACCAGATCTGAAGACTGACTGGCGATCTTTGCATTCACTTCATCGATATCGTGCTGGAAAGCATTGCTGGCAGGCTGTGGCGCGGCCTGGGTGGCAATGGTGTTCATCTGCTCGGTCAGGGCCGCCGTGTCATTCTGGATCTTTATGATTTCTTCTTGCGTGCTGTTTACCTGGGCACGCTGCGGTTCTAGCAAAAAAGTATCCAGCAAGCCAATCACCGCAAACAGGCCTGCGCCAAAGATCATCCAGCGCTCCCGCTTGGAGAGTGCCAGCCATTTACTGTTAAGGGTGTGTAACTGTTCGAATCGCATGCGTCACTTTCCTATGGCTGCTTCACTTGTGTGCTGGGTTGTTTAGGCTGCCCGGTCTGGCGTACAAAGTCATCCCAGCTCAGCGCGCTCACTGGTTTAGTTCTGTCGCGCAAGTCCTGGCCTTTTACTTCAAACGTATACACCTGTAATTTCACTGGCACTTCTACCACCGGCGCAGGTGCTGCGGCAGGTGCGACTGGTGTCACCGGTGCGGCTGCCACTGCGGCGCCCTTGACACCAGTTTGCGGTGCTGGTGCGGTGGCGACCACCGGTGGCACAGGTGCCACCACGGCTGCTGGCGCAGGCGCGGTTTTCTGTAGTTCTACCTGTTTGAATTGCAAGCCGGAGAACTGAGTGCCTTCAAATACGCGTTGTGCTGATAACAGATCCAGGTACAAAGGGATATCTTCAGTCTGCAAGGCCTGGCCGGAAAGCGAGACATGTTGTGCCGCCGGCTCTATCTTGAAACCAGTCAGCCATAAGCCGGGCTGATGCTGTCCGGTCAGGGCGCGCATATAATCGATCAGGTGATAAGCCTGCTCGGAAATGGATTGCTGGAAAATGGCCAGCATTTGCGATTGCATCTCAAAGCGGCTATTCAGTTTTTTCAGCTCGGCTTCCAGCTTGCTGTTATCCACCGGTGTCACTTTGCTGGCGAACTCATCCACCTTTTTCTGCATGGCAGCATACTGGGCAGTCGCCTGGTCGCGTTGTGTCTGCAACTGCGCATTTTCAGCTTCTATACCGGTGTAGAAATAAAACATGGCCAGCGCCGCCAGTGCATAGACTGCGCCAACCAGGGTCAATGTGAACCAGTCTTTGGACTTGACCAGCCCACTTTCAAACAGGTTGACTTGCTGACTCATGCCACCGCCTCCTGACGCAAGGCTGCACCGAGTGCCGGCAGTAACATGGCTTGTTTTTCCAGGCTGGCAAAATCCTGGTTAGGCGGCAGATCGACGATATCTTCCAGGTTGTAAACATTGACTGGCACATACAGGCTGGTACTCAGGCCTGTCACCAGGTAATCGCGGTTGGCAACCGGGGAAACCACCAGGCGATTGAGGCTCAGGTATGGGAACTGACGATCAAAGCTATCCAGCGAGCGTTGCAACTCCAGCACCAGCTTGTCAAAGTTGCTCTGGTACAACTCACCCCTGTCATTGAGGAAATCCTTATCCAGCTCTATCAGGCGAGCATGGTATAGCTCGCCTTTGGCGGTGAATGTCAGCAGACAACCTCTGGAGAGCATGGTCAGCATGACCAGGGCACGGTCTTCGGTTTCCAGCAATTGGGCGATGTTACGCTGCACCAGCGCATGCACATCGATAGACCTCAAATTGAAACCGGCTTCTACGATCTGGTTACCGATCTGGCTCACGGTGGCTTTTTTGGCACAGATCGCCAGCATGGCTGGCTGGCGATTGGCATAAGCGGGGTCAACCGGTATGTTCACGCCATCCACTACGGCTTGTTCAACTGAATAATCCAGCAGGTCTTTTACCTTCCAGCGCAATGCCTGCTTGATCTCTGATTCGGGCATGGTCGGCTTTTCAATCTGCAACACATTGTATTGGTCTACGTTAAGCATGACATTACAAGGCGTGGTTTTTAAGTCATTTTTGGTCACAAAGTGACGCAATGTGGAGGTAGCCTGCAACGGCACCTGCTGAATTGTGGCTAAAGAGACGGTTGGTTTGGCGCCATCCAGCCCAGGCGTTAACGCCACGGTGCTCACATGCATGTCAGTGAAGCTAACCCCCACCTGCTGCTTGTTCTTTTGTCGTTTAAACCAACTCATAGACATTCATCTACTCTCTATAAGAAATTATTATTTAAAATCAATGTATAACAATTAAATTTTAAAGTGAATATATAGCATTGTATGTTAAAAAACCATCTTTCAAGACGCTAGAAAAACGTCTGATCGCATAAAGTTCTAAAACTGTGCTGTATTAGTTACAAATAGTGTCAACAAATACGCCATCAATCAGTGTTAGCAACTTTAGTGCCTGATTTGGCGCTTCAATCCGGGGATTAAAACAACAAAACCACCTGATTTAGGTGGTTTCGTTTGTACTAGAAGTTTTCTCGCATATAAATGATGGGGGCTTTATAGATGCCGAAGGTGGCACGGCCCGAGGGGTCTGTCGTTCCAAACCACGGCAGCGCGCCATCGTTTGAATTGCTCTCGGCTGAGCCGGTACACACTCTTTCTGGTGGCAGCGGCGGCGCGTCTTTGGCAGCAAGGTTCACCTCCAGATCTACACTGCCGGTATTCGGGGTGGTACCCGACACGCCGGGGGCGCTTAAACGCATTCTAAGCACGCCACCAGCCATTGCTGACGCCACACTCAACTGGGTCTCACACGCATTCAGATTGCCTCTGTAGGTTTTCATGGCAAAGGTCTGAATAGGGATGCTGGTGCAGGCATCGGCTGTGCTTCTGACGAAAGCACTACCATTCCAGAACTGTGCTTCTACCGGTACCGTCAACGGTAGCAACTCCGAGCCATGCGCAGAGCCTATCGCCAGGCGCCCGTACCTGAATGGTATGCCGGGAGACGTGATTGAGGTGGTGTCCGAGGTGACGCCATCGTCATCCACCGGCTTGGCAGAGACCACCACATTTTGCGGGACGCTCTTGCTAGGCGGACGGCTAAGCTGCAGCTTGGCCTTGACTCTTGCTTCACCTCTATTCCAGGTGGCGGGGGTATTTGCCGGGGCACCCGCAGCGGTACTTTCAAAAGTTGGCACAAGCGGACTGGCACTCAGGGTGGCTCCGGCTGGCGCATTTGAGCTGAAGTTATAGCTGTTGAATTTACTCAGATCCAGCCTAGCATAACTGTTGGCTCCATAATCGCCGTGATAGTTTTGCGTTTTTACATTGGCCACATTTTCTGCAGTGATGATGAATGGGGCGTTAAAGCTAGGCATGGTGGGTGTAAATTGCCCATAATAAACAAAGGTAGTGCAGGCATAGGTATCAGGCGTACCTGATGTTTCTTTGAAATGGTCGGGGATAAAACGGCCAAAATAACTGCTGGTGACACTGCCAACCTTGCAGCCATACAGTTTGGGCGTGCCACTACCCACATTATCAAATTCTGTGGCTGGCGCTGAGCTGCAATCGCCTTTTGCCCTGTCTACTTCAGCAAAATTGTCGTCGTAAACGCTGTTTGCCAAAAACTGGAACAGGCCGACTTCACTGTATTTAAAGTTGGTGGCGGCACTTATACCAGTGGCAGCGGGAGGAAAACTGCCTGCTATCGGGCCATCGACACTCTCATAAGTGAGGATACCAACAACAGGTGCACCGGTATGCGCTGTTAATGAGGCGACCCTTGGAGTGCCATTGTAATTGCTCTCGCCAGTCACCGCCTGTAACTGAAAGTCAGTGCCCGCTTTACGGATAGGTGTGGAGCTCGGTCCGGCAGGAAGGCTGGCTGTGGCATTGCTGGAGGTCAGTGTAAATGCCTGCGGACGGACCGCAAAGTTATCACTGGAGCAGCCGTTCTTGTTTAAATTATTATCCACCACCCGGCAGCGTAAATTCGGATAAGCGTTAGGCACATCGGCCGCGCTGAATGAGATGGTTTTCTTTCCGACATCGGTGGACGCGAATGTCACCGTCTTTTTTGCCAAGGGTGCAATGCTAGTCCCACATGCACCGTTGGCATCATTCACCAATTCGACGGTGACACTATCGGTAGCAGAGGCATATCCGGTCGCCTTGGTACCGTTACTGGTCAGCGCATAGACATCCAGATCAAAGGCACGTCCGGCCAACTTGGTATAAATAGGATTGCGGGTATTGGCGGCGTAGGTCAAGCCACTTTCCATACATTCAAACGTGCTTAAACAAGCTGTGCTATTAAAGGTAAAACTGCAACTCTGGGAATTGGTGGCGGTGTTCAAACATTTAACACCATTTAATGGCAGCCTGGCTAAGCCACTTGCTCCCAGGGTATAAGTTGCAGCCGCAGTACCTTGCAAAGTCACAGTATCGATCTGGGCATTACCCCCGACCTCAAATGATGAATTCGGCGAGGTGACAGTAGGCGATGATGGTGAGACAGTCAGATCCCCGGTTAAACTGCCCGAACTTAAAATCTGGGAAGCCGGGCAAGGCACAGTGGATGACAGACATGCCAGAACCTGGATATCCACCGGACACAAGGTACTGGTACCAGGATGGCGGATCTCCAGATGATCATAACTGGGGACATAGGTCGAACCAATCACAAAATCGTAACTGAAGGTGTATATACCAGGCGCTGTGAAGTCATACTCGATTGCAGCACCAGTATCGATATTGGTGGTTGAGATGCTGTTATTTAATGCATTGGTTTTACCTATACCGCACGGGTTATTCTGCGCATCATAAGTCCAGAATGTGTCCCACCTGCCCACACAATAGTTGCTGAATCGTCCGGAACGCTCACGAAAAGACTCTACGATATCCAAATTTGCCGGCAGCGTAGTACTTGATGGGCAATTGCCATTGATCACTGGATAGGTTCCAACGACCTGTCGACCATTAGTATCTACGTAACGTATGCCACATCCATTATCATTACCTCCCAGGTAAGTATCAACGGCGTGGTAATACCTGAAAGGATTACTTGTACTGACTGGATACAACAGAGGAATATTGACTGTCACTTCGGCCGTGACATAGGACAATGGCAAGGTATATTTCCATACCACTGTCACTTGCGGATTACCTGAGGTCAGGCTTGTATTTGGGAGCGTCAGTCGCGAGGTTGTCTGTTGAACTTGTCCACTGGAAGCTGTGGCTGGAGTGACAGACAAATCACCTGTATTGGTATAAGCATTGGGGCTGGCAACACCGTTTCTGGCAAATACAAAATGATTGGGACCATATAAACTTTTATTAGCCCTGATATAAATACCATTATCCAGTCTATTTCTAGCTGTACTGGTGGTCGGAATCTGGGAGTCTTCGAACAATTGCCCTTTGATTGCGCCATTACTGTTGGCCCTGATAATCTGAATCTGGCTACCCCGGTGAATATGAATGCGCAATCCATCACCATCAGCACCACCACCTGAGTTTAAAATCACATCATCAGGTGCGGCGGCCATCACCATTGATATGCCGGACAGACAAAAAAGGCAGATCAACAATGGCAGTATTTTATTCAGTACTTTGTACACGACATTTCCATGTTAGTTGCATTCCTCGCTGCCAGGTGGGGTGTTATAGATACACCGGCTCAATGTCACTGTGATTCTTCGCTCTATATAATCTTGCGACCCCGCCACGCCAACCGAAGCGGTCGAGGTGATGGTATAAATATTAATATCCTGAGTGTTGCCTTTGTCTTGCGCAACCGTTCGGTTGCAAGCGAGCACAATATTAAAACCATTCACGGTAAACGGCGCAGGCGGTACCGGACAAACTTGCATGCCAGCGGGTGTGAGTACCTGAAAAGCAGCCCATTCCACCCCTGCTCTGGCCGCCAGATAGGCCTGCGCACCCTGCACGTCCTGGATAGTGCCCAAATTGGCCAGCATTGCCAGTCGCATGGCGTACCCTACCAGTGCCGCAAGGGTGACCAGTAGAAATATTGCCATAGGCAACATAAAACCTTTTGCGCGATAAGCAATGTTTTTCATGGCGAATTCACCACATTGATCAAGTTAACCAGCCTGACCACCCCGCCATTTTTAGATAACTCCAATTGCGCAGTGACCACGCTTGAGTGCTGCATCACGCCTTCGGTGTAGGTGAAACTGCAGCCGGTGACATCATCGGCCACCACGCGCGCAGTCAAGCCATTGAAGTTGGCCGGATGTGCCGAAGGGATAGCCACACCGCTATACATCAGCAGGCGGCGGTTAGGCAGGTCGCACACGTAAAACACCGCGCCGTTGACGATATAAAAACGACTGGCAGGAGAAGGTAGCGGGAAAGCCGCCCCGGTATATTGCACCTGGGTCAGATTGCTGCCCGGCGCGCTGCTGATGGTGCGTATGGTGTCGCCACTGTAAGCATCAGCACCCGGTATGCCCAGGTTATAGATGACCAGCTGATCCCCCGCCGACACTGGAACAGGCTCACTCAACACAGTAAGAGTATTGAGAGGCTTTTCAAAATCATCCTGTAAATAGCGACCACCCGCCCGTATCGGTACAAACTCCACATAATTGCCTGCGACAGGCACAAAGACGCTGTTCGGCAAGGCATTACGCACATCACGCGACATACGCCGCAATGCGACATCGGCACGGTCAGCCAGCTGGTAATAGGCTTCAGAATTCACATATGCCATCACCGAATGCCGGATAAACGTGGACGAGATACCGCCTATGATGGCCGTCACCGTAATGACGATCACCAGCTCTACCAGCGTAAAGCCGCCTACTGAACCGCGTGTTTTCTTAAACTTTGGGCGCATAACGAACCTTGAAACCGGTCAGTCTGATGGTGGTGTTGGCCGGGCCGGTGACAGTGACCACGATTTTCAAAACTGCATCTGCAGCCATGCCGGTAAACGGGGCCGTACCACCGGCCTGGCTGATCGCTACGGCAGCGCTGTAGGCAGTTAACCCGGGGATAGAGGCAGTGCTGCCGATACGGCAAATACTGGCACAGCCACCGCCGGGCATGGTAAAACCGCCATAATCCGCCACATTATCAAAAGGATTACTGGCACTGTACCGGCTTTCGTTTGCAGGAGTGGGACCATTGAGGTTTGCGTTTTGCGCATTAGTGCAATTGCCGTAACCAGTCGCCGTGCCGGCATTCGGGTCGTCAGGGTCACAAAAGGTGAACGGCATCTGCTGGATCTCCTGCATCAGGGATTCAGCAATGGCGATGGCCTGCTTGCGCGCCAGCGGGTCTGCCGAGTGACCGCTCATCCAGGACAAAGCGCCAACCACCCCGGCAATCGCAGTGGTGACGATGACGATAAACACCACCAGTTCCACCAGCGAAAATCCGCGATTGCGTTTTCGGCTGTGGGCACTGCTGTGTTTATTTTTTTGATTGAAAGTGTGCGTCATATGTGGTGACCGCCAACCAGCGACGGTCAACGTATATAGCCTGTATCCTGCTCAATATTCACTGTGAATGATTGCGCACCATTCTTGTTAGTCACTGTGTAACTGGAGGCGACATTGGGGATCGCCCGCCCCAGCGCATCAAAGCCCAAACTATTATTGAAAGCACTCACAGTGACACTTTTTGAAAAGGTGAATACATAAGCGGTGCCGGTTTCGGGATTGATGACGCTTTGCGCACAAGCTGCATCAAAACACAAACGAACAGTATTAGGCGTCACCGCGGCATTTCGTATAGCATAGACATCCCGTCGCTGGGCGATGGCGGTTTTTTGCGCATAACGCAGCGTAGATGAAAGTAAACCCGCGTCACCGCGGGTTTCAAAGATATCGCCATTTGCAAACCTTGGCGCTGCGACTGCCACCATCACTCCTGCCAGCGCAATCACAACCACCAGTTCTACCAGTGTGAATCCCCGTGACGCTACGACACGCATATTAGCAATTAATTGCCGCCGCATTTATCTTTGGTTAAGTTCGCTGTATCTACCACACCCGTTGTTGGGTTATAGGTCAGCGTACATGTAGCAGAAGTCGCAGAGGCAAAGGTAGCATTATCAACACCACTGGTACCCCAAGTTGGCTTGAAAGATGCGTCGTCTAGCGATTGTAAAGCAGCCCCTATGCCTGCCTGGGTGGATTGTGGGTAACCTTTATCAGTCACGTTCACTGTCTGAGTGCCATCCATTAAGATCGTTGTACCAGTACCACCGTTTGCGATCCAGGCAGCACGGGACATATTGGCTGCAGACCTCATTGAGGCAGCCAGCCCTTGCATGGCCGCCACTCGCGCATTTGACTGCACATTCACAAACCGTGGTAAAGCGGTCGCTGCCAGAATACCTAATACTGCAATCACCACGACCAATTCAACTAATGTAAAGCCCGCTTGTTTTTTCATTACAAAGACTCCTAATCAAAATTCCCTGCCTTTATTCGCACAGTGACAGGTTCTAACTGCGTTAATTTCATTCCAGCAAAATCCGTGCCAGACAATTTTGGTCCATATTCATTCGTAATATACGACCGCTGATTACTGCTACTACGCCGGGCTTGAAGCCGAGTTCTTATAAACACAACACTTTTACAAAAACCATCTCGCAACCTGCGGTCGCTTACTTCAGTTTAACCACCTTTAAGCATGACAGAACTCATATCCCAGATCGGCAGGAATACGCCCAAAGCCAATACCAGCACCAGCGCACCCAAGAACATGATCATAATAGGCTCGATCTGCGCCCCTAATGTCTTAACGTCATATTCCACGTCAGCTTGATACATATCGGCGATTTCTTGCATTAATTCATCCAGCGAGCCGGATTCTTCACCTACCGCGATCATTTGCAGCACCAGCGGATTAAACACCCCGGTTTGCGTGGCTGTCCTTAAAATGGTTTCGCCGCGCTCTATGCCGGTAGACATGCTGAGTATCTTGACCGAAATATAATCATTCTCTACGGTTTGTGATACCAGGCGTAATGCAGAAAGTATGGGCAGGCCACTGCGGGTCGATAGCGCAAAACTGCGCGCAAACCTAGCCATGGTGCCTTTGAAGATGATTTTTCCGGCAATCGGGATACGCATCTTGATGCGATCCCAGTTCGAGCGTCCGGCAGCTGTGCTGACATAGGATTTAAATGTCCATACCGCACCGGCCACCATCGCAATCAATACGAACCAGTAATTGCGCATAAAACTGGAAAATCCTATCAGTATCTTGGTGATAAAAGGCAGGTCGGCATGCATGCTGGCAAACACTTTTTCAAACTGTGGGATCACCATGATATTGATCACGATGATGGCAATGGCCATGGCCGTCATCACAAACAAGGGGTAACGCAAAGCGGATTTGATCTGCCCGCGCATAAAGCGCTCAAATTCAATATGTTCTGCCAGCCGGGCGAAAATATTATCCAGATTACCGGTGGTTTCGCCCACGCGTATCATGCTGATATAAAAGCTATCGAACACTTTGGGATGCTCGGCGAGTGCGAGTGACAATTCGCGCCCTGAATCCAGGCTGACCCGCAACTGACCGACCACGCGTGCCAGTTTGGCATTGCCGACCGAACTCTGAATGCCGGTGAGCGCGCGCATGATAGGAATGCCGGCTTTGAGCAAGGTGAACATCTGGCGGCTGAACAGCATCACGTCCAGGTCAGTCACTTTTTCTTCAAACAGGTTGAGGGCGACGGCAACGGCAGCTCTTTGCTTGATTTCAATCGGCGTGATCTTAGACAGCATCAGGGCGGTGCCCAATGCGTCCAGGTCTGAGGCTTCCTGTGTGCCGGAAACCAGCAGGCCATCTTCACTACGTCCCTTGTAATCAAATACTGGCATGGTCTTTACCCTTCAAACTGGTTATCTACACGCATGATCTCATCCAGTGTAGTCTTACCCTCTAAAGCGAGTTGCAAAGACTGGTCGCGCAGGGTTTGTCCCTTGAGCTTTTCACGCGCTTTGGTGATAAACACGTTGGTGTCCGGCATGTTAGCCGCCAGTGCCAGCTCGTTGGTCATTTCCAGCAGTTCATACAGGCCGACACGCCCCAGGTAACCGGTGCGGTTGCAGTGCTGGCAACCTTTGCCATGCTTGAATAAAGCCGGGATCTCTTCAGGTGGCAATACCTGGCGCAACCAGACCCGCTCAGTTTCATTCGGGGTATGGTCAACCGCACAGTGCGGGCAGATCAACCTGACCAGGCGTTGCGCCATCACACCCAGCAATGACATGGCCACCATAAAGCGTGGCACGCCCATATCGATCAGGCGCACCGGCGCGGTGGAGGCATCGTTGGTATGCAGTGTGGATAAGACCAGGTGACCCGTCATGGACGCGCGCAGACCGGTTTGGGCAGTTTCTTCATCCCGCATCTCACCCACCAGCACGATATCCGGGTCTTGGCGCAGGATGGCACGTAATAATTTGGGGAAATCCAGCTCTATCTTTTCACTGACCTGGGTCTGGATGATGCCAGGTAAGCGATACTCCACCGGGTCTTCTACCGTGATGACCTTGGTCTCGGGCGTGTTGAGTTCACTCAGGGCAGAATAAAGCGTGGTTGTTTTACCGCTACCGGTAGGGCCGGTGACCAGCACCATGCCACTAGGCCGGTTGATCATTTTGCGGAAACGCTCCAGCAGTTCCGGTGGCATACCCAGTTTATCGAGCTGGAAATGCGCAGTGTTCTGGATCAGCAAACGCATGACCACGGTTTCGCCATATTGGGTAGGCATGGTGGAAATACGCATATCCACCGCACGGCCTTTAACGGTAAAGCCAAAACGGCCATCCTGCGGCAAGCGTTTCTCTGAAATATCCAGGCCAGCCATGATCTTTAAACGCATGATCAGCGCAGAAACGATCTTCATATCCGCCTGGGTTTGGAAATGCATGACGCCATCGATGCGGAAACGGATCAGCAGTTTATTTTCCTGCGGTTCTATATGCACATCAGAAGCGCGCACCTGCACCGCATCTTCAAAAATGGTCTGCAGCAGCTTGACCACCGGGGCATCATCAATGCCCAGGTCCACGCCCATCAGGCTGGCGAGGTCTACATTGCTGGCGGCCAGGTCTTCCTGCAGCTCCAGCGCCAGTGAAGAGATCTGTTCGGTTTGCCGGTAGGATCTGTCTATGGTCTGCATGAGCAGACTTTCCTGCACCACCACGATATCGATATCGCGTTTGAGCAGCCGCACTAACTCATCGTAGGCGTAGACATCCGAAGGGTCGACCATGGCGATCAGGAAACTGTCGATACGTTCTTCGAGCAGGATGGCGCGGAAGCGGCGGGATTGCACCTCAGGCAGTTTTTGCACCTGTTTGGCGTCGAGTTCGTACTGACCGAGGTCGAGGAAAGGGATATTCAGCTGATGTGCCACGGCCTCGGCAATTTGCCGTTCACTGGCAAAACCTTTGTCGGCAATGACGCGACCCAGCCGACGGCCTGTCTTGCGCTGTTCTTCCAGCGCTTGATCAAGCTGAGCTTGGGTCATGTAATTTTGTCTGACTAGAATTTCACCTAGTCTAATTTTTTCGGGACGAGCCATGGCTTTGTAATTATTTATCGTAATAGACTTTCTCGTCTATCATATCACCAACATTCTAATCTTTCGTTTGTGAACAAACCGCTAAAAATGTTTCATATCGTGCTTTTTGAACCGGAAATTCCTCCTAATACCGGAAATATCATCCGTTTATGTGCAAATGCCGGGGCCAGCCTGCACCTGGTGCGGCCTTTAGGCTTTGAATTATCTGACAAACACCTCAAACGTGCCGGTCTCGATTACCACGAATATGCCGCATTGAATGTCTACGAAAACTGGGCCGCATGCCAGCAGGCACTGCAGCCAAAACGCATGTTTGCCATCACCACCAAAGGCAGCACCAGGCATAGCGACCTGTCATTTCAAGACGAAGATGTGTTTGTTTTCGGGCCGGAATCACGCGGCCTGCCTGAAGAGATACGTGCGCAATTCACGCCTGAGCACAGAGTCAGGCTCCCTATGCTGCCGCATAGCAGGAGTTTGAACCTGTCAAACTCTGCCGCCATCTTGTTATATGAGGCCTGGCGCCAGACCGGCTTTAGCGGTGGCGTTTGAAGCGGACAAAAAAAGCCCCGATTAAGGGGTAAATCGGGGCAATAGGCCTCATCGTAAAGGCTTCCGCTCAGGGAGGAAAGAAGCGGAAAGATGATTCATCATCATCGTGCTTGTATGAGTAGGTGCAAATTCAAAAAGTTCCAGCCGATTTATTTATGCTCATGAATAGTGATTTGATGGCGCGGGATAGGCTGCTCGAATGCCACATCATGCGATAATAATGCCATGCAATCTGAAATCGATCTATTACAGGGCCTGAACGACAAACAACTGCAAGCGGTCACCCTGCCGCATGTCTCGGCGCTGATCCTGGCGGGTGCGGGCAGTGGCAAGACCCGGGTGCTGACTACGCGTATCGCCTGGCTGATCCAGACCTCGCAGACTTCGCCCATGGGGCTGATGGCAGTGACCTTTACCAATAAGGCCGCCAAAGAGATGCTGACCCGCCTGACCAGCATGCTGCCTATCAACACGCGCGGTATGTGGGCTGGCACTTTCCATGGTTTGTGTAACCGCATGTTGCGCGCCCATTATCGCGAAGCCGGCTTGCCCAGTACTTTCCAGATCCTGGATACTGCAGACCAGCTTTCGGCTATCAAGCGCGTGATGAAAGTCATGAATGTCGATGACGAAAAATACCCGCCCAAACAAGCCATGGGTTATATCAATGGTTGCAAGGAAGAAGGTCTGCGTGCCGACGCTGTAGACGCCTACGATGGCCATAGCCAGAAACTGCGCGAGGTCTATGCCGCTTATGACCAGCAGTGCAATCGCGAAGGTGTCGCCGACTTTGCCGAACTGCTGTTGCGCTGCTACGAGCTGTTGCAACGCGAACCGCATATACGCGCGCATTACCAGCAGCGTTTTCAATATATCCTGGTCGACGAATTCCAGGATACCAACCGCCTGCAATATTTATGGCTGAAACTGCTGGGCGGTGCGCACAACAGTATTTTTGCCGTGGGCGACGATGACCAGAGTATTTATGCTTTCCGTGGCGCGCGCGTCGGCAATATGTCCGATTTCCAGCGTGACTTCAAAGTAGAGAACATCGTCAAGCTGGAAGAAAACTACCGCTCGCACAGCAATATCCTGGATGCGGCCAACGCCATCATCAGCAATAACAGCAACCGTCTGGGCAAGAATCTGTGGACTTCGGCCGGCAAAGGCGAGCCTATCCGCATTTATGAAGCGTATAACGACACTGATGAATCGCAATTCATCGTCGATGAAGTGAATATGCTGCAAAGCGAAGGCGTGCCCCTCAGCGATATCGCCCTGCTTTACCGCAGCAATGCGCAGTCACGCATACTGGAACATTCACTGTTCTCGGCCAATATCCCCTACCGCGTCTATGGCGGCCTGCGCTTTTTTGAGCGCGCCGAAGTCAAGCATGCGCTGGCCTATATACGCCTGATCGCCAATGCCAATGACGATACCGCCTTGTTGCGTATCATCAACTTCCCGCCGCGCGGCATAGGTGCGCGCGGACTGGAACAGCTACAGGAAGCCGCACGCCAGAACGAATGCAGTTTATGGCAGGCCGCCACCAACAAGGTAGGCGAAGGCACGCTGGGCAGCAAAGGCCTGGACGGTTTTGTCGCGTTGATCCGCCATATGGTGGACCAGACCTACGGCATCACCCTGGGCGAGGTGGCAGAAATGGTCATCAACCTGAGCGGCCTGATGGCGCATTACCAGAATGACAAAGAAGGCGAAGACCGGGTAGAGAACCTGCAGGAACTGGTCACCGCCGCTGTCGCGTTCAGCAAACAGGATCTGGGCAACCACCATAATATGGAAGAAGATGCGGACCTGATGACGCAGTTTCTCAACCATGCCAGCCTGGAAGCGGGTGACCACCAGGCGGATGTCGGCCATGAAGCGTTGCAATTAATGACGGTGCACGCCGCCAAAGGCCTGGAGTTTCATAGCGTGTTTATAGGCGGGGTCGAAGAAGGCTTGTTTCCGCATGAGCAGGCCGCTTATGAGAACGGCGGGCTGGAAGAAGAACGCCGCCTGATGTATGTAGCGGTGACACGTGCCCGCCAGCGCCTGTATCTGAGCTACGCACAAAGCCGCATGCTGCACGGCCAGGTGCGTTATGGCATCGCCTCACGCTTTATCGATGAGATCCCCGAAGCACTGACCAAACGGCTGAACAGCAAACCGGCAGCCAAGACCTACGCCACCGGCGGCCAATATACGCCGGCCAAGAGCACACAGGCCAGCTATCCGTTCAAGATAGGCCAGGGTGTACGCCATGGCAAGTTTGGCGAAGGGGTCATCGTCAGCTATGAAGGCAATGCCAGCGACCTGGCAGTGAAAGTCAATTTTGGCAGCGCCGGCCTGAAGACGCTGATGCTGGAATATGCCAGGCTGGAAAAGATTTAAAGCCTGGTGCTGGCCCAGGCCGGCGATGCAACAATAAAAAAACCGCCTGTTTTGCGACAGGCGGTTTTTTAATGCGATTTTCTTAGCTATCCAGCTTCAACCTTTATGCATGCAGCACAGGCGCAGCCCTGAACACATCTTTGTAACTGATATATTGCAATGCAAACATCAGGGCGCTGATCACCAGCAAAGCTGCGAACACCAGCAAAGGCATCAGCAACTCTGCCACCATAGGGATCAAAGCGCCCAAGATGCCTATGACCAGGCCCAGACCCAGCATCACCAACAGCATGCCTACTGTCATCACCACCCAGGAGATGAGCATGGGCACAAAATATTGCAGAATGCCGGCTATGCTGGATTTGATCGCTTTAGGCAGGTTATAACCATTCAAGGCGATCAGCATGGGCGAGAACCAAGTGGCGATAAACAAGGGCAACAGCAGCAGTATCAATTTGATCATGAATGGCAGGAAGCCTTCGAGAAACTTGGTCATCTGTGACTCTGTCATCCCCGCCTTGGAAGGCGCATGGGCAACCAGTTCAGCCAGCTCGCTACCCAGCAGCATAGTCGCCAGCAGCGTGTAGATCAGGCCGCTCAGCCCGAGCAACAACAAGGTTTTAATGTTGGTCTGCAGCTGCAGCCAGACGGTGCGCGGAACCAGCTGGCTCTGCAAGTCCATCTGCCTGTATAACATGACGAAAAAAGCCATACACGCCGGCCAGATCACCACAGTCGCCACTGCCAGGATCTTGTCCAGTGACGGCAACACCCTGAAGATCATGATATAAGCCAGTGCCCATAGCATCCAGACATGCGGCTGCGTCTTAAACAAGGCCAGACTCTCACGCACCCAGCGCAAGCCCTGTTGGGTTCCGGTTTCTGTCATATTCTCCCTTTTTTATCTTTTTAAGTGAAAGCTTTGCGGTTAAGCAGCACCCGCTCAAAATGTGCGGGGTCTTTGGCATGCGTGAGTTCACCCGCAACTGGATAATGAAAATCATACAGGCGCGATAACCAGAAACGCAAGGCAGCCCGCCGCAGCAATGCCGGCCAGTGGGTTTTCTCGGCAGGCGTAAAGGCACGCACAGACTGATAGGCATTCATGAACACCGCCAGTTTTTCATCAACAAAATGGCCATTGGCGTCTACGCACCATTCATTGACAGCAATGGCGACGTCATAGGCCAGCACATCGTGGCAGGCATAATAAAAATCAATAAAGCCGCCCAGCGCATCACCGTCAAACAGCACATTGTCGCGGAACAGATCCCCATGGATCACGCCGTGCGGCACATCGGACAGATCCAGGCTGTGTTGAAACTCCAGTTCTTCTTGCAGCAGGTGTTGCTGCACTGCCGTGAGCTTGGGCATGACCTGCTGGGCCGTCATTGCGCGCCAGCCTTGCCCGCGCTGGTTGTGTGACTGCTCATTGAAATCCAGCCCGGCAAAATGCATGCGTGCCAGCGTCAGCGCCACTGCCTCTATCTGCACCAGGTTAGGCTGGTCTACATCGCTGCCTTTCAGGCAGCTGACCATCAACGCCGGCTTGCCATGTATACGGTGCAGGGCGACGCCATCGCTATCGGCGATAGGCCTGGGGCACAGCACACCATGCCGTGACAGGTGCGCCAGCAAATGGACGAAATAAGGCAGCTCATCAAAATCGTTTTTTTCGAACACCGTCAGCACAAAGCGCGCCTGGCTGGTTTCTACAAAATAATTGGTATTGGTGATCCCGGCAGCAATGCCGCGCAAAGTCTGCAGCTCGCCAATATTAAAAGGCGTCAGCCACTGACGCACTTCTTCCAGACTCAGGGTGGTAAAAACAGACATGTGATTTACAGGCCCGCCCATTTCGGGCTGACCTCAAAGATTAGAATTAGAATCGGAACAGTGTCCATTTAGGCACGGACAGCGGACGGGTCGGGCCATCATTGACCCACTCACCGTTGCGGTCTTCGCGGTGCAGATAATAAGGCTTGCCGCTAGGCGGTGTCACCTTGACCATATAGACGTCGCCATTGATGCTGTATTCCTCAAGCTCGTTTTCGCCATCCTTGCGTTTGGTGATGGTCGGCTTGTCTATGGGCTGGCCCTCAATGATCTTTGGCGGCGAAGGGACTTCCTCCAGCAATTCCGCATCGCCCGGGGCGGCTGCCCAAACCGGCAGTGAAAAACCGGCAACACATACAACAGCAAGCAAAAAACGGGGAAAGTCACGCATGGATAACTCCTTAATCAGTGATTGCTATTCTAGCAAAAAGCCGCCACTCGGCGACATCTGCAACCACAATAACCGCGAAATAAATCAGCAAATGAAACAAATACACGAGCGCGGTGCATGCGCGGACGATGTTTTAATGAAAAACTGTTACAAATAAAGCTGCAGCTTGCGTTCAGCAGGCGTGAGCTCAAAGCCGGTGGTTTCATAATGCTTGAAGATGGCATCCACGATCTGCGGTGGCTCATCAATGAGCTGGATCAGGTCCATATCTGCCTCTGACGCCATGCCCTCAGCCACCAGCGTATTGCGCAACCAGTCTATCAGGCCAGCCCAGTACTGGCTGCCGACCAGGATGATAGGCAGCTTGCGGGTTTTGCCAGTTTGCACCAGCGTGATTGCCTCCATTAATTCGTCCAGCGTACCAAAACCGCCAGGCATGACGACAAAGGCACTCGCATATTTGACGAACATGACTTTGCGCATGAAGAAATATTTAAAGCTGATGCCTATATCCTGGTAGGGATTGCCATGCTGCTCAAAAGGCAGCCTGATATTCAGGCCCACACTGGCACCACGCCCGGGGAAAGCACCTTTATTGGCCGCTTCCATGATGCCGGGGCCACCGCCAGACAGCACACTAAAGCCGGAGTCTGAAAGTAGCCTGGCGATCTCTTCGGTCTGCTTATAGTAAGGATGATCGGGTTTGGTACGCGCGCTGCCAAAAATCGATACGGCAGGCATGATGGCTTTGAGGTTCTCGGTCGCCCCCACAAACTCAGCCATGATCTCAAAGGCGTGCCACGATTCATGGCTGGCATCGGCACCGTTGAGCAATTCAGGCTCAACCGTGCTGGGCAGCTTTTGGTTGTTCATACATCAGTCCTTCAAATTACAAACAAAATTAGTGTACATGAAGTGGCTTTGAATTGCGTAAAATACGCCTGTGAAATGTTTTTGACTGTAAGCAATGGCATCAGCCTGTTGAAATGCAACTATGCAACTCAACCCAAACAATGAACCCTTGAGAACTTAATAATGAAGACCCTGCTTCTGGTTGACGGCTCCAGCTACCTATACCGCGCTTTCCACGCCATGCCTGACCTGCGCAACTCGGCTAATGAACCGGTAGGGGCGATACAGGGCGTGCTCAATATGCTGCGCCGCCTGCACAAAGACTACCCTTCTGATTACAGCGCCTGTGTGTTCGACGCCAAAGGCAAGACTTTCCGCGATGATCTCTATCCGCAATACAAAGCCAACCGCGTCAGCATGCCGGATGACCTGCGCGTGCAGATAGAGCCCTTGTACGAAACCATACGCGCCATGGGCTGGCCGCTGATCATTGAAGACGGGGTTGAAGCCGATGATGTGATAGGCGCCCTGGCCAAACAGGCAGAAAAACAAGGCATTAAAACCATTATCTCCACCGGCGACAAAGACATCACCCAGCTGGTCAACGCGCATATCACTGTCGTCAACACCATGCGTGATGCTTTCCGCAAAACCGATGACGTGCTGGATATCGCCGGCGTGGAGAACAAGTTCGGCATTCCTCCCGAGC
Organism: Methylophilus luteus; assembly: GCF_042676265.1. Lineage (NCBI taxonomy): Bacteria > Pseudomonadati > Pseudomonadota > Betaproteobacteria > Nitrosomonadales > Methylophilaceae > Methylophilus > Methylophilus luteus. The sequence continues at coordinate 1,798,041 of NZ_JBHTKB010000001.1, forward strand.
TGATCATTGATTACCTGATCCTGGTTGGCGACACCTCGGATAATGTCCCCGGCGTGGAGAAAGTCGGCCCGAAAACCGCCGTCAAATGGCTCAAGGAATACGGCTCACTGGATAATATCGTCGCCAATGCAGACAACATCAAAGGCGTAGTCGGCGATAACCTGCGCAAAGCCCTGCCGTGGTTACCGACGGCCCGCGAGCTGATCACCATACGCTGCGATGTCGGCTTGTGTGAAAAATTTGATGACCTGATCCAGCAGGCGCCGGATATAGAGAAACTGCATGGCCTGTTCGACCATTTCGAGTTCCGCACCTGGAAGCGCGAGCTGGATAAACTAGCTGATGGCTCCACTGCCGGCACTGCCGCTGCCACCTCGCCGCAGCCAGCGGCTGCCGTTGCCACAAAAAATGATTACGTGCCTGACACTCGCCGCCAGTACCAGACCATAGTGACGGAGGCGGCGCTGGATGACTGGTTGCTACGCCTGCAACAGGCAGAGCTGCTGTGCTTTGACACCGAGACCACCTCGCTGGACCCGCTGCAGGCCAAAATAGTCGGCGTGTCATTCAGTGTCACGCCGGGCGAGGCCGCCTATGTGCCGCTCACCCATGATTATTTTGACGCCCCTGCCCAGCTGCCGCTGCAGGCCACGCTGGACAAGCTGAAACCCATACTGGAAAACCCGGCCATCAGAAAAGTCGGCCAGAACCTGAAATACGATATGCATGTGCTGGCCAATCACGGCATACACCTGCAGGGCGTCGCCCACGACACCCTGTTGCAGTCTTATGTGTTTGAGAGCCATAAAGGTCACGGCATGGATGAACTGAGCGAGCGCCACCTGGGCATCTCGCCTATCCCGTTCGAGGCGGTGGCCGGCAAAGGGGCCAAACAGGTAGGTTTTAACCAGGTCACCGTGGAACAGGCCAGCGAGTATTCTGCCGAAGATGCAGATATCACCCTGCAACTGCATCACGCACTGCACCCGCAGGTGGCTGCATCCTCCAGGCTGGAATTCATCTACCAGCAGGTTGAAATGCCCAGCATGCTGGCATTGCAGCGCATGGAGCGTCACGGCGTGCTGATAGACAGCCACATGCTGAACCGCCAGAGCAACGAGATAGGCCTGCGCCTGATGGAACTGGAAAAACAGGCTTATGAGCTGGCAGGCCAGCCATTCAACCTGGGCAGCCCCAAACAATTGCAGGAGATCCTGTTTGGCAAGCTCGGCATCAAGCCGTTAAAGAAAACGCCTTCTGGCGTGCCTTCTACCGATGAGGATGTACTGCAGGAACTGGCGCTGGATCACCCCTTGCCTAAAGTGCTGCTGGAATACCGCGGCCTGGCCAAGCTGAAATCGACCTATACCGACAAACTGCCAAAAATGATCAACGCCGCCACCGGGCGCGTACATACCAACTACAACCAGGCCGTGGCCATCACCGGCAGGCTGGCCAGCAGCGACCCCAATCTGCAGAATATCCCGGTGCGCACGGCAGAAGGCCGCCGTATCCGTGAAGCATTTATTGCCGCACCCGGCAGCCACATCGTCTCTGCCGACTATTCGCAGATCGAGCTGCGTATCATGGCGCACCTGTCGCAGGACGCAGGCATGCTCAGTGCGTTTGCCAACAATGAGGACATACACCGCGCCACTGCGGCTGAAATTTTCGGCGTAGAAAAAACCAGTGTCGATAATGAACAGCGCCGTTATGCCAAAGTGATCAACTTTGGCCTGATTTACGGCATGAGCGCCTTTGGCCTGGCGCAAAACCTGAATATAGAGCGCAGCGCCGCACAAAGCTATATAGAGCGCTATTTCGCCCGTTACCCCGGAGTGCGCAAATATATGAGCGAAACGCGCGAGCTGGCCAAACAGCAAGGTTATGTAGAAACCATTTTTGGTCGCAGGCTATGGGTGCCGGAGATCAACAGCGCCAACGGCAATCGCCGTGCCGGTGCTGAACGCGCCGCCATCAACGCACCTATGCAAGGCACCGCCGCCGACCTGATCAAACTGGCCATGATCGCAGTGGATAAATGGCTGACTGAGGAAAAACTGCACAGCAAACTCATTATGCAGGTGCACGATGAACTGGTGCTGGAAGTGCCGGATGCAGAACTCGCCCTGGTCAAACAACAATTACCGTTGCTGATGCAAAGTGTGGCTACGCTGGATGTGCCGTTACTGGCCGAAGTCGGCGTCGGCAACAACTGGGAAAGTGCGCATTAGCGACAGTCGCTACAATGCTGCAAACCAGGTCAAAACCGGCATGCATGGGAAAAGCGCCCCCGCTATGTTAAGGTAATGTTTCCTACAACTGAAAAGGGGCGGCACTCTCATGAAATCATCTCTCATTATCGGTATTATCCTGATCGCACTTGGCTCTGCCGGTCTGATCTACAAAGGTTTCAGCTATGAAAGCAAAGAGACTGTGGCAAAGATAGGCTCGCTGGAAGCCAGTGCCGATATCACCAAAGATGTTGAAATCCCGCAGGCATTGAGCGTGATCCTGATCATTGCCGGGGCTGGCATCGTACTGGTAGGTTTGAAAAAATAAACTGGCGGCATTCCCGTATCAGTCTTTTCTGACAAGTTTTTCCTACAAGCTCTGACAGATGTAGCCTGCAGTAACCATTAATATGGCTGCTCAAACATTTGATAACAACAATGAGGAAATAACTATGATCTGGACCATCGTAATTGGAATTATTGCTGGCTGGTTGGCAGGTTTGATTATGAAGGGCGACGGCTATGGCCTGATCTGGGATCTGATCCTGGGGATAGCAGGTGCAGTCGTCGGTAGCTGGCTGTTTGGTTTATTGGGCCTGAGTGCGAGTGGCGGTTTGATCGGCAGCATAGTCGTCGCTACCATAGGTGCGATCTTCCTGATCTTCCTGTCGCGGGCTTTGCGCAAGGGCTGACCTGCAGGCAGTAATTAGAGAATGAAGACAATGGCGATGACCTGACAGTCATCGCCATTTTTCTTTTGTGCCTGCATGTAGATTTGCCGACTGGCGCACAAATAAATATGCCGCCGCCAGCGGTATAATTGCTGGCATCTCATCATTGGTCTGACTCACTATGCAGTCCTTCGGTATCTATATCATAGGCGACGAAATATTGTCCGGCAAACGCCAGGACGCGCACCTGAGCAAAGTCATAGAGTTACTTTCCGCACGCGGCCTGCCACTGAGCTGGGCCTATTTTATTGCCGATATCCCCGAGCAGATCACCAGCCACCTCAAAGCCAGCATGGCACGCGGCGAGGTGGTATTCAGCTTTGGCGGCATAGGTGCTACGCCGGATGACCATACCCGGCAATGCGCGGCAGCAGCGGCCGGGGTGCCTATAGAGCGGCATGCGGGTGCGGTCGCCAATATAGAAGCACAATACGGCGCCGGCGCTTACCCCAAACGGGTGCTGATGGCGGATTTTCCGCAAGGCTGTGAGCTGATCCCCAACCCTGTCAACCGCGTCGCCGGTTTCAGCATCAACCAGCATTATTTCGTGCCTGGCTTTCCTGAAATGGCGCACCCTATGGTCGAGTGGGTGCTGGATACCTATTACAGCCACCTGTTTCACACGCGGGACCACATAGAGCAAGCCATAGTAGTGACAGAAGCCGGCGAAAGCGACCTCATAGACCTGATGAACCAGATGCTGCTGCAATACCCCATGCTCAAGCTGTTCAGTCTGCCACGCACCAACCAGCGCAGAACCACAGAAGTCGGCATGAAAGGCGAAAGCGGCCTGGTGCAACAAGCCATGCTGCACCTCAAAGCCGGGGTCACGGCACTCGGTTACCCGTGGGTGGATGTCTGAAGCTATGCAATGCCGTCCGCAATGCGGGGCCTGTTGTATCGCCCCTTCTATCACCAGCCCTATTCCCGGCATGCCGCATGGCAAGCCGGCGGGAGTAGCCTGCGTACAGCTGGATGAGCACTTTGGCTGCAAACTATTTGGCAAGCCGGAACGTCCGGCATTTTGTGGCGGCCTGCAACCCAGCCTGGAAATGTGCGGCACGCCGCAGCAAAGCCGCGACTATGCCATCACCTGGCTGCAGGCACTGGAGCTGGCGACGCAGCCCGGATATTGACCTGAGATCAAGGCTTGCGATAAGCCCAGCGCAACATGGCCAGACCGGCCAAAATCATAGGGATGCACAACCATTGACCCATGCTCAGGCCTAAAGACAACAAGCCGAGAAAGCTGTCTGGTTCACGCGTGAACTCAACCAGGAAACGGAAGCTACCATAGCTGAGCAGGAATACCGCTGAAACCGCGCCTATAGGACGTTTCTTGCCGGCAAAAAACCACAGGATCAAAAACATGGCCACCCCTTCCAGCGCAAATTCATATAACTGCGAAGGGTGCCTGGCCAGGGCGTCCACTTGAGGAAACACCATGCCCCAGTCAGCATGGGTAGGCCTGCCCCATAACTCAGCGTTGATAAAATTACCGAAACGGCCTGCGCCCAAGCCAATCGGCACCAGCGGGGCGACAAAATCCATCAGTTGCAGCCAGGCCACGCCACGTTTGCGCGCAAACAAAGCCATTGCCACCATCACACCGATAAAGCCGCCGTGAAAAGACATGCCGCCCTGCCACAAGGCAAATATCTCCAGCGGATGCTGCAAGAAATACAGCGGCTGATAAAACAATACATAGCCCAGGCGGCCACCCAGCACCACACCCAGCGCGATATAAAACAGCATATCGTCAGGGTCTTTGTGCTGCCACGGTGAGTTGGGGTCTAGCTTACGCAGGCGTTTGACCTGATATTGCCCCAGCCACAGCCCGCCAAAAAAGCCCACCAGATACATCAGGCCGTACCAGTGGATGCCAAAACTGCCAATCTGCAACGCAATAGGGTCAAACCCGGGGTGGATAAACATATACGATGGCTTTGCTGTAAAAAAGCTGCATTATACCTGCTGCGCTAAAACTTCAGTCATGCACGCTGTCTTGTGGCCTGATTTGCCACACCGCCCACGCGCTGATAGCTGCCATCACCGACATATACCAGCCCACCCAGCTCAGGCCGCCTTGCTGCACCAGATACTGCGCGATCGCCGGTGCAAATGAAGCACCCAGGATGCCGCCCAGCTGGTAAGCCAGGCCGGCGCCACTATAACGCACAGCGACCGGAAACTGCTCGGGTAAAAAAGCACCCATGGGGGCAAATGTCACCCCCATTAAAAACAGGGCCAGAAACAGAAACAAGGCGATCCAGACTAATTGCCCGCTGCCCAGCATGGGCGCCAGGGCAAAACCCAACAGCAGCGCCAGCGCCTGGCCGACCAGCAATACCGGCCGCCTGCCGGCACGGTCTGCCCACCAGGCTGCCAATGGTGTCGCCAGCGCCATCCCCAGCACGGCCACACATAACAGCAGCAGGAACACCGGGCGTGGGATATGTAATGCCTGCGTGCCATAGCTCAGGCAAAACACGGTCGCGGTGTAAAACAAGTGATAACACACACTCATGGCCAGGGCGCCCAGCACAATGGCGCGGCCATGTTGCAATATCAGGCTTTTCAGTGGCCAGTGATGCAAATGGTGTGCGGCCTGCGCTTTGGCAAACACCGGGGTTTCAGCCAGCTTGAACCTGACATACAAGCCCACCAGCACCAGTGCCGCACTGATGATAAAAGGCACCCTCCAGCCCCACCGGATGAACTGGGCTTCGGTCAGGCCCAGGCTCAATGCGAGAAAAGTCAGCGTCGCCAGCAGAAAGCCTATGGAAGGCCCCAGCTGCGGAAACATGCCATACCAGCCGCGCTTGCCCGCAGGTGCGTATTCAGTCGCCAGCAAAGCCGCCCCTGCCCACTCGCCGCCCAGCCCTATGCCCTGGCCGAAGCGCAATACGCAGAGTAATAATGGCGCCCACATGCCCAGCGTGTCGTAACCCGGCAACAAGCCGATCAGGAAAGTGGAGGCACCCATCACCAGCAATGAAGCCGCCAGCGTCGACTTACGCCCACGCTTGTCGCCAAAGTGGCCGAACAGCAAGGCACCTAAGGGGCGGGCGATAAACGCCAGGCCAAAAGTCAGCAAAGCGTTTAATGATTGCGCCGCAGGGTCGCTGGCCGGAAAAAACACCTGCCCTATCACCAGCGCCGCGGCCATGGCATAGATATAAAAATCATAGAACTCTATGGCTGTGCCTATAAAGCTGGCAAACGCGATGCGGCTCAGGGAAGGCGCGCCTGCAGTGGACGCGCCTGCAGTGGAGGATGGTACGGAAAGTGAGTCTGTTGATGAGTGATGCATGGCGCCATATTAGGCGGGCTGGCGTGTTTTGCAAACTTTCTGATAACCCTTAGCGACCGGCTTTAATACCACCTCATCCAGCTTTTCATTAAACGCAAACGTCTTACGGTTTATTGCTTCCAGCGGGTCTGGATCACGCGTGGTCGCGCACCCGGAAATGGTGGCAAGTAAAAGCAAATAAAACATGCTGGCTTTGATCAATGTGCTACTCCTCTGAAACCTGGGTATTGCCTAAAACATCTTGTAACTTACGCTACAAAAATGACCGTATGATGTTATTTGTATGGATAGTGGGCAGGTTTGCTCGCCGGCGGGCCAAGTCTGGAGGCTATGCAAGGCTGTTCATATACTTGGTAGATTTCGCTGCAGGAAACAAAAAACCGGGCGTGCAAGGTACTGCACGCCCGGTTTCTTGGACCACAGATAACACAATTACTTTTTGTAATACTCTTCTTGTTTCACGCTTTCTGGCTTCCAGCCGCCACCCAGGGCCTTGAACAGGTCTACAGTGGCTATCAGGGTGTTCTGACGGCTTTGTACCATGGCCTGTGTCGCTTCGTTATGGTTACGCTGCGCATCCAGGACTTCCAGATAGCTGGTGTATCCGGCCTGATAACGGTTTTGCGCCACCGTCAGGATATTCGCCGTGGTTTTTTCCTTGGATTGCGCCAGCGCTTCCTGCTCGCGATACTGGCTGGTGTTCACCAGCGCATCACTGACTTCGGTAAACGCGGTCTGCAAGGTGTTCTGGTAACTGGCCAGGGTTTGCTTTTGCTGCGCAGTGGCCTGCTCTTCACGCGCTTTCAGCCGGCCGCCATTAAAGATAGGCAGGTTGATATCCAGCCCCAGTGACCAGACCCGTGCCGGTGATTTCAGCAAGTTATTCAGCGCGATACTTTCACCGCCATAGGTGGTGGTCAGCGCGATACTCGGGTAGAAAGCTGCACGCGCCACGCCTATATTGGCATTCGCCGCGATCATGGCTTGCTCAGCCTGGCGTACATCCGGCCGTGCTTCCATCAATGCTGAAGGCAGGCCTGTAGGTGGTGTCAGCGGTTGTGGCATCGCCATCAGGTCACCGGCCGGGATCTTCAGGCCCAGGTCTGTGGTTAACAAGCCCAGCTGATGCTCGCTCAAAGCACGCTGTCTTTTCAGTTCCAGCGCCTGCGTTTGCAGCGTGGTAACCACTAACTCCGCCTGATGGGCATCGAGTATGGTAGACACACCACCTTCAACCCGGCGTTTAGCCAGGTCCAGGCTGTCTTGTGCCGTTTTCAGGTTTTGCTGGTTGACCAGCAACTGGCCGTCCAGGCTGCGTATCATCAGGTAATTGTTGGTGACCAGGCTGGAAAGTGACCAGGTGACGGCCTCTTTGGCGTAGCGGGTCGCCAGCAATTGCGCGCGTGCCGCCTCATTGCCGCGGCGCAGCTTGCCCCAGAAATCCAGCTCATAACTGCCGTTCAAGCCTATCTTGTAGGTTTTACGCGGGTTATCGCCAAACACCGGGAAGATACCGGATTCAGTCACCCGGTTACGTATGCCTGAGGTGGTACCGGTCACGGTAGGCAGCAGGCTGGCACCGCTTTCACGCGCAAATGCATCCGCTTCTTCTATGCGGGCAACTGCGGATTGCAGGTTGTTGTTTTTCGCCAGCGCAGTATCTACCAGCTGGTTGAGCTTGCTGTCGTTAAACAATGTCCACCATTGTTGCAATGCCAGTTGCTGTTCCTGGGTCAGCTGGCCAGCCTGGCCAGTGGTATATTCTGCAGGCACTACCGGCTCAGGCCGTGAATAAAATGGCCCCAGCACCTGGCAACCAGCCAGTGACATGGTGACCAGCCCTAACAGCAGCGACTGTTGCAATGGTTTTAAAGTCAATTTCATTGTCGGTTTCATACCGATTCCTCTTCTTCAATATGACCGTGGTGACGCACTTTTTTCTCGTTGGTCAACCAGGTAAAGAACAATGGGATAAAGATGGTGGCAATAAATGTCGCCAGCAACATACCGCCAAACACGCCGGTACCCATAGACTGCCGCGCTGCCGCGCCAGCCCCGGTGGCAAACACCAGCGGCAGGATACCCAGCATGAACGCCATGGAAGTCATCACGATAGGCCTGAAACGCAGACGTGCGGCTTCCAGTGCGGCTTCGGCTAACGGCATGCCCTCTTCCATCTTCTGCGAGGCGAATTCCACGATCAGGATCGCGTTCTTCGCCGCCAGCCCGATCAGGGTGATCAAGCCGATCTGGAAGTAAATGTCGTTATTCATGCCACGTGTCAGCACAGCGATCAAGGCGCCTGTCATCGCAAACGGGATCGCCATAATCACAGCCAGTGGCAACGCCCAGGTTTCAAACTGTGCCGCCAGGATCAGGAACACCATAATGGTCGCAAAACCAAAGGCAACCAATGCGGCAGAACCGGTACGGTTTTCCTGGTAAGCCTGACCAGTCCAGGCGATCTGGTAGCCATCTGGCAGGTTCTCTCTGGCAATCTTCTCCACCAGTTTGATCGCGTCACCCGAACTCACACCAGGCGCGCCGCTACCAAACACTTTGGCAGACAACAGGCCGTTGTAGCGCTCAAGCTGTTCAGCACCGACGATGTTGCTGACTTTAGCCAGGGCCGACATAGGCACCATGTTGCCGTTAGGGCTGTCTTCAGTCGGCTGACTACGCACATAGACTTTGCCCAGGTCTTCCGGTTTCATACGGTAAGCGGCTTCGGCTTGCAACTGCACGCGGTAAGTACGGCCGCTACGGTTAAAGTCGTTTACATACAGCGAACCCATGGTGCTTTGCAATGTGGCATAAATGTCGGCGATCTTCACATTCTGTGACAAGGCCTTGGCTTCATCCACCTCAATAAACAACTGCGGCACGGTGGGGCGGAAGAAACTGTTGATACCGGTTAATTGCGGATTAGCGCGCATGGCATCCATAAAGTTGTTCATGACTTGCGCCAGCTTGGCGGCATCGGTATCGCCATGGGCTTGCACATAAACTTCAAAACCACCGGCAGAACCCAGGCCACGAATGGCTGGTGGGTTCACCGCAAAGCCCATACCGTCAGGCTGGCTCATGCCGACACCAATCAGCTTGCCTACCATCTGGTCTGCATTGGTGGTCCGTTTATCCCAGTCCGTCATACGCACGAACATGGTACCGGCGTTGGTCTTATTGGCACCGGTCAGCAGTTCAAAACCGTTCACCGCAAACTCGTGCGCAGTGGCTGGGTCTTTGGCGATGGCAGAACGGATGTTTTCCACCGTTTGTGAAGTCCGTTTCAGGGTCGCGCCATCCGGCATGACCACGATACTGATCACATAGCCCTGATCTTCTGGCGGCACAAAGCCACCCGGTACTGCGCGGAACAGGAAGATCATGACGATCACCATGCCACCAAACACCACGGCACCGATGATTTTATGATGCAGGGTCAGGTTCACCGTGCCAGTGTACCAGCTGGTTAATCGGCCAAAGCCACGGTTAAACGCACGGAAGAAACCATTTTCATGGTGGCTGTTTTTCAGGATCATGGCGCACAGGGCTGGCGTCAGCGTCAACGCCACTACACCCGAGATCACCACAGAAATGGCAACAGTCACCGCGAACTGCCTATACAGTTCACCGGCGATACCACCCTGGAAAGCGACCGGCACGAACACCGCACACAGCACCAGCACGATAGCCACCACCGCTGCCTGTACCTGGGCGATAGACTTGATCGCCGCCTGTAAAGGATTGAGGTTTTCTTCCTTCATCAACCGTTCGGTGTTTTCCAGCACCACGATGGCGTCATCGACCACGATACCAATGGCAAGAATCATCGCAAACATGGTCAGCAGGTTGATGGAGAACCCGAACAGGTATAAACCGGCAAACGTACCGACGATAGAGATAGGCACCGCGATCATAGGGATCAAAGTCGCGCGCCAGCTCTGCAGGAACAGGAACACCACCAGCACCACCAGGATCAGCGCTTCACCAAAAGTGTGGAACACTTCTTCGATCGTGGCTTTCACAAAGTCACTGGTGTCGTAAGGAATGTTGTAATCCATGCCCTCAGGGAACTTGGCTTTCAACTCATCCACTTTGGCCTTGATCGCTTCTGCGGTTTCCAGCGCATTGGCACCGGTCTGCAAGAAGATAGGCAGCGCCACCCCTGGTTGCCCGTTCAGGGCAGAAGCCACGTTATAGGTTTGCGCACCCAGCTCGATACGCGCCACATCTTTCAGGCGCAGCACGCCGTTAGGGCCTTGTGCACGGATAATGATGTTGCCGAACTCTTCAGGCTCGATCAGACGGCCTTTAGCGGTCACCGTAAACGATAATTGCTGACTAGGCAGGGCCGGTTCGGCACCTATCTTACCCGCGGCATATTGCGCGTTCTGTGCATTGATGGCAGCAGAGATATCAGTGGTGGAAACCCCCAGTTGTGCCATACGGTCAGGGCGCAACCAGATACGCATGGAGTAATCCTGGCCACCAAAAATGGTGACATCGCCCACGCCTTTGATACGCTTGAACTCATCCAGCACATTCAGTGTGGCGTAGTTACTCAGGAACAGACGGTCATGCTCTTTTTTCTTGGAGATCAGCATCACCACCAACAGAATATCGTTGGAACGCTTTTGCACCACGACACCGGTCCTGCGCACATCTTCCGGCAGCCTGGGCAAGGCGATATTCACGCGGTTGCTGACGTTAAAGGTCGCCTGGTCGACATCGGTACCAATATCAAAAGTCGCCGTGATGGTCAGTGTACCGCTACTGTCTGAACTAGAGTTGAAGTAAAGCAGGTTTTCCACCCCGCTCAACTGCTCCTCAATCGGGGCAGCCACGGTTTTAGACAGTGTCTCGGCACTGGCGCCAGGATAGCTGGCTGTGATCAATACGGTTGGCGGTGCAATCTGCGGATACTGTGCGATCGGCAATTTAAATGCCGCTGCCAATCCTGCCAACACGATGATGATAGACAGCACGCTGGCAAAAATCGGGCGTGTGATAAAAAATCGGGTCATATCGTTTTTCCTGAAATCGGCCTGAACCAAGAGTGTTCAGGCCGTAAATAACATGATTTTGTTACTAAGGACCTGGCTAAACCTGCTTAAGATTTAGCCTTGTCTTGCGCGGCAGGTTTCTCTGCTGCTGGCTGACCTGCTGCAGGCGCGGCGTCTGGCGCATGCGGCGCAACTGGCGCACCTGGACGCACTTTGATCAGGTTATCAAGAATCACCTGGTCACCGGCCTTCAGGCCTTCAAGCACGCTCCAGCGCTCACCGAACCAGCCACCAGCCACGATAGGCCGCGCAGCAGCAACGGTTTTGCCTTCTTTATCTTTTTCCGCCACAAACACGAATTTGCCTTGCTGGCCGGTCAACACCGCAGTTTGCGGGATCAGGAACACGCCATCACGCTTGCCGGTAGTCAGACGCACGCGTACAAATTGGCCGGGCAACAATGCGCTGTCCGGATTCTGGAACTCGGCACGTAACTGCTGGGTACCCAGTGCCGGATCGATCTGGCTGGCTGAGAAGTTGATTTTGCCTGATTGCGGATATTCACTGTTGTCGCCCAGGATCAAACGTACATCTTGTACCTTACCTGGACGCAGATGACCACCCAGGCTGATCAGGTCAGATTCCGACAGACTGAAACGCACCCAGATAGGCGACACTTGCACTATGGTGCTGAGCAAAGTGGTGTTGGCACTTGCCAGCGCACCTTCAGACAGTACAAAACGGCCGGCGATGCCGCTTTCCGGTGCCTTGACGTGGGTATAAGACAGATTCAGCTCTGCTTCACGCAATTGCGCCTGATACTGCATCATGGTCGCAGTGGCCACTGAGTTATCAGAAGTAGCGTTATCGTACTCACGCTGGCTAATCGATTTAGTCTCCAGCAAGCCTTTCAGACGCTGCGCTTCACGCGCAGTCTGGTCTATCCTGGCTTTTTGCTGGGCGATCATGGCGCGCGCCTGGTCTACCTGCAATTGGAAAGGCATAGGGTCGATCAGGAACATGTCCTGGCCAGCCTTGACGGCCTCACCTTCCTGATACAAGCGTTTCAGTACTATGCCACCAACGCGGGGGCGTACTTCTATCTGCTTGGCACCTTCGGTTTGTGCGACCACTTCGGTCTGGATAGGCACTGTTTCGGCAGTGACTGATTGCACACTGACCGGCATGGCCTGCATGGCGCCAGCGCCAGGCCCTTGTTCGTTGGCAGACTTTCCGCAAGCACTTAATACAACGCCCAAAGCCAATAAAACCACTGCACGATGAGGTTGGATACTCTGTGAAATCAACATGTTATCCCTTAATAATTTTCAAAATAAACTTGATTACATACAATCTTGGATGTATATTATATACAAACACGGATGTATGTAAATGGGTTACGCAAAAAATTCATATTACCTGTCGCATCCTGCAACTTAACAGCTATGATTCTTTTTCTTTATTATGGAGTGACGCTTTAGCATGGTACGAAAAACCAAAGAAGACGCCGCAATCACCCGTCAACGCATAGTCAGCGCCGCACGTGAAGTGTTCCTGATCAAAGGGGTAAGCCGCACCAGCCTGGAGCATATCGCGACTCACGCTGGCGTCACACGTGGTGCCGTTTACTGGCACTTTGCCAATAAGGCAGAGTTGTTCCATGCCATGCGTGAAGAAGTTTACCTGCCCTTGATAGACCGCATGGAAGATACCTTGCTGGGTAACCCCGAAGGCGGCAGTTTCGACCCGCTGGGCCGCATACGCAAACATCTGGAAAACACCATACAAATGCTCGATGAGGACCTGACCGCACGCGAGACTTATGAGGTGATGATGACCAAGTGCGAATATGTAGATGAGTTCGCAGATGTGTTGAAATCTATTTTAGGCAATTGCAGCGGATTAATCCACAAATTAGAGCAGGCTTACGCCAAGGCGCAGGAAATGGGGCAAGTGGGCACCCAGGCGACCGCGGGTGAACTGGCGCTGGATACGCACCTGTTTTTCTCCGGCCTGTTACATATGTGGGTCAAGGATACCGAAGGCACGCTGTTCCGCCATAACGCCCTGCAACTGATAGATACACATATCAAACTGCGTAAAAAATAAGCAAATAAGTCTTAAACAATTCCATCCCTACCGATTTACAGTTAAAATAGTCAGTCTTTTCACTGACTTATCAGAGCCTACTGATTCTCATGCAAATCGGACCCCATCTCTTAAAGAATAACCTGGTTGTCGCGCCCATGGCTGGCGTCACCGACCGCCCTTTCCGCATGCTATGCAAAAAAATGGGTGCCGGCCTGGCCGTGTCCGAAATGGTCACTTCCAACTCTTTGTTATATGGCAGTGAAAAAACCAAACGCCGCGCCAACCACGAAGGTGAAGTCAGCCCGATCTCGGTGCAGATAGCCGGTGCCGAACCAGCCATGATGGCCGAAGCCGCGCGCCACAATGTAGATAACGGCGCGCAGATCATCGATATCAATATGGGCTGTCCGGCGAAAAAAATCTGTAATGTGATGGCCGGTTCTGCCTTGCTCAGAGATGAGCCACTGGTTTCACAGATCCTCAAAGCGGTAGTCAATGCCGTTGATGTACCAGTCACCCTCAAGATCCGTACCGGCTGGGACAGGCAGAACAAAAACGCCATCATGATCGCCAGAATGGCTGAAGATATAGGCGTGCAGGCCCTGACCATACACGGCCGCACCCGTAACGACCTTTACCATGGCGATGCCGAATATGACACCATCGCGGCCGTCAAACAGGCCATACGCATTCCGCTGATCGCCAATGGTGATATCACCACCCCGGAAAAAGCCAGGTTTGTGCTCGATTACACCAAAGCCGACGCAGTGATGATAGGCCGCGCCGCGCAAGGCCGCCCGTGGATATTCCGCGAGACCGAGCATTTCCTCAACACCGGCGAACATATGCTACCGCCTACGGTAGATGAGATCCACCAGGTCATGCTCGAGCATCTGCATGATCTATATGCTTTTTATGGTGAACTGACCGGCATGCGGGTCGCGCGCAAACATATTTCCTGGTACACCAAAGGCCTGGCCGGCTCTGCCGCCTTCCGCCACAATATGAACACCCTGCAGACCATAGACCTGCAACTGGAAGCCATCAATGGCTTTTTTGTCGAGCTCAAAGCCAAAAATGACAGGCTGGTCTATGCTGATGATACGGCTGAAAACGAAGAAGAAAACAATCAGGAGCTGGCAGCATAATGCAAACCGATGGCAAAATCAGTCTCGCCATCCGCGAGTCACTGGACGAATATTTCACCCACCTCGATGGCCAGCCGCCACATGCCATTTATGACATGGTATTAGGCTGTGTAGAAAAGCCCATGCTGGAAGTCGTGCTGATCAAGGTCGGCGGCAACCAAAGCAAAGCGGCCGATATGCTGGGCATCAACCGTAACACCTTACGCAAAAAAATGGCCGCTTACGGCCTTGAGTAACAAACGCCCTACCCGGCTCTGACGCTAGAGCCAACCACTTTTTATTATCAAGCAAACTCTCAGATCAAATACCATGACAATTAAACGCGCGCTTATCAGTGTCTCAGATAAAACCGGAGTGCTCGAACTGGCACAAACCTTACAGCAACTGGGCGTAGAACTGCTTTCTACCGGCGGCACCGCCAAACTTTTCCGTGAGCACAATATCCCGGTCAAGGAAGTCAGCGACTTTACCGGCTTTCCTGAAATGCTGGATGGCCGGGTCAAGACCCTGCATCCCAAAGTACATGGCGGCTTACTCGGCCGTCGCGACTTGCCTGAACATGTCGCCGCCATGCAAGCGCATGGCATAGAGAATATAGACCTGTTGGTGGTCAACCTCTACCCGTTTGAAGCCACCGTTGCCAAAGCAGACTGTACGCTGGAAGATGCGATCGAAAATATCGATATCGGTGGCCCGGCCATGGTGCGCTCTGCCGCCAAAAACTGGAACGACGTCGCAGTACTGACCGATGCCGCACAATATGCCGAAGTCACCGCCGAGCTGAAAGCCAACCAGGGCGCAGTCTCAAAGGCCACCCGCTTCAAATTATCGGTGGCGGCGTTCAACCGCATTGCCCAATACGACGCCGCTATCAGCAACTACCTGTCTGCCATCGATTTTGACCAGACAGAATCTGCCGGCAAACCGGTGCTGAGCCAGTTTGCTGGCCAGATGAACAGCAGTTTTATCAAGGTGCAGGATCTGCGCTATGGCGAAAACAGCCACCAGCAAGCGGCGTTCTACCGTGACCTGTATCCGGCGCCAGGCAGCCTGGCTACTGCCGAACAGCTGCAGGGCAAAGAATTAAGTTATAACAATATCGCCGATGCCGATGCCGCCTGGGAAGCAGTGAAATCTTTCAACACCCCGGCCTGCGTCATTGTAAAACACGCTAACCCATGTGGCGTGGCCATAGGTGCGCATGCATACGAAGCCTACAGCAAGGCCTTTAAAACCGACCCTACCTCGGCTTTTGGCGGCATCATCGCCTTTAACACCACGCTGGATGGAGCCGCTGCCGAAGCCGTGAGCAAGCAGTTCGTGGAAGTATTGATCGCGCCTGAGTTTACGCCAGAAGCCCTGGCTATTTTCAGCGCCAAAGCCAATGTGCGCGTGCTGAAGATAACTCTGCCCAAAGGTGGCAGCACCGCCTGGCAGCAAGGCCGCAATGCGGTCGATTCCAAACGCGTGGGTTCCGGCATCCTGCTGCAGTCTGCCGACAACCACGATCTGCAACTGGCGGATGTCAAAGTAGTCACCAAGCTGCAACCAAGTCCTGAACAAATGCAAGACCTGCTGTTTGCCTGGAATGTAGCGAAATATGTAAAATCGAATGCCATCGTCTTCTGCGGCAATGGCATGACCCTGGGCGTGGGCGCAGGCCAGATGAGCCGCGTAGACAGCACCAAGATCGCCGCCATCAAGGCACAAAACGCCGGCCTCAGCCTGCAGAACTCGGTGGTCGCTTCCGACGCATTCTTCCCGTTCCGTGATGGTGTAGACGTACTGGCCGACGCCGGTGCCAGCTGCGTGATCCACCCGGGCGGCAGCATGCGTGATGAAGAAGTGATCGCAGCGGCAGATGAACGTGGCCTGGCCATGGTCGTCACCGGCATCCGTCATTTCAGACATTAAATTTTTGCCACAGAGGACCCGTAGATCACAGAGTAAAATGCTTTGTAACCTTGCAGTTCTCTGTGTGCTCTGTGCCCTCTGTGGCTATAACTTTAGGTAGTTAATTATGAAAATCTTAGTGATTGGGTCTGGCGGCCGTGAGCACGCCCTGGCCTGGAAAGTATCGCACAATAAAGCAGTCAGCCATGTGTTTGTCGCGCCTGGCAATGCCGGGACTGCCACCAATCCAGGCATGACCAATGTGCCGATTACCAAGATAGATGAACTGGTAAAATTCGCGCAGGACGAACAGATAGCCCTCACCATTGTCGGCCCGGAAGCACCGTTATCACAAGGTGTGGTGGATGCTTTCCGCGCCGCCGATTTAAAAATCTTTGGCCCGACCAAAGCCGCGGCACAACTGGAAAGCTCGAAGGATTTTGCCAAAGCGTTCATGTACCGCCACAATATCCCTACCGCCAAATACCAGACTTTTAGCGACCTCACTGCAGCGCATGCTTATATAGATGCCAACGGTGCACCTATCGTGATCAAAGCCGATGGTCTGGCTGCGGGCAAAGGCGTGGTGGTAGCGATGACGCTGGCCGAAGCACACGCCGCCGTGGATGCCATGCTGGCTGACAACAAGCTGGGCGATGCCGGCGCCCGCGTGGTGATTGAGGAGTTCCTGCAAGGCGAAGAAGCCAGCTTTATGGTGATGGTCGATGGCAAGAACATCTTGCCGCTGGCCACCAGCCAGGATCACAAACGCTTGCTGGATGCCGACCAGGGCCCTAACACAGGTGGCATGGGTGCTTACTCCCCGGCACCGGTAGTCACCCCGGAAGTGCACGACAGGGCCATGCGCGAAATCATTATCCCTACCGTAGAAGGCATGGCGAAAGACGGTATTCCTTACACCGGCTTTTTGTATGCGGGCCTGATGATCTCGCCAGCGGGCGAAGTGAAAACTCTGGAATTCAACTGCCGCATGGGTGACCCGGAAACGCAGCCTATCATGATGCGGCTGAAATCCGACCTGGTGGCTTTGGCCGAACATGCCGTGCAGGGCACGCTGGACCAGGCCACTACCGAATGGGATAGCCGCTTTGCTTTAGGCGTGGTGATGGCGAGCGCCAACTACCCGGAAACGCCAAAACTGGGCGATGAGATCACCGGTTTGCCAGACAATGTGCAGGACGGGCATGTGTTCCATGCCGGCACCAGCCTGAAAGACGGTAAAGTCGTCACCAGTGGCGGGCGTGTATTATGCGTGACGGCATTGGGGGCAGACGTGAAATCAGCCCAGCAAGCCGCTTACCGCATTCTTGAAACTATCAAGTTTGCGGGCGCGCAACATCGCCAGGATATCGGTTACCGCGCGATCAGCGATTAACGTGATCAGCTGATCAGCCATTGACCTGATCAACCATTAAAGAGTGAAGTTATGACAGACACTATCCAGCCACAAGCCGTTTACGATTTCCTGCAAGGGTTGCAGGCACGCATAGTCGAGGCGGTCGAGCTGGTAGATGGCAAGAATTTCCTGCAGGATAGCTGGCAAAGGCCGGAAGGTGGCGGCGGCAATTCCTGCCTGCTGGAAAACGGCAATGTGTTCGAGCGCGCCGGCGTCGGTTTCTCCCATGTATTAGGTAACAAATTACCGCCGGCGGCCAGTATCGCCCACCCAGAAGCAGCCGGCAGGCCGTGGGAAGCCATGGGCGTGTCTTTGGTGTTTCATCCGCATAACCCCTACATCCCTACCGTGCATATGAATGTGCGTTTTTTTGTCGCCAGGGCGCAGCAGGCAGGCGAACAGGATATCTGGTGGTTTGGCGGCGGCATGGACCTCACCCCCTACTATGGCGACGAGGAGGACTGCATCCAGTTCCACCGCGTCAACAAAGAGGCGCTGGCCCCGTTTGGCGCGCAATACTACCCGGCCTTCAAACAGGCTTGTGACGAATATTTCTTTCTCAAACACCGCAAAGAACCGCGCGGTGTGGGCGGTATCTTTTTTGATGACTTTAGCGAGCTGGGCTTTGCGCAAAGTTTTGCCCTGCAACGCGCGGTGGGCGATGCTTTCCTGCATGCCTACCTGCCTATCGTGCAGCGCCGCAAGCACCAGACATATGGTGAACGCGAACGCGACTTCCAGGCTTACAGGCGTGGCCGCTATGTCGAATTCAACCTGATTTATGACCGTGGCACCATTTTTGGTCTGCAATCCAATGGCCGCACTGAATCCATACTGCTTTCCATGCCGCCCATCGTCAAATGGCGCTATGACTGGAAACCGGAGACCGGCAGCCCGGAAGCCAAACTGTACACAGATTTTTTAATCGAGAAAGACTGGGTTTAACATGCCAATCTCAATAGATGCCAGACAACGCGCCCTAGCCCTGCTGGAGTTTATTGATGCCAGCCCCAGCCCCTGGCATGCCGTCACCCAGGTTGAACAGGCATTGGCCGCGCATGGCTACTGCCGGCTGCAGGAGCAGGACAGCTGGCAGTTCACTCCTGGTGGCAAATACTACGTCGTGCGTGATGGCGGTTCTATCATTGCGTTCGTGCTCGGTCTACAGCCTATTGCCGAACAGGGCTTCCGCATCGTAGGTGCACACACCGATTCGCCAGGCTTGCGCCTGAAACCCAAGGCGGCTTACAGCACTGAAGGGATCGCGCAACTTGGGGTAGAAGTGTACGGCGGGCCTATCCTGGCTACCTTTACCGACAGAGACCTCAGCCTGGCCGGGCGCGTCATCGTTAAAACCGCTGGCGGCCATAGCTCGCACCTGCTCAGACTGGAGCAGGCAGTCGCCCGCCTGCCTAACCTGGCTATCCATATGAACCGGGAAGTGAATGAAAAAGGCCTGGCTTTGAACAAGCAAACCGGCCTGCCGCTGATTTTTGGCCATGCCGCCAATAGCGAAGCGGCCAGACAATTACTGTCAGACACCCTGGCCAGCCACTTGCAGGTAGCGGCGGAAGATATTTTAAGCTGGGACCTGGCGCTTTATGACACCCAAGCCGGCAGCTTCTGGGGCATGGAACAAGAGTTTATTGCCGATAGCCAGCTGGATAACCTGGCTTCTTGCCACGCAGCATTGCAAGCCTTGCTCAGCACCGAAAAACCGCAGGCGACCTCTATTTGTGCATTATTCGACCACGAAGAGGTAGGCTCTGAGACGGCCACCGGTGCTGGCGGCAGTTTTCTGCTCGATGTGCTGGAACGCATCAGCCATACACAGCAGCTGACGCAGGAAGACAAATTGCGCAGTTTTTCGCGCAGTTTCTTTATCAGTGCCGATATGGCGCATGCCTTTCATCCTAACCATGCTGGCAGTTACGAGCCTTGCCACCACGTGCAGGTGAATCAGGGGCCGGTGATCAAAACCAATGCCAACCAGCGTTACAGCACCAATGCCGCCACCGCTGCGCGCTTTATCCAGCTTTGCCAGCAGGCTGGCGTGCCTTACCAGCAATACGCCCACAGGACTGACCTCGGTTGTGGCAGCACCATAGGCCCTATCATGGCTGCCCAGCTCGGCATAGCCACCGTGGATGTAGGCAACCCGATGTGGGCCATGCACAGCATACGTGAGAGCGCAGGCGTGCTGGATCACAGTTACATGATAGCCACCTTGCAGCAGCATTACGCCAGCTGACCTGGTCAGATGCCTGAGCGGCAAATTTGTCAATTGCATTGACGCTGGTATAACGATTGCTTTACCCTTGCATGACAAGGGGATTCAGCAATGCTAAAACAATTATTACGTAAAAAACCTATACAGCCGCATGCGCACACCGGCCTGCGCAAATGTCTAACCGCTTTTGATCTGGCATTACTCGGCATAGGCGGTGCGATAGGCACCGGTATTTTCGTGCTCACCGGTATCGCCGCCGCCACACAGTCGGGCCCGGCGGTGGTCATTTCATTTATCATCGCTGGCATTGCCGCCGGCTTTGCCGCGCTGGCCTATGCCGAACTGGCGTCTTCTATAGGCGGCTCGGGCAGCGCATATGGCTATAGCTATGTCGCATTCGGCGAGTTTGCGGCCTGGATGATGGGCTGGATGCTGTTACTGGAATATGGCGTAGGCGCGGCCGCGGTGGCCAATGGCTGGGCGGGCTACTTTGTGAATACCGCCAGCAGCCTGGGCTGGCATATCCCCGTGCACCTGACCAAAGCCCCGGTGCTGGGTGGCAGTATCAACCTGCCGGCTTTTGCCATCATCTGGATCCTGACCTTGCTGCTGATGGTAGGCGTCAAGGAGAGCGCGCGCGCCAACAACCTGATGGTGGCGATCAAACTTTCAACCATTGCGACTTTTATTATTCTGGCGGTCGGTCATATCAATGTAGATAACTGGCAGCCATTCATGCCATTCGGCTGGTTTGAAACGCTGGAAAATGGCAAGAATATAGGCGTATTCGCCGGTGCATCACTGGTGTTTTTTGCCTATTTCGGCTTTGATGCGGTGTCTACCGCGGCCGAAGAATGCAAGAATCCGCAACGCGATCTGCCTATAGGCCTGATCGCCTCGCTGCTGTTCTGCACCATCATCTACATCATCGTTTCGGGTACGCTGACCGGCGTGGTGCCCTATGCAGAATTAAACACTTCTTCACCGGTAGCGTTCGCACTGACCAAACTGGGTTATCACTGGTCATCCACACTGGTGGCTACCGGCGTGATCGCCGGGCTGATCACCGTATTGCTGGTGCTGCTCTACGGCCTGACCCGCATCCTGTTCGCCATGAGTAGGGACGGCCTGATCTCGCCCATCTTTTCTGAAGTGAACCCAGACCGGCAAACGCCGAGCAAGATCATTCTGATGTGCGGCTTTGTGGTGTCTATCGTCGCCGGGTTTATTCCGCTGGGCGAGTTGGCCGAGACGGTCAATATAGGCACGCTGGCCAGTTTTATCATGGTGTGTATCGGTGTGATCCGCCTGCGCATGACGCACCCGCAGCTGCCACGCCCATTCAAGAATCCATTTAATCCGCTGATCCCGGTTGCCGGCGTCGTTGCCTGCGGCGCGCTGATGTCTTTTCTGCCGGCCGAGACCTGGCACCGTTTTATCAGCTGGGCGCTGATAGGGGCGGTGTTCTATTTCGTCTACTCCATACGTCACAGCAAATTACGCCCTTAGCCGGACGTGATTGCCATAATAAAAAAGCCGACACGAAGTCGGCTTTTTTATTGCTCAGGCAAAGATTACAGCGCCAGGATCCACTCAACTATGGTCTTGATATCTTCGTCTTTTACTTGCGGGCTGTTAGCTGGCATAGGAATGTTTCCCCAAACACCGCTGCCGCCTTTTTTCACTTTATCGATCAGCTTGCCTTCTGCTGATTTGTCACCCTTGTATTTTGCCGCAACATCTTTATACGCTGGACCCAATACTTTTGCATCTACACTGTGGCAAGCCAGACAGCCGCTTTTTTGTGCCAATGCTTTTGCTGCCGCTGCATCTGCAGCTTGAGCCTGACCAGCCGTTAGTAAGACGGCTGCTGTGATTGCAGAAAATAAAACTTTCATGCGCACTCCTTGAATATCTTTAAAATAATAAATCCCCAATGCAATTTTCATGCATGTGGCATCTTACCTGACCAGGTAAATTCCACAAGCATGTAGCCGTGAAAATGCCAGGCACATCAAATATTTTCAGTTTGATTGGTATTTTGCCAACATGGGTAAAACGCACGTGTCACAAATGCGTTGACACGTGCGTTTTAAAAGGGAGTTACAGCGTTTCTATGGAGTATTCAGCGCTGAGGATGTGTTTGCGGCCAGGGTTGATGACAACCATGTTATCCAGGGCATTGGTGGTTTCTACACAAATGGTCTTGCGCCATTCGTCACCCACGCCCATATCGCCCATGGAGCCGGCTTTTTCGGCACCCGGGTTCCATACCACGGTGGCATCACTGCCAGATTTGGCGATATGCACGATGCGGTTAAAGCCGCTGTCATGTATCGCACAATCAGAACTGTGGTGGACGTAAACGCGATCATACTCGCTGCCATCAAAGGCCAGCGCATTGTGTTCGACGTTACGTTCATAATCGAGCAGTTTGTCCAGATAGACGCAGTCCTGCATGCCAGTGATCTTGATATTGGAGATATCGCTGACATTAAAATAGGTATGGAAAGCCTCACTGATGACAAACGGGTGTTTGGCCAGGTTGGTGGTCGCCAGATCTATACGCAAACGGCGGCCTATGGTGATGGTCAGTGTCAACTCATATGGGTAGGACAACTGGCGTTGCGCTTCCGGGGTCTGTTGCATCTCGAGGATGATGCGCGTCGCACCGGTAGGGGTGGCATCAATATCCATCACCCGCCATGGAATCACACGCGCAAAGCCATGTGGGCACAGGGTGCTGTCAGTCGGGTGGGCACCGAACCATGGCCAGCAGATAGGGGTGCCACCACGGATAGAGCGGCCTTTGACATAGCGTGCATTGCTAGACAGCCACAATACCGGATCAGCCAGAAACTTGGGCTGCCATTGCATGACATGTGCGCCTTGCAAGGCGATCTTGCCAGTCGCCAGCGGGTTATCGATCTCCAGATATTGCAGGCCTTGCTCATCTTGCAGCTGGTTGACGTGCGCATGCAGTTTCATGCGTTTAGTCATTTCGGGTTGACCTTGTTCCAATGTTGCGTGTGCGGTCATTTATTACCCCTTTCAATTTGTGACACATCTCTCACTGCGCCTCTGGCGGCGCTGGTACTCATGGCGGCATAGGCTCGCAACGCAGGTGAAACCACACGTTCACGGGTGGCCGGTTTCCAGGCATGGTGGCCTTTGGCTTCCATGGTGGCGCGTCTGTGCGCCATGTCTTCATCACTGATGACTAAATGTATGGTGCGGTTAGGGATGTCTATCTCTATGGTATCGCCCTCTTCCACCAGCCCGATAGCGCCACCTTCTGCCGCTTCCGGCGAGGCATGGCCTATACTCAGGCCAGAAGTACCGCCTGAAAAACGTCCGTCTGTCAGCAAGGCACACGCTTTGCCCAGGCCTTTGGATTTCAGGTATGAAGTCGGATACAGCATTTCCTGCATGCCTGGCCCGCCACGCGGGCCTTCATAACGAATGACCACCACATCGCCAGCGACTACCTGGTCAGCCAGGATACTTTCCACCGCATCATCCTGGCTTTCAAACACGCGTGCGCGGCCAGTGAATTTCAAGATACTGTCATCGACACCGGCGGTTTTAACGATACAGCCATCCAGCGCGATATTGCCATACAACACTGCCAGACCGCCATCTTGCGAGTAAGCATGTTCTTTGTTGCGGATACAACCGTTTTCCCTATCATCATCCAGGTCTGGCCATAACATGCTCTGACTGAAAGCAATAGTGGTGGAGATACCGCCAGGCGCTGCGCGATAAAACTTTTTCACTTCTTCATCTTGCGTGGTGACGATATCCCACTTGGCCAATGCTTCACCCATGCTCGCACTATGAACGGTTGGTACATCGGTATGGATGACACCGGCGCGATTAAGTTCGCCCAATATGCCCATCACGCCACCGGCTCTGTGCACGTCTTCCATATGGTATTTACTGGTCGCTGGTGCCACTTTAGACACACAAGGCACCTGGCGGGAGATACGGTCTATATCACGCATGGTGAAATCCAGCCCGGCCTCGTGCGCGGCGGCCAGCAGGTGCAACACGGTATTGGTAGAGCCACCCATGGCCACATCCAGGCTCATGGCATTCTCAAAAGCCTGCATGTTGGCGATATTGCGTGGCAGGACTGAATAATCATCCTGCTCGTAATGGCGCTTGGCCAGATCAACGATCAGGCGGCCGGCCTGCAAGAACAATTGTTTACGCGCGGCATGTGTCGCCAGCGTTGAACCATTGCCTGGCAAACTCAGGCCTAGTGCCTCAGTCAGGCAATTCATGGAGTTGGCAGTAAACATACCGGAACAGGAGCCGCACGTCGGGCAGGCAGAACGTTCAACTTCAGCTACCTCTTCATCGCTGACGTGACTATCTGCTGCTTCGACCATGGCATCGACCAGATCCAGTTTACGCACTGTGCCTTGCCAGTTGACTTTACCGGCTTCCATAGGGCCGCCGGAAACGAACACCACCGGGATATTCAGGCGCAATGCCGCCATCAGCATACCGGGTGTGATCTTGTCGCAATTAGAGATACACACCAGCGCATCTGCACAATGCGCATTCACCATGTATTCCACACTGTCGGCGATCAGGTCACGGCTGGGCAGGCTGTACAGCATGCCGCTGTGGCCCATGGCAATGCCGTCATCCACCGCAATGGTATTGAATTCTTTAGCTACGCCACCGGCTTTTTCAATCTCACGCGCGACTAACTGGCCCAGGTCTTTTAAATGCACGTGCCCAGGCACAAACTGGGTGAACGAGTTTGAGATAGCGATAATCGGCTTGGAAAAGTCTTCATCTTTCATGCCGGTGGCTCGCCAAAGCGCGCGGGCACCAGCCATGTTACGGCCCTGAGTTGTCGTATGAGAACGGTATTTAGGCATGAGAAACACTAGGATGGTCGTTAAAACGTTATTTTAACTGAATAAACCGTCGCGATGGAACCGCTTACAAGATTGTTACATCCTGCACATAACAACAATAGCCTGATGCAGCAATTTTAATTGCAAGCTTTGAACACTATGCTTATCATCGCTTTACCAAAAATAATAAAGGGAGAATAAAAATGAAATGGCTTGTTATAGGATTGCTGGCCTCAATCCCACTATCTGGATGTATGCCTGAACTTAAAGTTGCTAATGTCGACAACGGCGGGCTGATTCAGGCTAAAGAAGGTAGAAAATTAGGTCAGGCCGACGTTACAAAGAGCACGAAATTTCCATTAAATCATTATAAAGAAATGGCTTTTTTCTCATCTAACCAATACTACTTTCAGTATGGCTATGATCAATTAAAATCCTTCAATCATTTCAACCAGGTCTTAAAATACAATGATTTAGAAAAAATCGTCATTGCCAACAACCTGCAAGATAAAGTCATTAATCTGGACAGCCAAATAGGTTTAAGCCGTTTTGCTAACAACTACAAACCATTTT
The DNA here is from genome assembly GCF_042676265.1 of Methylophilus luteus. Classification (NCBI taxonomy): domain Bacteria; kingdom Pseudomonadati; phylum Pseudomonadota; class Betaproteobacteria; order Nitrosomonadales; family Methylophilaceae; genus Methylophilus; species Methylophilus luteus. The sequence continues at coordinate 1,823,551 of NZ_JBHTKB010000001.1, forward strand.
TATGGATAAGACTTTATCCCAAGCAGGAAAATAACAAAAACTACCTGACATTGGTCGTCACCAATCCGGTTAATGCAGAAGACCTGTTTGAAGCAAGGACATGGCATGATGGTCAAACCGATGAGGCATTGCTATATCCACTGTTCAATGCGCTTTCAGTATGGATAAAAGAAAATCAATAATCCTGGAAATAATATGAAAAAAATTCTAATTAGCTTTTTAATGGTTTTATTAAGTGCTTGCAGCGTACTCAAAGTCGTCCCTTTAGACCCAAAGACAGGTTATTACCCGGCTCAAACCGAGGCAAAAACCATCCTTAAGAAACCTATCGATCTGGATAAGAGAAAGTCTTTACTTTTAATCAATGATGAAGATTTTGTTCGCGGTCAGATTACAAATATGCACTATTTTGATAGCTTAATGACGCTCAATGAACTTGAAACACGAATTGTTCAAGCCAACCTGACGGATAAAATACCTTCAGTCTCTGACAGAATAGGCATTAATAATGCCGCCAAGAACTACAAAGACTTTTTATGGTTCAGGGTCGAATTTAAAAAAGAAGGCTACACGAACAAATCTGTACAATTTATTTTAACTGACCCTCAAACCATGGAGGACATATTCATTACCGAAACCGAGTTGGATTATGCGTGGAAAGGAGTTAACGATCAGTACAATTGGTACCCGATGTTTAACGCCATGTTGAAATATATACGCGAAAATTCCAAAACATATAAATAACGATTTAAGAAGCCATCTGTTTCACCAGGTGGCTTCCACTAAAGCCATTCAGCAACAACGTTTCAGCCCTTTCCATTTGTTATCCTGCCATTGCTTGAAAAATTCCGCTTTTGATAAGGGTGGAGCATTCTCTGCCAGCGGAGCATGATGCTCAGCATAGTGTTGCAAATAACGCTCATACGCATCATCGCCGGATAATTGCCGGATACGCCGCCAGCATCGTTTAAGCCAGTTCATACCATCACCTTCGCTTTCTTAGACTTCGCCAGCAACATATTTGGTAGGTACATACGGCGTTTCGGTGGATGGCAGCACCCGCTTACCCGCAAAGTAACGCCAGCTCATGACTAACATATCAAAAAACACCACCCACAGCACTGCTACAAAAAACAGGGTCAGCCAGGCATCGAGCTGCTGGTTGAAAATCAGCTGTGGCGCGACTGCCGCTTTGTCCGGCGGCAATAAGCCGGCCGCCAGCTTGTGTGACAGATCATTGGCGGCGGCAAAAAAACCGACGCGCACATCACTGCTGAATATTTTTTCGTAAGCCGCCGTGCTGGTGATGATCAGCAGCCAGACCAGAGGTAAACCGGTGATCCAGGCTTTGCCGGCCTTGCCCGATTTGATCAATATGCCGGTGCCAACTGACAGGGCGATCGCGGCCAGCATCTGGTTGGCAATGCCAAACAATGGCCACAGGATATTGACGCCACCATTGGGGTCTATCACACCGATATAAAGAAAATAACCCCAGCCGGCCACCACCAGTGCACTGGTCAGGATCACGGAAGGTGTATAAGAGGTCTCGCCGAGCTTGGGATGCAGATTGCCCAGCATATCCTGCAACATAAAGCGGCCGACGCGGGTACCGGCATCCAGGGTGGTCAGGATGAAAATGGCTTCGAACATAATGGCAAAGTGGTACCACAAGGCTAATAAATGTTTGCCAAAGACTGTGCCCAGAATACTGGCCATGCCAACAGCCAGGCTAGGCGCACCGCCGGTACGGGCAAATAATGTAGTTTCACCCATGGCACTGGCCAAACTCTGCATTTGCTCAACAGATACCTGATAACCCCAGCTGCTGATGGTATTCACTGCGTCTAACGCTTCTTTGCCCACCACACCGGCCGGGCTGTTGATGGCAAAAAATACACCGGGTTCAAGTATGGTCGCCGCTATCATGGCCATCATGGCGACAAAGCTTTCCAGCAGCATGGCGCCATAGCCTATCATGCGTATATCGCATTCACAGGTGATCAGCTTGGGCGTCGTGCCACTGGCGATCAGGGCATGAAAACCGGAGATCGCCCCACAGGCAATGGTGATAAATACAAACGGAAACAGCTTGCCGCCAAAGATAGGGCCAGTGCCATCTATGAATGGCGTGATGGCCGGCATGCGGATATCCGGGCGCAGCCATAATATGGCGATCGCCAGCATCAGCACTGTGCCCAGCTTCATAAAAGTGGATAAATAATCACGCGGCGCCAGCAGCAGCCAGACCGGCAGCACGGCAGCAGCAAAACCATAGGCGATGACACTAAAGGCCAGCGGCAAGCCTTCATGGTCAAACCAGCCAGACAACAGCGGGTGGTGGTCGACCCAGCCACCCAGCACAACAGAGCCCAACAGCAATACCACCCCCAGCAGCGAAGCCTCCAGCACCCGCCCCGGCCGCAAGTAACGCATATACACGCCGACTATCATGGCGATAGGGATGGTGGCTGCCACAGTAGAGGTGCCCCAGGGGCTGTGCTTCATGGCATTCACCACCACCAGGCCCAACACGGCGATCAGGATGATCATGATCATAAAAGTACCAAACATGGCGGCGATACCGCCTATGGCACCGATTTCGTCTCTGGCCATCTGCCCCAGGCTACGACCGTTGCGCCGGGTAGAAAGAAACAGAGTCACCATGTCCTGCACCGCCCCACCCAGCACGGCACCTATCAGTATCCACAGTGTGCCTGGCAAATAGCCGAACTGCGCCGCCAGGGTAGGCCCGACCAGTGGCCCAGGCCCTGCGATAGCAGCAAAGTGGTGGCCAAACACCACCCAGCGATTGGTAGGCACAAAATCGCGGCCGTTATTCAGGCGTTCCGCCGGCGTCGCTCTGGTGGCATCCAGACTCAATATACTGGCGGCGATCCAGGCCGAATAAAAACGGTAGGCAATGGCATATACACAAAGTGCGGCGGTGATCAACCATAAAACATTCAGCGCCTCACCCCTGGACAGCGCGATTTGCGCGACTGCGAACACCCCCAGCAATGTCAGCAAAGCCCAGCCAGCACGCCCAAAAAAACCCTTCATAATCAATTCTTTCTATTCTTCATGTTTTTCTTATCGGTAAAAAGCCTGCTTATGCAGCAGCTCCCGCAGCCCAACCCCGTAGCTTGGTGCAGCAGCACTGCAGTGGTGCAACCCGGCATGCTACCCCATGTGCATGGTGTCGGCAATATACCTTAACAATCATACACTTACAATCAGCAAGTTAACTGGCACACAGATTGCTAAATCATGTTTGCATTAAATTTAATTTACTTTTTGACCAATGAGACCTTCGACACCCACCACTTCTGCCCCATTTGACGCTACACGCCACGCCGGTTTGAGTCTGGAAGAGCAAAAACTGGTAGATGGCGCCAGGGATATTTTAATGCGCCAGCGCGCCCTGAATGAAGAAGAAGCCTATACCCTGCTTTCTGAAATGGCAGATAAACGCAGAACGGGGATGGCAGATATTTCATTGCAGCTAATCAACATCACCAAGCGCCTGACGGTTTAAGCTGCGCCCCGCTATGGCTGACACTGCAATCGCTGTTAAAAACTCAGCTGCCCCTCTTGCAAGAACAAAAGGGTTAGGTATAATGCGGCCTTCGTTACCAGGCACGGGTGCTTAGCTCAGTTGGTAGAGCGTCGCCCTTACAAGGCGAATGTCAGCGGTTCGACCCCGTTAGCACCCACCACCCCCCTGCCCTGGCTTCAAACTCATCGTTGCAAACTTACAGCTTCAGATCAATCCCCGTTCGTTAAACGAAAACGTGTCCTGACCGGCCACGATAATGTGATCCAGCACTTTCACCTCCACCAGGCTTAAAGACTGTTTTAATAGTTGCGTCAATTGCTGATCGGCACGACTGGGCACAGCGTTTCCGCCAGGGTGGTTATGGCTGAGGATCACTGCAGCTGCATTCAATGCCATTGCGCGTTTGACCACCTCCCTGGGATGCACGCTGGTCTGCATCAGGCTACCTTCAAACATGGTTTCATAGGTGATCAGGCGGTTTTGCGCATCCAGAAAAAGCACGCAGAACACTTCGCGCAGCAGAGGTGATAGCTGCAATTGTAAAAAAGCTTTCACTTGTACCGGCGAGTTAAAGCTATCTACCTGCTGCAAGGTTTCGCCCAGCGCGCGCTTGCTCATCTCCAGCACCGCCTGCAGCTGGCAATATTTGCTCGCGCCCATGCCATGCACTTGCTGCATCTCACCCAGACTGGCAGCAAAAATGCCATTCAGGCTATGAAAATGTTGCAACAGATCACGCGCCAGATCGACGGCGGTTTTGCCCACCACACCTACCCTTAAAAAAATGGCGAGCAACTCGGCGTCAGAAAGTGCCATGGCACCAGCCCGCAGTAACTTTTCGCGCGGACGCTCTTGTTCGGGCCAGTCGGTGATTGCCATCGCTTATTCCTCACATCAAGGTTAGTTGGACATAGCTTTATTTGGCCCAGCCTATCTCCCTGGATGTCGGTCTACCAATAACAGTCTCATCCAGATTGATGGCCATGCGCGCCCGGTTTTCAGTAAGCGGGATCTTGCCAGCCATGATTTCCGCCTTTTTTTGCGGATACAGCGGTTGCATATATGGCTCGGCGTAGCCTTGCGGTCGCAAAGGCGCATTGGTATTCAGATCATATTTATCGCTGGCACTCAGGGTATGCAGCAACTCATGCGCGATCACCACCGTATTCTGCTCATGCTGCGCGGCGACGGCGAACAGGTTCACGCGACCGATACGGCCTTTTTGTAATGCCGTCGAATGCAATAAGCGGGAATGGGTGTGCACATCGTGATACAACAGATAAAGTCTGATATCGACCGACTGGCCTACAGGTGGCTGATGTTGCCAGGCAAACCAGCGGAATTTCAGGCTCCAGAAAATGATGTCCAGCAAGGGTGCGTTCACGGCGGGCGGTGCCGGCGGAATCCGTTTGATCGCTGGCCCCAGGTGCAAAAAAATAGGCTGTGACAATGGCAACCGATACCTGCGCGCCTCGCGGGCAAAATATTGCGCGATGACTTCAAAATCATCCGCTTGCAAGCTTGCTATATAAGCCTCGACTTCTGCGGAGTCATCGGCGTTGACCGGATACAAGGCCACATGCAAAGGCTTGTGCCACTGTCGCGCCTGATACTCATCCCACAGCTGCATCAGCGCTGTCGCTACCACGGCTACCCAGAACATGACTCGGACAGTTTTTAGCATCTACTCAACCTGTTTGACTGCCACATCTTAACATGTTTAAAGTTTGTGCTAAGCGGCCTGGTCCCAAATATGCGTCCAAATATGCGCGCTTTACAGTTAAAATACGCAGATGAATAGTGCGCACTCACAGCCTCATCATTTACTTTTAGGTGTCACCGGCGGCATTGCAGCCTACAAAACTGCCGAACTGATCCGCCTGCTGATCAAACAGGGTCATAGCGTACAAGTGGTGATGACAGAGGCGGCCACTCATTTCATCACGCCAACCACATTGCAGGCGCTGTCTGGCAATCCGGTATTTATCGATAGCTGGGATACCCGCATTGCAAACGCGATGCCGCATATAGAACTAAGTCGGCCAGCAGATGCCATTCTGGTCGCACCGGCCAGCGCGGATTTCATTGCCAAACTGGCACATGGCTTTGCCAACGACCTGCTCTCCACATTGTGCCTGGCGCGTGAGTGCCCACTCCTGATCGCACCGGCCATGAACAAACAGATGTGGGAAAACCCGAGCACACAACGCAATATTGAGCAGCTGTTAAAAGACCAGGTCACGCTACTCGGGCCAGACAGTGGCGAACAAGCCTGTGGTGAAGTCGGTCAGGGCAGGATGCTTGAACCTGAAATGCTGCTGCATGGGATACAAACACACTTCACCCCCAAACTACTGGCGGGCAAAAAGATCCTCATCACCGCTGGCGCCACCATGGAAATGCTGGACCCGGTGCGTGGCATCACCAACATCAGCAGTGGCAAAATGGGTTTTGCACTGGCTAAAGTCGCCACGCAAATGGGCGCCGAAGTGACATTGGTGCATGGGCACGCCACAGCCGTGCGGCCTGAAGTCAGCCATGCCTACTTTGCGGGCACGGCCAACGCAATGTATCAAAGCGTGATGCAGCATATCGCGGATCAGGATGTATTTATAGCGATAGCAGCGGTGGCCGATTACAGCCCGCTGGTTTCTGCCGAGCAAAAAATCAAAAAAAGTGAAGAGTCACTCACCATACAACTCAAACGGAATAAGGACATTCTGGCAGACGTTGCCAAATTACCCAACCCGCCTTACTGTGTAGGCTTTGCCGCCGAGACTGAACACGTATTGCAACATGCCAGACAAAAGCGGCAAGACAAGAACATTCCGCTCATTGTCGCCAACCAGGCCAACCTGGCTTTAGGCAGCGACAATAACAGCGTCACCCTGATTGATGACAGTGGCGAATATGCGCTGGAAACCGCCGACAAAACCAGCATTGCGGCAAAAATCCTGAGCCACCTGCACAGCCAACTCAACTAATCCGGCACAACCACACCGCCACTCATGATATTCATGAAAATACTGAGGGGCGCAGCCTGACAAACAGCTTACAATCGCGCCATTTGATTTCATTCGTATTGAGTACCTTATGCGCGCTTTTGTGTTCCGTTTAACGCCAGTCTGCCTGGCCGTTTCATCCGTTTTTGCTGGCTTATCATTGGCCGAGGCCGAAGAAGAAAAAACCCTGGTACTTTCACCGGTAGTAGTGACTGCCACCCGCCAGGCGCAAAACAGCTTTGACCTGCCAGTGGCGATCGATGTGGTTGAACAGCATAATATCCGCGACGGACAGCTACAAATGCAACTCTCCGAAAGCCTGATTCGGGTTCCCGGCATCACCGCACAAAACCGAAACAATCAGGCGCAAGATCCGCAGATTTCAACACGTGGGTTTGGTTCACGCTCTGCGTTTGGGGTCAGAGGTGTAAGGGTTTATGTAGATGGAATTCCTTTAACGATGCCGGATGGACAAGGCCAACCTGGTGTCGTTGACCTGTCAGCGGTTAAAAGCATTGAGGTCATGCGAGGCCCTTTTTCATCACTATACGGAAACTCATCTGGTGGTGTCATCCAAATGCTAACGCAAGACGCGCCACAATCTCCAGAAGTAGATGGCAGCATCATGTTTGGCAGTTACGGTACCAAACGTCAAACTTTACAAGCCAGTGGCCAATCAGAGAACGTTGAGTACATGTTGAACGTCTCGAATTTCGAGACAGATGGCTATAGAGACCACAACAGCGGAAAGAAACAACAAGCCACCGCAAAATTTAAATTTAATATTAGTGACGATACCAAGTTAACCGCATTGGTTAACTGGTTTGACCAGGAAGCACAAGACCCATTAGGCCTAAACAGAGCTGCCGCTTTCAGCACACCTAAAGCGGCTGGCGTCGGATCAATCGCATCAAATACCCGCGTCTCTCGCACACACACTCAAGTAGGCTTCAACCTTCAACATGCATTTAATGAAAACAACTCTATCAGCTTTATACCTTATGTAGGGACCAGGCAAAATGAGCAGTTTCTTGCATTACCACCAGCAGCACCGATTAATGCAAATGGTCGTGCGAGCGAAATTTCACGCGATTTTTGGGGCGCCGACCTACGCTGGGATAATAAGGGGATCGTTTTAAGCAAACCATACAATGTAAGTTTGGGCTTAACTTACGGAAAAATGAACGATGACCGTGTAGATACTAATGCGGACAATGGCATTGCTAGAAATAATAATGTGGTTAATAACGCCAACTTTGGCTTGAATCGTCGCGAAGAGAATATCTCAAGAAACTTTGACCAGTATATTCAGGGCAGACTTTCCTTAACTGATAGTTTTGATATTCATGCAGGCGCAAGGCATACCAAAGTAAATTTAAAAATTAAAGACGATTTCATTACTGGAAACAGCGCGAATGGTAACAACAGCGGCGCTGTGGAATACCAAAAGACTACGCCTGTGATTGGCGCAGTTTGGAAAGCAACTGATTCGATTAACCTTTACGCAAACTTTGGCAAAGGCTTTGAAACACCAACATTTATCGAATCATCATTTGCAACTTCTGCCGCAAACAGTACGCCCAACCTCGGTTTAAAACCAAGTGAAAGTAACAACTATGAGCTAGGTGTTAAGGCTTATCTAAATAGCACCACTAGAGCAAACATGACTTTGTATCATGTCTCAACCGATGACGAGATAATCGTACAGGACAACATTGCGGGTCGCGCAAGCTACACCAATGCAAACAAAACCAAAAGGAGGGGCGTCGAATTCTCTATTCAATCCGAATTCGATAACAACATATCCCTTTATGGCGCTTACACTTTATTAGATGCCAAATTTGATTCCGACTTTACCAACAGGCTTAACACAACCATTCGCTCTGGCAATACTATCCCAGGCACTTACAGATCCCAACTTTATGGTGAGGTAGCATGGCGTTACCAGCCTCTGGGCTTTTTCTCAGCACTGGAGGGTCGCTACAACAGCAAAGTGTATGTTGATGACGTAAATAGTGACTCAGCTCCCTCTTACACTATATTTAATCTAAGGGCTGGCTTTGAACAAAAACTGAAGAACTGGCGCTTTAAGGAATACTTACGTGTTGAAAATATGTTCGATAAAGACTATATCGGCTCTGTAAGAATTAATGATGGTAACTTACGCTTTTTTGAACCCGCTACTGACCGTAATTATCTTGTCGGGCTGAGTGCAGGGTATACCTTCTAGATCTTCTCGTTTCTAAAAGCCAGCACTCGCTGGCTTTTTTATTGCGAGCTAGTTATCGTGCTAAGTGATTTTGCAGCAGGTTTCATGCTTTAATAGCGCAATATTTTTGGAGCAACTATGTCAATTACTGTAGACCTCAAGATCCTCGACCCGCGCTTGCACCACATGATGCCTACTTATGCGACGCCTGGTTCTGCGGGGCTGGATCTGCGCGCCTGTATAGAGCATACGCAAACCATACAGCCGGGTGAAACAATTATGATCCCTACCGGCATGGCGATACATATTGATAATGCCTACTATGCGGCGCTGATACTGCCGCGTTCTGGCTTGGGTCATAAGCACGGCATTGTGCTTGGCAACCTGGTCGGGCTGATCGATTCAGATTACCAGGGCCAGCTGCTGGTTTCATGCTGGAACCGCAGTAAAGAGCCGTTTATTCTGAACCCACTGGAGCGTATCGCACAGATGGTGATCGTGCCTGTCGTGCAGGCGGATTTTCATATTGTGGATGAATTTACCACCAGTGAACGCGGTGAAGGTGGCTTTGGCAGCACCGGAAAGCATTAATCACTAAAAAGCATAACAATTGCTTGATTTAGTCTTGCTTTTCATTCTATAATCTCGCTCTTTCTGAAAAAGATAAAGTATTTGGAGATAACCATGGCACGTGTATGTCAGGTAACAGGCAAAAAGCCGATGGTGGGTAACAATGTTTCTCACGCACAAAACAAAACAAAACGCCGTTTCTTGCCTAACTTGCAAAACCGTAAGTTCTGGGTTGAGAGCGAAAATCGCTGGGTAAGCCTGCGCATTACTAACGCTGCTTTGCGTACTATCGACAAAAATGGTATCGACGCTGTGTTGGCTGATTTGCGTGCAGCTGGCGAAAAAATCTAACTCGCGACATTTAGTCTGCAAAGGATATTATCATGCGTGAAAAAATAAAATTGGAATCAAGTGCTGGTACAGGTCATTTCTATACCACTACTAAAAACAAACGTACCATGCCTGAGAAAATGGAGATCAAGAAGTTTGATCCAGTTGCTCGCAAGCATGTTCTATACAAAGAAACTAAATTGAAATAATTTCAGTTTAAAGCATTAATAAAAAAGCCTGCATATGCAGGCTTTTTTATTAGCTATTACTCCAGGTGAGCCTTCATTACTCTGCCGCCGCATTCAACGCGCTCTGACCGGAAATAATGCGCACATCTTGCTGTGGGTATGGGATCTGAATATTATTCGCTTTAAAGCGCTGCCAGATCTCGTAATAGACCTCACTTTGCAGCTTGGCGGTGCCTTCTTCAGGGTTGAGCACGCCTACCGCCAATTGCAAATCAATTCCATACTGACCAAATGATTTGATGATCACCTCTACCGCATTATCATCTCTAAGAGTGCGCTCATGCGTTCTACCAACTTCATGTAATAGCTTGATGGCTAGATCAAGATCGCTTGCATATGAGATCTGCACCGAGACCGGCACCTTTGCTTTGTGCGCTGCGGAGGTATGATTGATCACCACGTCAGTGATGATGGTTTCATTCGGGATGATGAATTCAGTGCCATCCAGCTTGCGTAAGACAATATAGCGCGAGCGCAGCTCGCCCACCATACCATAGAAACCGCGTATGGTCACGATATCGCCCATATGCAGCGACTTATCCATCAGGATAATAAAACCACTCACATAGTTGCTGGCGATCTTTTGCAGGCCAAAACCCAGACCCACACCCAGAGCACCACCAAATACCGATAACATGGTGACATCAATACCTACCGCGGCCAGAGACATCAGCAAGGCGATCACGATCGCCACCATACGCACCAGCTTGACCATGATGACACGCCAGTTGCTATCGATCTTCTCCGAAGCCATCAGTCGCAGCTCTAACATACGACTCAGCCACAAGGCGACCAGCATGGTAATGATGATGGTCAACCCGCCTTGGATCAGCAGTAGCAGATCTAACTTTTGCTTGCCGACACTGAATTGCACATCCTCCAGCACCTGCAATACAGGATCGAGGAAGCCACCGATATGCAAGGCGACTATCACCCAGACTGTCCAGCCGATCACACGCTCAAACGAATGCAACCAGGCACTGGGAGAAAATACATAGCGCAGCACATACACAACGCTACGGATAATGATCATGGCCAGCAGCATACGCGCAGCCAGGCGGATCAAGCCTACATGCATCCAGTGCTGTAACGAGTAGCGCGCAATCACCAGTAACAAAAAGCCGACAAAAGGAAAAAACAGGCGCTGTATGCCACCGAGTAGCATTTTGTAAACCACATTTACCCGGCCAGCCTGGATCTGCTTACGCAGGTGCCAGTTAAGCAAGCCACTTACAGCAAGAATGCTCCCTATCACTAACAACTGCCACAGGGCAGAAGCGGTGCTGAAATCCTGAACGATTTCTTTCCAAAGTATATTGATGTCGTTATCCATTGCGTTTATTTATAACAAGATGATGGTTGCCAAACCAAGGAATATAAGAAAGCCGCCACTGTCGGTAATCGCTGTGATCATGACACTGGTGCCAACCGCAGGATCTCGCCCCAGCTTGTTCATGACCAGCGGGATCATGACGCCATTGACTGCCGCCAGCAGCAGATTCAGCGTCATGGCTGACATCATGACCAGACCCAATGCGGCACTGCCATATAGCATATAAGCGATCAGCCCCAGTACGCCGCCCCATAGCAAACCGTTGAGCAATGCCACGCCCAACTCTTTTTGCAATAACGATTTCATGTGATAGCTGGAGATCTGCCCCAGCGCGAGACCACGCACTATCATGGTCGAGGTCTGGTTGCCTGAGTTACCGCCGATGCCGGCCACGATAGGCATCAATGCTGCCAGCGCGACTATCTTCTCGATACTGTCCTCAAACAAACCGATCACGCGTGAAGCGACCAAGGCCGTCACTAGATTAATCGCCAGCCAGGCCCAGCGGTTTTGCACTGATTTCCAGATAGAGGCAAAGAAGTCTTCTTCTTCGCGCAGACCGGCCCAGGAAAGCATATCGGCTTCCGCTTCTTCACGGATGATATCCATCACCGTATCGACGGTGATACGTCCTACCAGCTTGCGGTTATTATCAACCACCGGCGCTGTCACCAGGTCATAACGTTCAAACGCCATCGCCGCCTGGTCAGACATATCCTCGGGGTGAAAAACCACCGCATCGGTAGACATGATGTCGCCCACTTCGGTTTCCGGGTCATTGAGGATGATGCGCTTGAGTGGCAGCACGCCTTGCAGTATGTCGTCGCGATTGATGACGAACAATTTATCGGTATGGTCCGGGAATTTAGGCAAGCGGCGCAGGTAGCGCAACACCACCTCCAGCGTGATATCGTCGCGTATGGTGACGATATCAAAATCCATGATCGCACCTACCGTGTCTTCAGGATACGACAGCGCAGACTGCAGACGCTCGCGGTTTTGCGTATCCAGGCTGTACATCAAGTCCTGCAACACGTCTTTTGGCAGGTCGGGCGCCAGGTCAGCCAGCTCATCGGTATTCAGCTGTTCGGCCGCAGCAAGCAGTTCCTCGCTGTCCATGTCCGCAATCAGCGTCTGCCGCACTGCATCAGAAGCTTCCAGCAGGATCTCGCCATCACGCTCGGCTTTGACCAGGTCCCACACCATAAGCCTGTCATCGAGCGGCAATGATTCCAGGATATAGGCCACGTCAGCCGGGTGCAGCTGATCTAGTTTGTGTTGCAGGATATTCAGGTTCTGCTTGTGGACCAGCGATTCAACCAGCCCATGGTTAGGCATATCCTGCTTGTGCACAACATGCTCTACCAACTTATGCTTGCCGAGCAAATTAATCACCTGTTGCAGCGTTTCGCTCAGGCTCTCCTTGCTCTCACTCACCTTCTCATCATGTTCACGAATTTCAGTCATGCTTTTTCCAATGTTGAGCAGGGTTTATTTTTTACAGGTAATATTGTACAAAGCGTTGATGACACTACCTAGCGATTTATGCAGAAGTATTTGATTTTATATGGCACCGTGGGCTGTCACTTATGTGACGATGCAGAGCGGGTGTTGCAGACCTTGGGACTGGCTTACCAAACAATAGACATTATTGATGACAATCGCCTGCTAGAGAAGTTTGCCACCAGCATTCCGGTACTGCAGGGCGCAGACGAAAGCTACTTGTATTGGCCGTTCGATACAGAGCAGGTGACGCACTGGTTAAGTGAACACAGATAGGACTGCTGCTCTATAGCAGGCAAAAAGTCATTGTTTAAATACCGAGCTGATAGCACGCTCAAAAAACAAAAAAGCCAGCAAAGCTGGCTTTTTTATTTGAGACTTGCAACTGGAATTATTCTGCAGCTGCTGGTGCTTCAGCGATTTCCGGGCGGTCAACCAGCTCAACAAATGCCATAGGTGCATTGTCGCCATTACGGAAACCACATTTCAGGATACGCAGGTAACCACCATTACGTGCGTTGTAACGTGGGCCCAGTTCACCGAACAATTTGCCAACGATATCACGGTCACGCAAACGGCTGAAAGCCAGGCGACGATTTGCCAGTGTAGGTGTTTTACCCAGAGTGATCAAAGGCTCTGCATATTTACGCAGTTCTTTTGCTTTTGGCAAAGTAGTCTTGATGACTTCGTGACGCAGCAAAGAGGTCACCATGTTGCGGAACATAGCAGCGCGGTGGCTACTTGTTCTGTTCAATTTACGATTGCTATTACCGTGACGCATAGTAATTCCTTAAGTATTTATCTTATTAGAAATTAAGCTTTTTCCAAGCCAACAGGTGGCCAGTTTTCCAGCTTCATTCCAAGTGTCAAGCCTTTGGAGGCCAACACGTCTTTAATTTCATTCAATGATTTTCTGCCCAGGTTCGGAGCTTTTAACAGCTCGTTTTCTGTACGTTGAATCAAATCACCAATGTAAAAAATGTTTTCCGCTTTGAGGCAGTTGGCAGAACGTACTGTCAATTCCAGATCATCCACTGGACGCAACAGGATAGGATCAACCTGTGGTGCAGCTTTTACTTCTACATCAGCAGAAGCGCCTTCCAGATTTGCAAACACTGACAACTGGCCGATCAGGATGCGTGCTGCATCGCGTATGGCTTGTTCTGGCTCGATAATGCCGTTGGTTTCAACGTCCATGATCAGCTTGTCCAAGTCAGTACGTTGCTCAACACGCGCACTCTCAACATGGTAGCTCACCTTGTTGATAGGGCTGAAAGAAGCATCCACCATCATGAAGCCCAATACGCGGTCTTCATCGTTTGCTTTCTGGCGTGCTGGCACAGGCTGATAACCACGACCCATTTCAATCTTCACTTCCAGATTCAACTTACCACCTTTGGTGATATGTGCGATCACGTGATTCGGGTTGACGATCTCAGCATCATGACCAACTTCAAAGTCACCTGCAGTCACAATGCCTTCACCAGACTTGCTTAATACCAAGATGGTTTCAGTTTTGTTGTGCAGTTTTAATGCAACACCTTTAAGGTTCAGCAAGATATCAACAACATCTTCCTGAACGCCTTCAATGGTGGAGTACTCATGTACTACGCCATCGATTTTTACTTCAGTAATGGCAAAGCCTGGGATAGAAGATAAAAGCACTCTTCTTAAAGCGTTACCCAATGTATAGCCGAAGCCGCGCTCCATTGGTTCTAAAGTCACACGCGCACGCAGAGGATTAATGACCTCAACGTCTACTACGCGTGGCTTCAAATATTCTGTAGGGCTATTTTGCATATATTTCCTTGGAGTAATTGGGTATAAACAAATAAACCTTAGCCTGGACTAAGTGATTACTTAGAATACAACTCAACGATCAATGACTCATTGATGGTAACTGGCAACGCATCACGCTGAGGCTTAGCCTTGTACATACCACTCAATGCCTTGATGTTGACGTCCAACCACTCAGGAAAACCGCGTTGCCCAGCTGCTTCAACTGCAGCTGTAATACGCAATTGCGATTTAGCCTTTTGTGAAACACTGATCACATCACCTGCTTTAACCTGGTAAGAAGGGATGTTCACACGCTTGCCATTCACCAGAATGCTGTTATGGCGTACAACCTGACGAGCTTCGGAACGCGAACCTGCCAGCCCCATACGATAAGCTACATTGTCTAAACGTGATTCCAGCAATTGCAATAAGCTCTCGCCGGTAATTCCTTTTTGACCATCTGCTTTAGCGTAGTAAGCACGGAATTGACCTTCCAAAACTCCGTAGATACGACGCACTTTTTGTTTTTCACGCAATTGCACACCGTAGTCCGACATGCGGGCTACACGGCGTTGGCCGTGTTGACCTGGTGCGAAGTTACGCTTTTCGATTGCGCATTTGTCTGTAAAGCATTTTTCAGCTTTTAGAAACAACTTCTCACCTTCACGACGGCACTGGCGGCATTTAGGGTCTAGATTTCTAGCCAAAATATTCTCCATTAATCGATTCGCTGACCATGCGATCAGCGAAATGAATTAAATCCTGCGTTTTTTAGGTGGACGGCAACCGTTGTGCGGCACTGGTGTTACATCGGTGATGCTAGTGATTTTGAAACCAGCAGCATTCAATGCACGTACTGCAGACTCACGACCTGGGCCTGGGCCCTTGATGCGAACTTCCAGATTCTTAACACCAGATTCCTGAGCAGCTTTACCAGCTACTTCAGAAGCAACCTGTGCTGCAAATGGAGTACTTTTACGTGAACCTTTAAAACCCTGACCACCGGAAGTAGCCCATGACAATGCATTGCCTTGACGATCGGTAATCGTAATAATCGTGTTGTTAAAAGAAGCGTGCACGTGAGCGATACCCTCGGCAATGTTCTTTTTAACTTTTTTTCTAACGCGTACATTAGCTTTTGCCATGTTGTACTGTCCTTAATATCTACTAATGTTCAAAGAGATTATTTAGCTTGCTTGATGGCCTTGACAGGACCCTTACGCGTACGCGCATTGGTCTTGGTACGCTGTCCGCGCACTGGCAAACCGCGACGATGACGGATACCACGGTAGCAACCCAGATCCATCAAACGCTTGATGTTCATGGTCACTTCGCGGCGCAAGTCACCTTCTACAGTGAACTTCGCAACTTCGTCACGCAACTTTTCCACCTCTGCATCGCTCAGGTCTTTGACCTTCACTGTCGTCAGTACACCTGCTGCTGCACAGATCTTCTGCGCAGTATTACGGCCGATACCGTAGATCGATGTTAAAGCGATTTCCGCATGTTTGTGGTTTGGGATATTCACCCCGGCAATACGAGCCATACTTAAACTCCAATAATCAATCGTTCATCACGATCAAACTTGTGCGTAGAAAAGAAAAGCCGCATATTATATCAGCCTATCCCTACCCTCACAAGAAATTGTTATACCAATTAACCTTGACGTTGTTTATGACGTGGGTCTGTACAAATAACACGAACAACACCGCGACGTCTTACCACTTTACAGTTACGGCACAATGCTTTAACTGATGCGCGAACTCTCATCTTATTTCCTTTAGTTAATTCACTTACTTTGTGCGGAATGTATATTCACGCACGGGTTAAATCATTTAGCGTTATCTTTGCAGCAACTCCGCCAGTTGGCAGACGGCAAATCTAGCGACCAGATCCTTTAAAATTTGCTTTTTTGAGCAAACCTTCATACTGCTGTGACATCAGGTGTGATTGCACCTGCGTCATAAAGTCCATGGTGACCACAACAATAATCAGCAATGACGTACCACCAAAATAAAACGGTGTATTAAATTTCAACACCAGAAATTCCGGTAACAGACAAACCAGCGTGATATACAACGCACCGATCAGTGTCAAACGTCCCATAATCCTGTCTATATATTTTGCTGTTTGATCACCAGGACGTATGCCAGGCACAAAAGCACCACTTTTCTTCAGGTTATCTGCCGTTTCTTTGGGGTTGAACACCAAAGCGGTATAGAAGAACGCAAAGAACAAGATCGCAGCTGCAAACAACAGAATATACAGTGGCTGACCTGGTGACAGTTTGGCACTGACATCCTTCAACCAATACATATGCTCACTACTTCCGAACCAACCTGCCAGGGTGGCTGGGAACAAAATAATACTTGAAGCGAAGATCGGTGGGATCACACCAGACATATTCAACTTCAACGGCAGGTGGGTAGATTGACCACCGTAGATACGGTTACCGACCTGACGTTTGGCATAATTCACCGTAATCTTGCGTTGGCCACGCTCAACGAATACCACCAGCGCCGTGACCAGAATCACTGCAACAAACAGGAACATCACTAATGGAATAGAGAATGCGCCAGTTTTTGCTAAATCTAATGTACTGCCAATGGCATGCGGCAGACCCGCCACAATACCGGCAAAAATGATAATGGAAATACCGTTACCAATACCGCGCTCGGTGATCTGCTCACCCAGCCACATCAAAAACATGGTGCCTGCCACCAGTGTGGTCACCGCAGTGATGCGGAAAGCCAAACCTGGATCCAGCACCAGACCAGCCTGCCCTTCGAGAGCAATGGCAATGCCTAACGCCTGGAAAGTCGCCAGCAACACAGTGCCGTAGCGTGTATATTTGGTGATTTGACGGCGACCAGCTTCACCTTCTTTTTTCAGCTGCTCTAATTGTGGTGAAACCACGGTCAGCAACTGCATGATGATGGAAGCTGAGATGTAAGGCATGATCCCGAGGGCAAACACGGTGAAACGTGATAATGCACCACCAGAGAACATGTTAAACATGCCCAGAATGCCATCCTTTTGTGTGTCGAATAATTGCTTCAACACAGTAGGGTCAATGCCTGGCACTGGAATATGAGCGCCGAGTCGATAAACGATCAACGCCCCCAACAAGAACCACAAACGGGCTTTTAATTCGCCAAGTTTGCCTACGGAACTTAAAATATTATCCTGTGCCAAGCTGATACTCTCTTATGACAACAATTAAACTTCGAGTACTTTGCCGCCAACGGATTCGATGGCTGCTTTAGCACCTTTAGTCAACAACAAGCCTTGAACCTGTACTTTAGCAGTGACGTCACCAGACAAATACACTTTGACTGATTTGACAGAAGCTGGGACCAGTTTGGCTGCTTTCAATGCCAAAATGTCTATCACTTCCACGTCGACCAGAGCCAGTTCGCTAGTGCGGATACGTGCAGTATCAGCATGCGTCAAAGAATTAAAACCACGTTTAGGCAAACGACGTTGCAAAGGCATTTGACCGCCTTCGAAACCTACCTTGTGGAAACCACCGGCACGTGACTTTTGGCCTTTGTGACCACGACCACCAGTTTTACCCAAACCGGAGCCAATGCCACGACCTAAACGACGACGTTCCTTTTTAGCGCCTTCTGCAGGCTTAATCGTGTTCAATTGCATTATGCTTCAACCTTTAAAAGATAGCTTACAGCATTGATCATGCCGCGGATTTCTGGCGTATCTTGCACTTCAACTGTGTGATGCATACGACGCAGACCCAAGCCACGTACTGTCGCTTTATGCGCTTCAATACGACCAATCAAACTTCTTACTAACGTCACTTTTAAAGTAACGTTTTCTTTTTTCGCTTTAGCCATGATTAACCTCTGATTTCTTCTAAGGTCTTACCACGTTTAGCAGCAATTTCAGCTGGTGTGTTCATGGAAGCCAGACCGTTCAAGGTTGCACGCACCAGATTGTAAGGGTTGGTAGAACCAAGACTCTTAGCAATCACGTTTGTGATACCCATCACTTCAAAAATAGCGCGCATCGTGCCACCAGCAATAATACCGGTACCTTCAGAGGCAGGCTGGATCAGTACTTTAGCAGCGCCGTGTACACCGGTAACTGCATGATACAAAGTACCATTCTTCAAATTCACTTTTACCATGCTGCGGCGGGCTTCATCCATGGCTTTTTGTACAGCCACTGGCACTTCACGTGCTTTACCTTTACCCATACCCACAGTGCCGTCACCATCACCAACCACGGTCAATGCAGCGAAGCTCATGATACGACCACCCTTAACCGTTTTACTTACACGGTTAACAGTAATCATTTTTTCACGCAAACCGTCTGTTTGCTGCTGTTCAAAATCTTTAGCCATTCTTTATCTCACCCATTAGAATTTGAGACCATGTTCACGGGCAGCGTCAGCCAAAGCTTTGATACGACCGTGATACTTGTAGCCTGAACGATCAAAAGCAACGTCAGTGATGCCTGCTTTTACAGCTTTTTCAGCGATACGTTTGCCAATCAAGGTTGCAGCTTCGATGTTGCCACCATTTTTCAGTTGTTGACGCACTTCCGCCTCAACGGTAGATGCACTCGCCAATACGCGATCACCGGTTTCTGTGATGATCTGTGCATAAATATTTGTATTGGTGCGATGTACACTCAAACGTGTCACTTTTAACTCGGCGATTTTGGCACGGGTTTTACGTGCTCTGCGCAATCGGTTATTAACGTTTTTCATTGAATTTACCTTTAATATTGATTCACTGTTCAGGCTATTTCTAACCTAGAAGTGCTTTACTTATTTTTTCTTGGTCTCTTTGATGACGACCACTTCATCCGCATAACGAACGCCTTTACCTTTATATGGCTCAGGAGCACGGTAACCACGAATCTGCGCAGCAACCTGGCCAAGCACTTGCTTGTTGGCACCAGTCAACACGACTTCTGTCGGTGTTGGTGTCTGCACAGTCACGCCTTCAGGCATTTTGTGGTTGATCGGATGAGAGTAACCTAACTCCAGGTTCAAAGTTGAACCCTGAGCATTAGCTTTGTAACCCACGCCTATCAGTGTCAATTTACGGGTAAAGCCAGCAGAAACACCCTGCACCATATTTGCCAGCAAGGCACGTACGGTTCCAGACATTGCTCGCGCATGCTGTGTCTCATTGTTGGCTTTCACCAACAACTGTTCGCCATCACGCGTCACAGAGATATCTGCAGACAGCGCCTGGTTCAATTTACCCAGAGGACCGCTCACTGCGATCTCGGCTGGAGAGATTACGACTTCTACCTTGGCAGGAATCGCAACCGGATTTTTAGCAACACGTGACATATCAAACTCCTCTTAGGCCACGATGCACAAAACTTCACCACCGATACCGGCAGCTTGTGCTTTACGATCAGTCATTACACCTTTTGAGGTAGAAACGATGGTTACACCTAAACCGTTCATCACTCGAGGAATGTTTTGACTACCTTTGTATATACGCAGACCTGGTTTAGATACACGCTCGATCTTCTCGATAACGGGACGACCAGCGTAGTACTTCAGGCTGATGTTCAAAACAGGTTTACCTTCATTGCTTTGAACGTTGAAATCTTCAATGTAACCTTCATCTTTCAGTACGTTTGCAATGGCGCCTTTAACTTTAGACGCAGGCATTGAAACTGATGGCTTATTCGTACGTTGCGCGTTACGAATACGGGTCAACATATCGGCAATCGGATCACTCATACTCATGTTCTATTCCTCCGTTACCAGCTGGCCTTGGTGACGCCTGGTACATGACCAGCCATCATCAACTTACGCAACTCATTACGTGCGATACCAAATTTACTGAACACACCACGTGGACGACCAGTCAATGCACAACGGTTACGTGTACGCACCGGGCTGGAATTACGTGGCAAACTTTGCAATTTTGAACGTGCAGCGAAACGATCTTCAACGCTTGCAGATTGGTTATTAATGATCTCAACCAATTCAGCACGTTTGGCTGCATATTTTTTTACGGTTTCGCGACGCTTCTGTTCGCGCTCTGTCATACATACTTTTGCCATGACTTAACCTCTAAAGGGGAAACTAAATGCAGCCAACAGTGCTTTTGCTTCTTCATCTGTTTGAGCTGTCGTGGTAATGGTGATGTTCATTCCGCGCAGGGCATCGATCTTGTCGTATTCGATTTCCGGGAAAATGATCTGCTCTTTAACACCCATGTTGTAGTTACCACGGCCATCAAAGGACTTGCCTGAAATACCACGGAAGTCACGAATACGTGGGATAGCCACAGTAATCAGACGATCCAGGAATTCATACATACGCTCGCGGCGCAATGTGACTTTACATCCAACAGGATAGTCATCACGGATCTTAAACGCAGCCACAGACTTTTTAGCCTTGGTCACGATAGGTTTTTGACCAGCGATTTTTTCCATATCAGAAACGGCGTTTTCCATGACTTTCTTGTCAGCCACTGCTTCACCTACACCCATGTTCAGGGTGATTTTTTCGATACGTGGCACCTGCATTGAGGAGGTGTAGCCAAATTGTTCTGTCAATTTGGAAACCACTGTATCTTTATAGTATTGTTTTAAACGTGCCATATGTATTCCTATGCGTCGATCGACTCGCCGCTAGATTTGTAAACACGAATCTTGCGACCATCTTCGAGTACCTTAAAACCAACACGATCAGCTTTTTTAGTTGCACTGTTATAGATTGCAACGTTGGAAATGTCCAAAGGCATTTCCTTGCTGATAATGCCACCAGTAACACCACGCATAGGGTTAGGGCGAGTGTGCTTTTTAACCACATTCAAGCCTTCCACCACTACATGGCCGGTTGGCAAGACGTTTAAAACAGCACCTGTTTTACCTGCGTCTTTACCTGTATTCAAAATGACTTGGTCACCTTTGCGAATTTTGCTCATTTATCGTCTCCCGCCTATTACAGCACTTCAGGCGCTAATGAAACGATCTTCATGAAGCGCTCACTACGCAACTCACGTGTCACCGGGCCAAAAATACGTGTACCAATCGGCTCAAGCTTGTTGTTCAACAAGACTGCAGCATTGGCATCGAATTTAACTAAAGAACCATCTGGGCGACGTACACCTTTGGCAGTACGCACAACCACAGCGTTATAGATTTCACCTTTTTTGACGCGACCACGCGGGGCAGCATCTTTAATGCTGACCTTGATGATATCGCCAATGCTGGCATAACGACGCTTGGAACCACCCAAGACCTTGATACACTGCACGGAACGCGCACCAGTGTTATCGGCTACTTCAAGCCGAGATTGCATTTGAATCATGAGAAATAATCTCCAACTTAATCCGTTATAACCACTACCAGCCGTTGCTTTGAACTTGCATTCAAAAACATTTTTCGGCCAATAGACCACGGTCAGTATTGGGGTGCCAGCTACATGCCATCTAAGGCGGGCACCGAAAAGTCCAACATTATACAACCAAAAAAACGCTTATGACAAGCGCTTTTCCAGTTTTATATTTTGAAGCCTTATTTAGCTTCGATTTTGCTTACTACCCAAGACTTGGTCTTGGAGTATGGGCGTGATTCAGTGATCGTAACCAGATCGCCTTCCTGACATGCATTAGCTTCGTCATGTGCATGGAATTTGTTCGATTTGGAAACCACTTTACCAATCAGAGGATGTTTCACCTTACGCTCGACAAGCACAGTCACGGTTTTATCCATCTTGTTGCTCACCACGCGGCCAGTCAAACTGCGTACAACTTTCGCTTTTTCAGTCATCATGCCTGTTTCGCCTTCTCAGCCAGCACGGTCTTCACGCGAGCTACATCTTTGCGCACTTTACCCAGCTGATCTACTTTGTTCAATTGTTGAGTGGCCAATTGCATGCGCAGTGAAAACTGTGCGCGGCGCAACTCGACCAACTCGGTGTTCAGCTCTTCAGCTGACTTTGCTCTAAATTCTGAAGCTTTCATTTAACTACTCCTTAACTGCCGATTTGACGGGTCATGAATGTAGTTTCAATCGGCAACTTAGCAGCAGCCAATTTGAAAGCTTCGCGAGCCAACTCTTCACTCACGCCATCCATCTCGTACAACATTTTGCCTGGCTGAATTTGAGCGATGTAGTAGTCCACGCTACCTTTACCATTACCCATACGAACTTCAGCAGGTTTTTTGGAGATCGGTTGATCAGGGAACACACGGATCCAAACGCGGCCACCACGTTTAATGTGACGAGTCATCACACGACGTGCAGCTTCGATCTGGCGTGCGGTCAAACGACCACGACCAATCGCTTTTAAACCAAATTCACCAAAGCTTACCTTGTTACCAGTAGTCGCAATACCTTTATTGCGACCCTTTTGCATCTTGCGGTATTTCTGTCTAGCTGGTTGCAGCATCTTTAGCCCTCGGCTTTCTTACTTTTTTCTCTGGCTCAGCATCGGCAACAGCAGCATTTGCAGCAGCGTTATCACCAAAAATCTCACCTTTGAATACCCAAACTTTAATCCCGATGATACCGTAGGTGGTAGAAGCTTCTGCCACACCGTAGTCGATATCAGCACGCAGTGTATGGAGAGGCACACGGCCTTCACGATACCACTCGGTACGTGCGATCTCGATACCGTTCAAACGACCGGAACTCATGATCTTGATGCCTTGTGCGCCCAAACGCATGGCGTTTTGCATGGCGCGCTTCATGGCACGACGGAACATCACGCGTTTTTCCAATTGCTGGGCAATGGATTGTGCGATCAATGTTGCATCTAACTCTGGCTTACGCACTTCTTCAATGTTCAGGTGAACAGGCACGCCCATCAACCCTTGCAGTGAAGAACGCAAAGACTCGATGTCTTCACCTTTTTTACCGATCACAACACCTGGACGGGCACTGTGTATGGTGATTTTTGCGTTTTTAGCCGGGCGCTCGATGATGATCTTGCTCACAGCAGCGCTAGCCAGCTTTTTGTTCAGGAACTCGCGCACTTTGATGTCGCCTTGCAACATCGCCGGGAAGTTCTGGCTATTTGAGTACCAACGTGACGCCCAGTTTTTCTGAACGCTCAAACGGAACCCAATTGGATGAATTTTCTGTCCCATATTATTCCTTTGAGTCACCGACTGTCACATGAATATGACATGTTGGTTTCGTAATACGACCAGCGCGACCTTTTGCACGTGCACGGATACGTTTCATGACAATGCCTTTATCAACGTAGATTGAAGTCACCTTCAATGCGTCAATATCAGCCCCATTGTTATGCTCGGCATTGGCAATCGCAGACAGCACCACTTTTTTGATGATCTCGGCACCGCGCTTAGGCGTGAACTCGAGAATATTCAAAGCGTGATCCACTTTTTTGCCACGTACCAAGTCGGCCACCAAACGCGCTTTTTGCGGAGAAAGGTGTACGCCTTTTAAAACTGCAGTAACTTGCATATCAGCCCCTTACTTCTTCGCTTTTTTATCAGCCGCGTGCCCTTTGAACGTGCGTGTCAACGCAAATTCGCCAAGCTTGTGACCAACCATGTTTTCAGAAATCAACACAGGCACATGTTGTCTACCGTTGTGCACTGCGATGGTTAAACCAATAAAGTCAGGCAATACAGTCGAACGGCGAGACCAAGTTTTGATTGGTTTTCTATCGCGGTTCGCTGACGCAGTTTCGACTTTTTTAGCCAAGTGAGCGTCCACAAATGGACCTTTTTTAACAGAACGTGCCATGGCGATTACCTTACATTTCTCGGACGACGACTTACGCGCATGTTATCAGTACGCTTGTTCTTACGTGTACGATAACCCTTAGTTTTCTGACCCCATGGTGAAACCGGGTTCATACCAGCAGCAGTACGGCCTTCACCACCACCGTGCGGGTGATCAACCGGGTTCATCACCACACCACGTACGGTTGGGCGGACACCGCGCCAACGCATCGCACCGGCTTTACCGATTGAACGCAATGAGTGCTCTTCGTTACCCACTTCGCCCAAGGTTGCCTTGCAGTCTACGTGCACACGGCGAACTTCACCGGAACGCAAACGCAGCTGAGCATAAGCACCTTCACGTGCCAGCAACTGGACAGAAGTACCGGCTGAACGCGCGATCTGCGCGCCTTTGCCTGGCTGGATCTCGATACAATGTATCGTGCTACCGACCGGGATGTTGCGCAAAGGCAATGCATTACCAGCACGGATAGGCGCTTCAGAACCGCTCACCAGTTGTGCACCTGCAGCAATGCCGCGTGGTGCAATGATGTAACGACGCTCACCATCCGCATAGCACAGCAACGCGATGTTGGCTGTACGGTTTGGATCGTACTCGATACGCTCTACTGTTGCAGGAATACCATCCTTGTTACGACGGAAGTCGATTACACGGTAGTGCTGCTTGTGACCGCCACCTTGGTGACGGGTTGTGATGCGGCCGTTGTTGTTACGACCAGCATTTTTACTTTGACTTTCCAACAGCGGCGCGTAAGGCTTACCTTTGTGCAGATCAGGTGTGACAACCTTCAATACACCACGACGACCGGGGGAAGTTGGTTTGACTTTAACTAATGCCATGTCTTCTCTCCTTATTCGCCAGCTGCAAAATTAATTTCTTGACCTGGTTTCAGGCTCACATAAGCCTTTTTCCAGTCACTACGCTTACCAGTACGACGGCCAGCACGCTTTACTTTACCTGCAACGTTAATCACAGACACAGAAGCCACTTCGACCTTGAATACCAATTCAACTGCAGCCTTGATTTCAGGCTTGGTTGCATCAGTACGTACTTTGAAAGCGATCTGCTGATGTTTGTCAGCAATAAAAGTCGCCTTCTCGGTAATTTGTGGTGCCAAAATCACTTGCAATAAACGATCTTGAGTTTTGGTTGCTGCGGTAATCATGCCAAGATCTCCTCAAGTTTCTTCACTGCACCAGCAGTAACCAAAACGTTAGGGAAACGCACCAGGCTGACCGGGTCAGCAAATTGCGCTTCAACTACCAATACGTTTGGCAGGTTACGGGAAGACAAGTACAAATTCTCATCAAAACCATCGATCAATACCAACACACCACCATCTACACCCAGCGCATTGATTTTCTGTACCAATTGTTTTGTTTTTGGTGTGTCTACAGTGAATGTATCCACCACCTTCAACCTATCCTGACGAACCAGCTCAGACAAGATAGTCTGCATGCCGGCACGGTAAGCCTTACGGTTCACCTTGTGGCTGTAGTTTTCGTTAGGACTGTTAGGGAATGCACGACCACCTCCGCGCCAGATCGGGCTGGAAGTCATACCAGCACGTGCGTTACCTGTACCCTTTTGCGCATATGGCTTGTGGGTAGTGTGGGCAACGGTAGCACGGGTCTTCTGTGCGCGGGTCGCTGTACGGGCATTCGCCATGTAAGCAACAACTACTTCGTGCACCAGAGATTCGTTAAATTCACGACCGAAAGTCACGTCAGACGCATCAACGCCTTTTTTAGCAACTTTGCCGTTCAGATCAATCAGCTTCAATTCCATTATGCAGCCCCTTTCGCTTTGATGGCTGGACGTACAACAACATTGCCACCTTTGGAGCCAGGTACGGAACCTTTAATCAACAACAGATTACGCTCTGCATCTACACGCACGATTTCCAGGTTTTGGGTGGTGACTTTAACGTCGCCCAAATGACCAGGCATGCGCTTACCAGGGAATACTCGACCCGGATCTTGCGCCATACCGATAGAACCCGGTACGTTGTGTGAACGAGAGTTACCGTGAGAAGCACGGTTAGAGGAGAAGTTGTGACGCTTGATCGCACCGGCAAAACCTTTACCGATGGATGTACCTGTCACGTCTACCAACTGACCTACAGAGAAAATATCAACAGTGACATTTCCACCGACCTGGAAGTTGGCCAGAACATCTTCAGCCACATTGAATTCTTTGATACCAGCACCGGCAGTTACGCCAGCTTTGGCAAAGTGACCAGTCAACGCTTTGTTGATACGGCTAGCACGACGCTCACCGTATGCAACTTGCAGGCCTGTATAGCCATCAGTTGCAACTGTCTTTACTTGTGTCACGCGGTTAGGAATCACTTCCAGCACTGTTACAGGAACGCTTGCGCCTTCTTCTGTAAAAATGCGGGTCATGCCCACCTTGCGACCAATAAGCCCTAAGCTCATGATCAGTTCCTTATAATAGTTTAAAGTGGACGATTACAATTGACCGTCCACCGAAGAGCGCGGATTATACCGGACTATTCTTGACTTGACAATAGCCTTCAACTTGAAGGCTAAGTCGGGAATGACAAACTTTGTTGATTAAAGCTTGATCTCTACATCCACACCAGCTGGCAGGTCCAGCTTCATCAGGGCATCTACAGTCTTGTCTGTAGGGTCCACGATGTCCATCAGACGCTGATGGGTGCGGATTTCAAACTGGTCACGTGAAGTTTTGTTCACGTGTGGGGAACGCAGAATATCAAAGCGCTCAATACGTGTTGGCAATGGCACCGGACCTTTTACAACTGCACCAGTACGTTTCGCTGTATCCACGATCTCCAAAGCTGATTGATCGATCAAACGATAGTCAAATGCTTTCAGACGGATACGAATTTTTTGAGCTGCCATGTTTTTTCCTTAAAAAGAGCAAAAGCGGCAGGAAATTCCTGCCGCCCATAAAAATTAATTACTCGATGATCTTGGCTACAACGCCAGCACCAACAGTACGACCACCTTCGCGGATAGCGAAGCGCAAGCCGTCTTCCATCGCGATAGGCGCAATCAGCGCAACCGAGATAGATACGTTGTCACCTGGCATCACCATTTCGGTACCTGCTGGCAATTCAACTGCACCAGTCACGTCAGTCGTACGGAAGTAGAACTGTGGACGGTAGCCGTTGAAGAATGGTGTATGACGACCACCTTCATCTTTACCCAACACGTAGATTTCTGCTGTGAACTTGGTGTGTGGCTTGATAGAACCTGATTTGGACAATACTTGACCACGCTCAACTTCTTCACGCTTGGTACCACGCAACAGTACACCTACGTTGTCGCCTGCCTGACCTTGGTCCAGCAGTTTACGGAACATTTCAACACCGGTACATGTGGTTTTCAGTGTTGGCTTGATACCTACGATTTCGATCTCGTCACCGACTTTAACAATACCGCGCTCGATACGGCCAGTCACTACTGTACCACGGCCAGAAATAGAGAATACGTCTTCTACTGGCATCAGGAAAGTACCGTCGATGGCACGCTCAGGCGTTGGGATGTAGCTGTCTAATGCGTCAGCCAAAGCGAAGATCGCTGGCTCGCCGATTTCTGATTGGTCACCTTCAAGGGCCAGTTTAGCTGAACCTTTGATGATAGGAGTGTCGTCACCTGGGAAGTCATATTTAGACAACAGGTCACGCACTTCCATTTCTACCAGTTCCAGCAACTCTGCGTCATCAACCATGTCGGCTTTGTTCAGGAATACTACGATGTATGGCACACCAACCTGGCGGGCCAACAGGATGTGTTCACGCGTTTGTGGCATAGGGCCGTCAGCAGCTGAACATACCAGGATCGCGCCGTCCATCTGTGCAGCACCGGTAATCATGTTTTTAACGTAGTCAGCGTGACCTGGACAGTCGACGTGGGCGTAGTGACGTGAAGCTGTCTCGTACTCAACGTGAGCTGTGTTGATGGTGATACCACGCGCTTTTTCTTCTGGCGCCGCGTCAATTTGATCGTAAGCCTTCGCTTCACCACCAAATTTCTTAGTCAATACAGTGGTGATCGCCGCTGTCAGTGTTGTCTTACCGTGGTCAACGTGACCAATCGTACCAACGTTCACGTGTGGCTTGGTACGTTCAAATTTGCCTTTTGCCATGATGTTTTCCTTTTAATTAAATCTGTAGTAAATCAATTATTTTTTGTTGATGATTGCTTCAGCAACGTTCTTAGGTGCGTCGGAATAATGCTTGAATTCCATGCTGTAGGTGGCACGACCTTGTGACAAGGAACGCACTACAGTGGAGTAACCAAACATCTCTGACAACGGCACTTCGGCCTTGATCGCTTTGCCGCCACCAGGCATGTCATCCATACCCTGGATGATGCCGCGACGTGAAGACAAGTCACCCATTACGTCACCCATGTAATCTTCAGGTGTTTCAACTTCAACCGCCATCATAGGCTCAAGCAATACCGGGTCTGCTTTACGCATACCATCTTTAAAGCCGATAGAAGCCGCCATTTTAAATGCGTTTTCGTTAGAGTCAACGTCATGGTATGAACCATCAAACAGGGTGACTTTCACGTCAACTACCGGGAAACCAGCCAGCACACCGGCAGGAATAGTTTCACGCAAGCCTTTTTCAACCGCAGGAATAAATTCACGCGGCACGGTACCACCTTTGATCTGGTCAACAAACTCAAAGCCTTTACCAGCTTCGTTAGGTTCCATTTTGAGCCATACGTGACCGTATTGACCCTTACCACCGGATTGCTTAACGAACTTGCCTTCAACTTCGACTGACTTGCGGATCGCTTCACGGTACGCCACTTGCGGGGCACCAACGTTAGCTTCAACGTTGAATTCACGACGCATACGGTCTACCAGGATCTCCAGGTGCAATTCACCCATACCGGAAATGATGGTCTGACCAGACTCTTCATCTGAACGCACGCGGAATGAAGGATCTTCCTGAGCCAGACGACCCAGCGCCAGACCCATTTTTTCCTGGTCACTCTTGGTTTTTGGTTCTACAGCCACGTGGATCACTGGCTCAGGGAAAACCATACGCTCAAGAATGATAGGCTTGTCTGGAGAACACAGAGACTCACCGGTAGTCACGTCTTTCAGGCCGATACAGGCGGCGATATCGCCAGCCAGAACCTCTTCAACCTCTTCACGGTTGTTCGCATGCATCTGCACGATACGGCCGATACGCTCTTTCTTATTCTTGATAGAGTTCAGAACAGTATCACCCTTGTTCAGCACGCCAGAGTAAACGCGGATAAACGTCAACTGACCAACAAACGGGTCTGTCATCAGTTTAAATGCCAGGGCAGAGAAGCCTTCTTTGTCGTCAGCTTTACGGCTGGCAGGCTTGCCGTAGTCATCTTCACCAGTCACATCATCAATATCGATCGGTGATGGCAGGAAATCAACCACTGCGTCCAGCATGCGCTGTACACCCTTGTTTTTAAAGGCTGAACCACACAGCATAGGCTGGATCTCACCAGCGATGGTGCGTGTACGGATACCTAAAACGATGTCTTTTTCATCCAGATCGCCGTTTTCAAGGTACTTGTTCATCAAGTCTTCGCTGGCTTCAGCAGCAGACTCAACCATTTGCTCACGCCATTTGGCAGCAGTTTCGACCAGGTCAGCCGGGATCTCGCCGTAAGTGAATTTCATGCCTTGTGAAGCCTCATCCCAGATGATGGCTTTCATTTTCAGCAGGTCAACCACACCAGCAAAAGTATCTTCACGGCCGATAGGGATCACCACTGGCACCGGGTTGGCGCGCAAGCGGGTTTTCATTTGATCTACGACTTTGAAGAAGTCGGCACCGGAACGGTCCATTTTGTTGACAAAGGCCAGACGTGGCACTTTGTACTTGTTGGCCTGACGCCATACAGTCTCAGACTGGGGCTGCACGCCACCAACTGCACAGTACACCATACAGGCACCATCCAGCACACGCATGGAGCGCTCTACCTCAATGGTAAAGTCCACGTGTCCCGGGGTATCAATAATGTTGAATCGATGCTCAGGCAAGGAAAGGTCCATACCTTTCCAGAAACAGGTCGTCGCCGCAGAAGTAATGGTGATACCACGTTCCTGCTCTTGCTCCATCCAGTCCATGGTGGCTGCACCATCGTGCACCTCACCAATTTTATGGTTCACACCGGTGTAAAACAGAATACGTTCTGTAGTGGTTGTTTTACCTGCGTCAATGTGCGCAGAAATACCAATATTCCGGTAGCGTTCAATAGGGGTTTTGCGTGCCACGATAGTTTACCTTTGCTATCAATTCAACTAATTATTAAAGAACGAGGTCGTTTAATTAAAAACGGAAGTGTGAGAAAGCTTTGTTAGCTTCTGCCATACGGTGGACTTCTTCACGCTTTTTCATTGCTGAACCACGACCTTCTGAAGCTTCGATCAGCTCAGCAGCCAAACGCAGGCCCATGGACTTCTCGCCCCGCTTGCGGGCTGCATCACGCAACCAGCGCATAGCCAGCGCACTACGGCGGCTTGGGCGCACTTCAACAGGCACCTGGTAGTTTGCACCACCAACACGGCGGCTCTTAACTTCAACGACAGGACGCAGATTATTCAACGCTGTGGTGAATAATTCCAGCGGGTCCTTACCGCTCTTGCTGGCCACCTGGTCAAAGGCACCGTAAATGATGCGCTCGGCAACAGATTTTTTACCACCTGTCATCAGCACATTTACAAATTTGGATACTTCCTGGCTACCAAATTTTGGATCCGGCAAGATAATACGTTTGGGGACTTCTCTACGTCTTGGCATAACTATTCTCTTTTCATTTAAATTTTTGCTAGCAATTACACTCGCAAGGCATTTCAGCCGCTATAAAAAATGGAAAAACTCTTTGCTACCGCTTGATAAATTAAGCTTTAGCTTCTTTAGGGCGCTTAGCACCGTATTTGGAACGTGACTGCTTACGGTCTTTAACACCGGCAGTATCCAAGCTACCACGCACCATGTGGTAACGCACACCTGGCAAGTCTTTTACACGACCACCGCGCAGTAATACCACGCTGTGCTCTTGCAGGTTGTGACCTTCACCGCCGATGTAGCTAATTACTTCGTAACCATTGGTCAAACGGACCTTGGCAACTTTACGCAACGCTGAGTTTGGTTTTTTTGGTGTTGTTGTGTATACACGGGTACACACACCACGCTTCTGCGGGCAAGCTTCCAAAGCTGGAACCTTGCTCTTTGTAACCACTTTAACGCGTGGTTTACGTACTAACTGATTAATGGTTGGCATTGCCTTAACCTCTTCACCTTTTTTAAGAACCACCAATTTGAGCAGGAAGACTCAGGTTTGGTGGCATATCAACAATAATGCCTTATTGAGACAATAAGGCCATTCTGAGAAACCCAGCATTTTAGTAAATGAGTCAAGGGGTGTCAAGCATTATTCATGCGAGACACCCCTTGAAAACAGGGACAACAGTGATCGAATTACTCGGCCGTGTTGTCGTCTGCTGCAGTCTCTTCTACTACGACTTCTGGTGCAAACATCGCTTCAGCAGCCAGCATGGCTTGTGAAGGCTCTGCTACGTTTGGTGTCAGTGACGCCACCGCTGCACGCTTGCGTGACTCGTGATAAGCCAGGCCGGTACCGGCTGGAATCAAGCGACCCACGATCACGTTTTCTTTCAGGCCACGCAGATCGTCGCGTTTGCCCAAAATAGCCGCTTCGGTCAGTACACGGGTAGTTTCCTGGAAGGAAGCCGCCGAGATGAACGAATCGGTAGACAGCGAAGCTTTGGTGATACCCAGCAACACGTACTCGAAAGTAGCCGGACGCTTGTCCTCAGCCACTACGCGTTCGTTTTCTGTCAACAGATCAGCACGTTCAACTTGCTCACCGGTAATGAAGCCGGTATCGCCGGCATCGGTCACACGTACACGACGCAACATCTGACGCACGATCACTTCAATGTGCTTGTCATTGATCTTAACGCCTTGCAAGCGGTACACATCCTGCACTTCGTCTATGATGTAGCGTGCCAGTGCCTCGCGGCCTTGCAGACGCAGGATGTCTTGCGGGTCAGCCGGGCCGTCAACAATAGACTCACCCTTAGTCACCACTTGACCATCATGCGCAGTCACGTGCTTGTCCTTGGCGATCAGGAACTCGCTGGTGATACCATCCAGATCAGTGATCACCAGACGCTGCTTGCCTTTGGTGTCTTTACCGAACGAAACAGTACCAGTCACCTCAGCCAGCATGCCGGCATCTTTTGGTGAACGTGCTTCGAACAGTTCAGCCACACGTGGCAGACCACCGGTAATATCACGGGTTTTGGAAGACTCTTGCGGGATACGTGCCAGCACTTCACCCACGCCAACTTCCTGACCATCTTTCACCGTAATGATACAACCAAGCTGGAAGGTCACGTTCACTGGCGTATCAGTACCAGCGACTTTCACTTCCACACCGTTAGCATCCAGCAATTTCACTTGCGGACGCAGGCCTTTGGACTGGCCAGCACGCTGTTTAGGATCGATCACCACCAGTGATGACAAACCGGTCACTTCATCTACCTGTTTGGCAACGGTCACGCCTTCTTCAACGTTCTCGAATTTCACATGACCAGCATACTCGGTAATGATAGGACGGGTATGCGGGTCCCATGTCGCCAATGCCTGGCCGGCTTTCACTGTTTTACCATCGGTGATGGTCAGTGTCGCACCGTATGGCACTTTATGACGCTCACGCTCACGGCCATTGTCTTCAGAGATCACTACTTCACCATTACGTGAAATCACGATCTGTTCATTGCGTGAGTTAGTCACATAGCGCATGGTGGAGGTAAAGCCAGCCACACCGTTAGACTTACTCTCAACCTGAGACACAGAAGCCGCACGCGATACCGCACCACCGATGTGGAAGGTACGCATGGTCAACTGGGTACCCGGTTCACCGATGGATTGCGCAGCGATCACACCGACAGATTCACCGATACTGATCAGCTTGCCGCGACCCAGGTCTCGACCGTAACACTTGGCACAAATACCGTAACGGGTGTCGCAAGTCAGTGCGGTACGCACTTTGACTTCATCGATACCCAGGGCATCGATCTTCTCGACTTCGTCCTCACCCAGCAATGTACCAGCCGGGTAAACCACTTCCTGTGTTTCAGGGTGCAGTACATCCAGCGCAGCAGTACGGCCCAGGATACGGTCATGCAATGGCTCGACCACTTCACCGCCTTTAACCAGCGCTTTAGTCACCAGACCATCAACAGTGCCGCAATCTATCTGTGTCACGACCAGATCTTGTGTCACGTCTACCAGACGGCGTGTCAGGTAACCTGAGTTCGCCGTTTTCAATGCCGTATCAGCCAAGCCTTTACGTGCACCGTGAGTAGAAATAAAGTACTGCAACACGTTCAGACCATCACGGAAGTTGGCCTTGATCGGCGTTTCAATAATGGAACCATCCGGTTTCGCCATCAGGCCACGCATACCGGCCAGCTGACGCACCTGCGCCGCAGAACCACGGGCTCCAGAGTCGGCCATCATGTAAATCGCGTTAAACGACTCCTGACGTACAGCCTTGCCGTCTTTCATGACCACATTGCCGTCAGCGTCTTTTACATCTTCTTCGCGCAACTGTTTCATCATGGCGTCAGCCACTTTGTCACCGGCACGACCCCAGATATCGACCACCTTGTTGTAGCGTTCGCCTTGAGTCACAAGACCGGAGACATACTGGTCTTCGATCTCTTTCACTTCAGCGTCAGCTGCAGCGATCAATTGCTCTTTCTCTGGTGGCACCAACATATCGTTGATGCTGATAGAGATACCTGCTTTAGTCGCGTAGGAGTAACCGGTATACATCAGTTTGTCAGCGAAGATCACTGTCTCACGTATGCCTACTTTACGGAAGCTGGCGTTGATCAGGCGTGAAATCTCTTTTTTCTTCAGTGCCTTGTCAATGTAGCTGTATGGCAAGCCAGGTGGCAGGATCTCAGACAGCAATGCACGACCGACTGTGGTGTTATAGCGGTTCAGCTTCTCGGTTTTTTCACCGGCAACATCGAGCTCGAACTCTTTGATACGCACAGTCACTCTGGCGTGCAGATCGATCAGGCCCTGGTCGTACACACGCTGTACTTCCTTGATGTCACTGAAGATCATGCCTTCGCCGCGTGCAGCCACTTTTTCGCGGGTCATGTAGTACAGACCCAAAACGATATCCTGTGACGGCACAATGATAGGTTCGCCGTTGGCTGGAGACAGCACGTTGTTAGACGCCAGCATCAGGGTGCGGGCTTCCATCTGCGCTTCCAGGCTCAATGGTACGTGTACCGCCATCTGGTCACCGTCAAAGTCGGCGTTAAAGGCTGAACACACCAGCGGGTGCAACTGGATCGCTTTACCTTCGATTAACACTGGCTCAAACGCCTGGATACCCAAGCGGTGCAGTGTAGGCGCACGGTTCAGCAATACCGGATGCTCGCGGATCACGTCTTCCAGGATATCCCAGACTTCTGGTCCTTCCTCTTCAACTTTTTTCTTCGCGGCTTTGATTGTAGTCGCCAGGCCTAATACTTCCAGTTTATGGAAGATGAAAGGTTTGAACAGTTCCAGCGCCATTTTCTTAGGCAGACCGCACTGATGCAGTTTCAATTGCGGGCCAACCACGATCACGGAACGACCGGAGTAGTCCACACGTTTACCCAGCAAGTTCTGACGGAAACGACCGCCCTTACCTTTGATCATGTCAGCCAGTGATTTCAGCGGACGCTTGTTAGCGCCTGTCATCACTTTACCGCGACGGCCGTTATCCAGCAGTGAATCCACTGCTTCCTGCAGCATACGTTTTTCGTTACGTACGATGATTTCCGGCGCTTTCAGCTCCAGCAGGCGCTTCAAACGGTTGTTACGGTTGATCACGCGACGGTACAGATCGTTCAGGTCAGACGTTGCGAAACGGCCACCATCCAGTGGTACCAAAGGACGCAATTCTGGCGGCAGAACCGGTAGTATCTCCAGGATCATCCACTCAGGTTTGATGCCTGATTTCTGGAACGCTTCCAGCACTTTCAGGCGCTTGGCGATCTTTTTGATCTTGGCTTCTGAACCGGTGGCAGACAACTCGCTACGCAGTGTTTCGATCTCACGGTTGATGTCCATGGTACGCAACAACTCGCGTATCGCTTCAGCACCCATCACGGCGTTGAATTCGTCACCGTATTCTTCTACCTTGGCGATGTAGTCATCTTCAGTCAGCAACTGGCCACGTGTCAGTGGTGTCATGCCTGGGTCGATAACGATAAATGCTTCAAAGTACAGAACACGCTCGATGTCACGCAGGGCGATATCCAGCACCATACCCAAGCGGCTAGGCAGGGATTTCAGGAACCAGATATGTGCGACCGGTGAAGCCAGCTCGATGTGGCCCATACGCTCGCGACGCACTTTGCTCAGTGTGACTTCAACGCCACACTTCTCGCAGATCACGCCACGGTGCTTCAGACGTTTGTATTTACCGCACAAGCATTCGTAATCTTTGATAGGGCCAAAGATCTTGGAGCAGAACAAACCGTCCCGCTCTGGTTTGAAGGTACGGTAGTTGATGGTTTCTGGCTTTTTCACTTCGCCATAAGACCATGAGCGGATTTTTTCAGGTGAAGCCAGCGCAATCTTGATTGCGTCGAACTCTTCTTCTTGCGTAACCTGTTTAAATAAATCTAATAACGCTTTCATAGAGACTCTCCTTAATGGCGGGATTAATTACGGTCTAAATCGATATCAATAGCCAGTGAACGTATTTCTTTCACTAACACATTGAATGATTCAGGCATACCCGCATCAATTTTGTGCTCACCCTTGACGATGTTTTCGTACACTTTGGTACGACCATTCACGTCATCCGATTTCACAGTCAACATCTCTTGCAAGGTGTATGACGCACCATAAGCTTCCAGTGCCCAAACCTCCATCTCACCGAAACGTTGGCCACCGAACTGAGCTTTACCGCCCAATGGTTGCTGTGTCACCAGACTGTAAGGACCGGTAGAACGTGCGTGCATCTTGTCATCAACCAAGTGGTGCAGTTTCAGCACGTGCATGTAACCCACGGTCACCGGACGCTCGAAAGCATCACCGGTACGGCCATCAAACAGCTTGACCTGTGTCTTACCTGCGTGGAACTGCAGCTTCTTGGTATGTTCATCGTCATCCGGGAAAGCCAGGTCCAGCATGGCTTTAATATCGGATTCAGCAGCGCCGTCAAACACCGGAGTCGCAAATGGCACGCCGTGTTTCAGGTTGGTCGCCAGGTCTATCACTTCAACGTCAGTCAGGCCGGCGATGTCTTCTTTCTTGCCGGTGCTGCTGTTGTAGATCTTGTCCAGGAAACCACGGATCTCCGCGACTTTGGCTTCAGCTTGCAACATGTCGCCCAGGCGTTTGCCCAGACCTTTAGCAGCCCAGCCCAGATGCGTTTCCAGAATCTGGCCTATGTTCATACGTGAAGGAACGCCCAACGGGTTCAGCACGATGTCCAGTGGCGTACCATCAGCCATGTGCGGCATATCTTCAACCGGGCAGATCTTGGAGATCACACCCTTGTTACCGTGACGACCCGCCATTTTGTCACCAGGCTGGATACGACGTTTCACCGCCAGATACACTTTCACCATTTTCTGCACGCCAGGTGGCAATTCGTCACCCTGGGTCAGTTTACGCTTCTTCTCTTCAAACTTGTTGTCGAACTCGACGCGTGCCTGGCTCAGGCTGTCTTTCAACTGCTCCAGTTGACGGGCAGCTTCTTCGTCATTCAGACGAATATCGAACCAGTCATAACGGCCTACGCTCTCCAGGTATTCAGCAGTGACGCTGTCGCCTTTTTTCAGCTTGTTAGGGCCACCGGTGGCAGCTTTACCAGTCAGCAAACGGCTGATACGGCCAAACGTGTCATCTTCCACAATACGCATCTGGTCGCCCAGGTCTTTCTTGTAGTGTGACAGCTGGTCATCAATGATCTGCTGGGCACGGGTATCACGGTCTATACCTTCACGCGTGAACACTTGCACGTCTATCACTGTACCTGTCATGCCAGAAGGCACGCGCAGGGAAGTATCTTTCACGTCAGAAGCTTTTTCACCGAAGATCGCACGCAGCAATTTTTCTTCAGGTGTTAAAGTCGTTTCACCTTTTGGTGTCACTTTACCGACCAGTACGTCACCGGCTTCAACCTCGGCACCGATGTAGATGATACCGGAGTCATCCAGACGGCCCAGCATACGCTCGGACAGGTTGGAGATATCACGGGTGATCTCTTCAGGCCCCAGTTTGGTATCACGTGCAACGACTGACAGCTCTTCGATATGGATGGATGTGTAACGGTCATCAGCCACAACGCGCTCGGAGATCAGAATCGAGTCTTCGTAGTTATAACCGTTCCAAGGCATAAAGCCTACCAGCATGTTCTGGCCCAACGCCAACTCGCCCATATCGGTAGAAGCACCATCGGCGACCACGTCACCACGAGAGATCACATCACCCACTTTAACCAACGGACGCTGGTTGATGTTGGTGTTCTGGTTAGAACGTGTGTACTTGGTCAGGTTGTAGATATCAACACCGACTTCATCCGCTTGCGCTTCAGCATCGTGTACACGGATCACAATACGGCCTGAATCGACGTAATCAACGATACCACCACGACGGGCAGTAACCACAGTACCCGAGTCAACCGCTACAGTACGTTCGATACCGGTACCGACCACGGCTTTTTCAGCGCGCAGACAAGGCACAGCCTGACGTTGCATGTTGGCACCCATCAATGCACGGTTCGCGTCATCGTGTTCCAGGAAAGGAATCAATGAAGCCGCCACAGACACGATCTGTCCTGGTGCCACATCCATGTACTGTACACGGTCTGGCTGCGTCATGGTGAATTCATTGTGGAAACGCGCAGAGATCAGGTCTTCTTTAAAACTGCCATCTTTTGCCACTTCGGTGTTTGCCTGGGCAATCACGTACTGGCTCTCTTCGATCGCAGACAAGAAGTTGATCTGGTCACTAACTTTGTTGCCTTCGACCAAACGGTATGGTGTCTCGAGGAAACCATAGTCATTGGTGCGCGCATACAAAGCCAGAGAGTTGATCAGACCAATGTTTGGACCTTCAGGCGTTTCGATAGGACATACACGGCCGTAGTGGGTGGTATGTACGTCACGCACCTCAAAACCGGCACGTTCACGGGTCAGACCGCCAGGGCCCAGGGCTGAGATACGACGCTTGTGCGTGATCTCGGACAAGGGGTTGGTCTGGTCCATAAACTGTGACAGCTGGCTGGAGCCAAAGAACTCGCGGATCGCGCTGGAAACTGGCTTGGCGTTGATCAGGTCATGCGGCATCAGGTTTTCTGATTCAGCTTGTGACAAACGCTCTTTCACTGCACGCTCTACCCGTACCAGGCCGGCACGGAACTGGTTCTCAGCCAATTCACCGACTGAACGGATACGGCGGTTACCCAGGTGATCGATATCGTCGATCTCGCCACGGCCATTGCGCAACTCGATCAATACGCCGATCACGGCCAGGATGTCTTCGTTAGACAACACATTGGCACCGGTATCGCCCTGTGCGCCTACGTTTTCGTAAAAACGACGTATCCAGGCTGCAGAACGGTCTTCCAGCTTGGTCGGGTAAGCACGGCGGTTGAACTTCATGCGGCCAACCACAGACAAGTCATAGCGGTCTTCAGAGAAGAACAGGCCGTTGAACAAGGCTTGTACTGCATCTTCGGTCGGTGGCTCACCAGGACGCATCATGCGGTAGATGGCGACGCGTGCGCTGTACTGGTCAGGGATCTCATCGCTGCGCAATGTTTGCGAGATGAAGTCACCGTGATCCAGGTCATTGGTGTAAATGGTATCGACTTCGCTGATCTTGGCAGCGACTAATTTTTCCAGCAATGCAGGTGTGATCTCATCGTTGGCATTGGCGATCAATTCACCACTGTCAGTATCGACGATATTTCTGGCCACGGCGCGACCCATGATAAAGTCGGTAGGCACAGCCATGGCTTTGATACCGGCTTTTTCGATGTCACGGATGTGTTTGACCGTTACGCGCTTGTCTTTAGCGACCAGCACGTTGCCATCTTTATCGGCGATATCGAATTTTGCCACTTCGCCACGCAGGCGGTCAGGCACCAACTCGAATTCCAGGCCTTTAGGGCCGATGTGGAAAGTGTCAGTGTCGTGGAATGTTTCCAGGATCTGTTCCGGGTTATAGCCCAGTGCTTTCAGCAGGATAGTCACTGGCATTTTGCGTCTGCGGTCAACGCGGAAATACAGGTAATCTTTAGGGTCGAACTCAAAGTCTAACCATGAACCACGGTAAGGAATGATACGTGCCGAGAACAGCAGCTTGCCTGAACTGTGGGTCTTACCACGGTCATGCTCAAAGAACACACCAGGGCTACGGTGCAACTGGGACACGATCACGCGCTCAGTACCGTTGATCACAAAAGAACCATTCTCGGTCATGAGTGGCAATTCACCCATGTACACTTCCTGTTCTTTCACTTCTTTCACCGTAGGCTTGGAAGCTTCACGGTCCATGATGGTCAGGCGCACTTTCACGCGCAATGGCACAGCATAGGTCAGGCCACGTTGTTGACATTCTTTGACGTCAAACGGCTCTGCACCTAACTGGTAGCTGACATAATCCAGACGTGCATTCTCGGAATGGCTCACGATAGGGAAAATGGAACGGAAAGTCGATTCCAGACCTTGGTCTTTACGTTGGTCTACTGCGACATTTTCTTGCAGGAATGATTTGTAGGATTCCAGCTGCATAGCCAGCAGATAAGGAACCTCTTGAACACTGTCGCGCTTGGCAAAGCTTTTGCGGATGCGTTTCTTTTCGGTAAAGGAATAGCTCATAGCGTCTCCTGAGATTTTGAGGGTAGAAGACAAAACACTTTTCATCCACAGCAATGTTTTGACATCTAACTTCGCATTAAAAACAGCCACTTAGATCAGATCATATGCGGCCACAACACTACTTTTACAACACCTGCACTGACAAAAGCAGCTTATGAATAATCTGCAACGCCAGAAACGGCGAAGGCCGACGGTTGCCCGTCAGCCCTGCCAGTAGCACAAAGATGAATTATTTCAATTCAGCAGTCGCGCCAGCTTCGATCAATTTCTTAACAGCAGCTTCAGCGTCAGCTTTGCTTACGCCTTCTTTAACTGCTTTAGGTGCGCCGTCAACTACGTCTTTAGCTTCTTTCAAGCCCAGACCAGTCAATTCACGAACCGCTTTAATCACGCTAACTTTGTTGTCGCCAGCGCTGTTCAAGATCACGTTGAACTCAGTTTGCTCAGCAGCAGCAGGTGCAGCAGCACCGGCAGCAGCGCCACCAGCAACTGCAACAGCAGCAGCAGAAACGCCAAACTTCTCTTCGATTTCTTTAATGAATGCGGTCAGTTCTAATACGGTCTTGCTACCAATTGCATCCAAGATATCAGCATTTGAAATTGCCATGATAATAATTTCCTAAAATAAATTTGTTTAAAAATTAAGCCGCTTGCTTTTCTTTTTCGTCGCGTACTGCTGCAACGGCACGAGCGAA
Organism: Methylophilus luteus; assembly: GCF_042676265.1. Lineage (NCBI taxonomy): Bacteria > Pseudomonadati > Pseudomonadota > Betaproteobacteria > Nitrosomonadales > Methylophilaceae > Methylophilus > Methylophilus luteus. The sequence continues at coordinate 1,864,423 of NZ_JBHTKB010000001.1, forward strand.
CTTGGTCGGGATTTCGTTGAGCATGCCAGCCAGTTTGGACAGCAACTCATCGCGGCTCAATGTAGTAGCCAGTGCTTGCACACCAGCAGCGTCTAAACGCTCATTAGGCATCGCGCCTGCAACCAGTTTGAACTGATCATTGCCTTTGGCAAAATTGTTCAATACTTTAGCAGCCGCCACCGGGTCAGTAGAAATACCGTACACCAGTGGGCCAACCATGTCGTCAGCCAATGCGGCAAAAGGCGTACCTTCTACTGCACGACGAACCAGGGTATTTTTTAATACACGCAGATACACACCTGCATCACGTGCTTCAGCACGCAGTTTCGTCATATTGGCAACGCCGATACCACGATACTCAGCAAGAATGATTGACTGTGCATTCGCCACTTGGGCGCTTACCTCTGCAACGACTTCTTTTTTCTCTGTAAGATTAAGACTCAAGGTCTGTTCTCCTTCCGTTAATGAAAGCCCGACTTACATCGGGCCACTCACGGCGTCCTTGTTCAGGGCATGGAAATATCCTGTGTCGGGGATCGCCATCTGCGCTGGTTTCAAACACCTGTGTACAGAGGATCTCTCACCCATACACAACGCGTTTTTCAATTAAGTGAAACACACCAACGGTCTTTGATGCTCTTGAGTCAGGTGGTAAAACCGCCTGACTCAAGCCCAAAGTTCTTGCCTGACCTCAAGCTGAGGCCAGTATTCAATAGTTAAGCTGTAACAGTTGCCTGATCGATACGTACGCCAGGACCCATGGTGCTGGAAACGGACAATTTTTTCAGGTATACGCCTTTTGAGCTGGTAGGCTTGGCTTTGTTCAATGCCTCCAGTAAAGCAGCCAGGTTGCCCTGCAATTGCTCAACTGTGAAAGAAGCACGACCGATGGTGCAGTGCACGATACCACCTTTGTCAGTACGGTATTGTACTTGACCAGCTTTAGCGTTTTTAACTGCAGTCGCCGCGTCAGGTGTCACGGTACCCACTTTTGGGTTAGGCATCAAACCACGTGGACCCAATACTTGGCCCAAAGCACCGACGATACGCATCGCATCAGGCGTAGCAATCGCTACGTCGAAGTCCAGCATGCCACCTTTAACTTGCTCGGCCAGGTCTTCAAAACCAACGATATCAGCACCGGCGGCTTTCGCAGCTTCAGCTTGTGCACCTTGTGCAAATACTGCCACGCGTACTGATTTGCCCGTACCGTTAGGCAATACGATAGCACCACGTACCAGTTGGTCGGATTTACGTGGGTCTATACCCAGGTTGACTACCGCATCAACAGATTCGTTAAATTTTGCAGCAGCACCTTCTTTTACCAGGTTCAGTGCATCAGTTGCAGGATACAGCTTGTTGCGGTCTATCTTGGCGCGCAACGCATCAATTCTTTTACCCATGTTATACACCCTCCACTTCGATACCCATACTACGTGCACTACCAGCGATGGTACGTACAGCAGCATCCAGATCTGCAGCAGTCAGGTCAGGTTGTTTTGTTTTTGCGATCTCTTCAGCTTGCGCACGTGTGATCTTGCCTACCTTGTCGGTATGCGGACGTGGAGAACCTTTTTCCAGCTTGGCTGCTTTTTTGATCAGCACCGTTGCTGGCGGGGTTTTCATGATAAAAGTAAAGCTCTTGTCAGCAAACGCAGTAATCACTACTGGTACTGGCAGGCCTGGCTCAACGCCTTGTGTGGCGGCGTTAAACGCTTTACAGAATTCCATGATGTTCAAACCACGTTGACCAAGTGCTGGACCAACTGGTGGGCTTGGGTTGGCTTTACCTGCAGGGATCTGCAGCTTGATGTAGCCAATGACTTTCTTTGCCATTTTTGACTCCTTAAATGGGTACTAGCGCTCTTGCGAGCTCCCCGTTGAAAAAACTGCTACTAAGCTTTTTGTGACTTAAACTTCTTTTTCGACTTGGGCAAAGTCGAGCTCTACCGGTGTCGCACGACCAAAGATCACCACAGAAACGCGTACTTTGTTCTTGTCGTAATTGATCTCTTCGACACTGCCTGAGAAATCCTTGAACGGGCCGTCGATCACGCGCACACTCTCGCCTTTTTCGAAGGTCATCTTCTGCGTCGGGTTAGACTTGCTGTCATCCATGCGACGCAGAATGATCTCTACTTCTTTATCCTTGATCGGGGTAGGACGCTGTGCGGTACCACCGATAAATGAAGTCACACGCGGTGTACTTTTCACCAGGTGCCAGCTTTCATCTGTCATATCCATCTGCACCAGGACATAGCCGGGATACAGGCGACGCTCGGAAATGGTCTTCTGACCACCCTTCATCTCGACCACTTCTTCTACCGGCACCAGGATGTCACCAAACTGGTCTTGCAAGTTGGATCTGATAATACGTTCTTCCAAACCGGCTTTCACGGATTTTTCCATGCCGGAGAAAGCTTGAACTGCATACCAACGCATTGACATTAAGCACCTCGACCCATAATCCATTGCACCATGTAGGCGAAACTGATATCAACCAACGCCAGGAATGCAGCCATGATCACAACCAGCACTATTACCGCCAGTGTGGTTTGTATGGTTTCCTGACGCGTTGGCCAGACAACACGCTTTGCTTCGGCAACGGACTCATTAAAAAAGCTCAACGCCTGTTTACCTTGCGGAGCAGTCCATGCTACCGCGACAGACGCGACAATACCTGCCAAAACGGCAAGTATTCTAACAACCATTGCTTTATCTTCAAAAAGATAAAAACCGGCAATCCCCAAAACTAGCAACAACAGGGACAAAGCCAGTTTGATTTTATCGATCATATACTTAACTTTATGTTTTTTACACCCTAGATCATTAGGACCCAGGTTCACCGGAAATCAGTCTATCGGGTGTTTGGCAGGCCAAGAGGGTCTCGAACCCCCAACCCTCGGTTTTGGAGACCGATACTCTACCAATTGAGCTATTGGCCTGTACTCTTAAACGTAAAACCTGCACGGGTTGTAGTGCAGGTTTTTACACGATCAAATCAATTATTCGATGATCTTGGCTACAACGCCAGCACCAACGGTACGACCACCTTCGCGGATAGCGAAGCGCAAACCGTCTTCCATCGCGATAGGCGCAATCAGCGCTACTGAGATAGACACGTTGTCACCTGGCATCACCATTTCGGTACCTGCTGGCAATTCAACTGCACCAGTCACGTCAGTCGTACGGAAGTAGAACTGTGGACGGTAGCCGTTGAAGAATGGTGTATGACGACCACCTTCATCTTTACCCAACACGTAGATTTCTGCTGTGAACTTGGTGTGTGGCTTGATAGAACCTGATTTGGACAATACTTGACCACGCTCAACTTCTTCACGCTTGGTACCACGCAACAGTACACCTACGTTGTCGCCTGCCTGACCTTGGTCCAGCAGTTTACGGAACATTTCAACACCGGTACATGTGGTTTTCAGTGTTGGCTTGATACCTACGATTTCGATCTCGTCACCGACTTTAACAATACCGCGCTCGATACGGCCAGTCACTACTGTACCACGGCCAGAAATAGAGAATACGTCTTCTACTGGCATCAGGAAAGTACCGTCGATGGCACGCTCAGGCGTTGGGATGTAGCTGTCTAATGCGTCAGCCAAAGCGAAGATCGCTGGCTCGCCGATTTCTGATTGGTCACCTTCAAGGGCCAGTTTAGCTGAACCTTTGATGATAGGAGTGTCGTCACCTGGGAAGTCATATTTAGACAACAGGTCACGCACTTCCATTTCTACCAGTTCCAGCAACTCTGCGTCATCAACCATGTCGGCTTTGTTCAGGAATACTACGATGTATGGCACACCAACCTGGCGGGCCAACAGGATGTGTTCACGCGTTTGTGGCATAGGGCCGTCAGCAGCTGAACATACCAGGATCGCGCCGTCCATCTGTGCAGCACCGGTAATCATGTTTTTAACGTAGTCAGCGTGACCTGGACAGTCGACGTGGGCGTAGTGACGTGAAGCTGTCTCGTACTCAACGTGGGCTGTGTTGATGGTGATACCACGCGCTTTTTCTTCTGGCGCCGCGTCAATTTGATCGTAAGCCTTCGCTTCACCACCAAATTTCTTAGTCAATACAGTGGTGATCGCCGCTGTCAGTGTTGTCTTACCGTGGTCAACGTGACCAATCGTACCAACGTTCACGTGTGGCTTGGTACGTTCAAATTTGCCTTTTGCCATGATGTTTTCCTTTATTGATACTGAAAATGCCAATAAATAATTGTGTTTTCACAAATGATGCGACGCGGATGACACCACCCTGAAACGCCACTACTTAACAAACTCTATGCTACCAAACCCTACGCCACTAATTTCATACGACTACATTAGCTAAACTAGCGTGAGCAAAACTGGTGCCCATGGCGGGAATCGGACCCGCGACCTCTCCCTTACCAAGGGAGTGCTCTACCACTGAGCCACATGGGCGCTTAATGCTTTAGCTGCTGTTGGAGCGGGCGACGAGGTTCGAACTCGCGACATCTTGCTTGGAAGGCAAGTGCTCTACCAACTGAGCTACACCCGCACTATGCAGAACACCCAAGGAAGGCTCTCACCATCCCGCTTTACAAAACGCCTACAGACAGTATATTTGGTGGAGGAGGCTGGATTCGAACCAGCGTACTCTGAGAGAACGGATTTACAGTCCGTCGCCTTTAACCACTCGGCCACCCCTCCAAAATCGACCGCGATTATCGCGGCAAATTCAATCAGCGTCAATGCTAACTGTATTTAATCTTATGGTGCCGGGTATCGGAATCGAACTGATGACCTTCGCATTACAAGTGCGCTGCTCTACCAACTGAGCTAACCCGGCATTTCGGAAAGGCGCAACTATAGCACTTTTTTATGCGTTGTATCTAGTGCTTTGAGAAAATTTTTTATTCTCGCGCCTATGCGCCGTAAAAGCGGCGCAACAACGAAAGTGCAGCCCGGTCACGCCATTTTCGTGACCGGCTATTTTACAAAGTGACGCTTCACTTGACAACTTTAAGGTGGGATTTTTTCGCTGCAGCCGGCTCAGGCGCGTCTGTTGCAGCTGATTCTGCTCTTTTTTGCGGGTCTGGCGACTGGCCGTCAACCACTTCAAAAAACATGCCCTGGCTGTTCTCGCGCGCAAACACACCGGCTATGCGTCCTATAGGCACATATATATGCTGCGCCACGCCGCTGAAGCGCGCCGAAAACACCACAGCGTCATTATCGATATGCAGGTCTTTGACGGCGGTGTAATTGATATTGAGCACGATCTCGCCATTTTTGACGAACGCCATAGGCACACGCGTCTGCGCATCGACCTTGACCAGCAGATGTGGCGTCAAGGCGTTATCCACACACCATTCATGGATAGCGCGTATCAGATAGGCAGTGGTAGGGATCAATGTGCTCATGCTGGCTTTCCTTAAAAAAACAGCGCGGGAAACTCGCCGCGCTGTATATGTGTGCACAAAAACTTACTTGCGCATGGCCTTTTCAGAAGGGGTCATCGCTTCGGCATACATAGGACGCGAGAACAGGCGCTCGGCATATTTCAGCAATGGCGCTGCCTGGCTAGGCAAGTCGATGCCATAGTGGCCCAGACGCCATAGCAATGGCGTGATCGCCACGTCCAGCATGGAGTATTCATCACCCATCAGATAATTCTGCTTGCTGAATATAGGCACTAACTGCGTCAGGTTATCACGAATGACCTTGCGTGCACGCTCTACTCTTTCATCCTCGCCGGACTCGATGTCCTTGATGTGGTTGAACAGGTCTTTTTCAAAGTTATACAAATACAGACGTGCACGGGCGCGCATGACCGGGTCAGCCGGCATCAGTTGCGGATGCGGGAAGCGCTCGTCTATGTATTCATTGATAATATTGGCTTCTGACAATACCAGGTCGCGCTCTACCAACACCGGCACTTCGCCGTAAGGATTCAGAATAGCGAGGTCTTCAGTTTTGTTAGTGAGGTCAACATCGATGACTTCAAAGTCCATGCCTTTTTCAAACAGCACGATACGGCAACGGTGGCTGTAAGGATCGACAGTGCCCGAATACAATCTCATCATAATCATTTTTCCCTATAAAAAAAGACACCAAGGCCCAGGCCCTGGTGTCGGACTTGGTTGCTGGTTACCGAATGTCTTTCCAGTATTCGGCTTTGATTTTCTTCACCAAGACTAACAGCACAGACAAAAACAGCAGCACGAACACGCCAATCCAGTATCGGGATTGTTTCGCAGGTTCTGCCATAAATGCCATAAAGTTGGATAAATCACCGGCAAACTGGTCATATTCTTCAGGACTCAATTTACCGGCTTTTTCCAGTTTCAGCGTATGTGTTTCATGATCCAGCACCTGCACGCCCTGCAATTCATACAACACGTGCGGCATGGCGACTTTATCGAACACCAGGTTATTCCAGCCGGTAGGACGGGTATCATCTTTATAGAAACTGCGCAGGTAGGCATACACCCAGTCTGCACCACGCGCGCGCACTTCCACGCTCAGATCAGGCGGTGCTGCACCAAACCATTTCTTGGCATCTTTGGGATTCATGCTGACACGCATGGTCTCGCCGACTTTCTCACCGGCAAACAGCAAGTTATCCTTGATCTGCTTATCGGTCAGGCCTATATCCTGCAAACGGTTGTAGCGCATGTAATTGGCGCTATGGCAGTTGAGGCAGTAGTTCACAAAGATCTTAGCCCCACGCTGCAAGGAAGCCTTATCGCTCATATTGATCGGTGCAGTGACATCAATATGCACTTCATTGGCGAAAGCAGCGCCCGACACCAGCAATGCCAAACCGGCAAATGCCTGAATAAACAATTTCTTCATCATTAGAATGTCACCCTTTCTGGCACAGGCTTGGTTTTATCTTTTTTGGTGTACCAGGGCATCAAGACAAAGAATGCAAAGTAAACCACGGTACAAATACGGGCAATCACTGTAGCGCGATCCGCACGTCCCATCCACGGGCCGAACTGACCCCATACATCACCAGGAACGGTACCCAGATAACCCAATACCACGAAGCTGATGACAAAAGCAGTCAACCAGCGCTTGTACAATTTGCCGCGGTAACGGATAGATTTCACCGGACTCTTATCCAGCCATGGCAGGAAAGCAAACGCCACCACTGACAAGCCCATGGCTACTACCCCGGGGAATTGCGAAATACCGATAGGCGGCACTGCACGCAAAATCGAATAGTAAGGAGTGAAATACCAAACTGGCGCAATGTGTGCCGGCGTTTTCAGCGGGTCAGCTGGAACAAAGTTGTTGGCTTCAAGGAAGTAACCACCCATTTCCGGCATAAAGAACACGATCGCAAAGAACACCATCAGGAAAGCCACCACACCCACCATATCCTTAACAGAATAGTAAGGGTGGAAAGGAATACCATCTAGCGGGATACCTGTTTCCTTGTCTTTGTGTTTTTTGATTTCCACGCCATCAGGGTTATTTGAACCCACCTCATGCAAGGCCACGATGTGTACGGCTACCAGACCTAACAGCACCAATGGCAAGGCGATCACATGGAAAGCAAAAAAGCGGTTCAAGGTCGCGTCAGACACCAGGTAGTCACCACGCAACCACTCGGACAGATCAGGGCCGATAAATGGCACAGTAGAGAACAGGTTGACGATCACCTGCGCCCCCCAGTACGACATCTGGCCCCATGGCAGCAGGTAACCAAAGAAAGCCTCACCCATCAGCACCAGGAAGATACCGACACCAAACAGCCAGATCAGCTCGCGCGGCGTACGGTATGAGCCGTAAATGATGCCACGGAACATATGCAGGTAAACCACGACAAAGAACATGGAAGCACCTGTGGAGTGCATATAACGGATAATGTTGCCGCCAAATACGTCCCGCATAATGTATTCCACCGAGGCAAATGCCAGCTCAGCATCCGGCTTGTAGTTCATGGTCAGGAAGATACCGGTGACGATTTGCAGCACCAGCACTAATAAAGCCAATGAACCGAAGAAATACCAGAAGTTGAAGTTTTTCGGTGCGTAATACTCGGTAAGGTGTCCCTTGATGGTACTGGTCAGCGGGAAACGGGCGTCTACCCAGTCCAGCACACCAGCGGCAATAGTTTTATTATTAGTTGCCATGATATTTAAGCCTCCGCCTTTTTGTCATCACCAATCAGGATGGTGGTTTCTGTCAGATATTGGTGTGGCGGCACGATAAGGTTAGTCGGGGCTGGTGAGCCTTTGAATACCCGGCCAGTCAGGTCGAATTTCGACCCGTGGCATGGACAGACAAAACCACCCGGCCAGTCAGATGTTTGCGCAAAGTTATCATTTGGCGAACAACCCAGGTGTGTGCAGGTGCCCAACATCACCGCAAACTCGGGTTTGATCGCGCGTGCCTTGTTCTTGCAATATTCAGGTTGCTGAGGCACTTCCATATTCGGGTCAGACAGATCGGCATCGTGCTTGTCCAGTATCGCCATCATTTCTGGCGAACGGCGCACTATCCACACTGGCTGACCACGCCATTCGGCCGTCAACTTCTCACCTGGCTTCAGCTTGCTGATATCCACTTCTACCGGTGCACCAGCGGCTTTGGCCCGCTCACTGGGTAACATGCTGCCGACAAATGGCACCGCTACTGCAGCCACTCCGACAGCACCGGTGGCAGCAGTTGCTTTCACCAAAAAATCACGCTTTTGCAAATCCACCTCAGATGGCGCGCAAAACGACAAACTAGGATTGTCGATTTTGTTTTCTGACATTGGCTTCCTTAATCTACCCTTTTAAGGTAACAGTTAGATCAAAACTTGAGTCGCGATTATACATTTTCCGCATGCACAATCCAAATATAATTCAATAAGTTATTGATATTTATCAATTAAATCGGGTTCTCCACTTCTATGTAAATATGCTCTATACCGCGATTTTCTGCCAACCACTGCCCCAGGGCCTGTACGCCATAACGTTCGGTCGCGTGATGACCAGCGGCGATATAGGCGGTTGCGGTTTCCTGCACCGTATGCCAGGTCTGCTCCGAGACTTCGCCACTGACAAATACATCCACCCCGGCCGTCACCGCTTGCTGGATATAAGACTGTGCCGCGCCTGTGCACCAGGCGACGGTGCGCACCTGCTGCTGCGGGTCACCCAGCAGTTGCACCTGGCGGCCCAATCGCAGGCTGATATGTTCGCCCAGTTGCGCCAACGACACCGCTTGCGGCAAGGCCGTCATAGGCAGCATATTTTTGTCATCCAGATAGCGCACCAGCGGCCAGCCCAGCACTTTTGCCAACTGCACGTTATTGCCGACTTCAGTATGCGCGTCTAAAGGCAGGTGATAAGCCAGCAGGCTGATATCGTGAGTGAGTAATTGCTTCAGGCGCTTGCGTTTGATACCGGTGATTTCTGCCGGCTCGCCGCGCCAGAAATAACCGTGATGCACCAGGATGGCATCGGCGTCTGCTTCAATGGCAGCGTCTATCAACGCCTGGCTGGCAGTGACGCCGCTGACTATGCGGCGCACCTCTGGCCTGCCCTCAACCTGCAATCCGTTAGGGCAATAGTCCTGAAATCTGACAACTTGCAAAAAATTAGCCAATTCGCTAACAAGACGATTCAATTCCATCTCTGACTCTCATATACTGATCAATTATTAAAACAATTATTAAACTGCCACCATGCGACAACTCTGGACTATATTCTCACAAGCGGTCACCGTCTGCCTCGGTATTCTGTTTGTGATGAAATTATTTTATCCCAACCTGCTGGTGCAATCTAACGCTCAACCGGTGACGGTCAAACCTTCTACCGTCAGCAACCAGGCCGCGGCTATCGCCAAAAGTGGCTATCGCAGCGCTGTCAGCAAGGCGACGCCTTCGGTGGTCAATATCTTCACCACTGCGCATATCAGCCAGGACCCGCACCGCGCGCTAAAAAATGACCCCTTATTTAGGCATTTTTTTGGCGAAGAGATGGAAGAGGAAGATGAGCAGCCGGAGAATAGCCTGGGCAGTGGCGTCATCGTCAGTGCCGATGGCCTGATACTGACCAATAACCATGTCATCAGCTCGGCAGACCAGATAGAAGTCGCATTGAGTGATGGCAGTAAATCATCAGCCACTGTGGTCGGCACCGACCCCGAAACCGATGTGGCAGTGCTTAAGATAGACCGTAAGGATCTCCCTGCCATCACTTTCAGCAACAGCGAGCAAATGAAGGTCGGCGATGTGGTGCTGGCGATAGGCAACCCGTTCGGTGTCGGCCAGACAGTCACACAAGGCATCATCAGTGCCTTGGGGCGCAACCATCTGGGCATCAATACTTTCGAGAACTTTATCCAGACCGATGCTTCTATCAACCCCGGCAATTCCGGCGGCGCGCTGATAGATACCAATGGCAACCTGATAGGCATCAACAGTGCCATTTATTCGCGCAATGGCGGTAGCATGGGCATAGGCTTTGCCATCCCGGTCAGCATCGCCCAGCAGGTCATGGAGCAGATCACTTCCAGCGGCTCTGTCACGCGCGGCTGGATAGGCATAGAAGCACAGGACATCACGCCAGAACTGGCAGAATCATTCAACTTGAAGAGCATCAACGGCTCGTTGATCGCAGGCGTGTTGCTGGATAGCCCGGCAGACCGCGCCGGTTTGCGCCCCGGCGATATCCTGACCGCCATCAATAAAAAGCCGGTGGTGGACAGCCAGTCCATGCTCAATATCATCGCCTTGCTGAAACCGCGCGAGAAAGCCACTTTGTCTATTTTGCGCACTGGCAAAAAAGTGGATATAGAACTTGTAGTAGGTAAGCGCCCACTACCGAATAAGATACCTAAATAATTGCTATCTTAATTATGCAGAAGTTGCGCTGGCATCGCGTTCCGGCAGCCAGCGCACTACCAGCAGCCCGGCTTCGTACAATATCCATAACGGGATAGCCAACATAAACTGCGACACGATGTCCGGCGGCGTAAAAATCGCCCCCAACACAAACGCACCGACGATCACATAAGCACGCGCTTCTTTCAGTTGCGCCAGCGTCACCCAGCCCATCAGTGCCATCAGCACGACTGCCACCGGCACCTCAAAGGCAAAACCGAACGCCAGGAACATGCCTATCACAAAATCCAGGTACTCAGCGATATCGGTCATCACGGCGACGCCTTGCGGTGCACTACCCACCAGAAAACCGAATACCACAGGAAACACGGCAAAATAAGCGAAGGTCATGCCGATAAAAAACAAGATCAGCGACGCCACCAGCAAGGGTAGCAGCATGCGCTTTTCGTGCGTATATAAACCCGGTGCCACGAATGCCCAGCACTGATAAAGTATCCAGGGCAACGCCAGCAGGAAGGCAGCCAGCATGGTGACTTTCATAGGCACAAAAAATGGCGTGGTCACGGCGGTGGCTATCATTTGTGCGCCTTGCGGCAACTTGGCCAGCAGCGGTGCTGCGAGCACGCTGTAGAGCTTGTCGGCAAACGGGAACAAGCCGACGAAGATGAGCAGCAAACCCGCTACCGCGCGTAGCAGGCGGTTGCGCAACTCAACCAGGTGGGTGATGAAATTTTCAGTAGGCGTCATACATTAAAGCGCATTCATTACGCACTTAAGAATGCGGTTCATCAACAAACATATCCGGCGTATCACTGCCCGGCTTGGGTTTAGGCTTGCGCGGCCGCTTGCTGGCGGGGGCTGCAGCCTCTGTCTCTGGCGTAGTTTGCGCTATGCCAGCTGCGCTAGTGTCTGGTTTGGCGGCCACTTTTTTTGCTGCCACCTTCGCGCGGCTTTTAGCTGTAGGAGCTGGGTTTTCTGCAGTATCTTGCTGCGTATCCGACTGCGCTTTTGCCTGGCGTGGCTTACGCGGCTTTTTAGCGGCGGTCTCAGGCGGCTGTTCCAGCACTTGTGAGTCAGTTATCTGAGCTTCAGTTATCTGCGCTTCTGTCACCTGCGAGTCGGCCGGCAGTATGCTACGCTCTATATCCACATAACTCTGTTGCAGGCTGGAATGCACTTCGTCCTGCAACTTCTGCAACTCGGCAAAGCGTGATTCACGGTTGACTTCATCCTTGACCTGGGCGACAAAGCGCTGCAAACGGCCAAAAAAAGCGCCCGCAGTGCGGGCGACTTTTGGCAATTTTTCCGGGCCGATCACTACCAATGCAACGATGGCGATGACCAGCAGTTCAGAAAAAGAGATATCAAACACAGTTCAGGCAGTGATTATTTTTTATCAGACAACTCGTCCGGCTTGGACTCGCCCTTGCCTTCATTGACGGCTTTTTTAAACTCATTGACCGCCCCGCCGACATCACTACCGATATTACGCAGTTTTTTGGTGCCGAACACCAGTACCACGATCAGTAACACTATCAACCAATGCCATACACTGAAGCTTCCCATCACGATCTCCTTAAACTTGGGTAGTGGTTGCGCTTATGCTGCAGCCCCGCCACCGTAGACATGCAAATGAATATGAAACACTTCTTGCCCGCCTTCGCGGCCCACATTCATCAACGTTTTATAGCCGACCAGGCCTTGCTCCGCCGCCAGTTTAGGCGCCAGCAACAGCATGCCACCAAGCAGATCCTGGTCTTCAGGCTTACAGTCTTTCAATGTCTCTATATGCTTTTTCGGCACGATCAGAAAGTGTACTTTTGCCATGGGGCGGATGTCGTGGAAAGCAATGACATTGTCGTCCTCATAAATGCTTTTAGAGGGGATGCTGCCAGCCGCGATCTTACAAAAAATGCAATCTGCGCTCATTCTGTTCTGCTCGCTTTCTCTGCAATGCCGGACAAACCTTCGCGGCGCGCCAGCTCATTGAGCACATCCTGTGCGCTCAAACCGGCATGGCTTAACAAAACCAAGGTATGGAACCACAGATCAGCGGTTTCATAAATGATCTCTTCGGCATTGCCGCCCTTGGCAGCGATCACAGTTTCTGTGGCTTCTTCGCCTATTTTCTTCAGAATACTGTCCAGGCCTTTGGCATACAGCTTGGCCACGTATGATGAAGCAGGATCAGCAGATTTGCGCTGTTCCATCAGCTCAGACAGTCGATTGAGGACATCACTCATGATAAATCGCTTTCGGGTCTTTGATCACAGGCTCGACAGTGACCCAGTCATCATTCTGCAATTGCTGGAAAAAGCAATTATGGCGCCCGGTATGACAGGCGATACCGCCCTGCTGTTCCACCGTCAGCAACACCACGTCGTTATCACAATCCAGGCGGATATCATGCACAATCTGGGTGTGCCCGGACTCTTCGCCCTTGTGCCATAGTTTGTTGCGTGAACGTGAGTAATACACGGCATGACCGGTCTCGCGCGTCAGCTGCAATGCTTCGCGATTCATCCAGGCAAACATCAGTATCTTGCCTGAGGAATGTTCCTGGGCGATGACCGGCACCAGGCCGTCATTGTTCCAGGCTACCTGATCCAGCCAGGTCATCGTATTTCCAAACCGTGTTGTCGCATATAGTCTTTTGCCTGCTGTACCGTAAATTCACCATAATGGAAGATACTGGCGGCCAGCACTGCATCCGCCCCGCCCAGGGTCACACCATCGACCAGGTGCTGCAGATTACCGACACCGCCGGAAGCGATCAGTGGTACTTCGACCGCATCGCTGATGGCTTTGTTCAGCGGATTATTAAAGCCTATCTTGGTGCCATCGCGGTCCATGCTGGTGACCAGCAGCTCGCCGGCACCCAGGCTGACCATTTTGCGCGCCCACTCGACAGCATCCAGGCCGGTCGCGTTGCGGCCACCATGGGTGAACACTTCCCACTCAAATGGCTGGTTGTCTACTTTTTTGGCATCGATGGCGACCACTATGCATTGTGAACCAAAACGGCTGGCGGCATCTGCCACCACCTGCGGATTCAGCACTGCCGTGGTATTGATGCTGACCTTGTCAGCACCGGCATTCAGCAAGCGCCGCACGTCTTCGACTTTACGCACGCCACCACCTACGGTCAGCGGGATGAATATCTGCTCGGCCACGCGCTCTATGATATGCAGTATCAGGTCTCTATCATCTGAGCTGGCGGTGATATCGAGAAAGGTCAGCTCATCGGCACCCTGATCGTTATAGCGCTGCGCGATCTCTACCGGGTCTCCGGCGTCGCGCAGTTCAAGAAAATTGACACCTTTGACCACGCGACCATTGGTCACATCCAGGCAGGGGATGATGCGTTTAGCACATCCCATTATGCGCTGAGCTCATCTGCCAATGTCTGGGCTGCCGAAAAATCCAGTGTACCTTCATAAATCGCACGCCCGGTGATGGTACCAATGATGCCTTCAGCCTGCACCGCACATAATTGACGCACATCATCCAGGTTGGTGACACCACCACTGGCGATCACCGGTATGGTCAAGGCTTGTGCCAGCGCCACAGTCGCTTCGATATTGACACCGGTCAGCATGCCGTCACGGCCGATATCGGTATAGACTATGCTTTCCACACCATAATCTTCAAATTTTTTCGCCAGGTCTATCACGTCGTGACCGGTCAGCTTGGACCAGCCATCAACCGCGACCTTGCCATCCTTGGCATCCAGACCAACCATGATCTGGCCAGGGAAGGCATAGCAGGCCTCATGCAGAAAGCCGGGGTTCTTTACCGCGGCAGTGCCTATGATGATGTAGCTGATGCCGTCATCAAGATAACGTTCTATGGTATCCAGGTCGCGGATACCGCCACCCAGCTGGATAGGGATATCGCCACCTATAGCCGCAACGATAGACTTGATGGCATTTTCATTGACCGGCTTGCCGGCAAACGCACCATTCAGATCGACCAGGTGCAGGCGTTTGCCACCCTGATCCACCCAGTGTCTGGCCATGGCCGCCGGGTCTTCAGAAAATACGGTGGATTCTTCCATCAGCCCCTGCTTCAAGCGTACACAGTGACCATCTTTTAAATCAATTGCCGGGATAATTAACATGCTGTTTAGTATTGAAATATAACGAGTTTTGACAAAGGTTAGGAAAACACAATCATGGTTTCCAGTTTACAAAATTACGCAAAAGTTGCAAGCCTGATTCTGCACTCTTTTCCGGGTGAAACTGCACGGCAAATACGTTGTCCTGCGCAATCGCACAGGTATAGTCAAACGGATAAGCCGTAGTCGCTGCGGTCAGCGCTGAATCTGTAGGCGCCACATAGTAGCTATGCACATAATAAAAACGGGCCAGGTCAGGGATATCCTGCCATAAAGCGTGTGCCCCGCTTTGCTGGACCTGGCTCCAGCCCATATGCGGCACTTTCAGTTTGCCACCGTGGGCATCCAGCATTTTTTCGGCTGGAAAGCGCTTTACTTCGCCAGGGTAAATTGCCAGGCCAGGCACATCCCCTTCTTCAGAATGCTCAAACAGCATTTGCAGACCGATACAGATACCGAGGAAAGGCTTGTCACGGGTGGCATCTATCACTGCCTGGCGTAAACCGCGTGTATCCAGCTCGCGTATGCAGTCCGGCATCGCCCCCTGGCCAGGAAACACTACGCGCTCAGCTGCGGCGATCTGTTGCGCATCACTGGTGATCTCTATGTGCAGGTCCGGCGCCACCGCTTTCAAGGCATTGGCGACAGATCTTAAATTACCCATGCCGTAATCAATGACGGCGACTTGCAAACGATTCATGTATGGCGATTCATGTATGGCTTATGGGCTTTATAGCGAACCCTTGGTCGATGGCATCATCCCGGCCATGCGCGGGTCTGGTGTAATGGCGACACGCAAGGCACGACCAAATGCCTTGAAGATCGTTTCCGCCTGGTGATGGGCGTTGTGGCCCTTCAGGTTATCGATATGCAGGGTCACCAGCGAGTGATTGATGAAGCCCTGGAAGAACTCATGAAACAAGTCTACATCAAACTCACCTATCATGGCACGTGTGAACTTGCAATCAAACTCCAGGCCTGGGCGGCCGGACAGATCCAGCACCACGCGGCTCAAAGCCTCATCCAGCGGCACATAGCTGTGGCCGTAACGGGTCAACCCTTTTTTGTCACCCAGTGCCTTGGCAAACGCCTGGCCCAGGGTGATGCCTATATCTTCCACCGTATGGTGCGCATCAATGTGCAAATCACCTTTGGCATGCACTTTCAGATCTATCATGCCGTGGCGGGCGATCTGATCCAGCATGTGGTCGAGAAAGCCAATGCCGCTGTGCAGATCAGACACACCGGTGCCATCCAGATTGATAGCAACTGTAATTTGGGTTTCGAGTGTATTGCGCGTGACTTCAGCTTGGCGTGACATAGTGGTAAGAACGGGTGTTCACAGAGATTTAGCAAATAATACAGGCATTTTACCGCAAGTCTTCCCGGCCAGGCAAAATCTGTCACTAAAAACAAAAAAGCAGTCCGTGAGGACTGCTTTTTTAGACTGCTGATTTTCTGCTGTTGACCAGCCCAGGGCGGCCAACAGATCGAATCTGGCAGAGATTAGTTAGCTGGGGCAGCTTCAGCAGCTGGTGCAGCTTCTTCAGTTGCTGCTGGAGCAGCTTCTTCAGTAGCAGCAGGAGCTTCAGCAGCCGGAGCAGCATCAGCAGGTGCAGCTTCTTCAACCACTGGCGCGTCAGAAGCTGGAGCAGCTTCTTCAGATTTTTTGCCCAGCAGTGAGAATACCAATACTGCAGCAACCGCAGCGATGATCCATGGCAGCAACTTGTTGCCACCTTTAGCAGAAGTACCAGCACCGTGAGCGATCTTGGTGATTTCTGAAGCAGCAGCAGCTGGGTCAGCAGCACCGTAGATAGCAGCACCAGCAACAACGATGTCAGCACCAGCGTCAACTACTTGTTTGGTTGTAGCAGCTTTAACACCACCAGCAACAGATACTTTAGCGCCTGTTTTCAAGCCAGATACCAGGCCCAGGTCAGCAAAAGGTGTGTGACCAGCAGCTTGTTGATCCAAGCCAGTGTGTACACCAATGATGTGCGCGCCCAATTTAACTACTTCTAATGTGCGTGCTTTTTTGTCTTTAACGTTGATCAGGTCAACTTGAGCTTCTTTACCGTATTTGTTAGCAGCATCGACCACACCTTTGATGGTGCCGACATCTGCAGTACCCAGCACAGTCACGATATCCGCACCGGCTTTGTAGAATGGCTCAGCTTCGTAGAAGCCTGCATCCATGGTTTTCAGGTCAACCAAAATCTTGTTGTTAGGGAATTTAGAACGCAATGCTTTCAACAGTTCGATACCGTTATGCTTGATACAAGGTGTACCAATTTCCAGGATATCAACGTGTGGCGCCACTTTGGCGGCCAAAGCGATTGTTGCGTCAAAATCCAATGAGTCTAATGCCATCTGGGTTTGTGCCATTTTTCTTCCTCCGAGTTTGCTCTATTTTAAATCCAATGAACTTTTGCGCAGCAATGATGCAAACGCAACCCTCACTGCACATTATGTACAATAGCGTGCATCATAACCGCATTTCAAACAAAATGACAATATTGCGTCATCTTTTTTTACGTCGCCAAAGAATCATTTCAGCGATGTTAGCCGTGCAATTGCTGCACATACTTTGCTTTTAGCGACATCAGGCCCGTAAAAGACCAGTCAGCGCCTGTATCAATGCCTGGTTTTGTGCGTCATTACCTATGGTGATACGCAAAAAGTCGGCGATCCTGACCGGTTTTTTGAAATGCCGGACTATGACTGCCTGTTCACGCAAACCTGCTGCCAGTTGTTCACCAGTGTAGCCAGCATGACGGGCAAAGATGAAATTGGCACCGGATGGCAACACTTCAAAGCCCAGTGCCTGCAAATCGCTGACTAACTGCTCGCGCGCGTTTATCACCTGCTGGCGGGTGTGCTGGAAATAAGCCTCATCCTGCAAGGCAGCGATGGCGCCGGCTTCTGCAAAGCGGTCTATGGGATAAGAGTTAAAACTGTCCTTGACGCGTATCAGCGCTTCGATCAGGCCGGCGTCGCCCACCGCGTAGCCTATACGCAGCCCGGCCAGCGAACGTGATTTGGAATAGGTGTGCGTCACCAGCAAGTTGGGGTAACGGTTAACCAGGGCGACGGCCGACTCGGTGCCAAAATCCACGTATGCTTCATCAATGACGACGACTGAATCTTTATTGGCCTGCAACAGGCGTTCTATCTCGGCTACAGGCAGCGGAATGCCGGTCGGTGCATTGGGGTTAGGAAAGATGATGCCGCCATTCGGGCGCAGATAATCGTCTATGGCGATCTCAAAGCGCGCATTCAGTGGCACCGTTTCATACTCTATACCGTACAAGCCGCAATACACCGGATAAAAACTATAAGTGATATCGGGGAACAACAATGGCAACTCTTGCTTGAGCAAGGCCTGAAAGATATGCGCGAGCACCTCGTCCGAGCCATTGCCTACAAACACCTGGTTGGTGTGCAGGCCGTGATATTCGGCGATGGCTGCTTTCATGCGGCTGGAATCCGGGTCAGGATACAGGCGCAGGCTATCGCCCGCTTCTGCCTGCAAAGCCGCAATCACCCTGGGGCTGGGCCCGTAAGGGTTTTCGTTGGTGTTCAATTTGATCAGGTTTTGGATCTTGGGCTGCTCGCCTGGCACATAAGGTGTCAGGGCATGCACGATCTCGCTCCAGAATTTGCTCATCTGCCTGGCCTATTTCAAACGATATTCGGCGCTGCGTGCGTGCGCCTGCAAGCCTTCGCCATAAGCGAGGGTAGCGGCGATCTTGCCCAGCGTTTGTGCACCGGCACTGGAGACCATGATCAGGCTGGACCGCTTCTGGAAATCATACACACCCAATGGCGAGCTGAAGCGCGCTGTGCGTGATGTCGGTAATACGTGATTTGGCCCGGCACAGTAATCACCCAGGGCTTCGCAGGTATCGCGGCCCATGAAGATGGCACCGGCGTGCTTGATCTTCTTGCTGAAATCCAAGGCGTCATCCATGGATAACTCCAGGTGTTCCGGCGCGATAAAGTTACAGATCTCGGCCGCTTCTTGCAGGTCTTTAACCTGTATCAGTGCGCCACGATTCTGCAAGGAGGTACGTATGATCTCCTGCCTGGGCATGTCGGTGACCTGGCGTTCTATGCTGGCTTGCACCTGGTCGAGAAACTCGGCACTCGGTGACAGCAAGATCGCCTGTGCCAGCTCATCGTGCTCTGCCTGGCTGAACAGGTCCATGGCGGTCCAGTCCGGGTTGCTGTGGCCATCACTGATGACCAGGATCTCGGACGGGCCTGCCACCATATCTATACCTACCACACCGAATACACGGCGTTTGGCAGCAGCGACATAAGCGTTGCCCGGGCCTACGATCTTATCTACCTGTGGCACAGTCTCGGTACCATATGCCAGCGCGCCTACTGCCTGCGCACCGCCGATACAGAATACGCGCGTCACACCGCACACCGCAGCCGCAGCCAGCACCAATGGGTTCTTCTCGCCATTGGGTGTAGGCACCACCATGATCAGCTCTTGCACCCCTGCCACTTTGGCCGGGATAGCATTCATCAGCACAGAGGAAGGATAAGCGGCTTTACCCCCTGGCACATACAACCCTACGCGGTCTAGCGAGGTGACCTGCTGCCCGAGCAAAGTGCCGTCGGCTTCGGTATATTGCCAGGATTGCATGACCTGCTTTTCGTGATAGCTGCGCACCCGGTCAGCCGCCGCCTGCAAGGCCTCGCGCTGGTCTGCCGGCAGGCTGTTTAACGCCGCCTGCAATTCAGCTTGCGGGATCTCCAGCTGTGCCAGGCTGGTGGCACTGGTTTTATCAAAGCGATTGGTATATTCCAGCACTGCAGCGTCACCACGGGCTTTGACGTCCTTGAGGATATTGGCGACCACCTGGTCTATGTTATCGTCCTGCGCGGTCTCAAACGCCAGCAAGGCTTTCAGTTCGCGCTCAAAATCTGCAGCTTGGGTGCTTAAACGTTTAATCTTCATATCTTTATACTGTGATTAGTCTTTCTGTATAGCTTCAGCAAAACTGTCTATGATGGGCTGCAAGGCGGGACGGTTGACCTTGAAGGAGGCCTGGTTCACCACCAGGCGCGAGCTGATGGCACCTATCTCTTCCACGGCCTTGAGCTTATTGGCGCGCAGGGTGCCACCGGTACTGACCAGGTCGACGATCGCATCGGCCAGTCCCACCAACGGGCCCAGCTCCATAGAGCCATATAATTTGATCAGGTCTACGTGCATGCCTTTGGCGGCAAAATGTTCACGCGCGGTTTTCACATATTTGGTGACGACTTTTAAACGTGCGCCCTGGCGTATGCTGGCTTCGTAATCAAAATCTTCGCGCACGGCGACCATCATCTTGCAGCGGGCGATATTCAGATCCAGCGGCTGGTACAGACCTTCGCCACCATGCTCATCCAGCACGTCCTTGCCGGCGATGCCTATATCTGCCGCGCCATACTGCACATAAGTAGGCACATCGGTGGCACGCACTATGATCAGACGCACATCATCACGGTTGGTGGGCAGTATCAGTTTGCGAGAAGATTCGGGGTCTTCCAGCGAGCGTATGCCTGCCGCTGCCAGCAGCGGTGTGGTTTCCTCGAAAATGCGCCCTTTGCTGAGTGCGATAGTAATCATTATTGGTTTAACCTAGGCTTTATTTTAATTTGGGTATTATGTTCATTTGCGTATCGTTCAATTGGACCTGCGTACTTTGGCACCCAATTGATTCAGTTTTTCTTCCAGCCGCTCATAGCCTCTATCCAGATGATAGATACGGTCTATCACGGTTTCGCCTTCGGCCACCAGCCCGGCCAACACCAGTCCGGCTGAAGCACGCAAATCTGTCGCCATGACATTGGCGCCTTCCAGTGCCGGCACACCTTTGACTATAGCGCTATTGCCCTGGATCTCGATATTGGCACCCATGCGCTGCAGTTCCTGCACATGCATAAAGCGGTTCTCAAAAATGGTTTCCACTACCGTAGACACCCCTTCGGCCATGGTATTCATCGCCATGAACTGCGCCTGCATATCAGTAGGAAAAGCCGGGTGCGGGGCGGTGCGGATATTGACCGCCTTTAACTGGCCATTGCTTTTCACCGTAATGCTGTTGCTGTTGCTGTCGGTGCTGATCTCGACACCCGCTTCACGCAGCTTTTCGATCACGGCTTCCAGCAGGTCGGCACGTGCGTTCTTCAACGTCACCTCGCCACCGGTCATGGCGGCAGCCACCATATAGGTACCCGCTTCAATACGGTCACAGACGATATGGTGGTTCGCGCCGCTCAGGCTTTCTACACCTTGAATGGTGATGGCATCAGTGCCGGCACCAGTGATCCTGGCACCCATTTTATTCAGGCATTCAGCCAGGTCTACCACTTCGGGTTCTTTGGCTGCATTCTCCAGCACGGTAGTGCCTTGCGCCAGCGCAGCAGCCATCATCAGGTTTTCAGTGCCGGTCACCGTCACCATATCCATATAATAGGTAGCGCCCTGCAAACGGCGATTCGGCAAATGTAAGGTACTGGCCTGGATATAACCATGCGTGATATGCATGGCAGCCCCCATGGCCTGCAAGCCCTTGATATGCAGATCTACCGGACGTGAACCTATGGCACAGCCACCGGGCAATGACACGCGTGCGGTACCAAAACGCGCCAGCAACGGGCCCAGCACCAGGATAGACGCACGCATGGTCTTCACCATTTCGTAGGTCGCCTCAAATGAAGCCACATCACTGGCGTCCAGGCTGACCTGGTCACCGGTTTTGCTGACTTTCACGCCCATGGTATCCAGCAGTTTAAGGGTGGAAGCCACATCGCGCAGCTCTGGCACCCCGGTCAATACTAGCGGCGTTTCCGCCAGCAGGCCTGCACACAGGATAGGCAAGGCGGCATTCTTGGCGCCGGATACTATCACTTCGCCGTGCAAGGGCACGCCGCCCTCAATAATCAGTTTGTCCAATTTATGCTTCCGACAACAGGGTTTGCAGCTCGCCGCTCTGGTACATGCTGCGCATGATGTCAGCACCACCGATAAACTCACCTTTGACATACAACTGCGGAATGGTCGGCCAGTTGGCGTACTGCTTGATGCCTTCACGGATATCCATATCCTGCAACACATCTACTGCGACAAATTCAGCGCCGCAGGCGTCCAGTATCTGTGTCGCTACATTTGAAAAGCCACATTGCGGAAACTTAGGGCTTCCTTTCATATACAGCACCACTTTGTTGCTGGTGACTGTCTCTTTGATCTTTGCTTGTGCGTCCATGTTTTCTCCAATCGATTCTATTGTCTTGCAGCGGGCAGTGTTTATGCCTGCTGCATCTGTTGCCATTGTGCCGGGGTGTAGGTTTGCATGGCCAGCGCGTGTATCTCGGAGCGCATGCGGTCACCCAGGGCGGCATATACCAGCTGATGCTGCTGCACCATACGTTTACCTTCAAACAAAGGGCTGACCACCACCGCATCAAAATGCGTGCCGTCATCGCCATTCACTTTAATATAGTCGCATTCCAGGCCACTGAGGATATACGACTGCAATTGAGCTGCTGTTAACACAAGACCTCACTTTTATTTCAATATCAGCGCAAAAAGGGCTAGCGGTTTTGCTAGGCCCTGGCCGCACTAACTACGTAATTTATAACCGGATTTTAACATCTTTAGGCATAGCCACGCTAATGCCAGTACAAACACGGCCACCACACTGACACTCAGCCACGGCGAGACATCACTCTGGCCGAAAAATCCATACCTGAAGCCGTCTATCATGTAGAAGAACGGGTTGAGTTGCGACACCGCCTGCCAGAATGGCGGCAGTGAGTGTATGGAGTAAAACACGCCGGATAAAAACGTCAGCGGCATGATGACAAAGTTCTGGAAAGCCGCCATCTGGTCAAACTTGTCGGCCCAGATACCGGCAATCACGCCAAACGTGCCCAGCAGTGCACTGCCCAGCAAGGCAAAGCTAATGATCCACAAGGGATGCACGGTGGGCACATCGACCAGACACAATGCCACCAGGTAGATGCTGAGCCCGACCACCAGGCCGCGTATCATGGATGCGGCCAGGAAAGCCACAAAAAACTCCAGGTAGGTCAGCGGTGTCAGCAGCAAAAAGATGATATTGCCCATCACCTTGGACTGGATCAGGCTGGAAGAACTATTGGCAAACGCATTCTGCAGCAAGGACATCATCATCAGGCCAGGCACCAGAAAAGCGGTATAACTGACCTGCTCGTAGACTTTGACATGCGACTCCAGCACATGCGAAAAAATCAATAAATATAGCAATGCGGTCAGTATAGGCGAGGCTATGGTCTGAAACGCCACCCGCCAGAACCTTAACAACTCCTTTTTAAACAGCGTATACATACCGCGGTAGCGCGGGCTGATATGGTTATCCAGCCAGTAAAAGGGATTCAGCCATTTGAGTAACGATTTCATGATATTTGCCCGCCGTGACTACCGACCAGATTAAGGAACACATCTTCCAGATCCACCTCTTGCAGGCGTATATCCAGCACTGTGACTTCAGCCTGGCGCAATGCTGACAGGATCACTTCAATGCGGCTGATATCAGGCAGGTTAAAAATCACTTCATCCCCCTGTTGCTGTTTGATCAGGGGTTGCAGCTGCGCCGGCACTGTACCTTCCAGGCGCAGGCATAACTGCTTAGCGGCATGGCTGTGCAAAAGCTGCTTGGTGCTATCCAGGGCCACGATACGCCCCTGCTTCATCATGGCGACCCGTTCGCACAGGGTTTCGGCCTCTTCCAGATAATGCGTGGTCAGGATAATGGTATGACCTTGCTGGTTGAGTTTCTGGATAAAGCCCCACAGCATCTGCCGCAACTCGACATCGACGCCGGCGGTAGGCTCATCAAGCACGATCACCGGCGGTTGATGTGCCAGCGCCTGCGCGATCAGCGCACGCCGTTTCATTCCGCCAGACAACTGGCGCATATTGGTATGCGCTTTGTCAGTCAGCCCCAGGCCCTCTATGACTTCATCCACCCAGTCGTCATTTTCCGCGCCACAGCCAAAATAGCCGGCCTGGAAACGCATCATTTCACGCACGTTAAAAAACGGGTCAAATACCAGCTCCTGCGGCACCACGCCTAAAGCCATGCGCGCCTGCTGATAGTCTGACTGCACATCATGCCCCATGATACGGATATGGCCGCTGGTCGGCTGTAACAGACCAGACAACAGATTGATCAATGTCGATTTACCGGCGCCATTGGGGCCTAGCAGGGCAAAGAATTCGCCTGCCTGTATCGTCAGGTCTATGCCCCGCAACGCCTCAAACGCACCAAAATGCTTGGTAATACCCTGAATTTCTACGGCTGCCACCACGGTGTTGCCTTTCACTATCCTAAAAAAACGAAACCCCACCTCTGTGCAGAGCTGGGGTTTTCTGACTTATGTGCCTGCTTAATTCAACAGGAAACTATCCACACCATATAACTGCATCAAACTACGCAGATTGTCAGGCACCCCCACCACCGAGATAGACCCGGCCTGGGCGTGATCATGATGAAATTGCCGCTGTATTTCAAACACCAGGCTCACTGCCACCGTATCCACTTCTTCCACTTTGCTGAAATCCAGTGTCAATGGCGGGTCCAGGCGCATGGTTTGCAACTGGTCCAACACGTTGCTGATATTGTTGAACAGCAGATCGCCACTAAAGCTCAATATATTGTCCTGGTGCGTGATAGTTGCCACGATAGCCCTTAGCGAAATGATTATTTACCGGTTGCGGCTTTGTTTTTTTCAGCCAGCTTTTTATTCAGGCTGTCCAAACCGCTCTGGCGTATCTCTTGTGCAAACTGGCTACGGTAGTTGGTCACCAGGCTGACACTTTCAATGACGATATCGAATACTTTCCAGTCTTCACCTTTTTTGCCCAGCGTGTAGTCAACCGAAATAGGCTCGCCACCTGGTTGTTGTATCGCTGTTTTCACTGTTGCGGTATCGGCACCAGCTTCAAGACGGAAAGGCTTGTACTCTATAGACTGGTTTTTATACTTGGACAAAGCAGTGGCATAAGTGCGCAACAGCAAAGTCTTGAACTCAGCCTGGAAAGCAGCTTGTTGCTCAGGCGTTGCTTTGGTCCAGTTTTTACCGAGGACTAAACGCGATACCTTGTCAAAATCAAAGTTTGGCAGGATCTTTTCTTCAGCCAGGGCAAAGATTTTTTGCTGGTTACCGGCCTGAATATCTTTATCAGACTTGATGACATCAATCACATCATCGGCAGTTTTCTTCACCAGCTGATCCGGTGCCAAACCTGCAAATGCCACATTACTTACCAGCCATATGGCACAAGCCATCCACCATTTTTTCATCGAATTCCCTTTATTAACCGTTTAATTACTTACCAATTTTGTCCAACGGACTGGCATCTAACGCATCAGCACCGGTTTCGGTTGATGCCGCAGCAGTTTTTGCCGGCTTATCATCGCCTTCAGTCGCTTTGCTATATAAAAACTGGCTGATCAATTTCTCGAGCACAACTGCATCTTGTGTCTGCATGATTTTGTCGCCATTTTTCAAACTGGTTTCGTCGCCACCAGCTTCCAGACCCAGATACTGCTCACCTAACAGACCCGCTGTATAGATATTAGCAAAGGTATCTTTAGGAAAGCTGTAACGTTTGTCGATATTCAGACTCACGACCGCCTCATAAGTTTTGGGATCGAATCTAATTGATTCCACCCGGCCTACGACTACGCCCGCGCTTTTAATTGGCGCACGTGGTTTAAGACCACCGATATTCTCAAAGTTCGCGGTGACGGTATAAGTTTCACCGATATTGGTGGTGGTCAGGTTGCCGACCTTCATGGCCAGGCCCAGTAATGCAGCAAAACCTAGCGCCACAAAAATACCTACCCATAAATCAATTGCTGTTCTTTCCATTGCTACTCCCTCGTATATTTTTTATTTAGCCGAGCATAAACGCGGTTAACATAAAATCCAGTGCCAATACTGCCAGTGACGACGTCACTACTGTGCGTGTGGTTGCCCGGCTGACGCCTTCTGCAGTCGGTGGTGCGTCGTAGCCTTCAAACAAGGCGATCATGGTACACGCGATACCGAACACCACACTTTTGAATACGCCATTCAGGATGTCGTATTCCCAATCTACATTGGCCTGCATCTGCGACCAGAACGCCCCGGCATCTACGCCTATCAGGGGCACGGCCACCATATAGCCACCCAGGATACCCATCATGGTGAACAGCGTCGCCAGCACCGGCATGGCGATCACACCGGCCCAGAACCTGGGCGCGATCACGCGCGAGATAGGGCTGACCGCCATCATCTCCATGGCAGAAAGCTGCTCGGTGGCCTTCATCAGGCCGATCTCGGCGGTGATGGCAGTGCCGGCGCGGCCGGCAAACAGCAAGGCAGTCACCACCGGGCCCAGTTCACGCACCAGCGCCAGTGCCACCAGCACGCCTATGGCCTCTGAAGAACCATAGCGCTGCAAGGTATGGTAACCCTGCAAGGCCAGTACCATGCCGACAAAGAATGCCGACACCAGGATAATGATCAGCGACAACACGCCGGTGAAATACACTTCGCGTACGGTCAGCCGAAAGCGGCGGAAACTCTCGCCAGAAGAGATTAGCGTCAGCCCGAACAAGCGGGCACCGGCGCCAAACCGCCACATTTTATTAATAAAACCAGCGCCAAGTTTACTGAGCAGGCGTTCTAGTTTGCGCATCAACGTGCCCCTCTTAACAAACTGGCGTGATACTCGGGCGCCGCATAATGGAAAGGCACCGGACCATCTTTTTCACCATGCACGAACTGGTGCACGAAAGGCAATTCAGAGTTGCGCAAATCATCAGGCGTACCTTCGGCAGCAACTACGCCATTGGCTACAAAATACACATAATCGGCAAACTGGAAGGTTTCTTCCACATCGTGCGTCACAATGATAGAAGTCGCCCCCAGCGCGTCATTCAGGCTGCGGATCAGGTCACAGATCACCGCCATAGAAATAGGGTCCAGCCCGGCAAACGGCTCGTCATACATGATGATGCTAGGGTCCAGCGCAATCGCCCTGGCCAGCGCCACCCGCCGTGCCATACCGCCTGAAAGCTCGGTCGGCTTTAAAGCATGTGCCCCGCGCAAACCAACGGCATTCAGCTTCATCAATACCAGGTCACGTATCATGCTTTCCGGCAGATCGGTATGCTCACGGATAGGGAAAGCGACGTTCTCAAACACGGATAAATCGGTGAACAGGGCGCCGTGTTGAAACAGCATGCCCATTTTTCTGCGCAGGCGGTAAATGCCTTCGCGGTCTTGTTTGTGCACCACTTCGCCACTGACCAGCACCTCACCTTTGGTAGGTTTGAGCTGGCCGCCTATCAGGCGTAACAAGGTGGTTTTACCACTACCGCTACCGCCCATGATCGCCACCACCTTGCCTTTTGGAAAGGTCATATTGATGCCGTGATGCAACAATTTACCTTTGTAGCCAAAGGAAAGCTCTTTAATTTCTACGATTGATTGGGCCATGTGGTTGGTTTCGTTTGCAAGCGGCTCTCATTCTAAATCAGAATGCGTTTAGAATTATGTATGTATAACGCATAAAAGAAAAAGCCCGTAAAACAGGCTTTTTGCGCTCTAGATGTGTTGTATTCTACACTAAAAACTCATGCAAACTAAGTACGGCGTAGCTGGGTCTGGCGTTGCCACGCCAGTCCCCGGTGTGCTGCTGAGCACTATGCGCATCGCGCCGCCATTGCCTGCGCCATCATCGAGCATGGTGTCCAGTTGAGTGGCATATCTGCCTATAATCCCGTCTGAGCACAGGGCATGCGCGCTATTAAAAGTACCGCTGGTCACTGCGCTTAATGCACCTACACTGGTGACCCCCAGCCGGCCACCTTCGCTGTTTCTTGGGGCATATTGCCCACTGTTTATATCGGTAGTGCCGCTGGCCAAACCGGCAGCCCGCAAATGCTGCCACAGCAGAAACGACTCATCGCTTGCACTTTCCGAATTCCAGGCCCCTTGTATCAAACCGTTTTGCTGCTGACCAGCGGTACTGGCAATGTTAGCGTTGCCTAAATGTGCCACAGCGGCGTGATCATCGCCAGGCAGCGCGCGAAAGCGGTCCTGGTAGGCGTAAAAATAAGTGGGGATATTCCTGAAATCGCTGGCCAGGCTTTTCACCTTGGCATTTGCGATCAATTCCTGGCCGCGCATCACGCCGGCCAGCAACAACCCTGCAATCACCAGCACAATCGCTAACTCGATCAAGCTAAACCCTTGTTGCCTGTTCATATCGCATCCTCCTTTATGTTTAAGAAGCACCCTGCCGACCCGAGTAAGATTGGGTCCGGCATCTGCGATATTAACATTTATTAACTAAAGTAAATATCCGTTGGCGATGAGTCTTTCAGCATAGGGAGAGATATAAGCAAATGGGCAGGCGCTATTCACGCCTGCCCATCACAAGATGACTGTATAAGTCAGTTAGCGGGTGTTACAAGGTGCCGTATGAATGCAATCCACTGAGGAACATATTCACACCCAGGAAGGCAAAGGTGGTGACCAGCAGGCCAACCAGCGCCCACCAGGCCAGTATGGTGCCACGCAAACCTTTCATCAGGCGCAGGTGCAACCAGGCGGCATAGTTCAACCAGACGATCAATGCCCAGGTCTCTTTTGGGTCCCATGACCAGTAACCGCCCCACGCCTCTGCCGCCCACATCGCACCCAGAATGGTGGCAATAGTAAAGAAGGCAAAACCGATGGCGATGGCCTTGTACATCAGGTCGTCCAGCACATGCAATGCCGGCAAGCGGCTTGCCAGCACGCCTTTCCTCACCAGCAGGTAAGCGCCGGCGACCATGGCCGCCAGTGAGAAGGCACCGTAGCCGATAAAGTTGGCTGGCACGTGTATCTTCATCCAGTAACTTTGCAATGCCGGCACCAGTGGCTGTATCTCATTGGCATGTCGCACATAGGTATACCAGAGGATAAAGCCTACGGCGGCGTTGATCACTATCAGCACAATGCCGCCTAACTGACGCGTCTTGAACAGTTGCTCGTAGTGCAGGTAAAGCAGCGCGGTGATCAGGCAAAATAAAATAAACACTTCGTACAAGTTGCTGATAGGGATATGGCCTATGTCCGGCGCGATCAGGTACGACTCATACCAGCGCACCATCAGCCCGACAAAGCCGAACAAGGTGGCTGACCAGGTCAGGGCTGAAGCCACTTTTGCCGTAAAGTCTGATTTCTGGAACAGCGCCAGCCAGTAAGTGAGCATGGCCAGTACGAACAGAACATTCATCCACATCACGGCCAACTGGCTGGAAAGGAAGAACTTCAGAAAGAAATTCTTATCGCCATTCGCAAGTTGCCCCTGGTAGAAATAAACGCCCAGCAGGCTCAGTACCGCCACACCGAGCACCAGCCTGGCGATCGCCGGCCAGCGCCAGCCCAGATAACTGAATACGCCCACCGCCCCGAACAGAAAGCTGACTTCGTAGATATCCATATACCCAGCATAACGCTGGTAGGAAAAAATGCCGCCCGCCAGCAGCAGCACTGCATACAACCAGTCATAGGCAGTCAGTGATTGCCAAAAGGACGTGGGTTTGGTCCATGTTGATGATGTACTCATTGAATTTCCCCTCTAGCTATTAACAGGCGCTGATGTCGCCTGTGTTTGCAACAGCCCGGTAAGCTGCTGTTGCATGCGGACAAAGTCCTGATCCAGATCCATGTTTTTGCGGTTAGACGACATCGCCAGCAAAACCTCCTGCTGTGTGGGTTTGAGTAATAACCACACCCGTCGTTCCCTGATATAAAACATGGAAAAAATACCTAATACCAGCATCACCGAACCGAGGTAGACCCAGTTTTGCCCGGGCGAGCGCGTCAGCTGGAAGCCGCTGGCTTGTTTAAGCGTGTAATCCTTCAACTGGAAATAATACGGTGTGCCATAGAAAAACAGGTCATTCATGGCATTCAGGCTATCCTGGATAAAGATGGCAGTCGCCTGGTCTGGCTCGGCTGGTGCCAGATTGCGTTGTGCCCGGCTGATCTGGTAAGCCTGCAACGCAGCGGTGTTCAACAGTTTGAGGTAGGTTTGCGCCGCCTGCTCGCGCTGGTCTTTAGGCACGGCATTTTCAATGATCTTGGAAAGCTCGCTATAGCCGCCACGCTTAAAGGTCAACAATAGCTGTTGCAAGCTTTGCTCAAACTGCGCTTTCAGTTGCGCATTGCCGCTAGGCATCTGCTTGGCTACCTGGCTGGCAATCTCACGCATAGCCGCATCGTCACGCATGGTCTGGCGCAAGGCCATAAAGCCGGTGATCTCCAGCTCGTCATCTGCTGGTATCCGCAAGTATTTGAATTCTTCCTGCACCGTCTCGCGCATGCCGGAGACAAAATAGGCACGGCCATCCAACTGCAATGGCTGCATGTAATTGACATATTCACGTGCCTGGCCGCTGGCATTGCGCAATTTCAGCGTGGTATTCGGCCCTACATTGTGCGGCTTGCCTTTGCCATCTTTGGACAGGTTGAGGATATTGAACTGGCGGAACTCGTTGAACTCCACGCTCAACTTTTGCGCCCCTTCGCCCAGCGCGCCCTTCTGCAGGATCACGCCATCCACATCAAAGCTGTCCAGCTTGGCCGCCGCCAGGTTCCACAACTTGAATTTGAGTTGTGAGCCGCCATCCTGGAAATCAGATTGATAGATGGCGATCCCTTTGTGGATATAGGGGTGATTGACGCGTATGGTAGTTTCTATCGGCTTGGGCAAGTCGGGATCGGTAATGATGATATCGCTCTCGAACGACTTGGGCATACCGGTCGGGTAATGTTCGATACGGAAATCCTTAAGCCCCACCGTGAACGGCAGGTCCTGCACCAGGTAACCATCGCGCACGCGTACAAAAGCCACATTGTCGCGCTCACCTTCCGGCAAGGTCATATTGGCGCGGAAGGAAAGATTATTCACGCCCAGGCGGCTTTCTTCAGGCACTTTGCGCGTGGCGATATCGCGGGTCTCTATCTTTTTCAGGCCCAGCAGCTCTTGCACTTTCAGCGGCAGATTGCCATCCAGCAAGCCGCCAAAGCAGATCACCACGATAGCCGCATGCGTGAAAATATAGCCCAGGCGCTGATGGGTGCCCAGGCGCGCGGCAAACAGCACATCGCCGTTGTCGTGCTGTTTGGTTTTAAAGCGATAGCGCTCTGCGGTTAAAAACTCGCTCAGGCGGGATTGCGTTTCAGCAACGCTTTGGCTAGTCGGCAGACTGGTCTGGTGGCTGAACAGGCGCAGCGATTTCTCGGTGGCGTTTTCCTTGTAGGCACGCCACTCTTTGAGCATCAGCGGCGTATTGCGCAACACACACAGCGTGGTTGAAATCACCAGGAACAACAGGATCAACAGGAACCAGGCCGCGTGATAGACATCGAGCAGACCCAGCATTTCAAACATCTCAAACCAGAACTGGCCAAACTTGATGATGTAATTCTGGTAAGGCTCGTTCTGCTTGAGCACAGTACCAATGATAGCGGCCACGCCGAGCAGGGTCAGCAGGCTCACGGCAAAGCGCATAGAACTCATGAGTTCGTAGACACGCTGGGATAAAGGAACGGGCGCTTTCAATATGTTCTCTTCAAATCTGGCTTAGGTGATGGAGGGCAGGAGTCCACGTCAAACGCAGTCAACGTTGCACGCACACTGATGGACGACATGGATAATAAAAGCTTGCATGGTTTAACCCCGGGCGGGCTGAGAAAGATCACTGAGTGTGTCTGCATGCCGCAAAAACCACACTTAGCAAAAAAGGTGGCCGTGGCCACCTTTCTCAGTGTTGCTCAGCTTAACGCAGACCCTGGATATAATCTGCAACCGCCTGCATTTCAGCATCGCTCATTTTGGCGGCTATGGTCGCCATCATAGGCGCATTGGCACGCTCACCGGTGCGGAAAGTACGCAACTGCTGTACCGTGTATTCAGTATGCTGGCCGGCCAGACGCGGGAACTGCTTGGGCAAACCGGCACCAGTCACGCCATGACAGGCCGCACAGGCTGGTGTTTTAGTCGCCGCGATAC
This sequence comes from Methylophilus luteus, assembly GCF_042676265.1. NCBI lineage: Bacteria > Pseudomonadati > Pseudomonadota > Betaproteobacteria > Nitrosomonadales > Methylophilaceae > Methylophilus > Methylophilus luteus. The sequence goes on from NZ_JBHTKB010000001.1 coordinate 1,896,477, forward strand.
CGCCACGATAAATCTTCTCACCCAGAGAGCCCTTGCCGTTTTCTTTAGCTTTGGCCAATTTGATACTTTGGCTGGAGAAGTATTTGGCAACGCCTTCCATATCTTCCTGGCTCAGGGCACTGGCCATACCGCTCATCACCGCGTTAGCGCGTGTACCATCTTTAAAATTGGTCAATTGCTTGAGCAGGTACTCAGGATGCTGGCCAGCCAGTTTCGGGTTAGCCGTGATCACACTGTTACCATCCGCGCCATGACAGGCCGCACACACATTCTGCACCACTTTTTCTGGACTATTCACCGCAGGCGCTGCTTCGGTAGTAGCAGCCTCTTCGGCAAATGCAGGCTGAATGCCCGTTACCAGCAGTACCAACAACCCTGCTTTAAAACTCTTCAACATAATTCAATGCCCCAACATTTTATTTGGCGCCATTTTATCAAACAAACCCTGTTCGTGATAGCATTCACAGCTGAATAGTCCATAAAACCTTGAGGCAACTCAACCCCACCATGCCAGTTTTCCAAAACGCCCGCTTTCATATCTCGGCACATCATTTACGCGACCTGCCGCCTGCCAGCGGCATAGAAGTCGCCTTTGCCGGACGTTCCAATGCCGGCAAATCCAGCGCGCTCAACACCCTGGCCAACCATAACCGCCTGGCATTCGTCAGTAAACAGCCGGGCCGCACCCAGTTAATCAACTTTTTCACGCTGGGCGATGACAAGCATCTGGTCGACTTGCCCGGCTACGGCTACGCCAAAGTACCAGAAGCCATGCGCAACCACTGGCAAAATGTGTTATCGCGCTACTTAAGTGAACGCCGCAGCCTGGCTGGACTGGTGCTGGTGATGGATAGCCGCCATCCGCTCACACCGCTTGATAAACAGATGCTGGACTGGTTCTGCCCCACAGGCAAACCGGTGCATGTGCTGCTGACCAAGAGTGATAAATTATCGCGTGGTGAATCGACCATCACCCTGAACAAAGTGCGCAAAGAACTGAAAGAGACCTGGGGTGACGAGATCAGCGTGCAATTATTTTCCAGCCTGAAGAAACAGGGCGTGGATGAAGCTGAAAAAGTACTCGGCGAATGGTTTTTAACCGCTGACACCGACCCGGCAGCAGCGCAACCCTTACCTGACTAACAACGGCAGCCTGCTACATCTGCCATCGCTTTAAGCTTTACGCTTAAACACCAGATCCCACACGCCATGGCCCAGCTTGAGGCCACGATTCTCAAACTTGGTCAGTGGCCGGTAAGCTGGCTTCTCCGCATAATCCACTGCCGTATTCTGCAACTGCGGCTCAGCACGCAACACTTCCAGCACCCACTCGGCATACTCCTGCCAGTCAGTCGCCACATGAATGTAAGCGCCCGCTTTCAGCTTTGCGCAAAGCAACTGCACAAACTCGGCTTGTATCAGCCGGCGTTTGTGATGACGCTTTTTATGCCACGGGTCGGGGAAGAAAATATGTACGGCATCGAGGGAGCCGTCGGCCAGCATATTCTGTAAAACTTCAACCGCGTCGTGCTGCACGATACGGATATTAGAAATATCGCCTTCCTGCATCAGCTTGAGCAAACCGCCGACACCCGGGGTATGTACTTCAACCGCGAGGAAATCGCTTGCCGGCAAAGTCTGCGCGATCTTGGCAGTGGCATCGCCCATACCAAAACCGATCTCGAGGATTTTCGGGCTGTCGCCACGCCCAAAAGCCTGCGCCAGGTCTAAGGCCTGCGCGGCGTATTCAATCCCGAACTGCGGCCAGCCGGTTTGTAGGGCGCGCTCCTGCCCTTTGGTCAACCGCCCCTGGCGCAGGACGAAACTGCGGATGCGGCGTTGGTAAGGGGCTTCGGAGGATTCAGGTGTTTGATCGATTTCAGTCATGGGGCGCATTATACTTTAGAGCGTGAATTTCCTTAGCATTTGGCAGGGGGAAGATTTCTTTTTTGTAGAGGATTCGTCTTCATGGTGGTGGGTTTAAGTAGCGTTGCTTATCGCCTATAGGCGAGTTGATTTTTTTGGCTTGCAAACTCTGTGCGGACTGCGCTGGGGGAGTGATGCACTATCTGCCTGTGAATTTCTAATCGGTATTTCTTTGGATGGTTTAGTGCTCCGTTTGCGCTCTGTTTTAGCGTTTTATTTCGCCTCTAGGCGAGTTACTTTTCTTTGCTTGCCCAAAGAAAACGTAACCAAAAGAAATGCACCCTAGCTTCCGCTTGTTTCCTGCGTTGCTCATCAAAATAAGCGCTCGCGAAACTCGCCCTGACAAGCCACACACTTCGTGGCTTGTTGCGGAGCTCAGACAGTCGCTCCCTTCCTCCTTATTTTGACTCCGCTACTCGGCGCGTCAGATAGGGGCCCAAAGTCAACACCACCACGGTGACACAATGGTCAACATCCATGGGCAATGGTCGCTTAGTAAATTGCTTTTCTCAATGGTTAAGCGGGATGCGCTGTAAGCAGATTCACTGAAATAACCGCGTAGTGTCTTTCCGGGTCCCCTATCTGACGCGCCGAGTAGGGCAGGCAGCGTGGGAGGGGTCGGCCAGCGTCTGTTCGAGTTCCGCGGTGGCTTGCGTAGTGTGCAAGCCGCTAGGGCGAGTTTCGTTGGACGCCCACGTTGTCGAGCAACGCAGGGAAAAAGCGGATGCTAGGGTGCCCTTTCTTTTGGTGCCTTTTCTTTGGGCACACAAAGAAAAGACACTCGCCTAGAGGCGAAAAAGAACGGTGAAATAGAACACTGAACCATCCAAGGAAAAATAACTCGCCGAATGGCGAAATAAAATGCCGAATCTGAGCACAGAACCATTTAAAGAAATACCGATTAGAACTTCATAGAAAGTGCAACGACAGTTCTTTGTTGCAACCAAGCTATGAATGAATTTTGCCTAGATTCCGGCCTCCGCCGGAATGACGGGCTATTGAAGTAAGCAACCGCTTTCCATACAACTCAGCTACTGGCTAGTTCTGAAAACAACAATCACAACTGATGCCGCTTATCCCCCTGCAAAAACCCCAGCAACGGCAATTCCACCCTTTTGGTCAACGCCAACACCTTAAACAACTCCCCCATCTCCGCCGGAGAAAGCAACTTTTGCACTGCTGCCACCGCAGGTAAATAACGCCCGCTATCTTCAGGAGAGATGGTTTGCAACAGCTGCAAAATGCCGCAATTCATCAAAAACTGCGCCTGAGAGGTGTACCCGGCGCAACTGGCTCCGTGTGCGAGTGCCGTTTCTGCCATGGCGGTGAAATCGACATGGGCTGTGATGTCCTGCAAGCCGGGGTAGATGAACGGATCATCATGCGCATAATGCTGAAAGTGGCACATCAGCGTGCCCTGGCTACGTTGCGGGTGATAGTACTCACGCGCGGAAAAGCCGTAATCCAGCATCAGGATCAGGCCTTGCTGCAATATTGTTGTCAGGCTGGTGATCAGGCCTTGCCCGGCGGGGGAGATTTCGGTGAGATAGTTATCCGGCAGCTGGCTGTGATCTATATGTGCTGCCAGTGAGAACTCTTGCAGCGGCCTGTCCTGCCAGGCGAAACCCTGCTCATAGACCACGCCGCGTTCCTGCCATTGTCCGTTGTGCCAGTGGATCAACTGTACTGCGATCGCATCCAGCACTTCATTGCCCAGCACTACGCCGGTAAAAGTGTCGGGGAGCGTATCCAGCCAGTGCACGCGGGAGAATAGCGCTGGCGGCAATGTGGCTTGCAAGTGTTGCTGCTGCCGTTCGCGCAGGCTGGCACTGACATCGAGGATGTAATAGCGGCCAGGCAACTGCCCTGCCTCACTGAGTTGTAGCAGCACGCCACTGGCCAGTTTGCCGGTGCCGGCGCCCAGTTCCAGCACATCACCGCCGGTCTGGCTCAGCACCTGCTGTACCTGGTTGGCTAATGCGCGTGCAAACAGCGGCGAGATCTCCGGCGCGGTGACAAAATCACCGCTATCGCCGAACTTATTAGCGTCACCACTGTAATATCCCAGGTGCGGAGTATAGAGCGCGCTGTGCATATAATCTGCAAATGAGATCCAGCCGCCGTGATGTTGTATCTGCTGCCGCAGATGCGCGATCATAGCTGCGCTATGCTGTTGCGCCGTTGCATCCAGTGCAGGCAATCGTGAAGAAATGGTTTGCGCAGTCATACAGCTATTATAATGTGACCAGTCCAGAATAAAGAGTGCAACGTGAATTCCAATCCAGCAGCCCAGCAAGTCGCCATGCAAGCAACCAAGGTCGTTTTAATTACCGGGGGAGCCAAACGTGTGGGCGCTGCCATTGCGCGCGAACTGCACCGCCATGGTGCCAGTATCATGCTGCACTACCACACCAGCACGGCTCAGGCCCAGACGCTGCAGGACGAGCTGAATGCAATACGGCCCGGCAGTGTGGCTATCCGGCAGGCCAACCTGCTGGACACTGCCGAATTGCCATTATTGGTGGCGGCGACCGTGCAGCAGTTCGGGCGACTGGACGCGCTGGTGAATAATGCTTCCAGCTACTATCCGACCCAACTGGGGTCTATCAATGCTGAGCACTGGGAAGACCTGATGGGCAGCAACCTGAAAGCGCCTTTGTTCCTCAGCCAGGCGGCGGCCGATGCGCTGCAGGCTAGTGAGGGTTGCATAGTCAATATCACCGACATGCATATAGAGCGCCCGAAAAAACATTACATTGTTTATAGTGCGGCGAAAGCCGGGCTGGTCAGCCTGACCAAATCACTGGCGCAGGAACTCGGCCCCAGAGTGCGGGTCAACGCGGTGGCACCGGGGCCGGTGTTATGGCCGGACGACAATCAGGAGTTTGATGAAAGCTACCGCCAGCAGGTCATTAACCAGACCCTGCTCAAACGCACCGGTGAACCGGCGGATATCGCCAAAGCGGTGAAGTTCCTGATCGAGGACGCGCCGTTTGTGACCGGGCATGTGCTGGCGGTGGACGGTGGCCGCCACCTGAGCATTTAAGCCAGCTGGCACTGCAAGCGGCTACTACAAGCTGGCCTGTCATCAAGCTCAGGCGGCGCCAGGGCAGGCAGGCTTAAATCAACCATCATAATCAAAGACTTAGCGTGACTTTAGATCGCTTTCCGCTATAATGCGCGCCTATGAAGACCAAACACTACCCAGACGATGTCAGCCAAAACTTCCTGAAACTGCGCAATCAGTTGATCAGTGCGACCGGCAAAGCCATCGGCGACTACAATATGATAGAAGAAGGCGACACCGTGCTGGTGTGCATGAGCGGCGGTAAAGACAGCCATGCCATGCTGATGATCTTGCTGGCCTTGCAGGAGCGCGCGCCTATCAATTTTAAATTGATCGCGATGAACCTGGACCAGAAGCAGCCGGGCTTTCCTGAAGATGTGCTGCCACGCTACCTGGAGCAACTGGGCGTGGAATACCGCATAGTCGAGGCAGACACCTATTCCATCGTCAAAGAAAAGATTCCCGAAGGCAAGACCACTTGCAGCCTGTGTTCGCGCCTGCGTCGCGGCATCATCTACACCACGGCACAGCAGCTGGGCGCGACCAAGATCGCCCTTGGCCACCACCGCGACGACATCGTGCAGACCTTGTTCCTGAACATGTTTTATGGTGCCAAGATGAAAGCCATGCCACCCAAGCTCGCCACCAACCGCGGTGAGTTCATGGTCATACGCCCGCTGGCGTATTGTGCCGAGAAAGACATTGCGGCTTATGCCCGCGCCATGCAGTTCCCTATCATTCCGTGCGATCTATGTGGCGGCCAGGAAAACCTGCAACGGCAAAAAATCAAGGATATGCTCAACAACTGGGAACGCGAGCAACCCGGGCGTATCAACAATATATTCCGTGCCATAGGCAATGTAGAGCCTTCGCACCTGGCTGACTTTGACCTGTATGATTTCAAGCACCTGAGCCAGGCCAAAGAAGAAGATGAAGACCCTATGTTCGATCATGAAAAATTCTCACCTGGCGACATGGCGCTGACTATCGCCGCGCAGGATGACAAACGCATAGAGTTTGCGCGCAAACCTTTCCCGGTTTCAGTGGCGACGGAAGAATAAATAAGCTCTGATGCAGCAAAGACTTAAAAAATATGGACTTTCAGCACGGATAGGTTGTCTATTCGTCAGAACGCTTGCTATTATCTAGCCAACTCTTATATACGCCACCTAATGTCTAAACTGCTTATCGTTGAATCACCGTCAAAAGCCAAGACCCTGAAAAAGTATCTGGGTAGCGATTTTGAAGTCCTGGCTTCATACGGACACGTCCGCGATCTGATCCCCAAGAACGGTGCGGTGGACCCCACCCAGCAGTTTGCGATGAAGTACGACATTATCGATCGCAACAGCAAGCATGTGGATGCGATCGCCAAAGCAGTGAAACATGCAGACAGCATCTACCTGGCGACCGACCCGGACCGTGAAGGCGAAGCCATCTCTTGGCATATCGCCGAGATCCTGGCGGAAAAAAACCTGGTTAAAAACAAGCTGATCAAACGGGTGGAATTCAACGAGATCACGCAAACGGCAGTCAAACATGCCATAGATCATCCGCGTGATATCTCTATGGACCTGGTCAATGCGCAGCAGGCGCGCCGCGCACTCGATTATCTGGTCGGCTTTAATTTATCGCCGCTGTTGTGGAAAAAGATTCGTAGAGGCTTATCCGCAGGCCGGGTGCAGAGCCCGGCTTTGCGCCTGATCGTAGAACGCGAACTGCAGATAGAAGCCTTTACCAGCCAGGAATACTGGAGCATCCATATGAGTGCGCTCAAGCATGCGCACGGCTTTGATGCCAAGCTGGTACAGCTCAATGGGCAAAAGGTGGAACAGTTCACCGTCACCCAGCATGACCAGCAGGCAGATATCGTAGGCAAACTGTTGCTGGCCTCGGCCGGCAAGACCACGGTCACCCGCGTAGAGAAAAAACAACGCAGCCGCAGCCCGGCCGCGCCGTTCACCACCTCTACCCTGCAACAGGAAGCAGTGCGTAAACTGGGCTTTACCACCAGCCGCGCCATGCGCGTGGCGCAGCAATTGTACGAAGGTATGGACGTAGGCAGCGGCACCGTCGGCCTGATCACCTATATGCGTACCGACTCTTTCAGCCTGGCCGCAGAAGCAGTCATGCAGATACGTGATTACGTGAAAAAGCATTTTGATGCAGACTACCTGCCAAAATCGCCCATCATGTACAAAACCAAAGCCAAAAATGCGCAGGAAGCGCACGAGGCGATACGCCCTACCGACATCACCCGCACGCCCGCCAGTGTGCGCCAGTACCTCAACGACGAGCAGTTCAAACTGTATGAAATGATCTGGAAGCGTACCCTGGCCTGCCAGATGACCCAGGCCAAATACGATGCCGTCAGCGTAGACCTGGCAGTGGGCAGCGAGGCGACACTGTTCCGCGCCAGCGGCCAGACCCTGATCTTCCCCGGCTTTATTGCCGTGTATATGGAAGGCAAGGATGACGACAAGGAAGACGAAGATGCAGAGGCAAAACTGCCGCATCTGGAAACCGGTGAAGTGCTGACGGTAGAAAAGATCTTTGGCGAACAACACTTTACCGAACCACCGCCACGCTACTCAGAAGCCAGCCTGGTCAAAGCACTGGAAGAATACGGCATAGGTCGCCCTTCCACCTACGCCAGCATCATCTCCACCCTGCAAGACCGCGAATACGTCATCCTCGATAAAAAACGCTTTACGCCTACCGATGTAGGCCGCGTGGTGAACAAGTTCCTCACCGAACATTTTACCCAGTACGTGGATTACGACTTCACCGCCAAGCTGGAAAACGAACTGGATGAGATCGCCGAAGGTAACCTGGACTGGATACCGGTGATGGACAAGTTCTGGCAGGGTTTTAACCAGCAGATCATAGGCAAGGCCGATGTTGAACGCCCGGGTAATGAGCTTATAGACGAGCTATGCCCTAAATGTGGCCGCCAGCTGCAGAAACAGCTCAGCCGCTATGGCAGCTTTATTGGCTGTACCGGCTACAACGCCACGCCAAAATGTGATTACAAACGCAACCTGGATGGCGAAGCCAATGCCGCCAGCGAGCCGGTAGTCATAGGCCTGGATGCCGAAACCAGCAAAGAGATCTATCTTATGAATGGCCCGTATGGCCCTTATCTGCAAGTCGGCCTGCCGGTCGAAGGCGAGAAGAAAAAGCCCAAGCGCGTCAGCATCCCTAAAGAGATCCCGCTCAGCCAGGTGAATATCGATACCGCACACATGCTGTTGAGTTTGCCACGCGACCTCGGCAGCCATCCGGAAACCGGCAAGAAGATCATTGCCAACATCGGCCGTTTCGGCCCGTATGTGAATCATGACGGCAAATTCAAATCCATCCCCAAAAGCGAGAGTGTGTTTGGTATAGACCTGGCTGGCGCCGTGGCCCTGCTGGCAGCAGCCAGCGGCCCGGCGGTACTGGCCGATCTGGGCGCACACCCTTCTGGCGAAGGCCGGGTAGAAGTATTCTCCGGCCGCTTTGGCCCTTATGTGCAACATGCAGGCATACGTGCCACCCTGCCAAAAAGCGTGACGCCAGAAGAGCTGACACTGGAACAGGCGCTGGAATTACTGACCGAGAAAGCGGCCAAAGGCGGCGGCAAAGCCACCGGCAGAAAACCGGCAGCGAAAAAAGCACCCGCCAAAAAAGCTGCCGCTAAAAAAACACCGGCAAGCAAAGCCACCACTGCCGCCCCCAAGAAAGCAGCAGCGGCAAAACCGGCAGCGGCCAAGCGTACAAAAAAAGCAGCAGAGTAATGTCGCCCTTAGGGTGATGAGCAATAAAAAAGGAGCCTCAGGCTCCTTTTTTATTGGCATGTGCCTGTCAAACCATGTCAACCTGCGCTTATTGCGCAGCCCATAAATGTTCGATATTGCCTATGCCCCAGCTCATGGCAGATTCGTTGCTGACGATCTCATCGGCACCCTGCCGGGAGAGATCTATCTCCTCAACCGGTATATGCACCAGTGATTTGGTGGAGAAAAATGCTTTCACCACTGGCATTAACAGATTGTCCGGAGTTTGGCGCACCACCACTGCCAGACGGCCGGACTTGAGCATCACCACCGTGCCTATCGGGTAGATGCCCATGCTCTTCACAAAAGCTTCCAGCACTTTAGGGTCAAAATGGCCATTCCAGGAAGCCATGCGCTTGAGGGCGATACCTGGCTCCCAGCCCGGCTTGTAGGCACGGGTGGAAGTGAGGGCATCATAGACATCACAGATAGCACCCATGCGCGCATAAATGCTGATATTGTCGCCCGCCAGATGACCAGGATAGCCGCTACCATCTATTTTTTCATGATGATGCAAACATACATCCAGCGTCACCGGGTCGGTGATATTGGCTTTGAGCAGCATGTCATAGCCTTTCTGCGGGTGTAGTCGTATGACATCGAACTCATAGTCTGTGAGCGAACCAGGCTTATTGAGGATCTGCACCGGCACTTCGGCTTTGCCCATGTCATGCATCAGTCCGGCCAGGCCGGCCTGCATGACTTCGGCTTCGGATAATTTGAGTTCTCTGGCCAGGTTGGTCATTAATGCACTGACTGCGATCGAGTGCATATAGGTGTAATCATCCGCAGTTTTCAAACGTACCAGACTGATCAAGGCATGCGTGTTCCTGGTGACCGAGGCGGAGATCTCCTCCACCAGCGGCATCACATTTGCCGCCTCTATCACTTTGCCCATGCGCAGATCTTTAAACATGGACATGATCTCGCGCCGCGAGGACTGGATGATTTTTGCCGCTTTGCGATGCTCGGCATCCAGCGGCACCTGTTTCACTTCAGGTATCTGTTTCACCCCAGGCATCACTTCTTCAGCGACGCCATCCAGCTCCAAGAGCGCCAGCTCTTTGTCGGTCAGTGTCTCTGCCACCGGCTCAGGCTCTGGCAACACATCCAGCCCGCGTGTGTTGTCTATCACCACTTCCTTGAGCGCACTGCCCCTGAGCTTGAGCAGGTCCAACTCATCCTTGAGGATGAACTTGGTGCGCCAAAAGGGATGATCCATCCATGGGCCTTTCAGCTCGTGGATATACATCCCGATTCTTACCTGGTTGACGGCGATTGTTTTTAACATACTGCCAGCTAAAGTATTTTGCTCTTTTTAATTGATACACATCATCTTACGCTTGATATCGTCAACAAATCGAAAAAAAAGAGGGCTAAAAGCCCTCTTCAAAATTACTTTTGCAGCTATGTTTTATTGGCGATCACAAGCCGGCAGCAGCACGCAGTTCAGCCGCTTTATCGGTCGCTTCCCAGGTGAATTCCGGCTCGTCACGGCCAAAATGGCCATAGGCAGCGGTTTTAGTGTAGATCGGGCGCAGCAGGTCCAGCATTTTGACTATGCCTTTAGGGCGCAGGTCAAAATGCTCACGCACCAACTGTGTCAATTTATCATCAGATATTTTGCCTGTGCCGTAGGTTTCTACCATGATAGAGGTAGGCTGCGCCACGCCGATGGCGTAACTGACTTGCACCAGGCATTTGTCTGCCAGGCCAGCCGCCACGATATTCTTGGCCACATAGCGGCCAGCATAAGCCGCAGAACGGTCTACCTTGGAAGGGTCTTTACCGGAGAAAGCACCGCCGCCGTGCGGGGCTGCGCCACCGTAGGTGTCAACGATGATCTTGCGGCCGGTCAGGCCACAATCACCTTGCGGGCCACCGATCACAAAACGGCCAGTCGGGTTGACCAGGAATTTGATCTCGCCCTTGATCAGCTCGGCAGGCAGGGTAGGCTTGATGATCTCTTCGATCACTGCTTCACGTATCGCTTCCAGCGACATCTCAGGCGCGTGTTGGGTTGAGACCAGCACGGTATCTATCTTGTGCGGTTTGCCATCGATATATTGCACAGTGACTTGCGACTTGGCATCCGGGCGCAACCATGGCAAACGGCCATCTTTACGCAGTTGTGCCTGGCGCTCCATCACGCGGTGGCTCAACCAGATAGGCAACGGCATCAGTTGCGGGGTCTCGTTCACCGCATAGCCAAACATCAGGCCCTGGTCGCCTGCACCCTGGTCCAGCGGGTCATCATTGGCGTTATCTACGCCCTGGGCGATATCTGGCGATTGCTTGTCATAAGCCACCAATACCGCGCAGCCTTTGTAATCAATGCCGTAATCAGTATTGTCGTAGCCTATGCGTTTCACCGCATCGCGCGCCACTTTGATGTAATCGACATTGGCGGTGGTGGTGATTTCACCAGCCAGCACGATCAGGCCGGTATTGGCCAGTGTTTCGGCAGCAACGCGGGCAGTCGGGTCCTGGGCAAGAATTGCATCCAGTATGCTGTCAGACACCTGATCAGCCAGTTTATCGGGATGGCCTTCGGAAACCGATTCCGAAGTAAAAAGATATTCACTCATGTTTGACGCCTTGAAAAGTAAAAATGGTTGATCAATGACACCGACTAAAGGCTGAAGCCGGCACCTAAAAGGAAGCAAGATTCTACCCGAGTTTGCCTTTGTATCGGAATAAATGTTATGCGCAAGCTGCCATTGCCGGGCTGGTTAGAGTATCATTTCAAGCCATGAAACTCAGATTCACCAAAATGCAGGGCGCCGGCAATGACTTTGTGGTCATTGATGCGACGCAAGCGCCTGTACACTTATCTCACACGCAGATACAGCACATTGCCAACCGCTATTTCGGTGTCGGTTGCGACCAGTTGCTTATGGTAGAAAGCACAGACACGCCCGGCATAGATTTCCGCTACCGTATCTTCAATGCCGATGGCAGCGAAGTCGAGCAATGTGGCAACGGTGCCCGTTGCTTTGTGCGTTTTGTGGTCGACAAAGGCCTGACCAGCAAACGCGAGATCAAGGTAGAAACAGCCAGCGGCAACCTGACCCTGACCCTGCAGGATGACGGCCAGGTCACGGTGGATATGGGTGCACCAAGATTCGCCCCGGCACAGATCCCGTTTGAGGCCGCCGACCAGGCGACCGCTTACGAACTGCCACTGCAGGATGAGGTAGTGACTATCAGCGCCGTCTCTATGGGCAACCCGCATGCGGTGATGCTGGTAGACAATGTGCACACTGCCGAAGTAGCCAGCCTGGGGCCACAGATAGAGTCACACCCGCGCTTTCCGCAACGCGTGAATGCCGGCTTTATGCAGGTACTGAACGAACATGAGATCAACCTGCGCGTTTACGAACGCGGCAGTGGTGAAACCCTGGCCTGCGGCACCGGCGCCTGTGCCGCCGCAGTCAGCGGCATACAGCTGGGCACCTTGCAAAGCCCGGTCAAAGTACATACGCGTGGTGGCATATTGACCATCAGCTGGAACGGTAACGATAGCCCGGTGATGATGACAGGCCCCGCAGACATCGTCTTTGAAGGCGACATTGAAATTTAAGCAGATGATAGAAGCATGATGGAAGACAGCATTAACGAAAACGATATCAAGCATTACCTGAAAGCGCATCCGGACTTCTTTGAAAGCCATGCGCACTTGCTGGCCGAGTTGTTCCTGCCCAGTCCGCATGGCAAAGGCACCATCTCGCTGGCAGAACGCCAGCAGATCGCCCAGCGCGACAAGATACGCGTGCTGGAATCACGCTTCACCGAGCTGATATTGACGGCAGAAGAAAACGAAGCCACCGCCAACAAGGTGCATGAATTAACGCTGGGACTGCTGTTTGCCAAAGATGTGCCGGCATTACATGCACATCTGGTGGAGTTCCTGGCTACGCACTTTCAGTTGCCGAACGCCAGGCTCAGGCTGTGGACCAATGAGATCCATGCCGCCGACGACATTTTCCTAGACGCTGAAGAGTCACTCAAAAACTGGGCCAAGGATTTAAGCCAGCCTTACTGTGGCACCCTGCCTACCATGGATATCGCCGGCTGGTTCACCGAGTCACCGGCTTCGCTGGCAGTGATCCCCATGCGCTATCAGGAAGTGACCTTTGGCCTGCTGGCTATCCCCAGTGAACAGCGCAGCCGCTTTTATGCCGGCATGGGTACCTTGTTTTTAAACAGGATAGGCGAGCTGGTCAGCGCCTCGCTTGCCAGATACATCATATGAAAGCCCCCGCTGAGGTTTCCGCCAAGAGGCATATTCTTGCGGCAATTGTCAGCGTAGAACATCACCTGCGGGGTAAGCAGCATGCATGAGCTGCTGGATGATTACCTGGACTTTCTGCACTTTGAACGCGGCCTGAGTGAACATACCCGCAACAACTACCAGCGCGATATCAGCCTGCTGTTAAAACAGCACGCGCAAGAGCTGAGAACGCTGACCGCGCAACAGATACGGCGCAATATCGCCAGCCTGCACAGCCAGGGCCTGAGTGGCCGCAGCATCGCCCGCATACTCTCCAGCTGGCGCGGGTTTTTCCACTATCTGGTGCTGCATCATCAGTTCCCTGCTAACCCGGTGATAGGCTTGCGCGCACCCAAGTCACCCAAAACTCTGCCGCATGCGCTGTCTATAGAGCAAACCAACAAACTGGTAGAGCTGGAAGGTGATGACCCCATGGTGATGCGTGACCGCGCCATGCTGGAGTTGTTCTACTCATCCGGCCTGCGGCTCAGTGAAGTGGTCGGCCTGGACCTGGAGCGGCTGGACCTGCAGCAAGGCATAGTCACCGTGATCGGCAAGGGCAACAAGACCCGCATGGTGCCGCTGGGCAGCAAAGCCATTGCTGCCATGCAGGCGTGGTTGAGCGTGCGCCCGCTGTGGTTGAGCAAACGCCCGGCCGAAACCGCGGTGTTTATCAGCCAGCAAGGCCGGCGTATCAGTGGTCGCAGCATACAGATGCGCGTGAATGACTGGGCAGTCAAACAAGGCCTGCATAACCACGTGCACCCGCATATGTTACGTCACAGCTTTGCCAGCCATGTATTACAGAGCAGCGGTGACCTGCGTGCGGTGCAGGAGATGCTGGGCCACGCCAACATCAGCACCACGCAGGTGTATACCCACCTCGATTTTCAGCACCTGAGCAAGATCTACGATGCGGCGCACCCGCGTGCACGTAAGAAATAAGCTTTTGCCAGAAATAAGGCTTTGTTAGTGTAAGAATATGCCCAGGCCGCGTGTTACGGCATAGCAAAATATGGCAAAATAACCCATTAAACCGCTAAACCTTTTACCGGTCTAGCTGTTCTAAACAGCACACTGGATGTGACACCCATAAAAATAACTGCGTCTTAACAAGACTTTTTAACAAGATTTTTTCAATCGCATTTCAATCAACACACCATAAAAAAGGAAACACCATGGAACATACCTTACCCCCATTACCGTTTGCCAAAGATGCATTAGCACCACATATTTCAGCAGAAACGTTTGACTACCACTACAGCAAACACCACCAGACTTATGTGACCAACCTCAACAACCTGATCAAGGGCACCGAGTTTGAAAATGCCAGCCTGGAAGAGATCATCAAAAAATCTTCCGGCGGTATCTATAACAACTCAGCACAGGTGTGGAACCACACCTTCTTCTGGAACAGCCTGTCTCCTAACGGCGGCGGCGAACCTACAGGTGCATTGGCCGATGCCATCAAGGCCAAATGGGGTTCTTTTGAAGAATTCAAAAAAGCCTTCCAGGCTTCAGCCGTAGGTAACTTTGGTTCAGGCTGGACCTGGCTGGTGAAAAAAGCCGATGGCACAGTTGATATCCTCAACACAGGCGCAGCCGGCACGCCACTGACCACAGGTGAAACCGCCCTGCTGACTATAGACGTGTGGGAACATGCTTACTACATCGACTACCGCAATGCACGTCCAAAATTCGTAGAGACCTTCCTGGCCAGCCTGGCTAACTGGGAATTTGCGGCCAAGAATTTCGCAGCCTGATACTCAGCTTTTGAGTTAATTAACAGGTAATTTAAAAGGCCTCTAAATCACTATTTAGAGGCCTTTTTATTGATACTTTCTTTGAAATTGAGTAGCTAGATTTTGCACCAAAACTTTCAGCCCATCACTCAAGCTACAACTGATAATGTTTTGTGCTGAACTGCATCGATTTCTTTATGGGTTGTTTTATCAACCAGCACCAGATCTACAGGTGCACCGCTATCAACATCGACTAACACCATCTTAAGCCCATCTTCGGCATAGTATTTGTTACCCCATTGCATGATAGTCAATAACACCGGCCTGAAATCCAGGCCTTTTTGCGTGATCTTGTATTCATACCTGGGAGGCTTCTCGCAGTAGAGATGACGGACCAGCAACCCAGATTCAACCATACCGTTCAAGCGCCGGGTCAAGGTACTGGTGGCGATGCCCAGATTATTCTGGAAATCATCAAACTTTGATGTGCCCAGCATGGCATCTCGTAAAATCAAGATATTCCACCACTCGCCAACATGCTCAAGACTTCTTGCGATCGGGCAGTGCATTTTTTCCAAGCTCTTATTTTTCATAGCAAAATCACGTAACTTTCATTATAGAAGTAACTATAGTATAGTGACTTCAATTATAAAAGTTACATTGTAGATCGTTATGTCAAAGGAAGATATGGACAGAATAGTGATTACTGGGATGGGGATAGTTTCTCCACTTGGCTGTGGTGTAGAACATGTTTGGCAGCGCTTACTTTCGGGCCAATCTGGAATCAAAAAACTAGCCGCCAATATAGCCGATCACCTGAATAGCAAAGTTGCAGGCATAGTCCCGGATAAGTCCGAGGACTCAGTGGCTGGGTTTGATCCTGAGCAGGTGATTTCCAGCAAAGAGCTGAAGAAAATGGATAGATTCATTCAATTTGCGATTATTGCCGCTGAGGAGGCTATCAAACAGGCAGGTTGGCATCCTAAAACGGAGAGAGAGCAATCCAGGACTGCGACTGTCATCGCCTCTGGCATAGGCGGTTTTCCGGCGATCGCTAATGCGGTACGCACCACTGACGCCAGAGGTGTATCCAGGCTATCCCCTTTCACTATTCCCTCTTTTTTAGTCAATCTGGCAGCAGGTCATATTTCGATCAGATATGGTTTTAAAGGCCCGATAGGCGCGCCAGTGACTGCCTGCGCAGCAGGTGTGCAAGCGATTGGCGATGCTGCCCGCATGATACATTCCGGTGAAGTGGATGTGGCAGTCTGCGGTGGAGCTGAGGCCTGCATTGATCTGGTTAGTCTGGGCGGATTCGCCGCCGCCAGAGCATTGTCATCGGCTTTTAATGACACTCCAGAGCAAGCTTCGCGTCCATTCGACGCTCAACGTGATGGTTTTGTGATGGGCGAAGGCGCCGGCGTATTGGTGATAGAAAAACTCAGTCATGCCATTGCACGCGGCGCAACACCTATCGCGGAGATCGTCGGCTACGGCACTTCTGCTGACGCTTATCACATCACTTCAGGGCCTGAAGATGGAGATGGCGCAAAACGTGCGATGGAGACAGCGATCCGCATGGCGGATATCAACCCCGATCAGATACAACACCTCAATGCCCATGCCACTTCAACACCAGTAGGAGACGCTTGCGAGATTCAGGCGATTAAAACGGTATTTGGAGAACATAGCCCAGTTGCTATTTCGTCAACCAAATCTGCAACCGGCCATCTGTTAGGGGCTGCCGGTGGCATAGAAGCGATCTTTACTGCTCTTTCTCTCAGAGACCAGATTGCGCCACATACTCAAAACCTGACCCAAGCAGATGCGCAGGCAGAACATTTCAATTTCATAAAATCCCAGCCTATGAAAATGAAAATTGAATATGCCATCAGTAACGGCTTTGGTTTTGGTGGCGTCAATGCCAGCATCTTGTTAAAGCGATACGCCTGAGTATCACTCACCAGGACGGTTCATTCCTGGTGAGTGAGCATTAACTTAGTTCAGGAAATTCGCTACCTTGCTGACAAAATCAGCTGGGTATTGAAACAGTGATCCATGACCAGAGTCCGGGTATAACACCAATTGCGCATTAGTCAGGTTCTGGTACATGGCGATCGAGTTAGCGGTATCCAACATGGTGTCATTTGATCCTTGCACAACTAACACTGGCTGCTTAATGGATTTCAAGAGGCTGAATTCCGGGTCTGGTGTGTTTGCCCAGGTAATAAGTGCTTTGGCGTGCGAGTTCATATCCTCTTTAGAAATTTCCGGATCACGATCTTTACGCGTGCTTGATCGTGCAATGAATTCTTTAGCTGCGGCCTGGCTGTTAGCTGTTTGCGTAAAGAATAAATATTGTCTTGGATCGATATTCGCCTGGGCGAACGCCTCACCAAGCACTTTCAATAAATGATCACCGCCGCCTTTGTTAGACGTGCCCACCAGTACCAGCTTGCGGATCTTGTCCGGATGCGCTGCCGCCAGTTCTTGTGCAATAAAGCCACCCATAGAGAAACCAACCAAATCAACTTGCTTATAGCCCAAAGCGTTGATAAAGGCATTCGCATCCTTAGTCATTTGATCAATGCTATCAGCGACCTTACCAGTGGTATGGCCCATACCGGTGTTGTTAAACACGATCACCTGATGTGATTTGGCCAGGCCATCAATCACTGCCGGATCCCAATAATCCATAGTGCCGGTGAAGTGCTGCAAAAAAACGATGGGCGTCCCGGTTTTTTTACCAAAACTCCTGAATGAGAATTTAATGCCGTTTGCTTCTACGGTTTGATTGGCTACGGTTGCCAGACCTACATTCGCACCTGCGGCAGTCGCTTCGGTGATGCCCAACGCAAATAAAGAGTTGAATATAAGTGCCTGGCTGATGATGTTTTTAAGTTTGTACATTTGTATATCTCCTAGAAAAATTATTTATTTACCTATCGGTACAAAATAATTTATAGAAGCTTGTTGCGTATGTCAACATATTTATGTACCATTTGGTAAATAAATATTCGGAGTCAGTTTATGAGTACTGAGATCGCTAAGCGTCAACGTGGCAGACCAAGATCATTTGATAAAGAAAAAGCACTGACCATCGTGCTCGATCTTTTTCGCAAAAAGGGTTTTGATCACACTTCAGTTGAAGATATCGCTTCTGCCCTGGATTTGAAGAAACCCAGTTTATATGCTGCGTTTGGCAATAAAGAGCAACTATTTCTTGATGTATTGAATGCCTATGTGAGCGGACCGACCGCTTATTTTCAACAGGTATTCGATGAGACCACCACCAAGGCGCTGGTCAGCAAATTGCTTTTGCAGTCTATAGAAGTGCTTTTTTACTTTGCCAAGCCCAGTGGTTGCCTGGTGGTCATGAGTACTGCCAGCCACGAGCTGGAGCGGATCGGCATACAGCAAAAACTAATCGCCAGCTTGCAACAACATCAACATAAACTGGCTGAGCGCTTCGAAGCTGCCAGAAAAGCCGGTGAGCTTAAAAGTAGTATCAATGCAGATAGCTTGGCCTTGTACGTCGTGACCATACACAAGGGGCTATCGCTGCAAGCGATCAATGGCTCGACAAAAGCTGAGCTGACTGACCTGGTTCAACAGGTGATGGATTTTTGGCCGACGGCATCATGACTAATCCCGCGACGACTATGCTCAACGATCAGACAGCTCATTCAAGGCCGTGGTTGATATTCCATATTGCCAGCCTGGCGACCTTTCTGGTTTCAATTGATACCACGGTACTGTATGTAGCCTTTCACAGCATCTCGAAGAGTTTTCCTGATGCCAGTGCTACTAGTATTTCGTGGGTGATGAATGCGTACACGCTGGTATATGCCACCTGCCTGATTCCGGCCGGCGGCTTAGCTGACCGGTTTGGCCGCAAAAAAGTATTCATGTACGGTGTTGCCGCATTTATTTTTGCTTCGGTTTTATGCGGCTTGTCGCCAAATGTACACACACTGATCTTGGCCAGAATGCTGCAAGCGGTAGGGGCATCCTTGCTCGGGCCGGCGGCATTATCGTTGATCCTGGAAGCGTTTCCTAAACAAAAGCGCGCCATTGTAGTGGGCGCCTGGGGCGCAACAGGCGCACTGGCTGCGGCGCTGGGTCCCGCTTTTGGCTCATGGATCGTAGATAGTTTTGGCTGGGAATGGGCGTTCTACATCAATGTGCCGCTAGGCTTATATTGCCTGATCAGGGGGCGTAAGCATTTGCTAGAGTCCAGCAATCCGGTCACCAAGGTCAGGTTTGACCTGGTGGGCATGGTGCTGATCATTGCTGCTATTGCTTTAATCGTTAGTAGCTTGATCGAGTACAAGCTATATATTAACCAGCTGATGTTTCCACTCGCTTTACTCACTGCAGGGGTATTACTGTTGGCAGTGTTTATCTACTGGTGTAAGCGGGCTTTAAATCCATTGCTGGATATCAGTCTTTTTCACAGTAAAACCTATCAGGCCGTGAATACTGCTGCGTTCTTCTTTTCCATTGCCTTTGCCACCATGTTTTTCTCATTCTTTTTTCTGATGACCAAGATATGGGGCTACAGTTTGCCGCAAGCTGGTCTGGCGATGATGGCTGGTCCTGTGACCGTCGTTCCCACGGCATTGCTTGGTGGCAGGGTCGCCGCCAAGTATGGCCACAAAATCGTGCTGACCATAGGCTGCCTCATTTTTTCTTTGAGCTCCATCTGGTATTTGTTCGCCATTACTGCGACACCTGATTATTTATGGGCATGCCTGCCAGGCCAACTCATTTCAGGGGTTGGTGTGGGCTTAGTCATGCCGTCTTTATCCGGTGCCGCGGTGCATGATTTGCCGCAAAAAGACTACGCGATCGGGAGTGCCATTAATCAGGCTATCCGGCAGGTTGGTACTGTATTCGGTGTCGCGCTCACCGTAGCCTTTTTAGTAAAAGCTGACTTGGTGCTGGATGACTTCCATCACTTATATGAGATTCAATTTCTATTGGTCATAGTATCCGCAGGCCTGGTTACAAAAGTAGATACCTCGCGGAATGTCTGAATTTGGAGGAAAAATGAAAGCCGGACTGGCCACTAATGCAAAGCCAGCTTTTTATCCATGCAAAACTCAATAAACCGCCTGACTCTCACAGGTATCTTGATACGCTCGGCGTAATACATATAGATCCCCAGTCTGGGCACCCTGGCTTCCGGCAGCATAGACACCAGTGCCCCGCTCGCGAGCTCCTGTGTGATCAGGTATTCACTGAGCTGGCCTATACCTAACCCGCGTTTGACCGCCTCTATCTCTGCTTCGATATTATTGAACCTGGCCACCGAAGGCACATGGATATAATCGACCTCATCATTCACCAGTATCTCCCACGGCAACTCCTTACCAGTTTGCGGATGCAGAAAGGCGGTACAGCGGTGCATTTGCAGCTCAGGGATAGCGGTGGGCATGCCAAACTTTTCTATGTATGCGGGTGCCGCACAAACCACAGAAACGATCTCCCCCAACTTGCGCGAGATGACATTGCGCTCAGGGGAAAGGCCGGTCCTGAAACCGATATCTATCCTCAGGCTGACAATATCAACAAAGTCATCGCTGAGTAGCAGGTCAAAATGAATGTCCGGGTGTAGCGCCTGAAACTGTGCTAACAGCGGCATCAGCACGCGGTTACCAAAAGCCAGTGGCGCCGCCAGCCTGATCTTGCCATCCATGCCCTGCCTGCTTTGCTCCAGTCCCGCCAGTGCATCATTCAGCATGTGCATGCCAGGGTTCGCATGCTGAAAAAGATGCTCGCCTTCCTCTGTCAGGCTTAAATGTCGGGTAGAGCGGTGTAGTAACTTCAAGCCCAGATGCGTCTCGAGTTGCCTGACCGCCTTGCTGACGGCTTGCGGAGACACACCCTGGTCTATGGCTGCTTTTCTAAAGCTCATGTTCTGCGCTACCGCAACAAACATGGTCAATGATCTGATCATCTGCATATAAGCAACTTTTAGTTGATAATAAAACAATTATATTGTGTATTTTTTAAACAATATAGACTCACTATGATGACTGTACGTACTGCATTTCGCAGCATATGACAGATAGGAGATCAGCATGAGTACACAATCAAAAGTATGGTTTATTACTGGCGCATCACGTGGTTTCGGGGCATTGATCGCCAAAGATGCATTGGCACGCGGTGACCAAGTGGTTGCTACCGCCCGCAACCCGCAGACGGTGATAGCTGCTTTAGGCGACCACCCCAACCTGCTGGCGCTGCAGCTGGATGTCACCAATGAACAGGCGGCGATTGCAGCAGCCAAACAAACTATTCAGCGCTTTTCCCGCGTGGATATCCTGGTCAATAACGCCGGTTATGGTTTGCTGGGCGCAGTGGAGGAATCCGGCGACCAGGAAGTCAAAGACCTGTTCAATACCAATGTGTTCGGCCTGCTGAATGTGATACGCGCTGTAGTGCCTTATATGCGTCAGCAAGCCAGCGGCCACATTATCAATATCTCCTCTATAGGCGGCTACGCCTCCTATCCTGGCTGGGGGGTATATTGCGCCACCAAGTTTGCCGTAGAAGCGCTGACCGAATCACTGGACTACGAGCTCAAAGCGCTGGGCGTCAGGGCGACTACCGTAGAACCCGGATTCTTCAGGACTGATTTTCTGGATAGCACATCCCTGGTATCTACCAGGCTGAGCTTGCCTGAATACGCAGGCACTGTCGGTGCCATGCGTGAATTTGCAGCTTCGGCCAACCATGCACAACCGGGCGACCCGGCAAAGTTATCGCAAGCTATCCTCAAACTCGCAGATAGTGACAACCCACCGTTGCGCCTGCCTTTAGGTTCTGACACCGTGGATAAACTGATAGAGAAGAATCGCTTTGTCGAAAAAGAACTGAATGACTGGCGTCAGCTGGCGCTTTCCACTGATTTTGCTTGAACACAGATTTCATTTGAAGCATACGCCCCAACGTCATCAAGATGTTGGGGCCAGCCATGCAAACATGAGACAAAAACCTGATTGGTCTTTAAAATAGCAGCGACCTGCAACCGTGATTCAAACTGACCCGGCCCACTGGATAACTGCTTATGGACTTTCATATATTTTCTGCCTTTTATTTAGTGCCGTTAATTATCTCGGCCATAGGCTCACTGATAGAATTCCGAAACTGCGAGTTTGATACTTTCAAGCACGCACTCGGCAAAGCATTCTTCCTGGCTTTCAGGAGCATGGTGCCGGTGCTCAACATTTTTTCTGCCATTCTCTACCTGATCACTTGCAGCACCTATACCTGGAAAAGATCGGCTAGCTGGAAAAAATCAGCCTTTCCCAAAAAGTGATGCAAGCCGCGTAGACATCCTCCCCGCTGAGTTGGTGCGTGTGGCCACTTAATCCACCAGCTTTGCCCGGGAAAAACGGCCAGCTATCAGCAAGCTACCGTTTTTTTATAATACATGTGCTATCAGTTAAACCTTAATCTAGCTACGGCAAGCATGGGGCTCATATTTTCTCTCCCAATATTGCGAAAATGGGATAGTTGAGTTGAGGCGAAAATCGCATGATAAGACCACGATTTTTTTAACTTCGAGGGGGAACTGTCATGAGTACATCGTTAAAGCCAACGCTGAACGGCTGGCATTTGTGGGGACTTGCGGTCGGCTTGGTGATATCCGGGGAATATTTTGGCTGGAGCTATGGCTGGGATAAGGCAGGAACATTAGGCTTTTTGGTGACGACGATCTTTATCGCGTTGATGTACACCACTTTCATTTTCAGCTTTACCGAACTGACCACTTCGATCCCTCATGCTGGCGGGCCTTTCGCCTATGCCAGACGCGCTTTTGGCCATAAGATGGCTTATGTGGCAGGCTATGCGACTCTGATCGAGTTTTTGTTTGCGCCGCCGGCGATCGCAATGGCGATCGGGGCCTACCTGAATGTGCAATATCCCGGCATTGATCCCAAGATTTTTGCCGTCGCCGCTTACATTATCTTTGTCTGCCTGAATATCGCTGGCGTGCATATTGCCGCGACGTTTGAACTGCTGGTGACCTTGCTGGCGATCATTGAATTACTGGTGTTCATGGGGGTGGTTGCGCCTGGCTTTTCCATGTCAAACTTTGTTGCACATGGCTGGGCTGGCAATGACGCTTTCACCAGCGCAGCGATTCCGGGGATGATAGCGGCGATTCCGTTTGCGATCTGGTTCTTTCTGGCGATCGAGGGGGTCGCCATGGCTGCTGAAGAAGCCAAAGACCCGAGAGCAACGATACCAAAAGCATATATTGCCGGGATTCTGACACTGGTTTTTCTGGCCATGGGTGTCATGCTGTTTGCCGGAGGGGTGGGTGACTGGAGAACGCTGGCCAACGTCAATGATCCTATTCCAAAAGCGATGAAAGTGGTGGTGGGTGGCAACAGTGGCTGGCTGCATATGCTGGTATGGATAGGCTTGCTAGGGCTGATCGCGTCTTTCCATGGCATTTTGCTTGGCTGCTCACGCCAGATCTTTGCCCTGGCGCGCGCTGGATTCATGCCCGAATATTTTGCAGACACCCATCCACGTTTTAAAACACCGCATCGCGCATTGATCGCTAGTGCAGTGGTGGGCCTGGCGGCTATTTTAAGTGATGACTTGCAGTTTAATGGTATGACTCTGACGGCAAACCTGATCACGATGGCGGTATTTGGCGCTATCGTCATGTATATTGTGGCTATGTTGAGTTTGTTTGCGCTGAGAAAAAACGAGCCTGGCATGCAGCGGCCTTTCCGCAGTATTGGCTACCCGCTATTCCCGGCGCTGGCCTTGAGCCTTGCAGTGATCAGCCTGTTGACCATGATCTACTTTAATCAGGAGCTGGCGCTGGTATTTAGCATACTCATGGCATTGGGCTACGTTTATTTCAGCATGACAGCAGTTCAGCGCGAGACCGCGACTGACCATTAAACGACAGCATTTATCCGGGGTGTTGTTGAGAGTGAGTAAAAGATGGCTTACGGTTACAGCGTAGGAGTACATCAATACCAGTTCAGGGATTTAAAACAGGTGATGGCGAAAGCGTCGCCGCCCCGTTCTGGCGATTTTCTCGCGGGGGTGGCTGCCGACACCTATGTAGAGCGCATGGCCGCCAGGATGTGCCTGGCCGCAGTGCCACTCAAGCGCTTTTTGCAGGAATTGCTCACCCCTTATGAAACGGATGAGGTCACCCGCCTCATTGTAGATACGCACGACAGCGAGGCCTTCAGCGAAATCAGCCATTTAACCGTAGGTGATTTTAGGGACTGGTTGCTGCTCGATAGCACCGATACCGCCACGCTGACGCGTGTAGCTAAAGGCATCACGCCGGAAATGGCGGCCGCAGTCAGCAAGCTCATGCGTAATCAGGATTTGATCCTGGTGGCAAAAAAATGCCAGGTCGTCACCGCCTTTCGCAACACCATAGGCCTACCCGGCCGTTTATCTGTGCGTTTGCAACCCAACCACCCTACCGATGATGCACGCGGTATCGCGGCGTCTATGCTGGATGGCTTGCTGTATGGCTCAGGCGATGCCGTTATCGGTATCAATCCCGCCACAGACAGCCTGCCCGGACTGATGAATCTGTATCACCTGGTGGATGAGGTCATCAACCAATACCAGATACCCACCCAGTCCTGCATTTTGACCCACGTGACCAACCAGATCCAGCTGATCGAGAAAGGCGCCCCTGTAGACCTGGTATTCCAGTCTATCGCCGGTACTGAGCAAGCCAATAAAAGCTTTGGGATCAACCTGGCTATCCTGGCAGAGGCGCATTCCGCAGCCTTATCACTGCAACGCGGTAACGTGGGCCAGAATGTGATGTATTTTGAAAGCGGCCAAGGCTCTGCACTCTCGGCCAACGCCAATTTCGACATGGACCAGCAAACGTGTGAGGCTCGCGCCTATGCGGTCGCCAGGCACTTTTCACCATTATTGACCAATACCGTGGTCGGTTTTATCGGCCCGGAATATTTGTACGACGGCAAACAAATCATACGCGCAGGCCTGGAAGACCACTTTTGCGGAAAACTCCTGGGCCTGCCGCTGGGCTGCGATGTCTGTTATACCAATCATGCCGAGGCTGACCAAGACGATATGGACACCTTGTTGACCTTGCTGTCGGTCGCTGGCATTACATTCATCATGGGTATTCCAGGCGCGGACGACATCATGCTCAACTATCAAACCACCTCCTTCCATGACGCGCTTTATTTACGTAAAACGCTCAAGCTGAAACCGGCCCCGGAATTTGAGCAGTGGCTACAACGCATGAATATCATGGACCAAAGCGGTGTGGTACGCCCTATAGACAACAGCCATGTGCTGTTACAGAATAAACCCAGGCAACTGATGGGTCATTAATATGCAACAGCCCCCTGCACGTCCCATGTCCGAGATCGTCAGCGAAGACCCCTGGGCGCAGCTTAAAAGTTTCACCCAAGCCCGTATCGCGCTTGGCAGGGTTGGTAGTAGCCTGCCCACCCGTGAAGTGCTGGATTTCAGCCTGAGCCATGCATTGGCACGCGATGCCGTACATCTAGCGCTTGATACGCAGACACTGATCGCCCAGATCCAGGCAGCTTTGGCGGTAGAAGTGCTGCATATCCACAGCCAGGCGCAAGACCGTGCCGCTTATCTGTTAAGGCCAGATTGGGGCCGTCAACTCAGCGAAGCAAGCAGGCAACGGCTGTCGTTGCTGCCAAAAGAAACAGGCATAGACCTGTTGCTGGTGGTGGCGGATGGATTGTCCTCACTCGCTGTTCAAAACCATGCCCTGCCCTTGCTGGAGGAGATCAGGAAACAGGCCCCCGCCGAATGGTATCTGGGGCCCTTGGTGGTGGCCTCGCAAGCCCGCGTAGCGCTGGCAGATGAGATAGGCGAGCAGTTAGGGGCCAGAATGGTGGCCATCCTGATCGGGGAACGCCCGGGATTGAGCTCACCCGACAGCCTGGGTGTTTATTTAACCCACCAGCCCAAACGTGGACGTAGCGATGCCGACCGCAACTGTATTTCAAACATCAGGCCAGGTGGTCTGGAGTATGCCGCCGCAGCTAAAAAACTGTTATGGCTGGCCAAAGAGGCCAGGCGGCTGAACGTGTCAGGTGTCGCGCTCAAAGATGAAAGCGAAGTAGTCATCATCAATAAATAAGCTGCTGGTCAAATGCAGCAACTGCCGGCAGCTAACAGTGAAAACGCTTGAAAGTGGTAGAAGGCGATTCGCCAAACATCTTTTTATACTCCTGCGAAAAATGCCCAAAGTGCCAAAACCCCCACGACGTGGCGGCCTCGGTCACCGACCTGGTGGACTTGAGCATTTGACGCACCGCATTCAGCCGCTCGGTACGCAAATAAACCACCGGGCTTTTATCGATCGCACGTTGAAAATGATACTGCAAGGTGCGATGGGTCATGGCCAGACACTGACAAAGTTCTATCACACTGACGGGGTCATCCTGGCGCAGGCGCACGATCTTCCTGGTTTTGGCCACCACTTGCCAGCATTGATGCTGGTAGTGGGCTGTTGTCGTTACCGTATCGTTCTCGCCAAGTAAAGCGTCCACTACCATTTGCAACGCCATTATCTGTGTTTCCTGGACTAAGTTCGCATAGTGCAGCAATCCGGGCAGCGTTTGCAGGGTCACAAACACAGAACGTAGAAAACGTACCAGATTGAGATATTTTTGTGGGCTCAAGCGCAGTATCCTGGCTTCACGCCATTGGCTGTGCAAGCGTTCCTGATACTCCTCAGACAAGTGCTGCATGAGGAACTGCCTGGAGATGACGATCAGGCCTATGGTCAGGTTTGGCGGAGAAACAAATTCAAAACCGGCACGGCCAGAATAAATATGTAGCGCCTGCTGCTCACAGGGGCTGCCACAAAAAATGCCTTTTTGCATAGTGTGCATGGGCACACCTATGGAAATCGCCGTCTCCTGATCCAGATAGCCCTGCTGATATAACTGCTGGTTGGTAAACTCGAGAAACAGGGAGACTTCAGGCAGATGCACATTGCTGACAAAACCATTGAAAACACCGGCCGAGAGTTGCGAATAGTCCTGATTCCAGCCTTGTAACAACTGCGCCTGTTCATCAAAATCCTGACTTAGATGATGCACATAACGCGATTCATCCGTGCTGTGCAATAAGGACAAGGCGGCTGATTCGTCAGTTATATGTCTCACCTGCAGACCTTTCCAGACAATTATTAATTAGCATTAATCCAGATCACATCTCAACGGATCGATTTCCCCTATACCCACAGTGTTGTCAGGCAGTGATTCAACGTATCAATAACTCGCGTTTGAATCACTCGTTGAGAAGGTAATCAATAGCTTGATAGATCGGCTACGCAGAAATACTAAGATGTCCGTGCTATGAATAGCTGACAGTGACTGAAATGCGCAGCTGACTTTGCCGATTTGGGATAGCTGACCCAGGTGCAAGTCAGCAAAATGCCCCTACGTTAGTTAATCGAAAGGGCCATCGTTAATGCGTACATCCATCGTTCTTACTTTAGCTGCGGTCACTGCGACCGCGGTGCCTGCTGCCCAGGCTGAAGAAAAATCTGCCTGGTCTTTATCCAGAAATCTTTCGTTTGTATCGGATTATTACGCACGCGGCATTTCTCAATCCTGGCATAAACCAGCCGTGCAAGCCGGCTTAGATGTTACCCATGACAGTGGGTTTTATGCGGGCTTATGGGGTTCCAGCATCTCACCACAGACCTATGTAGACAGCACCACCGAAATTGACATTTATGCCGGTTACAACGGCAGTTTTTCCAACATAGAAAAACTTGGCTGGTCAGCGGGCCTGACAGGCTACCTGTATCCGGGCGGCAACTGGGACAAGTGCAAGGCTTGCACACGTAGTGACGGCGTATCCGCAGTCTCCAGCCAACGCTTTGACACTTATGAGGCCAATGCAGCACTCAGCTATGACTGGATAAGCGCAAAAGCATCGGTCACGCTGACAGACTGGTTTGGTGCCAACCGTAGCACCGGCTTTGACAGTGGCACCAACGGCACCACCTACCTGGAGGTCAATGCCAGCTACCCGTTGCCCTTTTATGACCTGATGCTGATCGCACACGTAGGCAGGCTGAACGTGGCCGGCAGAGTGACACCTGGGGCTTATGGTACCTACAATGCCGGCAGAGGCGACCCAGACAATACCGACTACAAGATAGGTTTGAGCAAAAAACTGGCGTTTGCCAATATAGAAGGCATGAATCTCGGCATTTACTATGTGGGTGCCGATGATACTGGCTACTGGAGTAGTCGTGGTTTCGGTGGCTCCAGCTTTAATGGCGGCTCTACTTCCAAAGACCTGACAGATAACCGCTGGGTGATCACTTTGAGCTCTGCGTTCTGATCAGACCCCCGGTCTGGCCTGAACGTTGTAGTGCGCTGCTCTGCCGCGATCAGCGCTGCCCGGCTACATTTGCGGGCAATTGTTGTCCTCCCTCTTTCTCCCGGCTTGCCGGGAGTTTTTTCATGGCTGCCTGCGTAAGCAGGCATGGCGTTCCAGCAAACAAAAACGGCAACCCGCGACAGGTTGCCGTTTTTTTCTACAGGCGCTTGCCGCTTACAGCATTTTTGCCAGCGCGCTGGCTGTTGCCGCTTTGCCGGCGTTGAGATCCACCCATTGCTCGAACAGCTCCAGCGCCAGTGGCCTGGTGAAATAGTAGCCCTGGAAAGCCTGGCAACCGAGCTCGGTCAATACACGCAATTGCGCATCGGTTTCCACCCCTTCCGCCAATACTTCCAATTGCAGGCTCTGCCCCAGGGAGATGATGGCATTGACTATGCTCTGGTGATCATGGCCATTGAGCATGTCGCGCACAAATGACTGGTCTATCTTCAGCTGATCAAATGGCAGGCGTTTCAGGTAAGACAGCGAAGAATAGCCGGTGCCGAAATCATCTAGTGAGAAACATACGCCGACTTCTCTGAGGGCGCTCATTTTGGCGATGATGTCTTCCACATTGTCCACCAGCATACTTTCGGTCAGCTCGAGCTTGAGCCTGCCCGGGTGGATCCCGGTCTGTGTCACCATGCGCTTCACTTCCTGCACGAAATCGGGTTGCAGATACTGTTTGGGGCTGACGTTCACCGACAGCACCAGTGAGCGCAGTTGCGGCCGGGCAGACCACTGCAGTAATATCTGGCAGGCTTGCTGCAATACCCAGTGGCCGATCTGCACGATCTGGCCTGTACTCTCGGCCATGGTGATGAACTGGCTAGGCATGATCAGGCCGCGCTCCGGGTGCTGCCAGCGGATCAAGGCCTCGGCGCCTACGATATCGTGTTGCTGGTTATATTGCGGCTGAAAATGCAACTGGAACTGCTGCGCTTCGATCGCGATATGCAGATCCGCCTCCAGCGCCACGCGCTGCAATAATTCGGTTTCCATCAGTGCATCAAAGAACTGGTAGCCGTTTCTACCCGCTTCTTTGGCTTTGTACATCGCCATGTCTGCGCGCCGTAACAGTTCTTCAGCCAGGCTGGGGGCGTCATAATCAAACAGGGCCACGCCTATGCTGGGCGAGGTGTAATGCTGGTAATGATTCAGGTTAAACGGTTGTTCAAAGGCGGCGACGATTTTTTCACAGACGATACGCGCCTGTTTTTCGGCTTGCGCCTGGTCGCGATTCAGGCCATCAAGCACCACCACGAACTCATCACCACCCAGGCGGCTGACCGTATCCAGGCGGCGTACCGATTGTTTGATGCGTTTTGCCACCTCGACCAGCAGCGCATCGCCGATATCGTGCCCATGCGTGTCATTCAGTGTTTTAAAGTTATCAATATCAATAAACAGCAATGCACCACTGGTTTTCTTGCGCACCGCTTTGCGCAGATGCGAGGCCAGTTTTTCTTGCAACAGCAAGCGGTTAGGCAAGCCGGTCATGGTGTCGTAATAGGCCAGCTGGCGGATCTGGGCATCGGCCTGCTTGCGCTCGGTGATATCACGCAACACCAGCACCCAGTGCGTATAGCGCCCGCCCCTGTCGTGCAGCGGCAACGCATCCATCTCCAGTGAGACGCCTGCGCCTTCGCGGTTGACTGCGATCACTTCGGCGGTGATGGGCAGCATGTGCTGAACAGCATGCTTGATACGCTCAAGTTCACGCCCCGGGGTCGCCACGTTAAACAGATCAAACGGCGAACTGCCGCTTAAATGCTCTAGCGAAAAGCCGGTGATCTTGGTGAATGCTTCATTGAGAAAAACGATTTTTTGCTGCATGGGCGCCTGCAGTGGTGCCTCGGTGATCATGACGATATCGTTGAGCCGCGAGATGCCGCTGCGTAACAGGTGTAGCTGTTCGTCCGACTGCTCGCGCTCAATGGCCAGACCCAGGATCTGCGCATAGCTGTCGACAAAATCGATCTCGGCCGCTGCCGGTGTGTGCCTGTGTTTTCTATACAGCACCAGCACGCCCAGTGCACGCCAGCTACGCGACATGATAGGCGCACTCCAGCAGGCCTGCAGGCCATAACTGGCGGCCAGCCCATGGTGCTGTTCAGCAAACGGGTAGCTGCTGATATCTTCGGCGATCTGCTGCCCCTGGGTCAGCATTGCGATCTGGCTGGCCTGCAATGTAATGCCATCCATGGCCTGCACATAGGGCTGCGGCAGGCTGGAAACCGCGGCATGGCGCAAATGCGTTCCTTCCTGGTCTAGCAGCAGAATGGCACAACTGGCGCCGGGCAATTGCAACTCTATCAGTTGCGCCACAGTATTGAGGATCTCGTGCAGCGACACATCTGCCAGCATCATGGCCTGTATCCTGGCCTGCCCCTGGCGTATGGCTTCCAGCTGTTTTTGCACGGTGATGTCCTGCAGAGAACCCTGCAGCTTGAAGATATTGCCTTGCGCATCACGCACCGGCTGGCCCATGGCACGCACCCAGAAGCGACGGCCAGTAGCGGTTATCTTCTCCAGTTCCAGATCATAGGGGATACCTTCTTCTATGCATTTTTTAAGCGCATTCTGCATCAGCGGCTGATACTCGGGCACAAACATTTGCACGCCTTCTGCCACTGTGGGGGTGTAGCCGGGCGGCATGTCATGCAGGGCCGCGACTTCGTCCGACCAGTGCAGGGTGTCGGTTTTAACATCTATCATCCAGCCGCCTATCTTGGCGACACTGCCTGCCACTTTGAGCAGGTATTCGGCCTGGGTGCGGCGGTCTATCTCGCTTTGCAATGCCTGCGTGCGGTGCACCACCTGGCGCCTGATCTGCAAGTTCCACAGAAAAGTGACGCCCAGTATCATCAACAGAATGGCGACGCCGCGCGACAGCCATACCATGTATGGCCGTTTGATGCGCATATCGTCCTGGCGCAGAAAACCTTGCAGATTAAAATCCGCGCGCACCAGGCCCAGATCGGCCAGGGTCTGCGCGATATTCTGCCAGCGCTCTTCATTCATATGGCCCCAGGGCACCAGCCCGGTCAGCACATAGGGCTCCATCAACCTGGCTTCGCGCAGCAGGGTTTCGGTAGTGATGCCGCGTTTGGCGACGCCAGGCATGCCAGCGATACTGGCGGCCATTTCTTGCGGATGGTTGAACGCATACAACCAGCCTTTTTTAGTTGCCCGTAACATCGCCTCTACCCGCTCAGGGTGTATGGCCAGTTCACGCTCGCTGGTAAACAGCACGTCGCCGTAAAAATCGACGCCAGAATGCTGGTTACTGATGATAGCTGGCGTATAGCCCATTTGCTGTAACTGCCCTGGTTCATCCATGGCATAGGCAGAGATCACATCGACCTTACCCTCTATCAGATCTTGCAGGCGCCAGGTATGCGGGACTATGGTCATCTGACGGATATCCAGATGATGTTTGAGCAACATGGCCTTGAACTGGAACACGCCCTGACCGTCAGTCGACATCATGATGCGTTTACCGATCAGGTCTTGCGGTTCGCGGATATTGCTCTCCTGCAGGCTGAGCAAGATACCGGGAGAGTGCTGCATTATGGCGGCCAGTGCCACCACAGGCTTGCCGGAGATGCGTGAGACCAGGATCTCGGCATCACCTATGCTGTAATCGGCTTGTCCGGACAACACCTGCTGCAAAGGCGAGCGGTCTTTGCTGCCTTCAATGATATGGACGTTCAAGCCCTCTTCTTTGTAATAGCCTTGCTGCTGGGCAGCATAATAGCCGGCAAACTGGAACTGGTGCCGCCACTTGAGCTGCAAGGTGATCTCTTCTGTCGCTGTCGCTGACGCGCTAACGGCGAGCATGGCAATTGCCAGCAGCCATCTGAATAAAGAGAGGGTTGAATCGCGCTTCATGGTTATTAGAACAACGGTTTCACTGCAATCAGGTTGGGCGTTTTTTGCCGGTAATTAAGTCCAGCCTGATTTATACCGTAAGCCATGGCCATCACATCGGCCAAATAGACGGGGATTTGTACGGGTATAGCGGCGATTGACCGCCGCTGACCTGGGGCAGTCCCTGCAACAGCTTATGCCCGCGGTGTTAAGCGGGTGGTTTGAGCCTGGTCGCTAACAGCAGCATCAGCGCCGAAACGCCCACCAGCATCTGGAAACCACCAGTAAAATGCCCACTGTGGTCATGCATCACGCCCATGATAAACGGCCCGCTGGCAGCGATCAGATAGCCTATGGTCAGCACAAAAGCATTCCAGCGGTTCGCTGCATCCGGCGTATGGGTATGATCCAGCGGCAAGGTCATGGCCAGCGTGAATGCGCCACCCAGGCCAAATGCGGTCAGTGGCACCCATAACCATGGCCACGCGCCTGCAGTCGCCATCCCGGCCAGGCCTATGGTAGAGACTATGCTGCAGCCAGCCAACCAGCCACGTCGGTCCAGGCGCTTGCTCAGCATGCCCACCACCGGGTTGGCCAGCATAAAACAAAAGGTGAAGCTGGCGAGCACGGCACCCGCTTCGGCGGCTGGCATGCCCTGCTCCTGGTACATGGCTGCCGTCCAGGTGAGTATGGAATAAAACAGAAAATTGACACAGGCAAAGTAGAGGGCGATCAGCCACGCCACTGGTGTGCGCAGCGGTAAACGGGCCACTGGTGTCGCCGCTGTATGCGGCACTGCTTGCGTGGTCACTGCCGTTGGCATCACCCGCCACCAGGCAAACAGGGCGATCACCCCTGCTATCGCCCATACACCTATGGCCAGCCGCCAGCCGGCAGATTGCAATATCCAGCCGGTGAGCCCGGCGGAGAGCGTGCTGCCCAGCGACAAGGCAGTGGCATAAATGCCTATCATCAAAGCCGCGCGATCGGCAAAGCTGGCTTTGACTATGCCGGCAAACATGGCGCCTGCGACAGCGATGCCGGCACCTACCCCCAGCGTAGCGCTGATCAACAGCCCCTGGCTGTCAGCATAAGCACGCATGCCTATCGCGAGACTCAGCAAGCCCAAGGCCAACATCAATACTTTATTGACACCAAACCTGCGCACCAGCCACGGCGTAGGCAAGGCCAGCGCGCCCATAAGCAGATCGGGTATGGCGGTCATCAACGAAGCCATGGCATGACTCAACTGAAATGCTTCTATCATGGCGGGCAAGGCCGGCCCCATGGAGACTATGCCCGGCCTTAACGCCATCGCCACCAGCACTATCGCCAGCACCAGCCCCCATTCAGCTTTAGAAAACCCGGTGCGTTTGTCTTTTGCGCGGTCAAGGTCACGCTTCATCCTGCTCTCCCAATCATCAATCAGCCAGTCGTCACTGTAGCGGCTGGCGGCTGATTAAAAAATACGCCATTTGTCTGATATGCAAAGCGCATAACGCGCCTGGCGCATACGCCGCACTGAGGGTAGAGGCGGGAAATGGCAAAAGAGTGGTGTAAAATGCTCTAGTGCCATGGTGAGCCCGGCTTGCCATCTACCCACCCCTGACTGGAGAACACCGTTGAAACTGGCCACCTGGAATGTTAACTCGCTGACGGTACGCCTGCCGCATGTACTGGACTGGCTGGTCGCCAACCAGCCAGACGCCTTGTGCCTGCAGGAAACCAAGCAGGAAGACAGCAAGTTCCCTTATGCTGCCTTAAAAGAAGCCGGTTTTAACGCCATCCACAACGGGCAGAGAACCTATAACGGCGTGGCTATCATCAGCCCGCATGCCATCAACGACGTGCAGCTGGACTTGCCAAATTTTGCTGACGAACAGAAGCGCATCATCGCGGCGACCATACAAGGGGTCAGGGTGATCTGTGCTTATGTGGTGAACGGCCAGGCGCTGGATTCGGACAAGTTCCAGTACAAACTCAACTGGCTCAACGCACTGCACCATTGGGTGGTGGATGAGTTAAAGCAGCATGAGAAACTGGCACTGCTGGGGGATTACAATATTGCGCCGGATGACCGCGATTGCCATGACCCGGTGGCCTGGGAAGGCCAGGTGCTGGTCAGCCCGCAAGAACGCGAGGCTTTCCAGAAATTGCTGGCGCTGGGTTTATCAGATAGTTTCCGTTTATTCAGTGATGAAGCCGGGCATTACAGCTGGTGGGATTACCGCATGGCGGCTTTCCGCCGTAACATGGGCTTGCGCATAGACCATATTTTGGTCAGTGACGCGCTGAAACCGTTGTGCCTGAGCTGCCAGATAGACAAACTGCCACGCAAACTGGAACGCCCCAGCGATCACACGCCGGTAGTGCTGACGCTGGCCAATAACTAGAAAGGCACTGAAAAGGGACCAAGCCCCTAGCCCCTAACCTCTAGCCTTTAAACACTAGGCATCACAAACTTGATGCCCTGCAACACTTCCAGAATGCTGGCTTTCAGGCGTTTGTTCAGCTCAGCTTCTATCACCTGCATCTGCGCGGTGACCATGCCCTGCACTTTGGTCTGCAGCTCGGCTTCTACGGTAGCCAGTTCGGTATTGAATTTCTGTTTGAACTCCAGCGTCTGCTGGCCGGTGAATTCGGCAAAAGCGGTTTGCAGGGTGAGCTTGTATTCTTCCACCAGCCTGGCTTCCATCGCCTCCTGACCGCTGGTCAGCGTCTCCTTGCTGCTTTCCTGCAGCTGCTGCATGTGATCGGCCATGGTCTTTTCCAGCTGCGCCTGCATCTCAAGCACCTTGCCGGCGATCTGCGCCTGCTGGTCGTCTATCAGTTGCGCCAGCTTTTCTTCCAGTTTTTGCCTGCCGGTGTTTTCTGCCACTTCCCGAATGGTTTGCTCAGTGGTCGCCAGCAGTTGCTGTTGCGTCGCTGTCAGCCTGGCCACATCTTCTTCCACGGTTTGCAGTTGCTGCTTACCGACGTTGCCCATGGCTTCGCGGAAGGCCTGTTCTATGGATTGCAGGCTCTCGCCGACCTGGGCCTGTGCATGGCGTGATAAATCCTGCTGTATAGACTCTGCATATTCGGACAACGCCTGCTGCTCGACCACAGAGCGCTCAAACGCGCGTTGGCCTAGCTGGCTGGCGACGATCTCGGCGATCTCCGGCAACAGCGCCTGCTTGACCTGGGCCACTACCTCATCCACGTCCACAGTGGCCGGGTTGGTTTTTTGCACGACTTTGGTTAATACCGGAATTTCTGAGATATCCACACAACCTCCCTTAACAGGCGCTTATTGCGTCTGCATCTTCATATGCTGAATTTCATAACCACGGTCGCGATAAAACGCGTAGCGCTGGCGACCAGCCGTTTTTTCGTCTTCGGCAGCGCCTATTAACTCAAACAGATGGCGGAACCGGCTGAAAAACTTGGGCAGCTCGGCCTGGCAGTTGAACAGCATATCATCCTGCCGGATATGCTCAGGCAGCCAGGCCAGCAGCACCGGCGTCAAGTCCGCCTGCGGCGCATCCGCCAGCACATTGGGGATAAATGCCGGTAGCTGCCACAACCGCTGACTCAGTTCTTCAGCCGCCTCGGCAGTAGCCAGATAAATAGTCACCTGCCGTTGCCGGGCGACAGCCTGTTCTACCAGATGCAGGATCAAACCGGCACGGTCAGGAATATCGGTATAAAAGCGCACCCGCGTCATTGCGTGTCACCTGCAGCCGGTCAGGCTTTTTCCTGCGCCTGCTGCACCAGGTAGGTCACCAGCAAGGGCACCGGACGGCCAGTAGCACCTTTTTCCTTGCCGGATTTCCAGGCGGTACCGGCGATATCCAGGTGCGCCCAGTCATATTTCTTGGCAAAGCGCGACAGGAAGCAGGCTGCGGTGATGCTACCGCCGGCACGGCCACCGATATTGCCCATATCGGCAAAGTTGCTATCCAGCTGGCCCTGGTATTCATCCCATAACGGCATTTGCCAGGCTCGATCGCTGGCTTTTTCACCGGCGTCCAGCAGTTTTCTGGCCAGGCTGTCGTTATTGGCGAACAGGCCGCTAGGGTGATGGCCCAGTGCGATCACACATGCGCCGGTCAGGGTGGCGATATCGATCACGGCAGATGGCTCAAACCGCTCGGCATAGGTCAGCGCATCACACAGGATCAGGCGCCCCTCGGCATCAGTGTTCAATACTTCTATGGTCAGGCCGGACATACTGGTCAGCACATCGCCCGGTTTGGTGGCACGGCCACTGGGCATATTCTCGCAAGTGGGGATCAGGCCGACCACATTGAGTGGCAGGTCCAGCTCGCCTATGGCTTTAAACACACCGAGTACGCTGGCGGCACCGCACATGTCATATTTCATTTCATCCATATCGGCACCTGGCTTCAGCGAGATGCCGCCGGTATCAAAGGTGATGCCTTTACCGACCAGTACTACCGGCTTTTGCGATTTTTTGCCCTTGAGGTGCTGCAATACGATAAAACGCGGCGGCTCATCGCTGCCACGTGTCACGCCGAGGAAAGAGCCCATTTTCAGCTTTTCAATCTCGGCCTCTTCCAGCACTTCTACTTTAAAACCATAGTCTTTGGCCAGTTTTTCAGCCTGTTTGCCCAGGTAGCTCGGGGTGCAGATATTTGGCGGCAGGTTGCCCAGGTCTTTAGCCAGCGTGACGCCATTGCCCACGCTCTGGCCCTGCAACAACCCGGCATTGACCGCATCGGCAGCGTCTTTATTCACCAGCAGGGTGATCTGTTGCAGTGGTTTGGGCTCTGCCTTCTTTTCTTTGACGGCATTGACCTGGTAGCCGGCATCCAGCGCGACTTCAGCCAGGGCTGCCGCTTTGGCATGACTATCAGTCTTTTTGAGCGGCAGGCCGGCAAAGTCGGTGGCCAGCGATACCACGCCTGGCGGCAGGGCTCTCAGCGCAGCACGAAAAGCGTTGCGTAAAGTCCTCAGGTTGCTGTCTTCAGCCTTGCCCAGGCCGACCAGCAACACTCTGCTCGCAGCAATGCCGCTTAACTGGCGCAACAGCAAAGTGCTGCCTGACTTGCCTTCCATATCACCGGATTTAAGTGCCAGCGTGATCGCCTTGCCACTGATCTCATCCACAGATTTGGCCAGATCGGTCAGCTTGCGGCCTTCATAAACGCCTACCAGCAAACAATCGCTACGCAATTTTTCCGGGGCAGTGCTTTTTATGCTAAATTCCATCTTTATCCTTTGGTGTTCTTGTGCCAGTTTCTTGAGCGATGATTGTATTATCTAGTGTTTTATGCTGATTTCAAAGCGGTGCATTTAAATTGAAAATATTCAAACGTGCATTGTCCGCAGAGTTGATGTCCTCATCTTCTGCCATTTTCCTGATTATTCTGGGTATCGTGGTCGCACAGCGCGCCGGCAACATCGTGCGCCAGGTTTCCAAAGGTATCCTGCCGAATGACGCCATAGGCACCATACTCACGTTCAGCCTGGTCAAGCTGATGCCCATGATGCTGTCACTGGCGATATTTCTTGCGGTATTGCTCACGCTGACCCGCTGGCACCGTGATTCGGAGATGGTGATCTGGATGAACGCAGGTTTAAGCCTGCGCCAGTGGGTGGTGCCTATCCTGCGCTTTATCTTCCCTATCGTGCTGATCATCAGCCTGCTGAGCCTGTTTGTCATGCCGTGGGCGACAGAAAAAGCCGAAGGTTACCGCGAGCAGTTGAAAAAGCGCGATGAACTCTCTTCTATCAGCCCCGGCGCGTTCAAGGAGTCAAGCAGCGGCGAGCGCATTTACTTTATCGAGAGCTTTGACAAGCTCGGTTATGAAGTCAAGAATATCTTCGTGCAGTCACGCCAGCATGGCAAAACCGGCATCATCACCGCCAATCGCGGCAGCCGCTATAAGGCCGAAAATGGTGACAATTTTCTGGTGCTGCATAATGGGCGGCGCTATGAGGTGATCCCCAACACACTGGATGTTTCCACCACCGAGTTCGAACGCTACGATATCCGCATAGAGACCAAGGAAAGCGCACCCGAACCCGGCACCGCGCAAGGCAAGACCACTTTGGGCCTGATGCAGGATGCCTCGCTGTCTGACCAGGCAGAACTGCATTGGCGCTTCGCCATCCCTATCTCCACCATCGTCATGGTGCTGCTGGCGATCCCGCTCAGCTTTGTCGACCCCAGGGCCGGGCGCTCACTGAATATCATGTTCGCCATCCTGATCTTTATCGTCTATAACAATATCCTGAGTATCTTCCAGGCCTGGATCACCCAGGGCAAGATCTCGTCATGGGTAGGCTTATGGCCGGTGCATCTGTGTTTTATCCTGCTGGGCTGGTATCTCTACCATAGGCGCAAACACCTGAAACCGCTGATCCCGGACCTGTTCAAGCGTAAGCCCAAGGCCGCGGCATAAAGATGAAGCTCTCCATACTCAACCGTTATTTCTGGCGCGAGATCAGCTTTAATATCATGCTGGTGCTGTTTGGCCTGCTCGCCATGTTTTCTTTCTTTGACCTGCTGCAAGAGCTGGATAGCCTGGGACGCGGGCACTACGGCGTCAACAGCATGCTGACCTTTGTCGCATTGAGCATCCCCGGCCACATCTATGAAGTGGCACCAGTGGCAGTGCTGCTGGGCATAGTCTATACGCTGGGGGCGATGGCCGGAAATTCCGAGCTTATCGTCATGCGCACCAGCGGCATCTCGCTGAAAGTCATCGCCAAAATATTGCTGAGCATAGGCCTGGTGTTTGCCATCGTCACCTTTATGATAGGCGAGATCATCGCCCCGCTCAGCGAAAAAATGGCGCAACGCATACGCATACAGGCGACCGACTCTGTGGTGGCGCAAGATTTCAAGTCCGGTTTGTGGATCAAGGATGGCAGCAGCTTTGTCAATGTGAACACCGTGCTGCCGGATAGCAGCCTGGTGAATATCGATATCTATGACTTTGACCCGCAATTCCGCCTGCGCAGCATCAGCCATGCCGAAAAAGGTCATTTTGCCGATGACCACTGGAAACTGCTCAACGTCACGCAAACCTCGTTCAATCACGAGCGTGATGTGCAAAAAAACTCGGTGACTTCAAAGTTTGTGAAACAGGCGCAGTGGGAGTCATTGATCAGGCCAGAGCTGCTCAACGTATTGCTGGTGTTACCAGAAAAAATGTCGGCCTGGAACCTGTACAGCTTTATCCAGCATCTGCATAGAAACGGCCAGAAAAGCACGCGCTACCAGGTGGCTTTATGGTCCAAGCTGATCTACCCGCTGGCCTGCCTGGTCATGGTGGTGCTGGCCATGCCGTTCGGCTTTTTGCAGCAGCGTGCTGGCGGCATCAGTGCCAAGATCTTTGCCGGTATATTGCTGGGCGTGGTCTACCAGATCATGAACCGCGTCTTTGTCCACCTCGGCGTACTCAACGACTGGTCACCGCTGTTCAGCGCCATAGGCCCGACTATCCTGTTCCTGTTTGCCGGCCTCGGCATGCTGCATTACGTTGAACGGCGTTAGCGACTTAATACACTAGACGCGGATGATGCGCGAACCTAGCAGGCGGTCATGCAAAAACTGCTGCTCGCGGTCCAGCATGGCCCACCACAAGGTCAGCCCGGCAGGCAACAGTAAAACGCCGGCCACCACATAACGCAGCGCCGCCTGCTGCCATCCCAGCAAGCGCCCTTGCTGATCCACCACTTTCAGTTTCCAGGTCTGGCTGGCCAGGGTCTGCCCGCTGGCGGTCCAGCAGC
Organism: Methylophilus luteus; assembly: GCF_042676265.1. NCBI lineage: Bacteria > Pseudomonadati > Pseudomonadota > Betaproteobacteria > Nitrosomonadales > Methylophilaceae > Methylophilus > Methylophilus luteus. The sequence continues at coordinate 1,936,341 of NZ_JBHTKB010000001.1, forward strand.
GCACAAAATAGGCGCCCATGCTGCCCCAGACCAGCAACTGTAATCCCAGCCTTTTCCAGCCATGGCTGGCATCACCCAGCAACAGGTAATACACCGCCGTCACTGTCAGTGCCAGCGCCAGCATCAGCAGCGATTCGTAAACCACCGCCAGATAGCGTTTCAGCAGGTACTTCATACTTACCCTTCCGCATAACAAAAACCCCGCGACTGCGGGGCTTAACAGCATATAGCTGGATTCATTTCTGTGCCAGCTTACTTCTGGTCCCAGCTGTCTTCCCACATGCAGTGTTTGATCTTGTGACGGTTAGCAATGATTTCGTCTATGCTAGGCTCGTCATTCAGAGCGCGCTTCAATGCCAGCTTGATCGCTTCGTAGTTGTTCTTGTACAAGTCAGCTTTGTCCAGGTTGGCTTCTTTAGCACAGCCCGGGTCTATCCACAGCAATGCCACTATGCACAGATCATTGACCAGCTCTTTAGGGATGATGCCTTCGATCACCGCATCGGTGATGCCATCAGCCACACCGGCTTGCACCACGCCACCGAACAACTCAATGTTCAATGAGTCTTTCAAAGTGACTTTAGGCACCATCATGGTCGCAGGGCGCACCATCTGGTTAATGTCACGCACAGCAAACATGGCAGTATGACCTTTGGTTTGCGCCATCATGTTGGCAAATGCAGTACCAACCGGGCCATCAACGGCGCCGATAACGATTTCCGGCATCGCCGCTGTCACATCTTTACCTTCGGAAAATACGGTGGCTTCACCGGCTTTTAATACGATCTTTGACATGAGAATTCCTTTTATTTCTGGAAGTGAGAGAAAAACTGAAACCGCAATTATACCAGTTCAAGCTGCATATCGACATGCATGATGTTCGCATCCAGGTAAGGCGCACTGCTCACGACAAAGCCTGCCCGCGCATAAAAAGCGATGGCATGGGTTTGCGCCGACAACCGTGCATGACTGACTTGCAGCTGACGGCAGATCTGCACCGCCTGCTGCAGCAATGCCTCGCCCACGCCTTTACCCCGCCATGGTGCCAGCACTGCCATACGCCCGATATGCCCATCACTTAATACCCGGGCACACGCAGCCGGCTGGCTATCCACGGTGGCCAGCAGATGAATGGCGGTCTTATCCGCCTCATCCCACTCTAGCTCGACCGGCACCTCCTGCTCATCAATAAACACGCGTTGCCGTATCATGCGGCATTCGGCGTACGCAGCGTGCAGGTGAGTCAGTTGTTGTATATGCAGATCCATATGGTTAGCTTTCATGTTTGCCAGGCAACAGGCTATATGCCAGCCTTAGCACAGCCTATTTCTGCCTGGCTAAAGCAGACCTGAACTCACTGTCATCAAACAGTTTGCCTATGAGTTTTTTGTAAAGCGCGGTGTATTGATTGATGGCTTCCGGAATCGCGATCGCGCCGACAAAAGACGACTCCCAGCTGGAATCGACCGTGAGTTGTTTGTCATACACTGTTTTTTCTGCGCGCTGAACCATAAAGCGGGCCGACAGTTTTGCCGTGCCTGTGCCTATGGCCGCATCTACCTGGCTGTCGACGAGCTCGCCTTTAATGACTGCATCTGCCGCCTCGTCATACAAGCCTGCCGCTTTTAATTCGGTCACCAATTCACTGCGCAGCTGTTGCGCAAAACTGCCATTGGCTGGCGTGACGGAAGAGCCTCTCAGGCCGCTGACGCCACGGTCCAGTGCGGCATTCTTGCCTGCTGCCAACACAAAGCTGCCGGCTTTCACAGTGGCCAGGTTCGCGCCGCGCAGTTTTTCCAGGTTAGCCATACTCGGCGTGGGTTCTGACATTTTGACTGACACACAGCCAGTCATGCTTTGCAGGGCGAACGCAATCAAGACCCAGCAGCATGTTTTGAGCAGTTTCATATTGTTTACTCCCGTTTATTTTTGTTTATTGGAAACTGCTATCGTGCGACAGATCATTCAATACATTGCTCACGATCTGGCGCGTCATCGCGTGGACGGCTTCATCGCCACTGGCGGCTTTTGTGGCATTTGCTGGTGCGCCTTTGGCCCCCATGGTGACATGGATCGCATGTCGCGCCTGCTTCACGATCGCCGCCTGTTCACTGCCACCCAGATAACGCGCGGTACAGATATAACCGTCAGAAGCAGTCGAGCCAGCCAGACCGAAGGTAAGGCCGGTGACAAAGCCTTTGGAGAAGGCGTCATCGGTCAAGGGCACATTATTGAGGGTGATACTCAGCACCCGGTTTTCAGGCACAGGCGTTAACGAGACCTCGCTGAAAATGCCACTGCCTTTCACCTGGTCCAGCACCCGCGTTTTCAGGTAATCAGTCGCTTTGGCATTGGCGACGCCTTTGGTCTGGAATTCGAACACCAGCATGACAGGATGCTTAGGATCAGGCACTTTGAACTGCGCCGGATTGATTTCTTTGGTAGCGTTATCTACATAGATGGAGGCACAACCCACCAGCATCATTGCAGCAAAAGCGATAAAGGATAATTTGAATAGGCGTAGAGATTGAATGATCATTTTGGTTATTTTTCTTTTTTACGATGAGGTTTATAGAGAACAGCTTTTTTACAGATCTTAGCAAGATAATTTCGCGGCGTCTAATACCTGCGATAAGGAAAACTTCCCGTTATTGAGCGCGCCCTGAACATAGATCGCCGCCCTTATATTGCAATTGCAGCCACGGGCAGGCATGATAAGCGCTTTATAAAAACAGGATTTGAGGAAAAGTGATGTGTCCTTTACAAACTGCTGCAGCCAGGATTCTTCTAGGGCTGGTATTCTTTGGCATTGTGATCTTGAAATTGATCGCCATTACCTCTGTGCCTGAGGGCTATCTGCAATATCAGGCCATGCTCGGCCAGTTAGGCTTGCCTGGTGTGTTTGCACCGCTGCTGATCCTGATCCAGCTGGTGTTTGGTTTGTCTTTACTGCTTGGTTTTAAAACCAGGATCAGTGCGCGCGTGCTGGCGGTGCTGGCGGCGTTTATGGCCATAGTGTTGAGCCAGGCTTCGCTAGATGCGTTCTTTGCCTATCTGGGCATTGCCGGTGGCATGTGGTTGCTCAGCATCTACCCGCAAACGGGGTATAGCCTGGATAACCGCAATAAATAATCTGCAATAAGTTATTTGATGCAATAAAAAAGCCGGGCTAAAACCCGGCTTTTTTACTGGCTGCAAAGGCTTAGCCTTTGATGCGTATGCCCAGTTGTTTGAGTTTACGATATAAGTGGGTACGTTCCAGGCCCGAAATATCAGACAGGCGGCTCATATTGTTTTTGACCAGCCGCATATGGTACTGAAAGTAGAACCGTTCAAACTCGTCCCTGGCTTCACGCAAGGGCTGGTCGAGGTTGAGCGGCATATGCTGTTCGGCTGATTCTGCCACCTGCCCCTGAAAATCCTTGAGCACGCGTTGTACATCTTCTTGCGTGATACTGTCACCCAGGCTGGTCATCAGCAGGTTCTGCACCACCGATTCCAGCTCATCAAGATCGCCTGGCCAATCGGCGTTGCGCAGCGCGTTCAGCGCCGCCACATCAAACGCTTTGTAATCTATCTTGCTGGCTTCTACCATCAGGGTGGCCATGGCATTGGCCAGGTCAGGGATATCTTCCTTGTGCTCGTCCAGACAAGGCACTTTCACTGCCGCACCCGCCAGCGTCTGCAACAGCGATTGCTCCAGCATGGCTTTTTCAATCAGGTGGGGCAAGCCGAACTCGCTGCCACAGATGACACGCACACCGTATTTTTCTGACTTGGCGATCAGCAGGCCCAGGCCTTTTTGCTCGGTTTTGCCGAGCCGGGTGACTTCATCGACAAACACCACGCCTTCGCGCGCCTGCTCCAGGATCTCCATAGGCGCCGAGACCAGCTTGTCATATTCGGTGAGCGACACCCATGGCGTATTTGGTGGACGCAGGAATTTGGCACACAAGGCGACACTGCCGCCTTTTTTGCCTATGAGGAACAAGGTGTTCTTGTGGCGGGCCAGTTGCTCCAGGCGTTGCTTGAGTTCTTGGATGACGGCACTTTTACCAAAACTGGAAAGGTTGATCTCGGTATGGGCCAGGTGTTCGGTATGCTTGATGGCGGCGCCCACTGTTTTAAGCAGTTTTTGCAGGGCGATGGGTTTTTCGAGAAAGTCGAATGCACCCAGGCGGGTCGCTTCGATGGCGGTGTCTATGGTGCCATGGCCAGACATCATGATCACAGGCATGGTCAGCAAGCCGGCATTCGCCCACTCTTTGAGCAGGCTGATGCCGTCACAATCCGGCATCCAGATATCGAGCAGCACCAGGTCCGGGCGTTGCTTAAGCCTTTCTTCACGCGCCAGCTGGGCGTTTTCTGCCAGGCGCACCTGATGCCCTTCGTCACGCAAGATGTCGCTCAACAACTCGCGTATGCCGACTTCGTCATCAACCACCAGTATATTACGTGATGCCATGTACCGTATTTCCTTACACGATGCGCTCTACGCGCCGACGCTGTTGTTGTTTATCTACGGGCAAGTGTATGGTAACGCTGGCCCCCCCTTGTGGCAGATTGTCTATACGAATCTGTCCGCGCTGCTCTTCTATCATTTTTTTCACAATGGCCAACCCTAAACCGGTGCCGTGTACCTTGGTGGTGATATACGGCTCAAACACTCTGGCCATGACCTCGGTGGGAAAACCACCGCCATTATCTGTCACCGACAATTTTACACGTTCGCCGTCGCTATCGGTCATGATGACCACCTGTGGCTGCTCGACCTGGCTCATGGCATCCTGCGCATTCTGCAGTAAATTATGCAGTATCTGCCGCATCATGGTGCTATCGGCCTGCACCTCGGGCAACTGTTGCTGCAATACCAGCTCTAACTTGAGCGCAGAGCCATTATACAAACGGCTGACATCCCTGATTAAAGCATTTAAATCCAGTTTGACCAACAGCGCAGCCGGGGTCCTGGCATATTCGCTGAATTCATTGACCATGTTCTTCATGGCCTGCACCTGGTTGACTATGGTGTCGGTCGATTTCAACAACATCTCGGCATCTTTGCTTTCCAGCTTGTCGTGCAACTTGAACTGCAAGCGCTCGGCAGAAAGCTGTATAGGCGTCAGCGGGTTCTTGATCTCGTGCGCCAGCCGTCTGGCCACTTCTGCCCAGGCCGCATCGCGTTGCGCCTGCGCCATCACGGTCACATCATCAAACACTACCACCAGCCCATGCCCTGCGCCTTCCGGCAGCCGTGTCACGCGCAACATCAGCACCTGCTTGCCATGCTCGCTCTCAATATCGATCTGGCTGGTCAGGTGCCGCTCATGGTGATCCAGCTGTAAGGTCTCATCATAATGGCGCATGACGATTTCTACAAATGGGCTCAGGTAGAGATTCTCGGCGACGATGTCGGTGAATATCTTGTTTTTAAAGCCGACCAGCGAAATGCCCAGGATATTGGTAGCCGCCAGGTTATACACCCGCAGTTCGGCGCGCTCATTGATCGTCATCACGCCCGAGCTCAGGTGCGACAGTATCGCTTCCAGGTAAGCGCGCGCCGATTCCACATGCTGGCGGCTTTGTTCCGAAGCCAGTTTGGCTTCCTGCAACTGGCGCGTCATGCTGTTGAACGACTTCACCAGCACACTGAGTTCATCTTTGCCGAATGAAGGTAATTGTTGCGAGTAATCGCCGCTGGCGATCAGGCGCGTGCCTTCTGCCAGCACTGTGAGCGGCTGCGCCATGCGCCGGCTCAGTGCAAAGGCGATGATCAGCGCCCCCAGCATGGAGAGCAACAGTATCATGGTCAGCGTCAGCATGAAAATGTCTTTCAGCGACTGCCGGCTGTATGACAGGGTCTGGTACTCGCGGTAAACATCCTGCACCGACTCGGCAGTATTCGACAGCGACTTGGGCACCGGCTGCATCAGTTGCAGGATACGCACCTCGCCGATAATGCCTAACGGTTCTACCGGCACCAGCACCCGCATGTACAAACCTTTGCCGACGATAGGTTCTATCTTGCCGTAGACACCGCTCCTGGCCTGGCGTAGTTGCGGCACTGACGGCAACTCGGGCAGAAAACTGCTGGGGTCTGCACTGCTCACCGCCAGGATAGCGCCTTGTGGTGTCAGCAAGGCCGCATCCTGGATACCGGCTTTTTCGCGCAGGTCATTCAGTTGCGCATAGTTGGATTTCGCGGTCTGCAGCGACAAAGATACGGTCATGCCCTGTGCTTTGTCTTTCAGCTCGGAAAGCATGATATCCAGCGCCCGCTGACCCAGGCTCAAGCCGCCATCCAGCGCCGATTCGACCTTGACGTTGAACCAGGATTCGATAGAGCGACTAAGAAAATTGACCGACACCAGGTAGACGATCATGCCGGGGATCAGCGCCATCAGGGCAAAGGTGACCAATAACCTGAAATTGAGTTTGCTGCCCACCTGCTTGGATTTGGTGGTGCGGTACAGATGGCGTAACTGGTAACCGATGACACCGAGCAACAGCACGGCCAGGCCGGCATTGATATAGAGCAGTATGATGTAATAGTCGCCACTGATGGCGGTATTGGCACTGGCCAGCGATAGCAGGTACAAGAGACCTGCGGCCAGTATGATAGACAGGATCAGGACATAACGCATAACTTAGCGCACGGTTTCTTTCACCCACCAGCTAAAAGTAGGCGTGACCAGTTCCCAGTCGCTTTCGCCTATCGCATCCACCTGCAGCGCTTTGGGTAACTTGCTGGTATCCAGGTGCATTTTCAATGCCGCGTGGTAAGACTGGTTTTTTTCCAGCACCGCATGCGGCGCCAGACGCCAGTCGTGGATGGTGGCCAGTTCCTGCTTGGCATCAGTCAGCGTATCGAATACTTTTTGCTGCTGCGGATAATGCAGTATGAATTGCTTGGTCAGCGCGTGGTAATTGAGGGTGACCTGGCGGCGTTCGGTGACCACTTCGTCATCAAACCAGTATTTGAGCGGCTTGACGATCTGAAACTCGTATAAAAAGGTCAGGGTCACGCCTTTGCTCAGCGCTTCTTCCAGCGCATGGCCGAGCTGGATGTCTATCTCTGCATCCAGCGTCCACAGGTCATCACGCAACACCAGTTCTGCGACTTTGATATGGGCGTGGTTACCGCCGGCCAGCACTGACCAGGCAGCCAAAAGCATGAAACCAAGCAACAACCAGGATTTAATGCTTTTGCAACAACGCATAGAATAATCCGTCATGGGCGGCGACTGGCAGCAATTGCCCGGGTGCCGCATGCGTGCACGGCAACAGGGCGGCATCGAACTGCACCGCTACCCGGGTCGCATCTGCATGGGAAGTTAAAAATTGCTGGATCTGCATTTCGTTTTCTTGTTGGAAGACCGAACATGTCACATAAAGCAATTTACCGCCTTTTGCCAGCATTTGCCACAAATTAGATAAAATTTGCGCTTGTGTGTGTGCAAAAGTGGCTAAATCCTCAGGTCTGCGCAACCATTTCATATCCACATGCCGCCGCACGATGCCGGAAGCGCTACACGGCACATCGGCCAGGATGCGGTCAAACGGCCGGCCGTCAAACCAGTCAGTCGTGGTCGCGTTACCGGCCACCACTTGCGCCTGTAAACCCAGGCGCTGCAGGTTTTCATGTACGCGCTGCAAGCGGTCCGCTTCCAGGTCCAGCGAGATCAGGTCCACATCGGCAGTTTCCAGCAGCTGGCAGGTCTTGCCGCCCGGGGCGCTGCAGGCATCCAGCACGCGCATGCCAGGTGCGACATCCAGCAAAGGGGCTGCCCATTGCGCACCTGCATCCTGCACGCTGACCCAGCCCAGATCAAAACCTGGCAGTTTATGCACCGGCATTGGCTGCTGCAGCTGTATGGCCGCGCTGCCCAGATGAGTGACTGCGATGCCTGCCTCTTGCAAGGCCTGCAGATAGGCAGGCACGCTGGTTTTGCGCAGATTGACGCGCAAAGTCATGGGTGGGTGTTCATTACCTACTGCCAGCATGGCTTGCCAGTGATCGGGATACTGCTGCCTGAGCAGCGCTATCCACCATTGCGGATAATTCCAGTGCACCTCTTCATGCTGGCTGACTTCTGCCTGCAAAGCCTCGCGCTGGCGCAGAAAATTGCGCAGCACGGCATTGACCAGGCCTTTGGCCCAGCGTTGGCCGGTGGTGCCGGCCGCTTCTACCGCCTGGTTCACTACGGTAAAGTCATCATCCTGGCCATGCAGCAACTGCGACAGCGCCACCAGCAATAATGCCTGCACCCGGCTGTCTGAAACCGGCTTGGGTGTCAGCGCTGCCAGATAGGCAGCCGATTCGGCGTAAAAGCGCAAGGTCAGGTAGCTGTAATCCTGGGCAGCCGCCTGCTGTTGCGGCGTCGCCGATCTGACTTTGCGCAAGGCCTTGGGCATGGAAACCGTCAGGTTATGGCCGGACAGGACTTCGGCGACGGCGTGTGCGGCGATTATCTGGGCTACTTGCACGGCTGGACTCTGGCAAAAAAATGCTATTTTACTTGATGCCACCTGTTTCACGGCAGAAACACTGCAATAAGCCCGGATTTAAAATAAAGCGCGGCACAGGCGCAATAAAAAAGGCTTTCCTGAGGAAAGCCTTTTTAAGATAGTGCAGCTGCTAAATCAGTACTGATTGGCCAGCGCCAGTAATCTACGCACGCGCTCTTCAGTTTTGGGGTGGGTGCTGAACAAGCCGGAGAAATCTGCACCCGACAATGGGTTGATGATCATCATCTGGCCAGTCTCAGGGTGTTGCTCGGCAGTCAGGTTGGGGATCTGGTGCGCGTAATTATGTATCTTCTCCAGCGCACTGGCCAACGCTTTAGGGTCACGGCTGATATCCGCACCCATACGGTCCGCTTCATATTCGCGTGAGCGGGAGATCGCCATCTGGATCAGGCTGGCTGCCAGCGGCGCCATTATTATCATCAGGATACCCAGCATGGGGTTAGGCCGGTTTTCGCCGTCTCGGTGACCGCCGCCGAACAGCATGCCGAATTGCGCAATGGCAGAGATCGCACCAGCAACGGTGGCCGACATGGTAGAGATCAGGGTGTCACGGTTTTTGACGTGCGCCAGTTCATGCGCCATCACACCGCGCAGTTCACGCTCACTCAGTATCTGCATGATACCGGTAGTGGCGGCCACCGCGGCGTTTTCCGGATTGCGGCCGGTGGCAAACGCATTCGGCTGGCTTTCGTTGATGACAAATACGCGCGGCATAGGCAGTTGTGCATGTTCTGCCAGCTCTTTCACCATATTGAAATAGTTTCTGAACTGGTTATTGCCATAGTTGTTGTCTGCGTTGATCTCCACCGCACCATACATCTTAAGCACGGCCTGGTCGCTGAACCAGTAGGCGTAGAAGTTCATGCCGCCGGCCAGCAGCAAGGCCATCAGCATGCCGCTCTGGCCGCCGAACGCACCACCAACAGCAACAAACAAGGCCGTGATGGCGGCCATCAACACAAAAGTCTTGGTCCAATTACCTAACATTCATATTCCTTCAGTTCTTTTTTACTCTACAACTAGATGGGGGAGGCAGCCGTATTTTTCAATGCTAGTGCTGGCAGATGAACACAGCATGACATGCGCGCGCCAGCGCCTGACTTACCAGCACCAGACTTAGAAGAATCTATCACCGACCTGCACATGCTGGCCGTGCACGAACTGTTGCGCCGTCTGCCGCTTGCCGCCTGGCATCTGCAACTCATCTATCTGCAACACACCCTCACCACAGGCGACCAGCAGCGGCTGGATCTGTACTATGTTACCGGCTATTTGGCTGCCTGCGACAGGGCTAGTGGCAGCAGGTGCACCAGCATCAGCTTGTGCGACCTGGGCGAACCACAGTTTGCACACCTGCTCTTTGAACCTGGCGGTGGCGACCGGGAAAGGATTAAACGCCCGCACCTGGCGCGAGAGCTGCACTGCAGATTGCGTCCAGTCTATGCCAGCTTCGGATTTTTCCAGTTTGTGCGCGTAGGTGACCAGTGACTCATCCTGTACTTGAGAAGGCAGCTGGCCGCTGGTTTGCAGGGTGTGCATGGCTTCCACCATCAGGCGCGCACCTTCGCGGCTGATGGCATCATGCAGGGTTTGTGTGGTGTCTGCTTCGGTGATCGGCGTGGCCCATTTACTGATCATATTGCCGGCATCCAGCTTGGGCACCACTTCCATAATGGTGACTCCGGTCTCGCTATCACCGGCCAGAATCGCTCTATGTATAGGCGCGGCACCGCGCCAGCGCGGCAACAATGAACCATGGATGTTATAACAGCCGCGCGTGGGGATATTCAGGACCGGAGTAGGAATGATCAGGCCATAGGCAGCGACGATCAGCACCTCGGCATCGGTCGCCGCTATCTGCGCCTGCACCTCGGCCGGTTTCAGACTTTCCGGCTGAAAGACCGGCAGGCCATGTGCCAGCGCCAGCTGCTTGACCGGGCTGGCCTTGAGCTGCATGCCACGGCCAGAAGGACGGTCTGGCTGCGTGAGCACCATGACGATCTCGTGTCCGGCTGCGATCAGCCCCTGCAAGGCAGGCACTGCAAATTCCGGTGTCCCGGCATAAATGATACGCATCTGACCGCCCTGTTAGTAACTGTTGCGTTCGATTTCGCGCGCGTGCTTGACCATTTTGCTGCGAATGCGGTTGCGTTTCAGGGGCGAAAGATATTCCACAAATACTTTACCTTTTAAATGGTCCATTTCATGCTGTATGCATACGCTGAGCAAACCATCGGCATCCAGTTTGTAGCTTTTGCCCGTGGCGTCCTGCGCTTCAACGGTGATAAATTCTGCGCGCGTCACGTTCTCGTAGATGCCGGGCACTGACAGGCAGCCCTCTTCGTAATCCTGGTGGCCGGATTCGGCGATGATCTTAGGGTTGATCAGCACCAGCAGATCGTTCTTTTCCTTGCTCAGATCGATCACGATCAACTGGATGTGCTGGTCCACCTGCGTTGCCGCCAAGCCTATGCCGGGCGCGTCATACATGGTTTCAGCCATATCGGCTACCAGTTGCTGCAAGCTCTGGTCAAACACCTTCACCGGCTTGGCGACCGTGTGCAAGCGAGGGTCCGGATACTGCAAAATCGGAAGGAGGGCCATGCTCTATAAATCTTTCCATGCTAAGTGTTTAACGAAAACAGGGCAAAACCCCTGTTTTTTCATCTTGATAATAACTTTAAACCCATGCTAGATTGGTCGACATTGCGCATACAACCGCGACATGCGTGCTGCCTTTACCTAAGTACTTCATTTTTTGCTGCAAAAAACTAAAAGTACTGCCTATAACAGAGACGTCACATGACCAAAATTGTTCAAATTATAACCTCGCTTGCCCTGGCTTGTAGCAGCTTGTGCGCTTTTGCAGATGAAATTAGCTTGCGTGCACAACATCCTGAGCGCCATGTGGTGGTCAAAGGTGATACTTTGTGGGATATCTCGGCCAAATTCCTCAAAAACCCCTGGCAGTGGCCACAGATATGGCAGATCAACCGCGACCATATCAAAAACCCGCACTGGATCTACCCCGGTGACGTGATTGTACTGGATACCAGCAGCGGTAAACCAGTGCTGAGATTGATACGCGAATCGATTACGCTGGAACCAGGGGTGATAGTGACGCCTATCAAGGCCGATGCCATACCGACCATACAGCCGAATGCCATCTTGCCGTTCTTGACCAAGCCGGTGCTGATTTCTGCTGATGAATTGAAAAATGCGCCCACTATCATCGCCGCCGAAGAAGAGCGACAGATATTGAGCACGAACACGCGTATTTATGTGCAGGGCTTACCAGGCAGCCCGCAGCCGGTCTGGGCCATCTACCGTGAAGGTGAGCCAGTCAAAAACCCTGAAAACGGAGAGATACTCGGCTTAGAGGCACACTATCTGGGCGAAGCAAAGCTATTGCGCGACGGTAAGCCGGCGACACTGAATATCACCCAGGTGAAAGAAGAGATCGCCGTCAAAGACAAACTGATAGAGATAGAAGATGACCTGACACAGACCTATGTGCCGCACGCACCAGACAACCAGCTGCAAGGCCAGATCGCCCGTATCAGCGATGGCATCAATGAAACCGGTTCTGGCCGCGTGGTGGTGCTCAATCGCGGTACTGATGATGGGCTGGAACGCGGGCATGTGCTGTCTATCCTGCGCCAGGGTGCCAGCATGACAGACCCGGCTTCAGACCCCGAACATCCGCAGACCCTGAAGCTGCCGGATGAACCGGTCGGCCTGCTCATGGTGTTTAAAACCTTCCCGCGCCTGTCTTACGCACTGGTCATGCAGGCGTCACAACCGGTGCATGTGGAAGATATCGTTCGCACCCCGTAACCGCCACTTATGGACAATGATGCTGCAGACTCTCCCGGCCTGACACCTACCGACCAGGCAAACGCCACCGAGCAATATGCGCCGTGGATAGCTCTCACCCTGGTAGAAGGGCTGGGCAGCACGATTTTATGCCAGCTGCTGCTGGCGTTTAAAACGCCAGAAGCCATACTGGATGCTGCATACACTGCGCTACGGGAGCTGGTCAGCAAAGAAGTAGCTGAAGGCATACAGCGCGCCATGCAACATGCAGATATTGCCAAAGCCCTGGACTGGCTGGCACAAGCTGATAACCACCTGATCACCTTAGCCGACCCGCACTACCCCCAACGCCTGCTGGAAACCGACCAGCCACCGCCGGTGCTGTATGCCAAAGGCAACCTGCAGATATTGAAACGGCCGTGCATGGCCATCGTCGGCAGCCGGCATGCCACCGCCCAGGGAGAAACCACGGCCGAGAATTTTGCCGAGAGCTTGTGCCGGGCCGGTTTTGCCGTTGCCAGCGGCCTGGCCCTCGGCATAGACGGCGCTGCTCATAGAGGCGCGCTGAAAGCCGATGGTGCCACCATTGCTGTGGTCGGCACCGGGCTGGACATCGTCTACCCGGCCAAACACAAGGCGCTGGCGCACCAGATCGCCCAGCATGGCCTGCTGCTGTCAGAATACGCCTTGGGCACGCCTTCCATCAATTACAATTTCCCGCGCCGCAACCGCATCATCAGCGGCTTGTCTGAAGGCTGCCTGGTGGTGGAAGCCAATATAGACAGCGGCTCGCTGATCACTGCCAAACTGGCGATAGAACAGGGCCGTGAAGTATTCGCCGTGCCCGGCTCCATCCACTCGCCGGTGGCCAAGGGCTGCCATGCATTGATCAAACAGGGAGCCAAGCTGGTAGAGTCCACCGAGGATATCCTCAGCGAGTTACGCCATATCCGCCTGCCCGATAGCAGCTGGCCGGTTAGCCCGAACGGGCTAATACCCAATTGGACTAATTTACCCTCAGAAGCAAGCCCGGTCTTGGCCTGCATGGGTTTTGACCCTATTTTTGCCGAACAGATCGCCGCCCGCTCAGGCTTGACGCCCGGAGAAGTTTCCACCATGCTTACACTACTTGAATTAGAAGGTGTAGTCAGCCATCTCGCGAATGGGCAATTCCAGAGACTGGCTTAACCTCACACTGTGGCGTTAGCGATTGAATAGCATGTTTGAGGAGATGTGCATGTTGGAAGTATTGATATTTATTTATCAAAACTATTGGGACAAACATGAAGCGTTCGAGTTGAAAGAAACCGACGAGGCGATCATGGCCTATGAGCTGTCCCAGGCAGGATTTAACCATCAGGACATCTTGCACGCGGTTGATTGGGTGAAAAACCTGCGCCGCTCTGTGGAGCAACCGCAATACCTGCAGGACCCATCTGCACTGCGTATCTTCTGCGAGATGGAAAGAGACAAGATCAATGACGAGAGCCTGAATTTTCTGTGCCTGCTGCAAAAGAGTGACATCATCACTGCTTATGAGCGTGACCTGATCATAGACCGGGGCATGGTGTTACCGCAGGAGACACTGAGCATGGAAGATATCCGCTGGATCACCATGATGGTGCTGTGGGATGAAAACCGCAAACAGGATTACCTGTTTGTGGAAGACGCTCTGTTCAACCCTAAAGGGCTGTCATTGCAATAAGTGGCAGCCAATAAAAAAAGCGCGATGCATATCGCGCTTTTTTGTTTTTGCAGTGGCAGTTTAAAGCTGGCGTATGATCTGGCCTATGATACCGGCCTGGTTCAAGGTGTAAAAATGCATTTTATCTACACCCGCCTGTGACAGTTTGCCGCAGATATCGGCCACCACATCTACCCCAAATGCACGCAACGAAGGCAGGTCATCACCGTAGGCTTCCAGGCGCATCCTCAACCAGCGCGGGATCTCGGCGCCACACACATTAGAAAAACGCGCCAGCTGCGTGTAATTGTAGATAGGCATGATGCCAGGAATGATAGGTGCGCTGATACCCAGTTTTTGCGCCGCTTCAACAAAGCGGAAATAAGCATCCACATTGTAAAAATACTGCGTGATCGCCGAATCGGCACCGGCATCTATCTTACGTTTGAAATTTTCCAGGTCTTTTTGCGCAGAGCCGGCTTCAGGGTGAAACTCCGGGTAGGCTGCCACTTCGAGGTGGAACCAGTCACCGGTTTCGGCACGGATAAACTCCACCAGTTCGCTAGCGTATTTAAAATCGCCTACGCTGACTTCACCAGATGGAATATCGCCGCGCAAAGTGACCAGTCGCTTGATACCTTTGGCCTGATAAGCCTGCAACAAGTCACGGATCTCCTGCTTGCTCGATGAGATACACGAAATATGCGGCGCAGCACCAAAACCCTCGTCCTGGATCTCGAGCACGGTATCCATGGTGCGGTCGCGCGTGGAGCCGCCGGCACCAAAGGTCACCGAGAAGAATTCGGGCGAGAATTTAGCCAGCTCGCTACGCACTTGCCGCAGGTTGGCCATGCCTTCCGCTGTTTTTGGCGGAAAGAACTCAAAACTGAAAGAAGTCTTATTATTCACTTGTTTAATCTTTAATCTATTGCAGGCTTGCGACTGACAGCCTGTTAGTCTTTGCCGTCCGGGACAATCGCGCTGAGTACGCCTGAAATAAGGCTGTAGACCAAAGCACCAATGATACCGACGACGATAGAGCTGACTGAAAAACCTTGCAGATAGTGGCCGACCAGCCAGAACAACACGCCGTTGATCACCAGGATAAATAAACCCAGGGTCAGCAAAGTAATCGGTAAGGTCAGCAATACCAGCAACGGTTTGATCAATATATTGACCAGGCCTATCACCAAGGCGGCGATCAGGGCAGCTGTAAAGTTAGCCACATGAATGCCAGGCACCAGGTAAGCCACCGCCATCAACGCCAATGCATTCAATACCCAAACAAATAGCAACTTAAGCATTACACCCTCCCGTCGTCATTAGATTGAAGAAGAGTGTACACCGAAACTTCCGCCAGGACACCTGACGGAAGTTTAGTGTTAAGCACACAAGCTTAGTATCTGTAGTGGTCTGGCTTGTAAGGGCCGCTCTTGCTCACGCCGATATAAGCCGCTTGCGCATCTGTCAGCACAGTCAGCTGGGCATTGAGTTTCTTCAGTTGCAACACTGCCACTTTTTCATCCAGGTGCTTAGGCAAGGTGTAAACGCCTACCGGGTAATTGCCGGTTTGCGTGAACAGCTCGATCTGGGCAATGGTCTGGTTGGCAAAGCTGGAGCTCATCACATAGCTTGGGTGGCCGGTACCGCAACCCAGGTTCACCAGGCGGCCTTTTGCCAGCAGGATGATGCGTTTGCCATCCGGGAAGATCACATGGTCTACTTGTGGCTTGATCTCATCCCACTGGTATTTCTCGATACCGGCAACGTCGATCTCGTTATCGAAGTGGCCGATGTTGCAGACGATGGCCTGGTCTTTCATTTTTGCCATATGGTCGTGCGTGATCACATGGTAGTTACCAGTGGCAGTCACGAAAATATCAGCATGCTCAGCCGCATAATCCATGGTCACCACGCGGTAGCCTTCCATGGCTGCCTGCAAGGCGCAGATAGGGTCGATTTCGGTGACCCACACTTGTGCAGACAAGGCACGCAGCGCTTGCGCAGAACCTTTACCCACGTCGCCGTAACCGGCCACCACGGCGATCTTGCCTGCGATCATCACATCGGTAGCGCGTTTGATACCATCAACCAGTGATTCTCTACAGCCATACAGGTTATCGAATTTGGATTTGGTCACCGAGTCATTGACGTTAATGGCGGGGAAAGCCAGCTTGCCGTCTTTGTGCATCTGGTACAAACGATGTACACCGGTAGTGGTTTCTTCGGTCACGCCCTTGATCTCTGCCAGGCGCACCGAGTACCAGCTCGGGTCGGTTTTCAGTTTGGTCTTGATCGCGTTAAACAGACACACTTCTTCTTCAGAAGTCGGGTTGCCTACCACAGCCAGATCTTTCTCTGCACGCGCACCCAGGTGCAACAGCAAAGTGGCATCGCCGCCATCATCCAGAATCATGTTTGAATAACCACCATCCGCCCACTCGAAGATACGGTGGGTGTAATCCCAATATTCTTCCAGTGTCTCGCCTTTCACGGCAAACACCGGCGTGCCGGTGGCAGCGATCGCCGCTGCGGCATGGTCCTGGGTAGAGAAGATATTGCAGGAAGCCCAGCGCACTTCAGCGCCCAGGTCCTTGAGTGTCTCGATCAACACCGCGGTCTGGATAGTCATATGCAATGAACCGGTGATGCGCGCACCACGCAGTGGCTGCACCGCGGCATATTCTTCACGGATAGCCATCAGGCCAGGCATCTCGGTTTCGGCAATCGCAATTTCCTTGCGGCCCCAGCCAGCCAGGTCCATGTCGGCGACTATGTAATCTTTGAAATCAGCTACAGTATTCATGTTTGAAGTCCTAAAAAAATGAAAACTGAGCAGGGAAAGTTCATGAAGAACCGGTGGAAACGTTTTGCTCACCTTTTTTCCGTGCTCGCACAGTGAAAAGTGAACGCAGTTGAGAAGCTTTGCAGCTATCACTCTGAGCCTGGGAGTATCAAACTCTCGCAGCGTTCCTCAGAAGGCAGAAATTATACGCCAACCGCACTATTTTACAAAAGCCTGCTTTTAACCATTGCCAAAACAAGCGCTGAAAGCACCGCTAAATAATGCATTTAGCACAGCATACAGCCCGGCGTGACTGAGATTTGCCACCGCATTTCTGCCCCCACAAAACATGATTTCAAATTGAGACCAATAGACCTCTTTTCTCCATAAAATCATTTCACTGACACCGTGGCATGATGTGTCAACTGCAGTATTTAATGTCACTTAATCATTACGGAAAGGCGGGAAATTATGTCAATGTATCAGGTCATGGACGAAGAGAATCATTGCATTGCGACCTTTTATCACTTTCAGGAAGCCGTAGTGACTGCGCAAGATTTCACAGTCTGGGATGATGAGCATTATTACCATGTAGAAGAACTGGATCTGCAAGTTGTCTGAATAAGCAGCTGGCAACAAAAAAGCGCCCATAAGGCGCTTTTTTATTTTGTTAAGCTTTTAATTTGCTTGATGTTGGTGACTGACAGTTCACTACCGCTAGCTGTTGCTTATGGCAGTGTTTTCATGGCGACTGTCAGCTCTACGGCTTTCTCTGCATCCAGCTGGTTAAGCGTATCCACACTGGCCAAGGCTTCGCTGTGCTTGCCATTGGCTTCGGCGATCAAACCGAGGTAGTAGAAAGCCTGGCTATGTTGCTCGTTCATGCTCACCACACGGTGCAGATGTTGTTCAGCCAGGGTCAGGTCATGTGTTTCATACTCGGCCGCTGCCAGGTAGAACCAGGCTTCGGTACTGGCAGGCTCTTGTTTCACCCATTGCGCAGCCACTGTTTTCAGGCCATTCCAGTCTTTATGCAGGTAGGGGAACACCACTTTCATAAAGTTAGGCCATTGCGCAGCTGGTTTACCCCAGAACGGCAATTCGCTTTTTACCACCACCGGGCCAGCCGGCTTGTTCAGTAAAGCCTGCACCCAGTCTATGGACATATAGTAATAATACGCATCCTTGCCCGGGCTTTTCAGCGTGATCAAACCTACCAGCGTGCCGGACTCATCAAACAGGCCACCACCGCTGGCACCTTGCCTGAAAGTAGGCGTGGCGCGCACGATGACTGAATCATCCAAGCTGAACAGACCCTTGACCACGCCCTGGGTGGTCACTGGCGCTGGCACAAAGCTGGGATAGCCTATGGTGAATACCGGTTGTTCGTATTTCAGTTCGCTGCTGGATTTCATTTTGACAGGTGCCAGCGGCAGATCTTCCATTTGCAGCATGCATACGTCGTGTTTCCAGTCAGGCTTGACGCCTACCGCATGGTAAACCGCGCCGCCACTCAGCACACTGATGCTGCTGGCATTGGCGACCACGTGGCAGTTAGTCACCACCTGGTTTTCAGCCACCACGACACCGGAACCCAAACCGAACTGACCGTTGGTGAGACCGACC
This sequence comes from Methylophilus luteus, assembly GCF_042676265.1. Classification (NCBI taxonomy): domain Bacteria; kingdom Pseudomonadati; phylum Pseudomonadota; class Betaproteobacteria; order Nitrosomonadales; family Methylophilaceae; genus Methylophilus; species Methylophilus luteus. Next base: position 1,954,778 of record NZ_JBHTKB010000001.1, read on the forward strand.
TGGATGCGCAACACACGACTGTTCAATGATTCCAGCAACTCGCCAGAAGGTTCTGCCATCAATGGTGCAGTCAAGCACCCTACCAGTAAACCGATCAATAACTTTGTCATGTCGTGCTCCAATCCGTTACAGCATATTTGGTGTTTCGTTGGAAAGCCTGTACTTGCATTTCAGCAAGATGCATTCCAACCTGTGATGCACACAAATAAAGCAGCACGGTGTTTGCGCCAACAACTGATTGATTGAAAAATAATTAATTAATAATCAACGAGTTAAAAACAAAATCAGCACGGAGCATGCGTTTAAATCAGTTTAAAAAACCCAGAATTTTTGATTTACAACGTTGCCAAGCAAAATCGAAAACAGATAGAAGCGCACCATTAAAGTGCACAGAAATAGCGGCTTGCACAATCAATGCACATCAACGATTCAGAGCGGATTTTTTGCGGCTATCAGGGTCATGGCGACATAAAAAAAGCCGCATCTGCAATGCGGCCTGGGGGACTACAACGGGATTTAGAATCTACCTGCGCTCAATTGCCAGGCCAGCGTTAATGGTTGGCAATAAACACGCGGTTGCGGCCTTGCTGTTTGGCGGAGTAAAGGGCGTTATCGGCCATGCGCATCATATGCGCCAGGCCTTGCTGCTCGGTCAGCTGCGAGGTAGAAACCAGCCCGAACGAGGCGGTGTAGTGGATCTTTTCACCATTTTCCACCAGCACACTATGGTCGATCTCGGAGCGCAGGCGCTCTATGACGCGGGCAGCTTCGTGCAGATCGGTCATAGGCATCAGGATACCGAACTCTTCTCCACCCAGCCTGCCGACCATATCACTGGTGCGCAACGCATTCACGCACCTGAGACAGAAGTTCTGCAAGATCAGGTCGCCGGCGTGGTGACCATGCTGATCGTTGATCTTTTTGAAATGATCGATATCGACCATGGCGAACGAAAATGGTGCTGCGTAGCGCTGGCTGCGCCTGATCTCGGATTCCAGCTCGTGCATGAAGTGCCGGCGGTTGGCGATGCCAGTTAAAAAGTCGGTGAAGGCGAATTTGTCGGCCTCTATATGCAGTTGGTAGATGCGCCACACCACAAACACGCTGACCAGCAAAAACAATGACAGTAGCAAAGACGCATAGATCAAACCCGCCCTGGTATGCCGTTGCAGCCGCTGCTGGCTTTCTTCCACATACTGGTTGGCGCGCTGGTTGGCATAGGCGAGTATAGATTCATTGAGCCTGGCCACTTCTGCAAAGCGGCTGGTCCAGTCGGTCTCTATCAGGCGGTTGGCTTCGCGAAACCTGGCATCTTCCAGCTTTTGCAAGATCATGTCGCGCACCTGGTTGAGTGCCTGCCACTTTTGTTGCAGGTTGATGATCTGCTGCGGGTCACCGGTGTAGCTGTGCTGCATGACTGCGATGTTTTCTTCTGCCAGCCGCTCGCGTGCCTCAATAAAAGCGATGGTTTCGCCCATGGCATTGGCATCGGCCTGGATCAGTGTGGCGTAAAGCAGGCTGCTGCGTATCTGGTAGAGGTCGGCTTTTAATTGCTGAGCGGCATTTGAAACCGCAAACGGCTGCTCGTAAAGATTGCGCGTGGTCTGGTGCATCTCGCGCATGCTGGAAAAGTAGATCCACAGGAATAATAGCGCGCCGATAAAAGCGATCAGAAATCCCGCTACCAGGATATACAACACCGCTTTTTTGCGCTGTCTCTTCATGCTTTAACCCATCGCCATAGCAACATGTGGCATGCCTGTGGCACGACTTTACGCACCCAGCAACCTGGTGATAAACGCCCACTCTTTGGGGTCGACCGGCGTGATAGACAATCGGTTGCCTTTTTGCAAGGTGCGCATATTGGCCAGCTCGGGGATCTCGCGCATTTCTTTCAGGCTGAGCACGCGCGTTTTACGCACCAGTTTGACATCCACATTCACCCAGCGCGGATTCTCAGGGGTGGATTTAGCATCAAAATATTTATGCCCAGGCACAAACTGAAACTTGTCCGGATAAGCCGGCGTGCTCACCTCACAGATGCCGACTATGCCTGGCACCTCGCAGTTGGAATGGTAAAACAACACACCATCGCCCACCTTCATCTGGTCGCGCATAAAGTTGCGCGCCTGATAATTGCGCACGCCATACCAATCTATGCTTTGATTAGGCAAGCCCGCCAGATCATCAATCGAAACATCCGACGGTTCGGACTTCATCAGCCAATAACGTGCCATCTGTTAAAACCTTCTTCCCTCATGCAAATGTCCAGTATCATAAATGCCTGTACCACCAGCACCGTTAAACCGGAAACCCAAAATCATAAACCCCAGTATCATAAACCAAAGTCACCCCACATTACATATGGCTAAAAACGTCCTCGGCACCCTGCTCATCCCTTGCAGCACTTATCCTGTCACCGGTTTTATGCGTGATGGCTGTTGCGGCTTTCATCCTGAAGACAGCGGCAGGCATACCATATGTGCAGAAATGACAGATGAGTTTCTGGCGTTTTCTACCGCGCAGGGCAATGACCTGTCTACCCCTATCCCGGACTATGGTTTCCCCGGACTGCATGCCGGCGACCGCTGGTGCGTATGTGCACGGCGCTGGCTGGAAGCCAGTGAAGCCGGCTATGCACCACCTGTGGTACTGGAATCTTGCGATGAGAGCTGTCTGGAAGTCGTCAGCCTGGCTGACCTGATGTACCACGCCCTGAGATAGGCTGGCAGAAAGAAAATGTGCTTTTGAGAAGGTGTATTAAGGGGTTACCTGAGCCATAATCCTGAACCAAAAAGTTCAGGTGGTAACAGCCTAAGGTACATTAGGTTCACACGCCAAGGGAGTCTTAAAAGATATCCCAACTTAGTGCGATCGCACAGCACCTGATGAGCCGAAACCTATAACAAAGACTAGTTCAAGGAATTTAGACCCAGGCAACGCCTTAATACACCTTCTTAAAAGCACACCGTATAAAAAATGATACGCCAATTACTGCTATTGACGGTGAATATTTTATGAAGTTAAGAGGATTACAACAATTTATGTTGACTGGATAACACTTCATCCATTTGCTGTTGCATGGTGGTGATGCGTTTTTTCACATCGCCCACATCCACGCCATCACTGCGGGTATTCAATAATTCATGCGTGATATTCAGTGCCGCCATGATGGCAATGCGTTCTACACTGACCATTTTGCCCGCATCGCGGATCTCGCGCATTTTACCATCCAGGTAGCCTACCGCCTGCACGATCACATCGCGCTCTTCGTCAGTACAAGTCACACTGAAGGCACGGCCCATGATTTCAATATCGATCGGTTGTTTAGCCATTGCTTATTGTCCTTCCTGTGGCAGTGCAGACAATAATTTTTCTAACTGCACGCTGGCTTGAGTCATATTCAGCTTGAGCGATTGCGACTCCTGGTGCAGTTTCGTCACCTCCTGACGCAACTGGCCATTGTCCTCACGCAAGTGATGACACAGCGCAATTAACTTCGCCACACGCTCTTCCAAACTTTTCAGATCAGCATCCATCGAACCATTATCAATGAAAAAAATGATTGTGGTCAATAGCTAAGCGTAGTTTTTCAAAGTAAATTAAAGATTTCAACTTGAATCCGCGCTCAATGTTTGCTCGCAAAAGCAGGCACTTTCAACTAAAATGAGCGCCAGTTGTCAGGTGCTTCGCGCTGTGTTCTTGCAGACGGAGTGAAACTGGGAAACAGGTGCGTGAATTCACATTCGCAATGCCTGTGCTGCCCCCGCAACGGTAAGCAAGTGCGGGTCTATCAATAAGCCACTGAGTACACACTCGGGAAGGCGATAGATCAAAACTTGCAAGCCCGGAGACCGGCCTCACAACTAACCATTTGCAATACCGCGGGGTGACGGTGTCTGATAGTGTATTTCTAATCTTGCTAGCCATAGCAACGCTAAATCCATTGTCCCTTACCCCTGGTATCGCCCAATAACCCATATGCGGGGTCGCATATGCACCAGGGATAAGATAATGAAAAAGAAACTTCCATTCAGTGTAGTCACTACAGTATTCAAATCTTCACACGCAGCAGAAGATTCTATGAAAAAAATTACGTTACTGGGGCTGATGGCAGCTTTGCCTATCAACACCTTAGCCGCAGAAACGCTGGCGACACCAAACCTGGACGAAGTCGTGGTCACCGCCAGCAGGACCTCGCAATCCACCAAAACCGTCACCGGTGATATCACCGTCATCGATAGCGAAGAAATCAACCGGCTACAAGGTGGCTCTCTGGCCGACCTACTCAGGCTGCAACCTGGCGTACAAAGTTACAGCAATGGTGGCATGGGCACTAGCAGCAATATCACCTTACGTGGCACCAACGATAATCAGCTGATTGTACTGGTCGACGGCGTGCGTATTAACTCCGGCACTACTGGCACTACAGCTTTTGAGAATATTCCCCTTGCATTGATTGACCGCATTGAAATCTTGCGCAGCCCAGCATCTAGCCTGTATGGCTCCGATGCGATTGGTGGCGTGATCCAGATCTTCACGAAACGTGGCAGCGGTAATAAAACACATATTTACGGTACAGTTGGTGCTGGCAGCTATGATACTTACACAGGCAATGCCGGGATCGATACCACTTACAAAGCATTGAAATTAGGCGCACAAATCAGCAGCTATGACACCCGTGGCATCAGCGCAAAAAAACACCCGCCATTAAATGTGGACAAAGACCGTGACGGCTACCAAAATTTCAGTGGATCAGCTTATGCCAATCTGGAGTTTGCTCCAGGACATACTCTGGGACTGAACTACCTGGAGAGCGATGGCCGTAGCGAATATGACAATGGTTATGTTGGCAACCATCAAAACCGCTACCAGCAAGGTTATGGGGTCACGCTGAAGAACGCACTGACCGAACGCTGGAAGAGTACCTTGCAATATAACAATGGTCGCGATCAGTCATATACCGTCAGCGCAGCAACTGGCGCAACAGCCAATAGTAATATTGAAACCGAGCAGCACCAGATTTCCTGGCAACATGATTACCAACTCTCGAATGGCACCATCATGTTTGCTTATGACCGGCTTGAACAGGATGTACTGACAAAGACTATCGGCAGGCAAACACTGGACAGAGGCAGAAGCAATGATGCTTTCGTCCTGGGTTATACCGGCAACTTTGACAACCATAGTGCCCAGTTATCTTTGAGAGAAGACCATAACAGCCAGTTTGGCAATTACACCACTGGTGGCCTAGGCTATGGTTATGCACTCACGCCAGCCTGGCGGGTAACGGCACAATACGGATCATCCTTCCGTGCACCTACATTCAATCAATTGTATGCGGTGAACTTCGGCAATCCGAACTTGGCTGCCGAGAAAGCAGACAATCTGGAAGCCAGCCTTCGTTACCAGGGTGAAGCTTTACAGGCCAAAGTCACCCTGTTTGATAACCATATCCGCAACTTCATTCAAACCTTAACCTCAGGTTGCCCGGTGGGCTTTCCAAACTGTGCAGTGAATGCAGGAAAAATTGAAATTCAAGGGGTGACTTTTGAAAGTAGCCTGGTTTTAAATGAAAGCTGGTTATTGTCCGGCAACCTGACGGTGCAATCCCCTAGAGTCGATGGCACAGACAATTTACTGGTTAGACGCGCCCAACGTTATGGCAATCTGGTATTGCAATACAAAACTGGTGATTGGAATTGGACTACAGAATTGACTGCGTCCTCACAACGCTACAACGATGCCGCTAACCGCCTTGCATTAGGTGGCTACGCCCTGCTCAACTCAACACTTGGATATCAGTTGAATCAAAACTGGCGACTGCAAGCCCGCGCCAATAATATTCTGGACAAAGATTATGTGCTGGCAGCAGTCAACTCCACGGTTGATTACAACACCATGGGTGCGAATGTGTTTTTCAGCCTGAACTATGACATGCACTAGGCACTGAATAAGCGGTGGATTTTGACCAAGCCAGATGGAATTGGGCTAAAATTCACCCCTGGCTAATTTAATAAAATTTGGGAGTCGTTGGCATGCCACGTAAAATTTCAACTCAATCTCTGGCAATCGCATTTGTCATTGCACTGATGGTCATCGTCACGCGCGGTCATCATTTCGCTTCTATCGATTTCCTGCCTAGCGCTTCATACGCGGCTTTCTTTATTGCCGGTTACTACCTGCGTTCCACCATTATGTTTGTCGCCCTGCTGGCTTTGTGTGCCGGGCTCGATCTGGCAGCGGTGACCTGGGGTGGCGTCAGCAATTTCTGCGTGACACCGGCTTACGGCTTTTTACTGCCAGCCTATGGCACCATGTGGCTGGCTGGCCGCTGGACGGCAGACAATACCAGCTGGGAGTTCAGCAGCCTGTTCAAGCTGGCTGGGGTGGTGGTCGTTGCTTCGGCCATTGCCGAGCTGTTCTCCAGCGGTGGTTTCTATTTCTTTGGCGGCCGTTATGCCAACCCTACCCTGGTTGAGTTTGGCGCGCGTGTGGTGAAATACTATCCAAAACAACTGGAAGCGATCGCGTTCTGGGTAGTAGTCGCACTGATCGCACACGTGGCATTTGGCCTGGCCAAACGCTCTGTTCACGAAAAAGCATAATTCTTAGGCACCATGATGGAAACCAATGACCGCGACAGCCGCCACAAGGCGCGCATGATAAGAAAAAAGGCGGTCATTGATGAAAAGATAGAACAGGCCAAAATAGAAAAAGGCCTGCTACTCATACTCACCGGCAACGGCAAAGGCAAAAGTTCTTCTGCTTTTGGCATGGTGGCCCGCTCACTTGGTCACGGCATGCGGGTAGGCGTCGCCCAGTTTATCAAGGGCAGGTCTGATACCGGCGAAGAAGCCTTTTTCCGCCAGCATCCGGCAGTCAGCTGGCATGTACTCGGCGAAGGCTTTACCTGGAACACCCAGGACAGACAGCGTGATACCGAAACCGCCATGCGCGGCTGGCAGATCGTCGCCGGCATGCTGCAAGACCCGGCTATCCAGCTCGTCGTGCTCGACGAACTCACCTACACTTTCAAATATGGCTACCTCGATGAGCAAATGGTGCTGGATGCCATTGTCAACCGCCCGCCCATGCAGCATGTGGTCATCACCGGCCGTGGCGCTTCCGAAGCGTTGCGTAACGCTGCCGACACCGTGAGTGAGCTGATGGACGTCAAGCATGCCTGGCGTGCCGGTATCAAGGCACAGGCTGGAATAGATCTGTGACGCAAGCGGCTGTAGCAAGCTGTCATGCCATGCTGATGGCAGCACCGGCATCCGGCCAGGGCAAAACCATGACCACCGCCGCTCTGGCGCGCGCTTACCGCAAGCGTGGTTTGCGCGTGCAGGCATTCAAATGTGGGCCGGATTTTATCGACGGCATGATACTGGAAGTCGCCAGCGGCAAGCCGGTCTACAACCTTGATTTAGGCATGTGTGGCGAAGACGATGCGCGTCGTTTACTTTACAAGGCCGCGCAGGAAAATGATGTGCTGCTGCTGGAAGGCGTGATGGGGCTCTATGACGGCAACCCTTCCTGCGCCGATATCGCCGAGCGGTTCGGCATTCCGGTCGCGCTGGTAGTCAACGCCAAAGCCATGGCGCAAACGTTTGCAGCGCTGGCGTATGGCTTATACGCTTTCCGCCCTAGCCTGCAACGCGCAGGCGTGATTGCCAACCAGGTAGGTAGTGAAGGCCATGCGCGCATGATCAAAGAAGCATTGCCGGCCGATATTCCGTGGCTAGGTGCTATGCCACATAACGCTCAATTAAGCCTGCCTGAACGCCATCTGGGTTTACATCTGGCACAGGAGATCAACGATATCGATCAGCGCATAGAAGCCGCTGCGCAATTATTAGGGCAAGAAATCCCGCTACCGCCCACGGTAAGTTTTGATCCCCCAAAAAACGATTCTTCCGAGCGACTCCTGCAAGGCAAAACAATTGCCGTCGCTAAAGATGCTGCCTTCTGTTTTATCTACCAGGCTAACCTGGACCTGCTGCAAACCTTGGGTGCAAGCATTACCTTCTTCTCGCCATTAACAGATGCACAATTACCTGTGGCCGATGCCTACTGGCTGCCCGGCGGTTACCCGGAATTGCATCTGGAAAAAATCGGAAACAATACCGGCATGTGCGACAGCATGCAGGCGGCAGCGGCAGCTGGCATACCCATGCTGGCAGAGTGTGGTGGCATGCTGGCATCAGGTGAAAGTCTGGATGGCCGGCCGGTCTTTGGCTTATTAAAAGGTCACGGCAACATTGAGAGCAAACGGCAAGGCCTGGGCACGCAACAGGCGACTTTGCCTACTGAAAATGGCACTGGCACCATAGGCGCACATACTTTTCATTATGGGCGTTTTGAGACTGATCTGCCGGTGATCGCCCATGGCAAAGGCCGATATGGCACGGGCGAAGCGATCTACCGCCAGCACAACATCACCGCCAGTTTTCTGCATTTTTATTTCCCGTCTAACCCGGCCCTGGCCGCCAGTTTCTTCCTGCCATGAGTTTTGCTTATTCTGATCAAGACAAGGCGGCCATTTACAAGGTGATCGCCGAGCGACGCGATATGCGGCATTTTCTGCCTACGCCTATCGCGCCGGAGTTATTGCAAAAACTGTTGCAGGCCGCACACCAGGCGCCCAGCGTAGGCCTGATGCAACCTTGGCGCTTTATCCGTATCTCAGATGCCGGCCTGCGCAAACGCATGCATGCCTTGGTGGATGAAGAACGCAAGAAGACCGCCCAGGCGATAGGCGAGTTTGAAAACACGGCGCGTATGGCCGATTTCATGCGGCTCAAGGTAGAGGGCATACTCGATTGCGGCGAGCTGCTGGTGGCGACTTTGTGCGACCAGCGCGAAAAATATATCTTTGGCCGCCGCACCCTGCCAGAAATGGACCTGGCCTCGGTCAGCTGTGCTATCCAGAACCTGTGGCTGGCGGCGCGGGCAGAAGGCATAGGCATGGGCTGGGTCAGCCTGTTTGATCCGCAGGCACTGGCCGATCTGCTGGGCATGCCCGCCGATGCGAAACCGGTCGCCATTCTATGCCTGGGTTATGTGAATACTTTTTACAAATCGCCCATGCTGGTGGAACAAGGCTGGGCCACGGAAAAACCGTTGTCCGACATGCTGATGGAAAACGGCTGGCAGCATAAGCCGCAGCCATGAAACAGTGGCCGCAACGCATAGTCTGCCTGACCACGGAAACAGTAGAGGTATTGTATTTACTCGGTGAGCAGGAGCGCATCGTAGGTATTTCCGGATTCACCACCCGGCCACCGATAGCCAGAAAAGAAAAACCCAAGATCAGTGGCTTTACCAGTGCCAATATAGACAAGATCCTGGCGTTGGACCCTGACCTGGTCCTGTGTTTTTCCAACCTGCAGGCCGACATTGCGGCTGCGCTGATCAAAGCCGGTTGCCAGGTGCATGTGTTCAACCAGCGCAGCCTGGCAGAAACCTTGCAGATGATATTGACAGTGGGCGACCTGACCGGCGCGCGTGATAAGGCGCAAGCATTGGTTGCGCAGTATCAGTCGCTGCTGGATGCAGCGCGTGCGCAGTCCGCAGCATGGTCGCGCAAACCCATAGTCTATTTTGAAGAGTGGGATGAGCCCATGCTGTGCAGCATACGCTGGGCAGCGGAGCTGATAGAGGCAGCCGGTGGCCAGGATTGCTTTCCGGCACTCAGCCGGTTTCACAACGCGCGCGACCGGCAGGTGAGCGCAGAGCAGGTGCTGGCAGCGCAACCGGATATCATCATAGGCTCGTGGTGCGGCAAGAAATTCCAGCCGGAAAAAGTCATGGCGCGTGCCGGCTGGCAAGCAATACCGGCAGTGCAGCACGGCCATGTCTATGAAATTAAATCAGTGGACATTCTGCAACCGGGGCCGGCCCTGTTCACCGAGGGCCTGGCGCAATTGCAAACTATCATCCAACGCTGGCAACAGCAAAGCGGGAGACTGACATGACTACACATTTGATTCTGGGCGGTGCACGTAGCGGCAAAAGTGCCTATGCCGAGCGCCTGGCTTCTGCGCTTGAGCTACCGGTGACTTATATCGCCACGGCACAAGTTTACGATGATGAATTTGCCAACCGCGTGGCGCAACATAAATCGCGCCGCCCGCCTTACTGGCAACTGGTCGAGGCACCGTTCAACCTGGGCCAGACATTGCTGGATAACGACGCAGCGGAAACCTGCCTGATCGTCGATTGCCTGACCTTATGGCTGGCACAATGCATATGCCCGGATTGCGATAAACCGGAACGGCTGGACTGGCAGGCAGAAAAGCAGGCTTTGCTGGAAGCCTTGCCACAACTGAAAGCGCAGGTATTTTTAGTCAGCAACGAAGTCGGCATGGGCATAGTGCCACTGGGTGAGATCAACCGCCAGTTTCAGGATGAACAGGGCCGCTTGAACCAGCACGTGGCAGCCATAGTCAACAAAGTCAGTTTTATCGCTGCCGGACTGCCGCTCACGCTTAAATAAATCTTTCATTCAATCGCAGGAACCATCATGAACAAGCTTTCCCTTATTGCCACCGCACTGCTCACACTGGCTGCCTCGCTGGCGGCGCAGGCGCACGTGCCGTTTTTAAAACCCAACCAGTTCAATGTCACGCATCACCGCCTGACCATAGAATCAGCGTTTACCGAGTTCCCCTTCCAGGCTGACTTTGCCATGGATTCACCGAACTTCAGCATCACCGATCCTAACGGGGTTTCGACGGCGATCAAGCCCATCGCAAAAACCAAGGCTGCGGTATACCTGGAGCCAGAATTAAAAGACGAAGGCACTTACCGTATCAGCACTGGCCAGCGCGTGGGACCTATCTATAAAGCGGTAGAAACGGCGGATAAAAAACTGTATTTTGCTGCCGATATGAAGCGCGTGACCGGCAAGCCGACCACCATGAATTACTACAGCTATGCTGATACCTACATTTTCAAAGGCCAGCAGAAATATGTGGCCAGGCCATTTAACAAAGGCCTGGAAATCATTCCACTGAGCTCGCCCAATGCACTGCAGCCAGGCACTGAAGGTACATTCCGCGTGCTGGAGAATGGCAAGCCGGTCGCCAATGCGCGCATCATAGTCGTGACCGACAACGAGCACTTTATCAAGCACCGCGTGGAAGACCTGTATGACCTGGACAACGTCAGGGAATCGAATATCCATGCTAACCAGCAAGGTGAATTCAGTTTCAAGCCGAGAAAGGCCGGGCTGAATTACCTGTTTGTCACCGTGCATCACCAGCTCAACGAAAACCTGTGGGAAAGCCAGAATGCGTCGCTGACGCTGGAAGTGAATCTGCCGGCAGAGACTGCAAAAAAGCCTTAATCACATTTTTAAATATCACTTATCCGGGAAGACAACCTCATGCCAACCACGACTTTTCAACTCAAAGGTGAATACATTGCGCTCTGTGATCTGCTGAAACTGGAAGGCGTGGCCGATAGCGGCGGCCAGGGCAAGTCTATGGTGGCTGAAGGGCTGATCTCGGTCGATGGTCAGATAGAGCGCAGGAAAACCGCCAAGATACGTGCCGGGCAGGTGGTGCAGGCGTTTGAGCAGACCATCAACGTGGTGGCGGCTTAATTCGCTGCAAAGCCGGCCGGGAGATAGGCGGCCAGCGCTGGCCAGTTGAGGTGCTTGCGCAAGCTATCTGCCAGCTGTTCCAGGCTTTGTTCGCGTAATTGCGGGTAGTCATAAGCTACCTGATCCGATAATCCCGCCCATTGCAACCAGGCAGCACAAGCTTGCGGATGGTCAAACAGGCCATGGATATAACTGCCGGCCACCTGGCCATCTGCAGAGATCGCGCCTTCAGATTGATCCGCCTGGTCGTTAATCAGATGAACCGGGCGCGCTAAAGCTGGCCCGCTACTGACTCCCATATGGATCTCATAACCTTGAAACTGCGCATCGGCCAGGGTCAGTTTTCCTGCCACCTGTTTGAGCTGTTTGTGCGCCGCCAGCGTGGTTTGCATCTCCAGCCAGCCTAGACCATCGCTGCTGCCGGCCTCGCCTTCCAGCGCCAACGGGTCGTGCAACTGCCGGCCCAGCATCTGAAAGCCGCCACAAATGCCCAGCAGTTTGCCGCCATAGCGCAGATGCCTGGCGATGACAGGCTCCCAGCCATGTTCTCGCAAGGCGGCTAAGTCGCCACGTACATTTTTGCTACCCGGCAGTATGATCAGATCAGCGGCTGGCATCGGCTCATGCAAACGCAGAAATTTCAAATCTACCTGCGGATGCAGGCGTAAGGCATCAAAGTCGGTATGGTTGGCGATATGCGGCAATACCGGCACCACGATGGTGAGTTGAATATCAGTTTTTTTAGTACGCGTAGTGGCGACCGCATCTTCCGCTTCCAGGTGCAAATCGTGCATATACGGCAACACACCCAGCACCGGTTTGCCGGTACGTTGTTCCAGCCAGTCCAGCCCTGGTTGTAGCAGGGCGATATCTCCCCTGAACTTGTTGATCACAAAACCCGCCACCCGCGCCTGCTCACTCTCAGAGAGCAAGGCCAGGGTGCCGACCAGGTGGGCGAACACGCCGCCTTTATCGATATCGGCCACCAGTATCACCGGGCAGTCCACCGCTTCGGCAAAGCCCATATTGGCAATATCATTGGCGCGCAGATTGATCTCAGCCGGGCTGCCCGCGCCTTCCACCACCACATACTCATATTGCTGCTGCAAGCGACTATAGGATTGCAACACCGCCTGCATGGCGACTTTTTTATACTCGTGGTAAGTGCTTGCTTCCTGGTTGCCCCGCACCTGGCCGTGTATGATCACCTGGCAGCCGGTGTCAGAATTAGGTTTTAACAGCACCGGGTTCATATCGGTATGCGGCTGCAGGCCACTCGCCATCGCTTGCACCGCCTGTGCACGGCCTATCTCGCCACCATCTGCAGTCACCGCCGCGTTCAGCGCCATGTTTTGCGGCTTGAAAGGGGCAACAGCGACCCCGCTGCGGTACAATACCCGGCACAATCCGGCCACCAGCGTACTTTTACCGGCATCCGATGTGGTGCCCTGAACCATTAATGTTTTTACTGCCTGTTTATCCATACGCCGATTATCTCATACTCGCCCTGCTTGCCTGCGGCGCGGTTGCACTTGATCACTGCCTGGGCGAACCCAGGCGCTGGCATCCGCTGGTCGGCTTTGGCCGTATTGCCAGCGCGTTAAGCCGCTGGCTCAACCCGGCCAACGCCCAACTCAAACCTGCGCAACGCCTGACCGGTGTGCTGGCCTGGTTAGTGGCGGTATTGCCGCTGACTTATGCGGCATGGCTGCTGGCGCAAATGCGCTTTGGCTGGTTGCTGCATGCTTACCTGCTGTACTTTGCGCTGGGTCATAAAAGCCTGCGCCTGCATGCGCTGGCAGTGCATGCTGCACTGCAGAACAACAATATTGCGCAAGCGCGACTGGCGGCTTCGTATATCGTCAGCCGTGACCCGGATGCGATAGAGCCGGTGTCTGCCACGCTGGAATCAGTACTGGAGAATGGCAATGACGGTGTGTTCGCCGCGCTGTTCTGGTTTCTGGTCGCCGGTGGCCCGGGCGCCTTGTTATACCGGCTGGCTAACACGCTGGATGCCATGTGGGGCTACCGCACCAGCCAGTACTATTATTTTGGCTGGGCCGCCGCGCGGCTGGATGACGTTTTAAACTATATTCCTGCCCGTTTGACCGCCCTCACTTATGCCCTACTCGGCAACACCCGCAAAGCGCTGCATGCCTGGCGCACCCAAGCAAACCTATGGGATAGCCCGAATGCCGGACCGGTGATGTCTGCAGGCGCGGGCGCACTGGATGTGGCATTAGGCGGGCGGGCGCGCTACCACGGCGTGTGGCATGAGCGGCCGCCACTGGGCAGTGATATTGCGCCTACCATAGAGGATATTCCCAGGGCATTACGGCTGGTCAGCGCCGGCTTATATGCCTGGCTGGTGATCGCCATGTTGATTGGAGTCGTCGCTTATGCTTGAACACGGCGGCAACCTGCAACAGGCAGCCACGCAGTATGGCATCCCGCTGGCAGACTGGCGGGACCTGTCTACCGGCATTAATCCGCAAAATTACCCTATTCCACCGCTGCCGCCGGCCTTGTTCCAGCGCCTACCGCCTATCGATGATGGTTTGCTTGCCGCCGCTCAAACTTATTATGGTGCTAAGCACCTTTTGGCCTGTGCCGGCTCGCAAGCAGCGTTACAGGTGCTGCCGGCCTTGCGCAAGACTAGCCGCGTCGCCATGCCGCGCACCATGTACCAGGAACACGCGCATGCCTGGCAACGTGCCGGTCACCAGGTGCAGTTTTTTGACCAACAGCCGGATGAACAGACGCTGGACCATAGCGATGTGCTGCTGCTATGCAACCCTAACAACCCCACCGGGCACCGCTATGCGGTGGATACCCTGCTAGGCTGGCATGCACGCCTGGCAGCGCATGGTGGCTGGCTGGTGGTGGATGAAGCATTTATGGATAGCACGCCGCAGCACAGCCTTGCCAGCCATAGCGGGCAGCCTGGCTTGTGGGTGTTGCGCTCGCTGGGCAAGTTTTTCGGGCTGGCCGGGCTCAGGGTGGGTTTTTTGCTGGGTGAAGCAACAGCGCTGGCACAAGTAGAATCATTGCTGGGGCCATGGACAGTCAGCGGACCCAGCCGCTATATCGCCGAAAAAGCGCTACAAGATATCAGCTGGCAGCAACAGATGCGTGAGCAATTGCCCGCCCAGTCACTGCAATTAGCACAATTGCTAGCGCGCTATGGCTTAAGCGCCGCTGGCGGCACAGATCTGTTTCAATATGTGCCGCACGCCGCCAGCCTGCAATTACAGGCAGCGCTGGCCAAACAAGGCGTTTGGACGCGCTATTTCGCATCACCGCACGCCTTGCGCCTGGGCTTGCCGCCGGCCACGCAATGGGCGCGCCTGGAGCAGGCACTGAGCAAGGCTACTACCGTTATAAACGGCCTTAGCGGTTAACGAATTCTACTTTGGGGATAGCGCCCGAAAAATCCAGCCGGGTCAGGCTGGCATAATCCACATGAAAGCGGAACAGGCCTTTGAGCTGCATATTCAGCGCATGCGCGATCAGGGCGCGTATCATGCCGCCATGGGTGACGACCAGCAAGTGCTGGCTAGCGTGGTTCTTTGCACATTCATCTATAAATGCGATTCCGCGCTGTTGCAGGGCAGCGAAAGTTTCACCGTTGGGCGGGGCCAGATCGGCATAATTCTGCGCCCACACATCAAACAGTTCACGCGGGATATCATTCCAGGCCTGCATCTCCCAGTCGCCAAAATGCAATTCTTTCAAGCGCTCGTCATGCGTGATCTGCTCATCAAAACCAAGTGCATACGCGAGTTTGCTGCAGCGCTGTAAGGGACTGGCGTACACAGCGTCAAACTGCTCGTCAGATAGTTTGGACTGCAACACAGCCAGCTCATCATGGAAAGTCGCTGCCACATCAATATCTGTTTGCCCGTAGCAAACGCCTGCAGCGACTTGCAGGCTGGTGTGGCGTACTAACGTCAGTTTCATAGCAATATCAGTTTCATAGCAGCCGGCTCCACGCCAGCAGGCCCAGGTAAAAAGCCAGTTCTGTGAGTTGTTGCATGGCGCCCAGCGTGTCGCCGGTATAACCTTGCAGATGACGGCCCAGCAGGTTGCGCCACCACCACCAGGCCAGCAGCACCGGCAGGCCGGTCAGCAATAAAAACTGTAAAGCCGCCAACGCAGTATGGTTAAGCCATAACAACCCTGCAAAGCCTATCCAGCTCCATAAACCAAAGGCACTGGCGCACCAGAGATCGTGCCGCGTGGGTGTGGTGGCCAGCGGTTTGGATTTACCCGCAGCCCTGACATAGGGCAGCGCTGCCATCACATGGACTGCCGCCAGGCGGCTCATGGCATGGGCGGCGATCAGTGCGAACGGCAACACCGCTGCCGGCAGGGCCAGCAATGCCTGAAACTTGAATAACAGCACACCGATGACGGCGATAGCACCATAACTGCCCAGGCGCGAGTCCTGCATGATGGCCAGTTTGGCGGCTTTATCCATGCCGCCGCCAAGACCGTCGGCGCTGTCGGCCAGGCCGTCTTCGTGAAAAGCACCGGTCAGATAAATGCTGGCCGCCATGCTGGCTAACACGGCGATGGCAGGCGGGAACAGCAAGCTGGCCAGCCACCAGACTATGGCTGCGATCAGGCCTATCAGCAAGCCTACCAGCGGGAAATAGCGCGCAGCGTGATTGAGTTCAGCTTCGTCGAAATCTGCCAGCGCCGGCACCGGCAGGCGGGTAAAAAAAACCACCGCGAGCAGGAAATAGCGCCATTGCAGTTTCAGGTTCATGGCGTTTTTTCGCTGACGCCGGCACTTTCAAAGCTGGCCATCTCGTTGAGGAAAGCCACCGCCGATTGCAGCAATGGGAAGGCCAGCACCGCGCCTGTGCCTTCGCCCAGCCGCAATGACAGATGCAGCAACGGCTGCGCTTTTAAATGCTCCAGCATTTTGCTGTGCCCGCTTTCATCAGAGCAGTGCGCGAACACGCAGTAATCCAGCACCTGCGGATACAGTTTTGCCGCCACCAGCAGCGCAGCAGTGGCAATAAAGCCATCGATCAGCAGAGTGGCCCTGGCTTCTGCGCCTGCCAGCAAGGCCCCCACCATCATGGCGATCTCAAAACCGCCAAACACAGCCAGCGCTTGCAGAGGGTTGCTGGCATCGACATGATGGGTCTGCAAGGCGTTGGTGAGTACAGCCAGTTTATGATCCAGACCCTTATCGCTGAGCCCGGTGCCGCGGCCTACGCACTGGTGCAGCGGCAGGTTGCACAATACGCTCATCAGGCAGCTGGCGCTGGAGGTATTGCCTATGCCCATCTCGCCCAGAGCCAGCACATTACTGCCCTGTGCGATCGCATCGCGGGCGATTTCGGCACCGCGGCTGATGGCTAGCGTACAGTCTTCGGCTGTCATCGCCGGCTGCCGTAGAAAACTCGCGGTGCCCATGCCCAGCTTGGCATCTATCAGTAGCGGGTGCGGCTCAAACACCGCATTCACACCGCTGTCTATCACATGCAATTTAAAATCATGCTGCCGCGCAAACACATTGATCGCCGCGCCACCATTGAGAAAATTCAACACCATCTGCGCCGTGACCGCCTGCGGATAAGGGCTGACGCCTGCGGCGACTATGCCATGGTCTGCGGCGAACACCAGCATGGTCTGCTGTTGCAGGCTGGGCTGCTCGCAGTTCTGGATCAGGCCCAGTTGCAATGCCAGCGCTTCCAGCCGGCCCAAAGCCCCCAGCGGTTTGGTTTTCTGGTTGATACGCTGCAGCAGCGCACTTTGCAAGGCGTCGTTGCGGGTGGAGGCTATCTGGAATGTTTGCATAGCCGTATTCTACCCGAGTAAATATCGCCTTGTCAGAATGCCAGCAGGCAAGCGCTCTAAATTCTAGCGCTGTAAATATAGTGACCAGATACTGTGAAAAAAAAGCCCCGCGATCGCGGGGCTGGCACAGGGGATTTAAAACAGCTTTAACTTAGCTGATCTTGATAGGCACATAAATCTTGTTATCGCCACGCATCACCAGCAGAGCGATGTTTTTAGCGTTGGGAGATAACTTGTCGTGCAACTGCGTGACGCTGCTGACCTGGTCACCATTCACCGCCAGGATCACATCGCCAGGCTGGATACCGGCATTGGCCGCCGGTCCTTTGCCCACTTCTTCGACCAGCAAACCCTGCTTGAGCTGTATCTGTGCCTGCTCCTGCGAGGTGAGCGGGCGCACACTCACGCCCAGCTTAGCCTGTTTGCTTTCAGGTACGGCCACAGGCGCGAGCTTCGCGGTCTGCATTTCATCCACGCGTACGCTCAGGGTCTTCAGTGATTTCTTGCGCCAGACCTCCATCTTGACCGTGCTGCCGGGGGCCAGGTTGGCAACCATGGGCGGCAAGTCACTCGAGCTATCGATGACCTGGTTATTGAATTTCAGGATCACATCGCCAGCTTCCAGGCCGGCTTTGTCGGCCGGGCCGTTCTTCTCTACATTGCTCACCAGCGCACCACTATTGCTTTTCAGGCCGAACGAGCTGGCCAGGTCCTGGTTGATAGACTGCACACCGACACCCAGGCGGCCACGGCTGACTTTGCCTTTAGCCAGCAATTGCTGCTCTATGCCCATGGCGACATCGATAGGGATAGCGAAAGACAAGCCCTGATAACCGCCGCTGCGGCTATAGATCTGCGAGTTGATGCCGACCACTTCGCCATTCAGGTTAAACAGCGGGCCGCCGGAGTTGCCGGGGTTGATGGCGACATCGGTCTGCAGAAACGGCACATAGCCTTCATCCGGCAGTGCGCGCGATTTGGCCGAGATGATGCCTGCCGTCACCGTGTTATCAAAGCCGAATGGCGAGCCTATGGCCACTACCCAGTCACCGACATTGCTGTTCTTGGTGCTGCCTATCTTGACCGTAGGCAGGTCCTTGCCATCGATTTTCAGCACGGCGACATCGGTCAGTTTATCCACGCCTATCACTTTGGCTTTGAACTCGCGCTTATCGGTCAGCCTGACGATGACTTCATCGGCCTTATCCACCACATGCGCATTAGTCAGTATCACCCCCTCAGGCTTGACGATAAAGCCTGAGCCCATGCCGCTCATAGGCATTTCGGTCTGTGGCTGCTTGGGCTGAAAACGGCGGAAAAACTCATACATGGGGTCATTCGGGTCCATGCCCGGAATGCCGCTGGTTTTGACGGTGCCGGTGACACTGATATTGACCACGGCCGCGCCCTGGCTGGCGGCGATGCTGGCAAAGTTAGGCAGCGTGATATAGGCACTGGGGCCGGTGATGGTTTGCGCCGCCACCGGTGCGGTGGCCTGGGCGTCATTGACCAGTGTGTTGCCTTTTACCCAGTAGCCAGCGCCAAATAAGGCGGCGATTGCCAATGGCACACTGACCCAGTGCGCGAGCTTAGATTGCATGAATGCCTGCATAACTTCTTTCCTTTCCTGGAGACTTGTTTTGAGCGAGTGTTCATATGCGCATTACAAAAAACACTTTCTGCGCTTATGAGCCAAAAAGTCAGGCTGAAGTTTCAGCAAGTTTGTATCCTGATGTATCACGCCGTGCAGTTTCAAGCACTGCCTTGCCAGCTAAATCAGCTGGTGTGTCGTGATACACTGCCAACTTTCATAGTGCACTCGTAGTTCGTATCAGCTCATGCCTGCTATCCCCGCGTTTTTAAAAACTTACTGGCCACGCCCGGTCACCGGTTCACTGCGTGACCATGCCCGCGCTGCACTGGGTGCCGGGCTGGGTATTTTAGCCACCGGCCTGCTGGCCCATGCTGCCTTGCCAGATGATCTGCTAGCCGCCATTTTCCTGATCGCACCTATGGGTGCCTCGGCCGTGATCCTGTTCTGCCTGCCTTCCAGCCCGCTGGCGCAGCCGTGGTCTATCCTGGCCGGCAACACTGTCGCCGCATTGTGTGGCGTTTTCTTTGCCCATCTGCTGCCGGGGGAGCTGGCTTATGCCGCCGCGCTGGCCATGCTGTCAGCCATCAGCCTGATGTTCGCCCTGCGTTGCCTGCATCCGCCCAGTGGTGCGGTGGCGCTGACGGCGGTGCTGGGCGGCGAAAGCATATTCCAGCTGGGTTATGGTTTTATCTGGTGGCCGGTGCTGGCCAATAGTGTGTTGCTGGTGTTGTCGGCCTGGCTGTACCACACGCTGACCGGCTACCGTTACCCCGCAGTGCAGATAGACAGCAAGCCCAGCTCTCCCGGGCATATGAATTACCAGTTCGGTTTCCGCCAGGAAGACTTGCAGGCGGCTTTGGGCCAGTTTCATGAAGTGCTGGATATCAGTCCGGATAGTCTGCAGGCGCTGTTGCAACAGACCGAACTGATCGCCTATCACCGCAAACTGGAAGAGATAGAGTGCCGGCATGTGATGCGGCCGGTGACTGACACCCTGCAATTTGGCGATACGCTGGAAGATGCCTGGAAAACCCTGTCGCAGCAATCCGAACCGGCCATCACTGTCATCAATAAAGCCGGCCTGGTGATAGGCCTGCTGAGCGTGGCAGACTTTATGCGGCATGCCAAACCGGAAAAATTCAACCTGGTGGCGCCTGCGCTTAAAAAGCTGATACGCTGGTCACCCACCACCCATAGCAACAAACCGGAAGTCGTCGGCCAGATCATGTCTACGCCGGTGATCACCATACTGCAAGACATGCACCTCATGCATACCATCCCGCTGATGACCAGCCATCATCTGCAACTGGTGCCTGTGGTCGACCAGCACAATAAACTGGTGGGCATACTGACGCAGACCGATATCATACGCGCGCTGTATCGCTAGGCAGCCGGTCAACTGCGCTAGCTATCATAAGCAACATGCGCCCTTTCTGTAGTGATCGCCTGCCTGTCTGCAAGCGGTTCTGCTGCCCGGGCAAACCGCTGCACCCCCACCCTGCACTAGCTGTTTTAACGCCAATTCTTCTGCACCAATACAGGGAATCACCGCCCTATCAATGTGCGTCTGACCCTGAATCCGGCGCTTATCCGGTAAATTCCAGCCTGGCTACAGCCGCAAGCAGGCCAGAAATAAGCGTTTGCAGGCCGCAAAGCAAAAGGAAACGGCCTTTTTCGCCGCTTATTCGCGGCATGACGATCACTGTTCAGGAACCGTTCTTGCTGTACAAGGCGAGGATATCCGACGTTTTTGAAAGTGTTTCATGCTCAAGCAACCCCTTACCGATGAACTTACCAGCCATTTCAGACAAGTTAATGACTTTCGCTCCCGCATCTATCAACTGCAAAACGCCTGGGATAGCCTGGCGTTAATGGCCCAGCTTTCGGGCACCGGTTCCGAAATGGAGCATACGCGCAGTGCCTTTAACACTATCTCCAATGACGTGCTGCAGCACCTTTCGCAGGAGACTTTGCGCAAAACGGCGGCGCAGTTATCTTCCAAGGCATTTGAGATCATCAACCTGCTGGTGCGCAACCTGTTTGAGCGCACCGCCGATATCGGCTTTTTTGCCACCGATGACGATGTGCGCGATTATCTGGCGCAATACATGCAGGGCGGGCTGACCGATGAACAGCACGATGCGTTGTGTTCGCGTTTTGAGGAATACCAGAAAAAATATACCGTCTACGAGAACATAGTGCTGTTTGACAGCCAGGGCCAGCTACTGCATCAACTGGACCCCAGCCAGACCATGCTCGATCATTTCCACCCTATCGTGGCGCTGGCGCAACAATCCAGCGAGCCGTATATAGAGCGTTTTTACGAAACCGAAATCAATGGCCGCACTTATAAATCACTGGTCTACGCGCATGAAGTGCGCAGCCAGGATGGCCGTAAACCCTTGGGCGTGCTGTGCCTTTGCTTTAAGTTCGTCAATGAGCTGGATACCATATTCCACAACCTGATCGCCGACAACGACTGGACAGTGGGCGTACTGCTGGACGAACAATGCAATGTGATCGCCTCCAGCGATGCCTACCAGATCCCGCTGGGGGCCAAACTGTGCACCGCCCCCGACCAGGATTGGTTTATCTGCCGCTTTGCCGGGCGCGAATATTTATGCGTCACCAAACATTCGCAGGGCTACCAGGGTTACCTGGGGCCGGGCTGGCTGGGCCAGGCCATGATCCCGCTGCAATATGCGTTTCACCACACCATGCACGACATGGTGGCACGCATAGATGGCGAGACCCTGCGCAAGGTCATGCGCAGCCCCATGATATTCTCAGACACGCTGCTCAATATCCCCAAGCAGGCGGCCAGCATACAGAGCAAGCTGAACCAGTCGGTGTGGAACGGCAATATCTGGCAAAGCAATTATGTGGATACCCAGCAAAAGAATTTCTCTAAGACCCTGTTGTGCGAGATCAGCAATACCGGCCATAAAACGCAGCAGATCATTGAACAGATGGTGTCTGAGCTGTACCAGACCGTGGTTTCGGTGATGCTGGAAAACTCCAGTTTTTGCGCACAGATGGCGGTGGATATTCTGGACCGCAACCTGTATGAGCGCGCCAATGACGTGCGCTGGTGGGCGCTTACTCACAGTTTCAGGGAGTTGCTGGGCCAGAGCCAGGTCAGCAAGGATGACCAGCGCAAGATGAGCGAGACCTTACGCTATATCAATGGCCTGTATACCGTCTATGACAACCTGATGCTGTTTGACCGCCAGGGGGCAGTGATGGCGGTGTCCAACCACAAATATGAACACCTGGTAGGCACCCAGTTGCAAGATGACTGGGTAGGCCGCACGCGCAGTTGCCTTTCGACCCAGGATTATGTGGTGTCGCCGTTTGAAAAAACACCGTTATACGGCGACCAATGCACCTATATTTACTCCGCGCCTATCCGCCATCTGGAGCTCAACAGCATAGTCGGCGGCATCGCCATTGTGTTTGACAGCAAGCCGCAGTTTCAGGCCATGCTGCAGGATGTAGTACCACGTGATGGCGATGATGCGCCGGTGGCAGGCAGCTTTACCGTGTTCGTCAATGACCAGTTCAGCGTGATCTCCAGCACCCACCCCGAGATCACCATCGGCGAGAATTTTGAGCTGATCCCGGCCATAGGCAAGTTGAAAGAAGGCGAGCAACTGTTTGATATCGCCGTTTACCACAACACCTATTACGCGGTGGGCGCGCATGCTTCTTATGGCTACCGCGAATACAAAGGCGCGCAAGACAGCTACCGCAATAAGGTGGTAGCGCTGATCTTTACCCCGTTGGGCAAGGTGGATGAGATCAATCAGCGCATCAGCGCCGAAGCGCAGGTCATACATAACAAATTCAACCCCAACCTGTTCCTGCAATACGGTAAAGATACGCAAGAGTACGCGACTTTCTATGTGGCCGACACCTGGATGGGCATAGAGACGCAGTATGTGCGCGAAGCGATAGACGAAGTGCAATTACGCACCCTGCCAGAACCGGCGCCATTTATCGCCGGCATGCATGCCTACCAGGATGAGGTGATCCCCATCATAGACCTGGCACGCATGCTGGGCCACGCCCATTACTCCACCGATTACCGCCAGATCATTGTCATAGAAGATAAATCCAGCGCGCTCAGATTCGGCGTATTTGTCTCTGCACTCGGTGAGATCCCCTACCTGACGCCAGGCCAGATCCAGCCGATGACCGCATTGTTCAGGGGTGTCAGCCATAACCCGGGTATCGCCATTGCCAACATCGCGCAGCACAGCATGCTGACCCTGGTCACCGCGCAAAGCATGTGGAACAAGGCACTCACCGTGCGCACACTCAGGCAGGAAGAACAGGTACTGGCCTGATGAACAGCCAAACCATACTCGGCATCATGCAAAACGACATCATGGAATCCTTACTCACTGCGCAACAGCAACGCCTGATGGATACCCTGCTGGACAACCTGGATGGCATGGTTTACCGCTGCCTGTATGACGACAGCTGGACCATGATCTATGTCAGCAAAGGCTGCCAGTCACTCACCGGCTACACCCCGCCTGAGCTGCTGCTGAATAAAGATATTTCCTATGAGCGCCTCACCCACCCCGATGACAGGGAAAAAGCCCGCGCCATCATAGCCCGGGCACTGGCAAAAAGTGAGCGTTTCCAGCTCGAGTACCGCATAGTGCGCGCCAATGGCGATGTGGTATGGGTGGCCGAACGCGGCAGCGGCGTGTTCGATGACGATGGCCAGCCAGTAGCGCTGGAAGGCATCATCCAGGACATCAGCGACCGCAAACGCATAGAGCAGGCATTATTCAGCACCGAGCAAAAATACCGCTCCATGTTTGATAACTCCAACCTGGGCATGTTCCAGACCACAGAGTCCGGCACCTACCTGAATGCCAACCAGGCCCTGGCCGATCTATACGGCTATGCCTCTGCCGGCGAACTGATCAGCGACCTCAACAATATCAGCACCCAGCTCTATGTCGCCGAAAGCCGGCGTGGCGATTTCACGGCCGCCATCAGCGCCTACGGCCGGGTGCAGAACTTTGAATCCGAAGTCTACCGCCACAACGGCGACATCATCTGGATATCCGAGAATGCGCATGCGGTCTATGACACTCTGGGCAATATCCTGTATTACGAAGGCACGGTAGAAGACATCACCAGCCGCCGTAATCATGAGCAGCAGATCCACCAGCTGGCCGTCACCGACAAGCTGACAGGCCTGCTCAACCGCCATGCCTTCAGCGGCAAACTGGCCAGCCTGATCGCCGAAGCCGACAAGATGCAGCGCAAGATCGCCATCGCGTTTATAGACCTGGACCATTTCAAGCTGATCAACGACACCCTGGGCCATAGAGCCGGCGATAAAATGCTGGAGAATGTGGCACAACGCCTGATACAGAGCACCCGCCCTACCGACGCCATCGTGCGCTTTGGCGGTGATGAATTCGTCATGCTCTACCCCGGCCTGCGCGCGGGCGAAGACGCAGAACCGCTGCTGGAACGCGTGATGGAAGCCATCTCGCTGCCGATAGAGATAGGCGACTATGTGTTCAACATGACCTGCAGCGTGGGCGTGAGTATCTACCCTGACCATGCCCAAGAGATAGACGCCCTGCTCAGCTGCGCGGACTCGGCCCTCTACAGCGCCAAAAACGCCGGCAAGAATAAAGTACAGATGTTCAGCGGCACGCTGGCGCAGCAACTGGGCGAACGCAACGAGATCGAATATGGCCTGGGCCACGCCCTGCAACGGCAGGAGCTGATGCTGTACTACCAGCCGCAGATCAATATGCAGCATGGCAACATCAACGCACTCGAAGCGCTGATACGCTGGCAGCACCCCGAAAAAGGCCTGATCCCGCCAGACGAATTCATCCCGGTGGCAGAAGAAACCGGGCATATTTTCGCCATCGGCGAATGGGTGCTGCAAACCGCCTGCCAGAAAATCAAATCCATGCAGACCGAATGGGGCTACCTGGTGCCTATCGCGGTCAATGTGTCGCCTATCCAGTTCTTGCGCGGCAACCTGGTCGAAACCGTGCAACGGGTACTGCGCCAGGAGCGCGTGCCCCCACACCTACTGACACTGGAAGTCACCGAAAACGCCAGATTCAAAGACGAAGCCATGTTCACGCGCACGCTGGAACAGCTGAAACGGCTGGGCGTATGCATCGCCATTGATGACTTCGGCATAGGCTACTCCAACATGGCCTACCTGAAAAACTACCCTATCGATGAACTCAAGATAGACAAAGCCTTTGTGCAAGACCTGGAACAAAGCGTGACCAACGGCAATATCCTGCTCGCGCTGATCAACCTTGGTAAAAGCCTGCATAAATCGGTGACCGCAGAAGGCATAGAAACGGAATACCAGCATCGATTCCTGCTACATAGCGGCTGCGATGTAGGGCAAGGTTATTATTACAGCCGACCGTTGTCGGAACAGGCGTTGGCTGAGTTTATGCGGGAGCAACAGCCTAAGTTTGATCATATGCAGAGAGTGGCCAGGTAAGACTGGCCATTATTGTGTTATTTGTGTGGTAGGTTGCGTCGGGCAGCGCATGCTGGGTGGCATCTGGGTACTTTGTTGCAACTGCTTGAAGTGCTAATCGGTATTTCTTTTGTAAGTTCTGCGCTCTGTTTTAGCGTTTTATTTCGCCTCTCGGCGAGTACTTTTCTTTGGATAGTTTAGTGCTCTGTTGCGGCATTTCATTTCGCCTCTAGGCGAGTTACTTTTCTTTGCTTGCCCAAAGAAAACGTAACCAAAAGAAATGCACCCTAGCATCCGCTTGTTTCCTGCGTTGCTCAACTTAGGACTTTCGTCCGTTGCTTTGCCGGACTTAGGCATAAGCGGTCGCGAAACTCGCCCTAGCGGCCTGCACAGGACGCAGGCCACCGCGGAGCTCAGACAGTCGCTCCCTTCCTCCTTATTTTGATTCCGCTACTCGGCGCGTCAGATAGGGGCCCGAAGTCAACGCCACCACGATGACACAATGGTTAACATCCATGGGCAATGGGCGCTTAGCAATTGCTTTTCTCATGGTTGAGCGGGCCCCGCTGTAAAGAAATTCACTGAAATAACCGCGTAGTGTCTTTCAGGGTCCCCTATCTGACGCGCCGAGTAGCGCAGTCAGCGTGGGAGGGGTCGGCCAGCGTCTGTTCGAGTTCCGCAACAAGCCACGTTCTGTGTGGCTTGTCAGGGCGAGTTTCGTTGGACGCCCACGTTGACGAGCAACGCAGGAAACAAGCGGATGCTAGGGTGCCCTTTCTTTTGGTGCCTTTTCTTTGGGCACGCAAAGAAAAGGCACTCGCCGAGGGGCGAAATAAAAGGCTGAAACAGTGCGCAGAACCATCCAAAGAACTACCAATTACAGCCAGCTTAGCAACTGTGTATTTGCTTGTGATTTGTTTTATTCGCTGGTCGAGCGGGATACGATGTGAGAACGACCCACCTAAATTACCGCGTAGTGTCTTTCCGGGTCCCCTATCTGACGCGCCGAGTAGCGCAGTCAGCGTGGGAGGGGTCGGCCAGCGTCTGTTCGAGTTCCGCGGTGGCTTGCGCTTTGTGCAAGCCGCTAGGGCGAGTTTCGTTGGACGCCCACGCTGACGAGCAACGCAGGGAACAAGCGGATGCTAGGGTGCCCTTTCTTTTGGTGCCTTTTCTTTGGGCACGCAAAGAAAAGACACTCGCCTACAGGCGAAATAAAATGGTGAAACAGAGCACAAAAGGAGCACTGAACCACCCAAAGAAATACCTAAACTACAACTTCCAGCCGACGCAACATACAACGCAGCTATTGCCGATTAAACAGCAAACTAAAACCCCACCATTAAAGAGTAATATCTATACTCTGCAGCTGTGACCACAGCTTTTCAATATTGAAAAATCATTATGAGCAACGAATTCTATTTCAACCTGATCCTGTTGTTTCTGGTCGCTATCATCGGCCTCGAACTGGCGGCCAAAAAACTGCGCTTACCACCTGCGGTGGCACAACTGGTAGGCGGTGCGGCGATCGCTTTTCTGCCTGGCCTGCCTGCATTCGAGATAGACCCCGCGCTGGTACTGGTGGTGTTTTTACCGCCATTGCTCATGGATGGTGCCTATTTCACCGTCTGGCATGAGTTCCGCCGCCACCTGTCCGGCATCTTGTTGCTGGCGATAGGCGCAGTGCTGTTCACCACCCTGGTGGTCGGCCTGGCTTTGCATGCATGGAACCCTGACTTGCCATGGGCGGTGTGTTTTGCGCTGGGAGCTATCGTTTCGCCACCGGATGCGATCGCGGCCAAGGCGGTGTTGCAGCGGGTGGCGTTGCCGCGCAAATTGCTGGTGTTGCTTGAGGGCGAAAGCCTGCTCAATGACGCTACCGGACTGGTGTTGTACAAGTTCTCGATAGCGGTGGTGCTGACCGGCGTGTTTTCCATGCAATCGGCAGTGGGCGAGTTCGTGCTGCTCAGTGTGGGTGGCGTGTTGCTGGGGGCGGCGTTTGCCTATCTGGTTTATAAAGTGCTGGCTTATCTGGAAGATACAGCGCTGGTGATACTGGCCTCGGCATTGCCTGGCTGGCTCTGTTATGTGGTGGGCGAGCACCTGGGTGTTTCCGGCGTGATCGCTACCGTGACCTACGGCATGATACTGGGCTGGTTTCAGCACGAGATCATGACAGCTACCGCGCGCAGGCGTGGCAGTGCCTTCTGGGAGATCATGATCTTTATCCTTGAATCGCTGGTGTTTATCCTGATCGGTTTATCGCTGCGCGGTGTGTGGGAGAGGATAGAGCATGCCGAAAAATCATGGGGCGCTTACAGTATGGAGGTGCTGCTGGTGCTGGTGGCGGTCATCGTTTCGCGCTTTATCTGGATATTTGCGGTAGACGCCATCGCCAGGCTGTTCAGGCAGACGCAGAAAACGCAGTTACAGACCAACTGGCGTGAATCGTTTGTAAAAAGCTGGGCCGGCATGCGCGGGGTGGTGACGCTGGCGGCGGCACTGGCGGTGCCGGCGCAGGTGCCGGGGCGCGACCTGATGCTGCTATGCGCGTTTGCCGTGATCCTGGTGACCGTGCTGGTGCAGGGTACCAGCATAGGCTGGCTGATACGCGTACTCAATATCAGGCATGCTGCGCCTGAGCAGGTCTATCTCAACGAGCCGCAAATCTGGGCCAGGCTGGAAGCGGTGCAGTTCGAGGTGGTCAAGCAGCTGGCGCATGACGAAGCGGGGGCAGTGATACACCCGCGCTTGCTGGAACAGTATGGCTACCGTGCCGATCTATCCCACAGCCTGAAAGACGCGCATGCGCTGCCTGCCGATATACGCAAAGCGCATTTTGATGTGGTGCTGGCAGCAGTGGCCGCCGGGCGTGAGGAATTGCTGCGCTTGCACCGCTCCGGCCAGATCCATGACGAGCTGCTGCATACCATGGAACGCGACCTGGATATCCAGGAGATCGCCGCTTTGCACACGCGTGGCTAAGGCATGCGCTGAATCCACATTTTTTGTGGATAACTTTTGGGATGGCCTGTGGGTGGATTGTGTAAGTCATTGATTTTGTATGGTAATTCAGGGGTGATTAAAATAAGGGCGTTATTTAAAACATGCGATTAGACGTGACAAAAACAATTTTTTGTGTGTTGTCTGCAAGCAGAAGCCGGCGTAGGATAGAGTGACCATAAGCAATGTTGGGGGAAAGATGATGAAAAAGATTTTTTATATCGACTATCCACAAGAGCATTTCGAGGGGCATGCGCATCGCTACCGTTGTGCGTTCTGCAAGCAGGAGACCACCAAGATCAATGGTCGTCTCGAAGGGCATCTGCCCAGTTGCGAATATCGCATCGCACTGGAAAAAGTGGGGTTTGAATGCAACCAGAACGTGCCGCGCTCCAACCTGGATACCACAGACGAAGAGGATTGATCCCTCACACACGCAGGCCGGCAAACATCAATCTGTCTTCATCTGAAAGCATAGGCTATGACCCACTTCACTCCCTGGCAATCGCTGATCGGTGGCTTGCTGATCGGTTTTTCTACCCTGTTGTTGATACGCTGGCTCGGTAAAGTGGCTGGCATCAGCGGTATCGTCGGGCAGTTGTGGGCTGGCACTGCCACCGATAAAGCATGGCGGCTGGCGTTCGTCATCGGCCTGTTGCTCTCGCCATTTATTTATCAATTATTCGCAGTCTTGCCGGCAATACAGATCGAAGCAGGCTTGCCGGTACTGGTGCTGGCAGGGTTGTTAGTCGGCTTTGGCACGCGCCTGGGTTCCGGTTGTACCAGTGGCCACGGTGTGTGCGGCTTGTCGCGGTTGTCACTGCGTTCACTGGTGGCCACGCTCACTTTTATGCTGGTGGCCATGGCGGTGGTCTGGGTCATGCGTCATTTACTCAACAATTAAAAAAACCCTGGTTAAGGAAGCGCACATGGTGAACTTGATTGCATTGCTGGCGGGACTGATCTTTGGCCTAGGCCTGATCATAGGCGGCATGACCAACCCGGCCAAAGTACTGGCGTTTCTGGATATTGCCGGTGACTGGGATCCGTCACTGGCTTTTGTCATGCTAGGCGCGATCGCCGTCGGCTGGTTTGCCTTTCGTGAGGCCAGGCAACGCACCTGGAGCGTGCTGGGTTTATCTATCGATTTGCCAGAAACAACCCGCATAGACCGGCCACTGATCATAGGTGCGGTGCTGTTTGGCACAGGCTGGGGCCTGGCCGGGTTTTGCCCGGGCCCGGCAGTCGTTTCGCTACTGGTCGGCGGTAGTGCGGTGTGGATATTCGTCGCCAGCATGCTGGCCGGCATGGCATTATTTACCCTGGCTGAACGGCGGGGCTGGCTTTAATCTGCGTCTGGATTTTAGCCGCAGCTGTACTGGATTTTATGGCTGTGGCAGATGAAAACTGGCGCAATAAAACGACCAGCATTGCGCTATCACTACCCGCTGCAGGATTAAATTTTCCGTTTTTTTCGGCATAATCTGTTCATACATACAACTATGTATGTTAGGATATTTTCATAAAGATAAAGCCCCGTCAGCAGGGTTTTGCACACCGACATAAGGACTGCAATCACGTCCGCACCAAGGAACCCTTACCGATGAAACTCAATATCAATGGCAAAGAAACAGAATTAAACGTCAGCGATGATATGCCCATTTTATGGGCGATCCGCGATATCGCCGGCCTGACCGGCACTAAATTCGGCTGTGGCATGGCCATGTGCGGTGCCTGTACAGTGCACCTCGATGGCCAGGCCATACGCTCCTGTGTGACGCCGGTGAGTGCCGCTGTCGGCAAGAAGATCACCACCATAGAAGCCATGCAGGACGACAAAGTCGGCCAGGCAGTGCAGGCCGCCTGGCAGCAGATCGATGTGGTGCAATGCGGTTACTGCCAGTCTGGCCAGATCATGTCGGCCACCTCATTGCTCAGGCAAAACCCCAAGCCCAGTGACGCCGATATCGATGCGGCCATGAGTGGCAATATCTGCCGTTGCGGGACTTATCAGCGCATACGGGTCGCCATACACCAAGCTGCCGAAAAACTGGCTTAAGGAGAGAAACGATGAACGATATGATCAATTTCTCGCGCCGCAGTTTTATCAAGAGCACTGCCCTGGTGGCAGGTGGCCTGGTCGTGGCATTCAGCATTCCGCAGGCCAAGCGTTTTATGGGCGTGGCCAATGCCGCTGAAGCATTGACTTTGCCGCCACCGAATGCGTTTTTGCGTATAGGGGCGGATGACAGTATCACCGTGATGCTGGCGCATAGTGAAATGGGCCAAGGCATCTGGACCACGCTGCCCATGCTGATCGCCGACGAGCTGGATGCCGACTGGAGCAAGATCAAGGTCGAGCATGCGCCAGCCGCGCCTTCGTATGTTCACACTGCTTATGGCATACAGATCACCGGTGGTTCTTCTACCACCTGGTCCGAGTTTGAGCGCTATCGCCAGGCCGGTGCACTGACGCGGGCTTTGTTGCTGCAGGCCGCCGCCAAGCAATGGAAAGTACCGGTCGCCGGCTTGCGCACCGAAAACGGTTATGTGATCAATGGCACGCAAAAACTCAGTTACGGGCAACTGGTAGATACCGCCAGCACGCTGGAAACGCCGAAAAATGTCACGCTGAAAACGCCTGACCAATGGAAGTTTATCGGCAAGCCGACCAAACGCCTGGACAGCGCCGACAAGATCAACGGCACGGCCAAATTTGGCCAGGATGTACAGTTTGATGGCCTGAAGATCGCCATGGTGGCGCGGGCACCGGTGTTTGGCACCACACTCAAGTCTTATGATGACAGTGCCGCACGCAAGATCCCCGGTGTGATCAAAGTGGTCAAAGTGCCTACCGGCGCTGCCGTGATCGCCGAAAATTACTGGGCCGCCAAACAGGGGCGTGAAGCACTGAAACTGGTGTGGGACGAAGCCGGCCATGACAGGCCGGATACCGCGCAATTACTCAAGCAATACCAGGCTTTGAGCCAGAAACCCGGCGTGCAGGCGGCCAAGGCCGGCGATATTGCCAGTGTCGGCAAACAGGCCAAACAAACGCTGATTGCAGAGTATGTGCTGCCATTTCTTTCGCATGCGCCTATGGAACCGCTCAATTGTGCGGTCAAGATCACCGGCGACGGTTGCGAGATCTGGACCGGCACGCAGATGCAGACCACAGACCAGGCGGCTGCGGCCAAGATCCTGGGCCTGAAGCCGGAACAGGTCAAGATACATACCCAGTTTCTCGGTGGTGGTTTTGGCCGCAGGGCCAACCCGCGTGCAGACTTTGTCTCCGAGGCGGTAGAAGTAGCCAAAGCCGCCGGCTTGCCGGTGAAAACCGTGTGGAGCCGCGAGGATGATGTCAAAGGCGGTTTTTACCGGCCCATGTTTGTACACCGCGCCAGTATCACGCTCGATGCAAAGGGCAAACCGCTGGCCTGGCAACACACGCTGGTCGGCCAGTCTATTATCAAAGGCACGCCGTTTGAGGGGGTCATGATCAAGGATGGTATCGATGCGACCTCGGTAGAGGGTGTGGCCGATTCGCCATATGTGAAAGGCACTGCCAATCACCAGGTGCATCTGCATTCGGTGCAGAGTGATATCCCGGTGTTGTGGTGGCGTTCGGTCGGCCATAGCCATTCCGGCTTTGTCATGGAAAGCCTGATAGACGAACTGGCACATGCCGCCAAACAGGAGCCGCTGGCTTACCGGCGCCAGTTACTGAAAGATCACCCACGCCACCTGGCGGCACTCAACCTGGCGGCGGATAAAGCCAGCTGGGGCAAGCCTTTGCCAGCCGGTGTGTTCCGCGGTATCGCCGTGCATGAGTCTTTTGGCAGTTATGTGGCGCAAGTCGCCGAAGTCTCGGTCAAAGAAGGCGAAGTCAAAGTCCACCGCGTAGTGGTCGCCATTGATTGCGGCCTGGCGGTGAACCCGGATGGCGTGCAGGCGCAAATGGAATCTTCAGTGGCCTATGCACTGGGTGCGGCGCTGAGCAGCGAGATCAGCTTTAAAGACGGCCAGGTAGTGCAGTCTAACTTTCATGATTACCAGGTGCTGCGCATGAAAGATATGCCTAAAGTAGAAGTGCATATCGTAAAAAGCACTGAAAAAATGGGTGGTGTAGGCGAGCCTGGTGTACCTCCGCTGGCGCCGGCGGTGGCGAACGCCGTGTTTGCCGCCACCGGCAAACGCATACGCCGCCTGCCTATCGGCGACCAGCTGGCGTAACCCTGATGCAATCTTCTGATCAGGAAGTGTTGCAGCGCGCCAGTGACTGGTTGCAGCAAGGCTATGCAGCGCATTTGTTCACCGTGATCCAGACCTGGGGCTCCGCGCCGCGGCTGCCGGGTGCTATCCTGGTGGTGCGCGAGGATGGCCACCTGGTGGGCTCTGTATCTGGCGGCTGTATAGAAGATGACTTGGCCGATAAAGCCAGGCATCAGGCCTTGCCTGAGCAGGCGGCCATCATGGAATATGGAGTCAATCAGGCCGAGGCGCAGCGCTTCGGTATACCCTGTGGCGGCCAGATCAAGATCTTTTGCGAGCCGCTCAGTCATGCGGCACAATTGGTGCCCATGCTGCAAAGCCTGGCGCAACGTCGACTGCTGAAACGCTCGGTCAATCTGCAAAGCGGTGAAGTCCAGCATCAGTATGTATTGCCGGAAGGCCAGCCTTACCTGGAAGACGACTGGTTTCACAGCTATTTCGGCCCGCAGTGGCGCTTGCTCATCATAGGGGCCAACCAGTTGGGCTCCATATTGGCCGCCATGGCGCAGGCGCTGGACTTTCATGTCATGATCTGTGACCCGCGCGAAGAAATGCGCGCCGAATGGCATGTAGAAGGTGCCGACTGGTTGCCTGGCATGCCGGATGATGTGGTGCTGGAGATAAGGCCTGACCTGCATACCGCCATCGTCGCCGTCACCCATGACCCCAAGCTGGATGATATGGCCCTGCTCGAAGCCCTTAAATCGCAAGCGTTCTATATAGGCGCGTTGGGCGCGGCCAAAAACCAGGAAAAGCGCAAGCAACGCCTGCGCAGTTTTGATTTAAGCGAGCAGGAAGTGAACCGCCTGCACGGCCCGGTCGGCCTGCGCATAGGCAGCCGCACCCCGGCTGAAATCGCCGTATCTATATTAGCCGAGTTGATTCAGCAACGTGCGCAAGTACAACAGGCAGGTCTAGCTCAAACCGTATCATCTCAAACAGGCAAGACCCGCAACGTCGCCTGAACTGAGACCGGAACGTGAGTCAGCTAAGCTCTAGTCTCTAGTCTAAATCTGCCAGAGTATCGATATCACGCACTATGCCTTGGTCATCGCAGTGCAGCAAAAACACTTCATGCTGATGCGTGCGTAATACTTCGCGGGCGCCCTGGTCGCCACGCACGGCCAGCAATGCCTGCGCAAAACGGCTGGCAAAGCCTACCGGGTGACCGCGTTGCCCGTTTACCGCAGGTTGCACGATAGCCGCTGACCGTAATTGATGCGCGACTTTGCCTATCGTGGCGGGTTGGATATATGGCATATCTGCCAGCGCGATGACAAAGCCGGTCGCGTCTGCAAAAGCCGATTGGGCAGCCTGCACTCCCAGCTTCAGGCTATCAGCCATCTCCGTCGCATCTGCTGCGCATTTGCTGACAACAAAACCCTGCGCTCTCAGTGCAGCCTGCAATGCAGTATTCTCCTCGCGCACCACCGCCACCGCATGGGGTAAAGCGGTTATCAGCGCCTGAGCGGCAGTCTCTGCGACAGAGGAGCCGTCAGCTAAGGGATGCAGCAATTTATCCTGCTGACCAAAGCGGCGCGAAAAGCCTGCCGCCAGCAAAATACCCACCACTAGCGATGGCTGCGTGTTCACTGTCACAAATATCCTTGCAAGTTCTGAGGCTCTATTATGAAGCTAGTTATAAGATTGATGACGATTTGATCACCCTTAGACGCACTCTAGCTTTAAATAGTTTTATCCTTCTTATCCGGTACAAACTTTAAAACAGCGCTATTGATGCAATAGCGCTTGCCGGTCGGCGGCGGGCCGTCATCAAACACATGGCCCAGATGTATGCCAGAACTGGCGCTCAGCACTTCTGTGCGGCGGGCACCATGGCTGGTGTCTTCTTTCAACACCAGTGCGCCAGGCAACGGGTCAAAGAAACTAGGCCAGCCGGTGCCGCTGTTGAATTTTTTGTCACTGCGGAACAGGCGCTCGCCAGACACCGGGTCTACATAATAACCCGCAGCGTGGTTATCCAGGTTGGAGCCGGTAAAAGGCATCTCCGTGCCTTTCTCGAATGCGATCTTGCGTTGTTCCGCACTCAGCGTCTGCACCCCCAGCCAGCGCCAGAAACGCTGCTTGTTACCATCATAGCCAGTGTAACGCGCGGCCTCTTTGCCGTTTTCAAACAGCACTATGGTAGGTGTCGCCCATAAATCTTCTTTCAGTGCCCAGCCAACAGGGGCTTTAGTCGCGTAAGTTTTGGCGATGCTGACATCGGATTTCCACTGGCTCATGATGTCTTTTTCAAACGCTTTGCAAAAATTGCATACCTCAGACTCAAACACCACCAGTTGCTGTGTCGCCAGTTTCTTGCCATCCAGCGCTGCAGCAGCCACGGGTGCCGCCACGGTATTACCGGGAAAAGCCACGCCAGTGCCGCCTAGCCCGCAATAGCCATTCGGGTTTTTCTTCAGGTATTGCTGGTGGTAAGTTTCAGCCGGGTAAAACGCTTTCAGCGGCGTGATCTCGGTGGTGATCTTGCCTAAACCGGCTTTGCTTAATGCCTGCTGGTAAATATCCCTGGTCTGTAGTGCGGCTTTTTGCTGGCTGGCCGAGTTGTAAAAGATCGCGCTGCGGTAATTGGAGCCTATATCATTGCCCTGACGGTTGCCCTGGGTAGGGTCGTGATTCTGCCAGAACGCCGCCAGCACTTTATCCAGCGTGGTCACCTGGCTATCGTAAGTGACTTTGAGCGCCTCGGCATGGGTAGCCGGCTTGTTGGAATGACCTTCTTTAGACACGGATTCATAAGTGGGTGATGTGCTGCTGCCACCCGCATAGCCTACTTCGGTCCTGATCACACCGGGGATCTCGCTCATACGCTTTTCAGCGCCCCAGAAGCAGCCCATGCCTAACACCAGCGTATCCGCTGCCGCAACAGTAGCTGCGCTGGCCGGCAGCGAAAAAGATAAAAACAGGCACAACAGCAAGGTGCTTTTTAACATGTGTATCAGCTTCATGGTGATGACTCCTGCACGCTATAGCGTCCGCTACCTTGCGTCAAAATGGTGAATAACATCAGCGCCAGCATCAGTGGTACTTTAAATCCCAGGCCAGCATCGGTGTCTATCTGGTTCCAGCCAGCCCAGCCTAAATCAAAATGTACGGTGTAGATGGCGACAAAGGTGATAAATAGCAAACCCAGCGCTGCCAAGCGGCTATAAAAACCGATTAAGATCGCCAATCCAAACACGATCTCACCGGTGCCTGCCATCACCCAATTCAGGTCAGCGGGCAGCAAAGCCAGTGGGCCGGGAAATGACAGGCCGCTAAACCACTCCGGCGCATGTATGCCGCCACTGAGTTTGGTATAGCCGGCCAGCAAAAACTCCTGCCCTGCCCACAGCCTGAGGGCCAGCAAGCCCAAGTCACTCAGATATGGGTCACGTATGCCCGCTATCAGTTTCGCGTGCCAGGAATGTAAGGAATTCATGTTTCAGGTCTCCATAATAATGTGATGTCCAGGCAGACTGGCGTACGAATGCCTGTATCAATGCTTTCCATGCTTCTTCACCCATTTGCTCACGGATGGCCGGAAAATGGGCTTCAACCATCTGGCTGGCCCCCAGGTATACTAGGTGCCGGTAAGCGCGCATGCCGGATTCGGTATAACCGGGTGGGATGACCTCAGTCACGCCTCTTATATAGAGATAGAAGTCTTCAGGCATGATAGTTGTTGATTAATGGTGGTCATTGAGGGGATGTCGTTATCCCATTCCAGCAGAATGGGGATGTCATATTGCTGGTGCAGTGCCAGCGCGGCTTCGCGCGTTGCCGTCTCCACGCCCTGGCTGTGGGTGTCGATATACAGCCCGAAGCGTTCATCAAACTCGTGTCCGGCCACATGTATATAGGTCACGCGCTGCATCTCCACCTGCTCTAAAAACTGCTGCAAACCGGCGAGCTGGTGGTTCTTGTGATTGACCGCGATATTGTTGATATCGAGCAGGATATGACAATCTGCCCGCTCCACCACCCGCATCAAAAACTCCGCCTCGCTCATATCGCCGACATTGGTATAGTAAGTCGTATTTTCTACTGCAATCCTGGTGCCCAGTACATCCTGCACCTGTCTGATGCGGTCGCTGATACGGATCACCTCAGCCTCAGTGAACGGCACCGGGAAAAGATCATACAACTGGTGTGCGTCGCCACTGGCGGCCAGGTGGTCAGAATAATACTCAGCCTGCAGGTCATGCATCAGTTCACGCACATCTTTCAGAAACGCATGCTGGATAGGTGCGCTACCCCCCAGGTTGAGTGAAACACCATGCAGCCGGACCGGGCGGCCTGCGTCTATAAGCTGGTAAAGCGGCGTCCTGTCCCTGCGTATCCAGTTTTCAGGCGCGACCTCAAAGAAATCGGCCTCTATCGCCGCAATCTGCCAGTCTTTCATTTCTGCGCGGTAACCCAGTCCTGCCATGGCTATATCCTTAGTCCTGAATCACTTATTTTTTAGAGCAAGTCGCTTCTTTTTTACTGCAAGAAGATTCTTTTTTGGAGCAGGAGGCTTCTTTTTGCTCACCGGCAGCGTCTTTTTTAGAACATGCTGCATCTTTTTTCTCGGCAGCGCTCTCTTTTTTGCTGCAGGTGCCGGCGCTACATTTCTTTTCTGGCGGGCTACCGGCAAAAGCACTGGTGGCGATGATGGTAGTGGCGAGTGCAGCTAACTGTTTGATATTCATTTTAAAAACTCCTGTCAGGGTTGAGATGCATCGTGCGGTTGGTGATGCCAAGTGCGTTTACTGATGCCAGCTACACAATGTTCTCTTGCTAATACGTGGCGCTGCGCATTATGGTTACACTGGCGCATAAAAATATTTTTTTGCAGGCTGGTGTAACTTTTATGTCTTCATAAGCGAATAGACCTATATAAGCGAATAGCACAATGATGAGTGAAGAAGAACTGCGTGAGTTGATGTTGCGTGCATTGGATGGCAATGCCCAGGCCTATCAACAGCTGTTACAGCGCGCCAGTTCGCTGGTGCGGGCCTATTTAAGGCGGCGCCTGAGCAGCGCACCTGATGAAATAGAAGACCTGGTGCAGGAGACGCTGCTGGCCATACATACCAAGCGGCATACCTACCGCAGGCAAGAGCCATTCACGCCGTGGCTATATGCGATCGCGCGCTACAAAATGATAGATTGCCTGCGCCGGCGTGCGCAGCATGAAGCCTTGAATGACCCGTTTGATGACGAAGTCGAATGGCTGGCCGCAGATGATACTGATGCCGGTGCTTCTAATAAAGATCTGGCGGTGATGCTGGCCGCACTGCCCGACAATCATCGCTTGGCGATACAGCATACCAAGCTGCAGGGTTTATCGGTGGCTGAAGCGGCAGCCATCACCGGCATGTCTATCTCTGCCATCAAAGTGAGCGTGCACCGCGGCATGAAAGCGCTGGCCAATATGTGGAAGGAACAAGCATGAAAACCAATGAGCTGATCAAAATGCTGGCGACGGGGGTAGAACCGGTCACCCGGCATGCCAACGAAAAAGCCCTGAGCCAGGCCTTGCTGGTGGGGGCATGCATCTCGCTGCTATTGCTGGTCACGATTTATGGCATACGGCCAGATTTAAGTAGCGTGAGCACAAGCTTTGCGTTCTGGATGAAGCTGGGAGTGTCGCTGAGCAGCGCGCTGCTGGCGCTGGTGATCGTCATCACACTTTCCCGGCCGGGCAAGTCTGCGCCAGCGGCTTACTGGCTGTTGCCATTGCCGGTCGTGGCCTTATGGCTATGGGCGATTGCCAGCTGGCTGGGCACAGATGCGAGCCAGCATGCGGATATGGTGTGGGGCAAGACCTGGCGCGTGTGCATCATGAATATCACCTTGCTGGCAGTGCCGGTCGCTGCGCTGACGCTGCTGGCGTTACGCAACCTGGCACCTACCCGGCCGGCATTGACCGGCGCGCTAGCCGGCTGGCTGGCGGGTAGCAGCGGCGCCAGCA
This sequence comes from Methylophilus luteus, assembly GCF_042676265.1. Lineage (NCBI taxonomy): Bacteria > Pseudomonadati > Pseudomonadota > Betaproteobacteria > Nitrosomonadales > Methylophilaceae > Methylophilus > Methylophilus luteus. The sequence continues at coordinate 1,993,518 of NZ_JBHTKB010000001.1, forward strand.
TCTATGCCTTGCATTGCCCGGAAATGGCGGCGCCATTCCTCGCCATCTGGTATGTGCTGGGAATGCTGGTGCCTACGGCGATCATGGCTTATGTCGGGCACCGTAGTTTGAGGTGGTAAGCTCAGCAGCATGACTTGCCTAAGCACTTTTCAGCGTTGTCATACTGGCCTCCGCCGATATGACGGATATGCTGTTAGAGTTTTGCTTGCAATTAATTGCTCTGCTTGAGCTTGCTGATCTGCTGTGCGATCAGATCGCCCTGCGTTTTATCCAGTGCCGACACCGCGGGTTGCAGTGATTCCAGCGCGCCCAGGTTGTTCTGCACCAGCGCGATACGTGACAACGCCAGCATGGCATCCAGGTCGCGCGGGTTGATGCTATAAGCGCGTTTAAAATCCTTTTCCGCCTGTGGCAGCTGCAGCAGGCCTTCTTCCGCCAGGCCTAAAAAATACCAGGCATCTGCCGACTCCGGCTCCTTGCTGGTCCACTGCTCGGCTATGGTTTTCAGAGTGGCCCATTCCTCATTCTGGTAGGGGATCACCACCTGCATGAAAAAGGGCCGCTCGGTCATGGGCAAGGCCCAGAACGGCACTTCCTCGGTTTTCAGCGAAACCGTTTCCGGGCTTTCCATCAACTCCTTGATCCACTCCACCGGCAAGCTGTAGAAAAACGCGTGATGGCCAGGGCTTTTAAAAGTGGTCAGGCCTATCAGGTTAAAGTCCTGGTCAAACAGGGCACCGCCGCTAGAACCCATGGCAAAGGTGGCGCTGGAACGGACGATACGGCCGCCGTCATAAGCGTATATGCCTTTGATGGTGCCATAAGAAGGCTGTGGCACCGGCGACCCGGCCGGAAAACTCAGCGTAAACACTTCTTCTTCGTAGCGCAGGGTCTTGCTTTCGCGCATGGGCACCGGTTTGAACGGCAGCGGTGTGAATTTAAGCAGGCACAGGTCACGTCGCCAATTGGCCTTGAGCCCGGTCGGCTGGTAACCATCGCGGAATTTGGCGATATTGGCACCGTTGCTATTGGCGATCACATGGCAATTGGTGGCGACATATTCCGGGCTGACCACCACCCCCGAACCGCGCCCGTTGGAACCACCAGGCAGGTCGGTGGTGACCATCACGATAGAGTGCCCCAGTTCCAGGGTATCGACCATATCTGGCTGAGCCTGCGCCAACTGGGGGGTCAGAGTTAAACAAAAAAACGCCATCATTGCTTTAATGCGTGATTCCATGCGTATCCCCAGCTGTGGTTGAGTGCTGCCGATTGAAGTAAGCGTTATGACCAGCAAACGACAGAAACGTTTTCAGCATGCCACAGATAGTGTCAGGTAGGTTAAGCTACCTGACACTCACACGCTTATTTCACCACCTTGTAAGGAAATTCTGACAGGCAAATAGGCGATATCCTTCTTAATCCTACAGCTGGGCACCTCTACCATTGCACATTGAATAAACAAGTAGAATGGTTAACGATGCACAACACAAAATCCTATATGGTTCCAAAATTGATTTTTGCCAACGTACTGGCCGTTATTATGATGACGTTTGAACAGCACGCCCCGGCAGAAATGCAGCAAAAACCGCAAAAAGTGGTCGACGGACAAGCCCGCCAACCTGAGCCTGTGGTGCAGGTTGCTGCCAGCAAAGAGACCAATGAGGAAGTAGTGGTTGAGCGCGCCGTGGCCAAAAAACGCATGCACAACACCCAGCATAAAGCGAGAGTACCGCACACACAATTTATCAGCGGCAGATCAGCGCCTATCGATTGCTGCTTCCGCGGTTATAAGAGCTAGTGACCAACCCAGAGTCACGCACCAAACAATATTGATCCTCCAAAAGCCTCCTAGCGAGGCTTTTTTCTTGCAGGTCTTTGCGCTAGGCAATACACTGGCAAAAAACATCCTAAAGAAAAATCCATGTTCAAATCCTTTTTCCCTGACTCGCGCTGGTTCTGGCCTTCTGTCATTCTCTGGTCTGTGATCTGCTGCGGTGTGTGGTTCGAGTTTTCGTCCGTCATAGGTGCTCTGGTCGGCCTGGACATGAATGTTAAAGAGCCGGTGATCGGGCTGGGGCACTTTGTCACCGACACTTTCAAATTGTTTTATGTGTATTACGCAGTCAGCGTCGCGATTTTCGCTTTAATCTGGTTCACGCTGAAACCCAGCCGCTGGCAATGGTGGTCCATCGTCGGCTCGGCTTTTATCCTGTTTTCAACCTATTATTCGGTGCAAGTGTCAGTCGCGATCAATAACTGGCGCCGGCCTTTTTTTGATGCGGTACAGGCAGCGCTGGGGCCAAACTCCAAAGTGACCACCGCCGAGCTGTACACGCTGATGCTACAGTTTGCAGAAATCGCCTTCGTCGCTATCTTCATCTATGTCATCACCCGTTTCTTTGTCAGCCACTATATTTTCCGCTGGCGCACGGCGATGAACGACTTTTACACCAGCCAGTGGCCGCAAGTACGCCGCATTGAAGGTGCCTCGCAACGGGTGCAGGAAGACACCATGCGCTTTGCCACCATCATGGAAGGCCTGGGCGTATCCATGGTAGAAGCCATCATGACACTGGTGGCTTTCTTGCCGGTATTGTGGAGCCTGTCGGCTTATGTCAGCGAACTGCCGGTGTTTGGTGCAGTGCCTGCACCGCTGTTCACCGCCGCCATCGCCTGGTCAGTGTTCGGCACATTGCTGCTGGCAGCGGTGGGGGTCAAGTTGCCTGGCCTGGAATTCAGGAATCAACGCGTAGAAGCGGCGTACCGCAAAGAGCTGGTCTATGGCGAGGACAACGCAGAACGGGCGCAACCTGCAACATTGAAATCACTGTTTCAGGACGTGCGTAGCAACTACTTCCGCCTGTATTTCCACTATATGTATTTCAATGTGGCGCGCAGCTTGTATCTGCAGGCAGATAATATTTTCGCTTACCTGATCCTGGTGCCTACCATTGCGGCAGGCAAAATCACCTTTGGTATCCTGCAGCAGATACTGACCGCGTTCTCGCAAGTGAGCAACTCGTTCCAGTATCTGGTGAATTCATGGACAACTATTGTTGAATTGTTGTCGGTGTATAAGCGGTTGACGGCGTTTGAGGCGGCGATCAAGCATGAGGAATTGCCGGAGATAGAGCATAGTAATGCTTAATTTATAAAGGCGGCATTGTGCTTGCTGGAGGGTTTAGTAGGTATTTCTTTGGATAGTTCTTCGCTCTGATTCAGCGTTTTATTTCGCCTCTAGGCGAGTTACTTTTCTTTGCTTGCCCAAAGAAAACGTAACCAAAAGAAATGCAGCCTAGCATCCGCTTTTTCCCTGCGTTGCTCGTCAACGTGGGCGTCCAACGAAACTCGCCCTGACAAGCCACACAACCCGTGGCTTGTTGCGGAACTCGAACAGACGCTGGCCGAAAACTCCCACGCTGACTGCGCTACTCGGCGCGTCAGATAGGGGCCCAAAGTCAACACCACCACGATGAGCTATTAGTGAATCGCCATGTGCAGTGGGCCGCTTAGTAACTAAGTATTTGTTTTCTGTTTTTGATTTGTTTATTCGCTGGTCGAGCGGGATACCGCATAAAGAGTCCCGCCTCACTAACCGCGTAGTGTCTTTCCGGGTCCCCTATCTGACGCGCCGAGTAGCGCAGGCAAAATAAGAAACAAGGGAGCGACTGTCTGAGTTCCGCGGTGGCCTGCGTAGTGTGCAGGCCGCTAGGGCGAGTTTCGCGACCGCTTATTTTGACGAGCAACGCAGGAAATAAGCGGATGCTAGGGTGCCCTTTCCTTTGGTTACTTATCCTTTGGGCAAGCAAAGGAAAGTAACTCGCCGAGGGGCGAAATAAAATGCTAAAACAGAACACAGAACCATCAGCACCGACCCCCCAAAAGAATTACCAATTACAACGTCACAGCAATTACTTCATTCCAACCAAGCCGCTCCCTACTCCCTAAGCCCCTAGCCTCTATCGCCTGCTCCTCACATATCCCACCTTAAATGCACCTGCGCCGTCACACTCTCCAAATCACTCTGCTCTATCGCCTTCTGATAACTCATGCTACCCGCCAGGCTCAGGCCATACTTGAACGTCATCCGGCTAGCCAACCCCACTTGCAGGCTGGTGTTAGCAAAGTCTGCCTCTACCCTGCTCTGCGCTGCCGGGGTGCTGAAACGCACGCGCTGTTCGCCGCCACTGCGGTGCCAGACGTTGAATAAGGCTTCTGTCACCCAT